>NZ_RKME01000056.1 GCF_003797825.1 Gordonia sp. OPL2
CCTCTACGCAGCCAACCCGCAGCGCTACCGGCACCCACCCCGGGCACCTGAAGTCCCCAGCATCGTCGGCATCAACAACAAACAGAAACAGAACCAGGTCCTGTCTCAGACAGGTTGACAAATACCGTGTGAACCAAGGTGGATTGACCAAGTGCGGGTATCTGTCGTGACACCCGGGGAGCCGCAGTCCGTTACAGCGCCTTGAGTTCTTCGATGACGCTGTCGACGCTCTTCTTGGCGTCGCCGAAGAGCATGCTGGTGCCGTCGCCGTAGAACAGCGGGTTCTCGATGCCCGCGTACCCGGAGCTCATCGACCGTTTGAGCACGATGACCGAACGTGCCTCGTCGACGTTGAGGATCGGCATGCCGTGGATCGGGCTGCTCGGATCGTTACGGGCGGCCGGGTTGGTGACGTCGTTGGCGCCGATGACGATCGCGACATCGGTGCGGTTGAATTCACCGTTGATGTCGTCCATCTCCTTCATCGCGTCATAGGCGACATCGGCCTCGGCCAGCAGCACATTCATGTGTCCGGGCATCCGGCCTGCGACCGGATGGATCGCGTACTTGACCTCGACACCCTTGCCCTCGAGCAGCGCCGCCATCTCCTTGACCGCGTGCTGGGCCTGCGCAACCGCCAAGCCGTACCCGGGCACCACGATCACCTGATTGGCATACGCCATCTGGATCGCGGCATCGGCGGCCGAGGTCGCCTTCACCGTGCCACCGGCCGCTCCCGGGCCGCCGGCACCGGCATCGTCGCCACCACTGAAGGAGCCGAACACGATCGCCGGGATCGACCGGTTCATCGCCTTGGCCATCAGGTTGGTCAGGATCGAACCCGACGCGCCGACGATCATGCCGGCCACGATCATCGCCTGGTTGTTCAGCGCCAGACCTGCCGCCGCGGCCGACAGACCGGTCAACGCGTTGAGCAGCGAGATCACCACGGGCATGTCGGCGCCACCGATCGGGAACACCACGAACAGACCCATCACCCCGGCCGCCACCAGCAGCAGCACGATCCAGAACCACGGCGTGGCGTCGGTCGAATCCGCCGAGACGCCGATGATGATCGCGACCACGACCGCCACCACCGCGAGGACGATGTTGGCGAACTGGAACAGCTTGGCGTTGGAGACGAACGTCTTCTCCAACCCCTTGGGCATGATCTCCTGCAGCTTGGCGAATGCCACCAACGAACCCCAGAACGACACCGACCCGATGATCGCGGCGAACAGCGATCCGACGATCACATGCACGTCCGGGGTTTCCCCGACCGCGGTGAACCCGTCGGTCTCGATGTACTCCGCCCACGCGATCAACGCGACCGTACCGCCACCGACACCGTTGAACAGCGCCACCAACTGCGGCATCGCGGTCATCTTCGTCTTCAGCGCCGGCGGGATACCCAGCACCACACCCAGCAACAGACCGACGACGATCAACACCCAGTTGATCGACGGCACTCCGGCATCACCGGCGTTGTTGTACACCCCGAGCAGCGTCGCGACGATCGCGATACCCATACCGGTTGCGGCGATCCAGTTGCCGCGCACCGCCGTCTTCGGGCCGGTCAACCCCATCAAACCGTAGATGAACAGCGAGAACGCCACGATGTAGAGGACGGTCACGCCATACCCGAGACCCTCGGACACCTGCCCGGCCGAATCAGCCGCCACATGCAGCACAGACGTAGTCACTTGGCGGCCTCTTTCTTACCCTTGAACATGCCCAGCATGCGGTCGGTGACCGCGAAACCGCCGACCACGTTGAGCGTTCCGAACACGAGAGCGACGAACGCAATGATGCGCACACCCCAATTCGCGTCCGCCGGCAGCGAACCCAACACCACGAGCGCGCCGAGAACGACGATGCCGTGGATGGCGTTGGTACCCGACATCAGCGGCGTGTGCAGCGTGTTGGGGACCTTGGAGATCACCGCGAAGCCCACGAACCCGGCCAACACCAGGATCGCCACGTTCGCGAGGAGTTCGTTGTACATCAGGCCACCGCCTCTTTGTCACGGGTGACGCACGCCCCGGCGAGCACCTCATCGTCGAAATCCGGTGTGAGATCACCGTTGTCGTCGAGCATCAACTCCAACAGCGCCAACAGGTTCTTCGAATACAGTTCGCTGGCATGCTCGGGCATCGTCGCGGGCAGATTCAGCGGCGAGGTGATCGTCACGTCGTGCTTGACCACGGTCTGTCCGGGCTCGGTCAACTCGCAGTTGCCACCGGTCTCCCCGGCCAGATCGACCACCACACTGCCGGCCTTCATCCCCTCGACCGCCGCCGCGGTCACCAACCGCGGCGCCGGGCGCCCCGGCACCAGCGCCGTCGTGATGACCACGTCGAAACCCTTGATGGCATCCTCGAGCGCCTGCTGCTGCTGGGCACGCTCATCGTCGGTCAGCTCGCGGGCATACCCACCCTCACCGGCGGCGTCGATACCCAGATCCAGCCACTGCGCCCCGACCGAACGCACCTGCTCGGCCACCTCCGGACGCACGTCATACCCCGTCGTGCGACCGCCCAGGCGCTTGGCCGTGGCCAACGCCTGCAGACCGGCCACACCCACACCGAGCACCAACACCGTCGCCGGCTTCACCGTGCCCGCCGCCGTGGTCATCATCGGGAAGTACCGGGTCGACAGATCCGCCGCCACGATCACCGACTTGTAGCCCGACACATTGGCCTGCGAACTCAACGCATCCATCACCTGCGCACGCGAGATACGCGGGATCGCCTCCACCGCGTACGCCTCCACACCCGCAGCCTTGAGCGCGCCGATCTGGTTGTCGGCGTTACGCGGTGCCAGGAAACCGATCAGCTTCTGGCCGTTGCGCAGCTTGCCGATCTCGTCATCGGTCGGCGGCGCAACCCGCACCACCACATCCGCCGAATACGGATCACCGATCGTGGCGCCGGCCTCCACATACTGCTCATCCGGGATCAACGCCTCCAGACCGGCGCCCGACTCGACGACGACCGGGACACCCTTTCCGACCAGCGAACCCACCACTTTCGGGACCAACGCCACCCGACGCTCTCCCTGGGCGGATTCGCGCACGACACCCACACTCATAGTTCTCACCCTTAGTTCATGGTCAGGTACGCACCTGGCAGACCGGACCCAGCGGTCGCCTTCCATCGCAGTCGGATCGCGGTGCGATGGGCCGGAACGGTGCATTGTCATCCGGCTCACAAAAAACGTGCGACGAACATAGCATGACCTCATCTGCCAGGGTCGATGCAGTCAGATTGCTCACTTATCCCTTGACGGAACATGTTCCACCAACAATGGACACTTGTCTAGTCTGGTGTCCAGGGATCCGGTTCGCCTGAGTCAGGTGATCGCGTAGGTCCGGGTGTCGAGACCGGTCGCACCGTCGGGGACGGGCGAGGCGTAATCCTCCACCTGCGTTCGACCGTCAGCATCGATCGCACGGCAGGCGACGGTGTGCTCGCCCGGGGACGCGGCCCAGGTGAAACGCCATTGGCGCCACGTGTCCGTCGAGTACTGCTCCGCGAGGTCGGCCGGTTGCCAGGGCCCGTCGTCGATACGGACGTCGACGGCGCGCACGCCCGTGTGCTGGGCCCAGGCGGTGCCGGCGATGACGACGTCACCGCGCGGATGCTCGGATCGCGAGTCGGGCCGATCGATCCGGGAGGCGAGCTTGATCGGGCCGAGCGCCGACCACCCGCGTGAGGTCCAATAGGCCCGCGCCTTCGAGAACTGCGTCAGCTCCCAGTCAACGACCCACTTCGTCGCGGACACGTAGCCGTAGAGTCCGGGGATCACCTGCCGGACCGGATAGCCGTGTTCGAGTGGCAGCGGCTCGCCGTTCATCCCCACCACCAGGAGTGCATCGCGTCCGTCGGTCACGGCGGAGACCGGTGTGCCGCAGGTCCAGCCGTCGGAGCTGGTGGACAGCAGCATGTCCGCCTGCGGCCGGATGCCCGCGCGCTCGAGCAACGTCGACATCGGCACGCCCAGCCAGCGCGCGTTGCCGATGAGGTCTCCACCGACCTCGTTCGACACGCACGTCAGGGTGACGAGCCGCTCGGTCATCGGCATCGCGAGCAGTTCGTCCCACCCGATGCGGATCTCGTTGTCGACCATGCCGTGGATGCGCAGCGACCAGTCGGCGGTCGTCAGATTGGGCACCTGCAACGCGGTGTCGATGCGGTAGAAGTCGGCGTTGGACGTGACGAACGGGGTGGCACCCGGCACCCCGATGTCGGTCGCCGGCGGCACCGGCGGAGCAGCTGAACGAGGTTTCGGCAGAACGAGTTTCGTCCGGTCGGCGACGGTGCGTGCCGTGTCGGCGAGGATGCGTCGTCCCATCACGCCGACGACGACCGCGAGCGCCGCCACCCCACCCGCGGTCAGCACGAAGCGTCGGCCGACGGCCGGCCCGCTCGACATGCCCGCGCCGTCGTCGGAGATGGTGTCGCGGTCTTGCGGCGACGTGCCGGCCGGCGATACTGCCCCGGGCAGCATCCCCAGTAGCACCTTCAGCACGACGATCGCGATCAACGCGGTCCCGACCGACGGAATCGCAAAGGTCCACACGGCATCCGGACGGCCGAGCGCGGCCAGCGCGCCGACCACCCCGAACAGTCCGATGATCACTGTTCCGGCCGGCGGCCATCGTCGTTGCACGACACCGCAGGCGGCGGCGAGAATCACGATCAGGAAGGTCATCCCGGTGAACAGGGCGACCTTGTCGGACGTGCCGAAGGTGTTGATCGCGAACTCGCGGACCGCCGCCGGACTGTGGTCGACGACGGCGGACCCGACGGCGACGTACGGTGAGGCGTTGGGATCGACGGTGACCGCGAGCAATTCCCCACCCGCGAGACCGGCGCCGACAGCGACCACACCGGCGATCGCCGCCGGCCAGAGACGGAGGGATGCGGGCGAGGTCGAGGTCACACTCCTTGATACCTCGGTTTCGGATCCGGCGGTCGGCGGCGGTGGCCGCGTGGGTGCATGAGCCTCACGCGGGCGGCTTCCGACGGCGCCGGTCCAGCGGGTGCTGACGGGATCTGTCGGGCGGCCTCAGGCTTGTGCGGCCTCCGACGACCGCTGCGCAGCATGCCGACCGGCGCGCCGGCCGAAGTACGACCCCTCGCCGAGCTGCGTACCGCTTGCGTATCCCTTGCCGTCCTGCGCGATGTTGGCCGCACAGGCGCCGGCGGCATAGAGCCCGACGATCGGCGCGCCGTCGGCGTCGAGAACTTCCGCGTCCACCGATGTCGCCATGCCGCCCATGGTGAAGCACGAGTACATCGCCTTACCGAGGCTGAGGTCGAAGGCACCCCACGGACCGTGGTCCTGCGGCGCGAGGAACTCGGCCGATTTGTGGAAATCGGGATCCTCGCCGCGGGCGGCGTTCTCGTTGTAGTCGGCGAGGGTCTTCTGCAGTCGGCCCTCGGGGATGCCGAGCGCGGACTCCATCTCCGCCACGGTCTCCCAGCCGTCGATCAGGTTGATCAGCGGCACCTCCGGACGCTCCATGTGTGCCTCGTCGACGATCAGGAACGCGGCCGAATCCGGTTGATCCATCACGAATCCCGATGTCCGCGAATGGTACGAGTCCTCGGCGACGAACCGATCGCCGTTGTTGTTCACCACGATGCCGGTGAGCAGGATGCTCGGCGGGTAGATCGGGGCGGTCACGAACGCCTGATCCATGTGCTTGAGCGCGGCGCCGACCGACTCGCCCAGTCGGATGCCGAGCCCGTCGTCGTAGGTGCTGCCGAGGGTGAACGGCTTCTCGGCGACGTGCGGCACATGGCGCGCGACCATCTCCTCGTTCATCACGAACCCGCCGGCCGCGATGACGACCGACTTCGCGCGGATGACCCCCTGCTCGCCCGGCGTCCGCCAGGCCGCGCCGACGACGCGTCCGGACCCGTCGACGACGAGTTGTCGCGCCCCGGTCTCGTAGCGGATCTCGGCACCGAGTTCGGTGAGTCGTTTGACGAGCAGCTCCACCACCATGGATGCGCCACCCGTGTCACCCGGCACTGGGACCTTGTGCCCGCGCGGCGCAGGCGTGGCCATGTTCTTGAACGGCCACACCTTCTCGTTGCCGGTGAACATCAGCCCCTGGGTCTGCGGCTGGATGACGGCCTTCTCCGGATAGAAGCTGCGTTCGAAGCTGAACCCGAGGGACTCCAGCCAGTTGAAGTGGTCGACGCTGTCGACGCAGTAGGCGTGGATCTTGTCCGGCTCCGGGTCACGGGAGACCGCGGTGATGTACTTCTCCATCTCCTCGGCACTGTCCTCATGCCCGGTGGCCTGCTGCACCGCGGTGCCACCGCCCAGATAGAAGTGCCCTCCGGCCATACAGCTGGTCCCGCCGGCCGCTGCGGCCCGCTCGAGGACCAGGACCTTCGCACCCGCCGACGCGGCCTCCACCGCGGCACTCCCACCGGCCACGCCACACCCGATGACCAGCACATCGACCTCGTCCGAGAACGACTCCACGGAGTCCAGCGCGATCGTGTCCGGGATCTCAGTTCCTGCCATGGTCACAGGGTAGACGATGGACTAGAACATGTTCTAGTTCCTCATTGCCTTCGTGACGGTCGCAGGCTCCCTCCTCAGGCAACGTCGCCCCCAACCCGGTCCCTGATCCGAAGAGTTCGGTGAGGTGAGTTGGGTAGCTGACCCCCTGGGGCATGCTGGAATGGGGTCGGTGGTTGCGACCCTGGTTGGCCGGTGTTTGGTTAGGCGACGTCTCGGGGTTCGATGG
>NZ_RKME01000057.1 GCF_003797825.1 Gordonia sp. OPL2
GGGTTCGCGGGCGGGGGAGCCCAGGGCGACTGCCGCCGATACCGGTGCCGGCAGGGAAGGCGGCGGCGGAGGTGGTGATGGCGCCGATGCGGGTGTCGTTGCTGATCTCGATGCTGGTGCTGGCGCCGGTACGGCTGACGGTGCCGCTCTCGGCCGCAGTGTGGCGGCCGGCGATCCTGCCCGCGCTCAGTCCGAGGACTCCGTCGATGGCCGCCTCGAGGCTGAAGCCGTTGCGGGAGAGTCGGTCGCCGCGAACTCATCGGCCATCGAATGCTCCGAGCTGGTTCAGCCCACGCCGCTGACGATCATCGTCGATCCCACCGGGGCAAGCCCGCCACGGCTCCGCGGATATGGTGCCATCGACCCGGCCAAGGCCGCCGAACTCGCCGAGCATGCGACTGTCCTCAGCCCGCGGCAACCGCGGGTGGCGTCGTCCGGTCTGATCATCACCGACCGCGGGGCGCCGCCGGTCGATCCCTCCGGGCACGGAGGTTTCGCCCAGCCACCTCCGGGTGCGCTGACGTACGCGCCGTCGGCGGGGCTGCGCGGCGACGTGGAGTGTTCGGACAGAACGTGTCGATATCCGCTGTGCACCAAGCCGTCTCATCTGTGCCAGCTCGATCATCTGGTGCCGTTCTACCATGCCGATCCGTTGGCGGGCGGTTGGACGGTGCTGGACAACCTGATCCCGCTCTGCCTGCCCGATCATCAACGGAAGCATTTCGGCCTGTGGATTCCGACGATGCGTACCGACCGGACCATCGTCTGGCGCGACCCGAGAACCGGGTACGAGCTGACGACGTATCCACGGTGATCGCGCGATCATCTTCGCGACCTCATCAACCGCGATCCCGACGTTTCGCCACGAACGTCTTCACCCGGATGGTGACGGCCGGTGGTCAGCGGCAGGGACGCGGCCGGGGACGATGTCGACCTCGGTGCAGTGGCCAAAGGTTGAGTACGGCCGATGACGCACGTCGGATGTCCGACCTCGGTTGCCCGCGCCGAACCGACATACGATGGCACGGTCGGTCGAGGGTGAGAGGTGCCGCCGATGATCGAGGCCACACGAGCGCGCACGCCGCGTCGATGGTTCGTCGCAGTGTGGCGATACCTGCGCAGCGCTCCGCTGACCTTCCTCTGGCTGGCGGTGCTGCTGGTCACGACGGTCGTCCAACGAACACTCACCCCGCACGAACTCGATCGGCTTCTCGGTGAACGCTCGACGAATCTTCACCATCTGAGCACCGATCCGCTCGATGTCCTCGTCACCAGTCTCTTCTGGATCGACGGCGCGTATTGGTTGCCCTACCTCATCCTGTTCTGCCTGTTTCATCGGCCGGCTGAGCGGTGGCTAGGGTCGCTACGTTGGGTGATCGTCGGTCTGAGTGCCCACGTCATCGCGACGTATCTCAGTGAAGGCCTCCTCGGCCTGGCGATCCGCAACGACGCCGCGAGTACCACGCTCATCAACACGACCGACGTCGGTGTCAGTTACTTCCTGGCGGCGATCGTGGGTGTCCTGACCTATCACATCGCCTATCCGTGGCGCTGGATCTATCTCGCCGGCATCCTCGGCGTGTACGCGCTGCCGCTGCTTGTCGACGTCGACTTCACCGAGATCGGCCATCTGACGTCACTGCTCATCGGTCTGGCGTGGTACCCCGTCACGCGTCGTCGGCATGTACCGCCGCCATGGAACCCGCTGACCACCGCGCGTCGGCTGGGGCGCCTGGGTCACTCCGGCGCGAGCGTCCGCCACAAGAACTCGTAGGCGAGCGCCGACTTGAATGCCGCCTGCTTGTTGTCGGCCGCGCCGCCGTGCCCACCCTCGATGTTCTCGTAGTAGGCCACCTCGTGGCCCAGCTCCTCCAGCCGCGCAACGAGTTTGCGTGCGTGACCGGGGTGCACGCGGTCGTCACGCGTGGACGTGGTCACGAGGATATGCGGGTAGTCGACGTCGCGCTGAACGTTCTGATAGGGCGAGAACGGCTCCATGTACGCCCACTGCTCCGGATCGTCGGGATCACCGTACTCGGCCATCCACGATGCGCCCGCGAGCAGCAGGTGATAACGCCGCATGTCGATCAACGGCACTTGGCAGACAAGGGCACCGAACAGTTCCGGATACCGGGTCAGCATCACACCCATCAGCAATCCGCCGTTCGAACCGCCCTGCGCACCAAGCTGTTCGGGCGTCGTCAATCCCTCTGACACCAGGGCCCGGGCCACGCTGGAGAAGTCCTCGTACACCTTATGCCGGCCGGACTTCTGCGCCTGTGTGTGCCACGAGGGACCGTACTCTCCGCCTCCGCGGATGTTGGCGATCACATAGATCCCCCCGCGTGACACCCAACCGCGTCCGGCGACCGCCATGTAGCCCGGCGTCAGCGAATTCTCGAATCCGCCATAGCCGTACAGCAGTGTCGGTCCCGACTGCACATCCGACCGTCGGACGACGAAATACGGGATGGCCGTACCGTCGTCGGAGGTCGCGAATCGTTGTTCGGCGACGACGTCATCGGCGTCGAAGAACGCAGGCGACTGCTTGATCACCTCGACGGCACCGCCGGAGTCGCCGTACAGCAGGCTAGGCGGGGTCGTGAACGAGCTCGCCGACCAGAAGACCTCATCGGAATCGTCCGGGTCGGTGTCGAGCACCGATATGGTTGCCAGTTCCGGCAATCCGGTCGTCGCGATCTCCTCCCAGGTGCCCATGACCAACGTCGACACCTCGGTCTGGACATCGCGCAGCGTGGTCAGGATCAGGTGCGACCGGGTGAACGAGTAGTCGCTCAGACTGGTGTGTGCATCCGGCGCGAACAACACCGTCGCGACGCGACCGCCGGCGAGGAACTCCTCGTACTCGAACACCATGAGCGTGCCCGCGGCGTAACTCTGGTCGCCGATCACCCATTCCGACCGCGGCATCACGAACAGCCAGTCCCAGCGCACCGCCGAGTGTGCATCGGTCGGCACGTCGATGTGGATGAGCTCACCGTCGCGGAGCTCATACCGCAGAGCGTTGAAGAAATCGGTGGAGCGGCTCGCGAAGTGGCGCTCGTAGCCGGGGGTGTTGTCGTAACCGGCGCCCGCCGACACGTCGTCGACCTCACCCGCGTAGACCTCCACCGCCTCCGACAGCGGCGTTCCCCGCGTCCACCGCTTGGTGATCCGCGGGTAGCCGGACGTGGTCAGCGACGATGTCCCGTCGGGCTGCTCACCGAAATCCGTGCCGACGTAGACGGTGTCCTGATCGATCCACCCGATCGACGACTTGTTCTCCGGCAGCACGAAACCGTCCTCGACCCAGCTGCGCGTCTCCAGGTCGAACTCACGCACCACGGTCGCGTCTGCTCCGCCGCGCGACAGCGACACCAGCGCGTGCCGGTACTCCGGCCGCAACACCGTCGCCCCGGACCACACCCAGTTCTCATCCTCGGCCGCGGCGAGGGCATCCACGTCGATGACCACGTCCCACTCCGGCGCATCGGTGAGATACGACTCCAGGGTGGTGCGTCGCCACAGTCCCTTGGGGTTGGCGGCGTCGCGCCAGAAGTTGTAGAGATGGTCGCCGCGACGCCGCACATACGGGATTCGGTCATCGGTGTCGAGGACCTCGAGGGCCTCCGCCTCCAAGACCGGGAACCGACTGCCCGACGTCAGAGCCGAGACCGTGGGTTCGTTGTGCGCACGCACCCATTCGAGCGCATCGTCGCCGGTGACATCCTCCAGCCAGAGATAGGGATCCTCAGGAGCAGAGTTGGCCGCATCGGTCGTCATCGGGGTCCCTTCCGCGGCATCCGGCGCGACGTCTCGTGCTTCAGCGCGTCCGCTCTCATGCTGCATTCTCGTGCGATTCGTTCCTCCGCGACCCTAATGGGTCACGAGTGAGGAGGTCGGCGGCGGCAGGTGACGATGCCGGGCGCGTCCGGCGACAACCCGGACGCGCAACCCCGTCGGCGATCCCCGCGCAACCCCGGCCGCTCCCAGTGCGATCCCGCGCAATTCGGTCGATCCCACGACAATCCGGCCGTTCCCACGACGATCCCGCCGCCACCCCGGCCGCTCCCACTGCGATCCCGCGACGACGCGACGTACCTAACGAGGTCGATCACTCACCGACCGGTCTGCCCGTCGATCAGTTCGCGGAGGATGTCGAGGTGGCCTGCGTGACGGCCCGTCTCCTCGATCATGTGGGTCAGCACCCACCGCATCGACGGAACCGACGACCGTCCCGGTTGGGCGGGCGCGGCAGCCGAGAGGTCGTCGTAGGCATCGATGATCACCGCCGCCTGGTCGATCACCTCGCGGTAGGACGCGACCACCGACGCCACGCTGTCGCGATCGGTGCACCGGAACGTCGCCGGCCAACTGCCGACCTTCTGCTGCAGGAAGTAGAACCCCTCGACGGCGGTCAGATGTCGCACCAGGCCCAGCAGGGTGGTCCCCGACGGAACGCCTGGAGTCCGCGCCGCCGACTCGTCGACGCCATCGAGTTTTCCGGCGACCGACGCACGCAGGTAGTCGAGAAACCCGACCAGCACGTCCTTCTCGGTGGCGCCGGTCGACGGTGGTGATGCATCCTTGCGACGCGCAGACACGGCAGCTCCTCTGTTCGGCTCGCTTCACCGACGTCGGTCCTCGCGCGGTTTCCGCCACGCATCCGGAACTGTCAGCGTAGATGTCCGACGATGAGATTCCCTGTTCATCGAGGTCTGCCCTCGTGACGCCGCGCCGCCAACCCGTGCGCGCTGCCGACATCCGAGGAGATCTGACATGTCGTCGAGCAGGACCATGATCTGGCCGATCGTGCATGCTGAACGCGCCCGTCTCGTCGACGACCTGTCCGGGTTGCCCACCGACGCCTGGGCGACCGCGTCGCTGTGCCCGGGGTGGGACGTGCACGATGTGCTCGCACACCTCGTCGACTCGGCCACGACGACCCGCATCGGCTTCGTCCGCCGCATGATCTCCGCCCGATTCGATTTCGACGCCGACAACGAGCTCGGCATCCGCAGACACAGGCATGCCGATCCGGCCGGCACGCTCGACGCGATGCGAGCCGTGGTCACCGCGACCTCGACTCCACCGGCGGCACCCGCCACGAGGCTGGTGGAGGCCTTCGTCCACGGTGAGGACATCCGCCGACCACTCGGGATCACCGGTGGGTACCCGCCGGCGCCGGTCGTGGAGGCGCTGCGCCACCAGGTGGCGACGTCGGTCTCGATGGGCGGCGGAAAGCAGCGCGTCCGGGGGATGCGCCTCGTGGTCACCGAGACCGGCGAGACGATCGGCGACGACGCCGCGGGCGCCGAGGTGCGCGGCCGCGCGATCGACCTGCTGCTCGCGGTGTCCGGACGCGCCGTCTCGGCCGACGCGTTCGACGGACCGGGCGCGGCGCGCCTGTGCGTCGAGCACTGTCGCCGACCACCGGCCGCGTGACCCGCCTGCCCACGGCCGCATCGCTGCGCGCTGCGTGACCGTCCGCCCACGGCCGCAACGCCGCGCGCCAAGTGACCCACCTACCCACGGCCCCATCGCTGCGCGCTGCGTGACCGTTGCCCACCCCACCACCC
>NZ_RKME01000058.1 GCF_003797825.1 Gordonia sp. OPL2
AAATTGTGTTCGGCGGTGTCCTACTCTCCCACACTGGTTAGGGTGCAGTACCATTGGCGCTGGAGGGCTTAGCTTCCGGGTTCGGAATGGGACCGGGCGTTTCCCCTCCGCTATGGCCGCCGTAACTTTGTGAAACCCACACACAACGGGTTTGTTTATTCGTGTTGTGTGTTGTTTCAGAAGTGTCATAGTGGATGCGAACTCTTGCTTTTGAGGTAAGAGTGTTGTTGGTAAGTCCTCGGCCGATTAGTACCAGTCACCTGAACCTATTACTAGGCGTACAGTTCTGGCCTATCAACCCCATGGTCTGTAGGGGGCCTTAACCACTCAAGGTGGTGAGAAACCTCATCTTGGAACAGGCTTCCCGCTTAGATGCTTTCAGCGGTTATCCCTTCCGAACGTAGCTAACCAGCAGTGCCCCTGGCGGGACAACTGGCACACCAGAGGTTCGTCCGTCCCGGTCCTCTCGTACTAGGGACAGGTTTCCTCAAGTTTCTGACGCGCGCGGCGGATAGAGACCGAACTGTCTCACGACGTTCTAAACCCAGCTCGCGTGCCGCTTTAATGGGCGAACAGCCCAACCCTTGGGACCTACTCCAGCCCCAGGATGCGACGAGCCGACATCGAGGTGCCAAACCATCCCGTCGATATGGACTCTTGGGGAAGATCAGCCTGTTATCCCCGGGGTACCTTTTATCCGTTGAGCGACACCACTTCCACACGTTGGTGCCGGATCACTAGTCCCGACTTTCGTCCCTGCTCGACATGTACGTCTCACAGTCAAGCTCCCTTGTGCACTTACACTCAACACCTGATTGCCAACCAGGCTGAGGGAACCTTTGGGCGCCTCCGTTACATTTTGGGAGGCAACCGCCCCAGTTAAACTACCCACCAGGCACTGTCCCTGAACCCGATCAGGGTCCGAGGTTAGAAGTCCAATACGATCAGAGTGGTATTTCAACAACGACTCCACCCACACTGGCGTGCGAGTTTCACAGTCTCCCACCTATCCTACACAAACCGAACCGAACACCAATACCAAGCTATAGTGAAGGTCCCGGGGTCTTTTCGTCCTGCCGCGCGTAACGAGCATCTTTACTCGTACTGCAATTTCGCCGAGTCTGTGGTTGAGACAGCAGAGAAGTCGTTACGCCATTCGTGCAGGTCGGAACTTACCCGACAAGGAATTTCGCTACCTTAGGATGGTTATAGTTACCACCGCCGTTTACTGGGGCTTAAATTCTCAGCTTCACACCCCGAAGGGCATTAACCGGTCCTCTTAACCTTCCAGCACCGGGCAGGCGTCAGTCCGTATACATCGTCTTACGACTTCGCACGGACCTGTGTTTTTAGTAAACAGTCGCTTCTCTCTGGTCTCTGCGACCCACACCAGCTCAGACCGAAAAGATCGTCACCAGGATGGGTCCCCCTTCTCCCGAAGTTACGGGGGCATTTTGCCGAGTTCCTTAACCACAGTTCTCTCGATCGCCTTAGTATTCTCTACCTGACCACCTGTGTTGGTTTGGGGTACGGGCCGTGTACCAACTCGCTAGAGGCTTTTCTCGGCAGCATAGGATCATGGAATTCGCCGCAACGGCTACGCATCACCTCTCAAGCATATGACCGGCGGATTTACCTACCGATCGCCCTACAGGCTTACACCAGTATTACCACTGACTGGCCCCACTACCTTCCTGCGTCACCCCATCGCTTGCCTACTACCAGCCAAGGTCCCATGCAGCCGGCTCACGTCTCCCGAAGGAGATCGATCACCATTTGGATGGTTAGTACAACTGATTCAGCATGGACGCGGATACACGGGTACGGGAATATCAACCCGTTGTCCATCGACTACGCCTGTCGGCCTCGCCTTAGGTCCCGACTCACCCTGGGCGGATTAGCCTGGCCCAGGAACCCTTGGTCATCCGGCGGCAGAGTTTCTCACTCTGCTTTCGCTACTCATGCCTGCATTCTCACTCGCACAGCCTCCACACCTGGATCACTCCGGCGCTTCCAGGGCTGCACGACGCTCCCCTACCCACCCACACACCTGGCCCACAACCCGTAGATCATGGGCGGGCTTATGTGAGTGCCGCGGCTTCGGCGGTGTACTTGAGCCCCGCTACATTGTCGGCGCAGGATCACTTGACCAGTGAGCTATTACGCACTCTTTCAAGGGTGGCTGCTTCTAAGCCAACCTCCTGGTTGTCTTCGCGACCCCACATCCTTTTCCACTTAGTACACGCTTAGGGGCCTTAGCCGGCGATCTGGGCTGTTTCCCTCTCGACTACGAACCTTATCGCCCGCAGTCTCACTGCAGTGCTCTCACTTACCGGCATTCGGAGTTTGGCTGACGTCAGTAACCTAGTAGGGCCCATCGGCCATCCAGTAGCTCTACCTCCAGTAAGAAACACACCACGCTGCACCTAAATGCATTTCGGGGAGAACCAGCTATCACGGAGTTTGATTGGCCTTTCACCCCTACCCACAACTCATCCCCTCCATTTTCAACTGAAGTGGGTTCGGGCCTCCACGACGTCTTACCGACGCTTCACCCTGGCCATGGGTAGATCACTCCGCTTCGGGTCTAGACCCGGCGACTCCACGCCCTATTCAGACTCGCTTTCGCTACGGCTACCCCACACGGGTTAACCTTGCCACCGAGCACTAACTCGCAGGCTCATTCTTCAAAAGGCACGCCATCACCCACAGCCGACCAAACGACTCGCAGGCTTTGACGGATTGTAAGCGTCCGGTTTCAGGTACTATTTCACTCCCCTCCCGGGGTACTTTTCACCTTTCCCTCACGGTACTAGTCCGCTATCGGTCACCAGGAAGTATTCAGGCTTACCGGGTGGTCCCGGCAGATTCACAGCAGATTCCACGAGCCCGCTGCTACTTGGGAGAACATCACGCAAGACCACAGGTTTTCAGCTACCGGACTCTCACCGACTACGGCAGACCATTCCAGGCCACTTCACCTAACCCATGATTTTCTCACTCACGCCCAGACAGGTAGATCTGAGAAGATGAACCCCACAACCCCACACGCACAACCCCCACCTGGTCTCACATGCGCATGGTTTAGCCTCCTCCGCTTTCGCTCGCCACTACTCACGGAATCACAATTGTTTTCTCTTCCTATGGGTACTGAGATGTTTCACTTCCCCACGTTCCCCCCACACAGGCTATACATTCACCTGGTGGTAACACCACATCACTGGTGCTGGGTTTCCCCATTCGGACACCCTCGGATCACAGCACGGTTGACAACTCCCCGAGGACTATCGCGGCCTCCCACGTCCTTCATCGGCTCCTGGTACCAAGGCATCCACCGAACGCCCTTAAACACTTACAACAACACCTACAAACAACCCCCCACAAGGAGGACCGAATGTAGACACCACAAACATTGCAGAAAAATCTACAAATAAAGATGCTCGCATCCACTATGCACTTCTCAAACAACACACACCGACCACCCACTCGATCCTCCACGTCTCATCACAAGACGCATCAACAGAACAGCGCAACAGTCGGCCCAGAAGAAACGTGTGTTCCCTCAGAACCCCGATAGTGTGTTGGCGACCGCCGGCACCTCGCGGTACCCGCGACACGAACCAGGCCCTCATGTGAGAACCGTTGTCGTGCTCTTCGATGTTTCACCCTCGAACACACACCCACCGCAACACGAACGGCTGCGTAATGAGTGATGTTGTGTGCTCCTTAGAAAGGAGGTGATCCAGCCGCACCTTCCGGTACGGCTACCTTGTTACGACTTCGTCCCAATCGCCGATCCCACCTTCGACAGCTCCCTCCACAAGGGTTAGGCCACCGGCTTCGGGTGTTACCGACTTTCATGACGTGACGGGCGGTGTGTACAAGGCCCGGGAACGTATTCACCGCAGCGTTGCTGATCTGCGATTACTAGCGACTCCGACTTCACGGGGTCGAGTTGCAGACCCCGATCCGAACTGAGACCGGCTTTAAGGGATTCGCTCCACCTCACGGTATCGCAGCCCTCTGTACCGGCCATTGTAGCATGTGTGAAGCCCTGGACATAAGGGGCATGATGACTTGACGTCATCCCCACCTTCCTCCGAGTTGACCCCGGCAGTCTCCTGCAAGTCCCCGGCATAACCCGCTGGCAATACAGGACAAGGGTTGCGCTCGTTGCGGGACTTAACCCAACATCTCACGACACGAGCTGACGACAGCCATGCACCACCTGTACACCAACCACAAGGGAACGACTATCTCTAGCCGCGTCTGGTGTATGTCAAACCCAGGTAAGGTTCTTCGCGTTGCATCGAATTAATCCACATGCTCCGCCGCTTGTGCGGGCCCCCGTCAATTCCTTTGAGTTTTAGCCTTGCGGCCGTACTCCCCAGGCGGGGTACTTAATGCGTTAGCTACGGCACGGATCCCGTGAAAAGGAACCCACACCTAGTACCCACCGTTTACGGCGTGGACTACCAGGGTATCTAATCCTGTTCGCTACCCACGCTTTCGCTCCTCAGCGTCAGTTACTACCCAGAGACCCGCCTTCGCCACCGGTGTTCCTCCTGATATCTGCGCATTTCACCGCTACACCAGGAATTCCAGTCTCCCCTGTAGTACTCAAGTCTGCCCGTATCGCCTGCACGCCTGCAATTGAGTTGCAGAATTTCACAGACGACGCGACAAACCGCCTACGAGCTCTTTACGCCCAGTAATTCCGGACAACGCTCGCACCCTACGTATTACCGCGGCTGCTGGCACGTAGTTGGCCGGTGCTTCTTCTCCAGGTACCGTCACTCACGCTTCGTCCCTGGTGAAAGAGGTTTACAACCCGAAGGCCGTCATCCCTCACGCGGCGTCGCTGCATCAGGCTTCCGCCCATTGTGCAATATTCCCCACTGCTGCCTCCCGTAGGAGTCTGGGCCGTGTCTCAGTCCCAGTGTGGCCGATCACCCTCTCAGGTCGGCTACCCGTCGTCGCCTTGGTAGGCCATTACCCCACCAACAAGCTGATAGGCCGCGGGCCCATCCCACACCGCAAAAGCTTTCCACCAACCACCATGCGACAGTTGGTCATATCCGGTATTAGACCCAGTTTCCCAGGCTTATCCCAGAGTGCAGGGCAGATCACCCACGTGTTACTCACCCGTTCGCCACTCGAGTACCCAGCAAGCTGGGCCTTTCCGTTCGACTTGCATGTGTTAAGCACGCCGCCAGCGTTCGTCCTGAGCCAGGATCAAACTCTCCATGAAAA
>NZ_RKME01000059.1 GCF_003797825.1 Gordonia sp. OPL2
CCGACCCACCTCCCGCACCCTCCTCTGCACCCACGCGCGTCGTGTCAGTCCTCCCGGCACCGTCGTCGTCGCCGGTGAACAGGGCGACGGCGGTCGCGCCGACGATGGCACCGACGAACCCGACGACCGCCAGCCACTGCAAACCGTCGATCGCCTTGTCGCCCAGGAACATCACACCGACGATCGCGGGTCCCCCGGTCTCGCCGACGACGAGTACGGCGGTCACCGCGTTCACCGGACCGATCTGCAGGGCAACGGTCTGCACATAGAACGCCGTCGCACCGGCGATCGCGATGGTCCAGGCCGCCGGATCGGTCAGCAGGCGGACCGGATCGAACGGGCTGACGCCGTCGAGCACACGCACCGCGATCGCGATGGCCCCGTACATGACACCCGCCAACGCCCCGCAGAAGATGGCGCCACGGTCCCGAAGCGTCCGCATCACCACGAACCCGGTCACCACCAACACCAGGCTGACGCCGAACAGCGCCCAGTGGAATCCCATCCCCATCCTCGGAGCGGCCTGATGGGAGGCCGACGCCCCGAGCAGAAACAGCGACACCACGACGACACCGACGGCGACCCACTCGCGCCGACCGAGCACGTTGCCGAGCCACACCATCCCGAGCAGCGCGGTCACGACGAGGTTCCCGGCGACGATCGTCTGCGCGAGGAACAGCGGCAGGAATCGCGCCGCGACAGCGCCCCCGGCGAACCCGAGGATCACCAGCAGGGTGCCGAGCAGGAACGTCGAGTCACCGAACGCCGCCACCGTCGACCGCGCCGACCCTGCCCCCGGCCCGCCCGGCACATCCGCCCCGGAGCGGGCCCCGTCCGCCGAGCCTGCATCCGAGCCTCCATACGGCCCCACATCCGACCCCGCAACCGAGTCGGCATCCAATCGCTGCAACGCACGACGCGCACCGACGGCACGCAGCACGGTCGACAACCCGTACGCGATCGCGGCGAGCGCGGCGGCGATCACTCCGATGGCGAACATGTACCGACCGTAATGTCTGATTCCCTCGTCCGCGGGGTCACTGACGTCACCCGGACGTGACTGGCACGAAAATCACCGTCATCCGACGGATGTTGCGCGCCGACGATCAGAGCAGAGTCGATGACATCACCACCGACCCCCAACAACTCCCGGACAGGAACACACCATGAACGCCAAGGACATGATCATCGGACTCGCCCCCTGGTTTCTCTTCTCCTTCGTCGCCTCCCACTTCGGCGCCGGCGCCGTCGGCTGGGCCGGACTCGCCGCCTTCGCAGCATCGCTGGCCCTCATCGTCTACAGCGTGACCCAGAAGCGGTCGATCAAGATCCTCGACGCCGCCGGCACCGTCACCTTCGGGATCATCTCGGCGATCGGGTTCATCGGCGGATCGGGAGTCGACACCTGGCTCACCGACTACGGGCGCGGCGCCACCACGGTCATCCTCGGACTCGTCATGCTGATCTCGGCCTTCACCATCCCGTTCACCGAGCAGTACGCCCGGGAGACCGTCGACCCGCGCTACTGGGGCAGCCCGATCTTCCGCGCCAAGAACCGATCGATCAGCCTGCTGTGGTCCGGCGTCATCTTCGCCATGGCGGCCTGCCACGTGGTCGCCGGAGCCCTCGCCTCGGCCGACACCATCTCCGGCGCACACCCCGGCAACGTCCTGCTGAACTGGGTCATCCCGATCGCGCTGATCATCTTCGCCGTCAAGCGCACCCAGGCCATCGCCGACCGTGACGCCACCCCGGCCCCGATCGCACAGACCGGCACCACCCGCTGAGCCAGACCGCAGTCGTTCCGACCGCTCCCAACCC
>NZ_RKME01000005.1 GCF_003797825.1 Gordonia sp. OPL2
TCCGCGTGCTCGTAGCAACAATCCACGATTCCCGTGGTAGGCCCCGCACCCCACACTGAGGAACTGGCTCACTGACACAAGGGAAGCGTCCGGGGACGGCCACGATCCACCCATCAATGATCCCCCCACCGACCCCAGGTGGCCAGCATCCACTCTTCGCTCCCCACCACGGCCGCCACCGGCGGCCTCAGACACTGAGGAGCGAGCTTGCGAGCGTCACGAAGGGCTCGTCAACCCTCCGACGACCCCGAGTCCGACGACCCCGAGTCCGACGACCCCGAGTCCGACGACTCAGAACCGTCTCCGTCGTCGGACGTCGATTCTCCTGATGTCTGATCGCTCGACGGCCCCGACTCCGAGCCTTCCGACTCCGAGCCTTCCGACTCCGAGCCTCCCGACCGCGAGCCGGCGGCCGATTCGGGCGCAGAGGATCCGGGCGCAGCGGATTCGGATGCAGAGGATTCCGATGCAGCGGTTTCCGTTGCCGAACCGGCCGGCGCCGTCGGCACCGATCGCGTCGGCACGGACTCGGTCGGATCCGACGACGGTGACCCGCCTGGAGGTGTCGTCGATGTCGAAGCGCTGGGCGAGGTGGCCGTTGACGATTGGTCTTGCGACGTCGGGGCAGAGGAGCTCGCCGACGACCGTGAGGTCTCGCCCGTCGCCACCGACGACGGGACGGTCACGTCATATCGACCGGCCGGCGTCGCCGACGGCGTGGCCTTGACCTTGACCGCGGCATTGTCGACGCCGGGTCGCTGCAGTGGATAGAAGGCCTCGGAGTCGCGATTCCAGCGGGCGACGTCGTCACCGGTGTACGACAGGCCGAGTTCGTCATGGGCCCATTGCGTGAGCAACGCCAGGGGATGGCCGGCGTCGTAGACCGCGTAACGGGTGTTGCCGTCGACGCTCTTGTACATGGTCGGTGTGTCGGAGCGATCCAACGTCGCATACGACTCTGGCCCATTTCCCAGGTGAATCGTCCAGAATCCGGCGGCGTCGACGATGAGCGACGACACCGGCCGATCCCATCGCCACTGGAAGTTGGCGGCCGGATCACCGGCGATGATCACCGACATCACGTCGGCGTCCTCGGTGTTCGCGGGATTCCGCGCATCGTCGGAGTCGATACCGACGACGCCCGCCACCTGTGGCAGGACCGGCATGTCGGCCAGCCACGCCTTGATCCCCCACGGACTGCGCGGATCGGACACGAGGACGACGCGACTGTTGTCGACGTCGAACAGTTCGTCCTCGACCGCTTTCTCGGCTGCATCACCGACCGCGTCGGCGCCTTGCGAATAGCCGGTGTAAACCGTCATCGGCGGCTTGCCCGCGCCCGCGGCCGTGAAGGCCGCCATGATCTTCAGGTTCTGCTCGACGGCGGTGGCCTTCGAGTCGGCATAGCCCGGCGCGAGAAAGAACGGTTTTCCGGATCGTCCCGCGATGATCGGGCCGAACGACTGCGGATAATTGACGATCAGTGCTTGCCGATTGGTGATCAGCGGTTTGATGCGCGGAAACAATGTGGTGTCGTCGGTGCCGGGTGTGACGACAATTGTCGACTTTCCGGGCAGGTCGTCGAAGAAGTCGATGTCCCCGGCGTCCGGGTCGTAATCGCGGCCCGTGACGTCGTAGACGATGCCGTCGGCTATGAGTCCGTCGACCACCGAAACCGTCTCTGCCGATGCGGTTCCCGTCGGTGCGAGTGTCGCGATGCACACGGCTCCGGCCACCGCCGAGAGGACCGTCACACGAGTGCCGACGGTGCTTCGGGAATGCGACATCGCTGATTGTCGAATCCGATGTTTGCCACCATGCACGCCCATGCGCCGATCGTACAAAGTGATTGATCGCGAATCACTCGTACGAAGAGACCATTCACAGAATGTTTGCCAGGCACACAATCCTGTGCAGAACCGACTGGTCACAAATGTTTTGACGGAGCGGCATGAGAAAATGCGACACGCTGTCTCTTGGTATCGAGCCTTGTTCTTACGGCATCTCGGTGAGACGACGGGAACCGGACCGCCGTGCCGGTTCGGTCAGCCGAGCGATGTCGGTAGGCGTAGATTGCAGTCTCATGCGCACCGAGCAGGACGATTCAGACCATGCGCAGGCGATCGTGTTCGTCGCGGAGTTCGAGCGGATCGCCGACGTGCTCGTCGCGGATCTCGAGAACCCACGGACGCCGAGCAAGCAGTTGGCCGGCCTTCGCGACGAGCTGTATCAGGTGCGAGCCCAGATAAGACGGCTCGAGGACGCCTACGGCCTCCGGGCGTCAGTACGCGAGCGCGGCTAGCTCGGCTCCGGCACGGCGCTCGACGAGCAGGGGGATGAAGTCGCGCACACGGGTGTCGCCCAGCTCGCGGTATGCGGCGTCGACGGTGGCAGCGACCGCGTCGGAGGACTGATCGGGGAAGCGTGCCGCCAACCGGTCGCGAACTTCGTCGATGTGCTGTTGTTCGGATTTCCCGCTCATGACCCGATCGTACGTCTGTGCAGGTCAGCGAGTAGAACTCGCTGTCTGTGATATTCAAGACAGTGCGTTCCGAATTTCACCCCCGGACACCGGTCGGACACCTCGGACGTGCGCTGTCGTCAGCCGCCCAGCTCCGCGATCGACGTCACGATGGTCACCGGGTCGTCGTCGGCGACGGGGGATGCATCGGTGTCGTGCTCGGTGAGCGTGAACTCCTTGACGTTGGCGAGTGCCACCACGTAGGCGGTGGTGTCCTTTCCCGTCGACAACACGATCGGTGCTCGGTCGCGGACGATGTCGCGGACGAAGCCGACCACGTCCGTCACCGGGTCGGTGAAGATGACGCGGATCGCGAGCTCGTCCGAGGAGAGAAGTGTTGCTGTCGCCATGACCATCGTTCCTGACCCGGCTATCGCCGAAAGAGTTTGTTACCCAGCCACACCAGCGGATCGTATCGACGATCCACCACCCGTTCCTTCATCGGGATCAAGGCATTGTCGGTGATCTTGATGTGCTCGGGACACACGTCCGTGCAGCACTTGGTGATGTTGCACAGGCCCAGGCCGTGCTCGGACTGGGCCGTCTTCCGTCGCTCGGCGACGTCCAGCGGATGCATGTCGAGCTCGGCGATGCGCATCAGGAAACGCGGCCCGGCGAAGCTCCGCTTGTTCTCCTCGTGATCACGCACGACATGACAGGTGTCCTGACAGAGGAAACACTCGATGCACTTGCGGAACTCCTGGGAACGCTCGACGTCGACCTGCTTCATTCGATACTCACCGGGTTCTAATCCCTCCGGCGGCGTGAACGACTGGATCTCACGGGCTTTCGCGTAGTTGAACGAGACGTCGGTGACCAGGTCGCGGATCACCGGGAATGTCCGCATCGGCGTGACCGTGATGACCTCGTCCTCGCTGAACGTCGACATCCGGGTCATACACAGCAGTTTGGGCCGCCCGTTCACCTCCGCCGAGCAGGATCCGCACTTGCCTGCCTTGCAGTTCCACCGCACAGCCAGGTCAGGAGCCTGGGTGGCCTGCAACCGATGGATGATGTCGAGCACCACCTCGCCGTCGTTGGCGAGCACGGTGTAGTCCTCGAGGCCGCCTGAATCGGTGTCACCACGCCATACCCGGAACTTCGCGTCGTAGCCCATGTCAGCTCTCCTTGTCGCCCCTGGCGTCGGGGTGCCCGGCGATCTCGTCGGCGGTGTAATACTTCTCGATCTCATCGAAGTCGAAGAGCTCCAGGAGTTCTGGTCGCATCGGGATCTGCTCCTCCTTGACCACCGTCACCTCGGGAACCGGCGATTCGTCCGCCTCGTCGGCGGTGCACACCAGCAGTGTGTTGCGCCAGGTGCTGTCCATCGACGGATGGTCGTCGCGGGTGTGTCCGCCACGGCTCTCGGTGCGCAACCGCGCTGCCTTGGCGACACATTCGCAGACCAGCAGCATGTTGCGCAGGTCGACAGCCAGGTGCCATCCGGGATTGAACTGCCGGTGTCCTTCGACCTGCATGTTGCCCAACCGGCCGCGGATGTCCGCGAGGACCTCGATCGCCTCTTCGATCTCCTCTTCCTTTCGGATGATGCCCACCAGGTCGTTCATGGACTGCTGCAGATCGGTGTGCAGGGTGTACGGATTCTCGGGTGAGCTGTCGGACGGCGGGTCGAAGGGAGCCAGCGCAAATGCGGCCGCGCGGTCGATGTCGTCGGCGGAGATCTCCGGCCGCGATCTCAGCGATTCGACATACGACGCGGCGCCGAGTCCGGCGCGTCGACCGAACACGAGGAGGTCGGACAACGAGTTGCCGCCCAACCGGTTCGAGCCGTGCATCCCGCCCGAGCACTCACCGGCCGCGAACAGGCCGGGCACCCGCGCGGCCCCGGTGTCCGGATCGACCTCGACCCCGCCCATCACGTAGTGACACGTGGGCCCGACCTCCATGGGCTCGGCCGTGATGTCCACGTCGGCGAGCTCTTTGAACTGGTGATGCATAGAGGGCAGTCGGCGGATGATCTCATCGGCGGGCATCCGCGAGGCGATGTCGAGGTAGACGCCGCCGTGCTCGGTGCCGCGGCCGGCCTTGACCTCCTCGTTGATCGCGCGGGCAACCTCGTCGCGCGGTAGGAGATCGGGTGTGCGGCGGGCACTGTCGTTGTCGGCAAGCCACTTGTCGGCCTCGTCCTCGGTCTCGGCGTACTGCCCCTTGAACACCGGGGGGATGTAGTCGAACATGAAGCGCTTGCCGTCGGTGTTCTTCAGGACGCCACCGTCACCTCGGACGCCCTCGGTGACCAGGATCCCCTTGACGCTGGGCGGCCACACCATCCCGGTCGGGTGGAACTGGACGAACTCCATGTTGATGAGACTGGCACCGGCGCGCAGCGCGAGCGCATGGCCGTCTCCGGTGTACTCCCAGGAGTTTGATGTCACCTTGAACGACTTGCCGATCCCGCCGGTGGCCAATACCACCGCGGGGGCCTCGAACACCACGAAGCGACCGGATTCGCGCCAGTACCCGAACGCCCCGGCGATCGCATCCCCGTCCTTGAGGAGTTCGGTGATGGTGCATTCGGCGAAGACCCGAATCCGTGACTCGTAATCGCCGGTGGCGGCGTAATCCTCCTGCTGCAGAGAGACGATCTTCTGCTGCATTGTCCGGATCAGTTCGAGACCTGTGCGGTCGCCGACGTGCGCCAGCCGCGGGTAGGTGTGGCCGCCGAAGTTGCGCTGGGCGATGCGACCGTCGGGCGTTCGATCGAACAGCGCCCCATAGGTTTCCAGCTCCCAGACCCGGTCAGGGGCCTCCTTGGCGTGCAGTTCGGCCATCCGCCAGTTGTTCAGGAACTTGCCACCGCGCATGGTGTCCTGGAAATGGGTCTGCCAGTTGTCCTTCTCGTTCGCGTTGCCCATCGACGCCGCGCAGCCACCCTCGGCCATCACGGTGTGCGCCTTGCCGAACAGCGACTTGCATACCACGGCGACCGAATAGCCCTTCTCGCGGGCCTCGATGACGGCGCGTAGGCCGGCGCCGCCCGCGCCGATCACGACGACGTCGTACTTGTGGCGTTCCGGTTCGGTCATCCAGCAGGGCTCCCAGCGTGAAATCGGTTGAGTGACAACAAGAGCGGTACGGTCACGGGATCAGCCCACGAATCGCAGGTCGGAGATCGTGTTGCTGGCCACCAACATGATGTAGAAGTCGGTGAGCACCAGCGTCCCGAGCGTGATCCAGGCGTACTGCATGTGTCGGGTGTTGAGCTTCGAGACCTGGGTCCAGATCCGGTATCGGATCGGATGTGCCGAGAAGTGCTTCAGGCGACCACCGGTGACGTGCCGGCACGAGTGACACGACAACGTGTAGACCCACAGCAGGATCACGTTCCCGACCAAGATGACGTTGCCCAGCCCGAAGCCGAAACCGCCGCCTTTGCCGTGGAATGCCGTCACCGCGTCGTAGGTGTTGATCAGCGAGACGATCAGTGCCACGTAGAAGAAGTAGCGATGCGCGTTCTGGAGGATCAACGGGAGTCGGGTCTCTCCGCTGTACCGGCTGTGCGGTTCGGCCACGGCACATGCCGGCGGCGACAGCCAGAACGACCGGTAGTACGCCTTGCGGTAGTAATAACAGGTGAGGCGGAAGCCGAGGAGGAAGGGCAGCACGACGAAGCCGAGCGGGATCCACATGGGGAGTTCCGGAAACGGGGTCCCGAAATGGCTTGACCCGGGAACGCACGACTCGCTCAGGCACGGCGAATAGAACGGCGTCAGGTAGTGGTAATCAGCAACCCAGTAGGCGCTGCGGACGAACGAACGAACCGTCGCATAGACGACGAACGCCGACAGACCGAGCACAGTCAGCAGCGGGGACACCCACCACCTGTCGACTCGAAGTGTGCGCGCCAGGATGCGCGCTCGTCCCGGAGAGAAGACCCCGGTTGCCTCCCGCTCAGTCGCGGGGGCGCTCACTTCGTTCGCTCACGCGAGTGGAAGCCCAGCCCTTCGTCTTGCGCCCCGAGCCATGCGGCTTCGTCTGACTTGCTGTCGGGAACGTAGACGACGTCCTCCCGCTTCGACGGCTTGAGCAGAGGCGGCGGCGAGTGCTCGAAGTCGTGTAGATCGATCTCCAGTCGGTCGAGGTCGTTGGTCATCCGTCGGACGGCATCGACGTCCCCGTACTGCACCTTCAGGCTGCTGATGTGATGCCGTAACAGCCCGATACTTCGGCGGAGGTCCTTCATCTCGATGGTTGCCATGCCACTCCCTCCAAACGGTGTGATGTGTACCACAGTAACGGCAGGGATGGTCGAGTCAACGGCTTTGGTCGAACGTGTCGGATGGAGCAGGGGTCTCACCTGCACTGATGGGTGGTCGACGCTGATGTGGTGCCCCCAGTCGGACTCGAACCGACACTGGGCGGATTTTAAGTCCGCTGCCTCTGCCAATTGGGCTATAGGGGCGCGCTCAACAGCATGCCATGCACGTCGGAGGCGCCGACGAGGGCCGACGGGCGGGCTCACACGAACACCGGGGCCCTGCGCTGTCCGCGCAGGGCCCCGGGCCTGTGAGAAAGGTCAACAACATGGGGGAGGGTCAAGGCAGATGGGGAACAACGCCCGTAAATGTCAGTCCCCCGTGTGACTTCGGCCGGAGGTCGATTCAGCCCAGGCTGAACGGTTTCCCGTACAGCCAGACGACCTGTGTGGTGTGTTCGGTCTGGATCGCGACCTTGGCGTATGACCGTGCCTGCGCGTAGCCCGCGCATCCGTTGATCATCATCGTCTCGTTGGTGTAGGCGACGGCGCCCTCTCCGCCACGGAACTTCACCGCCGATTCGTGTGCCCGCGAACCGAATGCGTCCGCATACTCGATGTCGTTGATGACGTAGTTGGCGGCCTGGCCCGGTCCCAGTGTGACGGCGGCGCCGGTCTGTGCAGTGCCGGTGATGGCGACTTCCTGGCCTGGCGAGCCGGCTCCGGGCTTGGCCGTCGACGTCGTCGAGGATTTGCCGCCCAAGGTCAGCTGACAGCCGACGATGTACCCCGAGCCGATGCCGAACTTGGCCTTCTTGTCCGACGTGGTCACGTCGTACCGTCCGGAAACCCACGCGTTGCGGTGCAGAGGGGTGCCGCCGAGGGACGGATTGATCCGCGCGCGCTCGTTGGTGCGCTTGATGGTGATCGTGGACCCGTCGGCAAGCTTCTTGGTGACGGTCTGGTCCGGCAACCGCACGAAGGTGTCGGCGTGGGCGACGCCCTGATCCATCAGCGGTAGCGCCGCGAGCACGCCGATCGTCAGCGCGCCGGCACGGCATGCGTTGCGTGAGAGCCGTGTTCTGAGAATGTTGTTCATGTCGACCTCTGTCATCCGATGGAGAAGGGCTTGCCGTACAGGTTCACCTTCTGGTGCAGCTTGCCCGTCGTCTCGACGGTGCTGAAGGCGCGGGCCTGCGCGTAGCCGCCGCAGTTCTGGATGGCCAGCTGTGCACGGTCGTAACCGATGTTGTACGTACCCGGCTTCTCGATGTCCTTCCGCGAGAGCTGCACGAACGCAACCTGTCCCGCCGCGAGCGGAACCGACAGGCTCGCCGTCGCCGACGGTGCTGCGGACAGGGTGGCGGACAGATCGCCCGACAGCCCCTTGATGTCGACCTGGCAGCCGACGATGTAGCCGGTCGACAAGGTGGCCGCCGCACCGTTCGTCATGGTTCCGTTGCTGCCCGGGAGCTCGGACTCGCCGGCGGGCCCCGCACTCGGTCCTGCCTTGGCGGGCTTGAGTTTCGGCGCCTTCAGGGTGACATTGCCGCTCACCCACGCGGTCCGGGACGCCGGGTTGCCGGCCATCGACGCCGAGACCTGCGCGCTCTCCCCGCTGCGGCTCAGCGTGATGCCTTCCCCGTGGACGGTTCCCCCGGGCAGTCGAACGAAGGCGTCGGCTCCGGCCGAGCCGACTCCCGCCACGGCGGCGGCGGCCGCGGCCCCGATCGCGGTTGCGGTCACACCGGCAACCCGAAAGGCCTTGTGTCTATACGTCATCCACTCCTCCTCGTTTGTGCGGCACCGAGCTCCCCGGGTCCCGACCGTGCCCGGAGCAGGAGTGATCGATGACGAGCCGGGCGCTCTGCCCGCAAGTATGAGTACCGCATAAGTAAGAGTTAGGAAAGTCTAATGTGACCGTCGTCATGTCTGCGCGCGCGCGCGGGGTCGTTGGTCGGTGCAGGAGGGGGCGCTGCGAATGAGCGGTTCGTCGACCATCCGACCCCGGTGGGGGTTGCGTCGGGATAGTGAGCTTAGGTAAAGATAGCCTTAGTAAACCGAGCGACACCCGCCATCGGTCAGGGGGACCGGGGCGAAATCGACGAAACGGACACCACCACCGCGGTGGTGTGAACGCGACGGGGATGACAGTGACGCAGCTGGTAACACCATGCTCCTTGATGAGCGACGCGCAGGACTGCTATGGATGCAGCCCGGCCGTGACGATCGACGGCGATGCCGTCGACTTCGAGCGATTCGCCGAATGTGTCGAGTTCCTCGCCGACGACCTGATGGCCTGCGGGGTCGTGAGGGGACGACGCGTCGGCCTCGGCATCGCATCCGGATGGGTATTCGTCCTGACCTGGCACGCATTGGTGGCGGTCGACGCTGTCGTCGTTCCCGTCGACCTGTGCGACAGCTCGTCGATCGAGCGGGCGCGGGAACTCGACCTCGACTTCCTGCTCGCTCACGAGGAGTACAACGATGTGCTCGAGGACGCGATCGACGGCCTGATCGACGACGAGTCGTCGATCCCGGTGTTCCGGGTCGCCGACGAGTTCGCCCTGGTCGACGTCAGCTCGCCGGAGACCTCGCGGAACCCGCTCTCCGCAGGCGGGGGCGGCCTGGTGTCCGATCTGGACACGGGCCGCGTCGAGGCGACCGACGACCTGCTGGCCGAGGCGGATCGCCTCGGCCGGCGACTCGACCTGTGGCCAGGAGTCTCGGTGCAACTCGGGGGCGTACTCAACACCCGGCGCACGATGCTGTTGATCATCGCGTGCGCCGCACGGGGCGCGTGCGCGTGCGTCGACGCGACGCCGCCGATCGACCCCGGTGCCCGACGGCTGGAGATGGTCCCGGTGATCGATCGTCCGGAATGGCAGTTCGACGGCCCGCTGCTGTCGGTGGGCTGAGCTGCTGTCAGTGGGCTGAGGTCCGGGCCGCCCGGGTCAGCCGAGCGTGGCGCCGACGAGATCGGCCAGCTCGGTCTCTTTGCGGCGGCGTAGCGTCGCGACGATCTCATCCGCGTCCGCATCGGTGGTCAGCCACAGGGATTCGCGCAGGACGTCGAGCAGCGCACTCCGCGCGAGGCGGGACCGCCGGGGTCGGCCCAGCCGCGCCAGGATCTGCGCGGTCGGTGACCCGGTGGGCTCGACGTCGGCGACGCGCACATCGAATGTGGCGTCGGTGAAGTCGAGGAGGATCGGATCCCCTTCGGCCAGGCCGAGTTCGGTGAGGAATCGTTTGATGGTGCCCGACCGTGCCTGCACAGACACCCACATGAACGATTGCGGCCCGTGCCGCGTGGAAAGCTGAACCGGTGAGCCGGGCGCCACGCCGATGATGCCGGCCAGTGCAGACGGGACGTTGAACGCGGAACCCTTGAGGTGGGCGGCAGTTACGGTGGTGGACCAGTGGACGGTGCCGCCGTCCCGGTAGAGCCCGCGGGTGCGGGTGGGCGACTTCCGCGGCGTGTAGGGGCGGGTGCGTCGAGTCACGATGTCGTCGGTGGTGACGAAATCGCCTGCACTGGCGTAGGCGCGGACGCTCGCCTCGGTGACGTCGTATGTGCTGGTGATCTCCTCGATAATCGCGGGGAGCCGGGCGGATCCGCCGGCCCCGGTGAGGATGCGATCGATCTGGACGTGTACCGGTACGTAGGGAGCCAGACCCCAGCGACGCAGCCCGTAGCTGCTGCGGTCGGTCTTGACGATCCGGTCATCGGAGACCAGCGCGTTGCGCACCGACGACGGTGCGCGCGGGAAATCGGTGAGACCACTGATGATCTCGTCGAATGTGCGGGGTGCACCCGCCGTCGACAGGACGCCCGCGACCAGGTCGCCGGTCGAGGCGGTCGAGGAGATCACGTGGTCACCGAGGAACGAATACCCGCTGCGCCGCAGCCATTGTCGTGTGGCGCCGACGGAGAGTCCCAGACCATCGGCCACCGCCGCGAGTGCGGACACGTTTTCCGGGCTCGCCACCGAGTCGACGGTGGCGCGGGTGGTGGCGGCGGCCTCTTTCAGTGAGCCCCGCACGATCCACTCGTCCACGGTGAGCAGGTCTGGTGCACCGATCGTGAGCAGGTGCCACATCGGTATGCCCAGGGAGGAGACGACCACGGCGAGAGTCGGAAACTCCATGGTGATTGAATCGATGTCGACGACGGGATCGGTGCGGCGCAGGATCTCGGCCTCGAGGTCGCGCAGGCCCGGCGTGGCGTCGAGTAACTCGCGCAGACGATGCCGGAGACTCCGGTCGATCTGGGTCACCCGTTCACGCGAGGTGCCCAGCATCCCGGCGAGTTCGGACTGCGTCCGAGGACGGGCGGCGAGGACACGGTCGAACAGGACGAGCCGGTCACGTTCGGTCAGTTCGGCGACGAATGCGCGTATGTCGTCCTCGCTGACAGTGCCCGGTCGGGTCACGTCCTCCGTGGCGCGCTCGCGCACGACCCCCGATCGCGCGACCAGCCGTGCGATCAGATTCACGACTGTCACCGGGCCGACTCCGGGAAAGTGCATCAGGTCCGCCACCGACAAGGTCATGAGTTCGGCGATGGTCCCGACGCGCTCGGTCGCGAGGGCGTCGCGGGTCGACCGGGGCAGTGGGAGAGGCTCGGATCCGGCTCGTACGGCGGGGAAGTCGTCGGTGAGCCGTCGTGCGGAACGATCGGCGACGTAACGCTCGGCGATGCGGTGACAGAAGCGTTCGTGGTTGACGTCGGTCAGCGTGTCCGACGGCGAACTGCGAATCCACGCGTTGACGACGATCTCGTCGTCGGCGAGGATTCCCGGACCGCGTCGATACTCGGACAGCCACGGCAGCAGTTCGATCCACGGGCTCTCGGACAGACGCTGACCGCGGAGCCGTTCGGCGAGCTCGCGGTCGTCGGGGACCATGGCGTCGTCGGAGGTCAGAACCTCGGACGAGGACGATGACATCGGTGGCGACTTCCCTGACTGGTGAAACACGACGATTTCAGAATAGCCTATCGCCGAACGGCCGCAGCTGCGGTGAAGCGCTCAACCCGCGATGTCCAGGGCGGATAGCACGGTGCGGAATTTGGCGGAGGTCTCGGCGAGTTCGGTTGCGGGATCGGATTCGGCGACGATTCCGCCTCCGGCCCAGGTGATCAGCTCGCGTCCGTCGGATGCGAGGTCGGCGCACCGGATGCTCACCATCCATTCGCCGTCGCCGTTCGCATCACACCAGCCGACGGCCCCGGCATAGAACCCACGGTCACCCTCCACTGCCAGGATGTGATCGCGCGCCGCAGGGGTCGGTGTGCCGCAGATGGCGGGCGTCGGATGCACCGCGGCGGCGAGGTCGAGAGCGGTGGTCGCCGGATCCGCGACGTGTCCGCTGATCGCACTGCCGAGATGCCACATCGTCGGGGTGGAGGTGAGCGACGGTTCGGTGGGCACGTCGAGATCCGCGCACAGGGGTGCCAGCGCGGCCGCCAGCGCGTCGACCACGTAGCCGTGTTCGCGACGGTCCTTGGGTGATGACGCGAGACGTCGTCCGTTCTCGGCGTCCGCGATCGGATCGGGGTCGCGCGGCAGAGAACCGGCGAGTGGGTGGCAACTCACCACGTCGCCCTGTTTGCGGACCAGTACCTCGGGGCTCGACCCGATGAGATGACGACCGTCGAACGGCGGCCCGGCAGGCGAGAGATCGGTCGCGAATGCGTTCCCGTCATGGTCGCGGGCGCCGAGTCGGGCGGCGAGATCCCACGGCGACAACGGTTCTGCCGATCGCACGTCGAGCCGGCGCGCCAACACGATCTTGGCCACCCCGTTGGCCGGATCGGCGATCGCACGGACCGCATCCTCGACCCGGCGGACATGTTGGTCGGGTTCGGGATGGGACGCGGTGATCTGTGCGTCGACCGAGATGTCGGTGGTGCCGCAGTGCCATCGACCGGGTCGACGGGTCAGTTCGATCGGCGCCGTGAGAGCGCACGGTTCGCGCAGATCGAAGGGCAGGGCGCCGACGATGCCCGGGATCCCTCCGGAACCGAGGTGTTCGCGCGCCTCGTCGAGCCGATCGAATCGATTGCGGGTTCCGGTCGCGATCACGTGCTCGTCCGGTCGGGACAGCAGGAACACCGGGTCGTGACGCGTCTCATGCTCGCTCATGCACCGGAATCTACCAAGTGTGGTTGTTCTACGATAGGCTTTGTTGCTTGTGAGTGGCGGCACCCCGAACCGCCCGAATCGACCGATTACAGGGAGCTGAGATGCTGCGCACCGTTGTCAACGGAAAGATCCACCGAGCCACCGTGACCCAGGCCGACCTGCACTACGTAGGGTCCATCACGATCGACGAGAACCTCATGCGTGCCGCCGATCTGGTGGAGGGCGAGCAGGTCCAGGTCGTCGACATCACCAACGGCGCCCGCCTCGAGACCTATGTCATCACCGGTCCCGCCGACAGCGGCGTGATCTGCATCAACGGTGCCGCCGCGCATCTGGTGAACCCCGACGACCTGGTCATCATCATGTCGTTCCTGCAGCTCGACGAGACCGAGCTCATCGCGCATCAGCCGAAGGTCGTGCACGTGAACGGCGACAACGCCATCGTCGCCCTGGGCAACGATCCGGCCCAACCCGTCCCGGGTGCCACCGACCAGATGGCGTCGCGCTGAACGCATCGGCCACATCCACGGTGATGACATCCACGACACTGCCGACCGCTCGCCGCATCCGGGCCACCGACGCCCAGGCGGCGATGTGGTTCGGTCACCAGATGGTCGGCGATTCGGCCGCGTTCGTCGTCGCGCAGTCCTGGGAGCTGCGGGGAGAGGTCGACGTCGACCTCCTGCGGGAGTCGCTGTCGGTCGCGCTCACCGAAGCCGAGGGGCTCTCGGTGACGTTCGACGTCGACGCCGATGCCGTCACCCAGGACCTGTCGGCCCGCGCTGTCGGTGACGTCGCCGACATCGAGGTGGTCGACGTGGCCGATCGCACCGCCGCCGCGGAGTGGATGGACCGCGAGCGTCGTCTGCCGATCGACCCGTCGATCGGACCCTGTTGTGCCGCAGCCATTCTCACTGTCGACGTCGATCACGCCATCGTGTTCCTGCGTGCCCATCACATCGTCGCCGACGCCTACGGACTGACCCTGCTGGGCAGACGTGCGGCGCAGGTGTACACGGCGCGAACGGCAGGCGAGCCCGTGCCGGATCGCTGGTTCGGATCCCTCACCGACGTCGTCGACGAGGAGGCGTCCTACCGGACCTCGCCCCGTCGCGAGGCTGATGTCGCGTTCTGGCACTCCTACGGGCGGGGGCCCGGTGACGTCGCATCGCTGGCCCGGCGGCCCGGGGCCGGAACAGTCGCGACATCGGTGCGTTCGCATGCAGTGACCGTGGACCCGGCGATCTCCGCCGAGATGGCCGCCCGCGCCGCAGACAGCGGCACGACCTGGAGTGATGTGCTGACCGCCCTGATCGGCGCCTGGGTGGCGTCGCGCCGCTCGTCGTCGGAGGGCGCCCCGGTCACGGTCGGCTTCCCGATCATGAACCGATTCGGTTCGGCCGCGCTGACCGTACCCGTCACCGCCGTCAACGTGGTGCCGATCCGACTCGCACTCGGAGCCCGGACCACGCCGCTCGCAGCACTCGACGTGGTGCGCGAGGCCATCGCGGAGGTCCGGGGCCACACGACCCTGCGCGGCGAGGACATCGCGCGCCTCGGTGAGGGGCTGCGACCCGCGGTGTGGATCAACATCAAGCCGTTCGGTGACGAACTGCGTTTCGCCGACGTCACGGCGACCGTCGGCTCGCTGGCCCGCGGTCCGGTTCAGGAGCTGACCGTCACCGGACGACGTGTCACCGCCGACGGCTGCATCGAGTTGCAGTTCGATGCGGACGCCGAGCGCTACGACGACGCCGAGCTGACGGGCCTCGCCGAAGGTCTTGCCCAGTTCATCTCCGCGGCAACAGAACCCGATTGCTGGAAGCGGCCGATCGCCACGCTGCCCGCCGATGGGGTGCGGCGTGGGGGGCGCCACGAGACCGGGCGGGAGATCGACAACGAGGACCGGACGCTCGACGACCTGATCCTGACCGGGCGACGCCCCACCCTGCTCACCGCGAACTGCGAGATCTCCGCCGACGAACTCGATGTGCGGGTGGCCCGGCTGGCCCGGCTGCTCATCGATCGCGGCGTCGGACCCGATGATCACGTCGCCGTGATCCCGCCCCGTACCGACGATCTCGCCGTCGCCGTGCTCGCCGTCCTCGCGGCCGGGGCCGTGTGTGTGCCCGTCGATCCGGCTGCGCCCGACGCGCGACTGCGGATGATGATCGACGTCGCGGCTCCTCGCCTCGTCGTGACCTCGGCTGCGGTCGCCGCCCGATCGATCGTCGACGGCACCGTCCCCGTGGTGGCACTCGACGATGATGACATCGCCACGGAACTCTCCGGATCGGCGTCGGACCGGGTGACTGACAGCGATCGACACTCCCGGCTGCTACCGGCACACACCGCGGTCGCCATCTTCACCTCGGGCTCCACCGGGCACCCCAAATTGGTCGCCGTGCCCCATTCGGCTCTCACGAATCGTCTGATGTGGGCCGACCGCGAGTGGGACGCAGCGACATCTATCGACCCCGACCGCGGGGTTGCAACCCCCGACACCCGTATCGCCAAGTCCTCCATCGGATTCATCGACGGCATCACCGAGCTGCTCGACGGACTTCTCGCCGGGGCACGCATCGTGATCGCCGGCGACGACGAGATCGCCGATCCATCGCGCCTGGCGGATCTGGCCGACGCGTCCGCCGCCACTGCTTTGACCGCCGTCCCATCGGTGGCCGCCGCCATGCTCGACCGCATGGATGCCGATGCCGATGCCGAACCTGACGCCGACACCCGGCGCCTGCCCACGATCCGGCGCTGGACCCTCAGTGGTGAGGACCTGCCCGCGCGCGTCGTCGAACGGGTCCGCGCGCAGGGACCGTCGGTCATCGTCAACTCCTACGGCTCCACCGAGGTCACCGGTGACGCCACCTACTCCGACCTCTCCGACTCCGGCTCGACGGTGGACATCGGTACTCCGGTGTCCAACAGCGTCATCCGCGTGCTCGATCCGTGGATGCGTCCTGTCGGAGACGGCGAGCCGGGCGAACTGCACGTCGCAGGTGCGCAATTGGCCCGCGGATATGTCGGCCGTGCCGATGAGACCGCGTCACGTTTCGTCGCCGACCCCTGGGCGCAGCAGCCGGGCACCCGGCTCTACCGCACCGGTGATCGCGTCGTCCGGCGCGACGGCCGGCTCATCTACCTCGGCCGCACCGATCATCAGATCACGTTGCGCGGCCTGCGGATCGATCCCGGTGAGGTCGAGAGCGTGCTCGCGAGTCTGCCCGGTGTCGCCGCCGCTGCGGTCGCCGTACACGAACTCGTCGACGGAGAACCGGTGCTGGTGGCCTACGCGACACCCGTCGACGCCGAACAGCCGCCGGTCGCCGCCGACCTGCGCAGGCAACTCGCCGATCGCCTGCCTCGGCACCTCGTCCCGGCCACAATCGTCCATCTCGATCACCTTCCGACGACGCCCAACGGCAAACTGGACCGGACGGCACTTCTCGCACCGGACGGCGAAGACCATCTCTCCGACAACGAGGTCGGCGACGACGTCCGTCTGCTCTGTGACGCCTACGCCGACATCCTGGGCATCCCCGCCGTCGGACCGCGCGACAGCTTCTTCGCCCTCGGCGGACATTCCTTGTCCGCGAACCGTCTCGTCGCGCGGCTGGCCGCTCTCGGGATTCCTGCGACCATCCGGCAGATCTTCGATCACCCCGAACCGATCGATCTGGCCGAGATCCTGGTCAAGCCCTCGATCGACGATCCGGCTCCGCCGGCAATAGGCGACCTGGCGGACTACGAGCTCGGAACCTGCGCACCGGCATCGTATGGGCAGCAGGCACTCTGGCTGACCGAGCAGATGTCCGACGACCGCTCGGCCTATCGTGTCGGAGCCGTTTTCGACATCGACGGCACGATCGATGAGTCGACCTTGCAGCTGGCCGTGCGGGACCTGATCGAGCGGCATCCGATGCTGCGCACCGTCTATCGATGGGACGGCACCCAACTGCAGCAGCAGGTGCTCGACATCGACGAGGTCGACCACGCGGACGTGTTCCGGGTGCAGACTCCGTCCGGCGGACTCGGAGCCGACGGCGAGGTGGCCGAGACGATCCGCGAATTCCTCACCGCACCGATGGATCTGTCCACCGACACTCCGCTGCGAGTGTTGCTCGTACGCGCCGAGTCCGGCGACATGCTCGTCGTGTCCGGACATCACATCGCGACCGACGAGGGTTCCTTCCCGCTGGTCGTCGACGGGCTCGTCGAGGCCTACCGCCTGCGCGCCGCCGGGCGGGCTCCGGCGCGGAACCCGGGCACGGTGACGTACGCCCAGTTCGCGCGTCGCCACCGGGAGCTGCTCGGCGACCGGACCGAGCCGACCTCGCTCATCTCTCGCGATCTCGGGTTCTGGCGCAATCGATTCGCCGACCGCCCGTCGGTGCTCGACCTGCCACACACGACGCCTCCCGCGCCGGGACAGACCTACTCGGTCGCCAGCCGTCGCGTTCGCATACCGTCATCGATCGCCGGAGGACTACGCGCGTGGGGCAACGAGCACACCGCCAGCCCGCTGATGGTGACGGAACTGCTCATCGGCATCGCGCTGAAGGCCTACGGCGCCGGTGATGTCATACCGCTGGGAAGTCCGGCGACGCTCCGAGACGACGAGCGCCTCGCGCAGGTCGTCGGATTCTTCGTCAACACCCTCGTCTTCACCGTCGAACTGTCGGATGCCATCGACGCCACCGCGGCGTTGACCCGTGTCCGCGACGACAATCTGGAGGCCCTGTCACATCGCGCCACCCCATTCGAGTCGGTCGTCGACGCCGTCAGCGGCCCCGACGATGCAGCGCGCCGCACTGGGCGGACCCCGCTGTTCCAGGTGATGGTCGCCTATCGTGACGCCGGTGCGCGCCGCGAGTTCGACGCCTACCCGGCCACCCTGCGCCGGGTCGACCGGGCCGATCTCCTCGATCGCATCGGGATGATCCCGGATTCGGACACAGCGAAGTTCGAACTCGTCTTCGGCGTGGAAGAGACCGCGGACGGGGAGTGGCTCCTCGGCGTCGATTACGCACGTGAACTGTTCGACGAGGCCACGATGGACGGGCTCATGGAGACTGTCGCCGCGATCGGTGCGGCCATCGCGGTGGACCCGTCGACCACCGTCGCCGAACTCGCGGGACTGTCGACGCGTGCCCTGACCGACACGGCCGAGCCCGTCGACGTCATCGCCGAGGCAGACCGTGAGGCAGGCGCGGAACTCGCGGCGCAGATCGGCGAGATCCGGCTGCCCATCGGCGAACCCGTTCCCGTGTGGGCGGTGCGCCGGGCCTACCTGGCCTGTGCGCCGATCATCTTCGCTGCCGCGGACACCGCCACGACCACCGACACCGACCCCGCCGGAACCGTCGTCGCCGACGCACCGGTCCGCGGGCAGGATCCGCTGATGCCTGCGCACGCCGAGCATGCGATGGCGGTGGCAAGCGGCTTCACAATCGCCGACGACGCGGCGGACACGCTGTCACGCAGCGATATTGGGCTCGAGTGTGTCGTCGATGCGAACGGAATGGTCAGCGCTGGGCGACTGTCGATGCGCTATGGCGACCCCGTGATGGTGGACACCACCGCACAGGTGCTCGTGACGATCGCGACCGACCTGCAGACCGGCCAAGTGAGCAGCGCGCCGCATCCGGCGGTACCCGAGCCCTGCGACGTGACACGCCCGTGGGCCGATCTCGTCGACGATGATGCGCTCCTGGACGACGACTTCTGGGTCGAGTTCATCGAGGACACCGCCGACGCCGACACCTTCCGTCTCCCCGATGCCGGCAGTGCCGGGGACACGACGGTGACGCGAACGGCCGAGGTGAGATGTCCGGTCCGCGAACGCTCGTCGGTGGACACGATGCTGACGGCGCTCGCGCTGATGCTCGGTGATCAGGCGGGATTCGAGGGGACGGACACGGTCGTCATCGATCTCGAGACGTCGGCCCGTGACACCGAGGCCGCCTGTACGCCAGGACGTCTGGTCCATCGATGCCCGATCGCGATCCCCACCGACCTCGACATCGACGATCCCGACGCCGCGCACCGCTCGATCAGCGAACTGCGCGTCTCTCCGGAACAGGCGCGGCAGTATCACGTGCTGCGGCACGAGATCGTGCACACCCGCGACATGTTCGACGAGACGGATGACGCCGAGATCCTGTTGCAGGTGTTCGACACCGACGTGGAGTGTGGTCCCGGCAGCACCGAACTCGGCCGGTACCGACTGGTGGTGACGGCACACGTCGGTGCCGACGAGGGCGGCTCGCGCCGGGTACGGCTCTCTGCCGTCGGCGACGAAGGAATCGCGGAGGCCTCGGTGGACCTCGCAGTCATGGCCGACACCCTTGCCCGGCTCGGCGTGGAGACCGACGCGCAATTCCGCGCGCTGGTGCGCGAGGGCGCGGCGAACGCGGTGACCTCGGCCCACCCCGCCCCGCTTGTCGAGCTTCCGCCTGCCCACGCACATCGGGTGACCGACCTCTTCGGGCAGCCCGACGATGTACTGCCGGTGACGCCCCTGCAGGAAGGTCTTCTGTTCCACCTGCGGATGTCGGCCGAGCAGGGTGTCCCTGATCTGTATGCCTCGCAGGCGAAACTGCACCTGAGCGGTCCGGTCGACGTCGAGCGGATGCGGTCGGCCATCGCGGAGTTGCTACGGCGCCGGCCCAACCTGCGCGCCGGGTTCTGGACCCATGCCGATGCGAGCGTGGCCGTCATTCCCCGGACACAGGACGTCCCATTGCGGGTCGAACACGCGACACGCGGTGGGGTCGAGGCGATCCTGCGAGAGGAACGGGCACGCCCGTTCGCTGCAGAACGTCCACCGCTGATCCGATTCCTGCTCGTCGAGGAGGACCACGACACCTGGATCCTCGCAATCACGTTCGAGCACATCCTGATCGACGGCTGGTCCTATCAGTTGGTCCTGGGGGAGCTGCTGGCCCTCTACGACGACCCGACCGGGGCGACCCTCGCGGACCCGACCCCGTATCGCGACTACTGCACCTGGCTGTCGGCGCAGGATGTGCCCGCCGCGGCGGCGGCCTGGGGGCGGTATCTGTCCGGGCTCACCGAGCCGACGCTGTTGCGTCCCGACGCCGTCGACCGTGAGGCCGATCCGTCGGCCGCGCGCGATCATCACCGCGATCTCTCGCGCGAGACGACCGACCGTGTGCGTGCCCTGGCGCGCACGACAGGCACGACCGTGAGCACCGTGTTGCACGCGGCCTGGGGAATCACCCTGGCCCGTCTCACCGGATCATCGGACGTGGTATTCGGGACGACCGTGAGCGGTCGGCCCCCAGAACTGCCGGGCTCGGACGAGATCGTCGGACTCCTCTTCAACACCGTGCCCGTCCGGGTCGAGCTGAATCCCTGGGACACGGTGGCCGATCTGCTGGCGCGACAACAGCACGCCCAGATCGACGTCGTCGACGCCCCCTTCCTCAGCCTGGTCGACATCACCCGGGAAACCGGGCTGCACCAACTGTTCGACACGCTGTTCATCACCCAGAATCATCCGGCGACGGACACCGATCGCGGATACGGTCCCGACCCGGTCCGCGTGACCGACACCGTCCTCGACGATTCGACCCACTATCCCGTCTCCTTCGCGGCGCATCCGGGCGAGACGATCCACCTGCGCTGTGCCTATCGCGGCGACGTGCTCGACGACAACGAGATCATCACTCTCACCGATCGTTTCGTATCGGTTCTCGAGGAGATGGCCTCCGAACCGACGGTGAGCGTCGGTTCGCTCGACGTGATCACCGCCGCGGAGCGTGGGAAGGTCTTGACCACCTGGAACGACACCGGACGCGACGTCGCCGAGGTGACCGTCGCCGATCTGTTCGATCAGCAGGTGGCCCGCACCCCGGAGGCCGTGGCCGTGGTAGCCGGTGAACGCCGAATGTCCTTCGCCGAGCTCGGCTCGGAGGTCCATGCCACGGCGCGGCTGCTGATCTCGCGCGGGGTGGGTGTGGAGAGCCGGGTCGCACTGCTGCTCCCGCGGGACGAGCGCATGGTCGTGTCGATGTTCGCGGTGTTCGCCGCCGGTGCCGCCTATGTGCCGGTCGATCCGGATCACCCGGTCGAGCGGATCGCGTACATGCTCGATGTCGCGGAACCGGCAGTCGTGCTGACCACCACGTCGCTACGCCCCTTGCTCGACGAGACCGTTGTCGACGTGATCGAACTGGACGGCGAGGCCGAGCGCGCTGCACTCTCCTCGACCGCCGACGTACCCCTGACCGCCGACGAACGCGGCGAGGTGCGCCCCGACAACCTCGCGTACGTCATCTTCACCTCGGGCTCCACGGGACGGCCGAAGGGTGTGGCGGTCGGCTACCGCGGGCTGACCAACATGTACGTCAACCACCAGGAGAAGATCTTCGATCGCGTCGTCGCCCATCAGGACGGGCGACGGCTGGCGATCGCACACACGACGTCGTTCTCGTTCGACGCCTCCTGGGAACAGCTGTTCTGGCTGCTCACCGGACATCACACGCACATCATCGACGAGGAGATGCGCAAGGAACCGCTCGACCTGCTCGCCCATTACGACACGACGTCGATGGACGGATTCGATGCGACGCCGTCCTACATCGACGTCCTCGTGGAGAACGGACTTCTGGACCGCGATCGTCCGGCCGGCTTGTCGACGGCCGCCGACGGCACCGGTGTCGTGTTCGTCTCCCTGGGTGGCGAGGCCGTACCGGAAGCGCTGTGGCAGAAGCTGCGCGACGCGCCCGGCGTCGAGTCCTACAACCTGTACGGGCCGACCGAGTACACCATCAACGCCCTCGGCGCGGATCTGGCCGACAGTCCGTTCCCGACGCTCGGCGAGCCGATCGCCAACACCCGTGCGTACGTTCTCGATCGCGGGCTGCGCCCCGTGCCGCCGGGCGTGGTCGGCGAGCTCTACCTCGCCGGTGCGGGCACCGCCCGCGGCTACCTCGGCCAATCCGCCAAGACCGCAGAACGTTTCGTCGCCTGCCCCTGGGGTCGGGACGGGCAGGAGGGCGCCGGGGAGCGGATGTACCGGACCGGCGACCTGGTCCGCTGGAACAGCCGGGGCGCCCTGGACTATCTCGGGCGCAGCGACGATCAGGTCAAGATCCGTGGATACCGGATCGAACCCGGTGAGATCGCCGATGCACTCGCGACACATCCGAGCGTCGCCCGCGCGGCGGTCGTCGCACGCACCGGGACCACCGGGCAAGCGCAGTTGAACGCCTACGTCGTCCCGTCTGATCCGACGGCGGGTACCGATTCGGCGGATCTGCGCGCACATCTGCGGGACAGGTTGCCCGACTACATGATCCCGGCCGGGCTGGGCGAGGTGACGGCCATCCCGCTCACGGTGAACGGCAAGATCGACACGCGCGCACTCCCGCCCCTCGACGTGGCCGGCGAGCACCACGAACCGCCGGCGACAGAGACGGAGCGGCAGGTCGCCGACCTGGTCGCGGACCTGCTGGGCCTGGAGTCCGTCTCGGTCGCGTCCTCGGTGCGCGATGCCGGCGGCAACTCGCTGGTCGTCATGCGGCTCGTGTCACGGCTGGCCGACATCGATGGCGGAGAGCAGATCACGGTCCGGGACCTGTTGTCGGGGGCCACCTTGCGGCAGATCGCCGAGCGTATCGACGCCGACGCGCCGCAGACGCCGGCCGCGGACGAGTCGTCGGCCGGCTGCCATCCACTGGTCGTCGAGTTCGCCCCGACGCGTAACGGCCGCGTACTGGTCTGTCCGCCGGAGGGATTCGGTCTGGTCATCCCGTACGCGTCGCTGTTGCCCCATCTGCCGGACGGATGGGGCCTGGTCGCCCTGCGTGACCCGGCCCAGGCGGATACACCTGTCCCATACCACGACATCGCGGAGATGGCGTCGCTGTATGCCGACGCGCTCGAGTTCATCGGGGTCGCCGGTCCATCCGGTCCGGACCTGCTCGGCTGGTCCTACGGTGGTCATCTCGCGTTCGCACTCGCGAAGGAACTCGCAGATCGGGATCGCCCGGTGTCGTCGCTGACGATCGTCGACGCATATCCGACGACTCCGCGCACCGACGGGCCGATGACATCCGACGAGGCGATCTCCGAGACCTTGCGCGGGATGCGCTCTGCGACCGGTGCATCCCACGACATCGGCGGCGCCGAACTGGTTCGACGAATGCTGGGTCTGTCCGAGAGTGCGGCCGGCGGCGCTGCTCTGGCGGGTGGCAACGATCCGGACGGTGACGAACACCGGGACATGTTCGACGCCTATGCCCGATGTGAGCAGATGTTGTCGGGCGGTACGGTCGGGGCAGTCGGGGTTCCGGCCGTTCTCATCGGATCGACGACCTCACGTACGGCGGATCTGCCGTCGATCTCGCAGGCCTGGCGAGCACACCTGCAGGACATCCGGAGCGTCGGCGAGTACCCGATCCCGCACGCCCGTCTCCTCGACGAGGCGTCGGTGCGCGACTGGGTGTCGATCGTCGACGAGGTATGGCATCGCCCATGACGACGCCCCCGGTGGCCAGACGCCACGAGACGTTGCCCGATCGGAACACCGTCGGGCACCTGAGAAAGAGATGGAGAACCGAGAACATGCGACGAAATCTACGAGTGGTGACGGCCGCCGGTGTCGCGGTCGCGGCACTGGTCGCCTCCGGATGTTCGTCCGGCGCATCGGACGATGCAGGCAGTTCGGCCGATCAGGGCGCGACCCGCACCTTCGCCGCCGCCAATGGCAGTTTCGAGATCCCGGCGCAGCCGAAGCGCATCGTCGCCCTGTCGCGGGTGATACCGTCGCTGTTCATCGCGGATGCTGCCGTCGTCGGGGCCACATCGGGTTACGACACGAGCACCATCGTCGACGACGACGCGATCGCCCGGTACAAGGAGGTCGCCACCCTGTCGACCGGCTCGGCGAAGACGAATGCCGGTGGTGGCACGCAACTCTCGTACGAGCAGATCGCGGCGCTGAAACCCGATCTGATCATCTCGGGATTCCCGCAGAAGGCGTACAAGGCGTCGATCAGCGACGAACAACTGCAGGCGATCGCTCCGACGCTGAGCCTGGGTCCCGCCACGCCGACCGAATGGCGCGAGGTGGGGGAGAAGGCCGCTGATGCCGCCGGCAAGACCGACGAGTTCGATCAGCAGAAGGCCGAGTACACCGAGCTCGCCGACGAACTGAAGTCGAAGTACGCCGGGAGTATCGCGGGGAAGAAGTTCGCCGCGTTCTCCGTGTTCAACTCGACGCAGGCCGACTCCTACCAGCGTGAGTACGACGACTCGTTCACCACCAACATCGCCAACGACATCGGGATCACCTTCCCCGGCGGCACGCCGAAGAAGACCTCGGAGATTGTGTCGATCGAACGGCTCTCCGACATGGCCGACGCCGATGTGATCGTCTACCAGGTGAATCCGGACGGATCCCTGAAGTATCCGCGGATGCAGGAAGTACTCGACTCCGAGGCGTGGAAGAACCTGCCCGCAGTGAAGGCCGGTCGTGTGGTACCCGTGGTATGCGTCATCGGAGACCTACGCAGGTGCCATCAAGAGTCTGCAATCGCTGTCGGCAGGCCTCGACAAGTTGCCCGCGCCGACCACGGGGAGCTGACACCTGATTGTCTGACCACACACGCCCCTCGGTCCCCGAGGAGCCCGCGAGGAACGAGCCTGCGGCACCGGTCCCTGAGGAGCCCGCGAGGATCGTGCCTGCGGCATCGGTCCCTGAGGAGCCCGCGAGGAACGAGCGCGCGTCACGAAGGGCCCCCGTCGGGCTGATGCGCATCATCCGTCCGGTCCGGACGCAGGTGATGGCGTCGATGTTGCTGCAGATGCTCTGCGCGGTCATGGTCGTCGGGGCGTACATCGCGATCGTCGCCGCGGTGCGGCGGCCGGCGGATACGGGAGAGGTCTCGTGGACGCCGGTCGTCGTCGCATCGCTGCTGTTCCTGGCGGTCCCTGTGGTCCACGCCTGCTCGTACTCGGCGAGTTTCGCGGCGAGCCGGCGGATCGAACTGCGTCTGCGCACCGAGGTGACCGATCACGTGTCGCGGATTCCGTTGGGCTGGTTCACCAGCGGGTCAGCGGTCACGCGACTGCGCAAGACGGTCAACTCGGACATCGCTGCGGTGACCGGCATGATCGGGGAGGCGCTGCCGAACACGGCGCGGTACAGCACGGTCACCGTCGTCGCGTTCGGCTATCTGTTCACGGTCTCGTGGATTCTGGCCGCCGTCGTCGCCGTGCCCGTGGTGATCGCCTCGGCCGTCGAATGGCGAAGGATGGGAATGACATCCGAGGCGGACCGTCGACACGAGGAGACGACCGCGGAGCTGTCTGCGCGGACGACCGAGCTGACCCAGGGCATCGGAGTCGCCAAGATCTTCGGTATGGCCGACCGCGAGAACAATCGATTCCGCAGAGCAGCCGACGCCTACGCCGACAGTTATCTCCGCCGCGAGATCGACCAGCAGCGGCGAGGACGCGTCACGTCGGTGCTGGCGTCGTGGATGTCGATCCTCTCGATCGTCGTCGTCGGTGGTACCGCGCTCGTCTCGGCCGATCTCATCGACGCGGTGGATGTCGTCGCGTTCCTGATGCTGTCATGGATCGTCTCGCGCGGGGTGTGGGCACTGCCGATGGCGTTGATGACGTGGCGCCGGGCGAGGAACGTGCTGGGCGGTGTCGACGCGATACTCGGCATCCCGCCGCTGCCCACTCCCGACGAGGCGCCCCGGATGCCGACGGCGCCCGTCACGGTCACCTTCGACCACGTCGGATTCGGATACACACCGGACGAACCGACGCTGCAGGACATCTCGCTGCGCCTGGCACCCGGGACGACGACCGCTCTCGTCGGTGCCTCCGGTTCGGGCAAGTCGACCCTCGCGCGTCTCGTCCCGCGGTTCTGGGATGTCGACACCGGGTCGATCCGGATGAACGAAACCGATGTCCGGGATCTCGCGCCCACGGGCCTCTACCGGTTGGTCTCGTTCGTCTTCCAGGACGTCACCCTCATGCGTTCCTCGGTGGCGGACAACATCCGGCTCGCCCGACCCGACGCCGACCAGGCCACCGTCGAGGCCGCCGCGCGAGCCGCACGGATCCACGATCGGATCGAACGTCTGCCACGGGGGTATGACTCGGTGGTCGGTGTCGACGCCCATTTCTCCGGCGGTGAGGCCCAACGCATCTCGATCGCTCGCGCTCTCGTCGCCGACACCCCGGTCGTCGTCCTCGACGAGGCGACCTCCGCGGCCGACCCGGAGTCCGAGGCCGCGGTCGGGCATGCATTGGCCAGGTTGATGGAGGGCCGGACGGTCCTCACGATCGCGCATCGGCTCGCCACCATCGCCTCCGCGGACCAGATCGTGGTGCTCGACCATGGTCGTGTGGCCGAGATCGGCACCCACGACGAGCTGACCATCGCCGACGGTCATTACGCGCGGATGTGGCGGGCGGATCGGATGGCGTTGCGATGACGGATCATTCGCGGGAGACCCTTCGTGACGCTCGCAAGCTCGCTCCTCAGGGATCGGGGGAGGGCCGCAAGCTCGCTCCTCAGGGATCGGGGGAGGGCCGCAAGTCCGCTCTGACTCCGGTCCCTGGGGACGGTCGCAACTCCGCTCCGACTCCGGTCCCTGAGGAGCGAGGCGATAGCCGAGCGTCACGAAGGGTTCGTAACGGTCGCAAGTCCGCTCCAACTCCGGTCCCTGAGGAGCGAGGCGATAGCCGAGCGTCACGAAGGGGCGGCATGATCGCCGGTCTGCGTCAGGTGGTCGGACCGGATGCCAGCCGGCGACTGACGCGAGCGCTCGGCGTGGTGGCCGCGGCCGCGGTGCTCGAGGCCGGCTGCCTGGCGCTGGTGGTGCCACTGATGGTCGACCTGTTCGCCGACCGCTTTCCGCGGGCCTGGTGGTGGGCCGGCCTGTTCGTCGTCGTCGGCGGCATCGCACTCGCGTTGGAGCGCTGGGCGATCCGCGCGCAGCGCTCGGTGACGACAGAGGTGGTCGCGACCCTGCATCACCGCGTCGGGGACCACGTGATGACACTGCCCCTGGGATGGTTCACACCGGCACAGCAGGATTCGTTGAACCGACTGCTCAACGACGCCACCCAGTCGCTGGCGGTCATGCTCAACGCCATCGTCACCCTGAACGTCCGTGCGGTCGCGACCGCGGGAACGCTGTGGGTGGTGATCGCGGTGGTCGACCTGCCGACAGCACTCGTGGTGGCCGTCGCGGCGGGAGTGCTCGTCGTGATCTATCGCGTCGCGACGCATCTGAACCGCCAGGGCAACACCGCCCGGGTGGCCGCCACGCAGGAGATCGGCGCGCAGGTTCTCGAATTCGCCCAGAAGCAGGCGGTTCTGCGGGCACACGGTCGTCTCGGCGAAGCCGGCACGGACCTGCGCGCTGCGCTGCATCAGGTTCGTCGGGCGTCGTCGTCGTACTTCCGTGGTGCGATCATCGGTGTCACCGCCTTCTCGGTCGGGACGGCTCTGCTCGTGTCCGCCGTCCTGTGCACGGCATGGTGGCGCCTTCAGGACGGCGCCATCTCGGTGGCGGTGGCGATCTCGCTGGTCGTGTTGGCCACGCTGATCGTCGACGCCGTTGCCGCGCTCGGCCGCACGGGTAGCGTCATCTGGGCCGCGGAACAGACGGTGCACGAGATCGGCGAGATCCTCCAGACGCCACCGCTGGCGGAACCCGGCCAGTCGGCCCGTATCGCGGACGCAGGCGTCGAGTTCTGTGACGTGCGATTCGGTTACGAGGCGGATGTGCCGGTCGTCGACGGAGTCTCGTTCCGGATTCCGTCCGGTGGGGTGTGTGCCGTCGTCGGACCGTCGGGGACGGGCAAGACGACGCTCGTCCGACTGGCCGCCCGCTTCTGGGATGTCGACGCGGGTCGAATCCTGCTGGGCGGCGCAGATGTCCGCGAACTGCGCACCGTCGACCTGATGCGGCACGTGGCCGTGGTCTTCCAGGACTCGTACCTGTTCGACGGCACGATTCGTGACAATGTCACGATGGGGAAACCCGACGCCGCGCCCGCCGACATCGACCGCGTCGCAACACTCGCCCGCCTCGACGAGATCGTGGAACGTCTTCCCGCCGGCTGGGATACCCAGGTAGGCGATCGTGGCACCGCATTGTCCGGCGGTGAACGCCAACGGGTGTCGATCGCCCGAGCCCTGCTGAAGGATGCCCCGGTCGTCCTGCTCGACGAGGCCACGTCTGCGCTCGACCCGGAGAACGAGTCCGCCGTCCGCGAGGCGCTCGGACATCTCGGCGAGGGACGCACCCGCCTGATCATCGCCCATCGCCTGCAGACCGTGCGGGCGGCAGATCAGATCGTATTCCTCGACGGCTCGGGTGGCCCGGTATCCGTGGGCACACACGATGACCTGATGGACGGCAACATCCGATACGCCCACTTCTGGAAGGAGATGAGATGAGCACAGCCCGGCTCGCACCTCACCACACCGATGTCAACCTGGTCATGTACGACCTCACGCCACGGTTCCTGGAGGTGATCCGGTCGGAATCGTTGACCCCACAGATGCAGCGGGTGACGTTCCGCTGCACCGATCCGGACGGCTTCCACTTCGTACCGATGGCGCCCGACGAACACGTCAAACTGTTCTTCCCGCAGCCGGGGACCGACGAGATCGTGATGCCCGGGATCGGTCCGAACGGGATCGTGCCACCCGCCGACGGAGTGCGTCCGACCTATCGCGACTACACCGTTCGCGCCTTCGACGCCGAGCGAGCCGAGGTCGTCATCGATTTCGTCCTGCATACCCACGGGGTGGGTGGATCATGGGCGGCGAAGGCTCAACGGGGAGAGCGCCTCGGCATGCTCGGTCCGCGCGGCTCGCACATCTATCCGACCGGCTACGACTGGTATCTGCTCGCCGCGGACGAGACCGCTCTCCCCGCCATCGGCCGGTGGTTCGAGGAACTCCCCGCCGAGAAGGAGATCGTGGCGTTCATCGAGGTGTCGGGACCGCAGAACGAGGTCGACCTCCCGGCCCGACCCGGTGCGCGCGTCACCTACCTGCACCGAGGCGACTCCGAACCCGGCAGCAGTCCGCTGTTGCCGGAGGCCATCCGCGACGCCGAGTTCCCCGCGGGCGACTACTTCGCCTGGATCGCCGGCGAGGCGAACACGCTCAAACCGATCCGTCGGTACCTGCGCCGTGACCTCGGCGTCCCCAAGAACCGCGTCAAGGTCGACGGGTACTGGCGCAACGGAACCGTCAATCTCGATCACCACGATCCCGGCGACGACGAAGACTGACACGGTGCCACAGGACAATCGGCTCGAGCCACGGACGGCCGAGGCAGCTCCCGCGACGCCGCCGGCGCAGTACACGGTGAGCGCGTCGAACACACGACGCGTCATCGGCGCGGTCGTCGGTGTCGTGCTGCTCCTGGTCGTCTGCGCGCTCAGCGTCGCGATCGGCGCGAAGACGATCCCCCTCGGCACCGTCGTCGACGCCGTCTTCTCGGGCGCCCACACCGACGACGCGATCATCATCCGTGAACTGCGGGTGCCCCGAACAGTTCTCGGACTGATCGTCGGAATGGCGCTCGGCGTGGGTGGTGCACTCATCCAGGGCATGACGCGCAACCCGCTGGCCGACCCCGGACTGCTCGGTGTCAACGCCGGCTCGGCGTTCTTCGTGGCCGTGGCAGTCGGACTGCTCGGACTGACCGGGATCTGGTCGTACGTATGGTTCGCGTTCGCCGGTGCCGCCGTCGTGTCCGTCGCGGTGTACCTGCTCGGGTCGATGGGCCGCGCCGCACCATCCCCGATCCGGCTGACGCTCGCCGGGGTCGCGGTGAGCGCGCTGCTGACCGGTGTCACCACCGGCCTGACGCTCCTCGATCCCGAGGCCTTCGACCAGATGCGGTACTGGCGAGCGGGATCCATCGCGGGCCGTGACCTGTCCGTCACCGCCGCGGTCGCACCGTTCATCGTGGTCGGTCTCGTGCTGGCGGTGGTCGCGGCCCGGTCGCTCAACGCGCTCGCCCTCGGCGACGACACCGCGCGGTCGCTGGGCGCGAACGTCGGCCGCACTCGGGTCATCGGCACCGTCGCGGTCACGTTGCTCTGTGGCGCAGCGACTGCGGCAGCCGGACCGATCTCCTTCGTGGGACTGATGATCCCGCACATCGCACGCTGGGTCGTCGGGCCCGATCAACGGTGGATCGTCGCCTACAGCGTTCTCGGTGGAGCGATCCTCGTGTTGCTCGCCGACGTCGTGGGCCGAGTGATCATCCGCCCCGGGGAGATGCAGGTGGGCGTGGTCACCGCATTCATCGGTGCGCCGGTGCTGATCCTGCTGGTGCGCCGGGCGAAGGCGAGCGGCCTGTGACCCGCACACTGACCCGGGAGACCACGGCGATCGACTTCGGTCGATCGGTGATCGTCCTCCGTGGCCCACACGGATCGCCGTCGGTGCGCATCGGCGTCCGGTCTGTCATCGTCATCCTCACGCTCACCATCGCCGCCCTGCTCGTCGCCGTGGTCGCGCTTGGCACCGGAGATTATCCGATCGCCCCCGTGCGGGTGATCGAGACATTGGTCGGCGGCGGAACACGATTCGAGAACCTGGTGATCACCGAGTGGCGGTTGCCGCGCGTTGCCTGTGCCCTCGTCCTGGGTGCCGTGCTCGGGGTCAGCGGTGCGATCTTCCAGTCGCTCACCCACAACGCACTGGGCAGCCCCGACATCATCGGCTTCAACACCGGCGCCTATTCCGGCGCGCTGGTGACCATCCTGATCATCGGCACCGATCACCAGTACGGAACGGCGCTGGGCGCGCTCCTCGGCGGTGTCGCGACCGCGCTCGCGGTCTACGTGTTCGCATTCAAACGGGGCGTCCAAGGATTCCGGCTGATCATCGTCGGCATCGCGCTGAGTGCCATGCTCGCGTCGCTGAACACCTGGCTCATCCTCAAGGCCGACCTCGACGACGCGCTCTCGGCCGCCACGTGGGGCGCGGGCACCCTCAACGGCATCACCTGGGCGGATGCCACACCAGCGTTGGTGGTCTCGGCGATCCTGGTGCCGTTCATCATGATCGCGGCGTACATCGGGCCGGTGATGGAGATGGGCGACGACACGGCTCGCGCGTTCGGCGTGCGGGTGGAACCGACGAGACTGTTCGTGATCGTGCTCGGCGTCGCACTCACAGCGATCGCGACCTCCGTCGCCGGACCGATCGCCTTCGTATCCCTGGCCGCCCCGCAGCTCGCCCGTCGACTCACCCGCAGCGCGGGTGTGGCCCTCGCGCCAGCAGCCGCGATGGGTGCGCTCCTACTCGTCGGCAGCGACTACGTCGCCCAACATGCGTTCGCGCCCACCCAGCTTCCGGTCGGCGTCGTCACGGCATCGGTCGGCGGCGTCTATCTGGTCTGGCTCTTGGCACAGGAGGCTCGACGACAATGACCACGAACCACACACCGGTGCCTGCCGCAGAGAGCCGGCTGCGAGCGCAGGACATCACCATCGGCTATGACGAACGTGTCATCAGCGAGTCGCTGTCCATCGACATCCCGGATGGGGCCTTCACCGTCATCGTCGGGCCGAATGCCTGCGGCAAATCGACCCTGCTGCGGGCGCTCTCGCGACTTCTCACGCCGACGTCGGGATCGGTGATCCTCGACGGCAGGTCGATCCGCGCATATCCCGCCAAGGAGGTCGCGCGCCGTCTGGGTCTGCTGCCGCAGACATCGGTGGCGCCCGAGGGCATCCGCGTCGCCGAACTCGTCGCGCGCGGCCGATTCCCCCGGCAGTCGATGTTCCGGCAGTGGACACCGGACGACGAGTCGGCGGTGCAGGAGGCGATGGCCGCCACCGGGGTCACCGAACTCTCGGCTCGGTTGGTCGACGAACTGAGTGGTGGTCAGCGACAACGGGTCTGGGTGGCGATGGTCCTCGCCCAGGAGACCCCACTGGTCCTGCTCGACGAACCCACCACGTTCCTCGACATCGCCCATCAGATCGAACTGCTCGATCTGTGCCACGAACTCAATCGGGAACGCGGCCGCACCATGGTCGCCGTGCTGCACGACCTCAATCACGCCTTCCGGTACGCCGATCACCTCGTGGCGATGAGGGACGGGCGGATCGTGGCCCAGGGGCGGCCGGCCGACATCGTCGACGCCCAACTGATCGACGAGGTCTTCGGCCTGCGTTGCCGAATCATCGACGACCCGGAATCCCATACACCACTGGTGATTCCGCGACTGAGAGGAACCTGATGACCGAACAGACCGTCACCGCGATCGGCGTCACCGGCGCCCAGGCGGGAGTCTGGTACGGCCAACAGCTGATCGGGCCGTCGTCGACATTCGTCGTCGGACAGGTGTGGGAACCCCACGAACCCGTCCACCTGCGTTCGCTCGTCGACGCGATCTCCGCCGCAGTCGGCGAGGCGCCCGGACTGTCCTGCGCGTTCGGCACCGCCGACGGTGAGGTCATCGCCCGGCCCCATGCACACCGGGTGGATGACGTCTCCGTGATCGACCTGTCCGGGGAGGTCGACCCGGCTGCCGCAGCCACCAGATGGACGTGGGACGCTGCGCACACACCCCTCGACCCCGCCACCGACCCCTGCTTCGAGGCGACGGTGCTCCGGCTGGGTGAGGACTCCCCGGAGGCGCCGGGCCACACCCCGGTCATCGTGTGCGTGCGTGCACATCACATCGTCGCGGACGTGTTCGCGCTCGGACTGCTCGGCCGGCGCGTCGCCGAACTGTACGCCGCCGGCCGAACCGGGTCTCCGGCTCGTGAGGCGTGGTTCGATCCGCTGACCGACGTGCTCGACGCCGAGTCGCGCTACCGCTCGTCCGAAGATCATGCTCTCGACCAAGACTTCTGGCGCGACGAACTGGCCGCCACCGGAGACGTCACCACCCTGCGCCGGCCCGACGGGCCGGAACGTCGGACGAGCGGGGTCATCTCGGATCGGGCGACCGTCGACGGCGCCACCGCCGAGCTTCTCGCCGACCTCGGTGCGCGGCACGGCGGGTCGTGGGGGGATGCGGTCACCGGAATCCTCGCCGCGCACATCGGCGGGCGAGCGGGGTCGCCTCGGGTCGTGCTCGGCTATCCGATGATGAACCGGCTCGGCACACCGGCCTTCGCCGTCCCGACGATGGTGGTCAACGTGGTACCACTCGCTCTGTCGGTCGACGGGTGGTCGACGGTCGACGAAGTGACATCGGCCGCCATGACCGGCATCCGGCGCATCCGTCCGCACTCCCGATTCCGGGGCGAGGACATCGCGCGTCTCGGGGAACGCGGACTGCCGTCGATCTGGCTGAACGTCAAGGCCATCGACGACCATCTGAGCTTCGGCGACGTGGACGTGACGGTGCACTCGCTGGCGCGTGGCCCGGTCGAGGAACTGACGGTCACGGTGCGACGATCCGTCGGCGGTGCCATCGAATTGCAACTCGACGCCGACGACTCGCGATATGACCGCCGGCGGCTGTCCGAACTGGCCGGGGATCTCGCCGACGTGCTCTGTCACGCAGCACAACCCGAAGGGTGGGAAAAACCGGTCGCTCGAGCGGCGCAGGTCGCATCGTTCACCGACGTGCAGTCGGCGGATCCCGCGCTGTCGGTGTCGACGTTCGCAGATGCGCTGTCGGCGAGCCTGGGTGCCGGCGCCTGTACCGATCGTGACGGGATGGCGGTCGTCGCCGGGGATGTGCAGATCGGCCGGGCGGATCTCGAACGGCGCGTTCGGCTGCTCGCCGGGCTGTTGCTCGCCGACGGCGTCCTGCCCGACGACCGGGTGGCCGTACTCCTGCCGCGCGACGAGTCCGCGGTCGTCGCACTGGCCGCGGTCGCCATCACCGGAGCCACTCTCGTCCCGATCGATCCCGACTATCCCGCAGATCGCCTACGCCACATACTCACCGACAGCCGTCCGAGGATCGTCCTCACCCGGCAGGATGTCGCAGTGCCGGACACAGCCGCGACGGTCGTGCATCTCGACGACCGCGCGACATGGGCGCGTGCAGAGGCACTGGAGTCCGAACCACCTCGCGCAGAGGCACATCGGATTCCGATGCACCCGGATCACCTGTCCTGCATCGCATACACCTCCGGCTCCACCGGCGTCCCGAAAGGCGTGATGGTCACCCAGGCGGGCCTGGTGAACAGACTGGCCTGGGCGGCGCGGGAGTGGCTGCACCACGACGTGGGGCACAGCCCATCTGATCGGACCACGTTGTGGAAGAGCCCGATCGGCTTCATCGACGGGATCACCGAGGTGTTCGGGGCGCTCGTCCGCGGCGATCGGATCGTCGTCGCCGATGGCGATGCCGCCAGGGACCCGCGGGCTCTCGTCGACTTCCTGGCCCGCCACCACGTCGCGAGTCTGACTGCGGTGCCGTCGCTCCTTCGCGAACTCGTCGACAGCGGCAACGGGGCGACGACGTCGACCGGCCGGCTGTGGGTCTCGAGCGGTGAATCGTTGCCGGAGGCGGTCGTGCGCCGGGTGTACGAGTCCGATCCGGCTGCGCGGCTGATCAATTCGTACGGCTCCACGGAGGTCACCGGTGACGCGACCTATGGTGAGGTCCGCACCGACGAGGTGGTGACGATCGGATCCGCGGTCCCCGGATGCCGGGTGGCGATCCTGGACTCGTGGTTGCGTCCGGTGCCGGACGGCGACGTCGGAGAGCTCTACATCGGCGGCATCCAACTCGCGCGCGGCTATCACGGCCGACCGGAATGGACCGCCGACCGCTTCATCGCGGACCCGAGCGCATCGGGCGCCCGGATGTATCGCACCGGCGACCGTGCCGTCCGCGGCGACGGCGGTCGCATCCGGGTGATCGGACGTGCCGACGACCAGGTCAAGATACGTGGTGTCCGGGTCGAACCGGCCGAGGTGGAACGTGCTGTCGCGCAGGCACCCGGGGTCGACGAGGCGATCGTGTCGGTCGTCCGCGACGCACACGACGACCCGATGTTGGTCGCCTATGTCACCGCGTTGACGTCACCGATCGATGTCGCGACGGTGCGTGCGCACGTCGCAGATGCTCTGCCCTCGCAGATGATCCCGTCGAGCATCGTGGAGATCGCCGAGGTCCCGCGATCGGCACACGGGAAGATCGATCGGCGGGCGCTACCCAAGTTCCACGTCCGATCCGACGACCTCACGCCGCCCGCGACAGCGACCGAGGCGGCGGTGGCCGAGGCGTTCTCGACGGTCCTCCGGCGGGGTGGCCGATCGCGGACCGACGACTTCTTCGCTCTCGGCGGACATTCCCTGCTCGTCACCCGGTTGCTCAACACCCTCGGCGAGCAGTTCGGTGTGGGTCTGGAGATGCGCGACGTCTTCGACCGTCCCACCGTCGCCGAGATCGCCGACATGATCGACCGACGCCGGGACGATGCACGTCCCGAGAGCATCGTTCCCCGGATCGGCGACGTCGGGCCACGACCCGCGATCACCGGGTTGTCGGCGGCGCAGGAACGGCTGTGGTTCCTGTTCCGGCTCGAAGGCCCGACCGCGGCCTACAACATCCCCATCGTGTTGCGTGTACCGGAAGAACCCCATCTCGCGGCGCTCGACGCCGCCCTGTACGACGTGATCGAACGTCACGAGACGCTGCGGACCGTCATCACCGAGGACGGTGACGGTGTCGCCTGGCAGCAGGTCCTGCCGATGGACGAGGTGCGGTGGACCGCAACGGTGATGGATGTCGACAGCCGAGCCGCCGACGATACGATCCGCTCGGTGGCGGCGTACCGCTTCGACCTCGCGACACAGACACCGTTCCGCGCCGTCGTCATCCGTGAGGGCGCCGGTGTGGACGGTACCGAATCCGACTGTTGGATCGTGCTTCTCGTCCATCACATCGCCGGGGATGAATGGTCATCGCCGATCCTGGTGGACGATCTGTCGCGTGCCTACCTCGCGCGCGCCGCCGGTGACTGGACATCTCCGTTCGCCACCGCGCCCTTGCCGGTGTCCTACCGCGATCACACGCATTGGCAGCACGTGGTGCGTGATCATCCCCGACGACAGGAGGGGATCGACCGGTGGCGGCGCCGATTGGACGGTGCGCCCGAGGAACTCGCGTTGCCGTATGACCGTTCACGGCCGTCGATCACCAGCTACCGCGGTGACCGGGTGGCATTTCGCCTCGATCCGGCGATCGCCGATCGTCTGCGGGGGACTGCTCGCGACCGTCGGGTGTCGATGTTCATGCTCGTCCATGCGGCAGTCGCCCTGGCGCTGTCCGAAGACGGTGCGGGCGACGACATCGTCGTCGGCACGCCGGTCGCCGGACGCGACGATGCCGCCGTTCACGCGCTGGTGGGGTTCTTCGTCAACATGGTCGTGCTGCGTACCGATCTCGGCGGTGACCCGACACTGGGTGAACTGATCGACCGGATTCGGGCCGACGACCTGGATGCCATGTCGCTGTCGGATGTGCCGTTCGAAGCCGTCGTCGACGCGGTGTCGCCGGAGCGGGCCATGGGTCGACATCCGTTGTTCGGCGTCATGGTTCAGTTCCGGGCGGACTGGGGGATTCCCGACTTCGCCGGCCTGCCCACCGAGGTCACACCCGTCGATCCGGGGACCGCCAAATTCGATCTGACCGTCGACGTGACCGAGCATACGGGCTCCGGCGCCATCGACGTCCGGCTCGACTACGCGACCGACCTGTTCGACCGCGCGACGGTCGAGATGGTGGCGCGACATCTGGATCGTGCACTGGGGCTTCTGTGTTCCTCACTCGACCTGCGCCGCTCGCAGGTCAGCCTTCTCGACGACGACGAGCGCGCGGTGGTGCTCCGGGAGTGGGCACTGCCGTCCGCAGATCCCGCATCGCCCGGAACGGAGCGTCCGTGTGGCCGAACCACAGTCGACCAGCAGCTCCGGGAAGTCGCCACCCGGTACGCGGACAAGCCCGCGATCCGCCTCGGGGAGACCGTGGTCGATCACCGGGACCTGGACCGCGCGGCCACATCGGTGGCCGACAGGTTGCGCCGGGCGGGTGTCGTCGGTGGCGACCGCGTCGCGGTCCTCATGTCACGCAGCGAGCTCCTGCCGATCGCGATCGCGGGAGTGTGGCGCGCCGGCGCCACGTGCGTGCCGGTCGATGCGACCCATCCGGCCGATCGCATCGAGCACGTCCTGCGTGATTCCGGTGCCACGGTCGTGCTCGGGGATGGGGTGACCCTTCGTGACGCGCCGCTCGTTCCTCGCGGCGCTCCTCAGGGATCGGGCGGTGACGCGCCGACGGGTGGCTCATCGGCTGATGAGGAGCGAGCCGGTGCGGGTGGCTCACCGGTCCCTGAGGAGCGGGCCGGTGCGTGTGGCTCACCGGTCCCTGAGGAGCGAGCTTGCGAGCGTCACGAAGGGCCCCAGACGATCCTCCTCGACCGCGACATCCTCGACCGCGACACGCTAGAGCCGACCGCGCCGGACGTCGTCGTGTCGCCCGTCGATCCCGCGTCGTCGGCGATGCTCCTCTACACGTCGGGCTCGACGGGGACGCCGAAGGGCGTGGTGCTGTCGCATGCGGCGCTCGCCCATCGGATCGGGTTGGCGGAGAGCGACTTCGGGATCGGTCCGGACGCAGTCGGAATATCGAAGTCCGCCATCGGATTCGTCGACGCGTCGACGGAACTGTTCGGTGTGCTCTGCGCGGGTGGGACCGTCGTGATCGCCGACGACACGACCGCCCGCGATCCGTCTGCGCTCGCCGAGATGATTCGCGCACAGCAGATCACCGAACTCGTCACTGTCCCGACGATGGCTCGTCTCGTAGCCGATGCGGGCGCGCTGCCGTCGCTGCGCCGATGGGTCTGCTCGGGTGAGGTGCTGACCGCGGAGACCGCACGACGGATGGCCGCCTGCGCACCTGACGCGACGATCGTCAACCTGTATGGGAGTACCGAGATCACCGGTGATGTCACCGGTCACACGGTCGGTGCCACGGACCCGGACGCGTCGGTGTCGATCGGGCGTCCGTTGCCCGGATCGTCGGTGTACGTGCTGGATCGCAGTCTGCGCCCGACTGCGCCGGGCGTCCGGGGCGAACTCTACGTCGGCGGAGCGCATCTGGCCGACGGCTATCTCGGCCGCGGCCCGGAGACCGCACTACGGTTCATCGCCCACCCCCTCGCCTCCACACCGGGCGAGCGGCTCTACCGCACCGGTGATCTCGCCAGATGGGACCGTGCGGGAGCACTCCATGTCCTCGGTCGCTCGGACGACCAGGTCACGATCCGCGGTGTGCGCATCGAACCCGGTGAGATCGTCGGCGTTCTCGAGGCGCTGCCGGACGTCGAGGGAGCCGTCGTCCTGCCCACGACCTCGACACGCACGGGGGCGACGATGCTCGTCGCCTACGTCGTGCTGCGCGAACCGCATCGGGGATCGGATCGATCCGATGGGCAGACACTGCGGGCGTCGTTGATCGGTCGACTTCCGGAGAGCATGATCCCGGCCGCGGTGATCATCCTGGACCGGTTCCCGGTGACACCGAACGGCAAGATCGATCGACGCGCGTTGCCCGCTCCGGAGGCCGACGCGCCGACGCGGCATCGCGAACCGACCACCGAACGAGAGGCGACATTGCGCGAGATCATCGCGCGCGAACTCGGTCTCGGGCCGGACCGGATCAGCGAGGTGGGCGTCGACGACGATTTCTTCGCCCTCGGAGGTGACAGCATCGCATCGCTACGGGTCGTCGCGGCCGCGGTGCAGGCGGGGATTGCGGTGACCTCCCGGCAGATGCTGGAACTGCGAACGGTGGCCGCGCTCGCCGAGGCGGCCGGAGAGATCGACGATCACGGTGACGGACCGAAGTCCGAATCTGTGGTGGACACTCCGATTCCGATGCCGCCGAACCCCGTTGTGCACTGGCTGCGCGCATCGGGTCGGGACGTCGACGATTGCGTGGTGACGGCCGAAGTCCCCCTCGACACACCACCCGATGACGCTGCCTTGGCAGAGGCGGTCGGCGCCGTGACCCGACGTCACGATGCATTGCGGCTGCGGGTGACCCCGAAGAACAAGCTGGTGTGGGTCACCGAGGTGATGCCGGTGGACTCCGTTGTCGCAGAACGCCCTTCCGAGGCGCCGTCGGCGTCGGTCGCGGACGCAGCCGAGCGCGCCGTCGGACGGGTGCGCATCACCGGGGGCGCCCCGCTCGCGGTCGAGGTGGTGGCGGGTCGACGACCGTCGATCGTCGCCGCGGCCCATCAGGTGGCAGTCGACCGCGAATCCCTTCGTGCGGTGTCGGCCGAGATCGTCGGAGCCCTGGAGGGACGCGCACCCACGGCGTCGGTCCCGTCGATCGTCGAGATCACCACCGCCCTGGACGATCTGGCCCGTTCGGAGGAGGCCGAGCGGCGTGCCGAGCGAATGGTCGCCGGCGCCCCGGCCGTGCTCGCGGCCCGACCAGCGCTTGCAGGTTACTCCGGGCGAAGCCCGGTCGCCGCCGCGACCGGCGTCCTCGCGACCGCAGATCCGGACGCGATCCGCGATGCCTACGTCGCGGCCCTGCTCGCGGAGACAGGCGACGGGACTGTGGACGTCGTCGTCGATCTCGGCGCCCTGCTACCGGATCCGGGCGCCTTCGGCGTGGCAGCCCGGTCGGCGGTTCATCCGTGGTCGGCCGCCGACGGTACCCCCCTCGACCTCGGGATCGACGGCGTCCCGGCAGAGGCGGGGGCGTGGTTCGCGTTGCTCCGCCACGGGCATCGTGGGGCGCGCAAGGCGTTCAAACGGCTCGCGAACGGTCCTGCATTGCTGACCGGGAGCCATGGTCTCCCGTCCGCCCGTCCCGCGACGCGTGAGGGAATCGAAGCCGACCATCTCATCGTCGGCCGATTCCGGATCGCCGACGACCCGGACACCGGCCTCCCGGCCGCGACGGAGATCACCGTGCTCGCACCCGGCGCGGAGCTGGCCGAGCGGCTCGTGGCGACATGGGCCTCGGAGACCGCCGAGCGAAAATGACCGAGGGAGATGACCAGGTGGGATCGTCCGGTCAGACGATCCCGCTCGGCGCCCTGCGGGTACCGGGTTGCTGGCGCGGCATGCGGTTGGGCGGGACCGGGTAGGGCCGGCCCCTGCCGAGGGTTCCCGCTGCGACATTGGGTCCGCACTGCACCAGCGCATTCTGCACGCCCGGTACCGGATCGCCGAAGTGCGGTCGCGCCGCGTCGGGTCGGCGGGCGAGGTCGAAGGTGGAGGTCATGTCGCCGACGACGCGACGCCGCCATGGCGTCAGGTTCGGGACGTCGACGCCGAATCGCTTCTCGATGAGCCGCAGCTGGGAGGTGTGGTCGAAGGTCTCCGACGAGACGAGACCTCCGCGGCTGTACGGTGAGATCACGAAACACGGTACGCGGTAACCGAGTCCGATCGGGCCTCGGATGCCTTTCGACGATGCGACGGCACCGATGTCGGGGACGCTGACGTATTCGCCCGGGGTGCCCGCCGGCGGCGTCGGTGGGGTCACGTGGTCGAAGAACCCGCCGTTCTCGTCGTAGCTGATGATCAGTGCCGTCTTCTCCCACACCTTGCGGTTCGAGGTCAGGATGTTGAGCAGTTCGACGATCCCGACGGCACCCATCGCCGCGGGCAACGCCGGATGCTCGCAGTTGAGTGCCGATGGGATGACCCAGGAGACCCCGGGCAGACGATCGGCGGCGACATCGGCCGCGAAGTCGGTGGGATAGGTGGGTGCGATCCCGCGCCGTGCCAGTTCGGATGCCGGATTCTGGGCTTGCTTGAAGCAGCCCATCATCCCGTCGAGGACCACACTCGACACCGGCCCGAGATCCTTGTTGTTGTAGATCTTCCAGCTCACCCCCGCATCACGGAGGTTCTCCGGCATCGTTCGCCAGGTGTAGGCGAATTTCGGTATCAGAGTGGGTGTCTCGAGCAGGGGTCCGCCGTGGGTGCCGGCCGGATCGATGGTCGCGCTCATCCAGTAGAGCCGGTTCGGGTCGGTGGGGCCGAGGACCGAACAGTGGTAGTTGTCGCAGAGGGTGAAGGCCTCGGCGAGTGACCGATGCACCGGGATGTCCTCGCGCTCGTAGTAGCCCATCAGCGCAGGGGCATTCGCCGGGCCGACGGACGCGATCGACATCGGAAGCCAGCCGTCGTTGCGACCGCCGTTCCACGATCGATGCATACCGGCCCACGAATGATCCGGATCGTTGATGCACTCTCCGTCGAGGTTGGCATCGTTGCGGGTGTCGAGCCGAAACGGCAGCGTGTAGCCACTCCTCGTCGGACCGACACCGGGAGCCCACCCGTGCTGCTTCCAGACCGCGGATGCCTCACCGAAACCGCGCACGCCCGAATAGGTTCCGAAGTAATGGTCGAACGACCGGTTCTCCTGCATGAACAGGACGATGTGCTCGATGTCGTCGAGCGAGCCGGTCCCGGCCGGGTCGGCCGACGCGTACGCCCGGTCGATGATGGGGGCCGCCCAGGACGTCAGGAGGGCGCCCCCTCCGACCGCGCCCACACGGGCCAGGAATTCGCGACGGGACAGGCCCGCGAACGGTGTATCCGACATGACTCTCCCATCGGGGCTTTCACGGAGCCGTGTCAGTGTAGCCGGTGAATCCGTATTGCTCGTGTGGTCCGATGGCAGCGAATTCGAACAGCCCACAACCGTTTTCCTCGTTGTCGCCGTCGAATCGGACGAATCGGGTGAAGTGGTCGGTCACGCAGAACAGCTTCATCGTCGGATCGAGCTCGGAGACCTTGAGGTGGAGATCGGAGACCTTGAGATCGCCCTGCCACATCCCGTGCCGCCAATCGGCCTCCAGCCCGTAGCCCGTGCCGAACGCGAGAAAGTTCGCCAGATCGGGATGACAGGTGACGGTCGTGACCGCGCCGGACGGGCGGGTGAAACGCAATGTCGCCTCGGCCGCCTCCCGCGTGCCGGGCACGAAGGTGATCTCGTGGGACACATGACCCAGCCATTCGGGCTCGCGGTTCGGATCGTGCCAGACGCGTCGGGCGTCGTCCATGACACGCTCGCCGGTCTCGGTTTCCTGGACGACGACCACGATCGCGTGATCGGAGAACTCCATCACCGAGTAGATCCAGAAGAAGGTCCCGGAGATCGAGGCATCGGCCCGACGGCCCGGCGGTTCCGGTTCGCCGACGGGACGCACACCCCACGAGCGGTCGCGGTTGCCGCGCCACGGCCCCGGTTCGACGTCGAACCGCGCGCCGTCGACGGCCAGCCGGCCCGACCACAGGCCGGTCTGCACGAACCGTTGCGTGTCGAAGGTGACTCGTTCCATCTGACGTTGGAAGTGTCGCGGTTCCAGCGCCGCAGGCCCGTTGGCGACGAACTCGAGGTCGAAGGACAGATCGCCGTGTCCGTCCTCGAGCGCGACCCGGATGCGCCGCAGACCGTCGAGGATCTCGACGGTGAACGGTCCCACGGTCAGGTCCGTGCGGTCGGCGCCCAGTGCCTTCGACGCCCGCACCACGATGTGTTCGTCACGGTGGCGCACCACGGCGAAGCAGTCGGTGACCCCGAGGTTCGGGTAGACGCCTAGTCCGATGATGAGCCACGGCGAATCGGCATCGGGGCCATGGCAATTGAAGTAGTAGCGGTCGTAGAAGTTGCGGTCCGAGGTCTCGACATGGCGGATGACCTCGGCGACCTGGTGGATGGGGTAGTCGTCCATCGGTGACAGCATCAGCGCACTCCCGCCCAGTAGGTGCCGGCCAGCATCGTCTCGACGGTGCCACGATGCAGGATCATGTCGTCGGTGTCGGCCGGCTCCTCGGCCTGGCCGAAGTGGATCGCGCGCGACTGGATGCGATACATCACGACGGCGTGGATGAGAGCCGCGTAGGTGATGTAGAAGTCGAGGTCGCGCGGCTCGTATCCGCTGGTTCGTGCATAGGCGTCTGCGACGTCGTCGCGGCGCAGGAAATCGGGCAGGCCGGCCATCCCGGCCATCTCCGCGAGGTCTTGGAAGAAGCGATGCAGGAAGATCAGCCACGCGACGTCGAGTTCGCGCGGACCGTAGGCGGCCATCTCCCAGTCGAGTATCGCGACCGGCGAGAGGTCCCGATAGATGACGTTGCCGATACGGGCGTCGCCCCACGTCAACACGGGGTCGGACTCAAGGGGGAGATGCTCGTCCACCCACGCGAAACCGCGCTCTATCAAGGGTGATCCGGCGCGTCCCCGCGCGGCCCAGGCGTAGAACTCCCGCAGCCGTCGGACGTGCGCGCGCAGGGGGCTCTCGCCGGGTCGGGGAAGGTCGAGCAGACTCTCGGGCACCGGTGCGGAGTGGATCATCGCCAGCGTCTCGATCGTCTTGTCGGCGACGGTCCGCCGGTCGTCGTCGGAGACCTCGGTGAGCCAGGAGCCGAAGGTGTAGGGCATGACATCAGGCGGGATCACCCCGTCCACGCGGCCCATGAGGAAGAACGGGGCGCCGAGCGGCCCCGGGTCGGGCTCGGACCAGTACAGCGTCGGCAGCGGTACGTAGGTGGTCGACGCGACGTGCTGGATGAGCCTGAACTGACGGTCGAGATCGTAGGTCGGGAACACGGGATCGCTGTCGGGTGTGGGGGCGACACGGGCCACCAGGCGGTGTTCGGTGTCCTCCCACACGGCATCGAGCACGATCGTCTCGCTCGACATGCCGTTGGCCGACGGGATCTCCAGGCGGGTGATCGTGGCGGGCGACCGCGTGACGGTGGGCAGCCAGTCGGTGAGACGTCCACGCAGCCAGTCGGGGTCGCGGCGCGACGACGACGGGCGCGCGACCTCGGTCGGGTCGATCGAATCGTTCTCCGGCATAAGCACATCCATCGGCGAGTGGGAGTGTGGGCGGAGAGAATTAGAACATGTTCCACCCGTGCCGTGGGCCGGGTCGGCCGGATCCGTCTGGGACGACCGACTGCACCGAGCGTCTGAGAGGACACGGCGTCGGGCCGTCCGCCCACATGCTTGACCTGCGGACACGCGGTGATCACCATGGACGTGTGGACGCCGCGTCGATCACCGGAGCGCGCAACTGGGAAGCGGTCCGAGAGCGTCACCCCGAGGCCGTGGCCGGCCTCGAGGACGGACTCGTGCGCTCCGATGATCTCGCCGACGCGGTGATCGCACAGATGCATCAGCGCGGTGTGGCCTGGCCGCGCCTCCTGGACATGGTCGCGACCGGCGCCGAGGAGCCCGACACGCTGCCGGCGCTGGCCGACCTGTTGCGTTCGGCGAGTGAGTGCCCCGCGTGGTTCGACCCGGCGCTGGCCGAGGCGGGAGCCCGCGCCTGGTGGCGATTCGGCACCCTGCAGTCGTCGACGCTGTATCAATCGCTCATCTACGGCTACAAGGCGCAAGGATTCGTCCGTCCGCTGGCGGCGACGGGTCGACTGGGGGAGGGAACCCTCGAGCGCGTGCAGAACACCGCACGCTGGGTAGCCGAGGCGACAGCGCCGGGATCGATGCGTCCCGGTGCGGCGGGCTGGGTCGCCACGATCAGGATTCGGCTGCTGCACGCACTGATCCGCGATCACCTGCTCGTCGACCGCTCGGGTTCGGGAGTCGCGTGGGATGTCGACGCCTGGGGGGTGCCGATCAACCAGACGTATTCGGCCCTGACCATCAGCGGGGGCTTCCTGGTGCTGCCGCTGATGATCGGGCGCGATCTCGGCATCCGGTACAGCAGCGCCGAACGCGAGGCGATCACCCACCTCTGGCGTCGCATCGGCGCCGTCATCGGCGTCGACGACGATCGGCTGCCCGGCGACTTCGCGGCTGCGCGAACCTTGTTCACCATCGCCGCCGAATTCGAACTCGAGCCGGATGAGGTGTCCAAACAGTTGACACGGGCGCTTCTGCGTGACGGTTACGACCTGCAGAACGCGATCCCGCTACCCGGTCCGGTCGTGTCGGCGATGGGTTTGGTGATCAAACCCGTGCTGTCGACGTCGTTCTCGGCGATCAGCACGCGGTGGGTGGAGGAGTCGGCCGTCGGTGGACTCGGTCTGCGCCGGACGCCACTGCACCATCTCGTGGATGTCGCGCGTCCGGCCGTACGTCTGCGCGAAGTGCTCCGCGCCACCGGGGTTCTGGGTTCGGAGAGGGCCGTCGTCCGTCGTGAACTGCGCACCGTGCGACGCGGACTCGGCTTGCCGCCCGTCGACGCCGAGGCATTGACCCAGCCAGGTTAGTGTTGATAACTTAACGCCGGTAAGCCACCGGTGGGAGTGTGTATGTTGGCCAGATCGACCGACCTGATCCTTCGTGCACCTCGTGTCGTCCTGGGGATCGCAGTCCTGGTGCTCGCGTTCGCGGGCCTCTACGGCGCCACTGCGGCCCAGCATCTGCTCGCCGGCGGGTACAGCGATCCGCAGTCCGCCTCCTCCCGCGCCGATCAGGTCCTGGAGGACACCTTCGACCGCGGCGGTCTGCAGGTGGTGCTCAAGCTCGACGGCCCGGCCGGCATGAACATGGCCACCGATCCGGCCGCACGCGCCGTCGGGGCCGAGATCGTCGATGAACTCGAGACCATCGACCATGTCCAGCGGCCGATCCTCTCCGTCTGGGAGAGCCCGGGTCTGGCGCCGGCGCTCGTCAGCGAGGACGGGAACTCGGCCCTCGTGGTCGCCACACTCTCGGGCGGCGAGGAGGACGGCCCGGCCCACGCCCAGGAGATCGAGGAGCGCTTCACCGGTGAGCGCGACGGCATCTCCGTCCGTGTCGGCGGGCAGGGGCTGGTGTTCAGCCAGGTCAACGAGCAGACGACGAAGGATCTCGCGGTCGCCGAGGCCATCGCGATCCCGATCAGCTTCCTGGTGCTCATCGTCGTGTTCGGAGGTCTCGTCGCGGCCGCGCTGCCCGTCGTGATCGGCATCGTGGCGATCGTCGGCACCTTCGCGCTGCTGCGTCTGATCGCCGAGTTCGCCGACGTCTCGATCTTCGCGCTGAACCTCACCACCGCGATGGGCCTCGCACTGGCCATCGACTACACGCTGCTGATCGTGACCCGTTACCGCGAGGAGGTCGACAGGGGCGCGGAGAGGCCGGCCGCGATCCGGACGACGATGGCCACGGCCGGCCGGACAGTGGCGTTCTCGGCAGTGACCGTCGCCCTGTCGCTCGCGGCCCTGGCGATCTTCCCGATGTACTTCCTGCGCTCGTTCGCCTACGCCGGGATCGGGGTGGTCGTGGTCGCATCGATGGCCGCCCTGATCCTCACGCCCGCACTGCTGATGGTGCTCGGCCGACGCGTGGATGCTCTCGACGTCCGACGACCGGTCCGTCGATTGCTGCGCAGGCCCGCGCCATCACCGCGGCCCATCGAGGAGACGCGCTGGTACCGGTTGGTGCAGTTCGTCCTCCGTCATGCAGTGCCGGTGGCCCTCGTGGTGACCGCGCTCCTGCTCGTGCTCGGGGCGCCCTTCCTCGGGATCCGCTTCGGGTTCCCCGACGACCGGGTCCTGCCGCCGTCGGCGTCGTCCCACGCGATCCAGCAGGAGATCCGCGACGACTTCGCGCAGAACCTGTCGTCGTCGGTCACCGTGGTGGCCTCCGGCGTTCCCGACCAGCGCGCCCTCGCCGACTACACGGCGGCGCTGTCGCGGGTCGAGCGGGTGGACTCGGCGTCGTCGTCGGCCGGCACCTTTGTCGACGGCCGTCAGGTCGGCGCCGGGTCTCCCGACGACACGCGCGGCAACCAGTCGATCGTCTCGGTCGCGACCCACCTGGAGCCGATGCGGGATGAGGGGTCGGCCCAACTCGACGAGTTGCGCGCGGTCGCGTCGCCACCGGGTGCCGAGGTCCTGTTCACCGGACTCGCGGCGACCAACCAGGACACCGTCGACGCGATCTACGCCCACCTGCCGTGGGTGATGGGGACGATCGCCGTCGCGACCTTCGTGCTGCTGTTCCTGTTCACTGGCAGCGTCGTGCTGCCGGTGAAGGCGCTGGTTCTCAACATCCTGTCGCTGTCGGCGACCTTCGGGGCGATGGTCTGGTTCTTCCAGGACGGACACCTCGGCGGGCTCGGCACGACGGCGACCGGCTACCTCGTCGCGACCATCCCCGTCCTGATGTTCTGCATCGCCTTCGGGTTGTCGATGGACTACGAGGTGTTCCTGCTCGGGCGCATCCGGGAGGAGTGGCTCGCCTCCGACGGCAGCCGCACCGGCAGCGATCACGCAGTCGCGGTCGGATTGGCCCGAACCGGTCGGGTCGTCACGGCCGCCGCTCTGTTGATGAGCATCGTGTTCGCCGGGATCGCCGCCTCCGAGGTGTCGTTCATGCGTATGTTCGGGGTGGGTCTGACCCTCGCAGTGCTGATGGATGCCACGCTCATCCGGATGCTGCTCGTGCCGGCGTTCATGCGCCTGGCCGGCCGCGCGAACTGGTGGGCACCGGGCCCACTGCGGCGTCTGCACGATCGGATCGGGCTCTCCGAATCGGCTCACTCCGAGTCGGCCCAGCCCCCACGCCCTGCGAATCAGGAGAGCAGTGACCAGCGCGACGAATCACAACATGATGAAGCGGACCCGGTCCCCCCGCGGCTCGGGTGAACTCCTGGGCGACGAGATCATCGAGGCGGCAACCGCGCTGTTGCTCGAACACGGCGATGCGGCCGCGGTGTCGATCCGTGCCGTCGCGACGAGCGTGGGCGTCACCCCGCCGTCGATCTATCTGCACTTCGTCGACAAGGAGGCACTCCTCGACGCGGTGTGCGCCCGTTACTTCGAACATCTCGACGGGGCGCTGGCCGAGGCGTCGGTGGGTGTCGACGATCCGCTCGAGCGTGCCCTGCAGCAGGGGCTCGCGTACGTGCGGTTCGCGGTGTCGACACCGGTGCTCTATCGGATCGCCTTCCGGCAATCCGCGCCGGCCGGGCCGTCGAAGGTCGACGAGGTGCTCGCCGCCTCGGCCTTCACCCGGGTCTCCGAGACGGTGAGCGAACTCGCCGGCGAGGGCTTCTTCCCGGAGACGGACGTGGCCGAGGTGATGCTGGAGTTCTGGGCGGCGGCACATGGGGTGGCCTCACTGATGCTGGCCAAACCGGGATTGCCCTGGGGAGACGATCTCGCGCTGGCCGAGTCGCTGATGCGATCGGTGTGTCTGGGCCGCGCGGCACGGGGTGTCCTGGGCGCCGCGGATCGCCCGCGCGATGTGCGCGCCTGGCTGGACCGGCAGAGGTCGGCGGACTGACACGATCGCCGACACCGGGTTCTCGCACGACATGAAAGTCAAGAGAAGGTAAAGTCGGAACTCGACGGTGTCCGTATCCGTTGTCAACCCAGAGCAACTGTCACCGCAGACACGACGACGAAGGAGCACATTCGTGCGAGAGAGCAGCAATCCGGTTATGCGCGGTGTCGTCCGCGATAACCAGACCGGCTACGCCGGTTTCGGCGCCGGAGCGGCCGCCGCCGGTCAGGGTGCCATGTGGGGTCAGCAGGGGCAGCAGACCGATCCGTACACCCAGGCCCCACCGGTCAGCCGTCAGCTGACCATCGACGACGTCGTCACCAAGACCGCCATCACCCTGGGCGTGCTGACGATCTCGGCCATCGCCACGTATTTCGCGATCAGCAGCCGCGCCACGGAATCCGCTCAGGCGAGCCTGGCGATGCCGCTGATGCTGGTCGGCGCGCTCGGTGGTCTGGCCCTGGTCCTTGTCGCCTCGTTCGGACGCAAGCAGGACAACCCGGCCATCGTCCTGGCCTACGCGTTGTTCGAAGGTCTCTTCGTCGGTTCCATCTCGTTCGTCTTCGCGAACATGGTGGTCGCCGGAGACACCTCGGCGGGAGCACTGATCGGACAGGCCGTGCTGGGCACCTTCGGTGTCTTCTTCGGCATGCTCCTGGTCTACAAGGTCGGCGCGATCCGCGTCACGCCGCGATTCACCCGCATGCTGTTCGCCGGCATGATCGGCGTCATCGTGCTGATGCTCGGCAACTTGGTGATCGGACTGTTCAACGGAGGTGAGGGCTTCGGTCTCCGCAACGGCGGTCCGCTGGCGATCATCTTCTCGCTCGTCTGCATCGCCCTGGCCGCGTTCAGCTTCCTGCTCGACTTCGACGCCGCCGACCGGCTGATCCGTGCCGGTGCACCGGAGCGGGCCGCCTGGGGCGTCGCCCTCGGCCTGACGGTCACCCTGGTCTGGCTCTACGTCGAGATCCTGCGACTGCTGAGCTACTTCAACTCCGACTAGTCGACTGCGACCAGCCGACCCGACTCGAGAAACCCCGCGCCGCATCGTCGGCGCGGGGTTTTCCGTTGCTCGGGGCCGGCGTCGGCCGGGCCGATCGATTGCCGGGCCGATAGTTTGGCGGGCCGATCTAGTGCCGGTAAACCACTCGCGCGATGTCGGCGGGGATTGATAGCGTTCCGATTCATGTGGTGAGCGCACTGATGCAGGCGATGAGTTCTCACGCCTGTCCCGGTCAATCCATCCGACGCCGTCGACCGAGGCGGCCGTGGCCAACTCCTGGCCACCTCGTACTCCGAAGGACTTCCCGTGCCCGCTGCCCACTCCTCACCCGAGACCGCCGGCGACACCATCTCGCGGCAGAACCTCCTGCTGATCGGCGTGCTCCTCGTCGCGTCGTTCGTGGTCATCCTCAACGAGACCGTCATGAGCATCGCGATCCCGGTGCTGCAACGCGATCTCGACGTTCCGCCCAGCGTCGGCCAGTGGCTGACCACCGCCTTCATGCTGACGATGGCCGTGGTGATCCCGCTGACCGGCTTTCTCATCCAGAGTGCGGGTACCCGCACCCTGTTCGTCGTCGCGATGTCGGCGTTCACGGCCGGAACCGTGATCGCCTTCTTCGCACCGGGATTCGAGGTGTTGCTGATCGCGCGGGTCATCCAGGCGATCGGCACCGCGATCATGCTGCCGTTGCTCATGACGACGGTGATGACAGTGGTCCCCGAGCACCGCCGTGGTGTCATGATGGGCAACATCTCCGTCGTCATCGCCGTGGCTCCCGCGCTGGGACCCACCGTGTCGGGGTTCATCCTCGATCACTTCGGCTGGCGGTGGATCTTCGGCTTCGTCGCCCCGATCGCGGTCGCCGCACTGATCCTCGGCGCAGTCCTCGTCCGGCCCGTCGGGGAGCGGGTGTCGACACCCATCGACTATCTGTCGGTCCCGTTGGCCGTGCTCGGGTTCGGCGGACTCGTCTACGGCCTGGCCGGCATCGGCGAGTCGGCCGAGTCGGATTCCTCGGTGCCGGTGTGGGTTCCGTTCGTGGTCGGCGTCCTCGCGCTGTCCGCGTTCATCGTGCGCCAGCTCGTGCTGCAGCGCAGCGATCGGGCCCTTCTCGATCTCCGCGTGTTCCGGTCCCGACAGTTCTCGCTGTCGATGGGTGCCATGGTCGTGGCCATGGCCACCATGCTCGGCACCTTCATCGTCGTGCCGTACTTCGCGCAGACGGTCCTCGGGCTCGATCCGCTCACGACCGGCCTGCTCACCCTGCCGGGCGGTTTGATCATGGGGCTCGCAGGACCGATCGTCGGACGGATCTACGACACCCACGGGCCGCGGGTGTTGGCGATCCCGGGCACGATCATCGTCAGCATCGGTGTGTGGATGCTGGTGTTCGTCAGCCCGTCGACCTCGCTCTGGTGGCTGCTCGGCGCGAATGCACTTCTCTGCCTTGGACTCTCGGCGACCTTCACGCCGCTGATGACCTTGGGACTGGGGTCCGTCGAGCCGCGACTGTATTCACACGGGTCCGCTGTGCTGGGCACCTTCCAGCAGGTGGCAGGCGCCGCGGGGACGGCGCTGTTCATCACCGTCATGACCGTCGTGTCCACCGCCGACCGCGAGGTCGGTGTGGCGGAGGCCGAGGCGATCAGCCACGGCGTGCAGCGGGTCTTCACCGTCGCCGGTGTGCTCAGCTTCGTCCTGATCGCCGTCGTTCTGTTCATTCGCACACCCGACGACCCGGCGGCACGGCACACCGAGTCGTCCGATGAGCGCTCGGAGCTGCCCGAGCCGGTCTGAGCCTTCCGGCTGCCAACCACATGGGGAGCTGCCGTTCACGGGGGAGATCTCCCAGGTGAACGACAGCTTCCCCATGTGGATGCAGAGCGGGCTGTGCCCGCCACGGTCAGCTGAGGCGCTCGAGCACCATCGCCATGCCCTGGCCGCCACCGACGCACATCGACTCGATGCCGAAGGTCTTGTCGTGGGTCTGCAGGTTGTTGAGCAGCGTGGTGGTGATGCGCGCACCCGTCATGCCGAACGGATGGCCGAGCGCGATGGCCCCGCCGGAGACGTTGAGCTTGTCGTGGTCGATGCCGAGTTCGGCGGCCGAGCCGAGCACCTGCACGGCGAACGCCTCGTTGATCTCGACGAGGTCGATGTCCGAGATGGACATGCCCGAGATCCGGAGCACCTTGCGGATCGCCTCGATCGGGCCGAGACCCATGATCTCCGGCGACAGACCGGTGGCGGCGGTGGCCACGACACGCGCCAGCGGCGTCAGGCCCAGTTCCTTGGCCTTGGTGTCGCTCATGATGACGAGAGCTGCTGCGCCGTCGTTGAGCGGGCAGGCGTTGCCCGCGGTGATCGTCCCGTCCGGCCGGAACACCGGCTTGAGCTGGCTGACCTTCTCATAGGTGGTGCCGGCGCGCGGTCCGTCGTCGGTGGTGACGCTGGTGCCGTCGGGGAGGATGACCGGGTCGATCTCGCGCTCGAAGAACCCGGCCTTGATCGCATCCTCGGCACGGTTCTGACTGAGCACACCCCACCGGTCCTGATCCTCGCGGGAGATACCGGTGAAGCTGGCGACGTTCTCCGCGGTCTGACCCATGGCGATGTAGACGTCGGGGATCAGGCCGTCCTGGCGCGGATCGTGCCACGCCGGTGCGCCGCCCTCGGCGGACTTCTCGGTGCGGGTCATGGCTTCGTCGAAGACCGGGTTCTTGGAGTCGGGCGCACCGTCGGCGCCGCCGGAGATCCCGAAGCTCGAGACGCTCTCGACGCCACCCGAGATGAGGACGTCGGCCTCGCCCGCCTTGATCGCATGCAGGGCCATGCGGGTCGTCTGCAGGGACGACGAGCAGTAGCGGTTGACCGTCACGCCCGGCACGTGATCGAGGCCGAGTTCGACGGCGATGACGCGGCCGATGTTGTAGCCGCCCTGACCACCGGGCTGGCCGATGCCCCAGTGGATGTCCTCGATGTCGGCGGTGTCGAGTGCCGGCACCTTGGCCAGTGCGGCGGCGACCATCTGACGGGAGAGCTCGTCCGGGCGGACGTCTTTGAGGGATCCCTTGCCGGCACGGCCGATCGGGGAGCGGGCATGGGCGACGATGACTGCTTCAGGCATGGCAGTCAGATTACTCCCTAGCACTTGCTTGGTCCGTCTGGCGTCCGATGAGTCTCCGTGCCCGGCTGATCAGGCGATTCTGCTCGACCGCCTCGGACACCTCGGGCGGCTTCGGCAGCGGGGCGCTACCCCATTCGCCGATGGCCGAGAGCACCTCGGGGAGCAGGATGTCGGCGGCGAGCGCGTATCCGGCGGCCGACGGGTGGTACTGATCCGGCGAGAACATGTGGTCCGGCCTCGCGAGGAACTCCTTGGCGAGGAGGTCGGCCATCGGCACCGCGCGACCGCCCGCTGCGCGGACGGCTCCCCGCTGTGCCGATGCCAACTGGAGGCCCCACCGCCGCAACACCGACCGCAGCGGCTGCGGGATCGCGGTGATCACCCCGAAATCGGGGCACGTGCCGACGACGACTGCGGCACCGCTGCGGACGAGGAGGTCCACGGCCTCGCCGAGACGCTTTGCCGACGACCGGATGCCGTTCGACGCGGTCACGTCGTTCGCGCCGATCAGGATGACCGCGACGTCGGGGTGCTCGCGGGTGATGAGCATCGCGTCGATCTGCGCGGCCAGGCCCTTCGACGTGGCGCCGACGATCGCCTTGTTCGCGTAGCGGATGGTCTTGCCGGTCTCGGCGGCAACCCGCCGGACGACCTGCACACCGGGTGTCTGATCGGCGGTGTCGGCGCCCAAGCCCGCAGCCGTCGAGTCGCCGAAGACGACCAGATAGAGGTCGACGGCGCTGTCCCTGGTGTACCGATGTGGCCCGGTCCCGTCGGGCAGGTACACGCCGTCGCCGTTCGGGGCGTCGTCGGTGCGATGCGGGATCACGGTCCGCGCTTCGGCGGCCTGGTTGTTCAGGTAGTTGTATGCGGCCCACGAGGCGCCGGCGCTCGCCGCGGTGGCGGCCACCGTCGCGCCGACGTCGCGGAGGAGACGAGTGCTGTCCATGGCGTGCCGACTAACCGAAACCTGGCGACCTGAACTCGGACACGGCTGCCAGCTTAGTCCGGCTTCCCGCCGATTCCGCGCCTCTGGGACGATGGACACATGCGCATCGCTGATCATGTCGTGGACCTGGTGGGCAACACCCCGCTGGTCAAGCTCAACTCGGTGACCACACCCGGCGCGGGACTGGTCGCGGCCAAGATCGAATACCTGAACCCCGGCGGCAGCAGCAAGGATCGCATCGCCGTGCGCATGGTCGATGCGGCCGAGGAGTCCGGCGCGCTCAAGCCCGGGGGGACCATCGTCGAACCCACCTCGGGCAATACCGGTGTGGGACTCGCGCTGGTCGCCCAGCAGCGCGGTTACCACTGCGTCTTCGTGTGCCCCGACAAGGTCGGCGAGGACAAGCGCAACGTGTTGCGTGCCTACGGCGCCGAGGTCGTGGTCTGCCCGACGGCAGTACCGCCGGATCATCCCGACAGCTACTACAGCGTCTCCGATCGCCTCGTGCAGGAGATCGACGGCGCGTGGAAGCCCGATCAGTACTCCAACCCGGCAGGCCCGCAGAGCCATTACGAGACCACCGGCCCGGAGATCTGGGCCGACACCGACGGCACCGTGACACATTTCGTGGCCGGCGTCGGGACCGGCGGGACCATCACCGGTACGGGTCGCTATCTCAAAGAGGTCTCCGACGGCAAGGTCAAGGTCGTCGGCGTGGACCCGGAGGGTTCGGTCTACTCCGGCGGCACCGGCCGTCCCTATCTCGTCGAGGGCGTCGGCGAGGACTTCTGGCCCAGCGCCTACGACCCGGCCATCCCGGACGAGATCATCGCCGTCTCCGACGCCGACTCGTTCGACATGACCCGTCGTCTGGCCCGGGAGGAGGGGCTTCTGGTCGGTGGATCGTGCGGCATGGCCGTCGTCGCCGCCCTCCAGGTCGCCGAGCGCGAGGGCCCGGATGCGGTCGTGGTCGTCCTGCTGCCCGACGGCGGACGCGGCTACCTCGGCAAGATCTTCAACGACAAGTGGATGAGCAGTTACGGCTTCCTGCGTACCCCGCTCGACGGCAAGGCGAAGGAGCCGCTCGTCGGCGACGTGCTGCGCGGCAAGACCGGTGCGCTGCCGGACCTGGTGCACACCCACCCGTCCGAGACACTCCGCGACGCCGTCGAGATCCTCCGCGAGTACGGGGTCTCCCAGATGCCCGTCGTCGGTGCGGAACCACCCGTGATGGCCGGTGAGGTGGCGGGAGCCGTCACCGAGCGCGATCTGCTGAGCGCGGTGTTCGAGGGACGAGCCAATCTTGCCGATCCGGTGTCGGCGCACATGGGGGATCCGTTCCCGCTCATCGGGTCCGGTGAGCCGGTCTCGGCGGCAACCAAGGCGCTGTCGGATTCCGACGCGCTGATGGTGGTCGACGACGGAAAGCCGGTCGGCGTGATCACCCGCCACGACCTGTTGGCGTTCGTCAGCAGCAACCCCATCGTCGGATAGGAGAACCATGAGCGAGCAGCGCAGCGCAGCCGATCAGTCACGCTGGCAGGGATTTTCGACGCAGGCCATCCACGCCGGTTACGAACCCGACCCGCAGACGGGTGCGGTGAACGTCCCGATCTACGCCAGCTCCACCTTCGCCCAGGACGGCGTCGGCGGACTCCGTGATGGATTCGAGTACGCACGCACGGGCAACCCGACGCGCCGGGTCCTCGAGGCGAATCTCGCCGCGCTCGAACGGGGTTCGTACGGACGCGGTTTCGCCTCCGGGATGTCGGCGACCGATGCGCTCCTGCGGGCGACCCTGCGACCCGGTGACCACCTGGTCATCCCCAATGACGCCTACGGCGGAACCTTCCGTCTGATCGACAAGGTCTTCACGCAGTGGGGGATCACCTACTCCGTGGCGCCGGTGTCCGACGTCGACGCGGTACGCGCGGCCATCACCCCGGCGACCAAGCTGGTGTGGATCGAGACCCCGACCAACCCGCTGCTCAACGTCGGGGACATCGAGGCGATCGCCGGTGTCGCGCACGAGGCCGGGGCGAAACTGGTGGTGGACAACACCTTCGCGTCGCCGTATCTGCAGCAGCCGCTGCTGCTCGGTGCCGACGTGGTCCTGCACTCGACCACGAAGTACCTCGGCGGGCACTCGGATGTCGTCGGCGGCGCGCTGGTCACCAACAGTGAGGAGATCGACGAGGCCGTCGCGTTCCTGCAGAACGGTGCGGGCGCCGTCCCCGGCCCCTTCGACGCCTACCTCACCATGCGCGGCATCAAGACGCTCGCGGTGCGCATGGACCGGCACTGCGACAACGCCGAGCAGGTCGTCGATTACCTGTCGTCGCATCCGAAGATCGACTCGGTCCTCTATCCCGGTCTCACGGAGCATCCCGGCCACGACGTGGCGGGTAAGCAGATGCGTCGCTTCGGTGGCATGGTGTCCGTGCGGGTCAAGGGGGGACAGGTTGCGGCACAAGACTTTTGCGCACGAACCGAGGTGTTCACCCTGGCCGAATCGCTGGGCGGCATCGAATCCCTGATCGAACACCCGGGTGCCATGACACATGCGTCGACGGCCGGCTCGTTGCTGGAGGTACCGGCCGATCTGGTCCGGCTGTCCGTGGGGATCGAGGACATCGCCGATCTCCTCGGTGATCTCGAGAACGCGCTCGGCTGAGTACGGCCCCACCATGGTGGTGACCTGGGACGACATCGACGCCGCCGCGGAGTCATTGGCGAAGGTCATGCGCCGGACCCCGATGATCGCGTCGCGCGTGTTGTCGGAGCGTGGTGACTGCGAGGTCTGGCTGAAGTGCGAGAACCTGCAACGCACGGGCTCTTTCAAGCCGCGCGGCGCCTACAACCGGATCTCCCGGCTGTCCGCCGACGAACGTGCTCGCGGTGTCGTGGCGGCTAGTGCCGGCAACCACGCCCAGGGTGTCGCCTGGTCGGCCACCCAGCTCGGGATCTCCTCGCGGGTGTACATGCCGCGTGGTGCGGCGCTCCCGAAGATCGCGGCGACGAAAGCCTATGGGGCCGAGGTGATCCTCGACGGCTCGACGGTCGACGAGGCCCTGGTCGCGGCCCAGGCGTTCGCCGACGAGACCGGCGCGGTGCTGATCCACCCGTTCGACCACCCCGACATCGTGGCCGGACAGGCGACCGTGGGCGCCGAGATCCTCGAGCAGATGCCGGATGTCGATGCCATCGTCGTACCCCTCGGGGGAGGCGGGCTGCTGGCCGGGATCGCCGCCGCCGTCAAGCAACGTCGACCCGAGGTCACCATCGTCGGGGTACAGGCCGCGCAGGCGGCGGCCTGGCCGCAATCGCTGGCCGACGGACATCCGGTCGCACTGACGGCGATGAACACGATGGCCGACGGCATCGCGGTCGCCCGGCCCGGAGACGTGCCGTTCGCGCACATCTCCGAGCTGGTCGACTCGATCGTCACGGTCAGCGAAGAGGCTCTCAGCACCGCCCTGCTGCTGATGCTCGAGCGCGCGAAACTCGTCGTCGAACCTGCGGGTGCGGCCGCCGTCGCAGCACTGACCACGGGCACTCTCGAGCTGTCCGGGAAGGTGTGCGTCGTCGTGTCGGGCGGCAACATCGATCCATTGCTGCTCAGCCATGTGACCACTCACGGACTCACCGCCGCGGGACGCTTCCTGACGGTGACGGCGACAGTCTCCGACCGGCCCGGCGGGCTGATCGCGCTGCTGGAGCTGCTGCGCGATCGCGGTGCCAGCGTCGTCGATGTCGTGCACTCCCGTGTCGCCGACGACCTCTATCTCGACGAGGTCCAGGTGACGGTCAGTGTCGAGACGCGCGGCCCCGAACACCAGCGCGAGGTGCGCCGGGCACTGTCGGATGCGGGCTTCCTCCGCTCCTGATCAGGTCTGCGGTGCCAACGTCGCGAAATGTCGGATCGTGTCGGTCTCGACGGTCTTGAACACCGTCGACGCGGTGGGTCCGGAGAAGGCGTTGACGGCCTTCGCGGAGGTGGCGAGTTCGAGGGCGAAGAGCCAGATGAGCCGACAGCCGACGTCGGCTGGGCGGATCTCGGTCAATTCGCCGAATCTCCGCAATCCGGGTGTCGAGGCGGTCACCGCGTGAAAAGCGTTGCGGTAGTTCCCGGTCGTCTCGTCGGTGTCCCAGACGAAGAAGTGCTCGGACAGCCCGGCAAAGCCCGGTCCGAGTGACGCCTTGCGGGTGGTGCCCACGCCGTACGGCGGCGGTGAGGTGAATTCGATGGATTTGATTGCGCGACACCAGTCGAGCGTGTTCTGCCGGGTGAGCTCGGCCCACGCCCGCCTGGGCGAGACAGGCAGATTCACGTCGATCCGGTAGGTGATCGGGGCGGTGTCGAAGAAGTCGAGGTCGATGTCCTCGAGGGGGTAGCTGCGCGCCATGGATCCATTCAAACACGGGGTGGGGCTAACCTGACGGGGTGTCCGCGCCCGACAATCCCACCGTGATCGGCCTGCTCGGGCCCGTGGCGGTGAGGACGGCCTGTGCTGCACCGGCAGACGGTGGCACCGCCGGGGATCCCTCCGACGGCACGGCAGGCACACCCGAGTGTCTGGTCCCGGTGCCCGGGGTGCGCGCACGCCGACTGCTCGTCTCGCTCGCGCTCGCCGACGGGCGCACGCGCTCCACCGAACGGCTCATCGCCGACGTGTGGGGTGAGGAGCCCCCGCGGTCACCGATGTCGGCGCTGCACACGCAGGTCTCGCGTCTGCGCCCGTTGCTCGGCACCGGTCGGCTCGACGGTGTCGGCAACGGATACCGACTCCTCGGCTGCCGGACCGACCTGGAGATCGTCGCCGCCCTCGTCGAGGCGGGTGACGCCGCATCCCTGTCCTCCGCCGCATCGTGGTGGCGGGGCACACCGGGCGACGACCTGGCCGACGACGGGGTGATCGGTCTCGACGACGATCTGCGTGCGCGTGCCGAGCGTCTGCGCGAAGCCCTCGATCAGCGTCGGGTCGGGGTGGCGCTGGACACCGGCGATTACGCCACCGCGCGGGAGATCGCCGACCGGCGTTGTCGGGCAGACCCGTTGGACGAGTCGGCGCACGTGGACCTCATGCGGGCACTCGCCGGAGAGGGCAGGGTCGCCGAGGCGCTGTCGGTGTTCGCCCGGCTGCGCCGCGCACTGTCCGAACAGCTCGGCGTCGACCCCGGGCCACAGGCGGTGGAACTCAACGGTGAACTGGTGCGCGGCGGGGGCGGTGCGCCGGGCGACCGCGATCGGCAGGCGCGCATCTCCCCACCCGCCACTCGGCGGGCACGCACCGTGGGCCTGGTGGGTGAGACGTCGGATCTGATCGGCCGCGACGACGACATCGCGGCCATCGTCGATCTCTTCGACGACCATCGGCTGGTGACCGTCCAGGGTCCCGGCGGAGTCGGGAAGACGCGCGTCGCGCATCGGGTCGGCGACGCGCTCGCCGAGGTCGGCCGACCCGTCTTCTACGTGCCGTTGGCCCCCATCCGCAACGATGACGACGTCGTCGCCGCGATCGCCGCCTCACTCGGGGTGGGTGAGACCGAGATCGGCAGCGGCGCACGACCGCGTGTCGCAGTCGGCGATCTCGCGGATCGTCTCGTCGATGCCGTGCGCGGACAGCGCGCCGTGATCATCCTCGACAACTGCGAACAGGTCATCGAGCGATGTGCCCGGGTGGTGGCCGACCTCCTGGCGGCCGAGCCCGCGCTGTGCATCCTCACGACCAGCCGTTCTCCGTTGTTGCTCGCCGCCGAACGGATCTTCCTGTTGCCGGTGCTCGACGTCGGGGTGCGTGGCTCAGCGGTCGAGTTGTTCGAGCGCCGGGCACGCGCGATCCGTCCGGATGCCCGTCTGCCACGAGTCGAGGTCGCCGAACTGTGCCGACATCTCGACGGTCTGCCACTCGCGATCGAACTCGCCGCCGCTCGCATCCGGACGATGACGGTCGCCGAGATCTCACGACGGCTGGCCGAGCGGTTCGCGTTGCTGCGCGGCACCGACCGCACCGCACCCGATCGGCACCGCACCCTGTACGCGGTCATCGAGTGGAGTTGGGATCTGCTCGATGGCGATGCGCAGTCGGCGATGCGCCGATTGTGCCGCTTCCCGGCGGGATTCACGATCGACGCGGCGGCGGTCGTCGTGGAGCACAGCGGATTCCGCCTCGACGACATCCTCGAGGCGCTGGTGAACCAGTCGCTGCTCACGGTGACCGAGGCCGACGGCCGCACCCGTTACCGGATGCTGGAGATGGTCCGGGAGTTCGGTGAGGAGATGCTGACCCGACCCGGCGGTCCGGACGAGCCCGACCACGTCGATCGTGCGATGGCGCGCTGGGCACGGGCATTCGCAGCGACAGCCGAAGAGCGATACGACCTCGCGGTCGACGACCGGTTGTTCGACTGGATCGCTGCCGACGTCGACAACCTCGTGTGGGTGTTGCGTCGGAGCGCCGAACGCGCTGTCCGCGGCGACGACCCGGAATCGGTCGACACCGTGGTGTCCGTCTTCCCGGTGCTCAGCGGATTCTGGATGGTGCGCGGGTTGCACGGTGAGGTGATGTCCTGGGGCGCCCGGATCATCGCCGTGTTGCCTTCCCCGAGTATCGATCTCGACGATGCGATGAGACGCCGGTGGCAGTTCACCGTCCTGGCGTCGATGGCGCACCTGCTGTTACGGCGCGAGTACCGGTGGGTGGCGACGGGACGCTACTACCTGCGTCGACTCCATCGGCCGGAACGGACGTACGACGAACCGACCGAACTGTTGTCGGCGTGCGCGCTGTGCCGATCCCCGGTCGGCGCCATGCGCTATGTGTCCCGGGCCACCCGGGTCCCGAACGAGGATGTCCGAACCGCCGCGTTGTCCATCCGGATGAATGCTCGTGAGAACTACGGGAATCTCGATCAGGCACTGGCCGACGGCCTCGCGCTGCTCGGGATCGGCCGCGAACACCGCAACTCGTGGATGTCGGGCATGACCCAGGTGACGATCGGGAGCCTGTACGGGCAACGGGCGATGTGGGGTCCAGCGATCGGCTACTACCGCGGGGGGATCGCCGATCTGGCGCGACTCGGCGCGCGGGACGAGGAACAGCAGATCCGCTGCTATCTGGTTGCGACGCTCGTCGCGCTGGGTCGGCTCGACGATGCCGAACGCGAACTCGATGTCGCCGCGGAGGGCTGGCGGCCGGAGGATCCCAATCCGCAGGGCAACCCGGAGGTCATCGGCGCGATGATGCTCGGCCGTGCCGAGCTCGAGCATGCTCGCGGCAACACCGAGGCGGCCGGCGAGATCTACTGGCGGGCCGCGGACCTGATCAAACACAATCATCCCCTGGGAGCCCAGGACCCGGGCATGGTCATGTTGATCAGTGTGTCGGTCATCGGCATCGTCCGGGCCGGCAACGTCGGCGCCGCAGAAGAATTCCTGGCTCTGCTCGCCGACGGGATCGGCCAGACGTTCGGCACGCTCGGATGGCAGGATCAGCCGCAGGCAGGAGCGATGGCGATGGCTGCCGGTTACCTGATGTGCGCCGGCGACCGACCCGATGCCGACGGACCGTGGCTGCTCGCGCTGTCGACGAGATTGGGTGCGCGACAAGATTATCCGTCGCTCCACGAAGTCTACTCGTCGATGGCAACCATCTCCGGCCTCTCCGGGCGGGACTGGGAGGGGTTGCTGGGCCGGGCCCGAACGCTGACACGGCGCCAGGCGGTGGACGAGGTCCGAATCCGCCTGGCGCCGTGGGGGAGCACAAAAGTGTAGTGCGTCGCTCAGGTGTTGCGCATATAGGCGCGGACGGCCAGCGGCGCGAACACCGCGGTGATCACGGCAGCACCGACCAGAGCCCACAGCACATGGATGCTCGCGTGACCGCCTGCGGTGAGATCACGCACCGCGGTGACGATGTGGCTGACCGGATTGATCTTGACGAAGGCCTGCAGCCAACCCGGCATGGTGTCGACCGGGACGAAGGCGTTGGACATGAAGGTGAGCGGGAACAGGATCAGCATCGACACACCCTGCACGGCCGATGCCTTGCTCATGAGACAGCCCATTAGGGCGAAGATCCACGAGACGGCGAAGCTGCACACGATGATCAGCAGCGCTGCTGCGATCGTGCCCCACGCGTCGGGGCGCCAGCCCATGATCAGACCCATGACGATGGTCAGGGTGGTGGCGATCAGATACCGGATCATGTCGGCCATCAGGGCGCCCGCCAGCGGGCTGATCCGGGCGATCGGCAGCGATCGGAATCTGTCGAACACGCCCTTGTCCATGTCCTCGCGGAGCTGGGTGCCGGTGACGATGGACGTCGTGATCACGGTCTGCACCATGATGCCCGGGATGATCACCGGGAGATACGATGCCACGTCACCACTGATCGCACCGCCGAAGATGTAGGTGAACATCACCGTGAAGATGATCGGCTGGATCGTGACGTCGAAGAGCTGCTCAGGATTGTGGCGGATCTTGAGCACACCGCGGTAGGCCATGGAGAACGACTGCTTCACGGTCTCGGCGAGGCTGACGGATGTCTTCGCCTGCAGCCGGGCGCTTTTCGTGGTGATAGCGGACGACGGTGCGCCGCGCTCGATGGTGGTGGTCATCAGGCGACCTCCTGCTCGATGGTGTCGGTGGTCGGCTGGTCCCCGGTGGCCTGGTCGGCCGCGGGCTTACCGGTGATGGTGAGGAAGACCTCGTCGAGACTCGGTTTCTGGACGGTGATCTCGTCGATGGCGATCTCGTGCTCGCGCAACGCGATCAGGACGTCGGGAACCAGGGCGGGCTGCTGCAGACCGACCGAGACGCGTGATGCCTCGGGGCTGAGCGTGGCCGTTTCACCGAGGACGTTCTCGACGATGCGGCAGACCTCCTGTGCATCGGGACGATGCTTGGGGACCAGCTGCAGGGTGCTCGCACCGACGGACTGCTTGAGTTCGTCTGCGGTGCCGTCGGCGATGACGACCCCGTGGTCGATGACGGCGATGCGGTCGGCGAGTTGATCGGCCTCGTCGAGGTACTGGGTCGTCAGCAGAACCGTCGATCCCTGCTTCACGAGATTGCGGATCGTGTTCCACATCTGGGCCCGGGTGCGCGGATCGAGTCCGGTGGTCGGCTCGTCCAGGAACAGTAGCGGGGGAGTGTCGATGAGGCTCGCCGCGAGGTCGAGGCGTCGGCGCATGCCGCCGGAGAAGTTCTTCAGCGGACGGTTGGCGGCCTCGGTCAGGGAGAACTCCTCGAGGAGTTCCTCGGCACGCGACCGTGCCGCCGGGCGGGAGAACCCGAGCAGTCGACCGAAGAGGACCAGGTTCTGCGACGCGGTCAGGTCCTCGTCGACCGACGCGTACTGGCCGGTGACGCCGACGAGGGAGCGGACGGCGACGGCGTCGTCGACGACGTCATAGCCGAATACGGTGGCGTGGCCCTCGTCCGGACGCAGCAACGTCGCGAGCATGCTGACCGTCGTGGTCTTGCCGGCCCCGTTCGGGCCGAGCACGCCGTACACCGATCCTGTCGGGACGGCCAGATCCACGCCGTTGACGGCGCGGGTCGATCCGAAGCGTTTGACCAGACCATGGGCGTCGATCGCCAGGCTGGTCGTGGTGGTTGATGTCATGTCGACGACGATGCACCGGTGCGCTGTCGTCGGGCTTGCACGGTCTTGCACGGAGATCACGGCGGACCGTCGACGCTGTCGTGACCTGTCCCGGCATGGCTGCGGATGCGTGCCGGACGATCGTGTCAGGCCGCGAAGCTCGAGGTCGGGAGGTCGATGTCGGTCGGGAGGTCGGCGGCGTAGCGGATTACCGAACCGACGTGCCCGAGTCGTCGTTCGACGAGCACGATGGCCTCGGCGAGCTGATCGGGGTCGTCGACGTCGGCGACCAGCGCGACGGTGTGCCCGTTGTTGCCGAGCATGAACGGGATCGCGGCCGAGTACTGGCTGCTGACGACACCGAGCGGGATGTCGCGAAGGAAGAGTGCGCGGGCGTAGTCGAGGGCGGCGGGGTCGTCGTCGAGGACCACGAGCGGGACGGTGGGGGTGCGTGTGTTCTTTCTCATACCCCGAGGATGAACCCGCAGGTTGGGGCCGATCTGGGGTGTCGCTGTGGATTGACTGTGAGCGGCAGGATTTCTTGTGGATGGAGTCCGGCGCAGGTGTGGAACGGCCCTAGTGTTCTTCAGCTATGGGACGACGGAATCGCACACCAGAACCGGTTTGGGCACCGAAGAACGTGGCCCGGATCAGAGCAGAACTCGCATTCGGATACGTCCAGACGATCGAGACACAGACCCGTCAGATCGATCGCTTGGAGTCCGATGTCGAGGGGCTCGACCATATTCTCGGTGACGGGACGTTACGAGAGCTTCGCCCCAGCATGCACGGCGAGCTGGCCGACGAGCAGGAGGAATGCCTGGAAGAACTACAGCAGCTCACGACCGACCGGGGGCGGGCCCGACACGCAGCCGATCTGATCGAGCGGTTGCCCCTGACCTGGATGTCGATCTCGGCGATCCGCGCCACGAAAGAGGTGGCGGTGGGTCTGCCCGGCGCGGCACCTCTGACCGCGTTGGGCTTGTCCGGATGCACCCTGTTCGCTGAACCGATCGCTCGCGTGGTGGGGACCTTGGATCCCGTTGTCGCCCTGCCGACCGAGGTATCCGTCGACGGTGTGTGGTGGTCGTGCGCAGGGGAGGGCGATGACGTCCCAGTCGATTCCGGGCGGCCGCTACCCGAGGCCATGACCCTGCATGTACTGACACGTAGCCGTGAGCAAGGACTGCTCGCGATGATCAGCCCGTGGCGGCAGTCCACGCTTGCCGACGCGGCGGTCTATCCGGTCCCTCTGCGTGAGAACACGACTCTGTCGGTCCCCGATGGGTGTATCTCGCTGCTGACGTTTCTCGAGCAACTGAGCGCAGCTGTCACGACCGGGATGGTGACGATCACCGAGCGGTCCCTGCCGCCGAGCAAGCGGGAGTACCGGCGCCTCGGTCGGCCTGAGCTCCCGCCGATCACGTCGCTGTCCGTGGTTTCCGCCGCGTGACCCGTGGCGCGCGCTGTGGTTCGGTAGCGTCAGTGCCATGGGACGACGCAACCGGAAACCGGAATCGTCATGGGACCCAGAGAACGCTGCGAGGATCAGAGCCGGTCTCGCGCACGGTTTCCATCGACTCGAGCGTGAGTTGTCCGCTGCGAGCAGCGAACTCGGTCCGCTGGTCGATGACCTGCTCGACCGTGAGATCGACACGGACCCGACGCTGGATGCCGACGAGCAGGACGAACTCGACCAATTGAGTGCCGACGCACTGCAGACCCTCGACGAGTACGACGAGGGTGCTGCGCTCGCAGCAGTCGAATCCATCATGGCGGGCGCCGGCGCGATCACCTGGGTCGAGAAGGACGTGGTCGAAACGCAGTGGCCTGTTCGGAAGTCGACCGCGACCCCTGCGGAGCTCTTGGCCGATTCCGACTCCGGAATCATGCTGTTCGAGGTGCCGGCGGGTTCCTATGTGTTCGAACCCGGGGGACCGATCGACGACAATGACTCTCCCGGAGCGAAACTCGAGATCGACGGCGTGTTCTGGTGGCACGCCCGGCGCGATTCCGATGCGGAGGACGACCTCGACGACCTCGACGACCTCGATCTGGAGGGTCTCGGCCTCGGAGCCGACGAGTTGGAGGGTGTGGCGGACCTCGTCGGAGGCGATGCAGACCTCCTCGATTCGGACGATCCGGGGGACGCGGACAACCTCGTCATCCACTTTCTCGCCCGGGCGCCTCGGCAACGCCATCTGCTCCACGAGGCGTGGCGTCTACCCGTCGTGGTCGACGGTGCATCCTTCGTGCTCGACTGGGACGAACCGTACGAGCAGGATCCGGACGAGCTCGCGCTGTCGGCGGCCCTCATACGATTCTTCGGACTGTTGGCAGAGATCCGGTCCCGCGAGCACGTCGACGTCACCGACCACGTTCTCCCCGCGGCGCGTCGAACGTACGTGAAGGCTGGATGGCTGGAACTGGAACCGCTGCAGTCGGTGTCGGTGGCGTCGCTCAAGAAGAGCTGAGCTGTCGGCCGGGGCGCCCGCTGGTGGAAGGAGTGGGTGGCCGTTTTTGTCCCACGGCCAATCGCGGGTGTGCGGATCTGGATGCACCGGTGGAGGTTCGCCGCATTCGGTGACGACGGTTGCGAGTAAGCGGTCGGATCACGAGGTCGACTGCAGAGCCTCAGCGCCAGATCTCGGCATGGCCTTGCCGCTGTTCGCCTGCACGAAAGTTGATGCCGCGCAAACTTGTCAGACCCCTGCTGCATCATCCCATTCGAGGCGATGCCCACTTCCCGGGGATCGCACGCGAGAAGGATGATCATGACCACTCCCCAGAATCCGGAGCCACAGTTCTCGGCTCCCCAGCCCGGCGGTCCGCACCACGAAGCGCCTCAGTATGCGGCGTCGCAGCCGTACCCGGGCGCTCAGTACGGCGCTCCGCACTATGGAGCTCCCAACTATGGAGCGCCGCAGTACGGAGCGCCACTCCCGCCGGTCGAGCCGCCGAAGAAGAAGCGCAAGTGGCCGTGGGTGATGGGCGGCATCTTCGTGGTGTTGATCGTCATCGCCGCACTCTCCGGTGGAGGTTCCGGCGACTCCACCGACGCCTCCGCGGCCGATGGCGGACCGACCGCAACCAACGCGGCCGCCGATGCACCCACGGCCGTGAACAAGCCGAAGTCCGACGACGTCGCAGCGATGAACGCCCCTGTGCGCGATGGCAAATTCGAGTTCGTCGTCACAGGCGTCGAGAAAGGGCTCGCGAGTGTGGGAGACAACCCGTACCTGACGGCGAAGCCGCAGGGGCAGTTCGTGATCGTCAGCATGACGGTCAGGAACATCGGTGATCGGCCTCAGGGTTTCTCGCCGAGCAATCAGAAACTGCTGGACGCCCAGGGACGCAGCTTCGAGTCCGACACGTCCGCGCAGATCGCCCTCGACAGCGACACCACGGATGTCGCGGTGTGGGACAACATCAACCCTGGCAACGCAGTTCAGGTCCGGGTGGTCTACGACATGCCGGCCGACGCCGTGCCCGCCGTCGTCGAAGTCCATGACTCGATGTTCTCCGGCGGCGAGAAGGTGTCGCTGACGTAGCACTGGCGACGCTTCGGCGAACGCCTTCGCCCGACCGGCCTCAGCGTTCCGCGGAACGCCGGCCAGACACAACGACAACGGCCGGTGTCGGATTCCTCCGACACCGGCCGTCATGTCGCCGACGCATCGGCGATGTGGATCAGCTGTGGTACGGCTCCGCGCTGACGAGCGTGACCTTGACGACCGCGCCGCTGGGCACGCTGTACTCGCGGGTCTCGCCGACCTTGGCGTCGATCAGTGCGGCGCCGAGAGGTGAGCTCGGTGAGTACGTCTCGATCGAGCCGCCCTTCGCGCTCTCCTCGCGGGTGGCGATGAGGAAGGTCTCGGTGTCGCTCTCGTCACCGTCGTAGTAGACCTTGACGACGGAGCCCGGCAGAGCGACGCCCGACTGGGTCGGCGCCTCGCCGACCTTGGCGTTGTTCAGCAGCTCCTGGAGCTGGCGGATGCGTGCCTCCTGCTGGCCCTGCTCCTCGCGGGCCGCGTGGTATCCGCCGTTCTCCTTGAGGTCGCCCTCTTCGCGTCGCTCGTTGATCTCCGCGGCAATGACCGGTCGATTGGCGATCAGCGCATCCAGTTCGCCCTTGAGGCGGTCATGCGACTCCTGGGTCAGCCACGTCACCTGTGTGTCGGTCATCGGTTACTCCTTTGTGTTGTCCGCGCCCAGACGCATTCTTCACCTGGGCATATGGACTGCTCAAAATGCAGCAACACGACCCCTCGCGGAGCCGTGTATCAATCGAGGATACCAGTGAATGAGAGCTAAAGCACATCCGATGTCTCGTCGCGCGCCTCGCGGAGTGCCTGCTGGTAGCTAGGCTCCGCCTTCTTGAGGCGCCCCACGACCAGGTAGGTCACCGGCATGATGATGATCTCCACCAACGTTTTCCAGACGAATCCGACGATCGTGTAATTGATGAAGTCGCCCCAGGTGGAAATGCCGAGCGCGGTCGCTGCGATCGAACAGAAAACGAGGGTGTCGGCGAACTCCCCGACGACGGTCGAGCCGAGCAATCGGGCCCAGAGATGTCGTTCGCCGGCCCGCTCCTTCATCTTCACGAGGACGAACGAGTTCAGGAACTCTCCGGCGAGATATCCGGCGAGACCGGCGAGCAGGAACTGCGGTACGACGCCGGCGACGGTGCGGAACGCCTCCTGGCCCTCGTAGAACTCGGCGGCGGGCAGTTCGATGGTGAGCCAGAAACAGATCGACGCGATCAGCAGCACCACGAAACCGCACAGGATGGCGCGGCGCATCGCGCGGAAACCGTACACCTCGCTGATCACGTCACCGAGGACGTAAGCCAAGGGGAACAGATAGAACGCACCGTCGGTGACCAGGCCGTTCATCTGGATCGGGCCGAGCGAGACGTTCAGCCAGTCGTCGAACAGGACGACACCCTTGGTGCCGGTGATGTTGCTGATCAGCATCACCCCGACGAACAACGCCAGCAGATAACCGTAGAAGGGCGTCGTGACGGTGGCGAACACCGCGCGATGGCGGTTCGGTGGATTCGGCTGGATCGACTCGGTCACGGTGTCGATCTGGTCAGGTAGGCGGGGACGTCGGTGGTGCAGCCGAAGACCTCACCGATCACCGGCGGCTTTGAGGTGATCACCTCGGTGCGCATACCGATCTGGGTCTGCGTGCCACCGGGGATGAGGATCTCGCGGCGTCCGCTCTCGTCGCCATCGAGCGAACGGCCGCGGACCACACACGCGACTGCCTGCGACGGATCGTTACGGGTGACGGTGAACTGTACGGCGACGGTCGAGGGATCGACGATCTGATACCCGGTCGCCTCGCCGGAGACATCGGGACTGGCGAACTTGCTGTAGCCGAGTGTGGCCAGACCGACTCCCACCACGACGACGAGCGCGGACAGACCGATGAACCAGCGTCGACGGCTGGTTGCCGACCGCTCGACGGGATAGGTGGCCCGGGGACCGCTCTGCGGCCGATCCTCACCGGCGCCGGGAGTGGAGCGAGCGGGCCTATCCTCACCGCTGCCGGTGCCCCCGTCTGAACTGTTCACGCGTCAATACCTACCATGGGAGGAGTATCGATCCGAAGGTGAGGAAGCGTGACCGAATCTCACACTGGTGGCCCCCACGCCGGTCTCCGTCTGATGGCGGTGCATGCTCACCCGGACGACGAGTCCAGCAAGGGCGCGGCCACGACCGCGAAGTATGCGGCCGAAGGCAATGATGTGCTCGTGGTCACGCTGACCGGCGGCGAGCGTGGCGACATCCTGAACCCGGCGATGGACCGACCGGGTGTCAAGGAGCGGATGAGCGAGATCCGTAAGGAAGAGATGGCCAACGCCGCGTCGGCGCTCGGCGTCGAGCAGGTCTGGCTCGGTTTCGTCGACTCGGGACTTCCCGAGGGTGACCCGCTGCCGCCCGTTCCGGAGGGGTCATTCGCCGCCATCGACCTCGACGAGGCCGTGGAGGCGCTCGTCCGGGTGGTCCGGGAGTTCCGGCCGCACGTGATGATCACGTATGACGAGCACGGGGGCTATCCGCATCCCGACCACATCCGCGACCACGAGGTCTCGGTCGCCGCATACGAGCGTGCCGGTGATCCCGATGCGTACCCGGGCACCGGTGAACCGTGGACGGTCTCGAAGCTCTACTACACGCACGGTTTCATCAAGGACCGAATGGTCTTGTTCTCCGATGAGTTCGAGCGCCACGGGCAGGAGAGCCCGTTCAAGGAGTGGCTCGAGCGGTGGGAGCGTGACCCGAGTCGCGGTGACCTGATGGGTCGGGTGACCACGCAGGTCGAGTGCGCAAAGTACTTCCCACAGCGTGATGACGCATTGCGCGCCCATGCGACGCAGATCGATCCCAACGGTGTGTTCTTCGCTGTGCCGCTGGAGTGGCAGCAGCGTCTGTGGCCGACCGAGGAGTTCGAGTTGGCGAAGACCCGGGTGAAGACGTCGATACCCGAATCCGATCTGTTCGCCGGAATCGAGGAGCCGTGAACCCGATGAATCTCGCCGCCGGTCTGCAGGTGCTGGCCGCGCAGGAACCCGAAGGCCCGGAGTTCGGCAAGGCGTCCCCGCTCGGGCTGTTGGTGATCATCCTCCTGCTGGTGGGCACCGCATTGCTGATCCGATCGATGAACACCCAGCTCAAAAAATTGCCGAAGAGCTTCGACTCCGACCATCCCGAGCCGGACCAGGCGTTCGACGAAGGGACCGATCCGGGTGCCGCGGATTCGGTGGCGGACGGCGAGGCCACACCGGACACCACGGATGGGGTGCACACCGATGAACGAAGGTCCGCCGACACCTGACCGCATGCCGCTCGACCCGGAGTCGGGTCTCGGCGGCGCCGGGCGCAACCTGTTGGATGCGTCGACCAGTCCGTACCTGCGTCAGCACGCCGACAACCCAGTCCACTGGCAGGAGTGGGGTCCCGATGCGATGGCCGAGGCGGCCCGGCGTGATGTCCCGATTCTGCTGTCGGTCGGTTACGCGGCGTGTCACTGGTGTCACGTGATGGCACACGAGTCGTTCGAGGACCCGGCGACCGCGTCGGTGATGAACCGCGACTTCGTCTGCGTGAAGGTGGACCGTGAGGAACGGCCGGACATCGATGCGATCTACATGAACGCGACGGTCGCGATGACGGGACAGGGCGGTTGGCCGATGACCTGTTTCCTCACGCCGACGGGGGCGCCGTTCTACTGCGGCACCTACTTCCCGTCGACACCACGCGGCGGTATGCCGTCGTTCGTGCAGATCATGTCCGCGGTCACCGAGGCCTGGACTGATCGTCGCGAGGAGATCGACGCCATGGGAGCGCGGGTGGGTGACCACCTGCGCGCGAACACGGTTGCGCTCCCACCGACCGATGTCGGCGTCGACGACCGGCTCCTGACGCATGCGGTGTCGACCGTCCTCGAGGACGAGGACCGGCAGTCCGGTGGATTCGGTGGCGCACCGAAGTTTCCGCCGTCGGCTCTGCTCGAGGGGCTGATCCGGTCGTCGGAGCGAACCGGTGACACTGCCGCACTGGAGGCGGCGGTACGGGCGTGCGTCGCGATGGCGCGGGGTGGCATTCATGACCAACTCGCCGGCGGGTTCGCTCGCTACTCGGTCGACAACGACTGGGTGGTACCGCATTTCGAGAAGATGCTCTATGACAACGCGCAGTTGTTGCGCGTATACGCCCATCTCGCGCGCAGGACGGGTGACGCACTGGCGCTGCGGATCACCGCGGAGACGATCGAGTTCCTGCGCCGCGATCTGCGAGTGGCCGACGGATTCGCCTCGTCGCTCGACGCCGACGCCGCCGGCGTGGAGGGCTCGACGTACGTCTGGTCGCCAAGCGAACTGATCGAGGTACTCGGCGACGACGACGGGCGTTGGGCGGCAGAGGTTTTCGAGGTGACTGCCGCTGGGACGTTCGAGGACGGCAGGTCGACTCTGCAGTTGCCCGCCGATCCCGACGATCCGGCTCGCTTCGCGTCGGTTCGGGAGCGACTGCTCACGGCGCGCGCTGCCCGTCCGCAACCGGCGCGGGACGACAAGGTGGTGACCGGCTGGAATGCGATGACCGTCACCGCGCTGGTCGAGGCGGGGACCGGACTGGGCCGGGCCGAGTGGGTCGATCTCGGGGCATGGTGCGCGCGCCGGCTGGTCGAGCGCCACATCGTCGACGGCCGCCTGCGGCGATCGTCGCTGGGCGGGGTGGTCGGTCAAGCCGCCGCCGCGTTGGATGACCACGCGGCTTTGGTCACGGCGCTGCTGACGCTGCATCAGGCCACCGGGGACGTGGCGTGGCGTGATCAGGGTCTGGTGGTGCTGGACGCGACGATCGACCTGTTCGCCGACACCGACGAGCCGGGAACCTGGTACGACGCGGCCGGCGACGGACTCATCACGCGACCGCGGGACCCGGTCGACGGGGCCACCCCGGCGGGAGCGTCGCTGATGGCCGAGGCCTTGCTGATCGCGTCGTCGGTGGCCCCGGACGGTCCGGCGGTCCGGTATGCCGAGCTGCTGGAGCAGACCCTGGCCCGTGCCGTCGTGCTACTGGTGAAGGTGCCGAGGTCGGCCGGACACTGGCTGGCCGTCGCCGAGGCGCGGGTGGCGGGTCCGCTGCAGATCGCGGTGTCCGAGACCCCCGGCAGCGCCGGTGCGCTCGCCGCCCACGCCCGGTCGATCGCACCGGGGGGAACCATCATCGTTGCGGGACAGCGCGACTCGGTGCCGTTGCTCGTGGGTCGGGGCCCGGTGGACGAGACGGACGCGGCGTATGTCTGTCGGGGCACGGTGTGTGGCCTTCCCGTCGTCGACGCGTCATCGCTGGCCGCACAGTTGGCGTGAGGCGCAGTCGGGAGACGTAGCCGACCACGTCGACCGGCGACGATCTCGGCATGTCTGCGGGATACGACTGTCGTCCGGACAGACCATTGCTGGTCCCGACCGGATGACAGTAACGTCACACGAATGTCGATGGGTCGCACTCCGAAGGGGCGTCGGCCATCCGCTCGCACCACCGTTCTCGCAGCCGCCACGATCATCATCACCGCGCTTGTTGCCGTGGCACAGCTCGCGGCGTCGTCGAAGGCGTTGTCGCCGAACGCGAATGCGGCAACACCCCTGCGAATGTTCGCCATGGGCAACTCCTATGTCTCGGGTCAGGGCGCAGACAGCCATCGGACGATCCCCGCAGACATGACGTCGTATCGACCCGGGACCACCGGCCCGGCGAACTATTGCTTCCGGAGCAGGCACGCGGCCGTCGAGGTCGTCGCGCGGGATCTGTCCGCAGACCTGACGAACGCCACGTGTGCGAACTCGGAACCGCGCCACGTCGATGAGACGGTCCAGTTCGACGAGGGATTGCAGATCGATCGACTGCCCCGGACCACGGACATCGTCGTCCTGCAGGTGATCGGCAATCCGGAGTTCATCAAGGTCGTCGAATGTGTTCAGCTGCGTGAATGCGACGACGCGACCGTGGCGCGGTCGGTGCGGGTACTCGACGAGCGCCAACGACTGCATGAGCGACGGATCGTGCGGGAGGTCCAACGGCGCGCACCGGACGCGGACATCTTCGTTCTCGGTGCACCGCAGGTCGTGCCGCGCGTGGGCCAGGACCAGCGGGCCAGGTGTGGCTGGTTCATGTCCGATCGGGAGGTCGTGCAGCTCAATCGGTTCATCGGTGCGGTCAACGCGATCTCACGCGACAACGCACGGCGGACGGGGGAGACGTTCGTCGACCTGGCCCGACCCGGTTCGCCGTGGAATCAGCGCCACGACCTGTGCAGCGCCGACCCCTGGCAGTGGGGTCCCCGGGTGGCCGCGCCGCAGTACGGTCCAGACAGTGCGCAGCTGCGGCACTGGCTGCTGGGCGGCTATCACCCGACGATTGCCGGGCAGCGGGCCACGGCGCATGTCCTCGAGCAGTACATCCGCGAACGAGGTTCTGTCAGAATTCCTCGGTGAGTGCTGTCGATCCTCGGCGAGCGCTGCGTCATAGGGGCAGATGGAGGCCGGCCCGGCTGCCATCATCACCCAGAGATCGGCATCCGAGAGAGGATCTGACATGCAGTATCTACTGACGATCACCGTGGACGAGTCCGTGCCCCTTCCCCAACCCGGTGACGCTGGATTCGACGAGATGAACGCCGCGTGGGCGGGCTATGGAAAGGCGCTCGCCGCAGCAGGTCTGCTCGTCGACGGCGCGAGCCTGGCCCCGAGCGGGTCCGCGACGACGATGCGACTGACGCTGGGGCAGGCCCCCGCGGTCAGCGATGGTCCCTACATCGAGGCCAAGGAGCAGCTGGCCGGCTACTACCGGATCGATGCCCCGGATCTCGATGTGGCGCTGGAGTGGGCGGGACGAATCCCGTTGCCGTTCGGCGTCGTCGAGGTCCGGCCGGTGCGTCTGTTCGCCGCCGATGACGGGACGCCGACCCCGGCCGGGGCCTGACGTCGCGGTGACCGATGCCGTCGGCCCGGCGATCATCCGCCTGGCGCGCGAGGAGAGCGGACGTGTGCTCGCTCTCCTCGCCGCCCGGTTCGACGACGTCGACCTCGCCGACGACTGTGTGCAGGATGCGTTGCTGCTCGCCGCGGAGACGTGGCCGTCGCGCGGTGTCCCCGACAACCCCGCGGCATGGCTGTTCACCGTGTCCCGTAACCGCGTCATCGATCAGCTGCGCCGACGTGCCGCGGCTCGACGTCGGTTGGCTGCCGCCGCGCCGGACCTGATCCCCGACGACCGGCCGTCGGCAGGATCGCCGTTGATCGTCGATGACAACGAACTCGGCGACGATCGGCTGCGGCTGCTGTTGTTGTGTTGTCATCCGGCGCTGAACCGTGATGCGCAGGTCGCGCTGACGCTGCGGCTCGTCGGCGGACTGACGACCGCGGAGATCGCCGCCGCGTTCCTCGTCCCGGAAAAGACGTTGGCGCAACGGATCGTGCGCGCCAAACGCAAGATCCGGGACGCGCGGATACCGCTGACGATCCCGGCCGACATCGACGGGCGTGTCGGAGTCCTGCTCGGGGTGCTCTACCTGATCTTCAACGAGGGGTATCTCGCGCGTGGAGCCGCCCCTGCGCTGGTCCGGGTCGATCTCGCCGACGAGGCGATCCGACTGTCCGAGCAGCTGATCGAACTCGTGCCGAACGACGGAGAGGCGCACGGACTCCTGGCGCTCGAACTCTTCCACCGCGCTCGGTTCGACGCGCGCACCGACGCCACCGGTGAACTCATCGTGCTGGCTGATCAGGATCGAAATGCTTGGGACACAACGACGATCGATCGTGCACGCGATGTCCTGCGTGTGGGTGTCGGCCTGCCGGGGGTAGGTGTCTATCGCATCCAGGCCCTCATCGCCGCGCTGCATGCCGGCGCGCCGTCGTCGGCAGACACGGACTGGTCGGCGATCGTCGGCCTGTACCGGATTCTGGAACGCATCGATCCGGGGCCGGTCGTCGCGTTGAACCGGGCGATCGCGGTGTCGATGGTCGAGGGGCCCGCGCGCGGCCTGGTGGAGGTGGACGCGATCGAGGGGCTCGCCGCCTACCACCTCTGGCACGCGGCGCGCGCCGAGATGCTGGCGCGGGCCGGTCACGTGGCACCGGCCGATGCCGCATTCCGTCGAGCGGCGGAACTGACTGACAACCCGGCCGAGCGACGGCATCTGGAACGGCGGCGCCTGCGCGCGGGCGGTACGGCCGATCGTGCGGGAGAGTAGAACGGCGGTATGCGTATCTCCACCCTCATCGGAACGTCTCTGGCCACCGCCGCCGCGGCCGCGATCGGGAGCGTGGTCACCCGACCCGCCGTCGAGACCTGGTATCCGACGCTGCGCAAACCCGCCTTCGTGCCGCCGAACTGGGTGTTTCCCGTCGCGTGGACGACGCTGTACGCCGACATCGCCGTGACCTCGGCGTCGACCGTCGACGCCCTGCGGGATCGCGGAGACGAGGACCTGCGTCGCTCCTACATCGGGGCTCTCGGCGCGAATCTGCTTCTCAATGCGGGCTGGACCTGGATCTATTTCGGTCAGCACCGACTGGGCGCGGCGTCGGTGGTGTCGGGTGCGCTCACCGTCAGCAGCGCCGACCTCGCTCGCCGGGCCGCCCGGGTCGATCCGCGTGCCGGTGCGGCACTGTCGGCCTATCCGGCGTGGTGTGGATTCGCGACAGCGTTGTCCACCAGCACGTGGTGGCTCAACCGCGATCGCTGACGGAGGATGCGCCGCCGATCACACCGCGAGATGTGTCGCGGCGGCTCCCTCCGGGCCGACCAGGGCACACAGCCGACGATCCTGACCGAGCTGCATGAGCAGCGCGGCTCCCGCCGGACGGAGGTCGATCTCGGCGCCCTGTCCGATCGGCCATCCGAGGAACCGGCAGACGAACGACCGGGAGAAGTGTCCGTGGGACACGATGATCACATCGGAGTCGACCAGACGTTCCTCGACGAGGTCGACCGCGCCGTCGACGCGCGCGACCATGTCCTCGACCGACTCCCCGTGCGGGCCGCCGCCGGTCCAGATCGTCCAGTCCGGGTCGCCGTCGGCGTGGATCTGCAGGCGGGTGAGCCCCTCGTAATCGCCGTAATCCCACTCGGCGAAGCGATCATCGACCTGGTCGACGGACAGGCCGGCCAGCTGCGCTGTACGTCGGGCGCGGGTGCGCGGCGACGCGAACACGAACGGCGAGACCAGACCGAGCCGGTCCGCGATCCCCGCCAGAGCGCGGGCGTCCTCCTCGCCTCGTGCCGTGAGGTCGATGTCGGTGCGGCCAGTGTGGCGATCGGTCAGTGACCACTCGGTCTGACCGTGGCGGATCAGCAGGACCCGGCGGTTCGTCGGGATGTCCGGTGCGGAATCGGAATGATCGGCGCTCACTCCCGGAAGCCTAACCGAGGAGCCCGGATTCAACTGTTTCATTCGGTCGACCGACGACGATGGTGCCGTCACCGGCCGCGTATAGGGTGAACGACAAATCGGGCAACTCGCGCGCAGGCGAGTCGGGGACGGGGGAGCAGTGGTTGGTGCGGCAAGCACGGACGCGGTCACAAGGGCGCACGATGAACACCTGGTCCCGTACCTGAAGCGGGTGTTCGATGCAGGCGTGCGGATGACTTTCGACGAGCACGGCCGCCCGCTCCGGCTGAGCCTGTCCGGGCAGGCGCACCGTCTCGGTGTGCATCAGCTCGACCGGGCGACGTACCTCTGGTTGGTGCATGGTCGGATCAAGACGATTCGCGCACTGGCCACGTCAGATCACCCTGGGCAGCGGCGGCACGTGCTCTTCCGATGCCCGAATCGCCTCGTCGAGATCGCGGCCGACGAGTACGGACCGTACCGGGCACGCTTCGATCCTCGACGCGCGCCGAATGCGACGCCGGCCGAGTTGATGAACTCGGTGAACGACGGTCTGCGGCAGCTCGCGGACGCAACCAGACGAACACGAGGAGATGATCGTCGTGGCGCCTGATCCTGCACTCACTGCAGCCCTGGCCGACATCCGAGCAGACGCGACGTTCTGGTCGACCACGGCACCGACGGTCGGCGGCTGTGGAGATCAAGCTGCCGGATTGCGTTTCGACGGAGCCGAACTGGGCATCTTCAGTCCGCTGAAGAGTGCAGTGAACGGTGTGTCCGATCTGGTGCGTGACCGCTGCTCCGAGGGCGAGACAGCGATGGACGACATCGCCGACAAGGTGGCCAACGCGGCGAAACTGATCGAGGAGGCGGATCGCTGGTGAGTGTCTTCGATATCGAACTTCCCGACCTGGATCTGCCCGAGATACCGGACATCCCAGGCCTGGATCGACTTCCCGATCTGCCGGACGTCTTCGACCTGCCCCTGCCCAAGGGGCCGACCCCGACGATCCCCGACACATCCATACCCTCGGTCGAGGACATCCTGGACAAGATCTTTCGGGGAGACGACACCGACGCGGCCGGCATCGACATCGAGGATCTCCTCGACTTCGCGCGGAAGGTCGTCGAGATCATCGCGTACCCGGACAAGCTCCGTCAGTTGGGTCGGGAGATCAACGCCTCGAGCCTGACACAATTCCTGAACCTCGAAGACGAGGTCACGGCGGCATGCGATTCCATGGCGAGCACGATCGAGAACGCCAAGGCGACTCTGGAATCTCTGGCCAAGGGTGTCGCGGTGCCGTTCACACTTCGCCAGCACGCAGCAGAGTGGGAATCGATACGGACCACGATGACCAACATCGGAGCGAACATCCCACAGTCGGCCCAGGTTTCCTCCGACTGGACGGGTCGCGGGGCTGGTGCGTACACGCGAGCCGCGACCGCGCAGGCATCGGCCGCTTCGAGTGTGGGGAGTAGTGCCGAGAAGATGCGATCGAGTGAGATCGACCTGTCGAATCGTGCACTCATCAGTTACGCGGGCGCTGGGATCGCATTGGCAGGGTGGTTGACGGCGGTGGCCGGAGCCTATGCGGCCGGATCGCGTGCTGGTGCTCCCGGGCTGTTGGCGGCTGCTGTGACCACCATTCCCACAGGGAAAGCTGCATTTGCGGTTATCGGAGGTGTCGTGGGGAGCTTGGCGAACTACATAGCGACGATGTCGGCAACCGCGGCCACCATCAACACCGAGCTCGCCACACACCCGGGCCTTCCGCTGGGACACTGGCCTCTGACGAACTCGAGTGACTATGACGAGGTGCACGAGTGGCGGGGATAGCGGCCTACCGCGTCGCGTGCGCGGTCTACCTCGCTGTCGCTGCGATTGCCGGCGCCGGGTGGGTGGTTGTCGTGGTGCTGGCGGGTTTCCTCGTGATGGCATTGATCCCGGCAGGCGCCGGCAATACCGATCGGTGGCGAACCGGTGTCTTCTTTTATGGGATGTCGGCGTTTCTGGCCGCGGCCTTCGTCCCGACAAGCAGCTATATCGCGTTCGCCCTTCCAGCCGCAGTCGTGACTGTACTCGGCATCCTGACGTGGGAGACCGTGCAGAGAATCGGTGCTCGGCGTGCCGGAAATCCGTCGGTCGGACAGGAAGTCACACTCACCGACCCACGACATCCGCCAATCGATCCACCGCCCAATCGATTTCCTCCTCGGTGATCACCAACGGCGGAGCGAGGCGCAACGTCGATCCGTGCGTGTCCTTGGCCAGGACGCCGCGCTCTGCCAAGCGCCGGCAGACCTCCTTGCCGGTGCCCACGGACTGCTCGACGTCGATACCCGCCCACAGGCCGAGCCCGCGGACGGCGACGACACCGTGACCGATGAGGTCGCGGAGACGGGTGTGCATCCGATCGCCGAGTTCGGCCGCCCGGGCCTGCCATGTCCCCTCGGCGAGCATCTCGACGACCGTCTGTCCGACCGCGGCGGCAAGTGGGTTGCCGCCGAACGTGGAGCCGTGTTCGCCGGGGTGCAGGACACCGAGGACCGTGCTGTCGGCGACCACCGCCGATACCGGCAGTATGCCGCCGCCCAGGGCCTTGCCGAGCGTGTAGATGTCGGGTTCGACGTTCCAATGCTCCACGGCCAGGGTCTTTCCCGTGCGGCCGAGTCCTGATTGGATCTCGTCGGCGATCATGAGGACATCGTTGTCGGAGCAGAGTGCGCGGACCCGGGGCAGGTAGTCGGCGGGCGGCAGATGATGCCGGCCTCGCCCTGCACGGGTTCGAGGAGGACGGCGACGGTGGTGTCGTCGATGGCGTCGGCCACGGCCTGGGCGTCACCGTAGGGGACCTGTACGAATCCCGGCGTGTACGGCCCGAATCCGTTGCGTGCGTCGGGATCGTCGCTGAAGCTGACGATGCTGATCGTGCGGCCGTGGAAGTTGCCGGCGGCGACGATGACCGTCGCCGTTCCGTCGGGGACGCCCTTGACGTCGTAACCCCACTTGCGGGCCACTTTGATCGCGGACTCGACCGCTTCGGCGCCGGTGTTCATCGGCAGGACCATCTCCTTGCCGCACAGAGTCGCCAGTGCCGCGCAGAACGGCTCCAGACGGTCGGATCGGAACGCCCGGCTGGTGAGGGTGACGCGGTTCATCTGTTCGGTTGCGGCAGCGAAGATTCGTGGGTTGCGGTGGCCGAAGTTGACGGCAGAGTAGGCGCCCAGACAATCGAGGTACGCCCGTCCGTCGACGTCGGTGACCCATGCACCTTCTGCCGTGGCCGCTGTCACCGGGAGTGGTGAATAGTTGTGTGCCACATGGGGCTCGGTGAGCGTGTGCACGTCGACCTCCTTGTCGGAGTCCCGCAGTTCCAGGGTCACGCACTTGACGCCGCCCCCGCCTTTGAGCAGTTCGGACAGGTCGACCTCGATCGGTTCGAATCCGTTGGCCCGCAATGTTGCGGCCAGCGCGGGTGCGGCGTCGGTCATCACGACACGGCGACCGTCGGAGACGAGGTTCAGCCCCAGCATCTCGGCGTCGGCATCGGTGGCGATCACGGCTCCGGGGTAGAGGTCTGCGAGCATCGCCCTCGAGCCCTCGGAGAACGCCGGCGGGTAGTAGGCGATGGTGTCCTCGTCGAGGACGCCGAGTGCGGTGTCGAGATGGTAGAAGCGAGGATCGACGAGTTCGAGGGTGATCACCGGGAGGCCGGTGATGGCGGCGATCTCGTGGTGCGTCTCGCGGCTCGTGCGGAATCCCGTGCCCGCGAGGATGCGGTCGCCGACGACCAGGAAGTCGCCCTCACCCTCCTGGACGCCGGTGGTGCGGTGGACTGGTCCGTGACCGTCGGCGTCGAACCATGCGGCGTACAGGTCGCCCTCGGGAGCGCGTTCGGGGAAAGCGAATCGGGCGGCGATGGTGTGGCCCGCCACGCTGAGTCCGCCGTTGGCGGCATACACCATGTCGGGGAGGCCGGGGTGGGGCTCGACCACGTGCACGCTGTGCCCGAGGGACTCGTAGATCTCCCGCAGATGCATCCACTGGCTGATCGCGCGATCGGTGTCGACCGGCACCGTCGGGTCCATCCAGGGATTGATGGCGTAACTGACGGTGAAGTGGACCGGCGGTGTCATCGCGTAGCAGCGGGTCCGTGAGATCCGCGTTGTCGGGGGTGGAGTCAGGGGCGTCGTCGCTGCCGGCGCCGAGGTGGTGAACGATGCGATGTCGGGCCCGGACGACGGACCGGCGATGGTCATGGATCGACGCTATCCGTGGCCATCTGTGCAATCAATCCTCGGATCTTGCGCATCTGTGCAATACACTGGTGCTCACGGCCCGACGATCGGAGATATGTTGCGCGTACCCGATGATGTCGACGAACAGGTGATCGCGTGCCTCACCAGGGACGCCCGCGCGACCTACGCCCAGGTCGGCGAGGAGGTCGGACTGTCGGCGCCCGCGGTCAAGCGTCGCGTCGACCGGTTGCTCGACGAGGGCGTCATCAAAGGCTTCACGACGGTCATCGATCCGCACGCGATGCAGTGGACGACCGAGGCGTACGTGCAGGTGTCGTGCCGTGGCAACATCTCGCCGGACGCGCTGAAGGCGGCGTGGGAACCGATCCCCGAGGTGGTGAGCGCAGCGACCATCACCGGTCAGGCCGATGCCATCCTGCGGGTGCGGGCGCGCGACGTCCGGCACCTCGAGCACGCGCTCGAGCGGATCCGCAGTGCGGGTCCGGTGGATCATTCGGAGTCGATCATCGTGCTGAGCCAGCTCATCGATCGTGGTCACCCGTGATCACCTCGGACCCGGCCGTGGGCTCCCTCCGAGTCCACCGACCGTGCCCAGGATCTCGCCGACCGTGTCCAGAATTCCGCCGACCGTGTCCAGAATTCCGCCGAGTGGACCCGCCTGCCGGGCTCGGTGCTCGGCGGTGGCCGGCTTCTGTGGATACCGTGCCCGACGGGCGAGAATCTGGACCCGGTCGGCGGAGAACTGGACCCGGTCGGCGAGGTGGCGGCGGGCGGTTCAGGCCGCGAACGCCGACGGCGGTCGGTGGGTCGCCGCGGTCGTGCTAGCCTGGTCGCCGTGATCAACATCGCTCGCGCCTATTGGCGCTTTATCGAGGCTCCGGGTGGGGCCGCGATGAAGCGCTGAACAGCCGCGCGCATCACACCCGGAGCCCGAGCAGCGACCAGACGGTTGCTGCTCTTGTCATTTCAAGGGCCTCCGGTTTCACCGAACACCTGGGGCCACCCGACGACCAAGGGCCTGACCCCGAAAGGCATGACGTGACCACCATCCCCGACTTGACCTCCGAATCGACCTCGGACCGGCGGATCAAGTCCTTCCGCTCCATCCCGTCCCCGGACACCATCCGCAGTGAGCTGCCGCTGACCGCGCGTCGCGCGGTGGCCGTGCAGAACGACCGCGACGAGATCGCCGACATCCTCGCCGGCCGCGACGATCGTCTGCTCGTGGTGGTGGGGCCGTGCTCGGTCCACGACCCGATCGCCGCCATCGACTACGCCCGCCGCCTGGCGCCACTCGCCAAGGACCATGCCGACCGCCTCAAGATCGTCATGCGGGTCTACTTCGAGAAGCCACGCACGACGGTCGGCTGGAAGGGCCTGATCAACGACCCCGGGATGGACGGGACCTTCGACGTGGAGCGTGGACTGCGTACGGCGCGATCCCTGCTGCTCGACATCATCGACCTCGGACTGCCGGTGGGGTGTGAGTTCCTGGAACCGACCAGTCCGCAGTACATCGCGGACACCGTCGCGTGGGGTGCCATCGGTGCACGCACCACGGAGTCGCAGGTCCATCGCCAGCTGGCTTCCGGATTGTCGATGCCCATCGGGTTCAAGAACGGCACCGACGGAAACATTCAGGTCGCGATCGACGGAGTGAAAGCTGCTGCAGCACAACACGTCTTCTTCGGTGTGGACGACTTCGGCCGCGGCGCGGTGGTCGAGACGGCCGGCAACGAGGACTGCCACGTGATCCTGCGCGGCGGGACCGCCGGTCCTAACTTCGACGCCGAGTCAATCGCCACCGCGGTCACCGCGCTCGCGAAAGCGTCACTGCCGCAACGGGTGATGATCGACTGCTCGCATGCCAACTCGGGCAAGGACCACATCCGTCAGGCCGAGGTCGCCGACGAGATCGCAGGCGTGATCCGCGCGGCTCGCCGCTCCGGTGATTCCGTCACGATCAGCGGGGTCATGCTGGAGAGCTTCCTGGAGCCCGGCGCACAGTCACCCGACGCTCGTCCGCTCACCTACGGTCAGTCGGTGACCGACAAGTGCATGGGCTGGGAGGCCAGTGCCGCTGTGCTGGCGCACCTCGCCGCGGTCTGACACTCAGCGATCGACGACCCGACCCGGCGAACGGTGGTGACACCGCCCGCCGGGTCGGCTCATCGAGGCGGTGTCAGCCCGACCGGTGTCGCCATCGGGCACCGGCTCCGGCGAGCACATCGACGAGGACGAATGCGATCCGTTCTGCTCACGGCAGAACCGACGGCGCCGCCTGTTCCCGGCGACCTACCATCGGCACATGGATCACCGACCCAGAGCAGCCGAACCGCTGTTGCGCGAGGTGACCGGGCGCGTCCTGCGCCGGCACCGGCACGACGCCGGTGAACGACTCGTCGAGACCGCCGAACGGGCCGGGGTGTCCAGCCAGTACCTCTCCGAGATCGAACGAGGCCGCAAGGACGCGTCGTCCGAACTGTTGGCCGCGGTGGCCGGTGCGCTGGGACTGACCCTGTTCGACCTGACCCGCGAGGTCGCCGTCGAGTTGAGCCGGCGGACAGCCGTCCCGGTTCTGCGGGCCACCACGGTTCCGGTTCCCGCGGCGGTGGCGCCGATGCGCACACATCGCGGCCCGGTCGCGCTCGCCGCCTGAAGCGTTCTCTGCCGACCCACACCCCGGTGGGCTGCGGTCACCGTCCGCGGGTGTCGATGATCCGGTCGGCGAGCCCGTAAGCGACGATCTCCTCCGCACGCAACACCCGGTCGCGGTCGGTGTCGCGGCGGAGTGCCTCGAGCTCCTGGCCCGTATGGCGACTCATCGCCTTCTCGATCTCCTCGCGCACCCGCAGGATCTCCTCGGCTGCGAGAATGAGGTCGGGGATCGTGCCGCGGCCCTGGCCCGAGGGCTGATGCAGCAAGACCCGCGCATGGGGCAGGACCGATCGTTGCCCCGGTGTGCCGGCCGCGAGCAACAGCGCGGTCGACGACAGCGCCTGGCCCACACAGGTCGTCGCGATGGGTGCGTGGCAGTACTGCATCGTGTCGTACAGGGCGAACGTCGCCATCACGGACCCGCCGGTCGAATTGATGTAGAGATCGATCGGGGCGTCGGGGTTGTCGGAGTCGAGGTGCAGGATCTGTGCGATCAGCGCATTGGCCACGCCGTCGTCGATCTCGGTGCCGAGATAGATGATCCGTTCGTCGAGCAGTCGGCTGTAGACATCCATCACCCGCTCGCCCTGCGGAGTACGACTGATGACGTTGGGGATGGTGTAGGTGCTCATCGGGTCACCCCGAAACCCGTGGACGCCGGTGTGAGGGGACGAATCTGTCCCAGATCGTCGACGATGTGATCGATGAAGCCGTAGGCGACGGATTCCTCCGCGGTGAACACATGATCGCGGAGCGAGTCGGCGAAGATCTTCTCCGCGGTCTGCCCGGTCTGCTCGGCGATGATCGTGAGCACGGTGTCGCGGACGTGTCGGAGGTCGTCGGCCTGGAGCTCGATGTCGGGTGCGTATCCGCCGATCCCGGCCGAGCCCTGGTGGAGCAGCACCTTCGCGTGCCGCAGAGCGAACCGCTTGCCGCGGGTTCCGTTGCAGAGCAGGAACTGTCCTGCGCTGTAGGCCATCCCGAGGTCGACCGTGCAGACATCATTGGGGATGAGTCGCATGGTGTCCATGATGGCGAGCATCGCCGGTACCGAGCCGCCCGGCGAGTTGATCCACAGGCTGATGTCGGCGACCGGATCCTCTGACGCCAACATCACGAGTTGTGCGCACAAGTGGCTGCCGATCTCGTCGTCCAGTGCGGAATCGAGCATCAGAATGCGCTGGCTCAGTAGACGTTCCGCGGTTCGCCGGCGTAGTGGCAGGGTTTGTTGTTCATCACTCATGTCACCGATCGTCGCGGTCGGTCGACGGTACCGCAGCCGCCTGCTGCTGTGCGCAGAACGGCTCTGCTGCAGGCAGGCTCAGACGACGTCGACAGTGGGAGACGAGTCAGGGATGGTGACGACGGCCCGACGGTGCAACCGTGCCGACGGCGTCGCGATCGAATCGGCCACCCGGAACTCGGCCTCCCATCGATCGCGACGCAGCCGGTTGAGGACGTACCCGCGTTGGGCGTTGCCGAAGCGGATGTGCGGCGATGCCGCCTTGAGTGCGCGGTCCGAGGTGTCGCTGTCCTGCCCGTCTCCGCCGGAGGAGATCGAGGTGCCGGCCAGTTCGACACCGACGGTGGGTGATTCACGACGGTACGTCGAGCGCAGATCGGACACCACATTGCGGTGGATGTCGCCGACGATGGACACCAGATTACGCACGCCGCGCGCGTGCGCGCCGTCGAGGATGCGGGCCCGCGACGCCTCGTAGCCGCTCCAGCCGTCCATGCTCACCTCGCGGACACCGTTGTCGACCCGGGCGAGGTCGGCGATGGTCGTCTGGTGTGCCAACACGTTCCACCGATGTCCGCTGCGGGCGAGTCCATCGAGCAACCACCGCTCCTGGCCGGCGCCGACAATGGTCCGCCGCGGGTCGGCGGTGACCGCGTTCTGCGCGGTGTCGTTGTCGCCGTTGGCCTGATCGCTGCGGAAGGTGCGGGTGTCGAGAACGTTGAACTCGACGAGATCGCCGAAACCGAAGCGTCGATAGGCGCGGATGTCGGCGCCGCGCGGATGCTGTGCGGTCCGCACCGGCATATTCTCCCACCATGCCTTGAGGCCCTGGGCGCGGCGGAGCAGAAAGGCGGGCACGGGCATGCCGTCCTCGGGAATCGTTGCAGCCCAATTGTTGTCGACCTCGTGGTCGTCGAAGACCGTGATGAACGGGCTGGTCCGATGGATCAGGCGCAGATGGGGATCGAGCTTGTAGAGCGCGTAGCGGTCCCGGTAGTCCTCGAGCGTCATGCACTCCCGCAGCGCCGACGCGGGCATCACGCTCGTCGCACGCCGGCCACCGTTGCCCGGGATCGGTTTCTCGTAGATGTAGTCACCGAGGTGGAAGACGACGTCCGGTGCATGAGATGCCATGTCCGCATATGCGGGGTAGTGGCCGTCGGCCCATGACTGACACGATGCGAACGCGAACGTGAGAGCGTTCACCGACGACCGGGCCGCGGGGGCGGTGCGCGTCCGGCCGATCTCCGAGATGTCCCCGGCTGCCCGGAATCGGAAGAAGTAGTCGCGCGCGGCGTCGAGTCCGCGGACGTCGACGTGCACGCTGAAGCCGTTGTCGGCGGTCGCGATCACCCGTCCACGCCGCACGACGCGAGCCATCGCCTCGTCGGTGGCGATCTCCCAGTCGACTCCCACCGGCGCGATACCCATCCCGCCGCCGCGCTCCAGTGGAGAGCGGGCGAGTCTGGTCCACAACGCCACCGAGTCGGCGACCGGATCCCCCGACGCGACACCGAGGGTGAACAGCCGGTCTCCGGGACGTGGCGAGCCGGGGGCGGCCGTCGCGTCGCCCAGGAGACCGGGGACGACGGCCAAGCCGGCGGCCACCCCCGTCCACGTGAGGAAGCGCCGTCGGGTCATGCCGATGCGCAGGGACTTGTCGGGGCCGACGGAGATGTCCGGCAGTTCGGTGCGGGGCATGGGCCCAGCGGATCAAGACGACCTGACCACGCACCGACCCGTGTCTTGCCCCCACGTGATGTCCGCATGAAGAGCAGACGATGCTCCTCGGCGACCGGGTGGGTCACGCAGTGAGTACGAGCCAGACGGCGACGTAATGCATCAGTGCTGCGACGGCGGTGCAGGCGTGGAAGACCTCGTGATGTCCGAACGTGTCGGGCCAGGGGTTCGGCCATCTGGCGGCGTAGAGGACTCCGCCGACGGTGTAGAACACCCCGCCGAGCGCGAGCAGGATGATGACGGCCCAGCCGACGTGGCTGACCAGTGCGGGCGCGACGGCGATGATCACCCAGCCGAGCGCGATGTAGAGCGCGACGCCGAGCCATCGTGGTGCCGACGGCCAGACGAGCTTGCATGTCACCCCGGCGACCGCGCCCACCCAGACGATGCCGAGGACCCACCACCGGACGTCGGCGGGCAGGGCCAGGGCGCAGAAGGGCGTGTATGTGCCGGCGATGAACAGGAAGATCATCGAGTGATCGGCGCGCTTCATACGGACCTGGGCGCGCGGCGTCTTCCAGGGGATGCGGTGATAGCTCGCGCTGACCGCGAAGACCCCGACCACGGTGACCGCATAGATGGCGCAGGCGACCGCCGCCCCGGGGCCGCGGAGGACTCCCGCACCGATGACCACGGCGAGTCCGGCGCACACCGCGACCCACGCGGAGTATTGATGGATGACACCGCGAAGTCGGGGTTTGACGAGCGGTGCTGAGACCTCCGACGTGATGCCCACGCAACCTACGGTACCGTAACTTCTCAGTCGATAAGATCAGGCAGCGATGAAACTACTTCCCGATCGGCTCCGTCGTCCGATGCTGAGCGTCTATGAACGCCGGCTCATCCAGTTGATGGACGACACGCGGCTCCCGCACCATGTCGCGATCATCTGCGACGGCAATCGGAGGTGGGCGCGGGAGGCGGGTTTCGAAGACGTCAGCCACGGTCATCGCGTCGGGGCCCAGCGGATCGCCGAGATGCTCGCGTGGTGTGCCGAACTGGACATCTCCACAGTCACGATCTACCTGCTCTCAACCGAGAACCTCCGTCGGGAGTCCGACGAGCTCGACGCGCTGATGGAGATCGTGCCCGACATCGTCGACGAGATCTCCGGCCCGGCCGGTCACTGGCGGGTGCGGATCGTCGGCACCCTCGACCAGCTGCCGGACGCCGTGGCCGATCGTTTACGGACCGCGTCCGCACGCACGGCCGACCGTCCCGGGATGAACGTCAACGTCGCGGTCGGTTACGGCGGACGCCAGGAGATCGTCGACGCAGTGCGCTCGCTGCTGAGCGAGCGCCGTGCGGCCGGCGACGGACCCGACGAGTTGGTGGACGCGGTCACCGTCGACGCCATCGACCGCAACCTGTACACGAAGGGGCAGCCGGACCCGGACCTGGTCATCCGCACCTCGGGGGAGCAGCGGCTGTCGGGCTTCCTGCTCTGGCAGAGCGCCTACTCGGAGATCTGGTTCACCGATGCCTACTGGCCGGAGTTCCGCCGGGTGGACTTCCTGCGCGCACTGCGCGACTACTCCGCGCGCAGCCGGCGATTCGGCAAATAGTCACCCACCAGATCGGCGAGAGCCTCCACATCCGCGGCGAACGCCGACGCCGCCGGTGTGCCGAATCCGACGACGACCCCGCCTCCGAGGCCCCGGCCGTCGGCAGACCCGCCGTCGGTGACATCGCATGCGGGATGCCGGAAGAACGAGAGCGGTGCCAGGGCGAACCCGCGTCGTGACGCATCGGCGACGACACGGGATTCACTGTCGGCGGGCAGCGGGATCACCGCGTGCAGGCCGGCTGCGATGCCCGGCACCCGTACACCGGACCGTGCCAGTCGACCCGTGATCCGGTCACGGCGTCGTCGGTAGTACTGCCTGCTGCGTCGGATGTGCCGGTCGTAGGCTCCGGAGTCGATCAGGTCGGCGAGCACCAGTTGATCGACGATGCTCGCGTCCGGCTCGCGAATCCCCTTGGCCCACACCATGGTGTCGACCAGTTGTGGGGGCAGCACCAACCAGCCGACGCGGACCGCCGGAGACAGGCTCTTGCTGACCGACCCGGCGTAGATCACCACGTCCGGGCCCAGTGCCTGGAGTGCGCCGACCGGTTCCCGGTCGTAGCGGAGTTCGCCGTCGTAGTCGTCCTCGACGATCAGCCGACCGCCCGAGCGTGCCCACTCGATCACGGCTGTCCGTCGCGGCGGTGACAGGCTGACGCCCGTGGGGAACTGATGGCTCGGGGTGAGCAGCACACCCGCGACGGCGTCCGGCAGGTCGTCGACGACGGCACCGTCGGTGTCGATCGCCACCGGGACCGTCGACGTCCCGCCGCGTTCGATCACCTGTCGATGGAACGGCAGGCCGTGGCTCTCCACCGCGAGGATGTCGCCGAAAATGCTGCGGGACAACAGCTCCAGGGCGCTCATCACCGAGGTGGTCAGGACTATCTGTTCGGGTTCGGCACGCACCCCGCGCGCCCGGGCCAAGTACGAGGCCAAGGATCTCCGCAGCCGCGCCGTGCCCTGCGGGTGCCCCGGAGCGAAGGCGTCGTCGGGTGCCTCGGTGATCGCGCGACGCGTGGACGCGATCCAGTCCGCGCGGGGGAACAGCGACGAATTGGGCTGCCCGAGAGCGAAATTGTGGCGTGGTGGCGGAAGCTCGGCCCTCGCCCGGGTCGGCTCGGCGTCCGTGCGAGCACGCCCGACGGTGTCGGCGACGTGCGTTCCCGATCCCTGTCGCGCGACGAGCCATCCCTCGGCGATCAGTTCCTGATACACCGACGCGACTGTTCCGCGCGCGAGTCCGACGTCGGCGGCGAGGGAGCGATACGGAGGCAGCCGGGTGCCCGCGGGGAGTCGTCCGTCGTCGATCGCTGCCCGGAGCGCCTCGGCCAGCGAGTGTCGTCGGCGGGCGCCGCGACCGCGTGGACTCGCGGTCGGGTCGGGCTGGAGGTCCAGATACAGATCGGTCCCCAGACGCCGGGCCACCTCATCCCACGGATCCGTGGCCACTCGGCCCGAATTGACGCTCTTGTCCACCATCGAATTGAACCACTTTACTGATGCAATCGGCGCCTACCGTGGAGCGTGAGAGTCGGACACACGAGAAGCAGGAGATACGTGACATGAGAACTGTGGTGCTCGGGGCGAGCGGAGAGATCGGCGCGGCACTCGTCCGCCGCCTACGGGACAGCGGCATCGATGTGCTTGCAGCCCACCGGTCGACCGGCGTGGACGCCTACACCGGTGCGGGCCTCGAGGCCGCATTCGCCGGCGCCGACGTCGTGGTCGATTGCACCAACGTGACGACGACCAATGCCGCGAAGGCCATCGACTTCTTCGGCACCGTCGCGCGGAAGGTGAGTGCGGCCGCGGATGCCGCCGGCGTGGGGCGGGTGGTGTGCCTGTCCATCATCAACGCCGCCGATCCCGAGGTGAACGCGAAGTTCGGTTACTACCAGGGCAAGGCCGCGCAGGAACAGGCCTATCGCGATGCGTTGCCGGCCGAACGGCTGACCGTGGTGCGGTCGGCCCAGTGGTACGAACTCGCCCGGCAGATGATGGGGTCGTTGAGGCTGGGTCCGGTCGCCGCGGTCCCGCACATGCGGTGCAGGCCGTTGTCGTCCGACGACGCGGCGGCCGCACTGGCCGACGCCGTGCGTCACCGGCCCGAGCACGACATCGAGGTCGCCGGGCCGGAGGTGCTCGACCTCGCCGACATCGGCAAGGCCATTGCGCGACGGGCAGGTTCGCCGAGGTGGGTTGTCGGCGTCCGGGTCGGCGGATCGGCGATCCGCGACGGCGGACTCGTTCCCGACGACCCGACGATCGTCACGACGACGACTCTGCAGCAGTGGCTGGACGAGGAGTTCGCCGCATGAGCGCCACGCCGGAGACGCTTCCCGACACCCGGCGAATGTGGCTGCCACGCACGAATCCCGGTGTCTACAAGGCGCTCGTGGCGCTGCAGCGCGCGTCGTCGGAAGGCTTGTCCGTCGAACTCGCCGAGGTGATCCGTATTCGTGCCTCCCAGCTCAACGGCTGCGCATACTGCCTACACATGCACATCTCGGATGCGCTGGCCGCCGGGATGGATCCGCTCGTGCTGGGGATGGTGTCGGTGTGGTCGGAGGCGCCACATCTGTTCTCCGAGCGTGAACGTGCCGCACTCGCGCTGACCGAGGCCGTCACGCGGCTCGGGGAGGAGGGTGTTCCCGACGACGTGTTCGACTCGGCCCGGGCGGTTTTCGACGAGGTCGAACTCGGGCAGGTGGTGGCGTCGATCGTGATGATCAACGCCTGGAACCGGATCGCGGTGACCGGCCGTTATCCGGCCGGACTGGACGAGCGACAGCTGCGCTGACCGGCGGGCGAAAAGTGCCCGGACCGGTTGTGCCCCTCAGAGTTTGCGGAGCCGGACGCGATTGATGGAGTGGTCGGCGTCCTTGCGCAACACGAGGGTCGCGCGCGGCCTGGTGGGCAGGATGTTCTCGTTCAGGTTGGGCAGGTTGATCGAGGTCCACAGGTCGCGCGCCGCGATCGTCGCCTGGTCGTCGGTGAGCGATGCGTAATAGTGGAAGTGGGATTCGGGATTGGCGAAGGCGGTGGTGCGCATCTTGAGGAATCTCGACACGTACCAGCGCTCGATGTCGGCCGTCTTGGCGTCGACGTAGATCGAGAAGTCGAACAGATCCGACACCATGAGCGTGGGACCCGTCTGGAGGACGTTCAGGCCCTCGAGAATGAGGATGTCGGGTTGACGCACATAGTGTTTCACGTCCGGCACGATGTCGTAGGCGATGTGTGAGTAGACCGGAGCGGTGACCTCGCGCGCGCCCGACTTGACCTCGGTGACGAAGCGCAGCAGTGACCGGCGGTCGTAGGACTCGGGAAAACCCTTGCGGTGCATGATGCCTCGCCGCTCGAGCTCGGCGGTCGGCAGGAGGAACCCGTCCGTGGTGACGAGGTCGACCTTGGGGTGTGACTCCCAACGTGCGAGCAGGGCGGCGAGCACGCGGGCGGTCGTCGACTTCCCGACCGCGACGCTGCCGGCGATACCGATGACGAACGGCACCTGGCGACTCGTCTGCCGTTCGCCGAGGAACGTGGAGGTCGCCGCGAACAGTCGCTGGCGGGCGGCGATCTGGAGATGGATCAGACGCGACAGGGGGAGGTAGACGTCGGCGACCTCGTCGAGATCGACCTGCTCGCCGAGACCGACGAGCTGCTGCAGCTCTCTGTCGGTCAACACCATCGGCATCGATTCGCGCAGGTCACGCCACTGCCGACGATCGAGCTCCAGATACAGACTGGGATCGCGCCCGGTCGTGTCGCGTGCCATGGTCCTACAGCTTAGGGCGCACGGATTCTCCGGTGATCGGTAGCCTTCGCTCATGACTTCTGCTGCCACCTCGCCGGTGACCGAGTATCTGCGTCTCGGACTGGCGTTCGACCGTCTCGAAGAGGGGTTCGTCGACGCCTACACCGGCGATGCGAGTCTGCGCGCGGAGGTGATGAACGCCCCGTCCCCGGATCCCGCCGTGCTCGCCGACCGCGCTCGCGGATTGCGCCGCGACCTGCCCGGCGACCTCCCGGCCGCGCGGGCCGAGTTCATCGCCGCGCATCTGGCCGCACTCGAGTGCTCGGCACGCAGGTTCGCGGGGGAGGACATCGGCTTCGTCGACGAGGTCCGCGCCTACTTCGACGTCGACATCGCCCTGGGCGACGAGCAGCGCTATCGCGACGCCCATGCGGCGATGGCGGTCGGGCTCGAGGTCGCGGGTGCGGGCGACGAGCGGCTGACCGAGGCGTACGCCGCGTACAAACGTGCCGACGAGATCCCGGCGGACCGTGTCGACGAGTGTGTGCGTGCCTTCAGCGGGGCGTTGCGCGAGCGGGTCCGGTCCGCCTTTCCGCTGCCCGACAACGAGATCGTCGAGTTCGAGGTCGTCTCGGACAAGCCGTGGTCGGGCTTCAACTACTACCTGGGTGGGTACCGGTCGAGGGTGGCGATCAACACCGATCTGACGCAGTACATGTCGACTCTGCCGCATCTCATCGCGCACGAGGCCTACCCCGGGCATCACACCGAGCACTGCCGGAAAGAAGAGATCCTCGTCGGCGGGGGACAATTCGAGCAGACGATCTTCCTGGTGAACACGCCGCAGTGTCTGATGGCCGAAGGTCTCGCCGACCACGCGTTGCGTGCCGCGGTCGGCCCCGACTGGGGCCTGTGGGCGCAGGAGATCTACGCCGACCTCGGACTGCGCTTCGACGGGGAGCGGGCGCAGCGGATGTCGACGGCGTCGTCGGGCCTGCTGGGCGTGCGCCAGGACGCGGCACTGCTGCTGCACGATCGGCATCTCGACGCCGATTCGGTCGCGTCGTTCCTGCAGCAGTGGCTGCTCGCGCCGCCCGAGCGGGCACGTCAGATGCTGCGCTTCCTGACCTCACCGCTGTGGCGTGCCTACATCTCGACCTACGTCGAGGGCTACCGGTTGCTCGACACCTGGCTCGACGAGGTCCCGGCGTCGGGTCGCCTCGCGCGATTCGGGCGATTGCTCGACGAACCCCTCACCCCGGCGCAGCTGAGAGCCGAACTCGGACCTTCGGGAGCCGGACCATAGACTTGTCTCCCATGAGCCTGAATTCGATGTCCCTGGCCGAGCTCGATCCGGACGTGGCTGCGGCGATGAACGGTGAGCTGAGTCGTCAGCGCGACACGCTCGAGATGATCGCGTCGGAGAACTTCGTCCCCCGGGCGGTGCTGCAGGCGCAGGGCAGCGTGCTCACCAACAAGTACGCCGAGGGCTATCCGGGTCGGCGCTATTACGGCGGCTGTGAGTACGTCGACGTCGTCGAGGACATCGCACGCGACCGCGCCAAAGAGCTTTTCGGCGCCGACTTCGCCAACGTCCAGCCGCACTCCGGCGCCCAGGCCAATGCCGCCGTGCTGATGGCCCTGATGAGCCCGGGCGAGAAGATGCTCGGTCTCGACCTCGCACACGGCGGCCATCTCACGCACGGCATGCGGCTCAACTTCTCCGGCAAGCTCTACGAGATCGAGTCGTACGGCGTGAGCAAGGAGGACTTCCGCGTCGACATGGACGAGGTGCGCAAGATCGCTCTCAGCGCCAAGCCGAAGGTCATCTGTGCCGGATGGTCGGCATATCCGCGCACCCTCGACTTCGAGGCGTTCCGCTCGATCGCCGACGAGGTCGGTGCGTACCTGTGGACCGACATGGCGCATTTCGCCGGTCTGGTGGCCGCAGACCTGCACCCCTCGCCCGTGCCCTACTCCGATGTCGTCTCCTCGACCGTGCACAAGACGCTGGGCGGGCCGCGTTCGGGTCTCATCCTCGCCAAGCAGGAGTGGGCCAAGAAGCTGAACTCCGCGGTGTTCCCGGGCCAGCAGGGCGGTCCGCTCATGCATGCGATCGCGGGGAAGGCGGTGGCCCTCAAGATCGCCGGCACCGACGAGTTCGCCGACCGGCAGCGGCGCACGCTGTCGGGCGCGAAGATCCTGGCCGAACGCCTGACCGGCGGTGACGTCGAGAAGGCAGGCATCTCGGTGCTCACCGGCGGCACCGACGTCCACCTCGTCCTCGTCGACCTGCGCAACAGCAGGCTCGACGGCCAGCAGGCCGAGGATCTGCTGCATCAGGTCGGCATCACCGTGAACCGCAACGCGGTGCCCTTCGATCCGCGGCCGCCGATGGTGACCTCCGGCCTGCGCATCGGGACACCCGCGCTGGCCACGAGGGGCTTCGGCGACGAGGAGTTCACCGAGGTGGCCGACATCATCGGCACCGCTCTGGCGGCCGGGGAGGCCGCCGACGTCTCCGAGCTGCGCGGCCGCGTGTCGCGCCTGGCCCTCGACTTCCCGCTCTACGACGGACTCGAGGAATGGGGCCTGATGAGTCGGGTCTGAGACCCCGGCTCGAGAGAAATTGGCCACAGCGTCGCGCGAGTGCCTATCCTGTCTGACGATGAACGCATTGACCGAGGACGAGTTGATCATCGCGCTGGAAAAGGCGCTACCCGAGATCGCCGAGGATCACCAGGCGGCGGCCCTTCCGTGGAACCCGCATGACTGGGTGCCGTGGGAATCCGGCCGCAACTTCGCCTTCCTGGGCGGTGAGGACTGGGATCCGTCGCAGGGGACCCTGTCCGACGAGGCGCGGGCCGGCACCCTGGCCCTGCTGCTCACCAAGGACAACCTGCCGTCGTACCACCGTGTGCTCGCCATTCACTTCCCGGCGTTCTCCGAATGGCGGCAGCTGGTCGGCGTCTGGACCGCCGAGGACAACCGCCACGCCATCGTGTTGCGCGACTTCCTCGTCGTGACCCGCGCGATCGATCCGGTCGACGCCGAGGAGCGCCGCCGCATTCACGTGACCGCCGGCTACCGGCAGACCACCGAGGGCGTCGCCGATCTGTCGCCCCTCGACGTGCTCGCGCTGATGGCGGTGCACGAGAACCAGAGCGTCGCGTTCACCGAGAGGCTCGCGTCCGCGGTCACCGACGACGTGTTCAAGCAGATCCTCACCAAGATCGCCCACGACGACGCCGTCCAGGCCACGACGTTCGCCGCATTCCTCAATGCATCGCTGGTCGCCGATCCGGAGGGCACCGTTCTCGCCCTCGACCGTCGTCTCGCGAACATCGAGCCGATCGGTGCCGACGTCGCCGACTTCGACGACGAGCGTGCACTGATCGCCGGGTACGAGAACGACGAGACCCGCACGGCGATCGCCGCGACACTGGTCGATCAGCTGAAGCTCGCCACCGTCCAGGGACTGGGTTCCGACGCCGAGGCCGCACGGCAGCGCGTTCTCGGTCTCGCCGGGGCATAGTCGCCGGGGACCTGAGAACGTCGCCTCGACGTAGCGCCGAGGCAATCTGCGTTAACGCATAATTCACGCCGACACACCCCTGCCTGGCAAGCCGCAGGGGTGTGTTCGGCGTACGTTGACCAGTGACGGGCCGCGGGGAAGCGGTTCGTCCGGGAGGTTCGAATCGTGGTCTGCACCAGCATCGCGAGAGGACCGGCCCCGGTCCTCGTCCACCTCGGCTGACCAGCCGGGACGGGCAAGAACCAGCCGGTCGTCGCTACTGGTTTGTGCGGGAGCCGTACAAATGTAGGAGCCCTACGTGACCACACGCACCTACGTCCTCGACACCTCCGTGCTGCTGTCCGATCCCTGGGCGGTTCTGCGCTTCGCCGAACATCACGTGGTTCTTCCGCTGGTGGTCATCGGCGAACTCGAGGGCAAACGTCACCACCACGAGCTCGGCTGGTTTGCTCGTGAGGCGTTGCGGATGCTCGACGATCTCCGACTCGCACACGGCCGACTCGACGTCCCGTTCCCGATCGGCGACGAGGGCGGCACGCTCCAGGTCGAGCTGAACCACACCGATCCCGCAGTCCTCCCGGCCGGCTTCCGCACCGAGACCAATGACTCGCGGATCTTGGCCTGCGCGTTGAATCTTCGCGCCGAGGGCAAGGACGTCACCCTGGTGTCGAAGGACACCCCGCTCCGCGTGAAGGCGGGCGCTGTCGGGCTGGCCGCCGACGAGTACCACGCGCAGGACGTGGTGGTGTCCGGATGGTCGGGCATGACCGAGCTGGACGTGGACTCCGCGACGATCGACACCCTCTTCGCCGACGGTGTCGTCGACGTCGACGACGCGCGAGAACTCCCGTGTCACACCGGAATCCGGCTGCTGGGCCACTCGTCGAGTGCGCTCGGCCGGGTGAACGAGGACAAACGGGTGCAACTGGTGCGCGGTGATCGTGAGGCCTTCGGCCTGCACGGGCGATCGGCCGAGCAGCGGGTCGCCCTCGACCTCCTGCTCGATGACAGCGTGGGCATCGTCTCGCTCGGCGGCAAGGCGGGCACGGGCAAGTCGGCGCTGGCCCTGTGCGCGGGCCTCGAGGCCGTCTTGGAACGACGGACACAACGCAAGGTGGTGGTGTTCCGGCCGCTGTACGCCGTCGGCGGTCAGCAACTCGGATATCTGCCCGGTAGCGAGGCCGACAAGATGGGGCCCTGGGCGCAGGCCGTCTTCGACACCCTCGAGGGGCTGGCCTCACCCGAGGTCATCGAGGAGGTGCTCAGCCGCGGCATGCTCGAGGTGTTGCCGCTGACCCACATCCGCGGTCGGTCACTGCACGACTCGTTCGTCATCGTCGACGAGGCGCAATCGCTGGAACGCAACGTGCTGCTCACGGTGTTGTCGAGGCTGGGTGCCGGGTCACGGGTGGTGCTCACCCACGATGTCGCCCAGCGCGACAATCTGCGTGTCGGCCGGCACGACGGCGTGGCCGCGGTCATCGAGAAGCTGAAGGGGCATCCGCTCTTCGCGCACGTGACGTTGACGCGCAGTGAGCGGTCACCGATCGCCGCTCTGGTCACCGAGATGCTCGAGGAGTTCGCGCCGGGCGCGTGACGCCCGCGAAGCCGCCGACCGTGTCCAGAATGTCGCCGACCGTGCCCGAGTTGGGCACGATGGGCGAAAAACAGGGCACGGTCGGCGATGTGGGGGGCTCGCGTCCGGGGGCGACGTGCACGGACTCGGCCGAAAAATGACGACGCTGCCGCACCGGTGATCGGTGCGGCAGCGTCGTCAGGTCTGAGCGGTCAGGACGAGCCGAGTGGGATTCCCGCAGCGATTGCCTCAGCGAGGGCCGCCCACAGTTCGAAGAAAGTCATGTCTCTACCCTTTCGTAACAGGTGTTGTGATTTCGCCACCTGCGACGAAACATTACTGGCGAGCCCTGTCGGTCGCAGTGCGGGACCCCGGTTCTGGGACGGGTGTGACGGAAGTCCCCGGTGACCCGATCTGTATTGCACCGTGATCATCACGAGACTCGCTGCCCCTTGCGCAATGGCACACTGGTGTGGTGCTGAAGTTACTGATGAGGCGAATGAGGTTATTGGGACTTGTGGTGATCGCGGCAATGGCGGCGCTCGTCGGAGGTGCCGGAACCGCGCTCGCAGCTCCCGGGACGACGCCGAGCGCACCGCCGACGTCGGGGACCCCGGGTGGACTGACCATCCCTAAGACGGGCATCACCCTGCTGGACTCGGTCCTGGAGACACTGGCCGGCAATCTCGGCGTGGGCGGGGGAGGAAGCTCCGAGGCCGATACCAGTCAGATGATCGTCGTCACCGCGCCGAAGGCCAGTGACCAGACGGCCAGCCTCACTGCCTTCGAACGTGGTGCCGATCAGTCCTGGAAGCCGGTCATCGGTCCGACGAAGGCCTTCCTCGGATCGCTCGGCATGGGCGAGCCCAAGGACAACGTCTACCGCACGCCGCAGGGCACGTTTGGCCTCGACCAGGCATTCGGCCGGGCCGCCAATCCCGGCACCAAGATGCCCTACAAGCAGGTGGACCGCCAGGACTGGTGGGACTCGAACATGAAGTCGCCGACCTACAACACCATGGTGCGCCAGGCGAAGAGCCCGGGTGGCGACAGCGAGAACCTCTACGACTCCGGGCCGGTGTACGACTACGCCGTCAACATCGCCCACAATCCGCAACGCACCCCGGGCAAGGCGTCGGCGATGTTCCTGCACGTGACCAACGGTCAGCCGACGATGGGCTGCGTGGCCATCGATCGGGACCTGATGCGCAAGATCCTCGTGTGGCTCGACCCGGCCAAGCATCCGAAGATCGCGATCGGGGTCAACCAGGCGGGGCCGTCGTCCAGCGCGCCGTCGAGCACCTCACCATCCGGTTCGGCACCGAATTCGGCAGCACCGAATTCCACAGCACCCAATTCCACAGCACCGAACTCGACGGCACCCGCGGCGCCGGCCACCGAGGACAACGCCCTCACCGGGCTGCTCAGTCAGCTGGTGAACCTGGTGCCCGCGCTTCTGGGCGTCGAATCCGGGAGCTGACGGGCTCGGATCACCGTGCGCGTGAACGCTTCTGCTCGAAGCATGCCGCCGGCACACCTCCGAAGTCGTCCCGCGGTGACGTGACCATCTCGATCTGCCGTCGGGCCTGCTCGACGACGGGGGTGTCGGGATCGAGGACCGAGAGATACTGCTCGTGGGCGGCCAGGGATCGCACGGCCACTTCGATCTGATCGGTCACGTCGACGCCGTGGGTGGCCTGCGGCCCGTTCTCGAACAGCAGCCCGGGCCGGTCGTCGGGCGGCAGGTCGTCGTAGGCCTCGAGAACGGCGGCGGAGAACTCCATGTGATCACGCTGATTCGGTTGTCCGGGAGCCCATTCCGGTCCGCCGTACAGGGAGAGCACGATGTCGGGGGCGACGCGCAGGATCGTGTCGCGGATGCGTGCGCGCAGTTCCGGCGTGTTGCGGATCTCGCTGTCGGGGAAGCCCCAGAACTCCACCTCGTCGACGCCTACGATGCCCGCCGACGTCCGTTGCTCGGCCTCACGGACGGGGCCGGCGGTCTCCGGGGCCATGCCCTCGATCCCGGCCTCACCGCTGGACGCCAGTGCGTACACCACCCGCCGGCCCTCGCCCGTCCACCGCGCGACGGCGGGAGCCATCCCGTATTCGGGATCGTCGGGATGCGCGACAAGCGCCAGAGCGGTCTGCCAGTCCGAGGGGAAGGGTTCCATGACCCCACCCTAGAAAATTTATGGCAATGGTCCGCGGTGATCGCGGACCATTGCCATGAATCGGAGATCGGCGCTCTCAGCGCTCGCGATCGAGATTGGCCATCTTCAGGACGTCGAGGCGCTTGTCGAGTTCGGCCTCGGACAGCTTGTCACCGATCAGTCCGCGATCGATGACGGTCTGCCGAATGGTCTTGCCCTCCTTGAGTGCCTGCTTGGCGACCGCGGCCGCCTCCTCGTAACCGATGGCGCTGTTGAGCGGGGTCACGATCGACGGCGAGCTCTCGGCCAGGGTGCGCAGCCGGTCCTCGTTGGCGACGAGGCCGACGATGCAGCGGTCGGCGAACAGGCGGGACACGTTGGCCAGCAGCTTGAGTGACTCGAGGACGTTGCGCGCCATCATCGGGATGTAGACGTTCAGCTCGAACGCCCCGTTTCCGCCACCCCAGGTGACCGCGGCGTCGTTGCCGATGACCTGGGCTGCGACCTGCGTGACCGCCTCGGGCAGAACGGGATTGACCTTGCCCGGCATGATGGAGCTGCCCGGTTGCAGGTCCGGCAACTGGATCTCGCCGAGACCGGTGAGCGGTCCGGAGCCCATCCAGCGGACGTCGTTGGCGATCTTGGTGAGCGACACGGCGATGGTCTTGAGCGCACCCGACAGCTCGACGAGGCCGTCGCGTGCGGCCTGCGCCTCGAAGTTGTCCTTGGCGAGCGTGAGTGCGTCGACGTCGGTCAGGCCGCGCAGTTCCGCGACGACCTTCGTGCCGAATCCATCGGGTGCGTTGAGACCTGTGCCGACGGCCGTTCCGCCGATCGGGAGTTCTCCGACACGCGGCAGCGTCGAGGTCACGCGCTCGATGCCGGCCTCGACCTGTCGTGCGTATCCGCCGAACTCCTGGCCGAGCGTCACCGGCACCGCATCCATCAGATGCGTCCGGCCGCTCTTGACGACCTCACGCCACTGCGTCGCCTTGTCCAGCAACGCGAGTCGCAGATGATCGAGAGCGGGGATCAGGTCGGTGACGGCCGCCTCGGTGGCCGCGACGTGGGTCGCGGTGGGGAAGGTGTCGTTCGACGACTGCGACATGTTGACGTGATCGTTCGGGTGGATCTCGACGCCGTTGGCCTTCGCGATCGATGCGATGACCTCGTTGGCGTTCATGTTGGAGCTGGTGCCCGATCCGGTCTGGAACACGTCGATCGGGAACTGATCGTCATGCTTGCCGTCGGCGATCTCTTTGGCCGCGGCGACGATCGCGTCGGCCTTCTCGGCGTCGAGCAGGCCGAGGTCCTTGTTCACCTGTGCGCAGGCCGCCTTCAGCAGGCCCATCGCGCGGATCTGTGTCCGTTCGAGCGGGCGGTGACTGATGGGGAAGTTCTCGACCGCGCGCTGGGTCTGTGCGCGCCAGAGGGCGTCGATCGGGACCTTGACCTCGCCCATGGTGTCGTGCTCGATGCGGTACTGCTGTTCGGCCATGACGGCAACCATCCTCGTTCGAATCGAAGAGCCAGCGGCTCGGTGGAGATGTCGGGCTGCAGAGTGGGGTGGGGATCAGATGTCGACGCGCGCGTACTCGCGCAGCTTCTCGACCTGGTGGACCGCCTCGATCCGGCGGATCGTCCCGGACTTCGAGCGCATCACCAGCGAGCGGGTGGTGGCGCCGTTCGGACGATAGGTCACGCCGCGCAGCATGTCACCGTTGGTGACGCCGGTGGCGCAGAAGAAGGAGTTCTCGCCGCTCACGAGGATGTCGTTGGTGAGCACACGATCGAGGTCGTGGCCGGCGTCGAGGGCCTTCTGCCGCTCCTCGTCGTTGCGCGGCCACAGCTTGCCCTGGATCTCACCGCCCATGCACTTCATCGCGACGGCGGTGATGATGCCCTCGGGGGTTCCGCCGACGCCCATCAGCATGTCGACGGTGGAGTAGTCCCCGGCCGCCGCGATCGCACCGGCGACGTCGCCGTCGGAGATGAGGCGGATCTTCGCGCCGGCCTCGCGGATCTCGCCGATCAGGTCGGCGTGACGCGGCCGGTCGAGGACGACGACAGTCAGGTCGGCGATGTCGATGCCCTTGGCCTTGGCGACCGAGTTGATGTTCCAGGCGACGGACTCGTCGATGTTGATCGCGCCCTTCGCCTCCGGTCCGACAGCGATCTTGTCCATGTAGAACACCGCCGACGGGTCGTACATCGTGCCGCGCTCGCTGACCGCGATGACGGCGATCGAGTTCGGCCGGCCCTCGGCCATCAGTGTGGTGCCGTCGATCGGGTCGACCGCCACATCGCACTCGGGGCCCGCGCCGTTGCCGACCTCTTCGCCGTTGAACAGCATCGGCGCCTCGTCCTTCTCGCCCTCGCCGATGACGACGACGCCCCGCATCGAGACGGTCGAGAGGAGTTCGCGCATCGCGTCGACGGCTGCCCCGTCGCCCTTCTTCTTCTCGCCGCGTCCGACCCAGCGTCCGGCGGCGAGCGCCGCGGCCTCGGTGACCCGCACCAACTCCATGGCCAGGTTGCGGTCGGGGGCCTGCGGGGAAGGTGACATCGGCGAACTCCTCGTCGTGGAGACTGCGCACCGTCCGGGATGTGGCCAGTGCTGACTTGCGGCGGGTTGTCACCATCCTTGCATGTCACACCGGACGTTTGATCAGCCGGGTCAGAGCGGATCGAGTAGTCGGCGCAGAAACTGGCGGGTGCGCTCATGCGACGGATGATCGATGACCTCCCCGGCGGTTCCACGTTCGAGAACGACGCCGTGATCGGCGAAGATGACCTGATCGGCGACCTGCCGCGCGAACCGGATCTCATGGGTGACGACGATCATCGTCCAGCCCTGGGCGGCGAGGTCGCGCAGCACCGACAGCACGTCGCCGACGAGCTCCGGGTCGAGTGCCGAGGTCGGTTCGTCGAACAGCATGACCTCGGGCCGCAATGCCAGGGCCCGGACGATCCCGGCCCGCTGTTGCTGGCCACCGGACAGTTGGGCGGGGTACTGATCGCGCTTGTCGAGGAGGCCGACCTCGCCCAGAAGCCGCTCGGCGTCGGCGACCGCCTCGTCGCGCGGACGCTTCTGCACGATCACGGGTCCTTCGATCACGTTCTCGAGGACGGTCTTGTGCGGGAAGAGGTTGTGGCTCTGGAAGACCATGGCGCTCTGTCTGCGATAGCGGGCGATGTCGGCCTTGGTGACCCGTCCGGCGAAGTCGACGGTCGCCTCGGCGACCCGCACGACCCCGGAGTCGGGGAGGTCGAGAGCGTTGAGCGACCGGAGGATGGTGGTTTTGCCCGATCCGCTCGGACCGAGGATCACGGTGACACTGCCCGCGGGCACGGCGAACTCGATGCCCTTGAGGACCTCGTTGTCGCCGAAGGACTTCCGTAGTCCGGTCACCTCGACCAGCGGGCGGCCGTCGTCGGTGGCCGGGGGCGCGATCGGATCGGCGGGATCGCTGGAATCGTGGGTCATACCGTCACGAACCTTCCGAGTCGGTTCTCGAGTCGGCCCTGCAGGCCGGACAGGACGAAGCACACGATCCAGTAGTAGACCGCCGCCGTGGTGTAGAGGGCGAAGAACTCGAACGTCGGTGCCGCCGCGATCTGTGCCACCCGGAGCAACTCGGTGACCAGGATCGTCGACGCGAGCGAGGTGTCCTTCACCAACGAGATCAGTGTGTTCGACAGCCCCGGGACCGCATTGCGCGCCGCCTGCGGCAAGACGATCCGACGCATCGTCGTCGCGTAGTCCATCCCGATCGTCTGTGCCGCCTCGGTCTGCCCCTTCGGGACCGACAGGATGGCGCTGCGGATGATCTCGGCCGCGTAGCCGCCGACGTTGAGCGAGAACGCCACGACCGCCGCCGGGAACGGCGGCACGGAGATGCCGAGCTCGGGCAGTGCGTAGAAGATGATGAACAACTGAACCAGCAGTGGCGTACCCCGGATCACCGAGATGTAGAACCGTGCGGCCCCCGACACGACCCGGTTCGACGACAGCCGGGCCAGTGCGACCGCGAGGGCGATGACCAAGCCGACGAGAAAGCTGATGGCCGCCAACGGGATGGTCATGGTCAGGGTGGCCCGCGCCATCGGCCACAGGTTGTCGGCGATCAGCTCCCACGTGCTGCGCGACGCCGGCTGATCCTGCGCTGAGGACGAGGGCGACCCACTGGCGTCGGCCCTGAGGTACTTCTGGGAGATCTGGGTCAGCGTGCCGTCGGCCTTCAGCTCGTCGAGGGCACGATTGAGCTCGCCGACGATCCGGCTGTCCTTGCGCGCCGCGAACGCCTGCTCGCTCGTGTCGCCGGTGGTGGCGGCGATCTTCACACTCGTGTCGCCGGTCTCGGCCAGGTAGGCGTAGACGGCGATGCTGTCGTTGACGGTCGCCTGCACGCGTCCCTGGTTGAGTAGCTTGATCGCCTGGGTGAAGCCCTCGACCGCTTCCACCCGGGCACCGGCGTCTGTCGCCACCTGGGCCCAGTTGCTCGTCGCCGACTGAGCGGTGACCTTGCCGTTCAGATCGTCGAGGGAACGGATCGACGAGTCGTCGGCGCGGGTCACGATGACCCCTTCGCCCACCGAGTAGGGCTCGGAGAGATCGTATTTGGCCTGACGCTCGGGCGTGATCGTGACCTGGTTGGCGACCACGTCGAACCGGTCGGCCCCGAGCGCGGCGAAGATCGAGTCCCACGGCGTCTCGACGAACTCCGCGCGGACGCCGAGCTTCTCGGCGACCGCGTTGGCGACGTCGACGTCGTAGCCGGCGAGCTGACCCGAGGACTGATCGTGGTAGCTGAACGGTGCATACGTGCCCTCGGTGCCGACCCGGAGGACGCCGGACTCGCGGATGCTGTCGAACCCGTCCGCCGACGAGTCGCGGCCGCACCCGGACAGCCCGACGACGAGCAGGATGATGAGGCACAGCGAGGGCGCCGCGCGTCGGAGTCGTCTCATGGGACCACTCAACACCGCGCGACGACCCGTTGAACAGCACATGGATCGGACTGGTCGGATGGGTGGCCTCCGACCGTCCGCGCGGTTCTTGGGATACTCGATGTCATGGCCGCCAAACCCCGCATCCTGCACAGCAGCAAGGACATGATCTGGTCCTTGATCCCGCTGCTGGTCATCTGTGCGATCGTCGCGATCGCCTCGGGCAACTGCTCGGTCGGGCTCACCGGTCAGGCCTCCGACGACCGGACACCGAGTTTCGATGTCGCGAACGCATTGCAGGCCGACGCGCGCGACCTGCCCTTCCCGATCCGTCGGCCCGCGACGCCTGCGGGCTGGAAGCCGAACTCGGGGTCGACCCAGCCCGTCGGCAACACCCGGGTCAGTACGGTCGGCTGGATCTCGGACGTCGGCGCATATGTGCAGCTCAGCCAGACGGATGCCGCCGAGGAAGACCTCGTGGTGAAGTTGGGCGGCGGCGAAGCGCTCGGCAAGGGCACCCGGCAGGTGGGCGGCCGCGAGTGGGTGGCCTACGAGACGCCCGACGAGAAGAAGTTCTGGATCACCGACCTCGGCGACGTGCGGATCGCGGTTCTCTCACGCGGACCGGACGAGGACATGACCGAGATCGCCACCGCGGTCCTCGCCCAGCAGCCCCTGCCCGGGCGGGCCTGACCCGGGACCGTCGAGCCGACGGGGGCATGATCAGTCGTCGTCGTCCGGATCGGACTCGGCGATCGCCGCCTCGATCCTCGCCCGCGCCCCGGCGAGGTGTTCCTCACACCGTGTGGCCAGTGCCTCGCCGCGTTCCCAGAGCGCGAGCGACGCGTCGAGGTCGAGTCCGCCGTGCTCCAGGGTCGCCACGACATCGACGAGTTCGTCGCGGGCCTGCTCGTACCCGAGATCCTCGACGGGGATCCAGTCCTCGGTGTCGTCGGCGGTCTCGTCGTCGCGGTCCTGCGTCACGATGTTTCTCCTTCGGTCCCGTGGGCGCCCCCGGTCACGTGTGCGACCGCCGAGCCGTCGGCCACGCGGATGCGCACCTCGGCCCCGGACGGCATGTCCGCGATCTCGCCCACCACGTGGGGACGGTCGACATCGGTGCGCTGCACCACTGCGTATCCCCGCGCCAGTGTCTGGGCCGGACCCAGTGTGGCAAGGCGTGCCGACAGATGATCACGACGGCGCTCCTCGGCGTCGAGGTGGCGTCGGATGTCACGCCGGATGTCGCGCCGCATCCGGTCGATCTGCACGGCGTGGGCGTCGATCGTGGTGAACGGACGGGCGAGTACCGGCCGAGCACGCAGGCCGTCGATCACGTGGGTCTCGCGGCGGACCCAGTTGCGCAGGGCATGCGCGCTGCGTGCTCGGAGTTCGTCGATGCCGGCGAGTTCGGCCGCCACATCCGGCACGACCCGCTTCGCGGCATCGGTCGGCGTCGCGGCGCGGACGTCGGCGACGAGGTCGAGCAATGGAGTGTCGGGCTCGTGCCCGATCGCGCTGATCACCGGCGTCCGACAGGCGGACACGGCACGCAGGAGCGCCTCGTCGGAGAAGGGGAGCAGGTCTTCGACACTGCCCCCGCCCCGCGCGATGATGATGACCTCGACGTCGGGGTCGGCGTCGAGCGCGGTCAGATGACCGAGGATGCGTGGCACGGCGGTCGGGCCCTGCACCGGCGCATCGCGCACGACGAAGCGCACGGCCTCCCAGCGCGACGTCGCGACCGCCACCACATCGCGCTGCGCCGCACTCGAGCGTCCGCTGATGAGGCCGACGGCCTTGGGCAGGAACGGAAGTGGGCGTTTGAGTCGTCGGTCGAACAGGCCTTCCGCGGTGAGGAGCTGACGCAGCCGTTCGATCCGCAGGAGGAGTTCACCGACGCCGACCGGCCGGATGTCGGTGACCCGTAACGACACCGTCCCACGCCCGGTGAAATACGTCGGGCGGCCGAGCATGACGACGTGGCTGCCCTCGGTGAGCGGAACCTCCGTGCGGTACAACAGATCCGGGCTGCACGTCACCGAGACCGAGATGTCGGCGGCGGGGTCGCGGAGGGTGAGGAACGCGACCCGGGTCCCCGGACGGCGGTTGATCTGGGTGACCTGGCCCTCGACCCAGATCTGCCCGAGCCGGTGGATCCAGTCGGCGATCTTGGTGTTGACGGTTCGGACCGGCCACGGATTCTCGGCCGAATTGGCCGACGCTGCCGCCGTCACGTGGGCTGTTGCCGCTTGCTGTTCTGCGAGGCGATGCGGTTGTCGATCATGGTGACGAAGGGGGCCCGGCCCTTGGTCGCCTTCTCGTACTCGAGGAGTTGCTCGAGTTCCTCGAGCCCGACCGAACGCAGCTTGGCGCGCAGCTGGGCGAGGGTCAGGTTGTCGTATTCGATGTACTCGACGATCTCCGGGACGTCGGTATCGGCCGCGGACGACGTCGCGGCGTCGGGTGAGTCACCGTCGCCGTTGACGACGGTCTCCGGCGGTGCGCTGTAGAGGGCGAACCGGCCAGCCGACGGTTCCGGTGACGACGGTGCGGCGCTACTCGTCGAGGTGGCCGATGGCGTGGCGGTCTTCTTCGCAGGCTTCTGGGCGCCTGGCTTCTGGGCGCCTGGCTTCTGTGCGCTTGCCTTCTGCGCGCTTGTCTTCTGGGCGCCGGCCTTCGGTGTCGAGGCCTTGGGGGCGGGGGTCTTCCGGGCAGGCGGCGACGCGGGGTTGGCCGATGTGTTGTCGGTCACCGCCGAGTCGGTTCCCGCGCTCTCGATCGGGGTGCGGTCGGCCTCGGCGTCGATCGCGTCGTCGTCCTCGTCGAACCGTGCCCATTCGGGTTGGTCGGCGGGCTTCTCGAACAGCGACTCGAGGGCGAGGTCGCCCTTGATGGCGAGTTCGGCGATGTTCTGTTGCATCCGCATGCCGGCCTGCAGCGTCTGACTCACTGCGGTCATCGGCAGCGTGATCACCAGCGCGGGCAGCTTCTTGGTCTCCTCGATCGCGGTGACGACGAGGCCGGCGGCGATCCGGGCCGGATAGGGTGCACGAACCATGCCCATACTCTGCCATTCGGTGTGACGGGGGTCCACCGGGTGACCGGAGGACAGTACCGGCCGCTGTGGCCGCCGCTTCGCCGGGCGGGCCGACGCTCGCGGAGCGAGAGGCCGGATCCGCGGCCGGACCCGTACCCTGGGAGGCATGGTTGAACGCAAACGTGTCCTTCTGGCCGAACCACGTGGCTACTGCGCCGGTGTGGACCGTGCCGTGGAGACCGTCGAGCGCGCGCTCGACAAGCACGGCGCTCCCGTCTACGTGCGCAAGGAGATCGTGCACAACCGGCATGTCGTCGAGACGCTGACCGATCGCGGTGCGATCTTCGTCGGCGAGACCGACGAGGTGCCCGAGGGTGCGATCGTGGTGTTCTCCGCCCACGGTGTGTCGCCGGAAGTTCATCGCAGTGCAGCTCAGCGCAGCCTGAAGACGATCGACGCGACCTGCCCGCTGGTGACGAAGGTGCATCAGGAGGCCAAGCGTTTCGCCCGCGACGATTACGACATCCTCCTCATCGGTCACGAGGGTCACGAGGAGGTCGAGGGCACCGCGGGTGAGGCGCCCGAGCACATCCAGCTCGTCGACGGTCCCGATCACGTCGACGACGTGGTGGTGCGTGACGAGTCGAAGGTCATCTGGCTGTCGCAGACCACACTGTCCGTGGACGAGACGATGGAGACGGTCAAACGTCTGCGCGCGCGGTTCCCGGAACTGGCCGATCCGCCGAGTGACGACATCTGCTACGCCACCCAGAATCGTCAGGTCGCGGTGAAGGCCATGGCGCCGCAGTGCGACCTCGTCATCGTGGTGGGCTCGAAGAACTCGTCGAACTCGGTGCGGCTGGTGGAGGTCGCGCTGCAGAACGGGGCGTCCGCGTCGCATCTGGTCGACTACGCCCGCGAGATCGATCCGGCCTGGCTCGACGGCGTCACGACCGTCGGCGTCACCTCGGGTGCGTCGGTTCCGGAGGTGCTGGTGCGCGGTGTGCTCGACTTCCTGGCCGAGTACGGCTACGACACGGTCGACACGGTGAACACCGCCAACGAGACCCTGACGTTCGCGCTCCCGCGCGAACTGCGTCCGGCGCGCACCGCGAAGTGACCCGGCGCCCGCCGACGATCGGCGTGGCGCCGCTCAGTAGTCGTCGGGGTCGAGCCGTCGCACACGCCGATGGGGCAGGGCTATGCCCAGGACTGCGGCGATCACGGCTGCGCACACCCCGGTGCCGATGAGGGCGATGGTGCGTGCGGTGTGGTCGGGCGGAGTGCGTACCGCGGGCGCGGCGATCGCCTCGCCGTCGGTCGGATCCGGCAGCTCGCCCGAGATCTCACTGGTCAGGGCGGCAACCGGATCGATCACCCCGTAACCGATCTGCGTGTCGCGCCCGGTGCCGGGGGCATGCGCGGTCCGGGTGATCCGCTCCATCACGGCTCGGGGTCGCAGGTCCGGGAATCGCGCCCGGATCAGCGCGACGGTCCCTGCCACATACGGGGTGGCGAAACTGGTGCCGACGATCGGCACCGGCCCGTCCTGGCCCTGCTGGGCATCGACGAGCGCCGACGACCCGCGCGTGCTGTCGAGACTGACGATGTCGGTGCCGGGCGCGGCCACCCCCACCCACGGTCCGTGCAGGCTGAACCCGCTCGGTGCGCCGGTGCCGGCATCGACCGATCCGACGGCGAGCACATACGGCGAGAACCACGCCGGGCTGGCGACCGTCCCGACCGATCCCCAGCCCTCGGTGTCACCGGGTGACGGGGCCGGATTCTGTTGGCGGCAACCGGAATTCTGCGAGAGGTTGCCCGCTGCGACGACGACCACGACGTTGCGGTCGTAGGCGTACTTGACGGCGGCACCGAGGGACCGGTCGTTGAGGCGGGTCCCGGCCGATGCGCAGGCGACCTCGGAGATGTTGATGACGGTGGCGCCCAGATCGGCGGCGCGCACCACCGCGTTGGCGAGGGTGCGCACCGAGCCGTAGCCGGAACCGACGGTGGGATCGGCGTCGTCGGCCGAGCGCTGGTTCTTCGCCGAATACGCGCCGCTGGACTGTCGGATCGAGATGAGCGAGGCGTCGGGTGCGACGCCGGCGAAGGCGTCACGCCCGCTCGGGGAGGCGGCGATGATGCCCGCGACGAGGGTGCCGTGTGCGTCGCAGTCGACCAGCCCGTTGCCCGACGACACGTAGTCACCGCCGGCCTGCACCCGCCCCAGACGCGGGTGCGGGGTCACCCCGGTGTCGATGACGGCCACGCGCTGGCCCTTGCCCCGACTGAACCGCCAGGCCTGCGGAAGATTCATCATTGCTTGCGCCGCAGTGGGTTTCGAGTTGTCGTGGCGACCGGTTGCCAGCGGCTTGGCGCACAGTGTGCGCTGCTCGGTGGGTTCGGGCGGTCCGACCGGCGCGGAACGCACGAGGGCTCCGGGATCGATCGTCGGCGGTGTCATCGCGGCCGCCGGACCGCCGCCGACACCCACCACGAGCGCCATCGTGGACAGCAGGGCACCCGCGGTGCCCGCCGCGCGTCTGCGCACGTCAGATCTCCCGGACGATCCGGTACAGGTCGAGAATCCAGAGCAGCAGCGGCACGATGACGGCGACGAGGAGGTATTCGAGAATCTCGGCGGCGCGGCGCGTGACCGGTGAGAACTCCTGACGCGGCGCCACGACGCCGAGCACCAGCGCGGCCGCGACGATCACCATCGCGAGCACGAATCCGATGATCGGCCAGCTGCCCGCGCCGACGGCGAGCCCGGTGGTCAGCGCGATCATCGCGGCCGATCCGGCGGCGACGAGGAACGCCGCCTGGGCGAGGTCGCTGTGGGAGCGTCCGCGCAGGCACAGCACCACGGCGACGATGGCGGCGAACGCGGCGGACTTCGGCGCGAACCCGGCGAGGGGAGCCGCGGCCAGGACGGCGGCGACGGCGGTGACCGTGGCGGTGCCCGCGATGATGCCGGTGAGGTAGGCGTTCGCGACGAACGACCGCCGCTCCAGGGCGTCGGCCTTGGGCAGCGCCATCGCGCCGATGGCGCCGATTCCCTCGATGGTGGGCTTCGGCTCGATGTCCTCGGTGTCGATCGCGGCACCCGCGGTCGGGACCGGTGGGAGTGGCAGCTTCGCCAGCATGATGGTGGCGCGAGGTGCGAGGGCGACGACGAGGAGGCCGACGGCGGCGACGACGGCCGCGACGTCGGGAACGCTTGCGCCGAGCAGGAGTTCGGCCGCACAGGCGCATCCGACGAGGAAGGCGGCGGTCGTCACGGCACTGTGCAGGGCGGAACCCACCGCGGTGAGTCGATACGACACGACGGCCGCGACGAGTGTGAGTGCGCACCCGAGGGTCAGGTGTGCGGACCCGAAGCGGCCCGGGGTGAGCAACATGCCGGTGACGGCGGCCAGCGGCATGGCCGCGGCGGCGAGGACCGCTGCGCTGGTGGCATCGCGGTAGTGGCGCGCGACGATGGTCGCGGCCGTGAGCAGTCCGACCGCACCGAGGGCGCTGAGGCCGCCGACCCACAGGGCGTCACTGGTCCACCGGTAGGCGCCGAGAGCGACCGCGGCCGCCACCGATGCGACCAGGGCGACGGCGAATCCGGCGTATCGGGCCGATACCGGCGACCAACTGGCGAACCGGGATTCATTCAGACGAGCGACAGCGTCGACCACGTCGTCGAACAGCGCGGGGGACTCTCCGGTGCGTGTGGACCGCAGGACGAGGAGATCACCGTCGCGGATTCCTGACTCCGACAGCGAGCGGTTGGGCGCTATCGCCTCCTGTCCGACGAGGCTGAGCGTCCATCGGTTCTGTCGGTCGTATGGACGACCTTCACCGCCGTCAGGGTCATCGGTGTCGCGTCGCGCCGGTGTCCGTGAGGTGATCTGTGCGACCAGGTCAGGGATGAGTGCGGCGATCGGCAACCCCGCGGGTAAACCCACGTCGAGCTGCGTGTTCCCGCCCAGCACCGAGACGCGGACGAGCTCCGGCTCGATACCGGCGTCGTCGCGTGGCCCCCCGGCCTGCGACCGACCCGTCACAATCTGCGCATCCAGAGTCGACATCTGGTGGATCCTCCCCGCCCTGTTCGCGGTTAACATAGCGAACCGCGTCAATTGTGTACCAGCGCCGCCTCGTCGGACCACGTCGGGGGCGCGGGAGCTTCTCCGGGGGGAACGTCGAGTGGTGACAACAACGGAAGGGTTCGTCCGTCGTCCGCGGATCACCCCCCCGCGGACCCCCGGGGGCGAGCTGAACCTGCAGCCACCGCCCGATGTCCCACGCGTGGTGCCGGGCAACATGCTGGTCAAGATGCTGCCCGTCGTGATGGTGGTTGCCGTCGTCGGGATGATCGCGATGATGTTCGCGACCGGCGGCCGCAACATCCTGTCGAACCCCCTCTTCATGATGTTCCCGCTGATGATGCTGATGTCGATGTTCGGCATGTTCGCCGCCGGGGGCGGCCGCGGTGGTGGAAAGCGCGCCGCCGAACTCAACGAGGAACGCAAGGACTACTTCCGCTATCTCGGCCAGACCCGCGAACAGGTTCTCGAGACCGTGGAGGCGCAGCGGGCGGCGCGGTCGTGGAGTCATCCGGATCCGGCAGCGCTGCTCGACATCGTCGGCAGCCGTCGCATGTGGGAGCGCCGACCCACCGACAGCGACTTCGCGCACGTGCGGATCGGAGTCGGTTCCCAGCGTCTGGCCACCCGGCTCATGCCGCCCGAGACGGGGCCGCTCGAGGACATCGAACCCGTGTCGATGGTGGCGCTGCGGCGATTCGTCCGCACCCACTCGATGGTTCATCGACTACCGACGTCGATCTCGCTGCGCGGCTTCCCGGCGGTCAACATCGAGGGGGCACGTCAGGAGACCCGGGATCTGGTGCGCGCCATGCTGGTCCAGCTGTGCGCGTTCCACGGCCCGGATCACCTGCACATCGCCATCATCACCGGGGACCCGGCGGGGGAGGCCTGGGACTGGGCGAAATGGCTTCCGCACGTGGGTCATCCGACTCTGCGTGACGGCCTCGGGGCGATGCGCATGATCTATCCGACGTTGGCCGACTTCGAGAACTCGATGGCCGCGGACCTGCTCGAACGCGGCCGGTTCAGCCGGTCCGCGCCGCCGAGCCCGGGTCGCGCCCACCTGGTCATGGTCATCGACGACGGCCACGTGGCCGGTGACGAGCGGCTGATCAACGACGCGGGCATGGAGGGCGTGACGGTGCTCGACCTCACGGCGCCACCCGACGGTCTGGCGGCTCGACGAGGTCTGGCGCTGGTGGTCCGCAACAGGCGGTTGTCGGCGCGCACCGCGTTCGACGTCGAGGAGTTCGGCGACATGGATTCGCTGACCATCCCCGAGGCGGAGACGCTGGCCCGGCGGATGGCCCGCTACCGCCTGGCCACGGCGGCCGCGCTGGCCAATCTCGAGTCGGAGGCCGCCTCGAGCGACCCGGGTCTCCCGTCCCTGCTGGGCATTGCGGACGCGGCACGGTTCGATCCGCTCGTGCACTGGCGGGGCCGCACCGGTCGCGAACGCCTGCGGGTACCCATCGGATACACGCCGAGCGGTACACCGGTCGATCTCGACATCAAGGAGAGTGCGCACGGCGGCATGGGGCCGCACGGACTCTGCATCGGTGCGACCGGTTCGGGCAAGTCCGAGTTCCTCCGGACGCTCGTCCTGGCCATGCTCGCCACCCACTCGCCGACCGAGCTCAATCTGGTACTCGTCGACTTCAAGGGTGGCGCAACGTTTCTCGGGCTCGAGTCGGCCCCACACGTCGCAGCCATCATCACCAACCTCGAGCAAGAGCTGTCGATGGTCGACCGCATGAAGGACGCGCTGTCGGGCGAGATGAATCGCCGCCAGGAGCTCCTGCGGTCGGCGGGCAATTTCGCGAACGTCACCGACTACGAACGCGCCCGCGCCTCAGGTGTACGCCTCGAACCGTTGCCGGCCTTGTTCATCGTCGTCGACGAGTTCTCCGAACTGTTGTCGCAGAAGCCGGATTTCGCGGAGCTGTTCGTCGCGATCGGCCGGCTCGGCCGATCGCTGCACATCCACCTGCTGCTTGCCTCGCAGCGCCTGGAGGAGGGCAAGCTGCGCGGCCTGGACAGTCACCTGTCCTATCGCATCGGTCTGAAGACGTTCTCGGCCAACGAGTCCCGTTCCGTACTCGGCGTGCCCGACGCCTACCATCTGCCCAGCGTGCCCGGGTCGGCCTACCTGAAGTGCGACTCGGCGGAGCCGGTCCGGTTCAACACGTCCTACGTGTCCGGTCCGTACCACTCGCCGGTGCCGGTCGACGGCGTGATCGACGACGGCCCGGTCTACGTGGGCCCGCGTGGGCGGATGAAGATCTTCACCGCGCTACCGGTCCCGTTGGAGGACGGCAGCGCGAGTTCCTCGGTGCTCGATCAGGCGCAGGCCCTGTTGGACGAGGAGCCACCCGCCGCCGGCCCGGCCACGTCGTACGACGCTCCCGCAGCCGCCGCGGTGCCCACCCTGCTCGACACCCTGGTCGGCCGAATGGCGGGCCACGGCCCGCCCGCCCACGAGGTATGGCTCGATCCGCTCGACGAGTCGCCCACGGTCGACGCGTTCGTGGGCCGCCGCGACTGGACGGTGCCGGGTGGGGTCGGAGATCTGCGGCTCGCGGTCGGCTACGTCGACCGTCCCTACGATCAGCGACGCGACGTCTACACCATCGATCTGGCGGGCGCGGCGGGCAACGTCGCCGTCGTCGGCGGTCCGCAGTCGGGCAAGTCGACGACCCTGCGCACGATCATCATGTCGGCCGCGGCCACGCACACACCGGAGCAGGTGCAGTTCTACTGCCTGGATTTCGGTGGCGGCAGCCTCGCCGGTGTCGCCGGCCTCCCGCATGTCGGGTCGGTGGCGTCCCGCGGCGACATGGACGCGGTGCGCCGAACCGTCGCCGAGGTCTCCGCGATCGTCCGCACGCGCGAATTGTTGTTCTCCCGGTTGGGCATCGAGTCGATGCGCGACTACCGGGCGCGGCGGGCCGCGTGGTTCGCCGGCGGCGCAACCGATCCGGCGGACCCGCTCACCGAGGACCGGCACGGCGACGTGTTCCTCGTGCTCGACGGGATCGGTCTGCTGCGCAACGAACTCGACTTCCTCGAGGACCAGATCTCGGCGATCGTCGGCCAGGGCCTGTCGTATGGCGTGCATGTCATCGTGTCGGCGACGCGCTGGGCGGAGGTCCGCCCCGCCGTGAAGGACCTGATGGGCAGCCGGATCGAACTGAAGCTCGGCGATGCGATGGATTCGGAGATGGGCCGTCGCGCAGCCGCTCTGGTGCCCCACAACCGACCGGGCCGAGGACTCACCCCGGACGAGCTGCACATGCTGATCGCGCTGCCGCGTCTCGACGGGGTCAGCTCCCCGGAGTCGCTGCCGGCCGGGATGGCACACGCGGTCGACCAGCTCAGCGCCGCCTATCGCGGCCGGGAGGCGATGGCGGTGCGCAAGCTCGGGGTCGAGATCGCCCAGAGCGCCGTCGACGACCTCGTCGCGGAGGCCGGGATCACCCTGGCCCCCAACCAGGTGGCGATCGGCGTCGGCGAACTCGAACTCGCCCCGGTGGTGCTGGACTTCAGCACCCAGCCGCACTTCTTGGTGTTCTCCGACGTCGAGCACGGCAAGACCACGTTGTTGCGCAACATCGTCCGCGGCCTGGTGTGCAATTCGACATCGGAACAGGTGAAGATCGTCTTCGTCGACTACCGGCGCACGATGCTCGGCATCATCGACGGCGATCACCTCGGCGGGTACGCCAGTTCGGCGAACAAGGCCGCACCGATGATGGCCCAGCTCGCCGACATCCTCACCGCCCGGCTGCCCCCGGAAGACGTGACACCGCAGCAACTCCGGGACCGCACCTACTACACGGGCGCCGACGTCTACCTCGTCATCGACGACTACGACATGGTGGCCACGGCCTCGGGCAATCCGCTCATGCCGCTGGTGGACCTCGCCGCGCACGCACGTGACATCGGGTTCCACATCATCCTGGCGCGTCGGTCGGGCGGCGTCGGTCGGGCGATGTTCGACCCGCTGATCGGCCGACTCAAGGATCTGTCCAGCGACATGTTGCTCATGAGCGGCGACCGCGACGAGGGCTACATCACCGGGCGCGTGCGCATGCAGCAGCTGATCCCCGGTCGCGGCGAGCTCATCTCACGTTCGCGACCGCAGGAGATGATCCAGGTCGGCTTCGTCGAACCGGAGGAGTGAGCAGCGTGCCGTCGCCGTCCCGGCCGACCGTCGTCGACCTCGCCTATGGGCAGGTCCTCCTCGACGGACGGTCGGCGGACGTGACGGCATTGCTCGAATCCGTGGACGCCGCCACCGTCGTCGTCGCCGGGTCGCGGCGGTATGTCCATCAGGCGTGGCAGTCCTACTGGGCCGACCTCGGTCTGCCGGATCACGACGCGACCGGTCCGCTGCCGGTCGTACTGGGGCATCCGAGCACCTGGGGCACGCTGCGGACCTCCGCGCTGAGCCGATCGTTCGCCGATCTGGGTGTGCCGGTCTCGCTCCTGCCCCGGGCGGTCCTGATCGCCCGCAGCCATTCGGACGGTGCGATGCAACGCTGCGCCGTTGTCGAGACGACACACCTGCCCTCCCTGATCGTCGATCCCGCGCGCCCGCGACGGACCACGTGGGATGTCACCCGTTTACGACGCACCGCGGCAGGCTGGGGCATCGAGGCGTCCGATGTCCTCGAACCCGAGGGCACCGACCTCGCGGCGCGCACCGAGGCGGTCGTCGACGACTCGGTCGAGGCCGTGTTCGTCGACGGGGCCCTCCCGGAGGAGGTGACACGCGCCGTCGACGTCGTCTCCACGTATGCGCTCGCCGGGCGCGTGGTACCGGTCGACCGTGACCTCATCCGCCGGTACGGGTGGCGATCCGGTCGTGCGGACTCCCCGGACAGCCACGGCGCGGTGACCGCGATCCCCGCCGACGACGGCTCAGGCGGAGGCCGGACGACCACGCGGTGGATCTGGGCGGCCGGGGCGGTCGCGGTCGTGATCGCCCTGATCGCGGCGGGCGTGGGCTTCTTGCAGCGCGACGGTGGGGACGCGGTGACCGATCGCACCGCCACCGTCGGTCGGACGAGCCTGGTCATCCCCTCGGAGTGGCGCCAGAGCGAACTCGGGACGGCCCCGGGTCGCGACGGACCGTCGCGCACGGTGTTCGCCGACCCGGACACCGGACGCCGCATCCTCCTGGTCCAGAGCGAGGTGAGATCGGACTCGACGCTGGCATCGGTGGCCACGAGTCTGGGTAACCGGATCCGTCAGCGCGGCGACGACGTCGTCACCGAGTTCTCGCCGTCCACCCGATTCATGGGACGCGACGTGATCAGCTACCGCGAGGCGCCGGCGTCCGGGAGCGGCATCCGCTGGTACGTGCTGGTCGCCGACGGCATGCAGGTCTCGATCGGCTGTCAGTCGGGGAACGCGGGCGAGTCGGTGGACCCCGAATGTGCGCGGGCCGTCTCGACGGTGCAGATCGCGAGCTGACGCGTTTTGACCCTGACCAGCGCCATCGCGTAGCCTGGACCGCTGGTGCATGGCATCTCCGACCGGGTGACCGGGAGGGGATAGTCGAGGCCCGGGTCCCCACTGGTCGCCGGGAACAACCTCTGCCGTCGCACCCGACCAGCATCCACATCGACAGAGTTGAGGACCACTGTGCCCACCTACACCCCGAAGGCCGGTGACATCACGCGTTCGTGGCATGTCATCGACGCCACCGACGTGGTGCTCGGCCGCCTCGCCGTGCAGAGCGCGAATCTGCTCCGCGGCAAGCACAAGCCGACCTACGCACCGCACGCCGACGGCGGCGATTTCGTCGTCATCATCAACGCCGAGAAGGTCGCGCTGACCAGCAACAAGGCCGAGCGCAAGCTGAACTACCGCCACTCCGGGCATCCCGGTGGGCTCAAGAGCCAGACGACTGCGGAACTCCTGGAGAGCCATCCCGAGCGGGTGGTCGAGAAGGCCATCAAGGGCATGCTGCCCCACACGAAGCTCGGACGCGCGATGGCGGCCAAGCTGAAGGTCTACGCCGGCCCGAACCATCCCCACGAGGCACAGCGCCCCGTGCCCTTCGAGATCAAGCAGGTGGCCCAGTGAGCAACGAGAACATCAACGAGCCCGCCGTCGAGATCGACGAGGAGATCCAGGTCGCCGCTGACGGTGGCGTCGAGACCGTCGAGGTCGTCGAGCAGGCGTCGGACGACTACGACACCGAGATCGTCGCCGAGGCCGGCGAGGTCCGCGAGCCCGTCGTCATCGACCGCCCGATCCAGACCGTCGGTCGCCGCAAGGAAGCCGTCGTGCGGGTCCGTCTCGTCCCCGGTTCCGGTCAGTTCGAGCTGAACGGCCGCAGCCTCGAGGACTACTTCCCGAACAAGGTGCACCAGCAGCTCATCAAGGCGCCGCTGGTCACCGTCGAGCGCACCGAGTCGTTCGACATCTTCGCCAAGCTCGTCGGCGGCGGCCCCTCGGGCCAGGCCGGTGCGCTGCGCCTCGGCATCGCCCGCGCACTCATCGAGGTCACTCCGGATGATCGTCCCGCCCTCAAGAAGGCCGGATTCCTCACCCGTGACCCGCGTGCGGTCGAGCGCAAGAAGTACGGCCTGAAGAAGGCACGCAAGGCGTCGCAGTACTCCAAGCGCTGATCTTGGCACGCCTTTTCGGAACCGACGGCGTCCGGGGCCTGGCCAACGACGAGCTCACTCCCGAGCTCGCGTTGCGCCTGGCCTCGGCCGCCGCGGTCGTTTTCGAACATCAGTCGTCGGCCACCGACGGGCGCCCGCGCGCCGTGGTGGGCCGCGATCCCCGCGCCTCCGGTGAGATGCTCGAGGCGGCGGTCTGCGCCGGCCTCGCCGCCACCGGGGTCGACGCCATCCGGGTCGGTGTCGTCCCGACCCCCGCCGTGGCGTACCTGACCGCCGACTATGCCGCCGATTTCGGCATCATGATCTCGGCATCGCACAACCCGATGCCCGACAACGGCATCAAATTCTTCTCCGGTGGGGGACACAAGCTCGAGGATGCGGTCGAGGACCGGATCGAGGCCGCGATGTCCGACGATTTCGCCCGGCCCATCGGCGCGGCGGTCGGTCGGGTCACCGACGCGCTCGACGCCGGAGACCGGTACCGGCGCCACCTCGCCGACGCGGTCGGAGCGCGCCTCGACGGACTGACGGTCGTCGTCGACTGCGCCCACGGAGCTGCGTCGACGCTTGCGCCGCAGGCGTATTCGGATGCCGGCGCAACAGTGATCGCGATCCACGCGGAGCCCGACGGTCTCAACATCAACGAGGACTGCGGGTCGACCCACATGGGCAAGCTGCAGGCAGCGGTGCTCGAGCACGGCGCGGACATCGGGCTCGCCCACGACGGGGACGCCGACCGGTGTCTCGCGGTCGACTCGACCGGACAGGTCGTCGACGGCGACGCGATCATGGCGATCCTGGCCACCGCCCTCGCATCGCGAGACCGACTGCGCGACAACGTCCTCGTCACCACGGTGATGAGCAACATGGGCCTGCACATCGCCATGCGCGAGGCGGGGATCACGTTGCGTACCACCGCCGTCGGCGACCGTTACGTTCTCGAAGAACTCCGCCGCGGCGACTACTCGCTCGGTGGTGAGCAGTCGGGCCACATCGTGGTGCCCGGTTCGGGCACCACCGGCGACGGAATCCTGACCGGTCTGCTGCTTATGGAGCAGATGGCCGCGACCGGACGGCGCCTCGCCGATCTCGCCGCCATCATGACCGTACTGCCACAGGAACTCATCAACGTCCGGGTCGGGGACAAACATGCGGTCGCACAGTCGGCGACCGTCAAACAGTCGGTCACCGACGCGGAGGTCGAACTCGGCGACCACGGACGAGTGCTGTTGCGCCCCTCCGGAACCGAGCAACTGGTGCGGGTGATGGTGGAGGCCCCGACCGGTGATCTCGCGCGGTCCGTGGCCCGTCGCATCGCCGACGTCGTGGAAGCGGCGGGGGCGTGAGCGCCCCGGCCGCGGTCCTGTTCGACTTCTCCGGGACGCTCTTCCGGTTCGAGGCGGCCGACGACTGGTTCGCCGGTTTGCACGACGAGAACGGCGACGACCTCCATCTCGATGCGCAGGCCGAGCTGATCCGCCGCATGACCCAGCCCGTCGGATTGCCCGCCGCGATCGCCGACGACGACCGGATCGCCTGGGAACAGCGAGATCTCGACCCGGCGAAACACCGGCGTGCCTACCTGTCGATGCTGCGTGCCTCCGGCCTCACGGGGGAGGGGCACGCCGAACAGCTCTACGGTCGCGTCATCGACCCCCATTCCTGGCAGATCTTCCCCGACACCGAGAGGGTCCTGCGCGGGCTGCGTTCCGCGGGAATCGGGATCGGAGTGGTCAGCAACATCGCCTTCGATCTGCGGGACGTGCTGGCACTGCACGGGATCGCCGATCTGGTCGATGCCTACGCCCTGTCCTTCGAGGTCGGCGCCATCAAACCCGATCCGCGGATCTTCCATGCCGCCCTCGATCCGCTGGGCGTCTCGCCCGAGGCGGCCCTGATGGTCGGTGACAGCGAGGAGGCCGATGGCGGCTCACGCGCCCTCGGATGCGCCTTCGAACTCGTCCACGACGTGCCGGTGGAGGAACGGCGGACCGCACTGCTCGATGCCGTGCGCGCAGGCGGCGTGATCATCGACGTCGCCGACTGATCGGACGACCCACGGTGTCCGGTCCGGTCCTCGTCACCGGAGCAGATGGCCATATCGGTGGATGGATCGTCGCCGACCTGATCGGACACGGCCGCCGCGTGCGTGCGGTTGTCGCTGATCCCGTTCACTTCCACGACCTCCGCGCGGCGATCGGAGACGCCGGCGGAGATCCCGATCGGCTGGAGATCGCCACCGTGGCGCTCTCGTCCGACGACGGATGGGACGCCGCCCTCGACGGTGTCGACGCCGTCGTGCACACCGCAGCGGCCAGTGGCGCACCCGGGGCCGGCGGTCCCGACGACACCGTGGCCGCCGACATCGTCGAACGGGTTGTCGGCGGCACGCGACGGCTCATCGGGGCAGCCGCCGCGGCCGGGGTCCGGCGCGTGGTGATGACCTCCGCGGTCGGCGCCGCCGCTCCCGAGACATTCGCCGACGACACGCCCAGCGACGAGAGTGTCTGGACCAGAACCGATCTCGATCCCGACGACGACCCGATACCCCGGCGCCTGCTCACGCCGATCGCCGAGCGGGCGGCCTTCCGGCTCGTGGAACAGCCGGGAACACCGGAACTCGTGACGATTCTTCCGGGCGCCGTGCTGGGCCCGTTGCTGTCGTCGTCGGCGGTCGGGGCGACCGGCGTCATTCACCAGATGCTGACGGGACGGGCTCCGCGCATCCCCGCCATCGGTGTCGAGGTGACCGATGTCCGGGATCTGGCCGCCGTCCATCTGCGTGCCCTGGATGCACCGAGGGCCGCCGGTCAGCGCTTCCTGGTCACCGGCGAGTTCCTGTGGATGCGGGAGATCGCGGAGACCCTGCGTGAACGGCTCGGCTCCGACGCGGCCGAGGTGAGCACGAAGGGCATGCCGGATCGCCTGATCCGTCTGCTCGGCCGCCGGACACCGGCTCTGGCCTCGGTCCTGCCGTTGCTCGGGCGTCGCATCCGGCACGACCCGAGCCGGGCTCGCGACGTCCTCGGGTGGGAACCGCGGCCGGCCCGTGACACCGTCGCGGACTGTGCGAGGTCGCTGATCGAGTTCGGGATCCGCTGAGATCGAGGGAACCGGGCGTGCCGCTCGCGCGTCTAAACTGCACACGAATCGATCGACGCCGGGGGAGGAACCGTTGTCCGAGAACGCGCTGCCCGCCCGGCCCACCGGGCCCGGGGTGACCGTCGATGTCGACGAGGTCAGGTCCGTCGTCGGCTTCTATCGCTCCGCGTCTGTCGTCGTCGGCGACGCCGCCGCCCGGATCGGCGCCGATGAACTCGGGGAGTGGGCGGGCGCGGACTATGCCGAGATGGGCCGACGGTATCGCGACATGGGGCGCGTGATCGCCGAGCGGCTGACCGAACAGTCCCGTGCGGCGCGGCGACTTGCGGACGCCCTCGACCGCGGGATCACGACCCTCGTCGACACCGACGCCGAGATCGGCGACCACCTGCGCGAGGCCCGTCCTTGCGCGGACGAGAGCGGTGCCCGATGACCCGGCCCGGCGACTCTCTCGGTGCGCTGCGCGACCAGGCGGTCGCCGGTGTCGAGGATCTCGTCGACGTGCTCGCCCTCTCCGCCACGCTCGGAGCCGACCCGACCGACCCGGACCAGGTCCATCGACCGTTCCGGCGTGTCGGTGCGTTCGACGCCGCCGCGTTCGCCGCGGATGCTCACCGTCTCGCCGCAGCGCATCGGGCGGTGGCCGATCACCTGCACCGACTCCCCGAACAGCAGGTCCGGCTGGGCCGCGGCTGGACCGGTGACACCGGGATGCGGGCAGTCGCTGCCGTCGTCGATCATCAGCGGCGGGCGGAGTCCGATCTCCACGGCCTGCGCATGCTGGCGGAGGCCACCGGCGCAGCGTCCTCCGGCATCGATCAGCTGTTGCGCACCTGGTACCTGACGGTGGCGCGGTTGTCGGCGCCACTCGTCGCGGGTGTCCCGATCGCCGAGGTCCCCGAGGCGATCGTGACCGGCCGGGTCCCGCTGGCGGTGGTCGTCGAGGACATCGCCTCGCGCGCCCGGCTCTACTTCACCACGGCAGAGGCGACCGTCCGGGGCATCGACGACATCCTCGACCATCTGAACCGTGTGACCGAGACGGTGGATCTCGAGCCGTACCCCGAGGAGACGGGCACCGCAACCGGCCTGTCCCCCTCTGCGCCGCAACCTTCTGCGCCTGAACCTTCTGTGCCTGAACCTTCTGCGCCCGACCCTTCTGCGCCCGACTCTTCTGCGCCCGATCCGTCGGCGCCCGAACCCGACGATCCCTCAGCGTCGGATGTACCGCTTCGCCTGACCCCGGACACCGCGGCTCCGAACACCCCGGCTCCGGACACCGACCAGGCGACCTCCGGTGACCGACCGTCCGACTCGGAAGGTCCTGCGCAACAACCGAAGTCGACGTCGACTGCCACCGGTGGCCGACCTGTACCCGCCGAGGATGCCGGCCTGGCGGCCCGCCCGGCTGCACCGGGGGCAGGCCCGGACACCGGGGATGTCCCCGATCGCCATGACGCGCCGGACCACCCGACGGGTAGATCGTCCGGGGAGTCATCCTCGGCTGGGGATCTCGCACTGGCCGGGGAGGAATAGGGTGGCACCGTCATGAATCTGGCCGACCAGATCGAGGCGATCGCCCGGCGGGCCACGGCCCACGTGACTGCCGCGTCGAACGCGTTCTCCGAGACGCAGCGGCGACTCGTCGCCGAGCTCGGCGACCACCGAGACGAGAACGCCGACCCGCGTGAACGCCTGCGCGAAGGGCTCCGGCGGGAGGCGGACGCCGCCGACGTCGACACCCCGCGTCTCCTGTTGCCGGCCGACGTGGCCGAGGCCAGTCCCCATCGACCGGCCACCGACGAATAAGCTGTCGGTGTGCCGGCCACGAAACCAGTGCAGTCCCCGAAACCCGGATCCTCGTCGACTCGGCGTTCACGACGTGCCACGCCGACGCGATCTCCGGAACGGCTGATGACCGAGTTGTCGCGACGGGGGCCGCACAAGGTGCTTCGCGGCGACCTGGGGATCGTCGGCATGCGGGGGCAGGTCTTCACGCCCGCGACCGGTCGTCGCCTGCCCGCCATCGCGCTCGGCCACGCATGGCTCGCCGACAGTCGGCGTTACCGTGATCTGCTCTATCACTTCGCGTCGTGGGGATTCGTCACCGTCGCGCCCGACGGCAACAGCGGAGTCCTGGCCTCCGACACCGGACTCGCCGCAGATCTCCGAGGCGCACTCGGGCTCGTCTCCCGCGTGCCGCTGGGTCTCGGCGCTGTCACCGTCGACCCGGATCGGCTGGGGCTCGTGGGCCACGGTTTCGGTGCTGCCGCGGCGGTTCTCGCCGCATCGGGCCAGCAGGTGCAGGGCCAGCCAGCGCCCGACGTGTCCGGGGTGGCCGCGCTCTTCCCGGCCCCGACCACATCTGTCCTGCTCCCCGCCGCCGGACTGGTCACCGCGCCCGGCCTCGTCGTCGCGGGTGCGGGTGAACTCCGGACCGTCGACAGCAATGCCCTCACCCTGGCCGGCGCGTACGCGGGAGATGTGGTCTTGCGCACGGTCCCGAAGGGCAACGCCAAGGATCTCCTCGAGCGTCGGACAGTGAAATCGCTCATCGGGTTCAACGGCTCCGACCGCGCTCTGCACGGGCTCATCCGGGCAGCCACGACCGGGTTCCTGCTGCACACCGTTGCCGGTGACCCCGAGTATCAGGCCTTCACCGATCCCTCGGTCACCCTGGGGAAACTGGGCGTCGTCGACCTCGACGACCCGCCCGTGCAGGCGGTCGACCCGGTGTCGCACCTGTTCGGTGCCAGACCACGGAAGCGGCGTACGCGGAAGCGCTGACTTCACAGGTACCCTGACTGTCTATGTGTGGAATCGTCGGATACGTCGGGCGGCGCGATGCGCTGGGCATCGTGGTCGAGGCACTTCGGCGGATGGAGTACCGCGGATACGACTCGGCCGGAGTCGCGATTCTCGACGGACAGGGCAGCACCGCCGTCGAGAAGAAGGCGGGCCGCCTGGAGAACCTGGACAAGCAGATCGCGGCCGTCGGTGCGGAGACGCTCTCCGGCACCACAGGGATGGGACATACCCGCTGGGCCACCCACGGGCAGCCGACGGACCGCAATGCCCACCCCCATGTGAGCACCGACGGCAAGATCGCCGTCGTCCACAACGGCATCATCGAGAACTACGCGCCACTGCGTGCCGAACTCGAGGACGGCGGGATCGACTTCACCTCGGACACCGACACCGAGACCGCGGTGCATCTGCTGGAGACCTACTACGCGTCGGGGCCGACCGCCGGTGATTTCGTCTCCAGCGCCTACGCCGCGCTGCGCCGTCTCGAGGGTGCGTTCACCCTTGTCTTCACCCACTCGGATCACCCGGACACCATCGTGGCCGCACGTCGGTCCACGCCGCTCGTCGTCGGTGTCGGCGACGGCGAGATGTTCGTCAGCTCCGATGTGACCGCCTTCATCGAACACACGCGGGACGCCGTCGAGCTCGGTCAGGACGAGGTCGTCATCATCACCGCGGATGACTACCGCATCTCCGACTTCGACGGTGATCCGCGCCCCGGCAAGCCGTTCCACATCAACTGGGATCTCGCCGCGGCCGAGAAGTCGGGTTACGACTTCTTCATGCTCAAGGAGATCGCCGAGCAGCCCGCGGCGCTGGCCGACACTCTGCTCGGCCACCTCCAGAACGGCCGGATCGTGCTCGACGAGCAGCGCCTGACCGACGACGACCTCCGCGATGTCGACAAGGTGTTCGTCGTCGCCTGCGGCACGGCGTATCACGCGGGGCTGCTGGCGAAGTACGCCATCGAGCATTGGACGCGCATCCCGGTCGAGGTCGAGTTGGCCAGCGAGTTCCGTTACCGTGACCCGGTTCTGGACCGATCCACGCTGGTCGTCGCGATCTCCCAGTCCGGCGAGACCGCGGACACGCTGGAAGCGGTTCGCCACGCCAAGGATCAGAAGGCGCGCGTACTCGCGATCTGCAACACGAACGGAGCGCAGATCCCGCGGGAGTCGGACGCAGTCCTCTACACCCATGCCGGTCCGGAGATCGGTGTCGCGTCGACCAAGTGCTTCCTGGCCCAGATCGTCGCCGCCTATCTCGTGGGATTGGCCCTGGCGCAGGCGCGCGGCACCAAGTACGCCGACGAGGTGTCGCGCGAGTTCGCCGCGATGGAGGCCATGTCCGGCGCCGTCACCGAGGTGCTGAGGACGATGGAGCCGGTCCGGGGTCTGGCGCGGTCACTGGCCGACCATGACACCGTGCTCTTCATCGGGCGCCACGTCGGCTACCCGGTCGCGCTCGAGGGTGCGTTGAAACTCAAGGAACTCGCCTACATGCACGCGGAGGGTTTCGCCGCCGGTGAGCTCAAGCACGGTCCCATCGCACTGCTCGAGGACGGTCTGCCGGTCATCGTCGTGATGCCGTCGGCGGAGGGGCGTGCGGTCCTGCACTCGAAGATGATCAGCAACATCCGTGAGATCCAGGCACGCGGTGCCCGGACGATCGTCATCGCCGAGGAGGCCGACGTGGCGGCCGCCGCGGTTGCCGACCACCTCATCCCGATGCCCAAGGTGCCGACCCTGATGCAGCCACTCGTCTCGACGATCCCGCTGCAGGTCTTCGCCGCGACAGTGGCGCAGGCCCGTGGCTACGACGTCGACAAGCCGCGCAACCTGGCCAAGTCGGTCACCGTCGAGTAGCGACACCATGCCGATCCGCTACCTCACCGCCGAGCGGGTCCGGGAGGCGGAACACGCCACCGGACACCTCCTGGAGAACGGCACACTCATGCGCCGGGCATCGGCGGGAGTCGCGCACGTCGTGATCGGTGAACTCGACCGCACCGGGGGCGTCTACGGCCGACGGGTGGGGCTCGTCGTCGGCGCGGGCGACAACGGCGGTGACGCGCTCTATGCGGGGTCTGTTCTGCAGCGTCGCGGAGTCGCTTGCACCGCAGTGCTTCTCGCGCCCGAGAAAGCGCACGCCGGAGGTCGCGACGCCTTTCTGCGCGCCGGTGGCCGCGTGGCCTCGGCACTCCCGTCGGACCTCGACATCGTGATCGACGGTGTCGTCGGGATCGGCGGCCGGGGACCGCTGCGGCCTGCCGCCGCGGAGGTCTTCGCTGCACTCGCACCCGCCGACGCCGGGGGACCGCCCGTCGTGTCCGTCGACCTCCCCTCGGGCGTCGACGCCGACACGGGCGAGGTGCACGATCCCGCGGTGCAGGCCTCGGTCACCGTCACGTTCGGCGTTCCGCGGAACGCGCACCTGCTCGCCGCGCCGAGATGCGGTCGCGTCGAGATCGTCGACATCGGACTCGGACCGGCCGGATCCGTCGGCGGCGTCGGTGGCGGACCGGTGTTCGAATCGCTCTCCGACGACGACGTCGGGCGGCTGTGGCCCGTGCCCGGACCCGCCGACGACAAGTACACCCAGGGCGTGGTCGGCGTCATCGCGGGCTCCGCCCGTTATCCCGGCGCCGCACTTCTCGCGACGGGCGCCGCTGTCGCCGCCACCTCGGGCATGACCCGCTACGTGGGATCGGCCGGCGACGAGGTCGTCGCGCATTTCCCCGAGGTGGTCGTCGCGCCGTCGCTCGCCGACGCGGGACGCGTGCAGGCCTGGGTCGTCGGACCGGGCGCCGGCACCGACGATGCCGCTCTGGCGCTGCTCCGCGAGGTCCTGTCGACCGACCTGCCGGTCCTTCTCGACGCGGACGGCCTGTCGCTGCTGGCGCGGCATCCCGAGCTGGTGATCGATCGTGCCGCGCCGACCCTGCTCACGCCGCACGCCGGTGAGTTCGCCCGGCTGACCGGCGCCGACCCGGGTGCCGATCGGCTCGGGGCGGTGCGTGATCTCGCCGCGCGTTGGCAGGTGACGGTCCTGCTGAAGGGCCGTATCACGCTGATCGCGGATCCGTCCGGTGACGTCCTGGGCAACGACGCCGGCAGCTCGTGGTCGGCGACCGCCGGTGCCGGAGACGTGTTGTCCGGGATCGCCGGCTCACTTCTCGCCGCGGGTCTCGCGCCACGGCTCGCCGGCGCCGCGGCAGCCCGAGTCCACGCCCGCGCCGCGATGCTGGCCGCGCGCGGCGCCCCGATCGGAGCGTCCGCACTGTCCGGCGCCATCCGGCCGGCCATCCGTGACCTGCGCGGCAGCGCCTGAGGACCGATGATCTGCGCCCGTCTGGGAGAATGGCAGCGATGACCTCTGCCCTGACCGCGACCATCGATCTCGATGCGATCGCCCACAACGTCGACGTGCTGCGTACCACCGCGGGCGCCGACGTGCTGGCGGTCGTGAAGGCCGACGCCTACGGTCACGGCGCACTCCCGGTGGCCCGTGCGGCGCTGGCCGCCGGTGCCACCGAACTCGGAGTGGCCCACATCACCGAGGCGCTCGCGTTGCGGCAGGCCGGGATCGATGCCCACGTGACCTCGTGGCTGCACGGTGCCCGGGCGGACTTCGACAGCGCGATCGCCCACGACATCGACATCGCGGTCTCGTCGTCGCGCCAGCTCGCGGCGGTGATCGACGCCGCACGCCGACGGTCGGAGACGGCCACCGTGACCGTCAAGGTCGACACCGGGCTCAACCGCAGCGGTGTGGCCGCGGAGGACTGGTCGGATGTCGCCGAGATGCTGGCCAAGGCGCGTGCCGACGGTGCGGTCGAGGTGCGTGCCATCATGTGTCACCTGGCACGTGGGGACGAGCCCGATCATCCGCTGAACTCACTGCAGGCCGATCGCCTCGACGAGGCGGCGGCCGACCTGCGTCGGCTCGGCGCCGGACCCGAGGTCATGCACATCGCCAATTCGCCTGCGGCACTGACCCGTCCGGATCTCGCACGGGATCTGGTCCGACCGGGTATCGCCCTGTACGGCCGAACCCCCATCCCGGAACTCGGTGACTTCGGTCTGGTCCCGGCGATGACGCTCGAGGCGGATATCGTGCTGATCAAGGAGCTCGCCGCGGGCGACGGCGTCTCGTACAACCACACGTGGATCGCCCCGTCCGACACCAGGATCGGCGTCGTCTCGGCCGGATACGCCGACGGGGTACCGCGTCTGCTGTCCGGGGTGATCGCCGTCCGCGTCAACGGGCGTACGTTCCGCGGTGTGGGACGAATCTGTATGGACCAGTTGGTCATCGACCTCGGCGCCGACGGCGGCGGGGTCCGAGAGGGGGATCGTGCGGAACTCTTCGGAACAGGTCGCGACGGTGGTCCCACCGCCAAGGACTGGGCCGATGCGATCGGCACCATCGATTACGAGATCGTCACGGGAATCGGACGACGGGCCGAGCGGGTGTACGTCGGCGGCGGACGGGCCGGTGCCGGACATGGATAGGTCCGAGCGGATCGGATGGCTGGCCGGGGTGACCGGAGTCGCGGGACTCGGCGCGGTCGCCGCGGGTGGCGTCGCCCGGAACGTGGCGAGACGCCGAGTACGTGGGCGCGCGGATCCGTTCGCCGACATCGACTTCACGTCGATCTACGACGATCCGGCGACCACCGTCACCACCGACGACGGACTCGGTCTCGCGGTCCGATCGGTGATCACCGGACCGGAGGGTGTCGAGCCGGAGCTCACCGTGGTGTTCGTCCACGGCTTCAGCCTCCGGATGGCGAGCTGGCACTTCCAGCGCTACTTGCTCGCCGAGCAGTGGTCCGGCCGATCGATCCGCATGGTGTTCTTCGACCACCGCGGACACGGCCGAAGCGATCCGGCTCCGTCACACACCTGCACCATCGGGCAGCTTGCCGACGACACCGGAGCGGTCATCCGCGCCATGGCGCCGTCGGGACCCGTTGTCCTGGTCGGGCATTCGATGGGCGGGATGGCGCTGATGGGCTTGGCGCGCCGCGACCCGGCCCTGTTCGGCTCCGACGGGCGGGTGACCGGTGTGGCGCTCGTCGCGACGGCGTCACGAGGGCTGACCGAGGCGGGACTCGGTGAGGGACTGACCAATCCGCTGCTCGACGCGTTCCGCCTGTCCGTCCGTCATGTCCCGGCGCTGGTACGGGCCGGCCGTGGCGTCACACGCGCGGCGCTCGAACCGGTCCTGGTGGCGGCGAGCTTCGGGTCCGACTTCTACAGTCCCGTCGCCGGGCGCGCCGTCGAGAAGATGATCCAGAACACCCGCATCGAGACGATCGTCGACTTCCTGCACGCCCTGGAGGACCACGACGAGTCGACGGCGCTGCCGGTGCTCGCGCAGGTGCCCTCGGTCGTGGTGTGCGGCAACGAGGATCGGCTCACGCCCCTGCAGAGGTCGATGCGCATGTACGGCGAGCTGGGTGAGGACTCCGAACTCGTCGTCGTCGAGGGGGCGGGTCACATGGTGCCGATGGAGGAACCGGAGATCGTCACCGCGGCGATCGCCGACCTCGTCGACCGGGCACGGGCCGCCGTCCCGCAACCCCGCCGGCGGTGGTGGAAGAAGATGGTGGGCGTCCGGTGACCGGGTCCGCGACACGGGGTGCGACGGGTTCACGGGTGTTGCCGGACGTCGCCGACACCGAGGACCTCGGCCGGGAACTGGCCGCAACGCTTTCCGCCGGGGATCTGGTCATCCTCGACGGTCCGCTGGGGGCGGGCAAGACCGCTCTCGCTCGCGGGATCGCGGCCGGCCTGCGCGTTGTCGGACGCGTGTCGTCGCCGACCTTCATCATCGCGCGTGAGCACCGTCCCTCACATCCCGATCTGCCCGGCATGATCCATGTCGATGCCTACCGTCTCTGTGGACTCGACGAACTCGACGCCCTCGACCTCGATTCGGATCTGACCGATGCCGTTGTCGTCGTGGAGTGGGGGGAGGGCGTGGTGGAACGACTGGCCGAGCGGCATCTGATGGTACGGCTGCGACGGGAGCCGGATTCCGAGGTGCGGCAGGCGGAGTGGGAATGGGTGGAGCACTGATGTACGTCCTGGCGATCGACACCGCGACCGACGCGGTGGTGACGGGTGTGGCGCGTGTGGACGACACCGGTCCGGCCGAGATCCTCGCCGAGCGCGCACTGGCCGACGGCCGGCGGCATGCCGAGGTCCTCACGACACTGATCGCGGAGGTGCTGGCCGAATCCGCGGTCGCACGAGAAGATCTCGCCGCGGTGGTCGTCGGCTGCGGACCCGGCCCCTTCACCGGGTTGCGTGTCGGCATGGCGACCGCGGCATCCTTCGCGGATGCGCTGTCGCTGCCGGTGTACGGGGTGTGCTCGCTCGACGCAGTGGCGGTCCGGGCCACCGGCACCACAGACGCCGGGTCGGTGCCCCGCTCGGTGCTCGTGGTGGCAGATGCCCGTCGACGTGAGATCTACTGGGCGCGTTATGTGGACGGCGAGCGTGTCAGTGGACCGTCGGTGGCCGCTCCCGCGGTCGTCGTGTCCGATCTCGCGGAGGCCGACATCGATCTCGTCGTCGGCTCGCCCGATCATGCGCGGTTGTTCGATCGGCCGGTCGGTGCGGCAACCGTGCCGTCGGCCGCCGGACTCGTCGGCTGCGCGATCACGGACCTGAGGTCGGCCGCGACTCCGGCGCCGTTGGTGCCGCTCTACCTTCGGCGGCCCGACGCGGTGGAGCCCACGGCCAAGCGTCGACGGACCACGGCGGGCGGGGTGGGACGATGACGACCTCCGAATTGCTGATCGATGACCTCGACTACTCCGACATCCCACGCTGCGCAGCACTGGAGAAGGAGATGTTCTCCGGCGACTCGCCCTGGCCTGCAACAGCATTCCGGGCCGAGCTCAACGCTCCGTATAACCGCTACTTCGCGGCCAGAGAGGTGTCCGGCGGCGAGGTCGTCGGCTACGCGGGCGTGTCCACGCTGGGGACTGCCGGTTCCTACGAATGCGAGATCCACACCATCGCCGTGGCGCCGACACATCGTGGTCGTGGTTACGGCAGGGCGCTGCTGGCGGCGCTGCTCGACGTCGCCGACGACTGCGATGCACCGATGTTCCTCGAGGTCCGCACCGACAACGAGACGGCCATCGAGCTGTACACGCGAAACGGCTTCGTACGGTCGGGCATTCGGCGCAACTATTATCAGCCGTCGGGAGCCGACGCGTACACCATGATCCGGCCGGCCCAGACGCCGACCACACCACAGGCCGGGAGCGCCCCATGATCGTGATGGGTATCGAGAGTTCGTGTGACGAGACCGGCGTCGGCATCGTCCGATGGGACCCGGACGGGATCGGTGACGGTGGTCGGGGCACGGCGACACTATTGGCCGACGAGGTCGCCTCCAGTGTCGACGAGCACGCCCGGTTCGGGGGTGTCGTCCCGGAGATCGCCTCCCGCGCGCACCTCGAGGCCATCGTCCCGACGATGCGCCGCGCCCGCGAGGCGGCGGGGATCGACCGTCCGGATGCGATCGCGGTGACGATCGGGCCGGGGCTGGCCGGTGCGCTGCTCGTGGGAGTGTCGGCGGCCAAGGCCTACGCCCTTGCCTGGGACGTACCGCTGTACGCGATGAACCACCTCGGGGGCCACGTCGCCGTCGACACACTCGAACACGGGCCGATGCCGGAGTGCGTCGCGCTGTTGGTCAGTGGTGGCCACACCCACCTGCTGCACGTGACCGATCTGGCCCGTCCGATCACCGAACTCGGCACCACCGTCGACGATGCTGCGGGGGAGGCGTTCGACAAGGTCGCCCGACTGCTGGATCTCGGCTTCCCCGGTGGTCCGGCCCTCGACCGTGCCGCGGCGCAGGGAGATCCGCACGCCATCGCGTTCCCACGCGGCATGACCGGACCGCGCGACGCACGGTACGACTTCTCGTTCAGCGGCCTGAAGACCGCCGTCGCCCGGCATGTCGAAAAGTGTGAGCGGGAGGGTGTCGAGCCGGCGATCCCCGACATCGCGGCGTCGTTCCAGGAGGCGGTCGCCGACGTCCTCACCATGAAGGCGATCCGCGCTTGCACCGACCTCGACGTGGACACCCTCGTCCTCGGGGGCGGCGCGACCGCCAACTCCCGCATCCGCTCGATGTCGCAGGAGCGCTGCGCCGCGGCCGGGATCACCTTGCGCGTACCGAGACCGCGCCTGTGCACTGACAACGGGGTCATGATCGCCACCCTCGGTGCACACGTCATCGGCGGCGGTGCGACGCCGTCGCCGCTGACCGTGGCGACCGACCCCGGCATGTCGGTGCAGGTCAGTCAGCTCTGAGCGATCAGCTCAGACTTTCGCACCCTCTGCCCTTGAGTGCTGGCACTCGCATGTATAGAGTGCTAGTGGCACTGTGATGAAGTCTCGTACACCCGCGACTGCGGGGCTTCGGCCCAGGGCCAATGAACGTGCAAGTCGATACCGTTCAACAACTCAGTACGAAAGTTGAGGACCCACATCGTGGCGAGCGTGAACATCAAGCCGCTTGAGGACAAGATCCTGGTGCAGGCCGTGGAGGCAGAGACGACCACCGCGTCCGGTCTGGTCATCCCGGATACCGCCAAGGAGAAGCCGCAGGAAGGCACCGTCATCGCCGTCGGCGAGGGACGGGTGACCGAGCAGGGCAACCGCGTCCCGGTCGACGTCAAAGAAGGCGACACCGTCATCTACAGCAAGTACGGCGGCACCGAGATCAAGTACGCCGGTGAGGAGTACCTGATCCTGTCGGCGCGCGACGTGCTGGCCGTCATCGGCAAGTAAGACCCGCGACTTCCCGCGTGTCTCGCGCCCCGGTGCCCTCTCGGGCGCCGGGGCGTTGCCGTTCACCCCATCTCCGTATGTGAAAGAGACCCATGCCCAAACAGATTGAATTCGACGACGTAGCGCGCCGCGCGCTCGAGCGTGGCATCAACCAGCTCGCCGACGCCGTGAAGGTCACCCTCGGCCCGCGCGGGCGGCACGTGGTGCTGGCCAAGGCCTTCGGCGGCCCGAACGTCACCAACGACGGCGTGACCATCGCCCGTGACGTCGATCTCGAGGATCCCTTCGAGAATCTCGGTGCCCAGCTGGTCAAGTCGGTCGCGACGAAGACCAATGACGTGGCCGGCGACGGCACCACCACCGCGACCGTCCTCGCCCAGGCCATGGTCTCGGCCGGTCTGCGCAACGTGGCGGCCGGCGCGAACCCGATCGCTCTCGGCATCGGTATCGGCAAGGCAGCCGACGCCATCAGCACCGAACTGCTCCGCGTGGCGACCCCGGTCGAAGGGGAGAAGGCCATCGGACAGGTCGCCACCGTCTCGTCACGTGACGAGGAGGTCGGCGAGATGGTCGGCAAGGCGATGAGCCGGGTCGGCGGCGACGGTGTCGTCACCGTCGAGGAGGGCTCGGGCCTGCAGACCGAACTCGACATCACCGAGGGTGTGCAGTTCGACAAGGGTTACCTGTCGCCGTACTTCATCACCGACGGTGACAGCCAGGAGGCCGTCCTCACCGACGCACTCGTGCTGCTCTACCGCGACAAGATCAGCTCCCTGCCGGACTTCCTCCCCCTGCTGGAGAAGGTCGCCTCCGAGGGCAAGTCGCTGCTGATCATCGCCGAGGACGTCGAGGGCGAGCCGCTGTCGACCCTGGTGGTCAACTCGATCCGCAAGACGATCAAGGCCGTCGCCGTGAAGGCGCCGTTCTTCGGTGATCGCCGCAAGGCGTTCCTCGAGGATCTCGCCGTCGTGACCGGCGGCACGGTGATCTCCTCCGACATCGGGGTGAGCCTGCAGAACGCCGAGCTCGATCTGCTCGGATCGGTTCGCCGCGTGGTCGTCACCAAGGACACCACCACGCTGGTCGAGGGTGCGGGGACCTCCGAGGAGATCGCGAAGCGGGCCGAGCAGCTCCGTCGTGAGATCGAGAACAGCGACTCCGACTGGGATCGGGAGAAGCTCGCCGAGCGTCTGGCCAAGCTCGCCGGTGGCATCGCGGTCATCCGGGTCGGTGCTGCCACCGAGACCGCGCTCAAGGAGCGTAAGCACCGCGTCGAGGACGCGGTCGCCGCCGCCAAGGCCGCGGTCGAGGAGGGCATCATCCCCGGCGGTGGAACCGCCATCGTGCAGGCCGCCAAGATCCTCGACGGAGTGGCCGAGGGTCTCGACGAGGACGAGGCACTCGGTGTGCGGCTGGTCCGCGATGCCGTGCGCGCTCCGCTGTTCTGGATCGCCGGCAACGCGGGTGTCGACGGTGCTGTCGTCGTCGCGAAGGTGTCCGAGGCCGAGCCCGGCCAGGGATTCAACGCGGCCACGCTCACCTACGGCGACCTGCTGGCCGACGGCATCATCGATCCGGTCAAGGTCACCCGCTCGGCCGTGGTGAACGCGGCATCGGTGGCCCGGATGGTGCTGACGACCGAGACCGCCGTCGTCGACCAGCCCGAGGACGAGCCGGCCGGGGGACATCACGGTCACGCGCACTGACACGTGCCCACGACATATGTGAGGTGCTGACAGATGCAGACGGGGGCATCGATCCACGGATCGATGCCCCCGTCTCGTCTGTCACGGACCGGTGGGACCGGTCAGCTCGCGATCCGGCGTCCGACGCCGCGCTTCATCAGCATGCTGCGCTCGGACTCCGACAGTCCGCCCCAGATCCCGTAGGGCTCGGCCACGGCGAGCGCGTGCTCGCGGCACTGGGCGATGACCGGGCACTGATGGCACATCTCCTTGGCGCGGCGCTCACGCTGGGCACGGGCACGGCCTCGCTCGCCGTCGGGATGGAAGAACATCGACGATTCCACTCCACGGCACAAGCCCTGCATCTGCCAATCCCAGATGTCAGCATTCGGACCGGGGAGATGATTCGGCTGAGGCATGGCAGCGGCTCCTTGTCTGCGTGTGACGCTCCGTTTGTCATCGGCGCAAACACACAGTAAGCAAGCGAAATTAATTGAGTCAATCCCGCCAAATGGCTGCTCAACGATGGTGAAAGTTCGGCGATTGTTAACGCAGTGTTGAGGAGTGCGGAAGGCATAGCATATGAACAGAAGGTGCTGAATCCGACCCCGGTTCATGTCCTGACAATCCCGCTTGATCTGCGAGTTTTCTTGGTGGAGGGGCTATTTCGATGGTGCATTTGGCGCATGACAGGCACGTGACACGCAAGGGGCCGCGTAACCCAGAAGAAACCCAGCGATTATTCGCACGTGATCTGTTTTCTGAATTAACGTTTGTGACGGCAGGTTAAATTCATGCAAACTGCAACCGGTTCCACTGTCTGGATCGTGCCTGAAAACCTCGGAAAATAGGTTCTGAAATGCGCAGACGTACGGAAGGGTATGCGCGTTGGGCCGACGCCGTCGAGTGGGGAGGTGTGGGTCACATCGCGCGCGCCTGCTCGCTGCTCGACGATGTGGACCGCATCGCACGGGTCGCCGACGACGCTGTGCTGGCGTCGCTGTCCGGCTCGACGCGGGCCTCGTTGCTGCGCCAGGCCGGTCGCCACCGGCTCGCCGCGCGGCTCGACGGACGGGCGCTGTCCCGCATCGGTGGTCCACGGTCCGTCGAGGATCCCCACGCCCGGGCGGCCGTCCTCGACGCCGTCGTCGGACTCGCCGCCGATCACCTCGGACAATTCCATCTCACCGCCTCGCGCAATCTGCTGCGTAGGGCCCGCCGATGTGTGGCGCCCGGCGACCCCGACTGGTTCGCCGGCCGACGTCCGCGGCTCCGGATCGAATGGGTGTCGGCCGAGCTCGCGATGTACTCGGGTGATCCCGACGAGGCGTGCGCCCACGCCGACGCCGCGCTGACCCTCGCCGCGGGGCCCGACGTCCCGCACCGGCATCAGGTGAAGACGTCCCTCATCGCCGCGGCCGCCGCGGCGACGGCAGGCCGATCGGCGGAGGCCTCGCAGCGGGCCGCCCAGGTGAGTGCCGCCGCCGCCGAACACGGGCTGCTGCCGCTCGCGTGGGCCTCATCGGCGCTGCGCACGGGTCTGAATCCGTCGGATGTCGCGCTCGCCGCAGATCTCGCGCGGCAGCGAGCCGAACTCATCCGTCGAGGTGTCCCGTTCGAACACCGGGTGACGGCGAGTGGGTGATCGGAGCGTGACAGGTGATCGCTAAGGTGACGTGGGGACAAATCCGGACGGCAACACCACCACACATGTAACACGGGGATCTCAACTGACGATGAAACTGACGGGTGTTGAGCTCGACGAGGCAGTCCGCTCTGCGGGGCAGGGCGATCGCGGCGCGCTCACGTCAGTTCTCGAGAGTGTGCAGGAGCCGATCCTGCGCTACTGCCGAGGGCGAATTGGAGTCGGAGAACGCCACCTGTTCTCCGCCGACGATATCGCGCAGGAGGCGTTGATGGCGGTGATGACAGCACTGCCCCGGTATCAAGACCAGGGCAGGCCGTTCATGGCCTTCGTATACGGTATCGCCGCCCACAAGGTCGCCGATGCGATGCGAGTGGCGGGCAGGGTCAAGGCCGACCCGGTGGAGACGTTGCCGGAGCTGACGACGTTCACGGGCGGACCGGAACAGATGGCTCTCGACGCCGATGCCAGCCGCCGGATGCGTGCGCTGCTGACTATCCTCCCGGAGAAACAGCGCGAGGTGCTGGTGCTGCGTCTGGTCGTCGGCCTCTCGGCCGAGGAGACCGCTGACGCGGTGGGCAGCACGGCGGGAGCAGTCCGGGTCGCCCAGCACCGGGCACTCGCGAAATTGAAGGATCAACTGAGGAAGGCAGGTGAGTCGGATGAACGAGGAGCGTGATCCTGCCGATCCCACCTGGGACCTCACCGATCCGATCGATCTGACGGCCGTCCACCTCGACGACCGCTTCCTCGACGCGCTGGCCGACGACAAGCCGGTACCGACCCGCGACGACACCGAGTATCACCTCGCCGAACTGCTCGCCGGCTGGCGCCACGACGTGATCGCCGAACCGCTGCCCGAGCTGCCCACGGTCGACGAGGTCGAATCCGCGATCGCGGCCACCGAGCGCGCGCGTCGCGGCCGCGGTGTGATCCGCCATCTGCGCGTGGCCTCCGGCGCTGCCGCGATCGTCGTGATCGCCGGCGCCGGCCTGACCGTGCTCGCCGAGGGGTCGTCCCCGGGAGATCCCCTGTGGGGCGTCAAGCGCGTGGTGTTCGCCGAGGCTGCCAGCCAGACCCAGGCGTCGATGGACGTCCAGTCCTATCTCGAGCAGGCCGAGGCGGCCGCCGCATCCGGCGACACGACCCAGGCAGCCGAGCTGATCGCCAAGGCCCAGAAGAACATGGGCCCGGTGGCCGACGCCGACAAGAAGCGGATGAACGAGTGGATCGATCGTCTGCGCACCGACGGGGCGTCGAAGGCCGCATCGAGCAGTTCGGCGAAGTCCTCGGAGAGCCGTGAGTCTTCGGTCACCGGCCGGAACCCGAACGATCCGGCGTCGCCACCACGCGACCTGCTGAGGTCGGGAACCGACAAGCGGTCCACCTCGGTGACCGTGCCGAACCCGCCACCTCCGACGGACGACCAGTCGAGCGATCCGCCGACCGACGCACGGACCGGACAGCCCGGGACGGGTCAGCCGGGTACCACGGATCCGCAGCTGCCGAGTACGACCGACATCCCGGTGCCGACGACGACTCCGGTGCCGACCGCGAATCCGTCACCGGTGGAGCCCGAGCCGACGGTGAGCCCGGAACTGCCGACGATCACGACCACGTTGCTGCCTGCGCCGGCGCCTGCCCGCTGGTATTGGTGATTTGCTGATCTGCTACTGATTTGCTGGGGCGCTCAGCGCTCGTCGTCGACGTGGCTGCGCGCATCGGCGTAGCCACGGCAGTAATCCCACGTGACGTAGGCATCCGGCCGTGGATCGACCGCCGGCTCGTGTGGCCGGACCGTGCCGTCGATCAGCAGCTGCAGCAGATTGGCGCGCAGCATGTCCCAGTCGTGATAGTGATCTTCGTGACAGTCGTCGCACACGACGACGAGGCCGCGGATTCCCCGATGTGCCAGCAGCGCTTCGTAGACCGCCAGATCGGCGAGATCCTCCTCGACCGCCATGCGCTCGTTCTCGTCGAGCGGGATGCCCGGTTCCACCGAGTCCAGGGCCGACGCCGGATCGCTGGGATCGTCGGCGAACGGGTCTGGCGGCAGGCCGGGTGGTAGGTGGTCACGCACACAACCACGGTAACCGATGACGCCGCCGGAGTGCTTCGAGGAGTACACAGGCGCCGACGCCGGGCGAGTCGTCGTACGGCATCCGAACGGGGTGGGCCTGACCACACCTGCGATGCCGATACCATGGAGCAATGACGCACGTTCGCACCGGAGGAGACGACCCCGGCAAGGTCGCGATGCTCGGCCTCACCTTCGATGACGTCCTGTTGCTGCCCGCGGCATCCGACGTGATCCCCAGCGACGCCGACACCTCGTCGCGCGTGACCAAGAACATCACCCTGCGGGTCCCGCTCGTCAGTTCGGCGATGGACACCGTCACCGAGTCGCGGATGGCCATCGCCATGGCGCGCGCGGGTGGGATGGGTGTGCTGCACCGCAATCTCGCCATCGAGGACCAGGCCGGTCAGGTCGAGACCGTGAAGCGGTCGGAGGCGGGGATGGTCACCGACCCCGTCACCTGCTCGCCGACGAACACCCTCGCCGAGGTCGACGCCATGTGCGCGCGGTACCGCATCTCGGGTCTTCCCGTCGTCGACGAGGTCGGCGAGCTCGTCGGCATCATCACCAACCGCGACATGCGTTTCGAGGTCGACCAGTCCCGACCGGTCTCGGAGGTCATGACCAAGGCCCCGCTGATCACCGCCCAGGAGGGGGTCTCCGCGGAGGCGGCCCTGGGGCTGTTGCGCCGCAACAAGATCGAGAAACTCCCCATCGTCGACGGCAACGGCAAACTCACCGGTCTCATCACGGTCAAGGACTTCGTCAAGACCGAGCAGCATCCGCTGGCGACCAAGGACGCCGACGGTCGACTGCTGGTCGGCGCTGCCGTCGGTACCGGCGATCCGCAGTGGGATCGTGCGATGGCACTGGCCGACGCCGGTGTCGACGTGATCATCGTCGACACCGCACATGCGCACAATCGTCTGGTCCTCGACATGGTCACGAAGCTCAAGGCCGAGGTGGGGGAGCGGGTCCAGGTCGTCGGAGGCAACGTCGCCACCCGCGAGGCGGCACTCGCACTCGTCGAGGCCGGCGCGGATGCGGTCAAGGTCGGCGTGGGACCGGGTTCCATCTGCACCACGCGAGTGGTCGCGGGTGTCGGCGCGCCGCAGATCACCGCGATTCTCGAGGCGGTCGCGGTCTGCAAGCAGCACGACGTGCCGGTGATCGCCGACGGCGGCCTGCAGTACTCGGGCGACATCGCCAAGGCGCTCGCCGCCGGTGCCTCGACCGCGATGCTCGGTTCGCTGCTGGCCGGCACGGCCGAGGCCCCCGGCGAGCTGATCCTGGTGAACGGCAAGCAGTTCAAGAGCTACCGCGGCATGGGGTCGCTGGGTGCGATGCAGGGACGCGGTCAGGCCAAGTCGTATTCGAAGGACCGGTACTTCCAGGATGACGTCCTGGCGGAGGAGAAGCTCGTCCCGGAGGGCATCGAAGGACGCGTGCCGTTCCGCGGGCCTCTCGGGCAGGTCATCCACCAGCTGGTGGGCGGTCTGCGCGCGGCCATGGGCTACACGGGGGCCTCCTCGATCGCCGGGTTGCAGCAGGCCCGTTTCGTGCAGATCACCTCCGCGGGTCTCAAGGAGTCGCATCCCCACGACATCACGCTCACGGCTGAGGCGCCCAACTACTATTCTCGCTGACGCTGTTCCACCTCTGTCGTCAGAACAGCCCGCGTAGCAGAAAGGCGCAATGGTGCGTGACCTCGTGGACATCGGTATGGGCCGGACGGCTCGTCGGACGTTCGAACTCGACGACATCAGCATCGTCCCGTCCCGCCGGACCCGGTCGTCGAAGGACGTCTCCACGGCCTGGCAGATCGACGCCTACCGCTTCGAGTCGCCGATCCTCAGCCACCCCACCGACGCCCTGGTGTCGCCGGCGATGGCCATCGCGCTCGGCAAACTCGGGGCCCTCGGCGTGATCAACGGCGAGGGACTGTGGGCGCGACATCGCGATGTCGAGGAGAAGATCGCCGACCTGATCGCGGTGGCGACAGAGAATCCCGATCCGCAGGCGGCGATCCGCCATCTGCAGCACCTTCATTCGGCCCCCCTCGACACCGGCCTGCTGCGCGAGGCCGTCACCACCGTCCGCGAGGCCGGGGTCACCACGGCCGTCCGGGTCAGTCCGCAGCATGCGCCGGAGCTCACCCCGGCCCTGCTCGAGGCCGGTGTCGAACTGCTCGTCGTGCACGGCACCATCATCTCCGCCGAGCATGTCGCGCAGGTCGACGCCGACGGTGCGGCCCGCGAGCCCCTGAACCTCAAGACCTTCATCGCCGACCTCGACATCCCGGTCATCGCCGGCGGCGTGCACGATCATCGGACCGCTCTGCACCTGATGCGAACCGGTGCTGCCGGCGTCATCGTCGGCTACGGATCGGCGGCCGGGGCGACGACGACCGGTGAGGTCCTCGGCATCGGTGTGCCCATGGCGACCGCGATCGCCGACGCCGCAGCGGCGCGGCGCGAATACCTCGACGAGACCGGTGGCCGGTACGTGCATGTCATCGCCGACGGCGACATCCACACCTCGGGCGACCTCGCGAAGGCGATCGCCTGCGGTGCGGACGCGGCCGTGCTCGGGACGCCGCTCGCCGCGTCGGCCGAGGCGCCGGGACGCGGCTGGTACTGGCCGTCGGCGGCGGCGCATCCGGACACCCCGCGTGGCGCCCTGCTCCAGGTGGCGACCGAGGCGGACCGCCCAAGTCTGGAGTCCGTCCTGACCGGGCCTTCGCAGGATTCGTTCGGCGAGCTGAATCTCGTTGGTGCGCTGCGCCGTTCGATGGCAAAGGCCGGTTACAGCGACCTCAAGGAATTCCAGAAGGTCGGGCTCTCGCTGCACTCCTGAGCATCGGGGGCTGCCCAACCTTGACAATGTTCGTTAGTATGTTTCGTCATGGCAGCCCACCATGACTTCGACGTGCTCATCATCGGTTCCGGATTCGGCGGGAGCGTCAGCGCCCTCCGGCTGGTGGAGAAGGGGTACCGCGTCGGGGTGATCGAGGCGGGGCGGCGCTTCGAGGACCACGAGTTCGCGAAGACCAGTTGGCGGCTGCACAAGTGGTTGTGGGCGCCGAAGCTCGGTCTGTTCGGGATCCAGCGCATCCATGCGCTCAAAGACGTCATGATCCTGGCCGGTGCGGGCGTCGGCGGTGGGTCGCTCAACTACGCCAACACGCTGTACAAGCCGCCCGCGCCCTTCTTCGACGATCCGCAGTGGCGGCACATCACCGACTGGCAGGACGAACTCGGCCAGCACTATGAGCAGGCGCGCCGCATGCTCGGCGTGGTGACCAACCCGACCGTCACCGACTCGGACCGCATCATGCGGGAGGTCGCCGAGGAGATGGGTGCGGGTGACACGTTCACGGCCACCCCCGTCGGCGTGTTCTTCGGCGCGAAGACGGGCCTCGACGGTACTCCCGGCGAGACCGTCGAAGACCCGTACTTCGGTGGCGCGGGTCCCGACCGCACGGCCTGCACCGAATGCGGGGCATGCATGACGGGATGCCGGGTGGGCGCGAAGAACACCTTGATGAAGAACTATCTCGGACTCGCCGAACGGCACGGCGCGACCATCATCGACCGAACCACCGTCGACCGGATCGCGCCGAGGGGTGACGGGAGCTGGGAGGTCGGCACGCGGCCGTCGGCGTCCTGGGTGTCCTGGGGTCGTCGGCGCACTCTCACCGCCGGTCAGGTGATCGTCGCGGCGGGCACCTTCAACACCCAGCGGCTCATGCACACCGCCAAACGCACCACGCTGCCGGACATCTCGGACGCGATGGGTGTCCTGACCCGAACCAACTCGGAATCCATCCTGGGTGCGATGGCCGCGACCTACGATCCCGCCCATGACTATTCGCGCGGCGTGGCGATCACGTCATCGTTCCACCCCGAACCGACCACTCACATCGAGCCGGTGCGGTACGGCCGGGGATCGAACGCCATCGCGTACCTGCAGAGCCTCCTCACCGACGGCGGGACCCGACGAGACCGGTTCTCCCAGTTCCTCCGTCAGGTGGCCGCGAATCCCTTCCTCCTGGTCCGACTCCTGGTGGTGCGCAAGTGGAGTCAGCGAACGGTGATCGCGCTGGTGATGCAGAACAGCGACAACTCGCTGACGACCTTCGTCCGCAGGCGCGGTCCGTTCCGGTACATCACGAGCCGCCAGGGGCACGGTGAACCCAATCCGACGTGGATCCCCACGGGCAACGAGGCAACCCGGCGGGTGGCCGCGAAACTTCCCGGAGGTGTCGCGGGCGGCACCTGGGGCGACATCGTGAACATGCCCCTGACCGCACATTATCTCGGCGGATGCGTCATCTCCGACGACCCGGAACAGGGGGTGATCGATCCGTATCACCGCGTGTGGAATCATCCGACGCTGCACATCACCGACGGTGCGGCGATCAGCGCCAACCTCGGGGTGAACCCGTCGCTGACCATCTGTGCCCAGGCCGAACGTGCGATGTCGTTGTGGCCCAACAAGGGCGAGGCCGACCGGCGACCGGCGCAGGGTGAGGCCTACCGGCGCATCGACCCGACACCCCCACGCGCGCCGGTCGTCCCGGCCGGTGCGCCGGGCGCGTTGGTCCTGCCGATCGTGTCAGTCCAGCCCGCGCGCGATCAGCGTGTCGGCGAAGCCGTCGGCGGTGCGTAGGGCGGCGATCACCACCGGCGCGACGAGTATCCGTGCGCCGGGACGCAATCCGCGAGCCTTTCGCGCCTCGTCGACCTGCGCGACGACCTCGACCATCAGTGGGATGGACCGGATCGCCAACGCCAATGCGAGCGCGATGTGGTCGGTCCGCACGCCGATCCGACGCAGCGGGGACAACACGGCCATGATGGTGTCGAGGATCGCCGAGGTCCTCGTCGTCAGCGACACGACCGCGGCCAGCGCGACCGACGCGGCCAGCACCGCGCACACGATCACGGCCCGCCGCCAGTCGGTGAACACCACCTGGAAGACGAACACGAACACCAGCACCCACACCATGGGTCGCATCTGTCGCCACGCCTGCGCCGGACCGATGCCGCCGAGCGCGAACGCCACGACGACCCCGGCGGCGACGACGCCGACCGCGGCGAGGCTGCGGACGGTCAGGCTGATGAGCAGGATCGCCGCGCCGAGCGCCGCCAGCTTCACGCCTGCGGGCAGACGGTGGAGCACCGACCGCCCGGGCCGGTAGACGCCGAGAGCGGTCATGCCATCAGCGCGCGGTAGGCGGCGACGGCGGGCGCCGGCTCGTCGTCGGCGACGACACGCCCCTCGTCGAGCACGATCACGCGGTCGTAGTCGGCGATCAGGTCCAGGTCGTGGGTGAGGACGACGAGCTGCTCGTCGAGTGTCGTGAACACGTCGGCCAGCATGGAACTGTTGCGCAGGTCGAGGAGTGTCGTCGGCTCGTCGGCGACCAGGATCGAGGGGCCGGTGACCAGAACCGACGCCAGTGCCAGGAGTTGTTTCTGTCCTCCCGACAATCGGTGTGCCGGATGGTCGGCGTGGTCGGCGAGACCGAACTGGCGCAGGACGTTCTGGGCGCGGGAACGCCGCGTCGTGCGGTCGGAGACGGTGCGGGTCAGCGACAGCTCGATGTCCTCGGCGACCGTCGGCATGATGATCTGGCGGTCCGGGTCGCTGAAGATGAACCCGACCTCACGTCGGACACGACGTTTGTCGCGGGCCGCATCGATCCCGTTCACATGCACCGTGCCGGTGTCGGGCACGACAAGGGCGTTGATCATCCGCGCCAGGGTCGACTTGCCACTTCCGTTGGCGCCGATGATGCCGATCCGGCGTTCGGCGAGGTCGAGGGTGATGTCGGACAACACGACCCGGTCGTCGTAGGCATGCCCGACGGCCCGGAACTCGATCATGGACGCACGCTCTGTGATCGGCGGCGGTCAGTGTGCGCCACGCCGCAGGCGGATCGGTGCGATCAGCCCCGGGTATGCGCGGTGAACCTGCGCGGCGACCAGGGCTGCGACGACCGCCTTCGCGATGTCGCCAGGAACGTAGACGCCATTGGTGGAGATCGCCGCCCACAGCGACAGATCGGTGCGGAGCAGGAGTCCGATCACACCGCACGCGTAGATCACGACCATCCCGCCGACGATGTTGATGACGATGCCCCACAGCACCCGATACCGCGGCATCATCATCGCGGTCGCGAGACCGATCGCGAGGACGGCGGGTAGGAAGCCGACGAAGAACCCGGCGGTCGGCGACGCCAATGCCACCAACCCGCTGCGCCCGCCCGCCAGGATCGGCAGACCGGCGATCGCCAGGACTGCGAAGATGACCACGGCGAGGGTGCCCTTGCGCGGTCCGAGAATCGATCCGGCGAGCATCACACCGAGGGTCTGGAGCGTGATCGGCACACCCGACGATCCGATCGTGATGGTGCCCGGCAGGCCGAGGGCGGCGATGAGTGCGGCGAAGACGGCAGCCTGGGTGAGGTCGGCCACCGACAGGGAGAAGCGTCGCGTCCGGGGTGCGCCGGTGGTCTGGGACATGCCTGCATTATGTCTGGCGGCCGCGATCACTAAACTCGCTGGGGTGACAGATACCTCTGCCGGTTCCCCGACCGGTTCCGCCGCCGCCCTGCCCGACGGCCCTCGTCCCGTGCTCGTGGTCGACTTCGGCGCCCAGTACGCCCAGTTGATCGCCCGCCGCGTTCGTGAGGCGCGGATCTACTCGGAGGTCATCGGCCACGACGCGCCGCTGGCCGAGATCGAGGCGCGCAACCCGGTCGCCCTGATCCTGTCCGGGGGACCGGCCTCGGTCTACTCCGACGACGCGCCGTCGCTCGATCCCGGTGTGTTCGACCTGGGTGTACCCGTCTTCGGCATCTGCTACGGATTCCAGGCGATGACGCAGCAACTCGGCGGTGAGGTCGCCAACACCGGCGGACGCGAGTTCGGTCGGACGACGCTGACCATCAGCGGCGACGGCGTCCTGCACCAGGGACTGACCGAGACCCAGCCCGTGTGGATGAGTCACAACGACGCGGTCCAGGTCGCGCCGGACGGCTTCACCGTGACCGGGTCGACGCCCGGTGCGCCGGTCGCCGCGTTCGAGTGTGTCGCACGCCAGATGGCCGGCGTCCAGTACCACCCCGAGGTGCTGCACACCCCGCACGGCCAGCAGATCCTCACCCGCTTCCTCTACGAGATCGCCGGGCTCGAGGCGACCTGGACGCCGGCGAACATCGCCGACGCCCTGATCGATGCCGTCTCCGACCAGATCGGCGACGGGCGTGCGATCTGCGGGCTGTCCGGAGGTGTGGATTCCGCGGTCGCCGGGGCGCTCGTGCAGCGTGCCATCGGTGATCGTCTGACCTGCGTGTTCGTCGATCACGGCCTGTTGCGCGCCGGTGAGCGAGAGCAGGTGCAGCACGACTTCGTCGCCTCGACCGGGGCGAAGCTGGTGACCGTCGACGCCGCGGACACCTTCCTCGACGAGCTGGCGGGCGTCAGTGATCCGGAGGAGAAGCGCAAGATCATCGGTCGCGAGTTCATCCGCTCGTTCGAGGGGGCGGTCTCCGATCTGACGGTCGCACAGGCAGAGGGCGAGAGCGAGTCGATCGACTTCCTGGTCCAGGGCACCCTCTACCCCGACGTCGTCGAGTCCGGTGGCGGTAGTGGCACGGCCAACATCAAGAGTCATCACAATGTCGGCGGTCTGCCCGAGGATCTCGAGTTCACCCTGGTCGAGCCGCTGCGTCTGCTGTTCAAAGACGAGGTGCGCGCCGTCGGCCGAGAATTGGGGCTGCCCGAGGAGATCGTCGGACGTCAGCCGTTCCCGGGACCGGGCCTGGCCATCCGTATCGTCGGCGAGGTGACCGCCGACCGGTTGTCGATGCTGCGCAAGGCCGATCTGATCGCCCGGGAGGAGCTGACCGCGGCCGGGCTCGACGGGCAGATCTGGCAGTGCCCGGTGGTGTTGTTGGCCGATGTGCGCAGTGTCGGTGTGCAGGGCGACGGCCGCACCTACGGGCATCCGATCGTGTTGCGTCCGGTGTCGAGCGAGGACGCGATGACCGCGGACTGGACCCGGGTGCCCTACGAGACGCTGGAGATCATCTCGACCCGGATCACCAATGAGGTGCCCGACGTCAACCGTGTCGTCCTGGACGTCACGAGCAAGCCGCCGGGCACCATCGAATGGGAGTGAGTGGGGGGCGGCACGCCTAGCTGAGGCCGGCCCGCCCGGGTCAGCGGTGCCGCGACGACCGGGCGCCGGTGAGGATGAGGATCAGTCCGATCACCAGACCCCCTCCGACGGCGATCCAGCCGAGGTCGGCGGCCGACATCAGCGTCAGGTCGCCGACGAGTCCCCATCCGGCGACCACCAGGGCGATCACGCCGAGGACGATCAGTCCGGGCGCGCGATGACGGGTGTCGCGGGCGGTCGGTTCGGTACTCATCGGGCAACCTCCACATGGCCGATGTTCGTCGTGGCGTCGATCGTCAGGACGGGTCCTTCGGTTCCGTCGCGGCCACCGTCGAGTCCTGCCGGGCAGACGTAGTCGCCCACGGTGGAATCGCAGTCGGCGCGGACGTTCATGTTCTCACCGACCAGCACCTGGATCTCGCCGATCCCGCCGTGCAGTGCCACGGTGCGGTCGCGGGTGAGGTCGACATCGCGCAGATCGAGCACCATCTTGCCGACCGTGAGGCTGTACTCGCTCTCGATGTCGTTCTCGCTGATCGGTTTCCAGACGCGTTCTCCGGCACCACCGGCTGGCAGCCCGTCGAAGTGCCCGACCGCAGTCGTGGCCACCACGGCGACACCGAGCGCGAGGGCGAGCGGGACAAGTCCGGAGCTGTGGCGGCCGGTCTGCCGACGGCGCAGTCCGGCGTACACCAATCCCAGACCGACCACCGCGAGTGACATCGACAGGATGCGGGCGGGGGTGAACCAGTCGGCGCCCGCCTGATGCAACGCGGCTCCTGCGGCCCCGACGATGACGGCCAGACCGATGACGATGAGGGTCAGCGGTGAGCGCTGCCCGTCAGGCTCGGCGGGCAGCCGGTCCGGGGCGGGATCGGGGAGATCCCAGGCGAACTGGGCGGTCCCCAACGGATCCCACGCGGGCGGGGTGCGCCGGAGATCGTCGGTCGTCGGGTCTGCCGCGCTCGGCGGGTGGGGTGCCGCGGCGGTGCCGGGTACCGTCCCGGCCGTCGACGGTGCCGTCGATGCGTCGGTGACGTCGTGACCCGCACCGGGATCGGCCCCGGGGCGGGGCGTCATCGGAAGGGTCGTCGCCGCTGCGGGCACCGGTCCGTGGTGCGACGAGTAGGTCGTCGCGGTCCGCGGGGCGTTCATCATCGCGCGGGGTATCCATGGTTGGAGCTGATCGCCCGTATCGCCGGGTGCCGTGGATTGCCGGTGTGTGTTCGCGCTCGTCCCGACCGGGGGTTCCGGGGTGCGCTGATAGAGCAACCACCAGCCGATCAGCATGAGCGCCGCGCCGAGCAGCCCGCCGGAACTCCAGGTCGCGTTGGGCCCGAACGAGGTCAGGATGATGATCGCGAGGACGATGAGAAGAATGAACTGCGGCCGCCGGTGCCCGGGATGTCGTCCGCCATGCCGGAAGGCCGACCGCGCATGCCGGATCGAGCCGAGTTCGTCGTTGTTGCGATCCTCGCTCGGCAGTGCCACCCAGGCTGCGATGTACAGCACGAGCCCACTGCCGCCGAACAGTGTCGCCACGACGAACGCGATCTTGACCAGCGTCGGGTCCACCCGGTACCGGGCGCCGATGCCCGCACAGACGCCCGCGACCGTGCGGTTGCGGTTGGGCCGGATCGGCCGCGTCTCCCACATCCCCTCGAACTGCTTCGTGTCCATGATCCCCATCCTGTCGTCCGGATCGCGTGGGCACATCGGGGGAAGACCCTGATTCATCCCTGATGTCCTCGGGGGCGTCGACGTGCCACTATCGAGTCATGAGTAGTGGTGTGCCCGTACCGGCGTCACCCGCTGCGTCGTCACCTCCGGCCTTGTCACGTACGGCCCCGGCACCGGCGCCGCGGCTGGAGCGCCGCGACGGGGGACGTGTGATCGCGGGTGTCGCAGGCGGGATCGCCGATCATCTCGGCGTCGACGCATTCCGCGTCCGTGTCGTGTTCATGGTGCTCGCCGCGCTCGCCGGGGCCGGGGTGCTCGCCTACGGTCTGCTGTGGTTCTTCTGTCCGCCCGGCCACGACGAGGCGCCGCCCTCGCCCGGTGAGCGTCGTCAGGCCTACGGCCTCGCATTGGTCGGGCTGGTGGCGATGTCGGTGGTGGGCTTCGCCGCCTCGGGCACCCCGGCCGCCTACCTGGTGCCGTTCGTGTTCGTCGTCGTGGGTGCCAGCCTCGTGTGGCGCGAGTTCGACACCTCGCGGACCTCGCCGCGCACCCCGGCCGTGTTGACATGGACACGGCTGGTCGGCGGAGCGTTGCTGGTCATCGGCGGTCTGGTGGTGATCGTGCTGGCCGGCGATCAGAGCTTCGGCGGACTGTCGACGACCGTGCTCGCCGTGCTCGCGACCCTGATCGGTGTGGTCCTGCTGACCGTGCCGCTGTGGATGCGGATGTGGCGCGCGCTCAACGAGGAACGCGCCGCCCGCATCCGCAACGCCGAGCGTGAGGAGATCGCCTCACATCTGCATGACTCGGTGCTGCAGACACTCGCGCTGATCCAGAAGCAGGCGGGCAGGCCCGAGGAGGTCGCCCGGCTCGCGCGCAGTCAGGAGAGGGAGCTGCGCGGATGGCTGTTCGGCGATCCCGCGCAGCGGGCCGGGTCGCTGTCCGCCAGCCTTCAGGGGGTCGGTGCCGAGGTCGAGGATCACTACGGCATCGAGGTCGAGGTGATCACCGTCGGCGATCTGCGACCCGAGGACGAGCCGGCCGATGCCCGTCGTCGATGGGCGGCGCTCGTCGGCGCCACCCGCGAGGCACTCGTCAACGCGGCCAAGCATTCCGGGGAACGCAAGGTCGACGTCTACGGCGAGGTGACCGACGACCAGGTCGAGGTCTTCGTCCGCGATCGGGGCGCGGGTTTCGATCCCGACGTCGTCGACGAGGATCGGCAGGGGATCGCCCGCTCCATCCGGGCACGCATGGAGCGCGCGGGTGGCGACGTCGCCATCGACTCGTCGCCGGGCCGCGGGACCAACGTCCGGCTCACCATGCCCCGATCCGACGATGCCGGCCGGGCCGAGCACGACTCGGAAACCGCTGTGCCGATCGACCATTCACGTGAACAGGAAGGATCTCGATGACCGACCCGGGGACCTGCACCATCTTTCTCGTGGACGACCACGCCGTGTTCCGGTCCGGGGTGCGTGCGGAGCTCGCCTCCGAGGACGGGCTGCGGGTCGTCGGCGAGGCCGGCACGGTTCCCGAGGCGGTCGACGGCATCCTGACGATGCGGCCCGACGTCGTGCTCCTCGACGTGCACATGCCGGCCGGTGGAGGGGTCGCGGTGTTGCGGGCGGTGAACGACGCCGCACTCGCCGACGACGGGCCGGTCTTCTTGGCGCTCAGCGTCTCCGACGCGGCCGAGGACGTGATCGCGACGATCCGTGCCGGGGCCCGCGGGTACGTCACCAAGACCATCGATGGTGCTGCACTCGCCGACGCGGTGCGCCGTGTCGCCGACGGCGACGCGGTCTTCAGCCCCCGACTGGCGGGCTTCGTGCTGGACTCGTTCACCGGGAAGTCGGCGGCCCCGGAACCGCCCCTGGATCCCGAGCTCGACTCGCTCACCAAACGTGAACTCGAGGTGCTCCGGCTGCTGGCTCGCGGCTACACCTACCGGGAGATCGCCGACGAATTGTTCATCTCCATCAAGACCGTCGAGACCCACGCGTCGAACGTGCTGCGCAAGACCCAGCAGTCCAATCGCAACGCGCTGACCCGATGGGCGGCCACCCGACACATCGGGTGAGCGTGCCCGGCGGGGCCTCCGGTCGCGACCCGATCAGGCCGTGGCCGCGATGATCAGCACGATCACGAGGGCGAGCACGATGATGGCCGCGAACACCGACAAGATCAGCGTCGTCGACGAATTCGACGGCCCGGATCTCCGTGGTTTCGACGTCGGTGGCATCGACGCCTGTGGTGGGGACGCCTGTGTCCCCGGCCGGGACGACCCGGCCACCGTCGTCACGGGCGGACCCGGCTGTCCCGACTGCCCGCGGCCCGGGCCCGGCACGACGGTCTCACCCGGGGGCGGACCGCCGACCGGGAGATGCGTCCCGGTCGGATGGGACCGCGGTGGGCGGGGGGAGCGCTGTGCCCAGGTGGGCACACCTCCGTCGGGGGTGGTGATCGGACCGTCGAGCACGGCGCGGGTGCTGCCGCGGGAGCCCGCGGCCGCCCGGGCGAGCAGATCGCGCGCGGCCGACATCGACGGACGTTTGGCCGGACTGGGCTCGAGCAGTGCGAGGATGACCGGTTGCAGCGCACCGGCTCTGGTCATCGGTGTGATGCGGGCACGAGCCACCTTGTGCAGCAGTGCAAGTGAGTCGTCGTCCACGCCGAAGGGTGGCTGGCCCTCGACGAGTGTGTAGACGGTCGCACCCAGGGAGTAGACGTCGGACGCCTCGTCGGGTTCCGCGCCGCGGGCCACCTCGGGGGCGAAATATGCGGGCGTGCCGGTGATCACGCCGGTGTGCGTGAGGCTGACGTCGTCCTTGGCCCGGGAGATCCCGAAGTCGGTGATCTTGACCAGACCGGCGTCCCGGCCGGTTGTGGTGACGAGGATGTTGCCGGGTTTGATGTCGCGGTGGATGATGCCCGCCGCGTGCGCGGCGGTCATCGCATCGGCCACCTGCGCGCCGATCTGGGCGGCCTGACCGACCGCGAGAGTGCCCGCGCCGTGCAGTATCTGGGCGACGCTGCGAGACGGTAGATACTCCATGACGATCCACGGCTCGCCGCTGTCGAGGGCGACGTCGTGCACGGCGATCGCGTTGCGATGGGAGAGCTTGGCGGCGATCCGGCCCTCCCGCATCGCACGACGTCGGATGTTCTCGGCCGTCTCCTCGCTGAGCCCTTCTGTCGAGACCACCTGCTTGACCGCGACGTCACGTGCGAGGAGTTGATCGCGGGCAAGCCAGACGGTGCCCATGCCGCCACCGCCGATGCGCGAGGACAATCGGTAGCGACCGGCGACCAGGTACTGCGGCCCTGGTGTGCGGTGGCTCTCGGGTCGGGTGGGCGACATAGCAGCATGATAGTCGGGCGCGTCCGGGTGCGGATGGCCGCGCTTGACACGCAAATCGCACGTATGTTCGACTGTGGTCATGCGGTGGTCCGACCAAGGCGTCGAGGTCGACGACGGTGCTCTGCCCGGTTTGGGCAAGGCCGGTCTGGTGCGTTCGGTGCAGACCCCCGAGTTCGAGGGTGTCACCTTCCACGAGGTCCTCGCCAAGAGCGCCCTGAATCAGGTTCCCGAGGCGTCGAATCTTCCATTTCGATTCACGGTGAACACCTTTCGCGGGTGTACCCACGCCTGCCGATACTGTTTCGCGCGTCCGACCCACGAGTATCTGGACCTGGATGCGGGGCGTGACTTCGACACCCAGGTGGTGGTCAAGCTCAATGTCGCGGCCGTGTTGCGCAAGGAGTTGCGGCGACGGTCGTGGTCGCGGGAGACGGTGGCGCTCGGCACCAACACGGACCCGTATCAGCGCGCGGAGGGACGCTATCGCCTGATGCCGGGCGTGATCTCGGCGCTGGCGGAGGCGGCCACGCCGTTCTCGATCCTGACGAAGGGGACGTTGCTGCGGCGAGATCTGCCGCTGTTGCGACAGGCGGCACGCAAGGTCCCGGTGAGCATCGCTATCTCTCTCGCCATCAACGACGTCGATCTGCAGAAGGCCATCGAACCCGGTACGCCGACCCCGAAGGCGAGGCTGGAACTGATCCGGGCGGTCGCCGACGCCGGCTTCGCGCCCCATGTGATGGTGGCGCCGGTGATCCCGTACCTGACGGACTCGACCGCCCATCTGGACGGTCTCCTGGCCGCCCTCGCCGATGCCGGGGCGTCCGGGGTGACAGCGTTCCCGATGCATCTCCGGGGTGCCACCAAGCCCTGGTTCATGGAGTGGGTGGCGCAAGAGCACCCCGCGCTGGTGCGCCGCTATCGAGGGCTGTACGGACGGGGCGCCTACGTCACACCCGAGTACTCCTCCTGGCTGCGTGAGCGGATGCGTCCGCTGGTCGAGCGACACGGACTCGCCGGCGCGCAGGGGCTGCGCGGGGCGGCGTCGGGCGGTTCGGACTCACCGGCCGGCGCGGTGGCACAGCCCGAGTTGCAGCAGGCCCTGACCCTGTTCTGATCGGCCTCCCACCTCACGCGTTGACGGTTGTCGGTGGCCCGTCCTAGTATCGAATCAATCGAAAACATGTTCGAACAGCATGCATCTTCCCGGCGCGCTGATTGCGGAAAGTCGCTGGTCAGGAGGATGTATGAGTGTGTCTGTCGATGCTGTCGCGGATACCGCTGTCGGTCATGAGCTCGATCGGCTCCGGCGTCAGATCGCGGTGATGTCGGGCCGCCCGGACAGCCGGTCGGTCGAGGTGGCAGATCGGTCCGAGGATGTCCTGGCCGTCCCGGAGGCACTGGCCGAGCTGATGCCGCGGCGCGGGCTGGCGCGGGGAAGCGTGGTGGCCGTCGCCGGTGCCCGATCGATCCTGTTGGCGATGATCGCCTCGGTGACCGCGTCCGGCGGTCAGGTCGGGATCGTGGGCATGCCACAGCTCAACTTCGGGGCGGTTGTCGAGTTGGGTGGGGAGCTGTCGCGGATCGCGACGGTGCCCGATCCGGGAGTCGATCCGGTCGAGGTGGCCGGTGTGCTGCTCGACGGGATGGATCTGGTGGTGCTCGGTCTGTCGGGGATCTCCGTGCCGCCGTCGCGGACCCGCGTGGTGATGGGACGGGTGCGCAAACAGTTGTCGACACTGATCACCGTCGGTGGCGTCTGGCCGGGGGCGCAGATACGCATGGATGCCGAGGTGCTGACCTACCGACATCTTCCCGGCGATGCGGGCTCGGCCGACCTCGCCGCGGCGCGGGCAGGATTCGGGCGCATCGGCGGGGTGTCGCTGCAGGTGACCGTCACCGATCGCGGACGCCGTCGTCAGATCGGCGAGATCGACGTGGTGGCAACCGGTTTCGGTTCGGATCGACATGTGGGGCTGTCGACGGCGCAGGCCCGCCCGACGCTGGCGGTCGCGAACTGATGGGCGCCGGTCGTGTGCTCGCGCTGTGGTGTCCGGACTGGCCTGCGACCGCCGCGGCGATCGACGGTGAGATCCCGCCGCAGCATCCGATCGCGGTGCTCCACGCCAACCGGATCGTCGCGTGTTCGGCGCCGGCCCGTCGGATGGGGGTCCGCCGCGGGATGCGGAAGCGTCAGGCGCAGTCGGTCTGCCCGGAGATGACCGTGGTGGCCGCCGACGACCATCGGGACGGCCGGATCTTCGAGCCGGTGGTCGCGGTGGTGGCCGATCTGGTCCCGGTCGTCGAGGTGTTGCGTCCCGGCGTGCTGGTGATGCCGTCGACGACGGCCACGCGCCACTTCGGCGGTGAGGACGTGCTGGCCGAGAAGACGATCGACGCCGTCGCCGCCTCCGGTGTCGAGGCCCAGGCCGGCGTCGCCGACGAGTTGTTCACCGCCGTGCTGGCGGCGAGACAGGGCGCTCATGTCGAACCCGGGGGTGACGCCGCCTTTCTCGCCCGTCGGCCGGTCTCCGACCTCGCCCTGGAGCCCAGCCTGAGCGACCCCGGACGTGCTGATCTGGTGGATCTGCTTCGCCGACTGGGTATCTCGACGATCGGAGCGTTCGCGGACATGTCGGTCCGGGATGTGGCCTCCCGGTTCTCCGCCGATGCTGTCGTCGCACATCGCCTGGCGAACGCACTGCCCGGACGGCCGCCGTCGGGGCAGATGGCCCCGGCCGATCTGGTGATCGAGCACGAGTGCGACCCACCCATCGACCGCGTCGACTCGGCGGCCTTCCTCGGACGACGGCTGGCCGATGAGCTCGCGGGCCGGCTGGCCGCGGCGTCGGTGGCGTGCACACGGCTCACGGTGGAGGCGGTCACCGAACTCGGACAGCGTCATGCGCGGACCTGGCGATGTGCGCAGCCGCTCACGCCGGAGGCGACCGCTGATCGGATCCGGTGGCAACTCGAGGGATGGCTGACCGGCGGTCGGACGGGGGCGCACGGACGGCCGGATTCGCCGATCGGCGTGCTCCGATTGGAACCCATCGAGGTCGTTGCGGCGGGTGCGTTGCAATATGCGTTGAACGGCAACGGGTTACCCGAGGATCCGGAGGTCGACGAACGTGCCCGGCGCTCGCTGGTCCGGGTGCAGGGGCTGCTCGGCGGAGACGCCGTGCAGTTGCCCATCTCCAGTGGCGGTCGCGGACCGGGGGAGCGGATCACCATGGTCTCGCTGGGTGATGAACGGGTTCCGGCACGAGACCCGGGTGCGCCGTGGCCGGGCGGGATCGCCCAGCCGACCCCGGCGGTCCTGGTGGACACCCCGATTCAGGTGCTGGATCTGACAGGTCGCCCGGTGGAGGTCACCGGCCGCGGCGGGTTCACCGCCGAGCCGACCACGATCCGGATGGAACGCAACGGCCGGGACCGCGGCTCGTGGGAGCTGCGCTGGTGGGCCGGACCCTGGCCCACCGGCGTGGACACCGCTGCCGACACCACCTCCGACGACGCTGTCGTCGCCCGTGCACAGGTCCTGCTCGACGACTCGCGTGCCCTGTTGCTGAGATATCGCGCGCAGACCTGGGTCGTGGAGGGGGTGTACGAGTGAGCCGTCAGGCGTTCGCGCCGCGGGCGATCACCGGCCAGTGTTCCTCGGTGCCGTCGGTGGTGACGGCGATCAGGCCGTCGACGAGGTTCACCGCCGTACACACATGATTGGGCACCACGCGTACCTGGTCACCGGGAACGGGCAGCGATCCGACATCGACTGCCGCGTCGTCGAACTCGATCACCGCATGGTGTTCCGACAACGAGGTGATCCGCGCGTCGGCGTGATCGAGCAGCCGCCCGAAACCCGACGCCCACGCGGGACGGTCGGCACCCAAGATCTTGCTGCCGGCGTCGGCCACGATGCGGTTACCGGTGCGATGGACGACGGTGGCCACCGCCGTCAGCGCGATGTCGTCGGCGGTCGTCGTCCCCAGTTCCATCTGCTGCGCGTCCCCGAACGGATACACGCCTGGCCGGATCTCGGTCAGCACGTCCGATCCCGCGTACTCGATCGTCGGGGTGGAGCCACCGCTCCGCACGATCGGGTCGATCCCGTTGTCCCGCAGGCGCTGTGCGGCCATTGCGAGCGCGTCTGTCTCCTGTTGCGCGGCACGCCTGCGTGCGTCGCCCGGGCCGTATCCATGACCGGGGAAGGTGAACACGCCGACAACCCGCAGACCGACTCTCGCGGCCGCGGCGGCCACTGCCCCGGCATCCTCGGGCGGCACCCCGGTCCGATGCTGTCCGGAATCGACCTCCACGACGACGTCGATGTCGACGCCGCGGACCTCCGCGGCCATCCGGGTCGCGCCCTCGACCGAGTCGACCGCGACCCGCAGTCGTGCCGCTGCGGCGAGAGTACGTAGACGTGCGCCCTTGTGTTCGGTCACCCACAGCGGATAGGCGATGAACAGATCGGCGCCCCCGGGTGGCTGTGCTGCGGCGAAGGCCTCCGCCTCGCCGATGGTGGCCACGGTCAGTCCGACCGCTCCCGCGTCGAGTTGTCGCCGTGCGATCTCGGCGCACTTGTGGGTCTTCGCGTGCGGTCGGAGATCGAGGCCGGCCGCGGCGGCGCCGACGGCCACGGCGTGGACGTTGCGGTCGAGGCGCCCGACGTCGACGGTGAGATAGGGCGTGTCGTTCACGAGCGGGACTCGTCATCGGCGTCCGCGGACCGGCCCAGGGCGGCTGCCGACTCGCCGAACATCAGATACTCCTGATGGAGCACCCGGGTGATGAGCCGTGGGGTGAAACGATGCCCGAGCTCGGCGAGGACGCCGATGGGGGAGTTGACGTTTCGTGGCCGATCGAGAACCCCATGGAGGACCCGCGACGCCGCCTTGTCCACACCCCAGACGCCCGCCTGGTTCTCATAGGCCTCGGTGGGCGCGATCATGCGCGTGCGGACGAGGGGCAACCGGACGTTGGTGAAGGTGACGTGGTCGGACAGGGTCTCGACCCGGGTCACGTCGCTGAACGCCTCGAGGGCTGCCTTGGACGCCGCGTACGCGCCGAACCGGGCGCCCCGGGACTGCACTGCCACCGATGTCACGTTGACGACATGCCCCGACTGCCGTGCCACCATGTGGGGCAGCAGTCCGAGCGTCAGGTTGACGGCCCCGAAGTAGTTGACGGCCATCAGACGCTGGTGGTCATGCAGACGTTCTGTCGAGTTGACTGCGGCCCGGCGGATGGAACGACCCGCGTTGTTCACCAGGATGTCGACGTGATCATGCTCGGCGAGAACCGTTTTCACCAGCCCGGCGACGGATTCCTCGTCGGTGATGTCGCACGGATATCCGTGGATGCGTCCTGGTGGCACGCCATCCTTGCTGGCCGTCGCGCGCAGTTCGGAGACCGCTGCGTCGAGGGCCTCCGCGGCGCGGCCGACGATGATCACATCTGCTCCGCGGGCCACGCACATACGGGCGGTGGCTTTGCCGATCCCGGCCGAACCGCCGGTGATCAGGATCGTCTTGCCGACCAGCGGTCCGCGCGGGTCCGTCCGGCGGTGCCGGGTGGGGTCGAGATGATCCGCCCAGTACCGATACAGGCGCGGGCCGTAGTCGTCGAGGTCGGGCAGGGTGATGCCGCGTTCGGCCAGTGCGGCCACGGTGTCGTCGGCGCGGAAGTCGACGGTCAGCGCGATCGTGTCGAGCAGTGCCGGGGGGATGCCCTGCTGCGCCGCGACCAGATCGCGTCCGATGCGGAAGGGGCCGGTACCGGCCAGGGCGAGCAGCGGTTCGACCATTCCGTTCGGGACGACGTTTCGTCCTCGGGGAGCATCGAAACCCGGTGCGATCGCGTTGTACATCCCGGTGATGGTGCGCCGACGCGGATCGGCCAGGTGGTGGACCTGCCCACTGCGTTCCGGGTCGACGGCGGCCAGGGCGACGATCGCATCGGCGACGTAGTCGACCGGGACGATGTTGGTGTTCCCGAGGTCGGGCATCGGGAGCGTGAACGACGACGGCAACCGCCCGAGAACCGAGAGGTGGGGGAAGAAGTAGTACGGTCCGTCGATCTTGTCCATCGCGCCGGTGTGGGAGTCGCCGACGACCACCGACGGCCGATAGACGCGCCACCGCAAGCCTTCTCGCTCTCGGACGACCTTCTCCGCCTCGAACTTCGTGCGGTGATAGGGCGACGGAAAGCCTTGTCCCTTGTCGAAGTCGTTCTCGGTGAACGTGCCGCGATGATCGCCCGCGACCGCGATCGACGACACGTGATGGAGCAGCGCCGCGCGGGCCATCGCGAAGTCGGCGACCCGCGCGGTGCCCTCTACGTTCGCCGCCTGCTGTGTGTCGGCGTCGACGGTCATGTCGTAGATGGCGGCGAGATGGATGACGTGGTCGATGGGCGGCAGCTGCGTGCCGTCGAGACCGAGTCCGGGCGCGGTGAGATCGCCGGCGATCGGTTGCACGCGGCCGGTCGGGTCGATCTGGGCCAGCATCTCGCTGAAGCGGGACAGCGATCCTGCACGGACGAGTGCGAGAATCCGGGCCTCGGGTTCCACCGTGAGGAGTCTGTCGATGACCCTGCGTCCGATGAATCCGCTGCCGCCGGTGATGAAGTAGGTCGTCATGGGCGTGTCCTTACCGCTCGGTAAGTAGTCGATTTGTACACAGGGTGACACTTACATCGACGAATGGCAAGGTCCGCGGTCGAGGCTGGGTGTGGATCGTGGTGCCACCCTTGAGTAATCGAACACGTGTTCGATAGACTCTCGGGGTGGGATGGGATCAGGGGCCACCGACGTGGTCGGAGATGGAGCGGGTGCTCTCCGGTCGTGCGCCGGGCGGTGGTCGGCCGGGCGAGGCGTTCGGCCCCGGCGACAACTCCGGTGCCCTCGGTGACGGCGGTGACAGCCCGGCCTGGTCGCGTAAGCGTGGCGCCTATCGCTCCGATGGCATCGAGCGTGGTCGGTCGGCGGTGCCGTTCGCCGAACTCCACGCACACAGTTCCTACAGCTTCCTCGACGGAGCGTCGATGCCGGAGGAGATGGTCGAGGAGGCGCAGCGGCTCGGTCTGTCCTCACTGGCCCTCACCGACCACGACGGTTTCTACGGCATCGTCCGATTTGCCGAGGCTGCAAGGGAATTCGGGCTTCCGACGGTTTTCGGTGCAGAGTTGTCCCTGGAACCCGACGTCACGCGGACCGGGGTGCCGGATCCGCCGGGCGAACACCTCCTGGTGATCGCCCGCGACGGCGAGGGTTATCGCCGGCTGTCGCGCACCATCGCCGATGCGCACATGGTGGCCGGCGAGAAGGGGCTCCTGCGTTACGACCGCGACTCCCTGCCGGACCGGTCGGGCGGTCACTGGCTGATCCTCACCGGTTGCCGGAAGGGGCAGGTACGCCGGGCGCTCGATCGCGGCGGGCCCGAGGCGGCGCGAGAAGCGTTGCGTGACCTGGTCGAACGTCACGGGCTCGCGGATGTCGCGGTGGAACTGACCGCCCAGGGCTTGCCCGAGGACGACGAGCGCAACGCGACCCTGGCCGGTTTGGCCGCGGAGTTGGGACTGACGACGGTGGCGACCACCGGGGCGCACTTCGCGTCACCGCGCCGCCGACGACTCGCCATGGCGGTGGCCGCCGTCCGCGCGAGAACCGACATCGAGACGATCGACGGCTGGCTCCCCGGTGTCGCCGGCGCCCATCTGCGCAGCGGTGACGAGATGGTCCGTCTCCTCCCCGGTCATCCGGAGGCGATCGACAATGCGGTCGCGCTCGCCGCCGACTGCGCGTTCGAACTCGGACTCATCGCGCCGCAGCTGCCGCCGTTCGACGTCCCTTCGGGGCACACCGAGATCAGCTGGCTGCGGGAACAGACCCTGGCGGGAGCGCTGCGGCGCTACGGATCGCCTGCCGCCCACCCGCAGGCGTACCGGCAGATCGACCACGAACTCCGCATCATCGAGGCATTGACGTTTCCCGGCTACTTCCTCGTCGTCGCCGACATCGTGAACTTCTGCAAGACCCACGACATCCTGTGCCAGGGCCGGGGCAGTGCCGCGAACTCCGCGGTCTGTTACGCCCTCGGCATCACCAATGTCGATCCGGTGGCGAACAAGCTGCTGTTCGAGCGGTTCCTCTCACCCGAACGCGACGGGCCGCCGGACATCGACGTCGACATCGAGTCCGATCGGCGGGAGGAGGCGATCCAGTACGTCTATCGCCGTTACGGCCGGGACTTCAGCGCGCAGGTCGCCAACGTGATCACCTACCGTGGCAAGTCCGCGATCCGGGACATGTCGCGGGCGCTGGGCTATGCCACCGGACAGCAGGATGCGTGGAGCCGGATGCCCGACCAGGCGCCCGACGACGTCACCGAACTCGCCTCGGAGATCCTCGGGATGCCAAGGCATCTGGGCATCCACTCCGGGGGCATGGTGATCTGCGACCGTCCCATCGCCGACGTCTGCCCGACGGAGTGGGCGCGTATGGAGAACCGCAGTGTCCTGCAGTGGGACAAGGATGACTGTGCCGCCATCGGCCTGGTCAAGTTCGATCTCCTCGGACTGGGCATGCTCTCGGCTCTGCACTACGCGATCGATCTGGTCGCCGACCACAAGGGCATCGAGGTCGATCTCGCCACCCTCGACCTGACCGAGACCGCGGTCTACGACATGCTGTGTCGCGCCGACTCCGTCGGGGTCTTCCAGGTGGAGTCGCGCGCCCAGATGGCCACGCTCCCGCGGCTGAAGCCGCGTAATTTCTACGACCTCGTGGTCGAGGTCGCCCTCATCCGGCCGGGACCGATCCAGGGAGGATCCGTGCACCCGTACATCCGGCGGCGCAACGGGATCGAGGAGACGACGTTCGAACATCCGTCGATGCGCAAGGCTCTCGACAGGACCCTGGGTGTGCCGTTGTTCCAGGAGCAGCTGATGCAGCTGGCCGTCGACGTCGCGGGGTTCGATGCGGTGGAAGCCGATCAGCTGCGGCGCGCGATGGGATCGAAACGATCGCCCGAACGGATGGAGCGTCTCCGGCAACGGTTCTATGCGGGCATGGAGGAGCTGCACGGTATCACCGGCGACATGGCCGACCGGGTCTTCGAGAAGATGGCCGCGTTCGCCAACTTCGGTTTCCCGGAGAGTCATTCGCAGAGTTTCGCCTCGCTGGTGTTCTACTCGTCGTGGTTCAAGTTGCACCATCCGGCGGCGTTCTGCGCGGCGTTGCTGCGAGCGCAGCCCATGGGCTTCTACTCCCCGCAATCGCTGGTGGCCGACGCGCGCCGGCACGGTGTCGTGGTGCACCGTCCCGACATCAACATCTCCCTACCGCACGCGAACCTGGAGAACGCGGGGATGGAGGTCCGGCTGGGGCTCGGTGGCATACGCGGGATCGGTGACGACGTCGCGGAACGCATCGTCGAGTGCCGCGAGCGCGACGGCGACTACACCGATGTCACCGATGTGTCCCGTCGCGCCGAGCTGACGGCCCGTCAACTCGAGGGATTGGCCGGTGCCGGGGCGTTCTCCGGGTTCGGGGTGAGCCGACGACAGGCGTTGTGGGAGGCGGGTGCCGCCGCGACGGTGCGGGCGGATCAGCTGCCCCTCGAGTCGGCAGCGGCCACCCCGACCCTTCCTGGTCTGTCCGATGTGGAGCTGGCGGCCACCGACGCCTGGGCGACCGGCATCACCCCGACGTCGTATCCGACTCAGTTCCTGCGCCCACGACTCGATGCGTTGGGAGTGATCCCGGCCGACGGACTGCTGTCGGTTGCCGACGGTTCACGGGTGAGTGTGGCGGGGGCGGTGACCCACCGGCAGCGTCCGGCGACCGCCTCGGGTGTGACGTTCATCAACTTGGAGGACGAAACGGGCATGGTGAATGTCGTCTGCTCGGTCGGCTTGTGGACTCGACACCGGAATCTGGCACACTCGGCATCGGCTTTGCTGATCCGAGGGACCGTGCAGAACGCGGAGGGGGCGGTGACGGTCGTGGCGGAACGATTGCAGCGCCTGGATCTCCGGGTCGGAACTCGTTCCAGGGACTGGCATTAACCAGGCCGGGGTCACACTCGGCATCCGAGATTGGCATCGAACAGGGAGGGCCGCCATGCCGAGGCAGATCGTGGTGACCGTGAAGCCGAGCAGTCGGAAAGGTCCTCTGGTGGAGACGGGCCCGGACGGGTCGGTGACCATCTTCGTCCGCGAGCCGGCAGCCGAGGGACGCGCCAACAAGGCCGTCGCCGAGATCCTCGCGAAGCACCTCGGGGTGCCCAAGAGCAAGGTCGCACTCGTCGGCGGGGCGACCGCCCGGACGAAGCGCTTCCGGATCGACTGAGAATCGGGAGGGTCAGACGGCGCCGCCGAAGCCGTTCTGCCGCCAGGCCTCGTAGACGACGATGCTGGCCGCATTGGCGAGATTGTGCGACCGGCGTCCGGCGAGCATCGGGATGCGCAGCCGTTCGGTGACCTCCGGCTGGTCGAGGACCTCATCGGGGAGTCCGGTCGGCTCCGGACCGAACAGCAGGACGTCGCCGGGACGGTAGTCCACGTCGGTGTGGTAGCGGGTCGCGTGCGCGGTGAACGCGAACACCCGCTCCGGCTGTAACGCCGACCACGCCGTCGCCAGATCGGGATGCACTGTCACCGTAGCCATCTCGTGATAGTCGAGTCCGGCTCGCTTCACCTGTGCATCCGACATCGAGAACCCCAGTGGCTCGATGAGGTGCAACTCGGACCCGGTGTTGGCGGCCAGCCGTATCGCGTTGCCGGTGTTCGGCGGGATGCACGGCTGATAGAACATGATGCGGAACATGATGTGCACACAGTACGACGCACCTCATCGGCGAGACCGCCTGACCCGGGAGGGGATGGCCGGCCACCCCATCACGACGCACGGTCTCGTGCCGACCGACGGTACGCCCAGATCACACCTCGAGCGACGTGTTCGCTCCGCACAGCACGACGCACAGTGTCGAATCCGGCTCCGGTGCAACGGCTCCGGTGAGAACGGCGGCGACAGCGGTGGCGGTGCCGTGTTCGGTGAGGATGCGGAAGGACTCCCAGAGCATCCGGCGTGCGGCGACGAGATCGTCGTCGGTCACCACCACGCTCGACACCGGACGATCGGTGATGGTCGCCCAGCAGATGTCACCGAGCCGCGTCGCGCCGAGCGAATCGGCCGCCACGCTGTCGAGGTCGACGGATACCGGCTCGCCATGCTCGAATGCCCGGTGCAGGCACGACGACCCGACGGGTTCCGCACCGACGACCCGGTCGCCCGGCCGCATCGCCGCGGTGAGTCCGCCCAGCAGACCGCCGCCGCCCACGCAGACGACCGTCGTCAGCGGGCCGTCGACCTCCTCGGCGAGTTCGAGTGCGATCGTGCCCGCACCCGCGACGATGTCGGGTTGGTCGTAGGCATGCAGCAGGAGCGCACCCGAGTCGGTGGCCATCTCCACCGCTGCGTCGGCGGCGTCCTGATAGCGCTCGCCGACCTGATGGACGACGGCACCGAGTGAGCGGAGTCGCTCGACCTTGACCCGGGGAGCGGTCTCCGGCACGACGACCGTGCAGGTCGTACCGGCGATCCGGGCCGCCGACGCCGCCCCGATCGCGGCGTTCCCGCCCGACGCGACGAGGACTCCCGCCTCGCCGAGTCGGCCCTCGGCACGGGCCGCCAGGACCGCGTTCAGGCTCCCGCGGGGCTTGAAGCAGCCCCCGATCTGTGTGTACTCGAGCTTGAGGACGACGTCGATAGCTCCGTTCACACCGTTGAGCGTCGTGCGCAGGATCGGTGTCCGCCGGAGGTGGCCGTCGATACGCTCCCGCGCCGCACGCACATCGTCCGCTGTGAGCGCCCGCGGCCCTCTCTGCATCCCGGGTCGTGTGTCCACGTCGAGTCACAGTATCCGTAATGGAACAATGGACTCCCGTGAGTGCGATACGACTGGACGGCAAGGCGACCCGCGACGAGATCTTCACCGATCTGAGCGTGCGGGTGGAGAAGCTGCGTGCCGAGGGCATCACCCCCGGGCTCGGCACCGTCCTGGTCGGCGACGACCCGGGATCACAGTCGTATGTGAAGGGCAAGCACGCCGATTGTGCACGCATCGGAGTCGCGTCGATCCGCAAGGATCTGCCTGCCGATGCGACGACCGAGGAGCTCGACGCCGCGATCGACGACCTCAACGCCGACCCCGCGTGCACTGGCTACATCGTCCAGCTGCCGCTGCCGCGCCACCTCGACGAGAACGCGGCGCTCGAGCGCATCGATCCGGAGAAGGACGCCGACGGACTGCACCCGATCAATCTCGGCCGTCTGGTGCTCGGCAAGGAGTCGACACTGCCGTGCACCCCGCGCGGTGTCGTCCACCTGCTGCGGCGCTACGACATCCCGATCGCCGGTGCCCGGGTGGTCGTCGTCGGGCGCGGCGTGACGATCGGCCGACCGATCGGGCTGCTGCTGACCCGACGCAGCGAGAACGCGACCGTCACGCTCTGTCACACCGGGACCGCTGATCTCGCCTCCGAGGTGTCGCGCGCCGACATCGTGATCGCCGCTGCCGGCGTGCCGCATCTCATCACCGCCGACATGGTGAAGCCGGGTGCCGCCGTGATCGACGTCGGGGTCAGCCGTACCGACGCCGGACTCACCGGTGATGTGGCCCCCGAGGTCTGGGAGGTCGCCGGTCACGTGTCGCCCAATCCCGGCGGAGTCGGGCCGCTGACGAGGGCTTTTCTGTTGGTCAACGTCGTCGAGCGCGCCGAGGCGCAGTTGGCCGCACGGTCCGGGGCGGGGCCGACCGGGTGAGTCCGGACGCCGCCGGCGGGGGCCGGACGACCCCGCGCGCGGACCGGGCGAGCACCATCACGCGCGTCGAGCGAATCCGTCACGCGCGAGCCGTCCGGCGGTACATAGTCCAGATCCCGTACTTCCTGGTCCTGCTCGGTCTACTGGTCGCGGCGGTTCTCGTGTTGTTCGATCGCTGGCGTCGTGGGGCATTCGTGTTCGGTTCGGCACTTCTTCTCGGTTCGCTGCTCCGCGCTCTCATCCCGACCTCGAGAGCCGGATTGCTCCAGGTGAGGAGTCGTTTCTTCGACGTCGCCGCCATGGCCGCGGTGGGGACTCTCATACTCTGGCTGGCGACGTCGATCGATCCTTTGGGCACAGATTGATTACAATAGAGATCAACACGTGACCTGAGCCCTGACGAGGGCGACCACATCCGGGGGAGTACGTATCACTTCGACGATGACCACCGAGAGCTCGACGATGCCCGACGAATCCACGTCGATGGGTGTTTCCGCAGGCGACGGCATGATCCATTACGTCCTGCTGACCCGCGACGACGTCGGGCGCAGCATCGTCGACACCCGAGTCATCGACGTCGACCGCAGCGACGGACTCGATGTCGCCGGGCGCGTGAACGCCGGTATCGACCTCGTCCTCGGAACCGCCCGCGACTCGAACGTCCGGGTCGGACCGATCGGCGTGGCCGCACGGACCGCCAAACAGCGCCGCGAACTCCAGTCGCGGGGCGCCGGGCCGCGTCGTCAGATCCACCTCGTCCACGACGACGAGGCCGTCGTCGCGTATCTGTCGGCCACGGGTCAGATCAACCGCTTCTCCTCTGTCGTCATCGTGGACTGCGGCGACACCGGGATGTCCCTGTACACGGTCGAGCCCTCGACGAGCCGGATCTCCGATCCGGAGCGGTCACGGGCGCTCACCGGACGCAAACTCGACCGGGCCATCGTGGCGCAACTGGTGTCCGACGACAGCCCGCAGGACCCCATCGGTGCCCGGGTGCGACGGGGCGCGTTGCTCAGCGCGTGCCGCACCGCGAAAGAGGAGATCTCCGCACCGCCGACGTCGGCGGGGACCGGCTCGATCCTCGTCGCCGACGGCGGCGGCCACATGACACTCACCGCAGAGACGATCGACGCGGCGGCGGGCCCGATGATCGACGAGGCCCGCGACGTGCTCGCGCGCTACCTCGCCGACCTCGCCGACCGCGGGAACCGTCCCGAGGCGGTCGTCCTGGTCGGTGGCATCGCGAACCTCTCCGCCGTGCGGAGGATGGTCACCCGTGATCACGGCGTCGAGATCGTCGTCCCGGACGCTCCCGAACTCGCCGCCTCGATCGGGGCCGCCATCCTGGCGCGTGCCCAGACCGTCGCCGAGACCACGTCGCGACTGGCCTTCATCGGTGGCCGCCGCAATCGCGAGTGGCTGTCGGCGACACCACTGGCCGTCGTCGGCGCGATCCTTGCGGCGGCGATGATGACGATCTACGCGGTCAGTTCGTCGCTCACCGGACAGAACGGTCCCGCGCCGTCGCCGTCGTCGCAGACCACCGCTGCACCCACGACCACCACCGAGGCGGTGACGTCGCAGCAGTCGCGGGTAGTGACCACGCAGGAGCCGCAGCCGCAGATCCCGCAGACCCCAGAGCAGGCTCCGGTGGCCACGCCGCAGCGCACCGAACCGCGCTGGGGTGATGCACCGGGTTGGGCCACAACCGAACTGCCGCCGACGACACAGCCGGGAACTCCGTCGACGACGACGCGGACCCTCTCGCCGTACCCGTTGCCGTCGCTGCCGTGGCCGACCGGGACCCGGCCCACGCCGACGATCCCACCGGAGTTCCTGCCCCCCGGGCTGGCGCCGCAGACGACCGCTCCGACACCACCCCCGCCGACCCCCGATGACGAGGTGCCCCAACGGGAGACGCCGTCGTCGCCGTCGCCGCAGGGCGCGGGTCCACAGGGTGCGAACGATCGGGATGTCACCCTTCCGGGGGTGACCACCACGCCACCGCCGCCGGCGCTCGGCGACTAGCGGGCGATCTCCACGGTCTGCTTGAGCAGGTCGCTGATCGCATCGAACTCGGTGAGGAATCCGTCGTGTCCGTTGTCCGAGTGCACCACCTGCAGGCCGCCGACACAGTTGCCGAGCAACTCGGCCAGTTCGACCTGTAAACGCAAGGGATACAGTCGATCCGAGGCGATGCCGCCGACGATGACGGGAACTGTGCACTCGCGCAGCACCTTTTCCAGGCTGCCGCGATTGCGACCGACGTCGTGGTTGTTGAGGACCTCGCTGAGGACCACGTAACTCCCGGGATCGAATCGCTGGATGAGCTTGTCGGCCTGATGCTGTAGATAGCTGTCGACCGCGTATCGGCCGCCGTCGAGCGGATTCTCGTCGCCCTGGGCATCGTTCGCGAACCGCTGATCGAGCTCGGCCTCTCCCCGATACGTCAGGTGCGCGATCCGGCGGGCGACACCGAGGCCGGCCGTCGGGACGCGCCCGGACTCATGATAGTCACCGCCCTGCCACGCAGGGTCCGCTTTGATCGCCGCGATCTGTGTTGTCTGCGTACCGATCTGGTCTGCGGTCGCCCGGGCGCCGACGGCGAGGACGAGCGCGCTGCGGACCAGTTCCGGATACTCGATGGCCCATTCGAGGGCGCGGGCGCCGCCCATGGACCCGCCGATCACCGCACCGATACCGGTGATCCCCAGCTGATCGATCAGGGCGCGTTCGGCACGCACCTGATCGAGGACGGTGATCGCGGGGAACCGGGAGCCCCATGGGCGGCCGTCGGGCCCGGGCGATGCCGGTCCGGTCGAACCGCGGCATCCACCGAGGACGTTGGCCGAGATGACGCACCATTCGTCGGTGTCGATCGCGGCGCCCGGTCCGATGAGGCCGTCCCACCAGCCCGCCGCCTGATGGGCGCCATCGGCCGGACCGGTGACGTGCGAGTCGCCGGTCAGGGCATGCAGGGTGAGGATGACGTTGTCCCGGGTCGGCGACAACGTCCCCCAGCGCTGGAAGGCCAGGGTGACGTCGTCGATCCGACCACCGTTGTCGAGTGAGACCGAACCGATGTGTGCGCTCGACATCGCACCGTCCGGGACGGATTCCCAGTCAGGACGATCAGCGGGCTGGGCCTTCGATTCGAGACTCACCGACACAATTCACTCACTCTTCGTCTACACCTCGTCTTGTCGTCGCGATTACTTCGCCGCAGCGAACCCCTGCTCGAGATCGGCGACGATGTCGTCGATCCCCTCGATGCCGACAGCCAGGCGCACGAGGCCCGGGCTGACGCCGGCGTCGATCTGCTCCTCCGGGGTCAGCTGGCTGTGCGTGGTGGACGCGGGATGGATGACGAGGGATCGCACGTCACCGATGTTCGCCACGTGGCTGTGCAGCGACAGCGCATCGACGAACTTCTTGCCCGCATCCACACCGCCGGTGATCTCGAAACCGACGATCGCGCCCTGGCCCTTGGGGAGGAGCTTCTGCCCGCGGTCGAACCACCGCGACGAGCGGAGTCCCGCGTAGGCGACCGACTCGACCTGGGCGTGGCCTTCGAGGAACTCGGCCACGCGCTGTGCGTTGGCCACGTGGCGCTCGATGCGCAGGCTCAGCGTCTCCAGACCCTGCGCGAGGAGGAAGGCGTTGAACGGGGAGATCGCGGCGCCGGTGTCGCGCAGCCACTGCACCCGTGCCTTGAGCGCGAATGCCGGTGCGCCGAGGTCGGCGAACACCGCACCGTGGTAGCTCGGGTCGGGCGTGGTGAATCCGGGGAACAGATCTTTGCCGTCACGCTGCCCGCGCCAGTCGAAGGTGCCGCCGTCGACGATGACGCCGCCGATCGCGGTGCCGTGCCCACCGATGTACTTGGTCGCCGAGTGCACGACGATGTCGGCTCCGTGGGCCAGGGGATTGAGCAGATACGGAGTCGCGACCGTGTTGTCGACGATCAGTGGCAGCCCGTTGCGGTGAGCGACGTCGGCAATGCCCTCGATGTCGAGGATCTCGTTGTTCGGGTTGGAGATCGTCTCGCCGAACAGGGCGCGGGTGTTGTCCTTGATCGCAGCCTGCCAGGAGTCGAGATCCTCGGGGTCCTCGACGAACGACACCTCGACGCCCAGCTTCGGCAGGGTGTAGTGGAACAGGTTGAACGTGCCGCCGTACAGACGCGGGCTGGACACGACGTGTCCGCCGGTCTCGACGATGTTCAGGATCGCGTAGGTCTCGGCGGCCTGACCAGAGGCGACGAGCAGTGCGGCGACGCCACCTTCGAGTGCGGCGATGCGTTGCTCGACCGCATCCTGGGTCGGGTTCATGATCCGCGTGTAGATGTTGCCGGGCTCGGCCAGACCGAACAGGTTGGCCGCGTGTTGCGTGTCGTTGAACGTGTACGAGGTGGTCTGGTAGATCGGCAGCGCACGTGCATTGGTGGTGCTGTCGACGGACTGACCCACATGGATCTGCTTGGTCTCGAAGCTCCAGTTGTCGGCAGGATTGTCGACTGGATCGAGGGTGCCGTCGGGGACGTCAGACATGGTGGTGTGATCGCTTTCTACGGTCGGCAGGGTGCAACGACCCTGGTGGGGTCCGACCTTCGGACCCGCGCTTGCCTCGGAACCCGTCTCGGATTCCTCAACCCGGTCATCACCCGGAGCACCCCACCGCGGTTGGAGGGTTGCCGATCAGCAAGCCGGGGCTTGGCGCTGATGCTCATGACCTGGCGTCAAGGATATAGCACGGCTCGAGGTGTACGAGAACCCTCCCGATCTGCCTGAGCCCAACCGCCCAGATGTGGTCCGTTTGAACTAACTATCGGTCACGACCTGGTGTATTCCCAGGTGGGCGCAATCAGCCTTTCTCAGAAACATCTCAGTTTTGTGATCGCGGATCTAACCTGTGGCCAGCCCTGGGAACGCGACGTCCGGCCCGACCCGCGCCAGGTAGGACGAAAGACGATGCCGTATGTCCGCTCGGTTCGGGGTGTCCCGCAGACTAACCGTCATTCTCATCGCCATCTCGACGAGCATTGCCGTCGCGGCCGCATTCTGTCTGCCGGGAGTGGGCGGTGTGGCGCGGGCGGACGACTGCGGGGCGGGTGCTGTGGTCATCGTCGGCGGGACGTGGGATCACGAGGGGGCCGTGATGGTCGGCGTGAAGCAGCGCTACACGGGGCTCGGTCCCGACAACCAGCCGAACCCGGGCAGCGACTACGCGGGCGACAACGCATACAAGATCATCTACGCCGACTACCCGGCAACTGTCTGGCCGGCGGGTGCCACCGGATACGATGAAAGCACGAGGCAGGGGATTGCTTCGACCAAGTCGGCGATCGCGGGCTATCAGCAAACGTGTAACGGCAAGCCCGTTGTCGTGGCCGGATACTCCCAGGGAGCGCGCATCGCCGGAGACGTTCTGTCCGACATAGGGAATGGTCGGGACAGCGAGGTCACGATCACCGATAAGGACGGGAATCCGGTCGTTGTCTCGATCAATTCCGGGACGGTCTCCGGCGAGCTCTACGCCGACCCTCGCCAAGGCGGCGACAAGACCGGGCGCGGCATCGAGCTGTCGCTCATCGGTGTCATCCCGGGACTGACGATGTCGGGCGCGCGGGAGGGTCTGGGCGATCGTGGATTCGGAACCCTTGAGGACACCATCGTCTCCGTCTGTATCGACGGCGACCCGATCTGCGATCTGCCCGATCCGATCTATGACCCGATCGGTGCCATCGACGGCCTCGCGGGCTACTGGGTCAAACACGGCCGGTACCCGTACTACATGTTCGAGGATCCGAGGCAGGACTGGTGGAGCGATCGGGACGTCGAGTGCGAAGGGACGAACGACACCAGCTGCACCGTCGAGTTCGACTCCTCCATCGTCGAGTACCTCCGCGAGCAGGCCGCGAACCTCGGCTACACCGGTGAGATCGGCGACTTCCTCGCGAACCGGCCGAAGATCGGCCTCCCTCTCGGTATCACGCTCGCCAATCTCCAGCCGGCGATACGGGTGGTGCAGGACCTTCTCCCGCCGCTGCCGCAGTTGGGTTATGGCGCCTACCTTCCCGACATCTATGTCTTCGAGGACATCCTGCAGGGCATCGTGAATCGCGCCCCGGATCGGTTCACGGCGGGTGCCGCGGCGCTCGCGGCCAGCGTGCGCAGCATCATCCGGTGGCCGGTGAGCTTTACGAGCTACTGGGCGGACCAACTGGTGACGGTGGTCGGTGCCCAGACAGCCGTACAGACCACGACGTCGCGTTCGGCCGGCGAGACGCCGGCGAGTGTGGCCGTCGAACAACACGTCCAGACCCTGCAGACCCTGGCCGCCGTCGAACATCCGAGTGCGAGCGTCGTCGAGACATCCACTCCGGACGCGCAGACGCCGACGACGCAGATCCACGATGACGGGTCGGCGTCCGCGCCCCCGTCGGCTGTCGATCCGGTCGCCCCGGCCCGATCGGAACCCGAACCCCAGCCCGAACCCCAGCCCGAACCGGCACCGGTCGTCGAGACACCGCCCGTTGTGGCGGCAGAACCGGAACCGGAGACGCCGCCCGCGGACACGCGCTCGACGTCCGGTGGTGTCGAACCCGGTGCCGCGTCGGATCAGTCGACCGGTGACGAGGCATCACCTGCCGAGTCCGAGTCGACCGGCGGTTCCGACACCGGTGGCGAATCCTCGGACTCGACATCGGGTTCATCGAAGAAGTCATCGGAGAGTTCGTCGGAAGGCAGCGATTCCGGCGACGAGTGAGGCGCTGCCGGGGTTGTCTCGGCTGTGAACGAACTCACCTGACGCCGATGGAATCCTTCCGGACCCCCGGTGGGTTGGTGACTGAGTGTCCTCAGCCTCACCCGAAGCCCCGGTCCTGTCCGACGCCGCCCTGACGCGTGCGCCGTCGTCGATCCGACGGTGGGCGGTCTTCGCCCTCGCGCTCGGTGGGTTCGGCATCGGCACCACCGAGTTCGTCGCGATGGGTCTGCTGCCCAACATCGCCGACACGCTGGGCGTGAGCGAGCCGACGGCCGGACATGTCATCTCGGCCTACGCGCTGGGTGTGGTCGTCGGTGCGCCGCTGATCGCTGCGATCACTGCGCGGGTGTCGCGTCGCACGCTGCTGATCGGCCTCATGATCGCGTTCACCGTCGGCAACGCGGTCACGGTGCTGGCGCCGAGCTACGGACTCCTGATGGCGGCGCGATTCGTCGCCGGTCTGCCGCACGGCGCCTACTTCGGTGTCGCCGCACTGGTGGCGGCCCACCTCGCGGGTCCCCGTGATCGGGCGAAAGCCGTCGGTCAGGTCATGCTCGGGTTGTCGGTGGCCAATGTGCTGGGTGTGCCCGCCGCGACGTGGCTCGGTGAATCGCTGGGGTGGCGGGTCGCGTTCGCCCTCGTCGTCGTCATCGGCCTGCTGACGATCCTCGCGCTGGTGCGATTCATGCCCGACCTGTCGGACATGCGCGTGACCAACCCGATGACGGAACTCGGCGCCCTCGCCCGCCCGCAGGTGTGGTTCACGCTTCTCATCGGTGTGGTCGGGTTCGGCGGGATGTTCGCCTTCTACACGTATCTGAATTCGGCTCTGACCACGGTCACCGGGGTGTCCGTGTCGCTCGTGCCGGTCGCCATGATGCTCTTCGGCCTGGGCATGGTCGCCGGCAACATCGTCGGCGGCTACATTGCCGACCGCAGTGTGCCGCTGGGAATCCTCATCGGACTCGTCGCCACCGGGGTGTCGCTGGCACTGTTCGGGTTGACGCTTCAGAACGCTTGGGCGGCAATGATTCTCAGCTTCGCGATCGGGCTCTCCGGGGCGTCGACGATCCCGGCCCTGCAGACTCGCCTGATGGATGTCGCCGACGACGCGCAGACGCTGGCCGCGGCGCTCAACCACTCGGCGCTGAACATCGCGAATGCGGCGGGCGCGTGGCTCGGCGGTGTCGTGATCGCCGCGGGCCACGGGTACCGGTCACCGTCGATCCTCGGCGCGCTGCTGACCCTGGCCGGGATCGTGATGCTGGGCGTCGCGCTGGCGACCGCGCGCCGCACGGCGAACCGCGGCACGGTCGCCGCCGCGGTCACTCGACCGTAGGCGGGGTGGCGACGGTCTTCGACAGATAGAGCTGCTCGCCGAGACGGTCCATCAGTTCGAGCTGGGTCTCCAGATAATCGATGTGGTGTTCCTCGTCCTTGAGGATCTCCTCGAGGAGCTTCGCACTCGTGATGTCGCCTTTGCCGCGGCACATCGCGATACCCGGACGCAGCCGTTCGACGACCTCGACCTCGATCGCCATGTCGGACTCGAACTGCTCGCGAATGGTCTGGCCGATCCGCAGCGGAAGGATCTTCTGATAGTTCGGCAGACCCTCGAGGAACAGGATGCGATCGGTCAGGATCTCGGCGTGGTGCATCTCCTCGATCGATTCCTCACGAGTCTTCCCCGCGATCTCGGTCAGCCCCCAGTTACCTTGCATCTTCGCATGGAGAAAGTACTGGTTGATCGCCGTCAGCTCGCTGGTGAGCTGTTCGTTGAGGAGAGCGATCACCTCATCGTCGCCGCGCATGACTGTGCCTCCGTTCGCCGTGGTAAAGGGAACGTAGCACGCAGAAAGTCCCCGCGCCCGGACTTGGACACGAGGTTGTGGATTCACGTCATGAGACGTCTGGCTCAGGCGGCGGTGGTGGCGGTGGCATTCCTCTCGCTGATGATGGCCTGAAGTCGTTCGAGGCAGGTACCGCAGCCCTCTCCGGCGCCGCAACGTTCGCTGACCGCGTCCACCGACATGGCGCCGGCGGAGCAGTGCTCGTGGACCTCGTCCTCGGTCACCGCCCGGCAGATGCAGACGAACATTTCCTCACCTCGAATCCTCAGTTAGGTAAGGGTTACATAAAGGTGCCGGGCATAGCAAGGGTTGGCTTACCTCTGGTACGGACGCACCATATCTGGCCGGTACGCTGTGGCCCTGTGTCGCTCACCATCAGCACCGTCAACGTCAACGGCATCCGCGCCGCGGTCAAACACCGTTCCGAGTCCAATCGAGGCATGCTCGCGTGGCTGGCCGGAGCCGCGTCCGACGTCATCCTGATGCAGGAGATCCGTGCCGACGAGGATCAGGCCCGAGAGGCGCTCGCACCCGCCCTCGACGACGGGTGGGAGCTGACGATGAGTTCGTCGTCGGTCAAGGGCCACGCGGGAGTCGGTGTGCTGAGCCGGATTCCGATCGTCGCGACCCGCATCGGGTTCGGCAGCGACGAGTTCGACGCCACCGGCCGCTACCTCGAGGCGGATCTCGACAGCCCGCTCGGCGCCACGACGGTCGCCAGCCTGTACCTGCCCAAGGGAGCCGCGGCGACGGATGAGCCGAAAGTGGTCGCGAAGTTCGACGAGAAGGTGCGCTTCCTGGACGAGTTCGGGTCGCATCTCGACCGCCTACGTCGGCGTCGTCGGCACGTCGTGGTCGGCGGTGACTGGAACATCGCGCCCGCCGAGGCCGACATCAAGAACTGGAAGGGCAATCTGAAGAGCCCCGGATTCCTGCCGCACGAACGTGGCTGGGTGGGTGATCTCCTGTCATCGGGATGGACCGACGTGGCGCGGGAACTCGCGCCCGAGGAGCAGGGCCCGTACACCTGGTGGTCCTGGCGGGGCAAGGCCTTCGACAACGACTCGGGGTGGCGGATCGACTACCAGCTGGCCAACCGCTCCCTGGCGCGGCACGCGGTGAAGGCGACCGTCGACCGTGCCGACGCCTACGACCTGCGCTGGTCGGATCACGCTCCCATGACGGTCGTCTACGACTGAGCGCTCGCACCGACGACGCTCACCGACAGGTCCCCGCCGCCGTCTGCGAAACTGGAGACCATGAGCAGTGACGTCTCCGCAGCCGGTGCCGCGCGACCGCGCGTGCTGTCCGGGATCCAGCCGACCAGCGATTCCTTCCATCTCGGGAACTATCTGGGTGCTGTGCGTCAGTGGGTCGCCCTGCAGGACGACTTCGAGGCGTTCTACTTCATCCCGGACATGCACGCACTCACCGTCCCGTTCGACCCGAAAACCCTCGCGGAGCGGACCCGGCTCAGCGTCGCACAGCTGCTCGCCGTCGGCGTCGACCCGAGCCGTTCGACGATCTACGTGCAGTCCCACATCCCGGAGATCGCCCAGTTGACCTGGGTGCTGTCGTGCATCACCGGATTCGGTGAGGCCAGCCGGATGACGCAGTTCAAGGACAAGTCGGCGAAACAGGGAGTCGACGTCGCCGGCGTGGGCCTGTTCACCTATCCCATCCTCATGGCCGCCGACATCCTCGCCTTCCAGGTCGATCGGGTCCCCGTCGGCGAGGACCAGCGCCAGCACCTCGAGCTCACCCGTGACCTCGCACAGCGGTTCAACTCACGCTTCGGCCGCGTGCTCAAGGTCCCCGAGGCCCACATCGTCAAGGAGTACGCCAAGATCTACGACCTGCAGAACCCGACCGCGAAGATGAGCAAGTCGGCCGAGTCCGACCGCGGTCTGATCAATCTGCTCGACGAACCCAAGCGTTCGGCGAAGAAGATCCGATCGGCGGTCACCGACACCGACACGGAGATCCGATTCGATCCCGAGACCAAACCGGGCGTGAGCAATCTCCTCACCATCCAGTCCGCACTCGGCGGGACACCGGTGGACGTCCTCGTCGACAAGTATCAGGGGAAGGGCTACGGCGACCTCAAGGTCGACACCGCCGATGTCCTGACCGAGTTCGTCACGCCTCTGCGCGGCCGGGTCGACGAGTACATGCAGGACCCGGCCCAACTCGACGCGATCCTCGCGCAGGGCGCGGAGCGCGCGCGAGGCGTCGCCTCGACGACTCTGGCCTCCGTGTATGACAAAGTGGGTTTTCTGACACCCGGAGGCTGACATCCGTTGACCCGACTGGCCCGGTGACCCGAGCGAGGAGGCGGTACTCGTGAGTTCGGTAGTGGATTCGAGTAAATCGGTCGTCGATCGTGCGAAGACGACGTTCCAGGAGCGGCGCGAGCGCTGGCCGTGGCTGGAGCACCTGATCCAGACGGTGCAGCGATACAACGACCGGCGCGGGAATCTGTACGCGGCCTCGATCAGCTTCAACGGGATCCTGGCGCTGGTCCCGATCGTCATGGTGGTGTTCGCCATCGGCGGCTTCGTGCTCGCAAACCAGCCGGAACTGCTGAAGGAACTCCAGGACGCCATCGTCGAAAACGTGCCGGAGGGCATGGACGAGCAGGTCAACGATCTGATCAACTCCGCCATCGACTCCCGTGCCGCGGTGGGCATCGTCGGTCTTCTCGGTGCGGCGTTCACCGGGATCGGATGGATCTCCGGGGTGCGGCTGGGGATGACGGAGATGTGGGGCGGACGCGTGAACCGCAATGCCGTCATGTCGAAGGTGTGGGACCTGGTCACCTTCGTCGTGCTGGGACTGGCGTTCGCGGCCACCATGGCTCTCACCGCCCTCGGCAACTCGGGCCTGACGACCGAGGTGTTGTCGTGGGTCGGGCTCGACGACGCGTCCTGGGCGCCGGCAGTCGTCCGAACCGTGTCGACCATCGTGTCGGTGCTGGCGACCTGGCTGCTGTTCACCTTCGTGATGTCACGACTGCCCCTGGTGCAGTTGCCGTTTCGCAACACCCTCAAGGCCGGGCTGCTCACCGCGATCGCCTTCGAGATCGTCAAGACGGTCGGCGGTATCTACCTGCAGTCCGTGCTGAGCGGACCGGCGGGCGTCGCCTTCGGGCCCATCATCGGTCTGCTGGTGTTCGCGTATCTGGCGTCGCGGATCGTGCTCTACGCCGCCGCCTGGTGCGCGACGGATCCGATCAACGACGAGTTCCAGGTGACCGAGGAGGACGAGCCGCTGCCGCCGGTCGTGGTGTCCCCGAACTACGACGTCAACCCGGTCTCCAAGCCTGCATCGCTCGTCGCTGCCGCCGGAATCGGTGCAGCGGCCAGTGCTGTCGCGGGCTGGTTGCTCCGCCGCTGACGGCCTCGGCGGCGTCCGCCCTCAGCGTCGGGCGAAGAGGCGAAGTGCGATGAGCAGCAGCACGATTGCCGCGAGTGCCGCGATCAGACCGATCAGGATGCGCACCGACCATCGAGTGGGGTGATTGGTTCCGCCTGCGGTCACGGTCGTGTCGGCTGCCGACGTCGGGGTCGGGGTCGCCGTGTGCGCTGCTCTGTTGGCACCGGCCGCGGCGCCCGGTGCGACCAGCGTCCCCGTCGACGACTCGGCGGGTGCGCGGAATCCGTAGTCGAACAGCGACTTCGCCTGATCCCAGTACGAATCGGACTCGACGGTGAGCCCGAACATCTGCACGATCATGATCCGTCGGCCATCGCGCTCGACGGCACCGACGAATGTCTTGCGTGCGTCGTCGGTGTAGCCGGTTTTTCCGCCGAGCGTTCCCGGATAGCCCTCCAGGAGCAGCTGATTGGACGTGTACATCGGGTAGGCGGGGTGATCGGTGTCGCCGGGGACGTCGGGGCGCTTCGGATAGCCGGGGAACGGATGGGTGCGCAACGCGATCAGGTCGCGGAAAGTGCTGTGGCGCATGGCCTCGCGAAAGATGAGCGCCAGATCGTACGGCGAGCTCGACATCCCCGCAGCGTCCAATCCCGACGGTGACGCCGCGCGCGTGTCCAGGGCGTTCAGGGCCCGTGCCTTCGCGTTCATCTTGTCGAGCGTCGACTCGGTCCCGCCGAGCTCGCGGGCCAGGGCATGAGCACAATCGTTGCCGGACACCACGATCAGCCCGGTCAGCAGGTCTCGCGTCGTGTAGTGCCCGCCCGGGCCCATGCCGCATGAATCACCTTCGGCGCCCCAATCCTCCGCGGTCGCGACGACCGGTGTGTCGAGGTCGAGTTCGTCCAGCGCGACGAGGGCCAGCAACACCTTGATCGTGGAGGCCGGGCGGTACCGGCCGTGCGGGTCCTTGGCCGCGATGACATTGCCGCTGTCGAGGTCGGCGATGAGCCACCCGGCCGACGTCAGGTTCGGGGGTACCGGACCGAGCGCCGGGTCGGCGACGACACCGCACCCCGCGAGCTGCTCGCCACCCACCGGCGTGTCCGGGACGGGCAACGGAGTCGGTGACGAGGCGCCCGGGGCGACGACCTCGGATTCGTCGACCGGCGGGGGAGGACCGACCCGATGGGGACAGTGATCGGTGACGGGGGTCGGGATCGGCGTGAGCGGAGCTGCCGAGCTGACCGACGCCGGCACGATGGGGACGATCGAGATGCAGGCCGCGACGAGAACCGCCGCCGTTCGTCTCCCCACCCTCATCGCTCGGAGGTTACCAGCGGTCAGTCCGCCGCGGCCTCGAGCCAATGGTCGATGCGCGCATGCACCTGCTCCTTGCGTTCCGCGGAGAGAAAACTGGCGGACACCGAATTGTGCGCGAGGCGTGCGAGCGTGGCGTCGTCGAGGTCGAAGGTCTCGGCCACGGCGGCGAAATTGTCGTCGGCGTATCCGCCGAAGTAGGCGGGATCGTCCGAGTTGATCGTGACGTGTGCTCCGGCCGCCAGCAGGTCGGGAAGGGGGTGCGAGGCGAGGTCGGTCACGGCCTGCAGGCGCACATTCGACAACGGGCACACCGTCAGCGGGACACTATCGGCAGCCAGCTCGGCCACCAATGCGGGATCGTCGACACTGCGAATACCGTGATCGACCCGCTCGACGGCCAGCGTGTCCATCGCCATCCGGATCGACTCGGGGCCGCCTTCCTCGCCGGCGTGGGCCACCCGCCGCAGGCCGAGCGCGCCGGCACGGTCGAAGACCTCGGCGAACAGCGACGCCGGATATCCCACCTCGGCGGAGTCCAGGCCCACCCCGAGGATCGGGGCCTCGCACGCGGTGAGTTCGTCGAGGGTGGCGATGGCCTCGGCGACCGGCCGGTCCCGGAGGAAGCATGCGATGAGCTCCGCGGTGAACCCGAATTCCGAACGTGCTCGGTCGAATCCGTCGGTCAGGCCGCTCACCACGTCGGTGACGGGCACACCGCGAATCCGATGCGCCTGCGGATCGAAGAACACCTCCGCGTGCACCACCCCGCCCGCGTGCGCGCGTCTGGCGTATTCGTAGGCGAGACGACCGAAGTCATGGCGACGACGGAGAACGGCCATGTTCTCGTAGTAGATGTCGAGGAACGACTGCAGATTGCTGAACACATATCGGCCGCGCAATGACTCGGCGTCGCGGTAGGGCAGATCGATGCCGGCATCGCGCGCCAACTCCAGCACGAGCTCGGGTTCCAACGTGCCCTCGATGTGGACGTGCAACTCGACCTTGGGCAACTCCTGGATCCTCGTCATGATCTACAGGAGGGTATATGCCTCCGTCAGCACCGACCGCAGGATCTGTTCCATCTCGTCGAACTCCACCTGACCGGCGATGAGCGGCGGCGCGAGCTGCACGACCGGATCCCCACGATCGTCGGCGCGGCAGTAGAGGCCGGCCTCGAACAGTGCGCTGGACAGGAATCCGCGGAGGATGCGTTCGGATTCGGCGTTGCTGAACGTCTCCTTGGTTGCCTTGTCCTTCACCAGTTCGATCCCGTAGAAGTAGCCTTCGCCGCGAACGTCACCGACGATCGGCAGATCGTTCAGCCGTTCCAGCGTCGCCCGGAACGCGGGCGCGTTCTGCTTCACGTGATCGTTGAGGCCTTCGCGTTCGAAGAGATCCAGGTTCGCCAGCGCGACGGCCGCCGACACCGGATGCCCGCCGAAGGTGTAGCCGTGCGGGAAGGAGGTCGTGCCGTCGCGGAACGGCTCGAACAGCCGGTCGCTGGCGATCATCGCGCCGATCGGCGAATAGCCCGAGGTCATGCCCTTCGCGCAGGTGATGATGTCCGGAACGTAGCCGAAATCGTCACAGGCGAACATCGATCCGATGCGGCCGAACGCGCAGATCACCTCATCGGACACCAACAGCACGTCGTACTCGTCGCAGATCTCGCGGACACGTTCGAAGTAGCCGGGCGGGGGCGGGAAGCACCCCCCGGCGTTCTGCACGGGTTCGAGGAAGACCGCGGCGACAGTATCGGGGCCCTCGAACTCGATGGCCTCGGCGATGCGGTCGGCGGCCCATCGTCCGAACTTCTTGGGGTCGCCGGCGAGTTCGTCGTCGGCCCGGTAGATGTTGGTGTTCGGTGCGCGGAAACCACCTGGCGTCAGCGGCTCGAACATCTGCTTCAGCGCGGGCACGCCGGTGATGGCGAGCGCGCCCTGCGGTGTGCCGTGATAGGCGACTGCACGCGAGATCACCTTGTGCTTCATGGGTTTTCCGACCAGTTTGTAGTACTGTTTGGCCAGCTTCCAGGCGCTCTCGACGGCCTCACCGCCGCCGGTGGTGAAGAAGACGCGGTTGAGATCGCCTGGTGCGTATGCGGCGAGGCGTTCGGCGAGTTCGACGGCCGGCGGTGTCGCGTACGACCAGATCGGGAAGAACGCAAGCTCTTTGGCCTGTTTTGCCGCGGCCTCGGCCAGTTCGACCCGCCCGTGACCGGCCTGGACGACGAACAGCCCGGCGAGGCCGTCGAGGTAACTGCGTCCGCGGTCGTCGTAGATCCGCATGCCCTCACCGCGGGTGATCACCGGCGGAGTGATGCCTTCACCGTGACGGGCGAAGTGGCCCCAGAGGTGGGCGGCGCTGCGCTCGCCGAGCGAGAGATCGGCGGCGGGTTCGTTGGCAATGGTCATCGGGTACCCCAATTGTATTGTTGTTTGACCAGTTTCAGATAGACGAGCGTCTCGGTCGCGGTGACCTCGGTGTGCGTGCGGACCTTCTGGTTCAGGATGCGCAGGAGATGGTCGTCGTCCTCGCACACGACCTCGATCAGGATGTCGAACGATCCGGCGGTGAGTACGACGTAATCGATCTCGGGGCAGGCCGACAGCTGCTCGGCCAATGCCTCGGTATCTCCGGTGCAACGGATGCCGATCAATGCCTGCCGGGAGAATCCGAGCTTCAGCGGATCGGTCACCGCGACGATCTGCAGCAACCCGCTCTCGCTGAGGCGCTGCACGCGGTTGCGGACTGCGGCCTCGGAGAGACCGACCGCCTTGCCGATCGACGCATACGAACTCCGACCATCGGCCTGGAGTTCTTCGATGATCTTCTTGGCCGTCGCGTCGAGTGCGGGTGAGGGAGGTTCGACCACATATCGATGTTGACGGATTCGGTAGAAGTTGGCAACCCGAAGCAATGTTATCCGTAGTGAAATTCGGACTTCACATAGTGATTCCGTCATCTGCGCTGTTAGACTCTCCGCCATGTCCACCCCTGACACAGTGCCCGGATCCTGGATCGACGGAGCAGCTGTAGCCGGCTCCGGACCGACCCACACGGTCATCGACCCGGCCACCGACGCGACTGTTGCCACCGTAACCCTGGCGACACCGGCCGACGTGGATGCGGCGGTCAGGTCGGCGCGGGTGGCGCAGTCGGAGTGGGGCGGCGCGACACCGGCCGAACGCTCGGAGGTGCTGCGGCGACTGGCCGACGTCTTGCGGACCGAGGCAGCCGCCATCGCCGCCGAGGAGGTCGCGCAGACCGGGCGGACCATCCGGCTCGCGACGGAGTTCGACGTGCCGGGCAGCATCGACAACGTCGACTTCTTCGCCGGGCTGGCCCGCAACCTCGACGGAAAGGCCAGCGCCGAGTACTCCGGGGATCACACGTCGTCGATCAGGCGCGAACCCGTCGGCGTCGTCGGGTCGATCGCGCCGTGGAACTACCCGTTGCAGATGGCGGTGTGGAAGGTCATCCCCGCCCTCGCCGCCGGATGCGCGGTTGTGCTGAAGCCCGCGGAACTCACCCCGCTGACCACGCTCACCCTGGCCCGTCTGGCGACCGAGGCCGGACTGCCCGACGGGGTGTTCAATGTCGTGGTCGGCACCGGATCCGAGGTGGGGTCCGCGCTGTCGGGGCACGCCGGTCTGGACATGGTCACGTTCACCGGGTCCACCGGTGTCGGTCGCCAGGTGATGGCGCAGGCCGCTCGTAACGGCACCCGAGTGCAACTCGAACTCGGCGGCAAGGCGCCGTTCGTCGTGTTCGACGACGCCGATCTCACCGCGGCGGTCCACGGTGCGGTCGCCGGATCGCTGATCAACGCCGGGCAGGACTGCACCGCCGCGACCCGGGCCATCGTCGCGCCTGCGTTGTACGACGACTTCGTCGCCGGTGTCGCCGAACTGATGGCATCGATGACCGTCGGCGACCCGACCGATCCGGCCACCGACATGGGTTCGCTCAGTTCGCGCGCACACCGCGACAAGGTGGCGGGGATGGTCGATCGCGCCGTCGCCGCCGGTGCCCGACTGGTGACCGGCGGCGGGATCGTCGACGGCCCGGGTGCGTTCTACCGGCCGACGTTGCTCGCCGACGTGACCGAGGATGCGGAGGTGTACCGGGACGAGGTCTTCGGGCCGGTGCTGACCGTGAGCACCTTCGCCGACGACGACGACGCGATCCGCCGCGCCAACGACACCGTCTACGGACTCGCCGCGTCGGCGTGGACGCGTGACGTCTTCCGCGCGCAGCGGGCCGGCCGCGAGATCCACGCCGGGTGTGTCTGGATCAACGATCACATCCCGATCATCAGCGAGATGCCGCACGGCGGATTCGGCGCATCCGGCTTCGGCAAGGACATGTCCGCCTACTCGCTCGACGAGTACCTGGCAGTCAAGCACGTGATGAGCGACATCACCGCGATTGCCGAGAAGCCTTGGCATCGAACCGTGTTCGCGGGTGGGCGGTGACCCGCGGCGGCTCGGGCGGTCCCGCACAGCCGTGGGCGACGGAGCCGACCGAGCGGGGTCGCGCCATGGTGGCACAGGCGAGCCGAGAACCCTACTGGCTGGACCGGCCGCAACGCCCTGCGCCCCGACCACGTCTCGACACCTCGGTCACCGCCGACTTGCTCGTCGTCGGCGGCGGGTTCACAGGTCTGTGGACGGCGGTCCAGGCGGCCGAGGAGAACCCGGGCCGTCGTGTCGTGCTGGTGGAGCGCGACCGGATCGCCGAACAGGCGTCGGGCCGCAACGGCGGATTCTGCTCGGCGAGCATCACCCACGGTCTCGCGAACGGTCTGGACCGATTCGGTGACGAGATGCCCCAGCTGATCCGCATGGGGCGCGAGACCCTCGATGCAATCGAGTCGACACTCGAGCGGCTGGGCATCGACGCCGACGCGGAACGCACCGGTGAGCTCGACATCGCCAACTTCGACTGGCAGGTGGCCGATCTCCAGGAGTATTCCTCGCAGGGCGCGCTCCTCGGGGCGACGCTCCCGCTGCTGCCGGGACCGCAGGCGCGTGAGCGCGTCTCGTCGCCGATGGTGGCGGCCGCCGTCCTGGACCCCGACGTGATCATGCTCGATCCGGCGAAGCTGGCATGGGGACTGACCCGGGCCGCGGAGGATCTGGGAGTCACCGTCTACGAGAACACCGAGGTCACCGGACTCGCCTCCGACGGCGATCGTGTCCGGGCGAGCACGGCATTCGGTGAGATCGATGCTGCAGCAGTTGTTCTCGCGACGTCGGCGAGCCCGTCGCTGCTGCGTCGTCTCCGGTTGTACACCGTGCCGGTGTGGGACTACGCGTTGATGACCGAGCCGCTGTCGCCGGAGCAGCGGGCCGCGGTCGGATGGGCGGGGCGCGAAGGCCTCGCCGACAGCGGACCCCGTTTCCACTACTTCCGGCTGACCGCCGACGACCGCATCCTGTTCGGTGGCTGGGATGCGCTGTACCACTACGGTTCCGACGCCGATCCGCGTCATGCCTTCGAGCCGCGGGAGTTCGGTCTGCTGGGCGAACACCTGCTGCAGTTCTTCCCGCAGTTGGAGGGAATCCGGGCGACACACGCCTGGGGTGGGGTCATCGACACCTGTTCCCGGTTCTGCGCGTTCTGGGACCGCGCACTCGACGGCAGGGTGGTCAGTGTCGTCGGCTTCACCGGACTCGGCGTCGGCGCATCGCATTTCGGTGCGCGCACCGCGCTCGACCTCGTGGACGGACTCGACACCGAACGGACCCGACTGGCGATGGTCCGGACCAAGCCGATCCCGTTTCCGCCGGAACCGTTGCGCTGGTTCGGCATCACCCTCACCCGCAGAGAACTCGCCCGTAGCGAGCGTCGGCAGGGCAAGCGCGGTGCATGGTTGAGCATGATGGACCGGATCGGTCTCGGCTTCGACAGCTAGGGACCGATGTGCAGGTCGAACCACCGCCGGATCGCGGCGACGGCCATCGGATGCGTGACTCGGGAGGCGTCGGCGACGTCGGCGGTCAGGCGTTGCACGCCGTCCTCGCCGAGCGTCGCGCACAGTTCCGCCCGATACTCGTCGACCGCGAGCCACTCCCGTAGGAGCGGGGAATCCACTTCGAGGTGGAACTGGACGCCGTAGTGCGGGCCGTGGCGGAACAGTTGGTGTCGATACGCCGCCGACGACGCGAGCAGGTGGGCGCCGGGTGGCAGCGAGAACGTGTCGAAATGCCAGTGCAGCGCAGGGAAGCTCGACGCTCCGAGACCGGACCAGACGGGGTCACGCAGCCCGTCGTCTGTGAACGTGACGTCGAAGACGCCGATCTCCGGTGCGGGCCCGGTCGTCACCCCGGCGCCGAGTGCGGTGGCGAGGAGTTGAGAACCGAGGCAGGCACCCCAGATCGGGATACCGGCGTCGACAGCGCGGCGCAGGAAGGCGATCTCCTCGTCGATCCATGGGACGGTGGGGCCGTCGTCGGCGCCCATCGGACCGCCCATGACGAGGATGCCGTCATGGTCCGCGGGGTCGGCGGTCAGCGGCTCGGCCCACATCCGGACGGTCTCGATCCGCGCGCGGTCGGCGAGTCCGACGCCGAGCGCGCCCGGGGATTCGCATTCGGCGTGCCGCAGTTCGAGGACGGTGCGTGTGGTCACTGGTCCGTCGACCGGGGCACGACGATGACCGGAGCCGTGGTCCAGCGCAGTATCCGCGCCGCGGTACTGCCGAGGAAGACCCGATTGATCGACCCGAGATGACCGGAGCCCACCGCCACGATGTCGCCGTCGTCCCACGGCAGGTTGTCGAGGGCCTCGTCGAGGGTCGCGCCGTCGGCGACGAGGACGTCGACGTCGAGGTCGTCGGGAACCGTCGAGCGGGTCTCGTCCAGCAGCTTCTGGGCGACCGCGACCTGCTGCTCGCGTGCATCGCGCGACGACTCGTCGTCGAACGGGGAGTTCAGCGAGACCAGCGAGAGCAGGCGTACATCGAGGCCCGACGTCGTCGCCAGGGTGAGCGCGAACGGCAGCGGGTTGCTGCGACCGGGCTTCACCGACACCGCGACGGTCACCGAATCGAGCTGTGCCGGTGGACGTTCGGCGTAGCCGCGGGGAGCGAGCGCGACGGGCAGCGGTGACGAGTGCAGCAGCTCGGTGCTGACCGTGCCCAGGCTGTGGCGGCGGAACAATCCGTCGCCGGTGCCACCGACGACGATCAGCTCCGCCCCGGCTCGCTGTGCGGCGTCGATGAGGCCCTGCGCGAACGAATCGTCGAGGGTGACGATCGCGCGCTTCTCGATGCCGTCGGGGATCTCCGCGGCGCCGTCGGCGAGCCATTGCGCCGCCTGGTTCTCGATGCGCTCCTGATACGCGCGGAGTCCGGGCTGACCGTCGTACTCCACCGGATGGACGACGCAGATGAGATCGATCGCGGCCCCCGTCACCCGAGCGATGGCGACGGCCAGGGCGACGCCGTCACGACCGGATGGCGTGGCGAGGTAGCCGACGGCGAGCCGGCGTGGTGGTTGCGCGGACTGCGGTTCAGTAGACATCGGGCACCTTCACTTCGGTGTTGGCGTCGAGGGTCTCGCCCTTGAAGAAGCTGCTGTTGTGCGCGTAACAGGCCAACATGAGCGGGATGCCGAGAACGAGCATGCCCACCCCCAGGATGAACACCCCGCCGACACCGCCGATGGACGTCGAACCGTAGTCGGGCTGGATCATGTCGATGGCGCTCTTGACGAAGGCCCAGGTCATGGCGACCGCGCCGAGTAGGGGGAACAGACCACGCATGAAGAAGTTCCGGGCCGACTCGAACAGCGTCCGACGGAAGTACCACACGCACGAGTACGCGGTGATCCCGTAGTAGAACGCGACCGCGAGACCGAGCGACGCGATGGAGTCGCCGAGCGTGTTCTGGCTCAGGAACGACAGCACCAGATAGAACACCAGGGCCGAGATCCCCATGACGGCGGTACCGAACGCCGGCGTCATGTAGCGGGGGTGGATGGACGCAAAGCGTTCGGGCAGTGCCTTGTAGACGGCCATCGACAGGCTGCCTCGGGCCGTCGGCAGAATCGTGGACTGCGTCGACGAGAGCGCCGAGATGCTGACGGTGAGCAACAGTGCCGCGGCCATCACCCCGCCGGCCACGGGTTCGCCGAGGATGGTGAGCACGTCGTCGGCGTTGTCGGGGTTGTTGAGACCGATCCCGGTGTCGCCGAACCCGGCGAAGGACTCCACCGCATAGGCGACGAGCACGTAGGTGGCGACCAGGATGAGACAGGTGATCACTGCGGCGCGGCCCGGGGTCTTCTCGGGGTCCTTCGTCTCCTCGCCGATCGCCAGGCACGCGTCCCAGCCCCAATAGATGAAGATGCACAGGATCACCGCCGCGGCGATCTCGGACTGACTGAGACCGCCGGGCCACAGCCAACTGATCTCGGGCGAGATCGCCTGTGGGCCCGCCTTGTCGAGGCCGACCTTCACCAGCGCGATGACGCTGGCGAGAATGAGCACCGCGAACTGCACGAACATCAGCACCGCCTGCATGCGTTCGCTGATCACGATGCCGCGGATACTGATCCACGTCATCACCGCAATGAAGAGGCAGCCCAGAAGGACTTTGACCCACAGCGTGTCCGCCAGTGAGTCCAGGCCCAGGAACTTGAGTAGGTAGACGGCCGCGATCTCGGCAACGTTGGCCAGCACGATGATGGCCGAGACCGCCAGGCCCCAGCCGCCTATCCACCCGATCCAGGGGCCGAAGGCCTTCGTCCCCCAGGTGAACGTGGTCCCGCAGTCCGGGGTGTCGCGGGAGAGCTCGCGATAGGCGAAGGCCACGAGGAGCATCGGGATGAAGGCCAGCACGAACATCGCCGGAGCCTTCATGTGGACGGCCGCGACCACATACCCGAGGGTCGCCGCGAGGCTGTAGGCCGGCGCGACCGCCGACAACCCGATGATGACGTTGCCCAGCAGCCCGATGGAACCGGCCCGCAGTCCCTTCTCACCCGCGTGGATCTCGGCGTGTGTGGTTTCGACCATTCTGACTCCCACTCATGGAACAAGGTGGGATCAGATTACGATTTCCGCAACGCGTTCGCGCGCCAAGGAAGGAAATTGATGGGAAAGCGGCCGATTTTCGACGGATTCGGTCGTCTAGTGGCAGTAGGCAGTGGCATACCGCGGCCCGCGTGCCGTCTTCTCACGGACCTTTGTCTTGTTGATCCACACCGCGCACCGGGCGAAACGGCCGTCGGACTGCAGGACGGTGTCGATCTTCTGATGTCGCACGCGGCTCGTGTAGACGAGTGAACCCGACCAGAGTCCGGTGCGCTTGTCGAAGCGGTTCAGCGGCACGTCGCTCTGTCGCCGCATCCGGTTGTGTGCGTCGTACCAGGCGACCGCACTGTTGTACTGACGATCGGAGGTGAGGACGACGGTGATGCGGTCACCGGTGCCGGGGTAGCGGGGACCGGCCTGGGCCGGATGAGCGAGCGGCGTGCCGACGCCGAGGATCAGGATGAGGCCGGCGACGACGAGACGTGTACGGGTCATGTTCTTTGGACGCATCGGTGCGCGTTCCGGTTCCATGCGCGGACACCCGAATCCTCGTCAACGCCGACACCGCCCCTCCCGGGTGGGAGAGGCGGTGTCGTGGGCTGCAGAGAGAAGATCTGCGGGTCGCGTGTGCGACGCGGTTGTCAGCGCGAGAACATCAGGGCGCGCTTGACCTCTTGGATCGCCTGGGTCACCTGGATGCCACGGGGGCAGGCGTCGGTGCAGTTGAACGTGGTCCGGCACCGCCAGACGCCGTCGACGTCGTTGAGGATGTCGAGGCGCTCGATGGCGCCCTCGTCACGACTGTCGAAGATGAAGCGGTGTGCGTTCACGATGGCGGCCGGGCCGAAGTAACTGCCCTCGTTCCAGAACACCGGACAGCTCGTCGTGCAGCAGGCGCAGAGGATGCACTTGGTGGTGTCGTCGAAGCGGGCGCGGTCGTGCTGACTCTGGATGCGCTCACGCGTCGGCTCGTTGCCGCTGGTGATCAGGAACGGCTTGATGGCGCGGTAGGCGTCGAAGAAGGGTTCCATGTCGACCACGAGATCCTTCTCCACCGGAAGCCCCTTGATGGGCTCGATGGTGATGGTGATCTCCTTGGACTTGTCCTTCGGGAGCATGTCCTTCATCAGCAGCTTGCACGCCAGGCGATTGACGCCGTTGATGCGCATCGCGTCCGAACCGCAGACACCGTGGGCGCAGCTGCGCCGGAAGGTGAGCGTGCCGTCGAGGTAGCCCTTCACATACAGCAGCAGGTTAAGCAGACGATCGGTCGGCAGGGCCGGCACACGGAAGCTCTCGAAACCCTGGGCGTCGGGATTCTCCGGGTTGAACCGGTAGATCTTCAAGGTCACCATGGTGGCCTCGTCGGGTACCGGGGGCAATGGCGGTTCGTCGGAGGCCGGTGCCGGGTTGTCCATGATCGCTGTCATCAGTACTTACGCTCCATCGGCTCATAGCGGGTCTGCACCACGGGCTTGTAGTCCAGCTCGATGTCCGAGAGAAGGCCGGTGCCCTTCTTGTAGGCCATCGTGTGCCGCATGTAGTTGACGTCGTCGCGGTCGGGGTAGTCCTCGCGTGCGTGACCGCCCCGCGATTCCTTGCGATTCAGCGCGCCGACGACGGTGACCTCCGCCATCTCCAGCAGGAAGCCGAGTTCGATCGCCTCGAGCAGATCGCTGTTGAACCGCTTGCCCTTGTCGTGCACCCGCACGTGGTCGTAGCGCTCCTTGAGCGCGTGCACGTCGGTGAGTGCCTGCTTGAGGGTCTCCTCGGTGCGGAACACCGAGGCGTTGTTGTCCATCGTCGCCTGCAGTTCGGTCCGGATGTCGGCGACCCGCTCGTGGCCGTGATCGGAGAGCATCGTCTCGATCCACGCGTCGACCATCTCGGTCGGCTGCTCCGGCAGTTCGACGAACTCGGCCGACGTGGCGTACTCGGCGGCGGCGATGCCGGCGCGTCGGCCGAAGACGTTGATGTCGAGCAGCGAGTTCGTGCCCAGACGGTTGGCGCCGTGCACCGACACGCAGGCGCACTCGCCGGCGGCGTACAGCCCGTGCACGACGGTGTCGTTGTCGCGGAGGACCTGGCCCTCGATGTTGGTCGGGATGCCGCCCATCACGTAGTGGCAGGTCGGGTAGACCGGCACGTACTCGGTGACCGGATCGACGCCGAGATAGGTACGGGCGAACTCGGTGATGTCGGGGAGTTTCTCGTTGAGGACGTCCTCGCCGAGGTGGGTCACGTCGATGTAGACGTAGTCCTTGTTGGGTCCGGCGCCGCGACCCTCGAGCACCTCGAGCACCATCGACCGGGCGACGATGTCGCGGGGGGCGAGGTCCTTGATGGTGGGCGCATAGCGCTCCATGAACCGTTCGCCGTCGACGTTGCGCAGGATGCCGCCCTCACCACGCACGGCCTCGGAGATGAGGATGCCGAGGCCGGCCAGGCCGGTCGGGTGGAACTGGTGGAACTCCATGTCCTCCAAGGGAAGTCCCTTACGGAAGACGATGCCCATGCCGTCACCGGTCAGGGTGTGCGCATTCGACGTGGTCTTGTACATACGTCCCGAACCGCCGGTCGCGAAGACGATCGACTTGGCGTGGAACACGTGGATCTCGCCGGTGGCGAGTTCGTAGGCGACAACTCCCGTCGCGACCATCTCGCCGTCGGAGTTCTCACCGAGGCAGATGTCGAGCGCGTAGAACTCGTTGAAGAACTCGACGTCGTGCTTCACGCAGTTCTGATACAGCGTCTGCAGGATCATGTGGCCGGTGCGGTCGGCGGCGTAACAGGCCCGGCGGACCGGCGACTTGCCGTGATCTCGGGTGTGCCCGCCGAAGCGACGCTGATCGATCTTGCCCTCGGGGGTCCGGTTGAACGGCAGACCCATCTTCTCGAGGTCGAGGACCGCGTCGATGGCCTCCTTGGCCATGATCTCGACGGCATCCTGGTCGGCCAGGTAGTCACCGCCCTTGACGGTGTCGAAGGTGTGCCACTCCCAGTTGTCCTCTTCGACGTTGGCCAACGCCGCGCACATGCCGCCCTGAGCCGCGCCGGTGTGGCTGCGGGTGGGGTAGAGCTTGGTCAGTACCGCGGTCCGTGCGCGGGGTGCGGACTCGATGGCCGCGCGCATCCCGGCGCCGCCGGCGCCCACGATGACCACGTCATAGCGATGTTCCTGCATGAGTTCGTCTATCTCCTCTAGCCGACGCTGTTCACGTCGAAGGTCAGCAGTGCGTACGTACCCAGGACCAGCACCAAGATCATCGAGATGCCCAGCAGGACGTTGAGCCAGAACCGCGTGGAGTCCTTGCGGGAGTAGTCGGCGATGACCGTGCGCACGCCGTTGCCGCCGTGCAGCTGGGCGAGCCACAGCATGGAGAGATCCCAGATCTGCCAGAAGGGTTCACGCCAGCGCGCCGCCACGAAGGAGGCGTCGATGCGGTGCACGCCGTCGTCCCACGCCAGCATGATGAACATGTGGCCGATGGTCAGGATGATCAGTGCCAGACCGGAGAAGCGCATGAACAGCCATGCGTACTTCTCGAAGTTGCCGCCTTTACGCATGCGGGGCGAGCGCGGGTTGTCCAGGCTGGCCGGGCGGTCGTGCTGGGTACCCAGGGTCTTGGCGACACCCGGAGTTGCTTGCGATGCAGTCATCAGGTGCCTCCTAGAACGAGTGGGTGATCAGGATCTGCAGCAGACGGATCGCCGCCGCGCCGAACACGACCACGAAGATGGTGAGGATCACCCACAGCATCTGTCGCTGGTACTTGGGACCCTTGGACCAGAAGTCGACGAGGATGATCCGCACACCGTTCAGAGCGTGGTAGAGCACGCAGGCGACGAGGGCGATCTCCATCAAGCCGATGATGGGCGTCTTGTAGGTCTCGATGATCTCCGAATACTTGTTCGGGTCGATCCGGATGACCGCGGTGTCCAGCACGTGGACGAAGAGGAAGAAGAAGATGGTGACACCGGTGATGCGGTGGAGCACCCACGACCACATGCCTGGGTCGCCGCGATACAGGGAGCGTTTGCGCACCGGCTCGGGTGCTACCTCGGTCGGGGTGCTCATCAGGAAATTGGCCTCCAACAGCGTCGATGGATGTGCCGAGTCGGCATTATCAGGCTCGGCCGTGGACCCATGGAAGAGACTTTAAACCTATGCTGAGCCTCTCAGTAAATTGCCCGAACCGATCTGGGCGACAAGTGATCTCGACTTAGGTTTGCCTTACCAAGTTTTGTGATGGTAAGGGATGTCACATCCTGCTCGCCCGTACCGATGGGGAGGAGCTCTCCGTGAGCGCCGAAATCAACTGGAATCTGTTGCGCGACAACGCACAATCGATGATCGCGCGAGCCTACGCGCCCTACTCCGGGTTTCCGGTGGGCGCCGCGGGCCTGCTCGACGACGGACGGGTCGTCGTGGGTTGCAATGTGGAAAATGTCTCATACGGACTCGGCATCTGCGCGGAGGTCGCACTCGTCGCTCATCTCGTCGGAACGGGCGGAGGTCGGCTCGTCGCGGTGTCGGTCTGCGATGCCCGCGGTGAGGTGCTGATGCCGTGCGGTCGATGCCGACAGGTCCTGCTCGAGCACGGCGGGAGCGGGTTGGCGGTCGACCATCGATCGGCGCCGACGACCCTCGCCGCGCTGCTGCCCGATGCGTTCGGTCCCGACGACCTGGAGGCGACCCGATGAGCTCATCCGACACGGACACCGATGCGGAGATCATCGACACGATCGGTGTCATCCGCACCAAACGCGACGGCGGCGAACTGAGCGACGCACAGATCGACTGGGTGGTGGATCGCTACGCACGCGCGGCCGGTCATGTCGCGGATGAGCAGATGTCGGCCCTGCTCATGGCGATCGTCCTCCGGGGCATGACCCGTCGGGAGATCGCTCGCTGGACCCAGGCGATGATCGACAGCGGGCGTCGGATGGATTTCTCCGGACTGCGGCGCGACGGGCGGCCGATGATCACCGTCGACAAGCACTCGACAGGTGGTGTCGGGGACAAGATCACCTTGCCGCTCGCCCCGCTCGTCGCGTCCTACGGCGTCGCGGTACCCCAACTCTCCGGACGCGGCCTCGGGCACACCGGGGGCACTCTCGACAAACTCGAGTCCATCCCGGGGTGGCGCGCCGAGGTCGGACCGGACGAGATGGCCGCGCAGCTGGAGAAGGTGGGTGCGGTCATCTGCGCCGCGGGAGGCGATCTGGCGCCGGCGGATCGTCGGCTCTACGCGCTGCGTGATGTCACCGGAACCGTGGAGTCGATACCGCTGCTGGCGAGTTCGATCATGTCGAAGAAGATCGCGGAGGGTACCGGCGCACTGGTCCTCGACGTGAAGTTCGGGAGCGGTGCGTTTCTGAAGTCGGAAGCGGAGAGCCGCGAGCTCGCCGAGACGATGGTCGCTCTGGGCGAGGCCGCCGGTGTGCGGACGCGCGCGCTGCTCACCGACATGAACGTTCCGCTCGGTCTCACCGCGGGCAATGCGCTCGAGGTCGCGGAATCGGTGGAGGTCCTGGCCGGCGGCGGACCCGAGGACGTGGTCGAACTGACTCTGGCGCTGGCCCGGGAGATGCTCGACGCCGCGGGACTCGGCGATGTCGATCCCGCCGACCATCTCGCCGGAGGGCAGGCGATGGACACGTGGAGGGCGATGATCCGCGCGCAGGGCGGTGATCCGGACGCGCCGCTGCCGCGTGCGCCGCACTCCGACACCGTCGTCGCGGACGGCGATGGGGTGATGGTCGGACTGGATGCGATGGCCGTCGGTCTCGGCGCGTGGCGTCTGGGCGCGGGCCGTGCCGTGCCGGGTGAGGCCGTGCAGGCCGAGGCGGGGATCACGATGCATGCGAAGCCCGGAGATCGGGTGCGCGCCGGCGATGCGTTGTTCACCCTGCACACCCGGACACCCGAGCGCTTCGTCGCGGCACGCGCCGCGCTGGCCTCCGCGGTCTCGCTCGGTGACGCGCGGTGCGAGCGCGCGCCGCTGATCACCGATCGCGTTACCGTCTGAGCATGACGACGACTGTCACACCCGCGCCCGGCCGACCCCTCGACCTGCCGAACATCAGGCTCGCGCCCAAGGTGCTGCTGCACGATCACCTCGACGGTGGCCTTCGGCCCGCGACGATCCTCGAACTCGCCCGCGAGGTCGGGTATTCGGAGTTGCCTGCCGACGACGCGGAGTCACTCGCCCGATGGTTTCGCGACGCCGCCGACAGCGGATCGCTCGAGCGCTATCTGGAGACCTTCGCGCACACCGTCGCCGTCATGCAGACTCCCTCGGCCCTCGCGCGGGTCGCGCGCGAATGCGTCGAGGATCTCGCCGCGGACGGCGTCGTGTACGCCGAGATCCGTTATGCACCCGAGCAGCATCTCGCGCGCGGACTGACACTCGACGAGGTGGTCGAGGCCGTGCTCGCGGGATTCGCCGAAGGTGAGGCGCAGGCTCGGGCGCAGGGGCGCCCGATCATCGTGCGGTGCCTGGTCACCGCGATGCGGCACGCCGCCCGGTCGCGGGAGATCGCCGAGTTGGCGGTCCGCTATCGCGACGAGGGTGTCGTCGGCTTCGACATCGCCGGCGCAGAGGCGGGGCATCCGCCGACCCGGCACCTCGATGCCTTCGAGTTCATGCGGGCGAACAACGCGCACTTCACGATTCACGCGGGGGAGGCGTTCGGTCTGCCGTCGATCCACGAGGCGCTCGCATTCTGCGGTACCGACCGACTCGGCCACGGCGTGCGCGTCATCGACGACATCACCCTGCCGGAGGGTGCCGATCTCGCGGCGGAGAGCTTCGCGGGTGCCGAACTCGGCCAGATCGCCGACCTCGTGCGCGACAACAGGATTCCGCTCGAGCTCTGCCCGAGCTCGAACGTGCAGACGGGGGCGGTCGCGTCGATCGCCGAGCACCCGTTCAACGTGTTGGCGCGACTGCGCTTCCGGGTCACCGTCAACACCGACAACCGGCTGATGAGCGACACGACGATGAGCAAGGAGTTCTACCGGCTCGCCCAGCAGTTCGGCTATGGCTGGGCCGACTTCGAACGGTTCACCGTCAACGCCATGAAGTCGGCCTTCATCCACTTCGACGAACGGCTCGCCCTGATCGACGACGTCATCAAACCCGGTTACGCGGTGTTGCTCGGCTGACGCGTCAGGACTTCTTGACCAGCCGAGCCTCGAAGTCGTGGACGAGCGCGCGCCAGGCCTCGGACTCGTTCTCGAACGGCGGACTCGGTGCCATGCGCTTGGGATCGGGATTGATCGCGTAATCCACGAACCACCCGAGCGGCGTGGTCGATCCGAGTGCCTCGTTGACCGAGTCGTCGTCGGCGTAGTCGGCGGCGTCGGTGAGCAATTCGACGGCGAGGTCGAGCTGGTTGCGGTCCATCCGGCGGGGACCGTCGGCGATGTCGTCGACCAGACCCGGCAGGACGTAGACGTTGTCGTCGATGACGTCGAACTCGAGTGAGCCGTCGGTGGCGCCGGTGCGCACCTCCTCGAACGTCGAGAGGTCGGCGAGGTCGTGATCGTCGTCGTCGGCGAGGAACCGGCTCAGCGATCGCGGCGAGCCGAACACGAAGATCTTCCCGTTGTTCCCGAGGAAGACCGGATCGTCGCCGAGATAGCAACGCAGCGACAGGTATTCGCCGTCGCTGGTGACGATCCTGATGGGATCGATGCCGACGCCGGCCCAGAAGTCGTCGTCGTCGACCTCGTCCTCGACGTCATCGTCGTCGTCATCGTCTGAATCATCGGTGTCGTCGGACTCGTCCTCGGCCGTCGCCGCGACCGCACCATCGACGAGCTCGAGGTCGTCGTCGGCGGGTTCGTCCTCGTCCTCGGCGGACGCAGCGGCCTCGAGTTCGGCCTCGGCGGTCTCGACTGCTTTGGCGTCCACCTTCGGCGTGGTGATCACGTCGTCGATCGCGTCGATCACGTCGTCCCAGTGCTTGGCGATCAGTCGCCCGATGCGCACCCACAGGTCGACACCCTCGCGTCCGACGAAGTTCCGGGTGCCGGTGGTGACCGCTCCGAGGATGGGATTGCCGTTGAAGAACTTCGTGATGACCGTGAGTTCGCAGACCTCACCGAGGATGCGCACGATCTCGAGTGCGTCCTCGAGTTCGGCGATGACCTCGGGCGACGGGTCCTCGGCGGCGAGTTCCGGCACCCCGACGAGGTCGTAGGAGTGGCGATCGTCCGGCACGAGTTCGTCGGCTTGCAGCCCGACGACGGTCTCCCATGCCGGATGTTCCACGAGATCGTTGTCGTCGTCGTTGCGGATGAACGCCGCCAGCTCGGCCACCCCGGGGAAGCCGTACAGATCCTCGTCGAGGCCGAGGAATGCCTCCCACTCGTCGTCGCCCTCACGCCACCGGGGTGCCCAGAGGGTGAAGATGTTTCCGTCGGTGAGTCCGAGCTCGATGGGGACGATGTCTCCGGCCATGAGGACACAGCGTACTGATCGGATCTGTGAACTCGGGTGGCGGCCCCGCGACCAGACGGTGAACGCCGTGGGATCGGGCTGCGGCCTCATCGTGGGCGGAAGAATCCCTGAAAGCCCTGACCCGCATTGGTGGTGCGCAGCGGCGAGGTCTGGACCGGGTTCCCGGCCTCCACGAGCTGGTCGTTCCCGATGTACATCGCCACGTGCCCGTCCCACACGGCGAGATCGCCGGGCATCAGGTCTCCCTGACTCACCTGGACCCCCGCGGTGTCCTGGTCCTGCGCCAGCCGCGGGAGTTCCAGGCCGGCCTGGCGATAGGACCACTGGGTGAACCCGCTGCAGTCGAATCCTTCCGGCGTCGTGCCACCCCAGACATAGGGCACCCCGCGCTGGCTGAGCGCAGCCTCGACCGCCTTGGCCGCCCGCTCGTTCGGGGCGTAGGCGACCGATCCGTCCGGCAGCCTGACGGGGATCCCGCCGGCGACTGGTTCCCGCGACAGTCGCGAGACCTCGGCGGGCGCCTCGGTGCGCCCGAGGCTCACCATGCGATCGGTGTCGGCCCGCAGGTCGCTCTGGGTGCGCGCGACGATCTGCATGCCGCGGCCGACGTGGTCGAGCGCGATGGGCAGGATCATCGAGATCCCGTGCGGCGTGAACAAGGTCGGTCCGAGTGCCGCGGCGATTCGTTCGAACGAGTCGATGAGCGCGCCGAGCTGGTCGGCGGCCAGCTTGACTTTGGTCCCCGCCTGCTCGATCAGCGTCGCGATCTCGGCGCTGTCGTCGCCGACATCGGCGACCGTGTCGCGGTCTCGGCCGGCGGCCCGGACGGCCGCGTCGGCACCGGTGCCGCGCCACTGCGCGGCGACCCGATCGGTCGCCGCCGACGACGTCTGCCGGATCTGGTCGAGCTGCGAAGTCGACGTGCGCAGGCGGTCGGCCGGGTTGTCCGGCGGCAGGACACCGGTCCCGAGGGCGGTGATCATGATGCGCAACGGTGCGATGAGGATGTCGATCGTCAGCATCAGAGTGACAGCTCCCGGTCGGGCACCGACGAGCGCAACGCGGCGGCGCCGGCGTCGTCGGACTCGGTGTAGCGGGCGTCGGCCGCGCGAGTGGCGTCCGCCTGGTCGGCATGACTTCCGGCGACGGTGTCGAGTCGTCGTGAGCGACCGTCGAGGACGAACGCGGTGGCGGCCAGGAAGTCGGCGCCGATGACGCCGAAGGTCGGTGTGAGCTCGCCGACCTCACCTCGGCGGTGGGCGGCCTGGGCGCGGAGTTCGTCCGCGGCGGCGTGCTGGGCGCGCGCATAGGTGGACAGCGCGGGGGAGTGGGCGGTTACCTCGGTCATGTATCTCTGACGCCCGACCGACGCGTCTGGTTCCACTTAGGGTGATTCCCATGCAGGTACAGATCGTCGATCATCCGCTGGCGGCCGCTCGCCTCACCACGATGCGCGACAAGCGCACCGACAACGCAGGGTTCCGTGCGGCCCTCTCGGATCTCACGCAGATGCTCGTGTACGAGGCGCTGGCCGGGGCCCCGAGCGAGACGGTGCCGATCGAGACACCGCTGACCGCCGTCGACGGGTCGCGGCTCGCGACACCGCCGCTGTTGGTCCCGGTGTTACGTGCCGGGCTGGGGATGGTCGAGCAGGCGCACGCGATGGTGCCCGAGGCGCACGTCGGGTTCGTCGGCGTCGCGCGTGACGAGTCCACCGCACGGCCCGTGCCGTACCTGGAGTCGCTGCCCGACGATCTGTCCGGGTTGCCGGTGTTCGTCCTCGATCCGATGCTGGCGACCGGCGGGTCGATGCTGCACACCATCGAGCTGCTCATGGCACGCAAGGCCACCGACATCACCGCGGTCTGCGTGGTCGCCGCGCCAGAGGGGGTCGCCGCACTCGACTCGTCGGGCCATCCCGTGCGGCTCGTGGTGGCAGCGGTCGACGAGGGACTCAACGATGTCGCCTACATCGTGCCGGGCCTCGGCGATGCCGGGGACCGCCAGTTCGGTCCCCGCTGATCACCTCGAACGCTCAGGCCGCGACGGCCGCCCAGCGTCCATCCGACCGCCGCACGACCACGGCGTGATCAAAGCATGCGCTGATGGTCTCGGAGGTGAGTGCGTCGTCGACAAGACCCGCCGCGATCGCCTCACCGTCGCGCAGCAGCATGGCGTGACTCGTGCTCGTGGGCAGATCCTCGAGATGATGGGTGACCAGCACGCTCGCGAGATCGGGCACCTCCGAACGCAATTGGTCGATGCCGGTGAGGAGCTTCTCGCGTGCGGCCAGGTCGAGTCCGGTGGCAGGTTCGTCGAGCAGCAGGAGAGCGGGTCGGGGCATCAGTGCACGCGCGATCAGGGTGCGGCCGCGCTCGCCCTGGCTCATCACCGGCCACACCGAGTCCCGTCGCGCCGTCATGCCGAGGAGTTCGAGCAGGTCGTCGGCGTGCCGGTGTTCGTCGGCGGTGTAGGTGTGGCGCCGGTCGAGTTCGGGAGTGTTGGTGAGACCCGTCAGCACCACCTCGTGGGCGGTCAACGGGACGTCGATGCGCCAGCGCGGATCGACATGCCCGATGTGGGTGCGCAGTTCGCGCATGTCCACCCGACCCAGCCGCTTGCCCAGCACATCGACCGTTCCCGTCGTCGGATGTCCCCGCGCCCCCAGGATCGTCATCAGGGTCGACTTGCCCGCTCCGTTGGGGCCCAGCAGCGCCCAGTGCTCACCGGGCTGGACGCGCAGGCTCACCTTGTGGAGCAGGGCACGTCCGTTGCGGACGACGTCGAGGTCGGTGGCGTCGAGGATCGGATCAGAAGCCGTGTGCACGCTGATCACCGTATCCAGCATCTGCGGGGAGGTCGTCGGCGACTCGGTCCGCGATCTCTCGCAGCCATCGAGTGATGTCCGGAATGTCCGCTGCCGCAGCCGATGCAACGACCTCGATGTAGTACTTCAGTTTCGGCTCGGTGCCCGAGGGCCGCGCCATCACCCGGATCGCCACGCCGTCGGTCGACGTACCGGTCATCCGCAGGGCATCGGTCCGCAGCGAGTCGTCGCGGGTGGCGAAATCGTCGGTCCGGACGGGGATGTCGGCGAGCGCGGTCGGCGGTGTCCGCCGTAGCTGCGACATCAGGTCGGTGATCTCGTCGAGGTCGGTGACCCTGACCGAGCGCTGCGTGGTCACGTGCACGCCGTGTTCGACGGCGAGCTCGTCGAGCGCGCCGGAGAGATCGTCACCGGCGCAACGACGTTCGTGACACAGGCGGGCTGCGACCACGGCGGCGGCGATGCCGTCCTTGTCGCGCACCGCGTCCGGGTCGACGCAGTGTCCGATAGCTTCCTCGTAGGCGTACAGCAGCGGTTCGCCCGCGCGGACAAGCCATTTGAATCCGGTCAGGGTGGTCACGTATCGCGCACCCATCGAGCCGGCGACCTTCGCCAACAACGATCCGGAGACGATCGTGGAGGCGACGACGGGATCCGCCAGATCGGTGGTCGCGAGCAGTTGTCGTCCGAGGAGCGCGCCTGTCTCGTCGCCGGTCAGCATGCGCCAGTGGCCGTGCACGCGCGTGCCGATCGCGCATCGGTCGGCGTCGGGGTCGAGGGCGATGGCCAGATCGGCGTCCACGTCGTCGGCGAGGGCGAGCAGCCGATCGGAGGCGCCGGGCTCCTCGGGGTTGGGGAAGCGCACCGTCGGGAAGTCGGGATCCGGGGCGAACTGCTCCGCGACGACGTGCACGTCGTCGAACCCGGCGCGGCGCAACGCGGTCAGCGCGGTCGCCCCGCCGACGCCGTGCATCGCGGTGAGGGCGATACGGACGGGGGATCGACCGACGCGTCCGAACCGTCGGTCCAGTCGGTCCAGATAGCGGCGGGTGTTCAACGATGCCCGCCAGTCCGACGACACCGGTTGTCGCGGAATCGTGTTCGCGGGTGGCGCGGCGACGATCAGCGACTCGATCTCCGCATCGGCCGGTGGGATGAGCTGCGCGCCGCCGGTCAGGTACACCTTGTAACCGTTGTCGGCGGGCGGATTGTGCGACGCGGTCACGGTGACGGCCGCCGCGGCTTCGAGGTCGCGGCACGCGAAGGCGACCAGCGGGGTGGGAGATGCGCCCGGGAGTACCACGACGTCGAAACCCTGCGCGGCGAGGACTTCGGCTGTGGCCGTGGCGAACTCGCGTGACCCGTGACGCGCATCCCGGCCGACGACGACCGTGGCGCCGGTGTGACCCCGGTCGATGAGCCAGCGTCCGAGACTCTCGGTGGCCCGGATGACGACGGCCACGTTCATGCCGTTGGGGCCCGCCCGCACCGGTCCCCGCAGGCCGGCGGTACCGAAATGCAGAGTGTCGGAGATGCGTTCGGCAAGGTCGTCGTGTCCGAGCGCGGCCAGCTCGCGCCGGGTGTGCGGGTCAGGATCGCCGGCGATCCAGTCGTCGGGTTCGATCACCGGCATTGTCAGAGCCGACCGATGATGGACGCGAGCAACTCGCCCATGCGACGTGCCGATGCGCGGCCCACCTCGAGGACCTCCGTGTGGCTCAGCGGTTCGCCGGTCATCCCGGCGGCGAGGTTGGTGACCAACGACATACCGAGCACTCTCAGACCGGCGGCTCGGGCGGCGATGGTCTCGTGCACCGTCGACATCCCGACGAGATCCGCCCCGAGGGTGCGCAACATCCGGATCTCTGCGGGCGTCTCGTAATGGGGACCGGGCAGGCCGGCGTAGACGCCGTCGGCCAGCGTCGGATCGATGGTGCGAGCGAGGTCGCGCAGAGCGGGGGAGTATGCGTCGACGAGGTCGACGAACTGGGCACCGACCAGGGGTGACCGCGCCGTCAGATTGAGGTGATCGCTGATCAGGACGGGCTGCCCGACGGACATGTCCTGGCGTAGTCCGCCGGCTGCATTGGTCAGGATGATCGTGTGCGCACCGGCGGCCGCCGCGGTCCGGACGGGGTGGACGACGCGTGACAGGTGGTGCCCCTCGTAGGCGTGGATGCGTCCGAGCAGGATGAGCACCCGCCGATCGCCGATGCGAACCGAATGCGCGACACCGCCGTGACCTGCGGCCTTCGGCGGTGTGAAGCCCGGTAGATCTGCCATCGGCACGCTGGCGACGGGAGTCCCGAACGCCTCGGCCGCCGGTGCCCAGCCCGACCCGAGGACCACTGCGACGTCGTGCGCGGTGCAATCGGTCTCGGCGGCGATCGTCGCGGCGGCTGCGATCGCAGCGGCGTCGGCATCGGCAGTGGGGTCCATGGGCCCAACAGTAATGCCCGGCGATAAGGTCGCTACATGCCGTTTCTCAGTTCTGCGGGCGATGTCACCGAGCTCTACCTGGGCGCAGAGGGTGTCGAACTCGACGAGTCCAATCCGGACAACCGGTTTCGGATCGAATGGATGGCGACAGTCGGGGAGTACCTCGATCAGATCGCCGCGGAGCCGACCAAACCACTGGTGATCACGGCCACCGGCAAGTTCTTCACCAACGGGCTCGACACCGACTACATCGCGGCGAATGCGAGTGGACTGCCGCGCTACCTCGATCGCGTGCACGAGCTCTACGTCAAACTGCTCACCCTGCCCGTCCCGACGGTCGCCGCGATCAACGGCCATGCCTTCGGTGCGGGCGCCATGCTGGCCCTGTGCGCCGACGTCCGACTGATGCGCACCGAGCGGGGATTCTGGTCGTTGCCCGAGGCCGCGCTCGGCATGCCCTTCACCCGTGGCATGAGCACCCTGCTGCGGACGCGTCTCACCGACGCGACCGCCACCGAGGGGATGCTGACGTCGAAGCGCTACGGCGGTGCCGATGCCAAGGCGGCGGGCATCGTCGAAGAGGCTGTCGACGTCGACCAGCTGCTCAGTCGTGCACGCGAGCTCGCAGCCGAGCGCGCCCCGCTGGCAGGGCAGAACCTGGGACAGATCAAGCGAGGACTGCGGCGTCCGCTGCTCGAGGATCTGCAGATCACCACACCCCCGTCGGTGCTGTGATGGTGGCGCGATGGCTGTGAGCGAATCCGGTATCCACTCGGTGGCTTCGCGCGACGTCATTGGCGCGTGGTGGGCGGCGAACGGGCAGGACGTGGTGCAGTGGCGCCGACAGATCCATGCTCATCCCGAGCTGTCACGCCAGGAGGTCAACACGACCGAGCTGGTGATGGTCGAACTCACCAGTGCCGGGCTGGAACCTCGACGGCTGCCGCTGGGTACGGGCGTCGTCTGCGACATCGGTCCGGGCGACAAGCCACGGATCGCGTTGCGCGCCGACATGGACGCGCTGCCGATCACCGAGCACACCGGGTTGGCGTTCAGCTCGACTGTCGAAGGTGTGTCCCATTCCTGCGGTCACGACGCACACACGGCGATCCTCATGGGTGTCGCCAAGTTGCTGGCATCTCTCGACGAACTGCCCGTCGGTGTTCGACTGATCTTCCAGCCGGCCGAGGAGGTCATGCCGGGCGGCGCGCTCGATGCCGTTGCGGCCGGGGTGATGAACGGGGTCAGCCGGATCTTCGCGCTGCACTGCGACCCCAAACTGCCGGTCGGATCGGTCGGACTGCGCTCCGGGGCACTGACGTCGGCGGCAGATCACATCGACCTGCAGTTGCACTCGGCCGGTGGCCACACATCGCGTCCGCACCTCACCGGAGACCTTGTGTACGCGATGGGGACCGTCATCACCGGCCTGCCTGGCATCCTGTCGCGCCGCATTGACCCACGGTCGGGGACGGTCATGGTGTGGGGTGCCGCACATGCCGGGAGCGCACCCAACGCGATCCCACAGGAAGGTCGGCTGCTCGGAACGGTCCGCACCGGCGACCACGCCATGTGGTCCGAGCTCGAGCCTCTGGTCCGCAGCGTGATCGGTGAACTCCTGGCACCTCTCGGCGTGCGCTACGACCTCTCGTACTTCCGGGGCGTCCCTCCGGTCGTCAACGACGAGACGGCCGTCGGCATGCTGCGTGCTGCCGTCGCCGAGATCGGGCCGAACGCGGTCGCCGACACCCCGCAGTCACCCGGTGGCGAGGACTTCTCCTGGTACCTCGAGCATGTGCCCGGAGCGATGGGTCGCCTCGGGGTGTGGGACGGGATCGGTCCGCACGTGGACCTGCATCAACCCAACTTCGACCTCGACGAGCGTGCGCTCGAGGTCGGCGTCCGCACGTTGGCGGGGGTCGCTCTCGGCGAGGTGTGAGGCTCCCGGGTCAGGGTTCGACGGGCCCCGGCCCGGGCCCGACGTTGCGTGATTCGCGCAACCGAAGTTCCTGCACATACTCGGCAGGCGCCCCGGCTATCTCCGCTGCCTCGGCCATCACGCCCAGGTAGCGGGCCGAGGGGAGTCCGCCCTCATAGGCGTCCAGGACGTACAGCCAGGCAAGGACCGGGCCGTCGGCCGTGTCGATGCGAACCCGCAGCTTCACGTGGATGCCGAGCTCGGAACCCTCCCAGCGGTCGAGATTCTCCTCGTCCTCGCTGGTGACGTCATACAGGACGACGAAGACCTTGGAATCGGGGTCGTCGCGGTCCTCGGTGACGGTGGCGAGCGAGCCTTCCCAGCCGATGTCGCCGCCCCCGAACGTGAGACGCCAACCGTGCAGCCACCCGGTTCCCGACATCGGGGAGTGCGGTGCACGCTCAGCCATCTGCTCGGGATGCATGTTCGACCCGTAGGCGGCGTATATCGGCACGGGCGAAAGCCTAGATGCTCCGCGCGCGGCGCGAAAGCTGGGCCTCCCCCGAGGGTGCGACGACCGCCCGCCGGGGGACTAGGTTGGTAGGCGACATCCGGCGCGCGAGCAGCCCATCCGTACCGCGCCGGCGACGACGACAGGAGTGGTGGACGTGACCAAGATCGTGATCATCGGCGGCGGCCCGGCCGGCTACGAGGCAGCGTTGGCTGCGGCCGCGTATGGCGCCGACATCACGGTGATCGACTCCGACGGCGTCGGCGGCGCGTGCGTGCTGTGGGACTGCGTGCCCTCCAAGACGTTCATCGCGTCGAGCGGTATTCGCACCGAGGTGCGCAAGGCCGTCGATCTCGGCATCAACATCCGTACCGATGATGCCCTGGTCACGCTTCCGCAGATCCATCAGCGGGTGCGCGATCTGGCGTTCGCGCAGTCGTCCGACATCCGCTCGCGACTGATCAGTGAGGGTGTCAAACTCGTCTCCGGTCGGGCGCAGCTCGACGAACGGCAGATCGGCGTCTCCACCCACGGCGTCGTCGCAACACTCGACGACGGCAGCACCGAGCGTTTCGAGGGCGATGTCGTGCTCATCGCGACTGGCGCCTCACCGCGCGTGCTCCCGGATGCCCGGCCCGACGGCGAGCGAATCCTCAACTGGCGCCAGCTCTACGACCTGGAAGAACTGCCCGAACACCTCGTCGTCATCGGTTCCGGCGTGACCGGTGCCGAATTCGTCCACGCCTACACCGAACTCGGCGTGAAGGTGACGTTGGTCTCGAGTCGCGACCGCGTTCTGCCCGGCGAGGACGAGGACGCCGCGCTCGTCCTCGAGGACGCACTGGCCGAACGTGGTGTGGAGCTCATCAAGCACGCCCGCGCCGACAAGGTGGAGCGGCACGGGGATTCGGTGACCGCGCACCTGGCCGACGGACGCACGGTCACCGGCTCACACGTCCTGATGACAGTCGGTTCCGTGCCGAACACCGGCGACCTCGGGCTCGACCGCGCAGGGGTGGAAGTCGATCGCGGCGGTTACATCACCGTCGATCGCGTCTCCCGCACCTCGGTCGCCGGCATCTACGCGGCGGGTGACTGCACCGGCCTGCTACCGCTCGCGTCGGTCGCCGCCATGCAGGGCCGCATCGCGATGTATCACTCGCTCGGCGAGGGTGTCAGCCCCATCAAGCTGAAAACCGTTGCGTCCGCGATCTTCACACGTCCCGAGATCGCGACCGTCGGCGTCTCGCAGAAGGCGATCGACAGCGGCGAATATCCCGCGCGGACCGTCATGCTGCCGCTGGCGACGAACCCTCGCGCGAAGATGAGCGGGCTGCGTCGCGGCTTCGTGAAGATCTTCTGCCGCCCGGCCACAGGGGTGGTCATCGGTGGTGTCGTCGTCGCGCCGACCGCTTCAGAACTGATTCTTCCGATCGCGCTCGCCGTGCAGAACAAACTGACGGTTTCCGATCTGGCACAGACATTTTCGGTCTACCCATCGCTGTCGGGCTCGGTCACCGAGGCCGCGCGCCAGCTGGTCCGGCACGACGATCTGGACTGAGGTTCGGCGCTGGGTTTGTCTCGAGTATCGAGGTGATGCGGCGTGCTCTGTTCCCTGAGGGACGAGGCGATAGCCGAGTGTCACGAAGGGGCTCGACTGACTACTCGGGGATTTGATTGATGGTTGCGCGGGTGTAGTCCAAAGCCTTCTCGCACATCTGTTCTCGAGTTGGCTTTTCGATGACAAAACTCATCGAAGTAAAGACCATTGCAGTGCCTGATCGAACAATCGTCGTGCATTCGCTATTGCCGGGAGAGATCGCGACGGCTCGACCAGCTTCATACGTGTCAGCCAAGAATTGGTCTCCTGTAGCTGCGTAGCGCTGCTTGTACTGATTGAGTGATCCGTTGAAGTTGCCAACAAACTGTGACAAGTACGCGAGCTTTGGCTGAATGAGTTTCCATTCGCAGCCGCGGACGGTCTGATGATCTGCAACCGCTGCATCGGCTACTGAATTCTCATCCACCTGAAGTCGGGTGCGAGTGTCGGAGGCTTCGGCGGTGCACGGTTCAAACGTCGTACCGTCGTTGTTCGAACTCCACCGATTTGGGAACTTGGTTGCAAACGGCAGACGACGTCCCGCTGCGTCGGTTTGCCTAACGCTCGCCTGATGACTTGTCGGGGACGCAGAGTCTGAAGCTTGAATGGTCTCACTGGAGGGAGAACCGTCGACATCGCAGGCAACTAGGGTCATCGCGGCAAGAAGCGCGGCGGCAACATAGTTAGACGCACGAAGCGTTCTGCCGGAGAGCTGACGAACCAGCATCAGGCGTGAAAGTCAGACTGCGATAAGCGGTCCGTGTCCGAAAGCGAATGCTTGGCATCAACACATTTTTCCGCTAGTCCGGTGAGTTCCTGGGCTTGGCGCTCAAGTTGGGTCCGGAAAGTTGTGATTACCGGAGCAAGCGCCTCGAACATTCCGGTCCCCTCTGAACACTCGCCGAAGTAGTTTCCGGCCGCCACCCGCGACAAGCTCACGCTGGCCGCCGCTAACCGAGCCGCCCCATCCGCCGCAACCTGCGCCCGCTTCTCCCACTCACCCGCAGTCAGCTTCACGACACCACCGGAGGCGGTGCCGCCGTCGAGCGGAACGGTCGACGGGGTCGACGAGTTCGGGATGCTGACGGAGTCGCCCGGCAGCGGGTAGTAGTCGGTCATCCATCCCCCTCATGTGACGTCACGACTTGGACGCACAGTACACAGCCCCTGGTTCCCGTGCCCCGAAGATAATACGGAAGGCTGTATTCTCGCAGGTGTCCACGGGTCGGACGAGCTCATAGGGGGGACTGTGCCGCCGGACGATGGCCAAGATGCCAGCAAGTACCTGTGGCCGAGCGGCCAGGAGAGGTCGACCCTCGGCGCACCGGCTTCGGCTGGAGGGCAGTCGCCGTGGGGATCGATGGCCTTGGACGAGATCATCTCGATCCTCCAGACCATGCGCGACGGAGATGCACGCGGTGACGCCGAGGCAGTCCTGCAGGCGATCAACGAGGCCAACGGCGTCGCTGACGACATCGATGCCGCCTTCGGCTCCGGCAGCGGCACGCTACTCGGGTACGCCGTCGACATGAGCGTCGCCTCGGCACAGGGCACGGCCGGCGACATCCGCGGCGGCGCCCAGACCGCCTCACAAGCACACAAGGCGATGTCCGCGGCCGCAGACGCCGTCAGTTCCGCGAAGTCCAACGAATCCTTGCTCGAATCCCTGCGCGCGGCACTGAAGGAGTCGCCGGAGTCGGCGCCGACCGTCCGCAACGCCGTCGACACGTTGATGTCCGGCACCTACACGATGCCGATGAACGACGCCCAGGGCGGTCTGCCCGCCGGGTCGATCGCCGGCGAGACCCGACTGATCGGTTCAGGGACGAGCGGACCATCGGGGGGCGGCGGTGGCGGTGGAGGCGGAAGTCTCTCCACGTCCGGCACCCATTCGTCTGCCGGCGGCGTCTCGGACCTCGGTGAGTACGGGAGATCCTCTGCGACGCCGACTGCCGGGGCACCCGACGGCGGCGGTTCACCTCCGACGACAGCCACGCCGGCGTCGGCGTCGACGGGTGACAAGCCCTTGTCGCTCGGCAACGAGACGGCGAACAACAACGGCAACGGTCCCGACGACCCGGACAGCCTGACCCGCGGCGGGCGCGGGACGGCCGACACCATGAACGGAACCGCGCCGGCGGGGCTCACCGGGGGAGCGATCCCCGCCGCTGGAACGCTCGGCTCGCCAGTTGGTGGCGCGCCTCGGGTTGGAGGCAGCGCCGTACCGGGTGGCGCCGGCGGTTCAGGGTCCGGCGCGAGCTCGGGGATGACCCCGATGTCCCGACGACTCATGGGGGCCATGCCGACGTCCGGGATGTCGAATCCGTCGACGCCGGTGTCGGGTGTGCCCGGCGGTGCCGGACGTCCCGGGGCCGGGCCGCTCGGCGGTGCCCCGCACGGTGCGCGGTCCACCAAGGGCGGCGACGACGAGCACAAGACACCGCACTATCTACACACCAAGGAGAACGGCGAAGAGATCGTGGGCACACTGCCTTTGGTCAGCCCGCCGGTCATCGGTGACTGGGCACCACCCGCGAAACAAGAATCGGAAGACCGGTGACCCATCGCATCGAACGGCTGCCCGGAGGTGTGGGCGCGCTCGTCGACAAGGTCCCGGAGACCGAGATACCGCGGTGCCTGCAGCTGCTCGCTGTGACAGCCATCGACGTCAACGACCTCGGCGGTTCCGAGGTGGTGCGCGGCGCACTTGCACAGTGGCGCCAACACGGGCAGGTCTCTGGAAAGACGAGGCTCGAGGTCGAGTCGCTCATGTACTCCCGCGACCGGGACGGATTCGCCCATCAACGGCGCGGGGACACGACAGCGCACCACGAGAGCTTCTTCCAGGCCCGCGCACTGAATTGCCTTGCGCACGGCGTGAACACCCGGGTCGACCCGCGCGACACTCTCCGCGACGCCGCCTACGAGGCCGCCGTCGCGATGAAGGGCAGCGCGGGCGTCGTCTCGATCCTCAACGATTTCGTCGAGTGAGGATCACGCGGCGTTGATCGCCGCGCGCAGTCGCGCATCCACCAAGCTGTCGTGGGCGAATCGGAAACCCACTGCCGCTGCTGCCGAACTGGCATGCCCCTGTCCGGAGGGAGTGACGATGTCGATCACGTGTCCACCGTCGCTCCGGTGCACCGTGAAGCTCCATCCGTCGGCCTCCTTCGCGCGGTTGTGAGCGCGGCAGAGCCCGTCCCCGTTCTCGGCATCCGTGGCTCCGCCCAGCCGGTGGGGCAGGGCGTGGTCGATCTCCTCGATCGCGGCACCGCAGTAGTCCACCCGGCAGAACCGGTCACGCATCTTGATGAAGTGTGCCAACGCCTTCGGGAAGCATCTCGACTTCGCGTCCATGGACACCAGCGACCCATCGGACGGACGTGCGTACAGTCGCCGAATGCTCGTTGCGACGTCGCCGTCGGCTTCGAACCCGTCGGCGATCAGGCGTCGGGCGACATGCGCGGGCACAGGTCCGTAGCCGTCGACCTCGGCCGCCTCGTTGCTGTCGCCGAGGAGCGTCCGCTCCGACATCACGACGTTGACCGCGATCGGTACCGCCGCGGCCTTCGCCTGTCCGGTCACCCGCTCGACGAGGGTGTCGGCCATGATCTGCGAATGCGTCCGCTCATCGCCGCCGACGACAGAGTCCGCGTGGGTCTTCAGCGAGGCGTACACCGAGATGCCCTGCGCCATCGGCAACAGGGCGGACAGCTTGGTCATCACGTCGGGCGCCGGACGCACCGACACCCGACGATCTTTCTGCGCCTTGCCGATGCGGCCGACGACAGCGGCCGGGTCCAGCTCATAGGCACGCTTCTTGACGCTTGCCTCCAGCTCCCGATCGCTCACCCCGACAAGCGTCTGCGGGTCCGCACACATCAATCTGTCGATCTCCGTGCGGGTCTCCCGCGTGAGGTAGGCGGTCTCGCGGACGAGGATGGTGGCGCGCCACTCCGTCAGCAGCCCGGACTCCAGCGCTCCTCGGGTGTGCGGCATCTCGTGGACGAGCGCTCGTGCGAAGCCGAGATACTGCGCCCCTCGTGTCGGGGAAGCCTTGCGCGCCAGCCCGATCTCCGACGACAGGCCACGACCCTGACGGCTCTTCGGCACGCCGCGTTGCATCTCGTCGGTCTGGCGGAGCTGATCGATCTGCGCCGTCTCGCGTGCCTGCGCGGCCGCGCAGACAGCCTTGATCTCCTCGAGCGCAGCCAGCCGTGCGAAAGCCTCCTCCTGCGAGTCGGCCGCGGCCGCGCTCGACAACTGTGCGACCAGAGCGTGTAGATCCGTTGCCTTTTCGATCATGGTCCCCCCAGATCTCGTGATCGACTGTGAGATCTAGGATATCGCGGGGGTCTGACAGAGTCGGGCGCGTGCGCCCGGCGATCGGGTCGGCCGGATCGAGTGAGTGACGTTGCTCCGCAGGGCCATACGTCAGGCCAGATCGAGACTGTGCTCGACCGCCCGATTCCACCCGCTGTACAGCCGATCGCGGTCGTCGTCGGCCATCGACGGTTCCCAGCGTTTGTCCTCCGCCCAGTTCTCGCGGATCTCGTCCTCGGACTCCCAGTAACCGACGGCGAGACCTGCCGCGTAAGCCGCACCCAGCGCGGTGGTCTCGTTCACGACCGGTCGAACCACCGGCACGTCGAGGATGTCGGCCTGGAACTGCATGAGGAGATCGTTGACCACCATTCCGCCGTCGACCTTGAGCGTCGACAACTCGACACCCGAGTCGGCCTGCATCGCCTCGATCACCTCCCGCGTTTGGAAAGCGCTGGCCTCCAGAGCTGCACGCGCGAGGTGGCCCTTGTTGACGAACCGCGTCAGGCCGACGATCACCCCGCGCGCGTCAGGGCGCCAGCGCGGTGCGAAGAGACCGGAGAACGCCGGCACGAAGTACGCGCCGCCGTTGTCGTCGACGCTTGCCGCCAGCGACTCGATCTCCGACGCGTGCGCGAACAGGCCGAGATTGTCGCGCAACCACTGCACCAGCGAGCCGGTCACCGCGATCGATCCCTCCAGCGCGTAACGCGCCTCCTGCTCGCCGATCCGGTAGCAGACGGTCGTGAGCAGGCCGTGGTCGCTGAACACCGGTTCGGTGCCGGTGTTCAGCAACAGGAAATTGCCCGTTCCATAGGTGTTCTTCGCCTCGCCGGGATCGAGGCAGGCCTGCCCGAAGGTGGCGGCCTGCTGATCACCGAGGATGCCGGCCAGCGGGACGCCGGGCAGGGAGCCGTGCTCGCGTAGCGGTCCGTAGACCTCCGACGAACTGTGGATCTCGGGGAGCAGCGCGGGCGGGATGCCCATCTCGTCGCAGATCTCCTCGTCCCAGCGCAGCGTGCGCAGGTCCATCAGCATGGTGCGCGACGCGTTGGTGACATCGGTGATGTGCAGCCCGCCGTCGCGTCCTCCGGTCATGTTCCAGGCGGTCCAGGAATCCATTGTGCCAAAGCATAATTCGCCCGCCTCAGCACGTTCGCGCGCGCCGTCGACGTTGTCGAGCAGCCAGCGGATCTTCGGGCCGGCGAAATATGTCGACAACGGAAGCCCGGTGCGGTCGCGATAGCGGTCCTTTCCGGCGTCACCGGCCAGGGTGGTGCACAGCTCATTGGTCCGCGTGTCCTGCCAGACGATGGCGTTGTGGATCGGCTCCCCGGTCTCACGGTCCCAGATGAGAGTTGTTTCACGCTGGTTGGTCAGTCCGCACGCGGCGATGTCGCCGTGCTTCAGGTCGGCGGAGGCCAGGGCCGCGGCGGCGACCCGGCGGGTGTTGCGCCAGATCTCCGCGGCGTCGTGCTCCACCCATCCTGCCTGCGGAAATATCTGCTGATGCTCGATCTGCTCGCTGCTGACGACCCGTCCGCGGCGATCGAAGATCATCGCCCGTGTCGAGGTGGTGCCCTGGTCGATGGCGGCCACATAAGTGCTTGGGTTGCCCACGCCGCCAGTGTCGCACGCGGTGCGCTCGGCCGACATCAATTACGCTCGGGAATCATGAACACCGAGTTCAACCCGGATCGACCAGCAGACATGGGTCCGCTGTATCGGGACGAGGCGTGGCGGCGGCTGGGCAGCGAGCAGTTCGACATCGTCGTCGTGGGTGGTGGCGTCGTCGGTGTGGGCGCAGCGCTCGACGCTGCGACCCGTGGCCTGCGGGTCGCCCTGGTGGAGGCGCGCGACATCGCGTCGGGCACGTCGAGCCGGTCGTCGAAGATGTTCCACGGCGGGTTGCGCTATCTCGAGCAACTCGAGTTCGGACTCGTCCGTGAGGCGCTCCGCGAGCGCGAGTTGTCGTTGCGCTTGCTCGCCCCGCATCTGGTGAAGCCGCTGCCGTTCCTCTACCCGCTCACCCGGCGCGTCTGGGAGCGACCCTATGTGGCCGCCGGCATCTTCCTGTACGACCAGATGGGTGGCGCGAAATCGGTTCCCGGGCAACGGCACATCACCCGCTCGGGTGCGCTGCGAGTGGCGCCGGCCCTCAAACGGAACTCGTTGATCGGAGGAATCCGCTACTACGACACCGTTGTCGACGACGCGCGTCACAGTCTCACCGTCGCGCGCACCGCCGCCAATTACGGTGCGGTCATCCGTACCTCGAGTCAGGTCGTCGGATTCCTGCGCGAGGCGGACCGTGTTCTCGGTGTCCGCGTGCGTGATTCGGAGAACGGGGAGATCACCGAGGTGCGTGCGCACTGTGTGATCAACGCCGCGGGGGTGTGGACCGACGAGGTGCAGGCGCTGTCGAAGCAGCGGGGGCACTTCAAGGTCCGCGCGTCCAAGGGCGTCCACATCGTCGTCCCGCGCGACCGCATCGTCAGCGAGACCGCGATCATCTTGCGGACCGCGAACTCGGTCCTCTTCGTGATCCCCTGGGAGACGCACTGGATCATCGGGACCACCGACACGGACTGGAACCTCGACCTCGCGCATCCGGCCGCCACCCGCGCCGACATCGACTACATCCTCGAACGCGTCAACGAAGTGCTCGTCACCAAGCTCACCCACGCCGACATCGAGGGCGTCTACGCCGGGCTGCGTCCGCTGCTGGCCGGTGAGGACGACGAGACGTCGAAACTCTCCCGCGAACATGCCGTCGCGACGGTGGCACCCGGGCTGGTATCCATCGCCGGCGGCAAGTACACGACCTATCGGGTGATGGCCGCCGACGCCGTCGACGCGTGTACCGATTTCATCCCGACGCGTGTCGCGCCGTCGATCACCGAACGCGTCCCGCTGCTGGGTGCCGACGGCTACTTCGCGCTGATCAACCAGTGCGAGCACCTCGGTCAGCGATTCGGGTTGCATCCGTACCGGATTCGTCGCCTGCTCAACCGGTACGGATCGTTGATCGACGACGTGCTCTACTACGGCGTCGCCGACCCGTCCCTGATGCGTCCGGTGGCCGCTGCACCGCAGTACCTGCGCGTGGAGATCGTGTATGCCGCGATCGACGAGGCCGCACTGCATCTCGAGGACGTGCTCGCCCGACGCACCCGCATCGCCATCGAGTACCCGCACCGCGGAGTCGATTGCGCCCAGGAGGTCGCCGACCTGCTGGCGCCGATCCTCGGGTGGACGCCCGAGCAGACGGCGTTCGAGGTCGCGACGTACATCGCGCGCGTCGAGGCCGAGATCGACTCGCAACGCCAGCCCGACGACGACTCGGCCGACGCCTTGCGTGCGGCGGCGCCCGAGGCGCGTCCCGAGATCCTCGAACCGGTGCCTGTGCCGGAGTGAATCCGTGATCCCGACGGGTGAAGTCGGGACCTTCGCCCCTGTCCGAACCACCCATGTGGGAGGAACAATGGGTTATGGCAGAAGGACAGATCATGGTCGACAATGTGGTGCACGTACTCACCGATGACGAGGCCTGGGAACTTCTCGCGAGTGTGTCGCTCGGACGAATTGCGTTGAGCGTCAACGGACAGCCCGACATCTTCCCGGTCAATCACCATGCCGCCGACGGGCGTGTCGTCTTCCGCACGGGTGAGGGCACCAAGCTCTCCGAGATCGCGGTCAACGGCGACGTCGCCTTCGAGGCCGACGATCACACCGAAGTCGGCGGCTGGAGTGTCGTCGTCAAAGGGACTGCACGCGTGCTGGTCTCGACTCACGAGATCGCCGAGGCGGACGAGTTGCCGTTGCGTCCGTGGATACCGACGCTGAAGTACAACTACGTCGAGATCACGGTCACCGAGATCAGCGGTCGACGGTTCCTGTTCGGTCCTGAGCCGGAACGGTACCCGGTCTAGTGTCGGATCGGCCGATGCTTCGGGGGCGGGTACCGCTTCACGATTGACACCGCGGACAGAAATAGATCACACGATCTTCGCCGGCCGGGCCGAGGAAACCTCGCTCGACCGGCGTTCCGCAGCGTCGGCACAACCCGCCACGCCGTCCGTACACCCACATCCGGGCGTTCTGCGTAGTGTTCCCGGTCGTCGTCCGGGCTGATCGCCCCCGGTTGGCCCACAGCATCCGCCGACTCAGGTCGACGGTCGCGGGAACGTCGACATCGGCGACCAGACGGGTCGGCAGCATTCTGCGCACAAAGCAGATCTCGCATCGGAACACGTTTCCCACGCCGGCCATGAGGCGCTGGTCGAGGAGGGCGATCCCGACCTGTTCGTCCGGGACCGCCTCGATCCGGCTGATCGCCTCCGCTGCATCCCAGTCGTCGGCCAACAGGTCGGGACCCAGATACGACAGCGACTCGTCAGGGTCGGTCAACAGGTCCAGGATGCCCAACTCGAAGCCCACCGCCTCGTGGGTCGCCGTACGCAATACGACGCGGGCCTGGAAACCTGGACGCCGCCAACGCCGACCGAGCGGGTGAACGTGCCACGCGCCCTCCATCTTCAGGTGCGAGTGAATGCTGAGGGTTCCGGTGTCGGGACGGTCCGGATCCGGGCCGTCGACGTCGATGAGGAGATGTTTGCCCCGCGACCGCACCGAGCGGACCCGACGGCCGGACAGATCCACGGTGGCCAGCGACGGAACCCGGAACTGCGTGTGCTCCAGTCGCTGACCGTCGAGGGCGGCACGGAGCCGTGCGGCTGCGGCGTAGACGGTATCGCCCTCAGGCATGCTGTCCGTAACGCAGACGGATGCCGCGCGGCGTCGTCGCGAATCCGGCACCGACGAGAAGTCCGCCGAGTTCGGAACCGCGTACCGGTTGCGAATCCACCTGATCGATCATCAGTCTCGACACCCGCCCCGCGCGCACCAGCGCGGCCAGGGCTGCCGCCGCCGCCTCGAGGTGCGACTGCGTCTCGGTGAAGGTGAGCACGGTCTTGCCGCCGCGTTCGACGAACACCACCAGCGCGCCGTCGACCAGGACCACGAGTGCGCCCGGCTTGCGCCCCGGACGGTGCCCACCGTCGGAGTCACGCGAGGTCGGCCACTCCAGCGCCGCCCCATACGGATTGGCGGGGTCGGTCGCGGCGAGCACGACGGCAGAGTCCTTGGACCGGCGCTCGACGAGCGCATGACGGCGGAGATCGTCGACGGTGGCCGGCGAGGCGAACTGCGCACCGCCCAGTCCTTCCACGTAGTAACCCCGGCGCACCTGTCCGTTGTCCTCGAACACGGTGAGCGCCTTGTAGATCCGGGCGAATCCGCCGAGCAGGTTCTCTGCGACCACCGGACCGCGGGTGATCACGCCGTACCGGGTGAGCAGCTGCTCGCACAGAGCCTGCGTGGCGATGGTGGGATCGGTGTCGATCCGGTCGAGAGCGAACCAGCGCCCGCCTGCGGTGGGCGTGACCGGCCGTGCGGCACCGTGTTCGGCGAGGTAGCGCGTCGACAACCGTTGTGCGCGCAAACGCGGTGCCCTGCCCCGGGTGCGGTGCGCTGGAGCGGATCGCGACGCGGACGCGCTGCGCCGGGGCTGGAGCAGCGCGCGGACCGGGGCGAACGAATCGTTGCCGACCTGGCCCGCCCACACGAGGTCCCAGACAGCGGTCTCGATGTCGGCCGCGGATGTCTGGGACTCACCGGCCACGGCATCGGCCAACTGCGGAAAGCGTAGGGCGCCACCGGGGGAGAGCGTCTGGATCACCCCGGCGTGCAGGGGGGTCATGTCGATCTCGTCCGGTGCGGCGAGGGTGAGTGGCGCGATCTCGGTGGGATGCAGGGCGATCCAGCCGTCCGACCCGCCGATCCGTCCGTGCCCCGACCATACGACCTCGCCGGCGCTGAGCAGTTCGTCGAGCATCGCCGGTGTGTAGTCGGCCACCCGCGCCGGCAGGACCAGAGACTCCCAGGCCGACGCGGGGAGGGGATATCCGGCCAGCTGGTCGACGATCGTCGCGACACCGTCGACGCCGCGCAGTACATCGTCCGGAGCGGTGTGCTGCCAGGAGGTCAGGAATCGGGCGAGGACATCGGGATCGACCGGCGCGATCTCGGCGCGGCTCGCCGCCAGCGATCCACGCCGGATCTGTCCGAGGACGTCGGCGTGGCACCACTGGGTGGCCCGTGGACTGCCGGTCGGGTCGTCGTCGGGCAGGAAGTCGCCCTCGACGACCCGGCGGTCGGCGGCCAGGCGGATCAGCGTGTCGCGCACGACACCGACGGCCATCCCGATGTCTTCTGCTGCGTCGGTGACGATGAACGGACCGTGCGTCCGCGCGTAGCGGCCGACGAGATCGCCGACCGGATCGGCGACGGGCTCGAGATAGGCGGCCGGGATGCCCTGCGGGGCAGGGACGCCGAGCGCATCGCGGAGTCGCGCCGTGTCGTCGATCGAGGCCCAGAGGGCCCGTCCGCGATGGTTGATCGAGATGATCTGGCCGGTGCGATGCAGGTCGGTGAGATGATCGCGCGCGGAATCATCCGCGCGGTAGCGGGCTTCGACATCCTCGGTGGTGAGCGGACCCAGCCACCGCAACAGGTCGACGATGTCCTCGGCGTCTCGGGCCTGACGGTCGGGCGACAGGCGCTGCAGCCGTGCGGTCACCTCGGCGATGACCGCGGGATCGAGCAGTTCCCGCAGATCCACCCGCCCGAGGAGTTGGGCGAGCAGGCTGGTGTCGAGGGACAGTGCGGCAGCGCGGCGTTCGGCCAGCGGTGCGTCGTCGGCGTACATGAACGCCCCGACATAGCCGAAGAGCATGGACGCGGCGAACGGCGACGGTCCCGACGTCTCGGTCTCGACGATCCGGATACGCCGTTGCCGCACCCGGGTGAGCAGGTCGGTCAGCGATGGGAGGTCATAGACATCCTGGAGGCATTCGCGGACCGCCTCCAGCACGATGGGGAAGTCAGGGAATTTCGATGCGACGGAGAGCAGTTGCGCACTGCGCTGGCGTTGCTGCCAGAGCGGTGCGCGCCGGCCCGGGTCGCGCCGCGGCAACAACAGCGCCCGCGCGGCGCACTCACGGAATCGCGAGGCGAACATCGACGAATCGGCGAGCGCGTCGGTGACGAGCTGTTCGATGTCGTCGGGGTCGATGACGAACACCGATGTGCCGGGCGGTTCGTCGTCGGTGTCGGGGAGGCGGACGATGATGCCGTCGTCGGAGGCGGTGGTCGCACCCTCGATGCCGAGGGTTTCCAGCAGCCGGGCGGAGATGGCGCTCGCCCACGGCGCATGGACTCGCAGGCCATAGGGGGAATGCAGGATCAGTCGCCAGTCGCCGAGCTCGTCGCGGAAACGCTCGACGACGAGGGTACGGTCGCTGGGCAGATGCCCGGTCGCCTCCTGCTGCTCGGTGATGAGTGCGGAGAGGTTGTCGCGGGCGTACTCGGTCAGGCCCAGGCGTTCGGCGTGCCGGTCGAGGGTCTCGGGATCGGCCACGGCTGCGGTGAACTTGCCGATCGCCGCGCCGAGTTCGGCGGGGCGTCCGACGGTGTCGCCGATCCAGAACGGCAGACGACCGGGTTGCCCGAACGCGGGCGATACGAGCACCCGATCGTGGGTGATGTCCTCGATGCGCCAACTCGTCGCACCGAGCGCGAAGACGTCGCCGACGCGCGACTCGTAGACCATCTCCTCGTCGAGTTCGCCGACGCGCGTGGACTTCTCGCCGACCATGAACACGCCGAACATCCCGCGGTCGGGGATGGAGCCACCCGATGTCACCGCGAGACGCTGCGCTCCGCGACGACCGACGAGCGTGCCGGCGTCGCGGTCCCAGGTCACGCGTGGCCGTAATTCGGCGAACTCGTCGGAGGGGAAGCGGCCGGAGATGAGATCCAGTGTCGCGTCGAACACCTGCCTGCCGAGCTCGCGGTAGGGGGCCGCACGACGCACGATCTCGAACCAGTGGTCGACGTCGAGTTCGTCGACGGCGGCGGCGGCGATCGTCTGTTGCGCCAGGATGTCGAGTGGATTCTGCGGCACCCGCAGTTCCTCGATCACACCGTCGAGCATGCGCTCGACGGTGACCGTGCAGTGTATGAGGTCGGTCCGGTGTTTCGGGAACAGCACACCCTGCGAGATCTCGCCGACCTGATGACCGGCGCGACCGATGCGCTGCAGGCCGTTGGCGACCGACGGGGGCGCCTCGACCTGGATCACCAGATCGACCGCACCCATGTCGATACCGAGCTCGAGCGAACTCGTCGCGACCACGCACGCGAGCCTCCCCGCCTTCAGATCGTCCTCGATCTGGGCGCGCTGCTCCTTGCTGACCGAGCCGTGATGTGCACGCGCCAGGGTGGGTTCGGCGCCCGCACTGGCTCCGCTGGCCATGATGTGGGCGGGCGCGCCCCCGGGCACGGTGGGGTTGCCGCCGGGGCGCGCGGGATCGGACGTCCGCGCGGCATGGATCTCGTTGAGTCGCGCGGTGAGACGCTCCGACAGCCGGCGTGAGTTGGCGAAGACGATGGTGGCGCGGTTCTTCTCGATGAGGTCGACGATCGACGACTCGACGAACGGCCACAGCGAACCGGCCGCGGGAGAGAAGGCGTCGTCGAGCTCACCCGCGGGATCGGCATCGGCAGGCGGCGGGATGTTCGCCATGTCCTCGACGGGAACATCGACACGCAGGTCGAAGGTCTTGGTCGTCGGCGGGCGGACGACGGTGCACGGCGCGCTCCCGCTGAGGAAACCGGCAACGACCTCCGGTGGCCGGACGGTCGCCGAGAGCCCGATGCGCTGGGCCGGCTTGTCGAGCAGCTCGTCGAGCCGCTCGAGGGTGAGGGCGAGGTGCGTGCCGCGTTTGGTGGCGGCGACCGCGTGGACCTCGTCGATGATGACCACGTCCACGTCGGTCAGGGTGTCCCGGGCCGCCGACGTCAACATCAGATAGAGCGATTCCGGGGTGGTGATCAAGATGTCGGGCGGCGTCCGGACCAGCGATCGTCGCTGGGCGGGTGAGGTGTCGCCGGACCGGACACCGACGGTGATGTCGGGTTCGGGCAGGTTCAGCTCCTGCGCGGCGCGGGTGATGCCGGTGAGGGGAGCACGCAGGTTGCGCTCGACGTCGACCGCCAGCGCCTTGAGGGGCGAGATGTAGACGACCCGGGTCTTGTGCGCCCGACCGGATTCCGCGGCCAGCCGGTCGAGCGCCCACAGGAACGCCGACAGCGTCTTTCCCGAGCCGGTCGGTGCGATGACCAGCGTGTTGTTGCCATCGGCGATGGACTTCCACGCCCCGGTCTGGGCGGTGGTCGGGGAGTCGAAAGCACCGGTGAACCACCGCCGCGTCGGGGCGGTGAAGCGATCCAGGACGTCGGACTTGCGTGCCACAGTGCCATCATCCCGCACACCTCCGACAAACCCGGGTATACAGTCATCTCACACCAATGCGCGGGGAATCCGGTGAGAGTCCGGAGCGGTCGCGCCGCTGTAACAGCCAGAGTGCCGCGCAGGTGGAGTTCACTTCGAGAAGACAACGGGACGCGACATCCCGCCGGAAGGATCGACACATGACCGCAACCATCCACAGCAGCCCGGGCAGGACCCGGTCGCTGGCCGTCCCCGACCTCTCGGTGGCCAGTGCCGCCGTGTGGCTCAGCCTCACGGTTCTCCTCGCCGCCCTGGCCTACTACTTCCTCGGCTACGACCAGGGAGCCGTGTCGGTCTTCGGCTCCGACACGCACGTGCACGAGTTCGTGCACGATGCACGTCACTTCCTCGGTTTCCCCTGCCACTGATCGAATCCAGGACGCAGGAGACAACCACACATGGAGAAGAAGTTCATCGGCGCAGGCCTGCTCTCCGGCCTGATCGCCGGCATCGTCGCGTTCGTGTTCGCGCGGCTGTTCATCGAGCCGCAGGTCGCCAAGGCGATCGACTACGAGGGTGGACGGTCGGAGGCCGAGGAGGCGCTCGAGGCCGCCGCTCACGGCGGCCACGTCCACGGTGAGGGCGGTGAGGTGTTCACCCGCTCGGTCCAGGAGAACATCGGTGCCGGTGTCGGCACGATCGTGTTCGCGGTCTGCATGGGCGCGGTCTTCGCGGTCGCGTTCACGGTGCTGTGGGCCTACCTCGGTCGCCGCTACCCGGCAACCGACCCACGGATGGTGTCCGCGGCTCTGGCCGTGATCGGATTCGTGGCCGTGTTCGCCGTACCGTTCTTCGCCTATCCGGCGAATCCGCCGGCCGTCGGCGACGACGACACCATCGGCGCCCGCAGTGGCGCTTTCCTCACGATCACCCTGCTGTCGTCGGCGTTCGCGATCGCGGCGGTCGTCGCGGCCCTGTGGCTGCGGCCGCGACTCGGCGGCCTCGTGTCGTCGGTCGTCGGCGCGATCGGTTATCTGGTCGCGGTGACCATCACGGTCGCACTGCTGCCCGAGTTCCACGAAGTGCCCCAGCCGGTCACCGACGATGGCGGGCAGATCGTGTTCCCCGGGTTCCCCGGTGACGTCATCGGTGACTTCCGGGTGTACGTGATCGCCAACCAGGTCATCCTGTGGACCGTGCTCGCCGTCGTCTTCGCGCTGATCCTGGGCAGGCTGTCGAAGCCCGTGACGTCGGCCGATGCCACCGCCGACCGGATCGTCGCCGAGCAGAGCTGACCGGGACTCCGTCGTACGTGCTCGTCATCACCGCCGGCCGCACCGGCCCCAATCGTTCGGTGCGGTTCGGCGGTGATCTGTCTCTGGACGACCGGGGCCGGCGCGACAGCGTGGCCCTCGGGACGGAACTGATCCTCGGCTCGTCGGAGACGGTGGTCTGCGGGCCCGAGCGGGCGAGCCGAGAGACGGGTGACCTGCTGATCCGCGGCGGGGTCGTCGTCGATGAGCGGTTGCGCACGCTCGACGTGGGTGACTGGGCCGGACGGCCGCCGGAGGAGATCTCACCGGACGAGCTCGGCGCCTGGTTCAGCGATCCCGCCGCCCGTCCCCACGGCGGTGAGACCATCGCCGAGTTCGTCGACCGCATCGGTCGATGGCGAGTCGCGATGCGGGCGCTGCCCGCCGCGTGTGTGGTCGCGATGCCGGTCGCCCAGGCCCTGCTCGCCACCGATGCGGACCACTACTTCGCGACCGAGGTGCGGCCTGCAACGGTGTACGAGGTCGCAGCCCGCGATCAATGACACGAGATCGCCAGAGTGTCCCTTTACTTCCGCAGTGACTCCTGACACAGTAATCACACAGCAACTGAAACGTGTTCTGATCTGGGGAGTGTGTGGCGATGTTCGAGTGGTCCGAAGAAGATGTCATGGTCCGAGATGCGTTGCGGGCCTTCATCGACAAGGAGATCAGGCCCAACATCGACGAACTCGAGACCGGACAACTGCCGCCCTACGACATCACCCGCAAGCTGCTGTCCACCTTCGGTGTCGACGCGATGGCCAAGGAGGCCCTGGAGAAGGAACTCGAGGCCGAGGCCAACGGTGAGAAGAAGCCGTCCGGGGGCGGCGGCGGGAACATGGCCAGCTCGACCTTCATGATCCTCAACATCGAACTGGCCGGCGTCTGCCTCGGACTCGTGGGTTCGATGGGCGTGAGCATGGGGCTCACCGCGTCCACCATCCGCAGCAAGGGCACCCTCGCGCAGAAGAAGCGCTGGCTGCCCGAACTCGTCACGATGGAGAAGGTCGGCGCCTGGGCGATCACCGAGCCCGATTCGGGTTCGGATGCGTTGGGCGGCATGAAGACGAGCGTCAAACGCGACGGTGACGACTACGTCCTGAAGGGCCAGAAGACATTCATCACCAACGGTCCGTACGCGGACACGATCGTGGTGTTCGCCAAGCTCGACGAGGGCGACGACACGCCGATCCGTGATCGCAAGGTGCTCTCGTTCGTCCTCGACAAGGGGATGCCGGGACTCACCCAGGGCAAGGCGTTCAAGAAGATGGGCATGATGAGTTCGCCCACCGGCGAACTGTTCTTCGACAACGTGCGGCTCGGCAAGGACCGCCTGCTCGGAGAGACCGAGGACACCGGATCGGACACCCGCGGTGGTGAAGGGGCCAAGGCAGGCTTCACCGCCGAGCGTGTGGGGATCGCCGCGTTGTCGTTGGGCATCATCAACGAATGTCAGCGCCTCTCCCTCGATTACGCGAAGAACCGCACGCTGTGGGGCCAGGAGATCGGGCAGTTCCAGCTCATCCAGCTGAAGCTGGCCGAGATGGAGGTCGCCCGGATCAACGTGCAGAACATGCTGTTCAACGCGATCGAGCGCACCCAGGCGGGAAAACCGCCGACGCTCGCCGAGGCGTCGGCGATGAAGCTCTACTCGTCGCGGGCGGCGACCGAGGTCGCGATGGAGGCGGTCCAGCTGTTCGGCGGCAACGGGTACATGGCGGAATACCGGGTGGAACAGCTTGCGCGCGATGCCAAATCACTGATGATCTACGCGGGCAGCAACGAGATCCAGGTCACCCACGTCGCCAAGGGCTTGCTGCGCGCGTAGGGCACCCTCGGGCCGACCTCACGACGACAGTAGTCGCCAGACCCGGTCACGCGACATCGGCAGCTCGTGGGGTCGCACGCCGACGGCCCGGCGGATCGCGTTCGCCAGCGCCGGGGCGACCGGGTTGTACGGCGACTCACTCATCGATTTCGCGCCGAACGGGCCCAGAGCATCCGATGTGTCCGCGAAGTAGACCTCGGTCGTCGGGATGTCGGCCATCTGAGGCACGCGGTAGGTGCGGAACACCGGGGTGAGCACGACTCCCTGGCCGTCGAGCATGACCTCCTCGTACAGCGACGAACCGATCGCCTGCGCCACGCCGCCTTCCACCTGTCCGAGGCATTGCTGCGGGTTCATGACGGTGCCCGCGTCGGCGGCCTGCACCGACTGCAGGATCTCCACGCTGCCGGTCTCGACGTCCACCGCGACACGAAAGGCCTGCACGTTGAACGCGATCGAGCGCAGGTCGCCGTTCTCTTCACCGGTGGCGACGATGCGGTCGCCGACACGGGAGGTGTCGTCGGCGGCCGCGATCAACTCGCCGAACGAGAGGTTGCGCACACCGGTCCGCACGCCATCCGGGCCGAGGGTGACCTCGTCAGTGCCGGCGATTCCGGCGGCGATGCCGGTCAGCGTGTCACGCAATGCGAGGCAGGCCGCATGCAGGGCCTTGCCTGCGACCGTCGTCCCGGCCGACGCGAACGCGCCGGTGTCGTAGTCGGCGGCATCGGTGTCGCTGTGGCTCAACCGGATCCGGTCCGGTGAGGTGAGCAGGTCCGCAGCGGCGATCTGCGTGTGCACCGTGGTGGTGCCGTTGCCGAACTCCGTGGTGCCGATGCCGACGTGGTAGATGCCGTCGGCGTCGACGCCGACCTGCACCCGCGAGATGTGTCCGCGCGGGGCCATGGTCGCGATGGCCGCCAACGCCATCCCCTCGCCGACACGCCACTGTGGGCCGTGCGGCGCCTGCACGCCGTTTCCGCGGACGAGCGCCGCCTGGGCCAGATCGAGGCACTGGTCGAGACCGTAACTGCCGTAGACGAGATCGGGTTCGGGTTCGGGGTGGGTGATGAGCAGGGGGTCGCCGTCGGCGACCGCATTTCGTCGGCGGAGTTCGAAGGGATCGATGTCGAGTGTCACCGCGAGTTCGTCGAGCGCCGACTCGACCGCGAAGATCACCTGTCCGAGTCCGTATCCGCGGAAGGCGCCGGACGGCGGGTTGTTGGTGTACACGACCTCGGCGTCGACGCGTTTGACCGGGCAGTTGTACACCGAGATCGATTCCGCGCACGCGTGGAACATCACGCCCACCGAGTGATTGCCGTAGGCGCCGGTGTCGGACAGGACGTCCACCTTGATCGCCGTGAGTCGCCCGTCGTGGTCGGATCCGAGATCGACCCCGACCCGGAACGGATGCCGGTAGGTGGTGCGGGTCATCTCGTCGGTGCGGCTCATCTCATATCCACAGGCGCGTCCGGTGCGCAGGACGGCCAGCGCCACCAGGTCCTCGGTCAGCAACTCCTGCTTGCCGCCGAATCCGCCACCGACACGGGCGGTGAACACGCGGATGCGGTCGGCGTCGAGGTCGAGGATGTACGCGAGTTCGTCGCGGACCAGGAACGGCACCTGTGTGCTGGTGCGGATCACCAGTCGGCCGTCGTCGTCGAGCCACCCGATGCTGCCGTGGGTCTCCAACTGCGCGTGTGCAACCCGCGCGGTGCTCCACGTGCCGCCGACCGTGACCGCGGACTCCGACAGCGCCGCATCCACATCGCCTCCGAACCCGTGATGGAAGTCGGCGATGATGTTCCGGTCGGCATGATTCACACGGTCGAGCGGCGTGCGGTCGGGATGGATCAGCGGAGCACCCGGTGTCCGCGCCTCCTCGGGATCGAAGACCGCGGGCAGTTCGTCGTAGGTCACCTCGATCAGCCGGCATGCCTGCTCGGCAGCGGCCGCCGTCTCGGCGACGACCGCGGCGACCCGTTGTCCGATGAAGCGCACCACCGGGTCGAGGATCAGTGTGTCGTCGGGGTCGTCCTCGCGGTGTTCGTGTCGGGCGGTCGAGAATCGCCGGATGGGGACGTCCTCGTGTGTCAGGATCAACACGACCCCATCCACGCGCTCCGCCGCCGATGTGTCGATCGAGGCGATACGGGCATGGGGGACAGGGGAACCCAGCACCCGCAAGAACGTCATGTCGGGGACGGTGACGTCGAAGGTGTACGGCTCGGTGCCGGTCACGACCCGACGCGCGGCCGGGGGATGCAGCGAGCGGCCCACCAGGCTGTCGGCAGAGTCGCCGGTGGCGGACGCGGAGGCCGCGGGAGAGGCGGTGCCGGCGGCGATCGACGCGCGGATCGATCGATAACCCGTGCAACGGCAGATGTTCCCCTTCATCTTCCGGGGGAGATCGCCGAGATCGTCGGCGTCGAGGGTGGAGGCCGTCACGATCATGCCGGCGGTGCAGAATCCGCACTGGAAGCCGAAGTTGTCGACGAACGCCTCCTGCATCGGATGCAGGTCGTCGGGTGTGCCCAGCCCGGACACGGTGGTGACGGCATGGCCGTCGATCCGCTGGGCCGGATAGATGCAGGAGTGGACGGGGGTGCCGTCGACGAGAACGGAGCATGCGCCACAGTCGCCGGCGTCGCAGCCCTTCTTCACCTCGAAATGTGCGGAGTCGCGCAACAACGTGCGCAGGCATTGGCCGGGACGCGGTGTGACGTCATGGCATTCGCCGTTGACCGTGAATCTCACGAGGCCACCTGCTCGGCCAGTTCGGCACGCACGTGCTCGGCCAGAACGGCCGCGGTCGCGCGTCGCCAGTCCGCCGACCCCAGCGGGTCCGTGTAGTAGCCGTCGGCGGCGAGCACCTGCCCGCGGAGGACGTCCGGGCCGGGGATGCCCTCGTGCCGGATGAGGACGGGCCGCGCGGTCGCGGCCGTGATGCCGATGACGGTCGCTCCGTCCTCGTCGACCCGGCCCGTGATGACGGTGCCGGACCGGCCGAGTTCGGCGAGTGCCAGTTTGCGGAAGGCGGTCCGGGCCCGCATGGACGTCCCCGGTACGTCGACGGCGCGGAGGATCTCGCCATCGGAGAGCGAGTTGGTGCCGTTGCCGGTCACCAGCTGCGCCACCGGGAGCCGCCGTTCGGAACCGTCGGGGAGCCAGATCAGGGCGTCGGCGTCGAGCCCTGCCGCGAGAGAGACCATCGATGCCGCGGCGAACGATCGGCAGATGTTGCCGCCCACCGTCGCCACGTTCCAGATCTTGAACGACGCCAGCAACGCGTTGGCGCACTGGGCGAACAGCGGTCCGGCCCGGTGGTCGGGACGTGCGGGCAACCGGACGATGTCGGCGATCGGGCACGTCGCGGCAATTCGGAGGCCGCCATCCGGAAGGTCTTCGAGCGCAGGCCATCCCATCGTGGTGAGGTCGACGATGCCGGATGTGTCGATCTGCGGCTCGGAGAAGAACCAGGTGCCACCGCCGACGACCCGTTCGCCGGGTGCGAGCCGCAGATCGTCGCGGGTCCGGGCGTACCGGTAGCGCTCGACGGTGTTCAGATCCATCAGCCGGCCTTCGCGATCAGCCGTCGATGCTCGCGGGCGACATCGGCGGCCACCTGCCCGGTGTCCACGGTGAGCAGCTCGCCGTCGGAGATGATCGGGCGGCCGTTGACCCAGCTCGCGGCGATCGGCGGGACGGCGCCGAGCACGAGGGCGGCGACCGGGTCCGTGATTCCGCTGTGCGCCACCGAGTTCAGATCCCACAGGACGAGATCGGCGAGCTTGCCGACCTCGATGGACCCGGTGTCGGTTGCGCGTCCGAGAACGCGCGCGCCACCGATGGTCGCCAGTTCGATGGCCGTTCGGGTCGTCAGGGCGGTGGGCCCACCGCGGGCCCGGGCCATGAGGACGGCCTGATGTGCCTCCTCGAGGAGCCGACAGGATTCGTTCGACGCGGCCCCGTCGACGCCGAGACCCACCGGGACGCCGGCATCCACCAGATCACGAGTCCGGCAGATCCGGTTGCCCAGGCGTGCATTCGACGTCGGGCAGTGGGCGACACCGGTCGAGGTGGCTGCCAGCCGGGCGATCTCGTCGTCGTCGAACTCGATGCCGTGCGCGAACCAGACATCGTCGCCGACCCAGCCGACCGACTCCATGTATTGCAGTGGTGTACAGCCGAAATGCTCGTCGCAGTAGGTGTTCTCGTCCAGGGACTCCGCCAGGTGGGTGTGCATCCGTACACCGAGATCGCGTGCCAGGATCGCCGATTCATGCAACAGGTCGGTGGTGACCGAGAACGGCGAGCAGGGCGCCAGTGCGATCCGCAGCATGGACTCCGCCGACGGGTCGTGCCATCGTGCGACGGCTTCCGAACTCGCCGTCAGGATGTCGTCGATCCGCTGGACCACGGAGTCCGGCGGCAACCCGCCGTCCTTCTCCGACAGATCCATCGATCCCCGCGTGGGGTGGAACCGCAGCCCGATGGCCGTCGCCGCGTCGATCTCGGCACCGAGGAGATCGCCGCCCTCGGCGGGGAACACATAGTGATGATCGGTGGTCGTGGTGCAGCCGGAGAGAGCCAGCTGGGCGAGGCCGCCCGACGCGGCCGTCCGGACGGCGTCCTCGTCGATACCCGCCCAGATCGGGTACAGCGTGGTCAGCCACTGGAACAACGTGTGGTCGGCGGCGAGTCCGCGGGTGATCCACTGGTAGAGGTGGTGGTGGGTGTTGATCAGGCCGGGAGTCAGGACCCGGCCGGACCCGTCGATCCGGGTGACATCCGCCGGGAGGTCGGACGGGATGTCGCCGACGGCGGCGACCCGTGAACCGTCGATGAGGACCGAGGCCGACTCGAGTTCACGGCGCCGGCCGTCGACGGTGACGACGTAGGCGTTCTCGATGAGGGTCGGGGGACGATTCACGGACACTCGCGACACGCTACGACGATCTCGTTACGGCTGGGTTTCGAGCCGAATCCGACGCGACATCAGACATTCTCCACGTACAGCGGCGGCCTCGGAGGGATGGCCAGCGCGAGGGCGATGGCGAGGACGCACGCGCCGAGAGAGATCCCCGACGCCCACAGGTAGCCGGTCTCCGCGGGCACCGACACGACGGTGCCGTCGGGTTCGGAAGCGGTCACCATGGACCAGGTGAGGATCATGCCCACGACGGCCGCCGAGGTCGATGTGCCGACCACCCGCATCAGCGCATTCACGCCATTGGCCTCGCCGGTCTGTTCCACCCGGACCGAGCGCATGATGAGGGCCGGCATGGCCGAGTAGGCGATGCCGAGCCCCGCGCCGATGAGGCTGGCCACCACGAGCATCAGCCACCACGCCAGATCCCAGTCGACGAGCAGGGCGACGATGAACACGATGTAGCCGACCCCGATCACGACGCCGCCGGTCGCGAGGGAGATACGTGGGCCGAATGCCGCCGTCAGCCGGGCGCTCACGTGCGAGAACACGAACATCAGTACACCGCTCGGGGCCAGCACCAGGCTCGCGGTCAGCATGTCGAGGCCCAGCCCGTTCGGGCTGGCGGTGGGCGCCATCAACAACTGGATCGGGATGAGCTGCATCGAGTAGAAGGCGAATCCGGTCGCGACCGAGGCGATGTTGGTGAGCAGCACCGGGCGCTCGGCCGCGACACCGAGATCGATGAGGGGATTGGCAACACGGCGTTCGACGAGCGCCCAGAGCACGGCGATCACGACGAAGCCGCCGAAGAGGCCGAGGGTGAGCGGATCGGCCCACCCCCACACCGATCCCTTCGAGAGCGGGAGCAGCAGGCAGACCAGCATCGCGATCAATCCGAGGGCGCCGACGATGTCGAAGCGACCGCCGCTGCGGGACGCGCTCTGAGGCACGGTCAGTGCAATCCCGATCGCGCCGGCGATCGCGGCTGCGGCGCACGCCCAGAACAGGGCGTGCCAACTGACGTGCTGGGCGATCGCGGCGGCGAACGGCAGGCCGAGCGCGCCGCCCACGCCCAGCGATGCACTCATGGTGCCGACCGACGATCCGAGATGACGCGGCGGCACGATGTCGCGCATCACGCTGATCCCGAGCGCGATCGTGCCGAAGCCCAGACCCTGCATCCCACGCCCGACCAGGAAGACCGGCAGAGTGGTGGCCAGCGCGCCGATCACCGATCCGAGGGCGACGCAGATCATGCTGGCGACGAGCATCAGGCGCTTGCCGTACATGTCGCCGAGCCGTCCGCCGATGGGTGTCACGACGGCACCGACCAGCAGGGTGATGGTCAACGCCCATGAGGTGTTCTGGGGTGCGGCATCGAGGAGCGTCGGCAATTGGGGGATCAGCGGGACGATGATCGTCTGCATCAGGGCGACGACGATCCCGGCCGCACACAGCACTGCCACCGCCAGTCGGGGATGTCGGTCGGGTGCGACGGTCGCCGACACGATCTCTCCGTCGATCGGTCTGCTCAACGCACTCACGACTCATGCACCTCCACCTGGCACGTTATCCACAAGGTGGCGAAGAGGAGAAATCGGATATGTCACCCGGTGTCAGGAATGGCCGTCACGCTCGCGGCCGGTACGGCACCGAATCGCTCACGCGGGGATCGACATGGATCGGCCGGCCGAGCTGAGGGAAGGCCCGCTGCGGACACGCGGGACGGTCACACACCTTGCATCCGGCGCCGATCGGCACCACGGTGCGCGCGTCGGACAGGTCGACGCCCGTCGAGTAGACAAGACGATCGGCATGGGCGACGTCGCATCCGAGCCCGATCGCGAAACTTTTGTGCGGTGCGAGGTACCCGTCGTGTTCCGAGGTGGTTCGCGCCAGCCAGAAGTACGAGCGTTCGTCGGGCATGGACGACACCTGGGTGACGATCCGCCCGGGTGTGGCGAAGGCATCGTGCACCACCCACAACGGGCAGCTGCCACCCACCCGGGAGAAGTGGAAGGCCGTGGCGGACTGACGTTTCGAGATGTTTCCGGCGCGGTCGACGCGAACGAAGATGAATGGGATTCCCCGGCTTCCCGTGCGTTGGAGTGTGGAGAGCCGATGGCACACGGTCTCGAAGCCGACCTCGAAACCCAGACTCAGCAGCTCGATGTCGTACAGCGCCGATTCGGCGGCCCGTCGGAAGATCTCGTAGGGCAGCAGGAGAGCGCCCGCGAAGTAATTGGCGAGGCCGATGCGGGCGACGGGGACCGACTCCGGGCTGAGGTTGTCGGCGTGCGCGACGACCTCGTCGATGACGGCGGACTGGGTGAGCATCGCCAACTGCGTCGCCAGCTGGAACGCTCGTTGTCCGGAGGTGAGACGCCCGGCCAGGTGCACGACCCGATCGACCGGATCGTAGCGACGCTTGGGTGTTCGCGCCCGCGACAGCGGGTCGCCGTCGTGTGCGATCGCCACCCGGATGTCGTGGTCGCGCGCCAGCAGCTCAGCGAGCTGGAGGTCGAGACCTCCGACGGAGAGTCCGTTGTCGGAGAAGATCTGTTCGGCCGCCTCGTCCAGCACATCGACATGATTGCGTCTGTCGTAGAAGAAGTCTCGGACCTCCTCGAACGGCATCGGAGTTGCCGGCGACCCGGTCGGCTCGCCGGACGCGTGCGCCCGAAAGCTCTCGAGTTCGCTGTTGGTGCCGGCCAGCCGCCGGTGCATGCTCACCAGCGCGGTCGCCACCGTGGGCATCCGTGCCGCGAGTTCGGCGATTTCGGCACGACTGACGTCGGGGGTGTCCGGCTGCGCAGCCAAGGCATCGACCAGGTCGGCGACCAATCGCGCGTCACCGTCGGATGCGAAGTAATCGGCGTCGAGATCGAACTCTCGAGTGAGCGTCAGAAGCACCGGGACGGTGATCGGCCGCTGATCGTTCTCGAGCTGATTCACGTAACTCGTCGACAGGTCGATCCGACGGGCCAGTGCAGCCTGAGAGAGCCCGCGCTCGTCGCGTAGGCGGCGCAAACGTGCGCCGACGTACATCCTGGCCATGATTGGAAGCATAGCGCGGCGAACGTTCACAACGTTCGCATATTGTCGCGAATGGGTCCGCAAAAGTACGCACTTGCCAGGTCTTTTCCTTGTTATCGCGGCGTGCGTACGCTGCGAATATGATCAATCATCTCGTTCGCACCCATCGCAGTTCCGAGGATTTCCCACAGCCGGAGCACCTTGCTCAGAAGATCGCCGAGGTCGCCGCCGACCCGGTCGAGGTGGGCGCTGACACGCGCGAGATGGTCATCAACCGCATCATCGACAACGCCGCCGTGAGTGCGGCATCGGTCATCCGCCGGCCGGTGACGTCGGCGCGGCGACAGGCGCAGGCCCACCCCGCGACGCCGGGTGCGTCCGTGTTCGGTGTCGAGGGCACCTACTCCCCGGAGTGGGCCGCCTGGGCCAACGGTGTCGCGGTCCGCGAACTGGACTTCCACGACACCTTTCTCGCGGCCGAGTACTCCCATCCTGGTGACAACATCCCCGCGCTCGTCGCCGTCGGACAGCATGTGGGTGCCAGTGGTCACGACCTCATCCGTGGTCTCGCCACCGCCTACGAGATCCAGGTCGACCTGGTGCGCGGAATGTGCCTCCACGAGCACAAGATCGACCATGTCGCGCATCTCGGACCGTCGGTCGCCGCCGGTCTCGGCACGATGCTCGGCCTGGACACCGAGACGATCTACCAGGCAGTCGGACAGGCGCTGCACCTGACGACGGCGACGCGACAGTCGCGCAAGGGCCTGATCTCCAGTTGGAAGGCCTACGCACCCGCCCATGCCGGCAAGATCGCCGTCGAGGCGGTCGACCGGGCTATGCGCGGAGAAGGGGCCCCGGCACCCATCTGGGAAGGCGAGGACGGAGTGATCGCCTGGCTGCTGTCCGGACCGGATGCCGAGTACACCATTCCGTTGCCGGGTCCGGGTGAGGAGAAGCGGGGCATCCTCGACACCTACACCAAGGAACACTCCGCCGAGTACCAGAGTCAGGCGCCCATCGATCTGGCGCGGCGGATGCGCGAGAAGATCTCCGACTTCGACGACATCGAGTCGATCGTGTTGCACACCAGTCATCACACCCACTACGTGATCGGTACGGGATCCGGGGATCCGCAGAAGTTCGATCCCTCCGCCAGCCGGGAGACCCTCGACCACTCGGTGATGTACATCTTCGCCGTCGCGCTCGAGGACGGAACCTGGGATCACGAGAAGTCGTATGCACCGGAGCGTGCCAATCGGCCCGAGACCATTGCGCTGTGGAAGAAGATCTCCACCGTCGAGGACCCGGAATGGACTCGGCGCTATCACTCCACCGACCCGAACGAGAAGGCCTTCGGCGCCAAGGCCGTCATCACGTTGCGCAACGGGGAGGTCATCACCGACGAGCTGGCCGTCGCCGACGCCCATCCGCTGGGTGCGCGGCCGTTCGGTCGCGAGCAGTACATCGCGAAGTTCCGATCGATGGCCGACGGCGTCGTCGAGCCGAACGAGCAGGACCGGTTCCTCGCCGATGTGGAGAAGCTCGAGACCGTCACTGCCGGTGGTCTCTCGGTTCTCAACACTCTCGTGCTGCCCGCCGTCCTCGACAAGGCCCCGCAGACCGGTCGAGGGATCTTCTGATGACGGCCTCCACCGAATCCGTCTCCGGATTGTTCTCGTCTGCCGTGTCCGCGTCTGCCAAACGGCAGGCACTGAGAGCCGGTCTCGCCTCCGGGACCCTCCAGCGTTGGCCGGGAGCATTCTCACCACTCGTAGCGAAACTGGGTGCAGAGGTCGGTTTCGAGGGTGTCTACGTCTCTGGTGCGGTGCTCTCGGCCGACTTAGGGTTGCCCGACATCGGGCTGACCACGCTCACCGAGGTCGCATCGCGGGGCGGTTCCATCGCCCGGGCAACGGATCTCCCGACCCTCATCGATGCCGATACGGGCTTCGGTGAGCCGATGAGCGCGGCTCGGACGGTGGCCACTCTGGAGGACGCCGGTCTGGCCGGCTGCCATCTCGAGGACCAGGTCAACCCGAAGCGGTGCGGTCACCTGGACGGCAAGGAGGTCGTTCCGGTCGGTGACATGGTGAAGCGACTGGGTGCTGCGATCTCGGCTCGGCGCGACGACGACTTCGTCATCTGTGCCCGGACCGATGCTCGTGCGATCGAGGGTCTCGACGCCGCCATCGATCGTGCCAAGGCCTATGCCGACGCGGGTGCCGACCTCATCTTCACCGAGGCACTACGCGATCTCGGCGAGTTCGAGCAGTTCCGCCGGGCCGTCGACGTACCGCTGCTGGCGAACATGACCGAGTTCGGCAAGTCCGAACTCTTCACCGCACAGCAGCTCGGCGACGCCGGATACAACGCGGTGATCTATCCGGTCACCACCCTGCGCATCGCCATGGGTGCCGTCGAGCGAGGCTTGCGCGAAATGCTCTCGGAGGGAACGCAATCGGGACTTGTCGACGAGATGCAACATCGGAGTCGGCTCTACGAACTGCTCCGCTACGCCGACTACAACGATTTCGACTCCGACCTGTTCAACTTCACGATCGAGGGAGCCAGGAAATGACCGTTCACAAGGGACTCGCGGGTGTCGTCGTCGATACGACCACCATCTCCAAAGTCGTACCCGAGACCAACTCGCTGACCTATCGGGGGTACGCGGTCCAGGATCTGGCCGCGCTCTGCTCGTTCGAGCACGTGGCGTATCTGCTGTGGCACGGTGAGCTGCCGACCGACGACGAGCTTGCGCTGTTCGGGCAGCGCGAGCGCGACAACCGCCGGATCGATCGGTCGACTCAGTCCGTCCTGCAACGTATCCCGGAGACGTGTCATCCGATGGACGTCGTCCGCACCGCGATCAGCTATCTCGGTACCGAGGACCCCGACGAGGACCTGGCCACCCCGACGGCCAACTACGAGAAGTCGCTGCGGATGTTCGCCGTCCTGCCGACCATCGTTGCCGCCGACATGCGCCGGCGCCGCGGCCAGGATCCCATCGCACCCGATCCTGGACTGGGTTACGCGGAGAACTTCCTGCATATGTGTTTCGGCGAGGTGCCCGACCCGGTCATCGTCCGGGCATTCGAGAAGTCGATGGTGCTCTATGCCGAGCACAGTTTCAATGCATCGACGTTCGCCGCACGCGTCGTGACGTCGACCCGCTCGGACATCTACAGCGCGGTGACCGCGGCGATCGGCGCTCTGAAGGGATCGTTGCACGGCGGGGCCAACGAGGCGGTCATGTACGACATGATCGAGATCGATCGGCCCGAACGAGCACGCGACTGGCTCACCGCCAAACTCGACGCGAAGGAGAAGGTCATGGGTTTCGGGCACCGGGTCTACAAGGACGGCGACTCGCGCGTGCCCACCATGCGGGAGGCGTTGGTCGAGGTCTCCGAGCTGACCGGCGAAAGTCGTTGGTGTGAAATCTATTCCGCGCTCGAGGCCGCCATGGCGGAACGGACCGGGATCAAGCCGAATCTCGATTTCCCCACTGGCCCCGCCTATCACATGATGGGATTCGACATCGCGTCGTTCACGCCGCTCTTCGTGATGAGCCGGATCACCGGGTGGACCGCCCACATCATGGAGCAGGCCGAGGCCAACGCGCTGATCCGGCCACTCAGTGAGTACTCGGGCAGACCCGAGCGCTCGGTCGGCGATGTTGCCGGAAACGCACAGGTCAACGGCACACTTGTGAGACCTACGACGGCGGGGTGAAAAGCGGACGGATCCCTCGACCGCTGTGTCGCCGCGATGCGGGGACCAGTAATCTGAGTCCACCCCAGCGAGTAATCCATGCGGCAATGTGTGCGCTCGCCACCACAGACGGTGGGCGTGCTCCGACGCACTGACGAGAGAGAATCACGTGTTCGAGAAAGTCCTGGTGGCCAATCGTGGCGAGATCGCGATCCGAGCTTTCCGCGCCGCCTATGAGCTCGGCGCTCGTACTGTTGCGATCTTTCCGTATGAGGATCGGAATTCTGTTCATCGGTTGAAGGCTGATGAGTCGTATCAGATCGGTAATCCCGGTCATCCGGTGCGTGCGTACCTGTCGGTCGACGAGGTGATCGCGGCGGCGGAGCGGTGTGGTGCGGATGCGATCTATCCGGGTTACGGGTTCTTGTCGGAGAATCAGGGGTTGGCGCAGGCGTGTGCGGATGCCGGGATCACGTTCGTGGGTCCGTCGGCGGATGTGTTGGAGCTGACGGGCAACAAGGCGACGGCGGTGGCCGCGGCGAAGGCGGCGGGGTTGCCGGTGCTGGCGTCGTCGGAGCCGTCGTCGGACGTGGATGCTCTGGTGGAGTTCGCGGAGTCGATGCAGTTCCCGGTGTTCGTGAAGGCGGTCGCCGGTGGCGGTGGTCGCGGTATGCGTCGGGTGGAGAAGATCGCGGACCTGGCCGATGCGATCGCGGCGGCCTCGCGTGAGGCCGAGGCGGCGTTCGGTGATCCGACGGTGTTCCTGGAGCAGGCGGTGGTCAATCCGCGCCACATCGAGGTGCAGATCCTGGCCGATACGCACGGCAATGTGATCCATCTGTTCGAGCGGGACTGTTCGGTGCAGCGGCGTCATCAGAAGGTGATCGAGTTGGCGCCGGCGCCGAATCTGTCGCAGGAGTTGCGTGAACAGATCTGCGCGGATGCGGTCGCGTTCGCCCGCCACATCGGGTACACGTGCGCCGGGACGGTGGAGTTCCTGCTCGATGAGCAGGGCAGGCACGTGTTCATCGAGATGAATCCGCGGATTCAGGTCGAGCACACGGTGACCGAGGAGATCACCGATGTGGATCTGGTGGGGTCGCAGTTGCGGATCGCGTCGGGTGAGTCGCTGGCGGATCTTGGTCTGTCTCAGGAGACGTTGGTGATTCGTGGTGCGGCGATGCAGTGCCGGATCACGACCGAGGATCCGGCGAATGATTTCCGTCCGGATGTCGGTCGGATCACCGCTTATCGCAGTCCGGGTGGTGCCGGGGTGCGTCTGGATGGTGGTGCGGTGCTCGGGGCCGAGGTCACCGGGCACTTCGATTCGATGTTGGTGAAGTTGACCTGTCGCGGAAGGGATTTCGCGACGGCGGCGCGGCGTGCGCGGCGGGCGGTGGCCGAGTTCCGTATTCGCGGTGTGGCCACGAACATTCCGTTCCTGCAGGCGGTGCTCGATGACACCGATTTCCGTGAGGGGCGGGTGACGACGTCGTTCATCGAGGATCGGCCGTGGTTGCTGACCTCGCGATCCTCGGCTGATCGTGGCACGAAGATCTTGTCGTATCTGGCGGATGTGACGGTGAACAAGCCGCACGGGGAGCGGCCGACGAAGGTGTATCCGCGTGACAAGCTGCCCACGCTGGATCGGGCGCGTCTGTCCTCGCCGCCGGATGGGTCGCGTCAGCGGTTGTTGGCGTTGGGCCCGGAGGGTTTCGCCGCGGATCTGCGTGATTCGAAGCGGTTGGGGGTCACCGACACCACGTTCCGTGATGCGCATCAGTCGTTGTTGGCTACTCGGGTGCGCACCAGCGGGTTGATGATGGTCGCGCCGTACGTGGCGGCGATGACCCCGCAGCTGTTGTCGCTGGAGTGTTGGGGCGGGGCGACCTATGACGTGGCGTTGCGGTTCCTGAAAGAGGATCCGTGGGACCGGCTGGCGCAGTTGCGTGAGGCGGTGCCCAACATCTGTCTGCAGATGCTGCTGCGTGGTGCCAACACCGTCGGCTACACCCCGTACCCGACGAAGGTGACCACGGCGTTCGTCGCCGAGGCCACCGAGACCGGTATCGACATCTTCCGGATCTTCGACGCGCTGAACAACATCGAGGCGATGCGTCCGGCGATCGACGCAGTGCGCGAGACCGGCACCGCGGTGGCCGAGGTGGCGATGTCCTACACCGGCGATCTGTCGAATCCGGCCGAGGATCTCTACACCCTGGACTACTACCTGCGCCTGGCCGAGCAGATCGTCGACGCCGGTGCACACGTGCTGGCGATCAAGGACATGGCCGGTTTGTTGCGGGCGCCGGCGGCGACGACGCTGGTGTCGGCGTTGCGTCGCGAGTTCGATCTGCCGGTGCACGTACACACCCACGACACCCCGGGTGGACAGTTGGCGACCTATCTGGCGGCGTGGCAGGCCGGGGCGTCGGCGGTCGACGGTGCCAGCGCCGCGTTGGCCGGCACCACCAGTCAGCCGGCGTTGTCGGCGATCGTGGCCGCGGCCGCTCATTCCGACCGCGACACCGGTCTGGACCTGGCCGCGGTGTGTGATCTGGAGCCCTACTGGGAGGCGTTGCGCAAGGTCTACGCCCCGTTCGAGTCCGGGCTGCCCGCACCGACCGGGCGGGTCTACACCCATGAGATCCCCGGTGGGCAGCTGTCGAACCTGCGTCAGCAGGCCATCGCGCTCGGTCTGGGCAATCGGTTCGAGGCGGTCGAGGAGGCCTACGCTTCGGCCGACCGCATGCTGGGTCGGCTGATCAAGGTGACCCCGTCGTCGAAGGTCGTCGGCGACCTCGCGTTGGCGTTGGTCGGACGCGGGATCACCGCCGACGAGTTCGCCGCCAATCCGCAGGGCTACGACATCCCGGACTCGGTGATCGGGTTCCTGCGTGGCGAACTCGGCGACCCGGCCGGCGGCTGGCCCGAACCGTTGCGCTCGGTGGCCCTCGAGGGCCGGGCGCAGGCCCCGGCGACCGAAGAACTCTCTGCCGAGGATTCCGCGGCGCTCGACACCGGCGGCCAGAAACGTCAGCACACGCTCAACCGGCTGTTGTTCCCCGGACCCACCAAGGAGTTCGACGACCACCAGGAGACCTACGGCGACACCTCGCGGCTGTCGGCCAACCAGTTCTTCTACGGTCTGCGCTACGGCGAGGAACACCGCGTCGAACTCGAACCCGGCGTCGAACTGCTGATCGGGCTCGAAGCGATCAGCGAACCCGATGAGAAGGGCATGCGCACGGTGATGTGCATCCTCAACGGACAGCTGCGTCCGGTGCAGGTGCGTGACCGTTCGGTCGATGCCGAGGTGGCCGCCGCCGAGAAGGCCGATCGCGCCAACCCGCATCACATCGGTGCGCCGTTCGCCGGGGTGGTGTCGCTGTCGGTAGACGTCGGCGACGAGGTCGCCGCCGGAGCCGCCATCGGCACCATCGAGGCGATGAAGATGGAAGCCACCATCACCGCACCTGTGGGCGGCAAGGTCGCCCGTGTCGCCATCGGCTCGGTCACCCAGGTCGCCCCCGGCGACCTGCTCATCGAAATCGGCTGACGGACTCGATGACGAGGTCTGCGGTGGGGCGTGTCGTGGCGATCAGTGCGGCATTGGGTTCGTCGATGGTGTCGACCCACGCTCGTGCGGCCGACGGCGATCTCCCAGCCGCGATGTGCCGCCGCACGAGGCGGTCGCGACGGACCGCAGCCGGTGCGTCGACGTAGTAGAGCCTGGTCACCAGTCCGCGAACCGGCGCCCACGAGCCGTCCAGCGCCAGGTAGTTGCCCTCGGTGACGATCAGCGAGGCCGATGCCGGCAGGATGAGTGAGGCACTGATCGGCTCTCCGGTGGTGTGGTCGAAATCGGGTGCATAGACATCGGCATCCGAGTGGATTGCTCGGCTGAGCAAGGCCACATACCCGCCCACGTCGAAGGTGTCCGGTGCGCCCTTTCGATCGAGCCGACCCAGGTGTCTCAGAACGGTGTTCGACAGATGGAAACCGTCCATCGGGAGACTGCCGACGAAGCCTGACCCTCGGGTTGCGCGGTAGTGGTCGACAATAACGCGTGCCAGCGTCGACTTGCCCGCGCCCGGTGGCCCGACCACACCGACGACGATGCGCTCGCCGCTGGCGGCGGCGAGCGCATCGTCGATGTCTGTCAGGACGGTTGTCAGGACTCCCACGCCGTCACGATAGATGCGTCCTCAGCTCGCGGGACCGAAGTAGCTGACGTCGTCATTGCCGATCAGGTCGGGCACGGTCCAGCCGTCGAGGTCGTACTCGGCCAGGCACGCCTCGGCCAGGCCCTTCATCTGGTCGACGCCGCCACGGTTCTGGGCGGCGAACAGCAATTCGGCCTTGACGTTCTCGTGGTTGCCGGAATAGTTGCGCTCGTAGAGCTCGTGGCGGCCACCGAACTCGGAGCCGACCGAGTCCCACAGCGCCTTCATCACCTTGACGCGGTCGACGGCGGTGATGCCGTTGGAGCCGCGGACGTACTTGTCCAGGTACGGCCGGACGTCGGGACTCTTGAAATCGGCGGCGCTCGACGGGAGATAGATGAGCCCGGAGGCGACATCCTGCTCGATGATCTCCTTGATCCGGGGGTAGCCCTGCATCATGAACATCCGGTAGGTGAGGCCGTACTCGAGGCGCGGGATGACGGTGTCGCCGATCCACGGTTCGGGATTACGTGCCATCGCGTCGCTCAGGGTCCAGAACAGGTTGCGCCAGCCGATGACCTCGCCGACACGGGTCTGCACCCCGCGGAAGCCGCCCGATCCGGTCGCGTCGAGCGCCTTCATCAACAGCCCGGCGATGAAATCGAGTTTGACCGCCAGGCGTGTGCATCCCTGAAAGGTGAAGCGCGGCAAGAATCCTGACTGAGGGAAGAACGAGTTGATGCGTTCGACGTCGCCATACATGAAGACGTTCTCCCACGGGACCAGCACCTTGTCGAAGACGAAGATGGTGTCGTTCTCGTCCATCCGACTCGACAGCGGGTAGTCGTAGGGGCTGCCCATCACGGCCGCCTGCTGGGTGTAAGAGGTCCGGCAGATCAGCTTGATGCCCGGTGCATCCATCGGCACGGTGCAGATGAGGGCGAACTCCTTCTTGCGGATGGGCAGTCCGTAGTGGGCGATGAAGTTGTAGTTGGTGATGGCCGAGCCGGTCGCGACGACCTTGGCGCCGGAGACGATGAGCCCGGCGTCGGTCTCCTTCTCCACCTTCATGAACACGTCACCGACCTCGTCGGGCGGGAGCTGGCGATCCACCGGCGGATTGATGATCGCGTGGTTCCAGTACAGGACCTTCTCCTGCGACTCCCGGTACCAGCGTTCGGCATTGGCCTCGAACGGCGCGTAGAGATCCTTGTTGGCGTGCAGGGTTCCCAGGAAGCTGGCCTTGTAGTCGGGGGAGCGACCCATCCACCCGTAGGTCATCCGCGCCCACTCGGCGATCGCGTCGCGCTCCTTGACGAGGTCGTCGGCGCTCGTCGGCGCCTTGAAGAACGGCATCGTCACCCCGCCGTTGCCGGTGTCGGTCGGCGCGGTCACCGTATCCTTGTGCGGCCCTTCATGCATCGAGTCGTAAAGGCGTGCGGTCATCCGCACCGGGTTACGGAAGGCGGGATGGGTGGTCACATCCTTGACCCGTTCCCCGTGCAGCCAGATCTCCCGGCCATCGCGAAGCGATTCGATGTATTCGTCACCGGTCATCGGACGTGAGGCGAAGTTGCGGGTCTTGTTGACCGCCGAGTCCGCAGCCGGATTCTGCTGAGGCGCTTGATCGTCGGAGGCGGTGTCGGGACGTTCGATGGTGGTCATGATTGATATCTCTTTCTGATCGATTGATCGATGGTGTCGATGGATGGGGGTCACGCGGGCTGGTCGGCCCGACGCAGATGAAACGGGGTGAAGGTGGTCGTCGAGTCGAACCAGCCCGAATGCGGGTCGTCGGCCGACAGTGACCACAGCGCATTGACGCTCGGTTCACCGAGATCGTGAAAGGTGCTGCGGTAGTACAGCAACGGCGGCTTCCCCGACGACATGGCGTCGACGATCTCGCCGATGAAGATGATGTGGTCGCCGCCGTCGTAGCTGCGCCACGCCTCACAGCTCAGCGTGGCGGCCGATCCGCACAGGATCGGCGCGGTCGCGCCGTCGGCCCAGACCGGTCCGGGCGTCGTCGGCCGTCCGGCGAAATGCATTGCGATGTCGAGCTGATCGGCCGCCAGGATGTTCACCGCGAACGGCGCCTGCTCGAGATATCCACACGCCTTGGACTTCCGCGTCAAGGTGACCTGACAGAGCCTCGGTTCCAGCGACACGGCGGTGAATGCGGTGACCGTCGCTCCGTGCGGCTCGCCGTCGGCGTTTTCGCAGGTGATCACGGTGACGCCGCTGGCGAACTGTCCGAAGATGTTCTGCAGTGCCTTGCGTTCCATCGCCATCCTCCTTTCTCGTGGGGCACACTGTGATGTAGAACATAGGGCGACTGCAGCCCGCAGGACGATCCGCTGAGCGCGATGGCGAGCCGGAATGCGCGACGGACTTCTGACCGGCGGTCGTGAGGAGAAGTGATGAGCCGACTCGAGCAGCTGACCATGCCGGATGATCCGGACTGGGATGCTGCCTCCCACGCGGTCTCCGACGCCTATTTCCCGCACAGCCTGAGCCCACGCGAGTCGCAGAGCAGTGCGGTCGACGCGGATGTGGCAGTGACCGTCGTCGGCCCACTGCGGATCGCGCGGATCGGATGGGGCGCGGAGGTGTCGATCCACTCCGATCACCCCGGCGCCTACGGCATCAACGTCCCGCTGGGCGGGGTGCTCGAGACGCACGTGGGTGGACATTCCGTGGTCTCGACCAACGGGCTGGCCACCATCAATCCGCCCGACACGCCGGCGGACATCACGCGGTGGTCGAGCACCTGCACGATCGTGGGCATCAAGATCGATCGGGATTTCCTGCGGCGCGAGGTCGACCGGGTCGCGAGCGGGTCCGACATGCAGATCCCGGATCAGGTGGATCTGCGGTCGCCGGAGGGGGCGAGCTGGTTCCGGTTGGTGCAGTCGATCGCGTCTCAGCCCGCCGACGACCCGCTGCTGGGCAATCCGCTCGTCGCCGAGCAGTTGGCGGGGTCGCTGACCGATGCGTTTCTCCTGGCGGCGCTACCGACCGACCCTGGAGACGTGCACCTGCCGCGCCCGCGCATCGTCACACGGGTCCTGGATGCGCTGCGCGCCGACCCGGCCCGATCATGGACGGCGGCAGACATGGCAGAGGTGGCCGGGGTAAGCGTCCGGCGCCTGCAGGAGGGGTTTCGCGAGTACGTGGGCCGCACGCCGCGTGAGTGCCTGACCGACATCCGACTCGCGGCCGTGCACGACGACCTCCGGCTCGGGCAGGTTCAGTCGGTGACCGATGCGGCACTGAAGTGGGGTTTCACCCATTCGGGCCGGTTCGCCGCGGCGTTCCGGCACAAGTACGGGGTGTCGCCGTCACAGGTCCGACGCGACCTGTGACGGCGACGTCTCTCAGGAGAGCGAAGCGCGGACGGCCTTCGCGGCGGTGACCATGTTGGTCAGCGACTCGACCACCTCGTCGGTTCCGCGTGTCTTGAGTCCGCAGTCGGGATTCACCCAGAGTCGCTGCACGTCAACGGCTTCCAGTGCGGCTGACAACGACTTCTGGATCTCGTTCGCATCGGGCACCCGGGGAGAGTGGATGTCGTAGACGCCAGGGCCGACTCCGTTGGCGAAGCCCACCGCGTTCAGGTCCTCGAGGACCTCCATGCTCGAACGGGCGGCCTCGATCGACGTGACGTCGGCATCGAGGGCCGCGATCGCGCCGATCACCTCGCCGAACTCCGAATAGCAGAGGTGGGTGTGCACCTGGATGGCGTCGGAGACCCCGGAGGTGGACAGCCGGAACGCGCGCACCGCCCAGTCCAGATAGGCCTGCTTGTCGGCGTCGCGCAGCGGCAGCAGCTCCCGCAGAGCGGGCTCGTCCACCTGGATGATGCCCACACCGGCCTTCTCGAGATCCACGGTCTCGTCACGTATGGCGAGCGCGATCTGATTCGCCGAGTCGGCCAACGGTTGATCGTTGCGGACGAAAGACCAGGCCAGGATCGTCACCGGACCCGTGAGCATTCCCTTCAACGGCTTGTCGGTCAACGACTGTGCGTAGGTGATCCAGTCGACGGTCATCTGGTCGGGCCGGGACACGTCGCCGAACAGGATCGGTGGGCGGACGCAGCGGGTGCCGTAGGACTGGACCCATCCGTTCGTGGTCGCGAAGAATCCGTCGAGCTGCTCGGCGAAGTACTGCACCATGTCGTTGCGCTCGGGCTCCCCGTGCACCAGCACGTCGAGCCCGATCTTCTCCTGCAATGCGATGACGCTCGAGATCTCGTCGCGCATCCGCCGCTCGTACTCCGCGCGGTCGATGGCCTTCGAACGCAGTGCCGCACGGGCCTTCCGGATGGTGGTCGTCTGCGGGTACGAGCCGATCGTCGTGGTGGGCAACGGTGGCAGCCCCAGTCGCGCGGCCTGGGCGGAGCTGCGTGCCGAGGCGTCCCCACGGGTCACGTCGGCATCGGTGATCGCTGCGAGGCGCGTGCGAACGGCGGTGTCCCGCAGGCGCGGATCCGTCTCCCGTGTGGCCAGCGCGGCGCGGCTCGCATCGAACGACTGGGCCTCGCTCTCGCGCCCGTTGCGCACCGCGCGCGACAGGGTGGCGACCTCGACGAACTTGTCGGATGCGAAGGCGAGCCAGCCGCGCAGTGCCGTCTCCGGCGCGAGGCTGTAGGGGACGTGCAGGGTGGAGCACGATGTCGATACGGCGAGGTCACCGACCGACCCCAGGAGCGTGCCGAGGGTACCGAGTGCACCGTCGAGGTCGGTGCGCCAGACGTTCCGGCCGTCGACGACGCCCGCGACCACCAGTTTCGACGACAGTTCCGGTGCTGCGGCGACCGACTCGACACGACCCTCGATCAGGTCGACGGCGACGCCCTCGATCCCGGTACGGGCCAGCGCACCCAGCGCGGGGCCCGCGTCGCCGAAATACGTCGCGACCAGGATCGCGGGACGCCGCGACACACCGCTGAGGCGCGAGTACACGGAGTGAGCCAGCTCGGGCAGCCCGTCGGCGACGTCGGAGACCAGCGCGGGCTCGTCGAACTGCACCCACTCGACACCGGCGTCGACGAGTCTGTCGAGCAAGTCGATGTAATGCGGGATGAGGTCATCGATCCTCGTGATCGGCGCCGGGGCGTCGTCGACCGCCTTGGCCAGCGCGAGGAAGGTGATCGGTCCGATGACGACCGGGCGGGCGGTGATGCCGGCGCCGTGGGCCTGCGCGATCTCGGACAGCACCTTGTCCGGTCGCAGGGTGAATTGCGTGTCTGCCGAGATCTCGGGGACGAGATAGTGATAGTTCGTGTCGAACCACTTGGTCATCTCGAGCGGGGTCACATCTGCGTTGCCCCGTGCGGCGGCGAAGTAGCGATCGAGCGGATCGCTGATCCCGGCCACCCTCGGCGGCAGCGCGTCGAGCATGACCGCGTGTCCAGCATCTGGTCGTAGTAGGAGAACGTGTTGACCGGGATCGAGTCGATCCCGGCGGTGACGAGTTCCTGCCATGACCGGCGGCGCAGGTCCGCCGCCGTGCTGTCGAGCTCGGCGGCGCTGACCCGGCCGGCCCAGGACCCCTCGACAGCTCGCTTGAGTTCGCGGTTCGGTCCGATGCGTGCGGTCCCGAGCACAGTGGTGGTGAATCGGCGGACGTCCGCCGGTGATGTCGGTGTCGACATGATGAGAGCACTCCTGCAACGTTGCGGAAGGTCCACCGCCTGCAGGTGCGTTCGAACACGGCCCCATGACGACACGCGAGTTCGACCTGCGCCCATTCCACGAGGCGGTGAGCCACCGGACGCGGCGCGCCCGGTACACCTGGCAGGTCTTCGGGCTCGTCGGCACTCATCTGCAGCTCACACTGCTCGACGCTCCTACTGGCCGTCGCTTCCCGGACCGTTCGGTCCAGTGCTCATGACGGCGGTCGTTCCGACATACCGCTGCGGGACAGCTCCGGATTCACACCGGATTCCCTCTCGTCGGTAGCCACCACCCGTCGGGCAGGACAACCGGACTCGACGTCGCACACCGCCGTAGGGGCTCCTTGTGGCAGGGCGACGAACCAACTGCGATCGCCACGTTACCGCAGGCTGCCGACGGTCAGCTCCCGCGGTAGGTGGAGTACGAGTAGGGACTCAGCAGGACCGGCACGTGATAGTGCCGATCGGGGTCGTCGACCTCGAAGCAGATGTCGATCTCGGGATAGAACCCGGCGATGTCGTTGGCGCTGAACCAATTGCCGGTGTCGAAGACGAGATGATGGATGCCGGGGATCAGTGCAACGACGTTCACCTGGGCGATCCGTCCGTCGGCGTCGGTCACCCCGGAGGCGAGCTCGGTGCCGCTCGCGTCCTGCAGGGACACCTCGACACCGGTTGCCGGGGAACCGGTGACGGCGTCGAGGACGTGGGTGGACAGGCCGGTCACGTTGCCGCCTCCTCCTCGAGATAGATGCTCGCCGGTGTCAGCATACGGATCAGTCTGCTGCGGTTGATCTTCGCCAGCTCCATCCGCATCACGCGGCGTTCGGTCTCCGGGTCGTTGTGCATCCGTTGCTTGAGTATGTCGAGCAACTCGTGCGCCGGACGGCCGTTCGCGAACACGAGATAGACGTGACCGAACCTCTCCTCGTAGGCCGCGTTGAGCTCTTTGAGCTCGGCGAGCACGGCCGTCTCCGCACCCGCCACCCCCGACTGCTCGCGCTCCGATGCCGGATTGTCCGGCCGGTCACCGATGCGCGGATGACCGGACAGTGCCTCGTCGAGGTCGGCATCGGTGAGCTCGGCGAGGATCAGGTCGGCATACTCCAGCAATCCCTCGTCGTCGGAGAACGGACGGGCCTTCGCGACTCGCAACGCCCAGATGCTGGAGCTGCAGCATTCGAACAGCTGATGGATCGCCTGGTGCTGGGACAGCTCGTTGAAGCTGGCCAGTCCCCGCCAATCGACACGACGCATACACCCAGCCTAGGAGAGTTCGGGCTGACGGCTGAACCGGGCCGACGTGAACGGATTGGCGTCCGCCACGAGATCGTCGAACCGGTAGTTGGCGATCTTGGCGATCTCGATGAGTGCGAAGGACTTCTCGCTCGTCTCCGAGTTGTCCATCCTGGCCCACCCGCTGCGGAGTACGCGGTCGTAGCGCTCGGTCTCGCGGGCGCAGATCACCAGCGGGAACCCGAAGTGATCGCGGTAGGCCCCGGCCAGGTTGACCACGTTCTCGTGTTCGGTCTCCTCCAGATGCGACAGCCCCTTGTGGTCGACGGCGACCAGCTCGCCGGTGTCCTCGTCCTCGGCCCCGAGGTCGGGGAAGGCGCGGATGAGGTCGAGCTGTTCGGTGTCGCTGCCGGTCAGCATGGCCTCCTGGAAGGCGCTGCGCAGATCGTGGACGTCCTCGAAGGGCTTCTGGTCCCAGGCCCGATCGAGGACCCAGTCGACGTTCTGGACGACGCCGCCGAAGGTCTCGCGGAACTGCTCCTTGGTCATGGTGTTGACCTCGTCGAGCGTGATGTCGCCCCCGCCGGCGACCGCCGGACCCTTCGCACCGATGTGGAAGAACAAGAGGTTCAACAGGATCGCGGTGATCGCGCCCATGGTGATGCCGGTGGAGAAGGGGATCTGCAAGATCAGGTTCGGCATCGCCTGGTCGACGCCGGGCAAGGCGGGGACGTCCACCTGCTCGCCGGATTTCTCGATGACCGTCGTCGGCGCCGAGGACTGCGAGAACTGGACGTACAGCGCCACGGCGAGCGAGGTCGCGGCGATGATCAGGTTGCGATGATCGGTGAAGTCCACCGAGGTGAGCGTCTGGATGCCGACGATGGCAACCGTGGCGAACATGATCAGCGCGGCACCACCGAGCACGGGCGCCGGGATCGACTCGACGACCTTCGCCAGCTTCGGCAGCACGCCGAGGATGATCATGATGACGCCCGCGCACGCGACCACCCAGCGGCTCTTCACCCCGGTCAGGCGGACGAGACCGACATTCTCCGAGAACGCCGTGTACGGGAACGAGTTGAACGAACCGCCGATGACGGTGGCCAGACCGTCGGCGCGGACCGTGGCGGCCACGTCTTCCTTCTTGATCCGCTTGCCGACGATCTCACCGGTCGCGAACACCGAGCCGGTCGACTCGACGGCGACCACGAGCAGCACCACGATCAGGGAGACGATCGCGACGATGTCGAAGCGCGGCCATCCGAACGCGAACGGCGGGGTGAACCCGAGCCAGCTCGCCTCGCCGACGGAGGAGAAGGATGCGTCGCCGAACAACCAGGCAACGAATGTCCCGACGACGAGCCCGAGCAGGACGGCGATGGTGGCCATGAAGCCGCGGAAGAAGCGCTGCATCAACACGATCAGGAGGATGGTGCCGAGGACGTAGAGCACCCATCGCCAGTTCGCCGAATCGTGCAGGTGGGTGGCGGGGTCGCTGACGGCGTCGCCCGCACCGACCGGGATGAGGCAGACGCCGATGATCGTAATCAGGGTGCCGGTGACCACGGGCGGCAGGAATCGGATCAGTTTCGCGAAGAACGGTGCGATCAGGAAGGTGAAGACGCCCGCGGCGATCACGGCGCCGTAGACGGTCTGCAGACCGACCCGGCCACCGCCGTGATTGTTGGCGATCTGGATGACGGGCGCGAGAGTCGCGAAGGTGATCCCCTGCAGCAGCGGCAGTCGCACACCGATCTTCCACACCCCGACCGCCTGCAGCAGAGACGCGATGCCGCAGGTGAACAGATCGGCGGTGATCAGCATCGTCAGCGCCTCGGAATCGAGGTCGATGGCGCGGGCGATGAGCAGCGGCACCAGCACGGCACCCGCGTAGAACGCGACCACGTGCTGTGCGCCGAGTGCGACCAGTTTGCCGGCGGGCGGCACCTCGTCGACCGGGTGGACGCGCTTGCGTCGCGCCGGGGCCGGGGCGGTCGATGCCTCGGCAATGTGCTTGTCAGCCATGTCCCTCTCGCCTTCTACGATCTCGGCCATCGGGCTCATGGCGTCGCTGCGCCCCCGGTGGCAGCTAAATAGTGGACCTCGCAACGCATTCCCGCTCGGCGGCGGATCGTATATTGCGGCAAGGTAAAAGGGACGGAACGGACGTGCGGGCCGGCGGGCGGGAGGTGATCGTGATGGGCGAGGACACAGGGGAGCGAGCCCCGGTGCATCCGGGTGGTGAGGTTCTCGGGGTCGTTCTCGCGGCGGGCGCCGGGAGCCGGTTCGGAGAGCCCAAAATCGGTGCACACCAAGGTCAGTGGCAGAATCGGGCGGTGCATGCACTCGCTGCCGGGGGGTGCGGGGAGGTTCTCGTCGCGATGGGGGCCCGGGTCGTCGAACCGCCGGCCGGGTCGTCGGCGCTTCAGGTGCCGCGGTGGGCCGAGGGGCTCGGTGAGACGGTGCGCGTGGCGATCGCCGAGGGCCGTCGTAGGCCCGGGTTGTGCGCGATGGTTTTACATGTTGTTGACACGCCGGACGTCGGTGCACAGGTGGTGGCGCGGGTCATCGCGGCGGCGGGGCCGTCGCGGGGGGCACTGGCTCGCGCCTGCTTCGGTGGGCGCCCCGGGCACCCGGTCTGTGTCGGCGCCGACCATCTGGCCTCGCTGGCCGCCACACTGACCGGCGACGTCGGGGCGGGTCCCTATCTCGCGGCACATCACGACGACGTGGTCGCCGTCGAATGTGGTGATCTGGCAACGGGTGTCGACATCGACCGGCGCTGATCGTCCGCGGCGGCATCTTCGGCCGACGACGGCGGCGGGACGAGGAGGGCCATCACCGAGTCGAGGATGCGCTCGGGGGCCACGAGTCCACGGGTGTGTCCGACGATGCGGGGTTGCGCGGCGGGCAGAAAGGTCGCGGCGATGAGGATCTGGGCCACGGCCTGCGGATCGACCGAGCAGGCGACCACCCCGCTCGCCTGCGCCGACGAGATGTAACGCGTCAGGGCATCGATGCCGCGCTGCGGGCCGTAGTCGTTCTCGAGCATGACCGCGAACGTCTCGTTCCGGACCGACACGTCGGCCTGCGCCGCCATCATCACATCGAGGCCCGACTCGAGGAACTCGGCGACCCCCACGACGAAGCGATGCAGTCCCTCGCGCAGCTCGTCGGCGGTCGCCGGTGGGCCCGGTGGAACGGCGCGGAACTGCCACAGCGGGCGCAGCGCCTCGTCGAACACAGCTTTGATCAGGCCTTTGCGGTCGCCGAAGTGATAGAAGATGCTTCCTTCGGAAATGCCCACCCGCGAAGCGATCTCGCGGGTCGTCAGGCCGGCGATGCCACGCTCGGTCATGACGCCGAGGGTCGCCACGACGATCTCGTCGCGACCGATCTTGGGGGGTCGTCCACGGCGCACCACGAAGGCCACTCTACCTGGATGACGATATTTGTTGAGTAATCACTCAGAATGTGTCATGTTTATTGAGTTCGTACTCAATAAGGAGGCCGGCGTGGCTCGGAAGTGGTTGACCCTGACAGCCGTCTGTACCGGCGTCTTCATGCTGCTGCTCGACGTGACGATCGTGAATGTGGCACTGCCCGACATCCAGGCCGACCTCGGGTCGTCGCTGTCCGGTCTGCAGTGGGTGATCGACGCGTATGCCCTGACCCTGGCTGCGCTGCTGCTCACCTCGGGCACGATCGCCGACATCATCGGTCGGCGCCGGGTGTTCGCGTCCGGCATCGTCGTCTTCACCATCGGGTCGCTGGCGTGCGGGCTGGCACCGACGATCGAGACGCTTGTCGCCGCACGCGCGCTGCAGGGGGTGGGCGGCGCCATCATGTTCGCGACCTCCCTGGCGCTGCTCGCCCAGGCGTTCGCCCCGAGGGAACGAGGGGTCGCGTTCGGCGTGTTCGGTGCGGTCACCGGCGTCTCGGTCGCAGTCGGTCCGGTGCTCGGCGGCATCCTCACCAGCGGGTTGTCATGGCACTGGATCTTCTTCGTCAACATCCCCGTGGGTGTGGCGGCGCTGGTCGTCACGGCCGTCGGGGTAGACGAGTCCAAGGCGCCGGGCGTGCAGCGGATCGACTGGCTGGGATGTGTGACCTTCAGTGCCGCACTGGCTTTCCTCGTGTTCGGCCTCATCCGCAGTCACGCCGACGGATGGGGATCCATTCCGGTGGCCGGTTCACTGGTCCTGGCCGCGGTGCTCCTCGGCGCCTTCGTCGTCGTCGAACGGACCGTCGGTTCCCCGATGATCGATGCGGCTCTGCTCAGGGTCCCGACGTTCAACGGCGGGCTCATCGCGGCGTGGGCGATCTCGGCATCGATGTTCTCGGTGCTCACCTACCTGGTGATCTATCTGCAGACGATCATGGGCTACACCGCACTCGAGGCCGGCCTGCGATTCCTACCGTTCTCTGGTGTCGTCTTCGTCGCCGCCGGGGTGGCCGGGCGGCTGTCCGATCTGGTGCCGGTCCGCTGGCTGATCGGTCCGGGCTTCGTGCTGGTGGCCGTCGGACTGTGGCTGATGCGCGGCACCGATCCGACTGGGAGTTGGACCCAACTGGTGCCGGGCTTCGTCGTCGCGGGGATCGGGACCGGGCTGATCAACCCGCCGCTGGCATCGACCGCGGTCGGCGTCGTCGAACCGGCGCGGGCTGGGATGGCGTCGGGCATCAACTCGACGTTCCGCCAGATCGGCATCGCCACCGGTGTCGCATTGCTCGGCAGCCTGCTGGCGTCCCGGTTCGCCGACCAGGTCGGTGCGGCGCTGCAGGGTGGGCCCTTGGCGTCCCGGGCCACCGAGATCGGGACGGCGGTCGCCGACGGTGAGATCGCCCGTGTCGCAGCGACCGTACCCGCGTCACTGCGCGGCGAACTGTTCGCCGAGGCCGGCCGTGGCTACGCGAACGCGCTGGACCTGATCCTCGGGATCTCCGCGCTCGTCGCGATCGTGGCGGCGGTGGTGACGTTCTTCCTGATCCGCAGCCGGGACTTCCACGACGACGGAGGCGGGGCTCAGGAGAGCGCGTCGTCGAGTGTCGGGGAGACCTCGAGTCCCAGTGCGCCCGTGGCGAATCGCGCCACGACGGGTACGGACTCGGAGAGTGCGCCGACATAACCGCTGCGGGCGCGGCCGAACATGCGGCCGTCCTCGGCGACACCGATCAGGGCGATGAGTTCGCCGGTGGTCGGAACGCACACCGCCCAGACGAACGTCGTCTCGTCGGCCCAGTTGCGGGCCGACGAGACGACGTGGTCATACGGGTCGGGGACTCCGAGATCGGCGAGTGCGGGAACGTCGGACACCCGGTCGTCGGCGCGCAGTGCGCGCAGGTACCACGACCCGGCGTTGATCTCGACGGGATCCACGTCGCCGGCAGGTCCTACTTCAGCTCGAGCAGGAGGGTGCCCTGCGTGACGGCGGCACCCGCCTCGACGGCGAGTCCGGTGACGACGCCGTCCTTGTGCGCGGTGACCGGGTTCTCCATCTTCATCGCCTCGAGCACGACCACGAGCTCGCCGGCGGAGACCTCCTGACCCTCCTCGACGGCGACCTTCACGACGGTGCCCTGCATGGGCGCCTGGACGGCATCCCCGGACACGGCGGCGTTGCCGCCCTTCTTGCGTGAGCGGGCTTTCGGCTTCTTGCGGACGACCCCGTTGGAGCCGCCGCCACCGCCGCCGAGCGACAGGTCGCCGGGCAGGGACACCTCGACGCGACGGCCGCCCACCTCGACGACGACGTTCTGCCGCGGCAGCGAGTCGTCCTCCTCGATGGGCTCGCCACCGGTGTAGGGCTCGATCGGGTTGTCCCAGTCGGTCTCGATCCACTTGGTGTAGATGTCGAACTTCTCGTCACCGTTCTCGTCGGTGTGCCCGTGGAAGGCGGGGTTGGCGACGATGTGTCGGTGGAACGGGATGACGGTGGCCAGGCCCTCGACGTGGAACTCGGCGAGTGCACGCGCCGAGCGCTCGAGCGCCTGCTCGCGGTTCTCGCCGGTGACGATCAGCTTGGCGAGCATCGAGTCGAACTGACCGCCGATGACGTCGCCCTCGACGACACCGGAGTCGACGCGCACACCGGGGCCGGTGGGCTCACGGTAGACGGTGACGGGTCCGGGTGCGGGCAGGAAGTTGCGCCCGGCGTCCTCGCCGTTGATACGGAACTCGAACGAGTGTCCACGCGGCGTCGGGTCCTCCGAGATCTCCAGCTTCTCACCGTTGGCGATGCGGAACTGCTGTCGGACCAGGTCGATACCGGCGGTCTCCTCGGTGACGGGGTGCTCGACCTGCAGGCGGGTGTTGACCTCGAGGAACGACACCAGGCCGTCGCTGCCGACGAGGAACTCGACGGTGCCGGCGCCGTAGTAGCCGGCCTCCCGACAGATCGCCTTGGCGGACTCGTGGATCTTGGTGCGCTGCTCCTCGGTCAGGAACGGTGCAGGTGCCTCCTCGACCAGCTTCTGGAAGCGGCGCTGCAGCGAGCAGTCGCGGGTGCCTGCGACGATGACGTTGCCGTGCTGGTCGGCGATGACCTGGGCCTCGACGTGGCGGGCCTTGTCCAGGTAGCGCTCGACGAAACACTCGCCGCGGCCGAACGCGGCGACGGCCTCACGGGTGGCCGACTCGAACAGGTGAGGGATCTCCTCGATGGTGTAGGCCACCTTCATGCCGCGGCCACCGCCACCGAATGCCGCCTTGATCGCGACCGGTACACCGTGTTCCTTCGCGAACGCGACGACCTCGTCGGCGTCCTTCACCGGATCCTTGGTGCCCGGGGCCATCGGGGCGTTGGCCTTCAGGGCGATGTGACGAGCGGTGACCTTGTCGCCGAGGTCGCGGATCGACTGCGGCGACGGACCGATCCAGATCAACCCGGCGTCGATCACGGCCTGGGCGAAGTCGCCGTTCTCGGAGAGGAAGCCGTAGCCGGGGTGGACGGCGTCGGCGCCGGACTTCTTCGCGGCGTCGAGGATCTTGTCGAACACCAGGTAGGACTCTGCGGAGGTCTGCCCGCCGAGCGCGAACGCCTCGTCGGCGAGCTTGACGAACAAGGCATCGGCGTCAGGCTCGGCGTAGACGGCGACACTGGTGAGGCCGGCGTCACGAGCGGCCCGGATGACGCGCACCGCGATCTCGCCGCGGTTGGCGATGAGGACCTTGGAAATACTGTTCGCAGAGGGACTTGGCACTTGTTCTCCTGGGCGTCGTGCCGCTCGCCGAGCGGCACTGGCTGGTGTGTTGCGGACATCACTCGTCTGGGTTGTCCACCCAACCCGCCGAGGGGTTCGGCAAGCCGGGTGACGCACGACACTCGAGTCTAAGCATCAGGCGTTCAGGGCAATACCCTAGCCCACCGAGCAATCGTTCGGTGAGGGCCTCCGAGTTACTCGTGGGTACCGAATGTGGGGGTGTCGCCGACGGCTCGCACGAACTGCGTCAAATCGCGCAGATAGGCCTGCACCGGGCCGATCCGCGTGTCGTCGGCCGGTTCGGTCGCGCCATCGAGAGTGGGATTGTTCACTCCGTCGGGCTCGCCTCCCGGGGCCAGTTCGGCGACGGTGGCCTCCGGCGGGAAACGGCTGGACACGCGGAGTCCGCCCGGTGTCCGGTTCATCCAGATGTAGACCTCGTGCGGTGCATAGCTGTGACTGCGGAGCACCTTTGCCCGGCCGGCGTCGGCCTCGGCGGCCCCCGGCGCATAGCGGGTGTCGATGAACGAGATCACGAACAGGGGCTCGCCGCCGTGACCGATGAGTTCGGCGACCCGCAGGAAGGGGAGAGCGGCTCCCTGCCGTGATCGCTTCAACTCGGCCGTCGCGCGGACGACCGCCTGATCGAAGGTGGGCGAGTCGGAGACGTCGATGCAGAAGGGGGCGACGGCGACGAACCAGCCGAGCGCGGTCAGCCAGCGGGCGTCGTCGCGGGTGTGCCGGGGCAGCACGCAGCGGAACTCGGCATCGCCGGTGCGCTGATGGTGCACGAGCGCGAACGCGGCCAGCAGTCCGGCCGTCAGGGTTCCGCCCGCCTGCGAACACACCGCGGTGAAACGGTTGGCGGCGTCGTCGTCGAGGATCAGACCGTACAGCGACTGCTGCGCGATCGCGGACTCGTCGCTCGGATCGGGCCCCGGGGCGTCGAGGTCCACGCCGTCGGCCTCGGCCCCGCGGCGGTCGACACCGAGGGCGGGCATGCCGCCGCGACCGGCCTGCAGAAACGACGTCCAGGTGCCCACGGCCGGATGATCGGCGCCGGTCTGGTCGGCCAGGCGCCGTTCCTGTGCGCCGAAGTCGACGTAGCTGCCGACCTCGGGCAGGTCGGCCTCGGTATGGGCCCGTGCTGCACGGTAGAGGGTCACGAGCTCGTGCTGGGCCATGATCAGCGAGTACCCGTCCACGAGGGAGTGGTCGGCGGCGAAGAGCAGGGTGAACGATTCCTCCCGGCCCACGGTCGCGAACATGTAGGCCGGCCAGTGCAACGGTGCCGTGGCGCGGTCGAAGGCGCCGGCGATCTGCTCGATCAGCGGACCGCTCTGGGTGTACCAGCCGATCCGGCCCATCTTCAGTTTGACCGTCCCGGGATCGGTGCTGAGTCGTTGCAGACCGTCGCCCTTGATGACGACATGACTGCGCAGTACCTCGTGCCGGTCGATCCAGCGCATCAGTGTCGCTCGGATGGCGGGGATCGACAGCGGCTCGTCGAACTCGATCGACACACCCAGCCACGACTCGCGCCCGCCTTCGCGCCGCGTCCGCAACCGGTACTCGAATGCCGACCGCAGATGCTGTTCGTGGTTGTGCGACGTCAGCCGGGAGTCGTGATCCCACGCGCCCAGCCCGCCCGGCACATACGGCGTCCACTCGACGAGACCGCCGGGTTCGATCGGCTCGTCACGGATCTGGATGAACTTCATGCCCCCGGTGAACTCGCCCCACCGGTCTGTGCGCGCACCTGACCCTTGATCCGGCCGAGCATGCCCGCCATGCCCCGCAGCCGCAGCGGACTCACGGCGGAGTCGAGGCCGAGGTCGTGATAGAAGTCGCCCGGGACCGCGAGGATGTCCTCGGCCGAGGCACCGTCGAGGCCCTGATGCAGGATCGAGGCGAAGCCACGTGTCGTCGGGGCCTCTTGCGGGGCACTGAAATACAGCCGGACCGAGGAGGTGTCGTCGGCGTCGACGGACAGGAACACCGGCGACTGGCACTCCGGTACCGGCTCCATCGCGTCCTCGCGGAGATGCTCCGGGAGCTCCGGCAGTTCCCGGGAGAACTCGAGCAGCAGGGTGACCTTGTCGGAATCACCGAGTGCGCCGAAGTCGTCGACGATCTCGGCGAGGGCGGCCGGCAGACTCATGGGGTGGGTGCCGGTCCGGGCTCGGGCCCGATGGCGATGGGCACGCGAACCGCGTTGCCCCACTCCGTCCACGAGCCGTCGTAGTTGCGCACGTGGTCGAATCCGAGCAGGTGGGTCAGCACGAACCAGGTGTGACTCGACCGCTCACCGATGCGGCAGTAGGCGATCGTCGGCGTCGACGGATCGAGATCGGCGTAGATCTCGTCGAGTTCGGCCTTCTTGCGGAACCGTCCGTCGGGCGCCGCCGACTTGGCCCACGGGATGGAGACGGCGGTGGGGATGTGGCCACCGCGCAGCGCCCCCTCCTCGGGGTAATCGGGCATGTGCGTGCGTTCGCCGGTGTACTCCTGCGGCGATCGGACGTCGACGAGCGGCTCGGTACCCAGCGATGCCAGGACCTCCGGGGCGAACGCGCGGATCGCGGCGTCATCGCGCTCGACGACGGGGTAGTCCGAACGCGGGTACTCGGGGACGTCGAACGAGGTCTCACGGTCCTCGGACATCCAGGCGTCACGACCGCCGTCGAGCAGCCGGACGTCCTCGTGGCCGAACAAGGTGAAGACCCAGAGCGCATACGCCGCCCACCAGTTGCTCTTGTCCCCGTAGACGACGATCGTGTCGTCGCGCTCGATGCCCTTGCTACGCATCAGCTCGGCGAACTGCTCACCGTTGATGTAGTCGCGGGTGACCGGATCGTTCAGGTGCAGATGCCAGTCGACCTTCTGGGCCGTCGGGATGTGGCCGATGTCGAAGAGGAGGACATCTTCGTCGGACTCGATGATCTTGAGGCCGGGTGCACCGAGATGCGCCGAGAGCCACTGGGTCGTGACCAGTCGCTCCGGGTGGGCGTAGTCGGCGAACGCCGGATTCGGATCGGTCTCAACGCTCAACTGCGGTCCCCTTCGTGACTGGTCGTCGGGTCCGCGACCGGGCTGTCGTGCGGACCTGCCGACGTGGCGGTACTCCGCACAAGAGCCTACCCGTCGGGGGCCGCGACCTCAGCCGGCGCGGTGGTGTCGGCGCCCGAGTCCGTCGAGGGCGAGTCGATCGGCCAGTGCGGCAAAGACGTCGGCCATCGTCGCGTCCGCGGTCGAGGTGCGGGGATACCGGGCTCGCAGATGGATGCCGTCGGCATCGCGCCAGAACCAGAACTGCGCGGCATCGGTGTGTCGCGAGCTCGAGATCTGGCGGGTCGGAACGGACTCCGGCACCGGCAGTTTCCGGTAGTCGACGTAGGACACCATGAACACGTCGTTGCGGTGGGCGCGCAGGAGATCGGCGTAGGCCATGTACACCGGCGTGAGACCGATCCGCGCCAGTGGCAGTGCGTCGCCGAGCCGATCGGTGTTGGTCCGCAGGGTGGGTCCGCCGTCGTCGCCGGCGTCGATCATGATCGGGGCGTTGCCCACCAGCCAGCCGACGGCGCTGCGGTCGCACGGGTTGAACCGTGTGTGCACGGGCAGGATCGTGGCGAGCTCGTCGGGACCACCGGCGTCGCGCACCGCACCGGCGACGGCGGTGAGCAGCGCCGGGTATGTGCGCGCGCTCCGCGATCGGACGAAGTCATCGAAGCGTCCGGCTTCCGGCGCCGACATCAACGTGCGGATCTCGGTGTGCACGTCGGTCGCCTCGCCCGGGCCCAGTCCGAGGTCGAGCGGGAACTCCGGCACGGTCCACTCGTTGGCCGCGAGGAACTCGCCCCAGGCGCGCAGGCGCGGATCGTCGGGATCGACGTCGGGAGCCGACTCTTCCGCGGCGCGGATGTCGAGGAAGCTGACCGGGGTGGCGATCGACGGGTCTCCGTCGCCGCCGGCGAGTTCGGAGGCGATGACCGCCAGCGAGAACGCATCGACGTAGCAGTGGTCGAACGCGCAGATCACCGTCGTCGACGACGGGCGCCGGACGGCGGCCAGGTAGTGACGGAGTGGTGCGGTGGGGGAGCACGTCGCGGCGATCTCGTCGAGGACGACGGCGGTGAGTGTCGCGGCGTCGTGCATCCCGGAATCCGGATCGCGAACCTGCTGCACCGCAACGTGTCCGGGTGCGAGACGATGGCGGCGGTGGTCGTCGTCGGTGGACACGAAGTGACAGCGCAGCACTTCGTGGCGGTCGAGCAGCGACCGGATGCGTCGGGTCAGGTCCTCGAGGTCGATCGCGTCGTCGAACTCCAGCGTGAGGGCCAGCCAGCCGGCGGTTCCGCTGCGGCGCATGGCGTCGAGGTGGAACTTCTCGTTCTCCGACGGCGGCACCGCCACCGGGACGGCGCCGGCGGTCGCGGTGAGTTCCCAGCGGATGATCTCACCGGGTTCGATGGCGACGGTGTCGACGCCACAGAGTTTCACGACGAGACCACCTCCGCCGGCGCGCTGACGAGGGTGTCGGCACCCGCCGCGAACTCCGCGAGCAGGTGTCGGACGGTCTCCAGATACTTCCCGAAAGCCTCACGCGCCGTGGGGTTGTCGGGTAGGTGCGACGTCACGGTGAGCTCGTCGTGGTACCGGGTGACCCACATGTTGGCATTGCGCGTGCGACCCACCGCCTGGAATGCGGTGACCTTCTGTAGAACTGGATCGTCGGAGCCCGGGACGCGGCGGAAGTCGATGTAGGACACCATCTGTGGCGAACCGGGGTCGGGGATGTAGCTGCCGTCGGCGGCGAGCAGGCCCAGCGCGACATGTACCGGCAGGGTGGCCAGGCCACGCGCACGGACCACCGCCTCGCCGGCGACGCGGGTGAGGTCGTCGAACGGGATTCCCTCGGTCACGTCGAACGAGATCGGGACGAAGTTGCACAACCATCCCTGCGTGAGCGCGTGTTCCGGTGTCCGGGTGGACAGTACCGTCGCCGTGAAGTAGTGCTCGCTGCCCAGCAACTCGTATTGCGCGGCGGCGAGTGCCGCGTAGAGCACACCGGCGAACGATGTATCACCGCGGCGTGCGTCGCACGCGTCGAGTTCGGTCGCGGACAGCAGTCGCTGCTTGACCGGCACGGCCGGTGCGAGCTCGTCGTCGGCGAGTCCGAGGTCGAAGGGGAAGCGGGGGACCCGGCCGCCGTGGACGGCGAGGATCGTCCGCCACGCGGCGACGCGCGGGTCGGCGGGATCGGTGGCCGCGGCGATCGCCTTCTCCTCGGCGATGTAGTCGGTGTACCGGCCCGCGGTCTCCGTCTGCGGGTCCTGCCCGTCGCGGATGGCGCGGTAGAGCCGCGCGATCTCGAGATGCCCGGCGAACTGCGAGAATCCGTCGGTGTGGGAGTGATCGGACCCGGTGTAGAAGGCGAATCGGTCGCCGCCGTCGATCGCCCCGTAAGCCAGCCCGGGCATCGCGTCAAAGACGGCCTCGGAGGCGATCCGGTCGACGATGTACTCGATCGCGTGGTCGGCCTCGACCGGGGTCTCGTCCGCATCGGTCACGTACTCGATGCTCTCGGCCGGTGCGACACGGCGGAACGGTCCCGACTCGTCGACGTCGTAGACCGCCCGCAGCTCATCGTGCCGTCGGGAGAACAGGGTCAGCGCCGCGGCCATCGCCTCCCGGTCGAGCGGCCCGTCGACGACGGTGACGCTGTTCGCGGTCCCCGTGTGTGGTTCGCCCTGTGCCCGCTTGGCCTTCGCCGCGACCACATGATCGATCTGCAGGAAGCTCAGGCCGTCCGGGGTGCGTTCGGCCGCCGCGAGCGCAGCGGCGGGGTCGGCCACCCGCCACGCGACGGGTGTGCCGCCGACGAGCGCCGTCCGGAGCAGCGGGGTTCGGCTCATCGGTCCTACGATGCGTTCGTCGTCTGTGCTGCGGCGTGGGTGTACGCGAGATCGCCCTCGGCGATGACCGTGGTCAGGATGCGGTGGAACGTGGAGATGAAGCGGTGCACCTCGTCGGCCCGCGCGCCGGTCGGGAAGCGGGAGGAGATGTTGGTGCCCGCGGGGACCCGGTTGATCCAGAAGTAGACCTCGTCGGCGTTGCGGGTCGAGCTGCGCAGCACGCGCGCCTGTCGCTGGTCCCATTCGGCCGCACCCTCGGCGTGGCGCAGGTCGATGTAGGAGACCACGAATCCGGGTGGGGTGGTGTCGCCACCGATCAGATCGGCGATCGGGGCGAAGGGCGCGGCGCCGACCTTCTTGTACTCGGCCGAACTCGCCGCGATCGACGCCAGCGCCTCGGTGAACGTCGTCGCTCCCTGCGGACGCAGGTGTACCGGGATGATCCCGACGAACCATCCGGCGGCCTCGCCCCAGCGCAGTTCGCTGCGCGTGTGGATCGGGTTGAGGAAGCGCAGGTCACCCGATCCGCAGAGGGCCGCAGCCGTCATGGACAGCGCGGTGTAGATACCGGCCTGCATGTTGGCGCCGGCCTCTTTGCACAGGGCGTTGAACGCCGCGGTCTGCTGCGCATCGAGCAGCCAGGACGAGAGCGTCGCCTGGAAACCGGCGTCGGGCGTGCGCTCGGCGACGATGGAGGGTGTCTCGTGCTCGCGTGCGGAGATCGTCGTCGGGAACGTCGGCATCGGCGCGGGTTGCGGGGATTCGGGATCGGCGGCGGCGAAGAAGCGGCTCCAGCCCGCGACGGCGTCGTCGGTCTCACGGATCTGGTCACCCAGTGCGCGCTCGGCGTGGGAGAAATCGACGTAGCTGCCGAAGTCCACCAGGCCGTCGGGATCGCCGGTCACCACCGAGTCGTAGATCGCGGTCAGTTCCTTGATCGCGAACACCTGCGTGTAGGCGTCCATCACCGTGTGGTCGGCGGCGAACACCAGCAGGAAGGCGTCGTCGCGATCGGCGAGCTCGACGGTGACCGCGATGCAGTGCGGCCATGTCAGCGGGCTGACGGTGGTGTTGAAGTATTCGTTCATCCGCTCGAACACCTCGGTGCTGGTGAGGTGGTCGCCCATCGGCCGCCGCTCGACCGAGATCGCGTCGGCGGGGAGCGTGATGCGGTGCAGATCTCGGGCATCGTCGACCGACACGGAGGTGCGGAACGCCTCGTGACGGGCGTACCAGCGCGTCAACGTCGCGCTCAGGGCGTCCTCGTCAAGCGGACGTTCGATGAGGAAGGCGGTGCCGATCCACTGGCTGTACCAGGAGTCACCTTCCGCGTGGGCGCGCAGCGCGTGCTCGCTGTGCATGTAGGAGAGTCGACGCGGATCGTCGGCCCACGCCTCCGGGCCGGCCTGTGGAATCCATGCCGTCATGGTCCCGCCGGGGAGGGGGTAGTCCGCGAGCTCCGTGTACTCCATCAAAACTCCTTCGTCGTTGAAGTCGGTCACCCGGTGCCCTCGGCCCTGAGGTCGTCGCGCGCTTGCGACGCTACCGGGTGTTCGTGTGCATTGTGTTCGAGTCGTCGTCGAGATTCAAAGGCGGACAAGCAATTACCACGGCTGTTGAGATCTGCGGTGCGACTATCGGTTACCACGTCCGTTGAGGCTCGCCTGGATGAACGGCCAGCTCTTGTGCAACCGGTCCACCCAGTACGGCCAGGAGTGTGTGCCCGGGTTGACGTAGTGGAACGACGCGGGGATGCCCTGCGCGGCGAGCTGGGCCTGCAGGTTCTGCGTGCACCAGAGCGAACCGACCTCGATGGCACCGCCGACGACCTGCCGGTCGGTCGGATTGCTGTTGCCCGGGAATCCGGGGGCATCGTAGCGACCGGACTGACCTGTTCCGGTCGAGACGTAGACGCCGCTCCCGCGGAGTCCGGCGGATCGACGCAACACGTCGTGCGCGGCCCAGTCGGGATCGCCGATGCCACCCCACATGTTGTCCGCGTTGCCGCCGAACGCCGACACGATGCCGCGCGGATAGGCCTGTCCGGCCGGTCCGGTCGTCGTATAGCAACCGCTGTACGCGGCGACCGCACGATAGAAGCCGGGATTGCGCGCGGCGAGCGTCAGCGCCGATCCGGCGCCCATCGACAATCCGCCGATCCCGCGGACGCCGTTTCCGTCGAAACGCGGCTCGAGAACGGACGGGAGCTCCTTGGTCAGGAAGGTCTCCCACTTGTAGCGGCCGAGCTTCGGGTCGTCGCGCTGCCAGTCGGTGTAGAAACTGCCGTTGCCGGCGATCGGGAGCGCCACGTTGACGTTCTTGTCGGCGAAGAAGGTCGAGGCATCGGACTTGAGCAGCCAGATGCTGGTGTCGGGGCTCTCCTCGCCGAGGCCGCTGAGCATGTACATCGTCGGACGGGGGCCGCTCGGACGGCGCGGGGTGAGCACCTGCACCTTGATCGTCTTGTCCATGGAAGCGGAGTGGACGTACGCGGCGAACTGCGTCGGACCCTCCTGGACGACGCGCTCGATCCGGGTTCCCGAGGGTGCTGCCGTCGCGGTCGGCGCGACGATGACACCGAGGACGCCCGACACCAGCGCGGTCGCCACGACCATGGTGACGGCCGGCGACATGCGCCATCGTCGAAGGACGTCGCCATGGGCAGGTCCGGTGGTCGAACTCGTCATCGACGTCCTTTGCGTGAAATAGGTTAGGGTAGCCTAAACCATAGGCGTTGTTCCCTTCGGCTAACAAATTAGTAACAGGGCCTGATGGTAGCCAGGCAAGTGAGAAATGTCACCAGTTCTGGGGGGTCAATCCCCAACGGGCACATTCTTTTTGGACGCGCGTACCAAGTTCAACGGATGTTGGGAAGGCGTTCGGATCCAATCCGGAGACCGCCAGCGTCGTCGTCTCCCCGGTGTCGTGGAACCAGGCCGCCAGACCGCCGCGGAGTCGGGCCAGGCGCTCGCGGCTGACGCCCTGCGTGGTGGCCCTGGATGCGAAAGTGCCCACCCGGGAGGGCTTTCCGAGTCCGGAGAACAGAGGGTCGACGGCCCCGCCGCTCGACGCCAGCGCCAGCGGCGTCGCCGCATTGGTGCTCAGGGCGGACACGGCGCGGTCCGGCAGTGCCTGCATCAGCGGCTGGAGCCGCAACAGGCGACTCGATCGTGTTCCGGCGCCCTGATATGCCTCCTTCGCGAGGCGTCTGATCGAGCGCAGATCGTGGTCCCGACTCCATTCCGCGGGGACGTCGAGGGTGAGTCCGGTGGTGGAGTTCGCGCGCGTGTCGCCGGCCTCGTCACGCAGTGACATCGGTACCGAGACCCGCACACGGTCGGTCCAGTCGGCCCGGCCGGCATCGACGATGAGTCCGATGACGATGGCGATGAACAGGGCGGTCGTCGTGCCCTCCGCCTCCGTGACCGTCGCGCGCCATTCCTCGCCCGGGATGGACACGATCGCCAGCGGTGTCCGGATCGGTGTCTCACGCGCCATCTCCGCCTCGCTGGGAGCCGGCGGGGCGGCGGTCGACTGCGACGTCACCGGCGCGACGTCGGCCTGCTCGACGGGCCTGCGCCGGGAGGTCCACGAATCACGTGCCAGCGCAGCAAGATTGCCGCCGATCGAGATCGCCTGGCGTGTGGCGTCACGGAGGTCGTCGGTCAGGGTCGGTGCCGCCGGGTGGTAGGCGGACGTGTCGTCGGCGTCCGCGGTGGCCTGCAGGATCGACAGTCCGCCGAGCCAGCCATCGCCGACGGCATGCGAGGAGCACATGGTCACCAGGCCGCCGCCGGACCGGAGTTCTGCCGCGCGCAGTTCCCAGACGGGTCCGTCGTCGAGGTCGAAGCGCACATCTGCAGCGCTCTCGATCCACTCGAGGATCTCGTCGTCGGCGAGCGGCGGGTCGAGGTGGGTCCGTCCTGCTGCCCCCTCGGCCGCGGTCCAGTGGTCCCGCGCCAGCGGTACACGGCTGCGGTGGAGGACGCGACTGAGCGGGGTCTGCTGCAGGCGACGGCCGATCCGGTCGAGTTCCTCGGCGTCCAACGGTTCGGTGAGTCGCCAGATCGCCTGGCTGAGCACCGGCACCCCGAAGGCGCGGTCCATCCGGATGAAGAGGTCGTCGTCGTGGGTCGTGCGCTCGACGGGTGAAGTCACGCTCGTGAGGGTAGACGGCGCGCTGTCGCGGGGCGAGGGTATGGCGCGCGTGTGCCCCGAGGCTCAGAAACGGCACCAGTGTTGGCCGACGAGGCCCCAGCGGCCGAGTTCGCCCTGGACAAGAGCGGAGAGCGTGGCAGCGTCGGCGACCCGATCGGGGTCCAGCGACGTGAACGCCAGGGTGTGACCTCCATCACTCTCGGAGATCCATGCGCTCAGCCCACCGGCCATCCGTCGGACGGTGGCGAGGCCGGCGCCGACGGTGACGGCGCGCACGACCACCGGAACGGGACGCGAACCGCCGAGGGACGCGAAACCCGTGCTGAGCCGACCGAGGTTGGACGTGAGGCACAGCGGCGCGGTCATCGTCGTGGACAGCCGGCGGATCAGCGGGTCGGGTAGTGCCTGACCCAGGACTCCCAGTTGGGCACGTGCGGAAGGGGAATCGCCCAGGGACGCGAATGCGTGTTTGCTGGCCCAGCGCAGCGGCCGGAGGTCGCGGTAGCGGGTGTCGTCGACGGTGACCCGCGCCGTGACCCCCGTGGTGGCGTTGGCGCGCCGATCACCCGGCCCGCGGGTCGACATCGGCAGGGACGCTCCGACGACATCGCCGGGGCCGACGCGACCGGTCGCTTCGAGGACACCGAGGCCGATCGCGGTGAACAGGGTGTTGGTGGTGCCGCCGGCCCGCGTGGCGACCTCGGCAAAGGCCTCGCCGTCGACGCGGGTGACGTGGGCGGGGGCGGTGAACGGGGC
>NZ_RKME01000060.1 GCF_003797825.1 Gordonia sp. OPL2
ACGCTCCCTGCCAGCCTGTTCGTGAGACAGCTGGTGGGGGTGTGGGGAACGGAGTGAGTGGTGGAGATCAGTGTGCCGGTGGGTCGGACTCGGACCGGGAAGCGGTCGTTTCCGATCGGGTTCAAGGTGGAGTTTCTGCAGCTGTGGGATGAGGTGTCCCTCGAACGGGGTGGAAAAGCTCGTTTGCTGCGCAAGTACGGTCTGGATCCGACGGTGGTCCGGGAGTGGGTCCGGGCTCGGGATCGGGGAGACTTTGAAGCATCGATGGTGGTTGCTGCGGATAAGTCGAAGGACCGGTGGCAGATGGATGCTCGGGATCGGGCCGAGTTGGCGCGGTTACGCGCCGAGAATGAGCGACTCAAACAGAAAGTCACTCAAGCTGAGGCCGCCCAGGAAATCTTGGGAAAAGCATTCGAGCTCTTGGAAGGGATCACCGCGAGCTCGGAGATGATCGACGATCAGATCCCGCCGGCGTTGATGAGTGCCGAGCAGTACCGGCAGTGGCTGCAGCGCAAAGGACTGTCTTGATCGAGTTGGTCACGGCGTTGGTCGCTGTGGGGGTCAGCGTCACGGCCGCGTGCGCGTTGGCGGGGGTCGCGCGTGCGACGTACTACCGCCTGACCCGCGGCTATACCCATTACACGCCGGTCACTGACCCGATGCCGCAGAGTCAGCGGTGTCAGCCGGCCGCGTTGAGTTCCGCTGAACGCACCCAGGTGTGCACCGTTCTAGAAGATGAGGACTTCGTCGAACTTTCTGTGTGCCAAGCATATTGGCGGGCTTTCGATGACGAACGGGTGTCGTGTTCACAACGCACCTTCTACCGGATCGCGCGGGCGGAACAGATGGTGGGAGATCGTCGACGCGGACGCCACAGCGGGAGTCGTTCACGCAAGACCCCGCGCGTAGCGGCCACGGCACCGGGTCAGCTGTGGTCCTGGGATGTCACCGAACTCAGAGGCCTCGCCCAACAGCGGTACAAGCTGTATCTGGCCATCGACGTGTTCTCCCGATTCCCGGTGGCTAGTCGCATCGAGGCCAGCGAGGATCGCACACTGGCTGTGGAGATGTTCACCGAGGCGTTCACCCGCTACGGCGCTCCGCACATCCTGCACGCCGACAACGGCGCGATCATGCGCTCGCGTGATCTGCTCGACGCCCTCGAACAGGCCGATACCACCGCATCGTTCTCCCGGCCCCGGGTCAGTGACGACAACCCGTTCTCCGAATCACTGTTCAAAACCATCAAATACGACCTGAACTGCCCCGAGACGTTCGACAGCATCGACCACGCCCGCCAGTGGACGGCCCAATTCTTGAGCCGCTACGCCGCCGAACACCGCCACAGCGGCCTGGGCTGGCATACCCCGGCCTCGGTGTTCGACGGCACCGCCGCCCAGCGCCATGCCAGCCGCCAAGCCCGCCTCGACGCCCTCTACGCAGCCAACCCGCAGCGCTACCGGCACCCACCCCGGGCACCTGAAGTCCCCAGCATCGTCGGCATCAACAACAAACAGAAACAGAACCAGGTCCTGTCTCAGACAGGTTGACAAATACCG
>NZ_RKME01000061.1 GCF_003797825.1 Gordonia sp. OPL2
GGGGGGATCATTGATGGGTGGATCGTGGCCGTCCCCGGACGCTTCCCTTGTGTCAGTGAGCCAGTTCCTCAGTGTGGGGTGCGGGGCCTACCACGGGAATCGTGGATTGTTGCTACGAGCACGCGGATCAGACTCCTGAGTTGATCAGCGCCCTGCCCATGATCCACGCCGGTCAGAAAGGAGACTGGTGATGGAAGTCTTGCATGGGCGTTGCGCGGGATTGGATATCTCCAAACGCGATGTCAAGGTGTGTGTTCGCAGTCAGCTCCCGCGGCGCAAACAACCCGACCGTGAGGTCACCACATGGTCGTCGATGACCGAAGACGTGCTGGGATTGCGCGATTACCTGCTCGGCGCGCAGGTCTCGTGCGTGGTGATGGAAGCGACCAGCGATTACTGGAAAACCTTCTACTATCTGCTCGAAGACGCCCCGTTCGAGGTGATGCTGGTCAACGCCCATGACGCCAAGAATCTCCCCGGCCGTAAGACCGATGTGTCGGATGCGGCGTGGTTGGCCGAGCTCGGCGCGCACGGATTGCTGCGGGCCTCGTTCGTGCCGCCGCCACCGATTCGTGAGCTGCGTGCGTTGACCCGTACGCGCACCCAGATCGTGCGTGAACGCAACCGCGAAATCCAGCGTCTGGAGAAGGTTCTCGAAGATGCCGGGATCAAATTGTCGGTCGTGGTCAGCGATATCACCGGCGTGTCGGCACGACGGATGCTGTCCGCGCTGAGCAGCGGCGAACGCGATCCCGACGCGTTGGCGCAGTTGTCGGTACGTCAGATGCGGGCCAAGATCCCGCAGCTGCGCCGAGCTCTGACCGGCCGTTTCACCGACCATCACGCATTTCTGGTCGATCTGCATCTGGACTTCATCGACCAACACACCCGGGTCATCGACTCGCTGAGCACCCAGATCGAACAGGTGGTGACTCCGTTTCGTCACGCCCGGGAACTGATCTGCACCATTCCCGGGATCAGCATGACCACCGCCGAGGTCATCGTCGCTGAAACCGGTGCCGACATGTCCCGGTTTCCTACCGCCGGCCACCTCGCCTCGTGGGCAGGGGTCTGCCCCGGCCACCACCAGTCCGCTGGACGCGCCACCAACGTCGGCACCCGACCCGGAAATCGCTACCTCAAAGGCGCCCTGGGCACCGCAGCCCTATCGATCGCCCAGCACAACGGAACATTCCTGCACGCCAAATACGTGCGCCTGGCCAAATCACGAGGCAAATCGAAAGCCCTTGTCGCCATTGAACATACCCTGATCGACATCATCTGGAGCCTACTCACCACCGACTCCATCTACGACGACCTCGGCGCTGACTACTACACCCATCGCCAACCCGAACGCGCCCGCAACCGCGCCGTGGCCACCCTGCAGCAACTCGGCTACACCGTCACCATCGAACCCCGAGACGTCGCCTAACCAAACACCGGCCAACCAGGGTCGCAACCACCGACCCCATTCCAGCATGCCCCAGGGGGTCAGCTACCCAACTCACCTCACCGAACTCTTCGGATCAGGGA
>NZ_RKME01000062.1 GCF_003797825.1 Gordonia sp. OPL2
CGCGCGCGCCTCGGATGGGACCGCCTCGACGATAGGATTCGACCAACTGGTCCTGGCGACCGGCGCCGAACCGATCATCCCGGACTGGGCGCGCGATCGATCCGGAGATCTCCTGCCCGGCGTCGCGTGCGTCGAAGGAGGGTGAACATCTCTCCACAGCTCCGACGGTTCGCCCTGGATCGGGACGGTGTGCTCACGTCGGCGGATGCCGCAGCACATGGGCTGGATAACTCCGCGGTCCGACGACTCGTGAACTCGGGCGCCTGGGTGCGGGAGGCGCACGGCATCTATCGCCTCGCCGATCATCCGCTCTCCGACCGCGCCCGTATCCGGATCGCGGTGCTGCGGGTGGGTGACACCGCCATCCTGAGCGGGCTCGCCGCGGCGTACTGGCACGGAATCGTCGACACACCGCCGCCGACCATCACTGTGACGGCGACACCGGGCGGTCATGTGAAGCGGGTTCCGGGTGTCCGTGTCGTACGCCGTTCGCTCGACGCCGCCGACATCGTCGACCGCTCTCACCTCCGCGTGACGGCCCTGCCGCTGTCGGTTCTCGAGGGCGCCGTCGAGCGTGACGTGGCCGTGCTCGATCGTGCGCTGTTGCTGCGCCGGGTGTCAGAGAAGCAGCTGCACGCGGCGTACCGACGGCGACGAGGAACGATCGGCGCGACCGCGATGGGGAAGCTGCTCGAGGGCATCGGATCCGGTGCGCGGTCGGCCGCGGAGAGGCTGACGGTCCGGCTGTTCCATGACGCCGCGATCACGGGTTGGGTTGCCGGTCATCCCTGCGGGAGGTACGCCATCGACTTCGCGTTCGTGCGCGAGCGCGTCGCCGTGGAGATCGACGGCATGACCTATCACCGCGGTGCGGACGAGTTCCAGCACGACCGCACGCGCCGCAATGACCTCATCGCGGCGGGGTGGACGGTCCTGAACTTCACCTGGAACGACCTCGTCCACCACCCCGACGACGTGATCGCCCGGATCAGGACCGCACTCGCCGCCGCCTCCCCTTCGCACCCGCAGACGTAGCGGAAACCGTCTCCAGGCGACGATTTTCGCTACGTCTGCGGGGACGAGGGGAGGTGGGGAGGG
>NZ_RKME01000063.1 GCF_003797825.1 Gordonia sp. OPL2
TGTGACGTGTAAGGGCTCGGGACATGCTTGACGTCGTGTCGTCGGGACATCGTTGACGTCTCACGCTTGTCGGTGGTCGCAGTCAGAGTGTGGGGGGTGTCCTTCTCTGCTGAGACTGAATCCGATGCTGAGATCGCTGCACGGGTGCGTGTGGAGGTCAGGTTCCGTGCGGTCACCGAAGTCGCCGACGGTGCTCCGGTCATCGAGGTCGCTAACCGTTACGGTGTCTCTCGCCAAACGGTCACGGCGTGGCGCAAGCGCTATGCCGCATCAGGTCTGGGCGGTTTATCGGATCGATCTCGCCGACCGCGTACTAGCCCGAACCAGATTTCTCCACAAGTGGAGGCGACGATCTGCGAAATGCGACGCACCCACCGGCGGTGGGGTGCCCGGCGCATCGTCTACGAACTCGGACGCCTCGACCCTTATGCGCCCGCGCCCGCGCGGGCCACGGTGCACCGCGTGCTGGTACGCAACGGATTGGTCAATCCTCAAGAGCAGCTACATAAACGGGTCTACAAGCGATGGGAGCGGGAAGCTCCGATGCATCTGTGGCAACTCGACCTGGTTGGAGGTGTGTTCCTGGCTGGCGGCCGGGAATGCAAACTGTTGACCGGCATCGACGACCATTCCCGCTTCGTCACCGTCGCCGCGGTTCTCGAGCAGCCCAGTGGCAGTGCCGTGTGTGAAGCGTTCGTCGGGGCGATGAATCGATGGGGCGTGCCGTTCGAGGTGCTCACCGACAACGGCAACCAGTTCACCGGCAGACACACGCGGCCGTTGCCGGTTGAGGTGCTCTTCGAGCGGACGTGTCGCGAGTACGGCATCACCGCGCGGTTGACCAAACGCCGGTCACCGACCACGACCGGCAAAATCGAACGATTCCATCGCACATTGCGCCGGGAGCTTCTCGACGAGACTGGCGCCTTCGACACCATCGAGACCGCGCAAACGGCTATC
>NZ_RKME01000064.1 GCF_003797825.1 Gordonia sp. OPL2
TACACCGTCACCGCGTCGATGAAGGATTCCGGGGGGATCTTCACCAATGCCGAGGTGACGTATCAGGGTGTGCCGGTGGGTCGGGTGGGTGCGTTGACGTTGACCAAGGATGGTGTCGACGTGAAGCTGGAGTTGAATTCGGGGGGTCCGGAGATTCCGGCGTCGGCGACGGCGGTGGTGGCGAATCGGTCGGCGATCGGTGAGCAGTTCGTGGATTTGCAGCCGACGTCGTCGGAGGGTCCGTTTTTGTCGGATGGGTCGGTGATCACGAAGACGTCGGTGCCGCCGCCGTTGGAGGATGTGGTGTCCTCGGCGATTGATTTCACGTCGTCGATTCCGATTGATGATCTGCATACGGTGATCACGGAGTTGGGTAAGGCGTTCAATGGTCAGGGTGAGAATCTGACGCGGTTGACCGATTCGTTGTCGACGTTGTCGCGGGCGGGTTATGACTCGTTGGATGAGACGATTTCGTTGATTCGGAATTCGAATGTGGTGTTGGCGACGCAGGCGGATCAGTCGGATGCGATTTTGTCGTGGTCGCGGAATTTGGATGTGATCACGGCGACGTTGGCGGCGTCGGATCCGGATCTGCGGCGGTTGTTGACGACGGGGACGGCGTCGGCGACGCAGATCTCGGCGTTGTTGCAGCAGTACGGGGGTGACATCTCCACCGTCGTCAAACAGCTCGCCGGCACCTTGCGCACCATCGAACCCACGTCGTTCGCCACCTCCGCCACCTTCGCCATGCTCTCCGCATTGTCGGCGGGCAGCCACGCACCGGCGCCCGGCGATGGTCAGATCCATTTCGGTGTGGTGTTGGAGACGAACAATCCGGCGGCGTGTACGCGTGGTTATGAGAGCACCAATGCGATGGTGCAGAAGATGAAGCGTGAGGATCCGTCGTTCGACATCCGTTACGACGACTTCCCGTTCAACACGAACGCGAAATGCAC
>NZ_RKME01000065.1 GCF_003797825.1 Gordonia sp. OPL2
GCCTCCCAGAACGGCAGCGCCCCCACGAGCACAAGAAAGGCTGGCAGGAAAATGACTGCCAACAGCACAAGGCCTCCAAGCCAGCCACCCAGCGGCCCCTTGGCCAGGGCTCCCAAGTACGCCGCGAAAGTGAAGAGAGGGCCTGGCACCGCCTGCGCCGCACCGTACCCAGCGAGCAGATCCGCAGTGGTCACCGTGCCGCTTTGGACAACCGCGGTCTGCAGCAACGGCAGTACGACATGGCCGCCGCCAAAGACCAAGGCACCAGCACGGTACGTCCCCTCCAACAGCACAGCCAACGGGGAGCCACTAGCCACCACCCACACAGGCAGCAGAACAAGCGGCAGCACCAACAGCATCAGCGCTACCGAGCCCGTTCTTCGCGAGACGGGATAGCTGCAAGCTAACTGGCCCTGGGCAGGCTCGATTTTCAGCGCCCAGCGACCGAGCAGGCCGCTGCAGATGATCACCACCATCTGGCCGAAGACCGAGGGCAGTGCTAGCGTCAATACGGCGGCGACAAGCGCCATCCCTGCCCGCAGGCGGTCCGGGCATAGGGTCCGGGCCATTCCCCATAC
>NZ_RKME01000066.1 GCF_003797825.1 Gordonia sp. OPL2
CCTCCAGCTCGCGCAGCGCCCTGGCCTGCTCATGCAGCGTGGCGACCGCCTGCTCCAGGGGCAGCGTGCCCGCGCCCATGCCCAGGCCGGCCTGGTCCATCGAGAACGACATCTGCTGCAGCGACTGCATCTGCTCCTTGTACTCGCTGCGCGCACGTTCGGACGCCTTGACCATGTCCAGGTACGCTTCGCCCAGCTTCTGCACCGACGCGATGGCGATGCCCCATGGGCCACCGGCGGCCGTCAGCAGGCCGCTACCAAGCTCCTTCAAGCCGCTGCCGAGCACATCGCCGCCGACGTTGGCCTTTGCCTTTGTCGCGGCCTTGCCCGTTGCGCCCTCCGGTGCCGCATGCACGCGCGCCAGCGCGGCGGCCGTCCGCTCGGCCTCCGCGCGCAGTGTCTTGAGATTCTGCGTTGCCAGGCGGCTGGCCTCCGCCATTGCGGTACGGAAGCCCGTCGTGTTGACCCGCAGTACTACGTCT
>NZ_RKME01000067.1 GCF_003797825.1 Gordonia sp. OPL2
GTACAGGCGCTGGCCGTCACGGGCCAGCGGGCTGATCATGATCGTGGCCACCCACACGGCCGCGAAACCGGCGAACAACGCGCCACCGTGGCCGGGCCGGCGCCAGCGCTTCACCCGTGTGGCGAACAGTGGCAGCAGCGAGACCAGCGCCAACACGATGAAGCCGGCGATGTAGCCCTTGAAGTCGGAGACACCGGCACCTTCCATGTCGGCGCCGAGGTGGTACAGGGTGGCGGCATTGAGCCCATCACCGGACAGCTTGTCGATCAGCCACCACGCGCTGAGCATCAGCAGCAGCAGCGAGAACGCGCCGGCCTTCCACCACACCCACTTGTCGGACGCGAGGAACAACCAGCACAACAGCAACAACGACAGCAGCAGTATCCAGAGCATAGGCAGCTTCGGCAGTGACGGGGTGGTGGTGATGGACGTCGTACCGACGCGTGTCCATCCGACCGGCGCTGCCGCAAGCACATGCATG
>NZ_RKME01000068.1 GCF_003797825.1 Gordonia sp. OPL2
TAAATCTACTATCAGTTATGCTTTAGGATCTTCGGTAGTTATCGAGATTCTTAAAACTGAATCTAAAATTCTCCCACCTATGCTAGTGATTAGTCGTAACACAGTCAATGACGCTGACAGTCATCGTGGATTTAATAAAGAAGGACAGAGATTGGTCAAAGAGTCCATTTCGGGCAATCCAAATATATTGTTAAAACGCTTATTGGGAAACAGTGATCAATTATTAAAAGAAGCCCAAAAACTAAATACATCTTTTAGCACTAAAACTTCGGTAATTAAAAACAAGGATTCAGATACTAATATAAATACACACCCAGTGTACGGCGAACTTCTCCCATTACTATACGATATTACACGAGAAGCACATTCTCCAAGTGTTGATATTAAAACACTAGCGTACAGACTAGACTGGATATCGATGCTTCTCAAGGAAAATATATTAGGTCAACAAGTAGCACCTATAAACCCTAGTACTAATG
>NZ_RKME01000069.1 GCF_003797825.1 Gordonia sp. OPL2
GCTTGAAACCGTCGCGCTCGGCGACCACGCGCACCGCACCGAAGCTGTCGTTGAGGGTGTGCTCGTACGGCAGATGGCGGTTGGCCACCACGTACAGGCGCCCGCCCGGGCGCAGCGCCTGCGCGGCCACGGCGATGAAGCGCTGGCCGATGTCCGGGCGGTCGGCACGCGACGGCGTGTGGAACGGCGGGGTGCTGATGATGACGTCGTAGCCCGGCTCGATGCCGGCGGTGACGTCGCGCCACAGGAAGCGCAGCGGCAGCGCGCGCGGCGGCGGCGCCAGGTTCAGTTCGGCCAGGGCCAGCGCACGCTGCTCGGCCTCGTACAGGTCCAGCGCGGTGATCTTCGGGCAGCGTTCCAGCAGCTCGCGCGAGAGATAGCCGTAGCCTGCGCCAAGGTCGGCGGCGCGGCCGGCCAGGTCGGCCGGCAGGTGCTCGGCCAGCAGCGCCGATGCCGGATCGATGCGGTCCCAGG
>NZ_RKME01000006.1 GCF_003797825.1 Gordonia sp. OPL2
GACCCGATCTACCCCCGACTGCCCGCCAATGCTCGCAGGAAGAAGCCGAGGTTGGCCGGGCGCTCCGCGATGCGGCGGACGAAGTATCCGTACCACTGCTCGCCGTAGGGGATGTACACCCGCACCCGGAAGCCGTCGTCGGCGAGCCGGCGTTGTTCGTCGGCGCGAATCCCGTAGAGCATCTGGTGTTCCCACGAATCGGGGGTCCGCTGCGCCTCGACCGCGATGGTCCGGGCGGCAGCGATCATCACCGGATCGTGGCTGGCGACCATGGGATATCCGTTGCCCTTCATGAGGATTCGCAGGCACCGCTGGTACGCCTCGTCGACCAGATCACGAGTGGGGTAGGCCACGGACGGTGGCTCGGCATATGCGCCCTTGCACAACCGGATTCGCGCCGCGGTCTCCGCGAACTCCGCACAGTCGTCCTCGGTGCGTCGCAGGTAGGCCTGCAGGACGGTGCCGACGTCCGGGAAGTCGCGTCGGAGGGCACGGACGATGGCGAGGCGTTCGTCGACGGTCGTGTGGTCCTCGGCATCCACGGTGACGAGCACCCCCGCCTCGTCTGCGGCCGCGGCGATGGTCCGCGCGTTCTCCTCGGCGATCTTGGCTCCGTGATCGGCAAGGGACTGACCGAGGGCGGTCAGTTTCACCGAGACCTCCAGCCGGGCCGTGGCGACGCCCGATTCCGGCAGGGCGCCCAGCGCGCCGATGAGGTCGAGGTACGCCTCCACCGTCGCCGTGGCCTGCGACTCGTCGGTGGTGTCCTCGCCGAGGACGTCGACGCTGACCGACAGCCCGGCATCGAGTTGTGTACCGATGGCGCCCAGCACATCTCGCTGCGTCTCGCCGGGCACGAACCGTTCGACGACACGGCGGGTCACGCCGAGTCGCTGGGACGAGTTCTTGATGCGGTCGCTGTGGGATGCCGCGACGATCACCGGTCGCATCGCGGTGTCGAAGAACGTCATGAGCGATCGGCCTCCATGTGCGGATAGGCCGACGACGTCGGCGGCACGAACGTCTCCTTGATCGTCCGGGTCGACGTCCAGCGCATCAGGTTGGCCTTCGAACCGGCCTTGTCGTTGGTGCCCGACGCCCGCGCCCCACCGAACGGCTGCTGACCGACGACGGCCCCGGTCGGTTTGTCGTTGACGTAGAGGTTGCCGGCGGCCTGACGCAGTAGATCCGATGCCGTGCCGACGGCATCGAGGTCGGTGGCGATGATCGATCCTGTCAGTGCGTAGCGCGCGGTGGAATCGACCAGCCGCAACGTCTGCTCGTAGTCGGCGTCGTCGTAGACGTGCACCGACAGGATGGGCCCGAAGTACTCGGTGGAGAACGCCTCGTCGGTCGGGTCGTCGGACAGCAGCACCGTCGGCCGCACGAAATACCCCACACTGTCGTCGCAGGCACCACCGGCCGCAACGGTCATGTGCGGGACGGTCTTCGCGCGGTCGATGGCGGCGACATTCTTGTCGAAGGCCCGTCGATCGATCAGCGCGCCGCCGAAGTTGGACAGATCACGGACGTCGCCATACCTCAGGTCGTTGGCCTCGCCGAGGAAGTCATCGCCCATGCTGTCCCACACCGACCGTGCGATGTACGCACGGGAGGCCGCAGAACACTTCTGTCCCTGGTATTCGAACGCCCCGCGGATCAACGCCGTACGCAACACATCCGGATCGGCCGACGAATGCGCGACGATGAAATCCTTGCCGCCCGTCTCGCCGACGAGCCGTGGGTAGTTGCGATAGCGATCGATGTGGGTGCCGACCTCGCGCCAGAGGTGCTGAAACGTGGCTGTTGAGCCGGTGAAATGGATGCCCGCGAGATGGTCGTCGGCGAGGACGACCTCGGACAGGTCCACACCGTCGCCGTGAACCAGGTTGATGACGCCCGCGGGCAACCCGGCGGCCTGCAGCAACTCCATCGTCAGTGCGGCGGCATGCGCCTGCGTCGGCGACGGCTTCCAGATCACCGTGGTGCCCATCAGCATCGGCGCGGTCGGCAGATTGGCTGCGATGGCGGTGAAGTTGAACGGCGTGATGGCGTAGACGAATCCGTCGAGCGGACGGTGATCGAGCCGATTCCACACACCCGGCGACGACACCGGCTGTTCCGCGAGGACCTGCCGGGCGAAGGCGACATTGAAGCGCCAGAAGTCGATGAGTTCGCACGGGGCGTCGATCTCGGCCTGCTGCACGGACTTCGACTGGCCGAGCATGGTCGCGGACGCGATGCGTTCGCGCCACGGTCCGCTCAGCAGGTCGGCGGCCCGCAGGAGCACACCGGCGCGCTCGTCGAAGGACGTCTCGGCCCAACCCGGTGCAGCCGACCGCGCGGCGTCGACGGCGGCGCGTGCATCGTCGTGGGTCGCGTTCGCGATGGTGCCGAGCACCTCGTGATGCGCGTGGGGCTGGACGACGTCGATCGCTTCGCCCGTCCCACGGTGCTCGCGTCCGCCGATCACGTGCGGCAGCTCGCGGGGAGCGGCCGTGCTCTGCCGATCGAGTTCGGCGACGATACGACGGCGTTCGGCGGTACCGGGGGCATAGGTGTGCACCGGCTCGTTCGATGGCTGTGGGGGAGAGGTGATCGCATCCATGGGTTCAGTCCACCCGGCCGGCGGCGACGAGAACATGTCCGATCGGTCATCTCGGCCTCCGATTTCTTGTCCGATCGGACAAACCGGGCGATACTGTCGGGATGACGGCACCGGTGGGAGTGACTCTCGGTCGGCTGCTACTCGCGCTCGATCGCACGCTGGCCACTCTCTCCGTAGCGCCGGCAGGCCTGGACGTGCGCGTCTGCTCGCCCGCCCTCCTCGACGTCGACGATGTCCGATTGGGACTCGGTCGGGCGGCGCGCGGCTCGGATCTCTTCCTCGTGGTCGGTGTACCCGATACCGACGTTCTCGCCTGGCTCTCCGGACTGGGAACCCGCGTGCCGGTCGCGATCTTCTGCAAGGAACCCTCCGATGATGTGATCGTGCGTGCGGAGAGCTCGGGCATCGCCGTGGTCACGATCGATCCGCACGCCCGATGGGAACGCATCTACCACCTGGTCATGCGCGTGCTGGAATCCGCCGACGCCGATCCGCTGCACGCATCGGGCGAGTCGATGCGATCGGGGGCGACCGGCGACCTGTTCGACCTGGCCGGCGAGGTCGCCCGACGAACCGGCGGCCTGGTCAGCATCGAGGACGAGCGTGCGCACGTGCTGGCCTACAGCAGCGCGGGTGACGAGGCCGACGAGCTGCGCAGGCTCTCCATCCTCGGACGCGAAGGTCCGCCCGAGATGATGGCATGGCTGCGCCGATGGGGCGTGATGGATGTGCTGCGGACGACGACGGACATCGTGACGGTCGCCGCGCATCCCGATCTCGGGGTGCGGTCGCGTCGGGCCGTCGCGATCCGCGGACCTGCGATGGGATCGTCGGCGTTGGGTGAGTTCCTCGGTGTGTTGTGGTTGCAGAGTGGGGGTGACGATTTCGCCGACGACACCGACGAAGTCCTCGTCGGTGCGGCCGCCGTCGCCGCGCGGATGATCTCGCGAGGCCGGTCGCGGGGGGATGCCCACGCCGACGTCGTGCGCAGATTACTGGGCGTGCGAGGTGAGGTCATCGACGCCGATCACCTCGGCGCAGGCCTCGGCATCGCGCCGGAGGCGCCGGTGGTGGTGGTCGGACTGGCGCCGACCGACGGCTCCTCACCCCCGCTCGGTGGGGCGGTCGAGTTGTCGGCGCTCACGTTGCACGCCAGCGCCTTCAGCCCGTCGTCGGTGACGACCACGCACGGAGCTCGCGCGTATGTCGTTCTCCCGCAGGCGTCATCGGCGGCGACAGTCGCATGGGCGCACGCGGCTCTGGCGGCGGCGGAACGCCAGTTCGGTGCACGGCTGCGGGCGGTCGTCGCGGGGCCTGCGACGGGACTGGCCGCGGTCCCGACGTTGCGCGGACAGGTCGATCGTGTGCTCGACGCGGCCGAGCGTGAGGGTGAATTGATCGGCGACGTGGCCACCGTCGAGGAATCGCAGATCGGTGTGTTGCTGGGGGAGATCGTCGCCCACCTCGCGACCAACCCCGAGCTCGTGGACAGCCGCGTCGTGGAGTTGGCCGAGTCCGACGCCCGCACCGGCACCGATTTCACCGGGTCCCTGCGGGCCTATCTGGACCATTTCGGTGACGTGCGGTCGGCCGCTGCTGCGCTGCACGTGCATCCGAACACGTTGCGGTATCGCATTCGTCGCGTGCGCGCCCTGACCGGGATGGACCTCGACGACCCGGCGACCCGCCTCGTCGTCGCGCTGTCCCTGCGAGTCATCTGAGAGTGGAGATCCTGACATGACCGGTCGAGACGAAACCATCCGGACTGCCCTGCGCGGCGAACGGGCCGAGACCGTCGGCCTGATCGAGCAGTTGTCGTCGCGGCTCGAGGCGGTGATCGAGGCGACCGCGGATTCCAGCTCCGACGACGAGCACGATCCGGAGGGCTCGACGCTCGCGGTCGAACGCGGACAGCTGGTCGCGCAGCTCGAGCGTTCCCGCGTCCGGCTCGACGAACTCGACGCGGCTCTGGACCGGGTGGGTGCCGGCACCTACGGTCGGTGCGAGATCTGCGGTCGGGGGATCGGCGAGGCGCGGCTCGAGGTGCTCCCGGCCGCGCGGCTGTGCGTCGACTGCGCGACGAGGAATCCGTCGCGCCGATGGTGACTCCACCGAAACACATGGGGAGCCGACATTCACGGTGGGCATCGCCCCTGTGAATGTCGGCTCCCCATGTGGATGCGGCCGGACCGGCTGCCCGGGATCAGAGGATGGTGAGCATCTCGTGGTAGGTCGGCAGCGGCCAGAGATCGTCGGCGACGACGGTCTCCAGCTTGTCGGCGACCGTTCGCACGTCGGTCATCGCCGGGATCAGTGACTCCAGCGCGTACGCGGCTTCCGCTTCGACCGTCTCCCCGTGGAATCCGTCGATCGCGGACTCGAGTGTGAGCATCGCGGCGTACAGGTCCTTGGTCGACTTGGTCAGCGACAGCAACACCGGGTGATCGGTCTCGATCCCGGCGGCCTTGAGGCTGGCCGCGGTCCCGGCGAGCTCGCCCTGATAGCGGTTGGCAGCCGGCAGGATCATCGTCTTCGCGATCTCGAGCGTCTCCTTGGCCTCCACGAGCAGGGCGAGTGCGTACTGTTCCAGCACGACCTCCTTGCGTGCCAAGAGCTCCCGGTTGCTGAGGATGCCGTAATCGTTCATGACGGCCTTGATCGCGGGCTCGTCCAACTGGGCCATCGCGTCGACGGTCGTGCGCAGGTTGAGCAGACCGCGGGAGGCCGCCTCCTCCTGCCACTCGTCGGAGTACCCGTTGCCGTTGAACACGACCTTGCCGTGTTCGACGATGATGTCCTCGAGCAGTTTCTGCACCGCGGAGTTGAACTCGGTGCCCTCGGACAGCTGCTTCTCCAGGAAGGTCGCGGTGTAGTCGAGGGAATCGGCCAGCATCGCGTTGATGGCGATCATCGGATCGGCGATCGACTGATTGGAGCCGGGTGCGCGGAACTCGAACCGGTTGCCGGTGAACGCGAACGGGCTCGTGCGGTTGCGGTCGCCGGCGTCGGCCTTCAGCGGCGGCAGGGTGTCCACACCGAGTTCCAGGACACCGGTCTGCTTGCTCTCCTTGGCTCCGCCCTTGGCGATCTGGTCGAACACGTCGGCCAGCTGATCGCCGAGGAAGATCGAGATGATCGCGGGCGGTGCCTCGTTCGCGCCGAGGCGGTGATCGTTGGATGCCGAGGCGATCGACGCCCGCAGCAATCCGCCGAACTTGTGGACACCGCGAATGATCGCGGCACAGAACACCAGGAACTGCTCGTTCTCGTGCGGGGTGTCACCCGGGTTCAGCAGGTTGCCCTGATTGGAGTTGCCCAGCGAGAAGTTGACGTGTTTGCCGGAACCGTTGACCCCGGCGAACGGCTTCTCGTGCAGCAGGCAGACCATGCCGTAGCGTTCGGCGACCTTCTTCATCGTGGTCATCATCAGCTGCTGATGATCGTGGGCGAGATTGGACTTCTCGAAGACGGGGGCGAGTTCGAACTGCCCGGGGGCGTCCTCGTTGTGCCGTGTCTTGGCAGGGATGCCCTGCTTGAACAGTTCGCGGTCGAGTTCGATCATGTAGGCCAGCACCCGGTCGGGGATCGCGCCGAAGTAGTGGTCGTCGAACTCCTGACCCTTGGAAGGCTTGGCGCCGAGCAGGGTTCGGCTCGCGGTCATCAGATCGGGGCGGGCGAAGTAGAAGTGGCGGTCGATCAGGAAGTACTCCTGCTCGGCGCCCGCATACGAGACAACGGTGTCGATGTCGGTGTGGCCGAACAGACTCAGCACACGCATCGCCTGCTTGCTCATCGCCTGCTGGCTGCGCAGGAGCGGGGTCTTCTTGTCCAGGGCCTCGCCGGTCCAGGAGATGAAGATCGTCGGGATGCAGAGCGTGTTGCCGTTCGGGTTCTCCAGGATGTATGCGGGGCTCGTCACATCCCATCCGGTGTATCCGCGCGCCTCGAAGGTGCCGCGCAGTCCGCCGTTGGGGAAGCTCGACGCATCCGGCTCACCCTGCAGCAGCGTCTTGCCCTGGAACTCGGCGAGCGATGCGCCCGAGGAATCCGGTTCGAGGAACGAATCGTGCTTCTCGGCGGTGAATCCGGTCAGCGGGTAGAAGACGTGCGCATAATGCGTCGCACCCTTCTCGATGGCCCAGTCCTTCATGGCGACGGCGACGTAGTCGGCCAGCGTGGGGTCGAGCGGAGCGCCCTTGTCGATCGTCGCCGCGACAGCCTTGAAGACGTGCTTGGGCAGACGGTTCTTCATCACCGACAGCGAGAAGACGTTGCGCCCGAAGGTATCGGCCAGCGGTTCCGGGAATCCGTCGGTCTCCACCTCGTAGGTCGTCACGGCCTCGATGGCCTGACGGCGGGACATACTGCCACTCATGGTCACTCCTGGGATCGTCACCTCGTCCTCGGCGTCGGGAGTGCATCGAGGGCGGTTCGTGGTGTTGCGAGCGATACGACGCTATGGTCGCCACGTACCCGCACCGTTTCCCCTGTGTGACGTGCGTGAAAACAGCTACGGCTCAGCGCAGGGAGGCCTCGTCGCCCATGACCGCGCCCTCGCGTCGCGGATCCGCCCCACCGATCCAGCCGCCGCCGTCGCGCATCAACGCACTCAGGCCACTGGACTGATCGTCGACGGACACCTGCTCGCCGCGTTGCCGGAGTCCGGTCACCAGCGGATCGTGGGCGCCGTCGTCGGCGGTGTCGACCAGCGGATGCTCACCGCCCACGTTCGACTCGGGGGTGTTGGCCGAGCCGAAGTCGATCATCGACACGGCCTGTTGCGGATCGAGTCCCCAGTCGAGCATCCCGACCAGCGCCTTCACCACGAACTGGATGATCACCGCACCGCCCGGTGACCCCAATGCGCCGACGACCGCGTCTGGCTCGCCTCCGGTGCCCGGCGCCATGACCAGCGTCGGCGCCATCGACGATCGGGGCCGTTTGCCGGGCGACACGCGATTGGCGAGCAGTGCCCCCGACTCGTCACGCGGTTCCGCCGAGAAGTCGGTGAGCTGATTGTTCAGGACGAAACCGTCGACCATGTGGAAGCTGCCGAACGCCGATTCGACGGTCGTGGTCATCGACGCCACGTTGCCGTACTTGTCGGCGACGGTCACGTGGCTGGTGCCGTGCTCGGTTCCGGGATGGCTGCCCAGCGGGACGTCGCCGAGATCGCCCGGTTCGGCCTCGCCCAGCGATGTATCCGGTCTGATCAGCGCGGCACGCTGTTTCAGGTAGGCCGGATCGAGCATGGTCGCGACACCGCGACCGGGCAGCGGGACGTAGTCCGGGTCGGCGATGTATTTGTCGCGGTCGGCGTAGGCGAGTCGTTCGGCCTCGTTGACCAGGTGTACCGCCGCAGGATCGGGGCGGCCCCCATCGCGATCGAGCGCGGTCGGACCCATCGACGGGAGGTCGAAGTTCGAGAGGATGCCCATCGTCGACGCGACCGTGATGCCGCCCGACGACGGCCCGGGCATCGCCACGATCCGGTGGCCGCGGTACAGGGTCGAGACCGGTTCGCGGTCGACCGCGCGGTACCCGCGGAGGTCCTCGGTGGTCATCAGGCTCGGGGTCATCCCGCCCGCGGTGGAGCGGGACTTGTCGACGATGGCCGTCGCGAGCGGTCCGTTGTACAGCGCGTCGGCGCCGTCGGCGGCGAGCGCGCCGAGGGTCTTCGCGTAGGCAGGGTTGACCAGGCGGGTGCCGGCAGCCTTGGGCGAACCGTCGGGGTTCAGGAAATATGCCCGCGCGTCCTCGTCGACGGCGAGGTCGTCGGCGGACTCGGAAATCGCCGACGCGAGTCGAGGGGAGATGTCGAAACCGTTGTCGGACAGCTCGGTTGCCCGATCGAAGAGCTGCCGCCAGTCGAGTCTGCCGTAGCGCTCCTGCACCATCTCCAGCATCCGGACGGCGCCCGGGACACCGATCGAACGGCCGGACGCGCGTGCATCGGGCACAGGTGCGCGGCGGTCGGTGTCGCTGATGAAGCGCAGGTAGTCCTCGGTGGCCGCGGCCGGGGCGGTCTCGCGCCCGTCGAAGGCCCGAACGGTGTGCGAGGCGGCGTCGTAATACAGGGCGAAGGCCCCGCCGCCGATACCCGAGGACTGCGGCTCGACGAGACCGAGCACGGTCTGTGCGGTCACCAGGGCGTCCGCCGCGGTGCCACCGTCGCGGAGCACGGCGCATGCGGCCTCGGTGGCCAGCGGGTTGGCGGTCGCAGCGGCATACGTCGCGGTGGCGACCGGCCGCATCCCGGTGCGGTAGCCGGTCGCCACCTCCGGCCGAGTCGCGATGTCGGCGGTCGCCGAAGCGGTTGCGGAGGAATCGATCTGACGGCCGGTGGGGATCTCGCCGCAGGTCACCGGGGTGGCCTGGTCGTCGGGAGTGTCCGAGCACGCGCCGAGGAACAGGCCGAGGCAGAGCGCGGCAGCCGCCCATCGGCGACCTCTCACTCGTGATGCGCGTGCCATGGGTTTCCACACTATCGGCGCGAGTCCACCTCTGTCCGGTGGTTGGGACTGCGGTTGAACGGCCGCAGAGATCAGTCTGCGGCGGTACGCAGTTCGGATCCGGTGATGGTCACCGCTGCGATGACGATCCCGACCACGATGCCGATGAGGGTGTCCACGACACGATCGATCGCCGCCTCCGGCGTGAGCCCCGCACTCAGCGCCGTCATCAGCAGTGCCATCGGGGTGACCGCGGTCGAGGCGATCGCATAGTTGACCGGCGCCCAGATCTCCGCGGCGATCTGGCATGCGACGATCGCGACGACCGCGCCCCAGTAGCCGAGCCCGAGGCCGAGCAGGGCGGCGGCGACGACCGCGCCCGCGATGTTGCCGAGCAGCCGCTGCAGTCCGCGCTGCACGGTGATGTGATAGCTGACGCCCTGCATGGCCGCCATCGCACCCATCGCCGCCCACATCGGGTGGGAGAGTCCGACCGCCATGGCGATCGCGGCGCTCGCGGCGATCGCCGCGGCGATCCGGGCCGCGTTGACCAGGAGGGCGTGGTGCGGCCGGCGGCCCAGCGTCGTCCAGATCGATTCGTACCGTACCGTCGCCGAACCGGCATCGAGTGCATCGTCGACGCGGCCGCGGATGCGGTTCCATGCACCGCGCACCAGCCAGGGGGACAGCGATGCCACCGCACCGCAGACCGCGCCCAGAAGCGACGCCACCGCCGCTCGGGACAGGTCGGACAGATCGGCGGCGAATCCCATCGCGCCGTTGGCGGCGAACACGAAGACGACTGCTCCCGGGCCGGCGACCCGCAGGGTGCCGATCAGCAGGGCGGCGACTGCGCCCCACAGCGCGATCGTCGTGACCTCGATCGTCGGGGAGGCGTGGGTGACGCCGAGAACGCTGCCGATGAGCACCGATGCGACGATGCCGATGCCCAGCGCGGCGAGGCGCCCCACCCGCACGGGGTAGGGGTCGGGTCGGCAGAACGCCGACACCAGTGCGCCGAGCGCCGCGAACCCAGCGACGTCGCGTGCACCGACGAGTCCGCCGACGACCAGGACGAACCCAACGGCGATCCCCACCCTGATCGGGACCCCGACGGACGCGCGGCTCATGTCGACGGCCATCGTCGAGCGCCACGCGTGGGGACTGACCGCGTGCGCTAGGGCGCCCCGGCGGTGACGGACGTGCTCGACGACGGTGGTGCTCATCGCCGGTACTTTATCACTATTTTAGTAGTGAAATAAATGTGAACACGCTTACGATGGCAGCGTGAGCACGCCAGAGGCGCCCGACCTCGTCGACCGGATCCAGGAGGAATGGGCGCGCTCCTATCCGGACCTCGATGTCGCGCCGATCGGTGTTCTCGGCCGAATCCAGCACATCGCCACCGCGAGCAGCCACCGGCTCGACCGGGACCTCGAGCCGCTCGGGGTGTCGAGGTCGGAGTACGACGTGCTGAGCGCGCTCGCGCGGGTGGATCGTCCGTTGCGTGCCAGCGAGGTGGTCTCGACGACGCTGCTCAGTGGCGCATCCATCACCAAGATCACCGAGAATCTGTCCCGTCGGGGTCTGCTGCACCGTCGTCGGTCCGAGCGTGACGGCCGAGTGGTGCTCCTCGAGGTGACCGACGACGGACGAGAGCTGGTCGACACCGAACTGCCCCGTCGACTCGCCGATGACGAGCGCGCGCTGTCGGGTCTGACCGCGGCCGAACGCGACTCGCTGGCCGCACTCCTGCGGAAGGTGTCCCGCGCTGTCGGGGGCTGACGCGCGGCCCTCCGACGTCGGCGCCGGAGGGCATAGTGGGGACATGGAGTTGTACGACGTCATGCGGACCACCTTCGCCGCGCGCGAGTTCACCGACGATCCTCTGCCCGACGAGGTGCTGGCGCGCATCCTCGACAACGCCCGATTCGCACCGAGCGGTGGCAACCGCCAGGGTGCGCACATCGTCGTGATCCGTGACGCGGCCACCAAGCGCCGGCTGAGCGAGTTGGGTGAACCGACGGTCCGTCGATACGTCGCGCAGAAGAAAGTCGGCGAGAATCCGTGGAACCCGGTCCATCCCACCACGGTCACCGACGACGTCATCGAGAACACCTCTGTCCCGGCGAGTTTCGTCGAACCCATCCGTACGGCCCCGGTGGTGCTCGCCGTTGCGGTCGACCTCACCCGCGTGGCGGCCGTCGACCAGGACCTCGATCGTGTCGGTGTGGTCAGCGGCGGATCGGTGTATCCGCTGGTCTGGAACATCCTGCTGGGTGCGCGTGCGGAGGGGTTCGGCGGGACGATCACGACGATGGCGGTCCTGCAGGAGGATCAGGTCCGCGACCTGCTCCACATCCCGGACACCTTCGCGCTCGCGGCAGTGGTGCCACTCGGCAAGCCCGTGAAGCAGTTGACGAGACTCCGCAGGCAGCCGGTCGAGGAGTTCGTCACGCGAGAGTCGTTCTCCGGACCGGGCTTCGGCGTCTGAGCCTCTCACCTGCCGCCACAGCTCACGACGTGCTCAGCGCACCGCCCGACCGTATCCAGGCGGTGAGGCCTCCCTCGACGACGGTGGCGTCGCGGTCGGCATCCATCAGTGCGCGCGCCGCGGCCGGCGACGCGAGACAGTACGGCCCCTGGCAGTAGGCGATGATCCGTGCGTCGGCGGGCTGGGTGTCGAGCAACTCGCGGATCTGGTCCTGCGGCACCGAGATGGCCCCCGGGATGTGCCCGCGCTCGAACTCCTCGCGGTCGCGGACGTCGACGATCAGCACGGAGTCGTCGTCGAGCATCGCGGCCAGATCGCTCGCGGTGACCGGGACCAGGTCGCGGTGATCGGAGAAATAGGCGTCGATCTCGGCGCGGACCGCGCTCACGTTGTCGGCGGCGAACCGTGCGAACGTCCCGAGGATCGCGGACACCTGCGGTGAGGCGATGCGGTAGTGGATCCGCACGCCGTCGCGTCGATTGGTGACCAATTGTGCAGATCGGAGGATCTGCAACTGCGACGAGGTGTTCTTGAGGCCGAAACCCGATGCGGCGGAGAGATCTTCGACGGTGCGCTCGCCCTCCTCGAGGATGTCGAGCAGCCGGAGGCGGACGGGACTGGCCAGCGCCTTGCCGACGCGGGCGAGCTCGGTGTAGATGCCGAGTTCCGGAAAGCCGTCGTCGGCGGCGCGCTCAGACATGACGGCCCCGGGTCGTCGTCTCGGGCAGCGGCGGGTCGTCGGCGGGGGCTGTCGCCGGGCTCGAGCGGCGCAGCGACGCGAGTGCGGTCGCGACCCCGACGGCGGCGAGTGCGGCAAAGCCGAACGCGAGGAACCGGGCGGACACCACATCGGGGTCGCCGTCGGCGCCGACGATCGCGCCCACGGACACCAGCAGTCCGGCGATCGCCGAACCGAAGGTGTTGGCGACCATCTGGACGGTGTTGACGCCGGCCGATGCCCGTGCTGCCTCGGCGTCGTCGGTGGTGATCGTCATCGCGGCAGTTGCGATGTGCGGGAACGCCATACCGATCCCGGTGCCGGCGATGAACAGGGCGACGAACCATCCCGCGACGGCGATCGGGCTCGAGGACATCTGCAGGATGCCGTAGGTGGCCAGTCCGCCGGCTAGGAGGCCGGGACCGATGACGCGCACCCGCCGTGATGCGCGCGCCCCGTCGGCCCACGTGGTACTGGCGATCTGCGCGCTCGACCATCCCCACGACAGCGCCGCACCGAGCATGCCGGCGACCAGCGGTCCCATTCCGGCGATCTCCTGCCCGAACAGCGGGATGAAGGCCTCGGTGGTCGAACCGACGGCCAGCAACGCGAGCGACACGTACAGCCACTTGAGCGGGTTGGTCCTCGTGTAGGCGAGCCGGGGCAACAGGCCGGTCGCACGACGTCGGTCGACGACGACGAAGCCGACCATGGTGAGCGCGGCGACGCAGACCAGCACGACGACCGTGCCGGTACCGTCGATCACCCCGGCCACCGAGACCGCGATCGTCGCCGCGGCGACGAGCAGCAGCGACAGCACGGGCAGCGGACTCACATCGGCGGCTGCCGATCGGCGGGACGGCAGCGCGCGTGTGGCCGGGACGACGATGATCGCGGTCACCACCACCAGCAGCCAGAAGGCGCCGCGCCAGAACCCGATCTGGGCGAAGAGTCCGCCGAGGATGGGACCGATCAGATTGCCGATGCCCCACATCGCGGAGGTGAGTCCGACGGCTCGGACCCAGAGGCGTTCGGGCAGCGCGACCCGGATGACCGCGAAGGCGAGGCCGGTGAGCAGGCCGCCGCCGAGGCCCTGCACCGCGCGGCCGGCGAGCATCACCGACATCGTCGGGGTGAGGGCGCACACGAGGGAACCGACTCCGAACAGGCCGAAGGCGATCAGGTAGGCGCCGCGCGCACCCCAGCGTCCCAGCGATCGGGTCACGAGCATCGATGCGAAGACCGAGGTGATCAAGAAGACCGTCATCACCCAGGCGTAGAGGCGCTGGCCGCCGATGTCGGCGACGGCGCTCGGCAACGATGCGGCCGTGAGGTAGGTGCTCACCGCGTACACGGCGATGCCGCCGGCGAACACCGAGACCGCTGCGCGGTGGTCCCGAGCGAACAGTTCGCCCCACGTGCCCGGTGTCGGGGCTACTCGTTCCGCCATATTCCGAGGATCGTCGGAATATGGGTGCCGGGTCAAATCGGGACCCGCGCGGCATCTCTGTGGTTGAGACGATCAGCCGATAGGGTCTCGGTCAGGTGTCCCGGTCGGCGTGCGCCCGGGACGACACGAAGGGGAGAGCCACATGGGGACGATCAGGCAGCGGTCGGCGGTCGAGGTGCCGCGTGAGCAGGTGTTCGCCTATGTCAACGACTATCAGAACGTGCCGAAGTTCATGTTCGGCGTGACACGGTTCGCGCCGACGTCGGAGAAGACCTCGGGGCTCGGATCGACGTTCGACGTCGCGATGGACCTCGGGCCGAAAACCCTCAAGTCGACCGTGGAGACCGTCGAATGGGTGGAGAACGAGTTCATTCGGCTCGAGTCGGTCAAGGGCTTCTCGGCGAACACCACGTGGCGGTTCGCCGACGACGGTGACGGAACAGCGGTCGCGGTCGAGTTCGAGTACACCCTGCCGGGCGGGATCGCGGGCCGCGCTCTCGGCGCCGTCATCGAGCCGCTGCTCGGTCAGGCGATCAGGCAGACCGAGGCGAACCTGACGAAGCAGGTGTCAGAGTTGGCTTGACGTCGCTGCCGGCGTCACCGGTGCTGCCTGGACCGAGGGCGCTGCCTGGCCCGAGGGCGCGAGCGGCACCGGGATCGCTGGGGTGGTGACCTCGACGTCGGCTCGCTTCCGCCGGATCGGGACCCGTGAGCGGGCGACCAGCCAGCGGCTCATCGGCGTGCGCAGGGCGATGTCCACGATGACCAGCGATGCCGCCAGTGTCACCGCGACCAGCACGGTGGTACGGATCGCCGCCGAGTGCGGGAACCAGTCACCCAGGTCGCCGAAGAAGCCGACCCGCGCCAGGATGTCGAGCACGAGCGGGTGGACGGCGAACACGCCGAACGCCCGGAACGTCGCGTACTGCACGGCCCCGGCGGCCGCACGTTTGTCCGCCGATCGGCGGTCGTTCCACAGCATGGCCAGCATCCACAGCATGACCAGCCCGCTGACCAGCCACGGGAGGAGCAGCGGGTTCCACGGTGTGTTGGACTGCAGCGGAACGTTGCCGGGTGACGTGGCGACGACGTAGGCGCCGACGCTGAATGCGGTACCGGCCAGGCATGCCGCGACGATGGGCACCGCGTGCGCACGCAGTCGACGCTCGACGGATTCGTGGTGAACCGCGGCCAGGGCGCCGATCGCCACGAAGAGGGCATACATCGGCAGCGTCTTCCACAGGTTGTCGAACGCGACGTCCCAGGCGTGGCCGGCCGGTCGCGGGACATATTGATAGAGCACGAACATCGCCATCTGAATGGCAGCGGCACCACCGAGGACGTGCCACGGCCGGTGCGTGGTGCGATCCAGGAGCCACGAGATCGCGGGGAAGAACAGATAGATCTGCATCGAGATCAGCAGGAAGTAGAGCTGATACTTGCCCTCCCCGGTGACGATGTCATGGCCGAGGACGCCCAGAAAAGCCCCCGGGGACGGGAACGGGTTGCCGTCGATCACGACGTGATCGGTGATCGCGTAGGTGACCGTCCAGACCAGGTAGGGCGCGACGACGAGCCCGAACCGTCGTCGCCAGAACGCCAGTGGCGACATCGACCGGCCGCGCGTGCTGAGTACGAGCACGAAGAGGGTGACCGCGACGAACCCGTAGCGGGTCAGGTGCAGGAGGGTGCCGACGAGGTTGGCCGACCGGATCACGTCCGGCGACGTGTTGATCGAGTTGACCGCATGAGCGATGACGACCCCGGTGAACAGCAGGACCCGGAGGAAGTCGGCGGTGTGCGCCCTGCTCTTCGAGGCGGCCTTCTCGGCAGCCGACGGTGCGGCGGCCACCGCCGCGGCTTCGTCGACCGACTGCGCGGCATCCTCGGTTCCGCGTTCGGACTCGGCGACTGACTGCACAACACCCCCGTGTGATCGATTCGCTCTTTCTCGCGCCCGGCAGTCTAGGGACCGTTCCTGGCAATAACCTGACCGTCGTCGGCGGCGCAGGCGTCACCCCTGGTCATCGTTCGACACGCCGTGATGATTCTCACTGGATGGGCCGTCGGCTCCCGGACGCCGGTCGTCTCAGGCGCCGTGGGTCCACTCACTTCTCGACGCCGGTCGACTGCTCGCGCGAGCCGAACCGACCCGTGTGCCCGGAGTCGGTGTCGGAGTACACGCTGAGCGCGTCTGTCAGCTCGCGCGCGTAGTCGAGGTGTCGCGACAATCTCGCGCAGGCCTGCTCGGCCCGCTGGTGGAAATCCGCGAGCCTGCTGCTGGCGGCGGTCCGCTCCTCGTCGGACGTCCCGGGGGCGTCGAGAACGTCCTGTGCGTCGAGCAGCTCTCGCATGTCGTCGAGGCTGAATCCGACTGGCTTCATCCGGCGGATGGTCAGCAGGCGTGCCACGTCATCGGTCGTGTACAGGCGGAATCCGCCCGCCGACCGGGCAGACGGCACCACGAGTCCGACCTCGTCGTAGTGGCGGATGGTCTTGATGGAGAGTTCGGTGCGGGCGGCGACCTCACCGATCTGCAGATGGCCGCCGCCCTTCGAGGTGTCGCTGTCGCTCACGGTGCTCCTTCGGCCGGTCAGTGCGCGCCGGTCAGATGGCCGCTGAGGCGAGCGTGTCGGGCGGCGCTGTTGTCGTCGAGACCGATGATGGTCACCGAGGTGCCCTTGGCCGCGTACTTGGTCGTGATCGCGTCGAGGGTGGCGACCGTCGAGGCGTCCCAGATGTGCGAGTCGCTCAGATCGATGACGACGTTGGGTGGATCGCCGACATAGTCGAATTGGTAGATGAGGTCATTGCTGGACGCGAAGAACAACTCGCCGCGCACCGCGTACGCACGGGTGTCCTCATCGGGATGCGCGATCTCGACGACCTCGGTGACATGGGCGACGCGGCGGGCGAACAGCACCATCGCCGTGATCACGCCGACGATGACGCCGTAGGCGAGATTGTGCGTGACGACGGTGACGACGACGGTCGCGAGCATCACGGCTGTCTCGCTCTTCGGCATGCGCCGCAACGTCTTCGGGTTGATGCTGTGCCAGTCCATGGTGCCGACCGACACCATGATCATGACGGCGACCAGCGCCGCCATCGGGATGAGTGCGACGATGTCGCCGAGCCCGACGACGAGGATCAGCAGGAAGACGCCGGCGAGGAACGTCGAGATCCTGGTGCGCGCGCCCGACACCTTCACGTTGATCATCGTCTGTCCGATCATCGCGCAGCCGCCCATGCCGCCGAAGAACCCGGTCACGATGTTGGCGACGCCCTGCCCCAGTGCCTCGCGGGACTTGTCGGAATGCGTGTCGGTCAGGTCGTCGACGAACTTCGCCGTCATCAGCGACTCGAGAAGACCGACGAGCGCCATCGTGAAGGCGTACGGCGCGATCACCGTCAGCGTGTGCCAGGTGAACGGAACGTCGGGGATGAGCAGGCTCGGCAGGCTGTCGGGCAGTGCGCCCTCGTCGCCGACGTCGGGGACCGAGAAGCCGATCGTCACCGTCGCCGCGGTCAGCAGGACGATCGCGACAAGCGGCGCAGGGATGACCGTGGTCAGTCGCGGCAGTCCGACGATGATCACCAGCCCGATCGCCACGAGGGGGTAGACCAGCCAGGGGACCCCGATCAGATGGGGGAACTGGGCGGTGAAGATCAGGATGGCCAGCGCGTTGACGAAGCCGACCATGACGCTGCGCGGGATGAACCGCATCAACTTGGCCACTCCCAGACCGCCGAGGATCATCTGGAACACACCCGCGAGGATGACCGCTGCGATCAGATAGTCGAGGCCGTGGCTCTTCACCAGGGGCGCCACCACCAGAGCGACCGCACCGGTCGCCGCGGAGATCATGGCCGGCCGGCCGCCGACGATGGCGATCGTCACCGCCATGGTGAACGACGCGAAGAGGCCGACGCGCGGGTCGACGCCGGCGATGATCGAGAACGAGATCGCCTCGGGGATCAGGGCAAGCGCCACCACGAGTCCCGCGAGCACCTCGGTGCGCAGACGTCGTGGCGACCGCAACGCGGCGAGCACCGACTGCTCGCGCGCAGGACTGACCTCGGTGGGGGTGGGCACGTCAGGACTCCGATCCGCTGATGAACGGATCGGAACTCTACCCTCACGGGAGGGTAGGGTTGCAACTCGCGATCAGATCAGGGTGGACCAGTAATCCCAGAACTCGACGCCGATCGCGACGATGATCACCGCGTACCAGACGGGCAACAGCACCCACAGCCACTGCCGGATCTCCTGACCGCGCCGGGTGTCGTCGACGAGGCGTCCGATGCTGATCACGAGGATGATCGGGGTCACCGTCCAGACCACCATGCAGTAGGGGCACAGTGCGTGGATGTTGTAGACGCTCTGGAACGCCAGCCAGTTGATCATCACGAAACCCGCTGCGGTGGCGAGACTCTGGCCGAGCCAGTACCAGCGGGGGAGTTCGATGCGCGCGACCGACAGGACACCGGTCACGACGATGACGGCGAACGCGGCGATGCCGATGAGCGGGTTGGGGAATCCGAAGATCGCCGCCTGCGGCTTCACCATCACCGAACCACACGAGATGATCGGGTTGATGCTGCAACTCGGTGTGTAGTTCGGATCGGTGAGCAGATGGAACCGTTCGACGGTCAGGGTGGCCGACGCCACGAGGCCGATGATCCCGGAGAGCAGCACCGCGATGGACGCGCCCGGCCCGACCCGACACAAGGCCGTGAACCACGGTCCGCTGCGCTCGGTCGTCGACGCGACGGACTCGTCGTCGGCGTGGTCGTCGGCGACGGGCGGTTCGATGTTCGGGCTGACGGTCATGTCGTGCGGTACTTCCTGGGGTGGGTGATCAGTTCTGCGCGGCCTGGTCCACGGCCTGCAGGAGCGCCTCCGGCGTGGACAGCTGGACCGGCTTGCCGTTGATGGACACCGTCGGTGTCGCGGTCACGCCTGCCTGCTGGGCCTTCTGGGTGGTCTCCTGCACGAAGTCGGCGTACTGCCGGTCCTCGATGCACTGCCGGACGTTCGGTGCCCCGGCCTGCTTCGCGTAGTCGTTGAGCTGGCCGTCGGTCAGACCGGCGCCGCCCTCTTCGGGCTGATTCGCGTACAGCAGGTTGTGGAACTTCAGCCAGGTGTCGAAGTTGCCGCCGCCCGCGGTCGCCTGCGCGACGCACGCCGACGCGTTCGCCGACCGGGTGGAGTACTCCGTCGACGACATCCGGTCCAGGAACGCGATGGGCTGGTAGTCGACGGCGACCTTCGGGTTCGCTCGCAGCTGGCCCAGCACGTCGCTGAACTGTTCCTCGAACTGGCGGCACGCGGGGCACTGGAAGTCCTCGACGATGTTCACCGTGACCGGCGGCTCGGTGCCCTGCGGGGCCGCAGTGATCCGATACGCGTTGTCGGTGGCGACGGTGACGTCGGCGGAGGAGCCGGTGGCCGACTTGTTCGACTGCACCACCCACACCCCGATACCGACGGCGAGTGCGATGAGCACCACGGCAGCGCCGATCTTGATCAGCAGCGACCGTCGCTTCTCGGCCTCGCGCGGATCCACGATTGGTGTCCGACCGTTCTTCGCCATGTCTCCCTCGGGTCGTCGTCGGTGCGCTGTGTACGTCCGTGACGTCGACAGCTGTCGACGGACAGCCTACGGATCCCAGGTCGCGTGTGCACCGATCCGTCCCGTGAGCCGCATTACGCCAGGCCCGTGGCGCCCGGCGAGTCCGCAGCCCGCCCGACCGCCCGGCCCCGACCACATCGGGAGTTGCCCTCTCACATGGGGGGATGCCCATCGTGGATGACAGTTGCCCATGTGGCTGTCCGCCGAGCGTCAGTCAGGCGGGGAATGGCGACACGGTGCGGGGCCGCGGTCGTCGGGACGTGTCGTAGACTTCCGGTGAGCCGAATGCCGCGCAGTGGCCGGCCTCCGCTCTCGTAGCTCAGGGGATAGAGCACGGCTCTCCTAAAGCCGGTGTCGCAGGTTCGAATCCTGCCGGGAGCACACTGACATCCTTGCCGCCCTCCGGGTGGTGTGCGCCCCACTGTGTGGTGTGAAAACGATTCATGCTGGCGCACGCGCGCTCCGACGGATCTTCGTCCATCGTCGGTCCCCGCCCACTCATCGTGTGTGCACCGATTGGCCTGTTCTCCGCGTTTCGTTGTCCGATTCGTCGTTGCCGGGTGTTCTATGGAGGACGAAACGGTGTTTCGCGCGGATTCATCCGCCTGTTGATGACACGAGGTCACGGGGACATGACGACATCGACGAGACGCACACTCATCGCGCTCGGCGCGCTCGCGACGGCGGCGACCGCGCTGTCGGCGCCTGCCGGGGCGACGACGCGCACGCTCACGGCCCAGGAGGGCGACGAGTCCGATTGGTGGTGGCTCCTGGTTCCGTTCGTGCTGATCCTGGTGGGATTGGCGCTGATCTGGATGTTCCGGAAGGTTCGGGGCGGGTCGTCGGTCGTCGAACGGTCCACGCGTCCGGTGACACGTGAGGGCTCTGCGTCTGCTGTGGCCGCTGAGCCGTCGGTTCCCGTCGTCTCCGAGGCGGCTGGGCCGTCGGCTGGTGTTGATGTGCCGACCGCCGTCGCCGCCGAGGAGCCGTCGCCGGCGAGCCCGGAGGGTCGTGACGCCCCGGCAGGTACGCCCGCGGCCGCAGGTGCCGCTGCGGTCGCGTCGCCTACCGGTGCCGAACCGACATCGACCTCGCCGTCCGAACCTGCGGGACCAGGCGAGACCGGCGAGATGTCACCCGCCCTGCCGCCGATTCCCGACTTCGCCGACGACGTGATGACCGGCCCCGACCTCTCCGTGCCGGCCGATCACCACGGACACGGCGACGGTGTGGGTTCCTACCGTCGTGGTGGCGAGTCGGTGCCCGTGCCCATCGGCGCGCACCTACCCGTCGTGGGATCCGGCGAACCGCCCGAGGGATATTCGATCAAGGCGGATGCCGAGTCGGGTACGTATCACACGCCCGACCAGTCGACCTACGACGAGCTCTCCCCGGACATCTGGTTCGCCAGTGAGTCCGCCGCGGAGTCGGCGCACTTCCACAAGGCGGGGCGCGAGCCGGATCTCGCCTGATCGCGGGCCCCGGGCGACGGACACGCTACGGTGTTCGACGTGGCTGATGCAGCAGGATCTCAGGTCGTTCTGGTCACGGGTGCGTCGAGCGGGATCGGGGCCGAGGTGGCCCGCCTGTTCGTCGAGCAGGGACACACGGTGTACGGCACCAGCCGTCGGCCGGAGTCCGTCGCGAATCCCGTACGCGGCGTGAACTACGTCGCACTCGACAACGCCGACTACGACAGCGCGGCGCAGTGCGTGCAGAAGATCGGGGTCGTCGACATCCTGATCAACAACGCGGGCGAGAGTCAGGCCGGCGCGCTCGAGGACACATCGATGGACGCCATCGAGAAGCTGTTCGCGGTCAACGTCTTCGGGCCCATCGCGCTGACCAAGGCGGTGCTGCCGGGTATGCGCGAACGTGGACGCGGCACTGTCGTCATGGTCGGATCGATGCTGTCGAGTTTCCCGGTTGCGTTCCGATCCAACTATACGGCAACCAAATCCGCGCTGAAGGCGTTCGCGTTCGCGACGCGCCGTGAGGTCGCGCCGTACGGTGTGCGGATGATTTCCGTCGAACCCGGAACCATCGCAACGGGAATCGGCGATCGCCGCAGTATCCACATCGGAGAGTCGTCACCGTACCGTGAGGAATACCAGACCCTCGCCGCCGCGACGCGGTCGAACGAGGACGCCGGGATCGACGCCACCACGATGGCACGCGTGATCGTGGACGCCGCGTTGGCCGATCATCCGAAGCCTTTTTACGCCAAGGGAAATCAGGCAGGCGTCGTCTTTCTCCTGCGTCGCCTCATGCCCCGGCAACTGATCCTGGACATGACCGCGCGCAAGCACGGCCTGCGCAAGGTACGGGTCTGACCCGGCGATGCGGATCACGCTGCGGGTCATCGGGATCGGCCCCGGGAACGCCCGTCAGATAACCCTGGAGGCGATCGACGCACTCACCGACGTCGATGTCTTCCTCGTGCTCGACAAGGGGGGCGACAAGGACTCCCTCGCCGCCCTGCGCCGCGACATCCTGGATCGACATGCGTCGCCCAACCATCGGGTCATCGAGATCGTCGACCCACCACGCGACCGCGATCCGGCCGACTACGACGCGGAGGTTCGACGCTGGCACGCCGCCCGTGCGGCCGTCTTCGGTGATGCGCTGCGGGCCGAGGTACCCGACAGCGGGGTTGCCGCGTTTCTGGTCTGGGGCGACCCCGCCCTCTACGACAGCACCCTGCGTATCGTCGACGACCTGACCGAGCACTCCGATCTCGACCTCGACGTCGAGGTGATACCCGGGGTGACCAGCGCGAGCGCGCTCACCGCGGCACATCGGATCGCGGCCAACCGAATCGGTGAACCCATCCACATCACGACGGGTCGTCGGCTGGCCGACACCCCGCACGGTGCGGACACCAATCAGATCGTCATGCTCGACGGCGATCTCGCCTTCCGCCGGACCGCCGACCCCGACGACCACATCTGGTGGGGCGCCTATGTCGGCACCGATGACGAGATCCTGGTGAGCGGCCGAGTGGGCGACGTCGCCGACCGTATCGCCCGACTCCGGTCGGAGGCCCGCGAACGCATCGGCTGGATCATGGACATCTACCTGTTGCGCAAACCCTGACCCACCGCACCGCCGGCGTCTCGTCGCACCGGCCGGCGCCCCTCACCGCGCCGACGGCCGCCCCCTCACCGCGCCGAACCCCTCGAACAGACGAACCCGCATCTCGCCGACCGTGTCCCGAAATTCGCCGATCGTGCCCTGAATCGCGCCGATCGTGCCCAGCGCCGACACCTCGGATGGCGGTTTCACCCACTCGGCGATGTGCTGGGCACGCTCGGTGAATTCAGGGCACGATCGGCAGATCCAATGGGAGGCACGCTCGGCGATGTGCAGGGCACGCTCGGCGAAATCCAGGGCACGGTCGGCGGGTCCGACGGGAGGAACGCTTGGCGGCGCCCGCGGCGGCCGCTCAGCCTCTCACCACACTTCGTCGAGCGCGGCCATCAGGTCGTCGCGGATCTCTTTGCGGCAGATGACGAAATCCGGCATGTACGGCTGCGGCTGGTTGTAGACGATCGGGGAGCCGTCGAGGCGGCTGCAGTGCAGGTCGGCAGCGAGTGCCACACCGACGGGTGCGCAGTTGTCCCACTCGTACTGGCCGCCCGCGTGCACATAGGCGTCGACATCGCCGCGCACCACCGCCATCGCCTTCGCACCGGCCGAGCCGATGCCGATCATGTTCAGCGACAACCGGCGTGACACCCACGCACTCTCGTACGATCCGCCGCGACGCGAGGCGGCCATCCGACGGGTGAGTGGCCCGCTCGGCGGCTTGACGGTGTCGGAGCGGAAGACCTCGCCGACGGCGGGCAGGGAAACGGCCGCCTCGGTCACCGACCCGTGCTCGGTCAGCGCGACATGCACCGCCCAGTCGGCCGTCCCGGACGAGAACTCACTGGTCCCGTCGAGCGGATCGATGATCCACACCCGATCCGCGGTCGACCGGTCGCCGATGTCGGCGCCTTCCTCGGACAGGACCGCATCGTTCGGCCGATGGCGCACGAGCACATTGGAGATCCACGCCTGCGCCATCGCGTCGCCGACGTCACCGAGGTGGCGGCCCCGGAGGAGCCCGCGGTGACGTACGCCGACCAGGATCTGACCGGCACCGTCGGCGAGCTGTGCCGCCAGGTCGGCATCGGAAAGACGCGAGATCATCCTCCAACTAGAGCACACTGGACTCATGCCTGAGCTTCCTGAGGTGGCGGCCATCGCGGAGTACGTGGACGGACGCGCGGCCGGCTTCCCCATCCGACGGGTCGATGTCGCATCGCTCGCCGTGCTGAAGACGGCCGACCCGCCGTACACGGCGTTGACCGGTCGCATCGTCGAATCTGCCGGCCGGATCGGAAAATACCTGGTCATCCGCACCATCCCGGGTCCCGACGGCGGCGGGGCCGACCCGGTGATCAACCTCGTCATCCATCTGTCCCGCGCGGGATGGCTCAGGTGGAGCGACCACCTCTCACAGACGCCGCCGCGACCGGGAGGCAAGGGGCCCATCGCCATCCGTGTGCACTGCGGTCTCCCGGGCGAGGGATTCGATGTCACCGAGGCGGGCACACAGAAACGGCTGGCCGTCTGGATCGTGCGGGACGTCGGCGACGTCGATCGGATCGCCGGTCTGGGACCCGATGTGCTGTCGTGTTCGCGCGACGAGTTCGGCGCGATTCTGGCAGGCACGACCGGTCGCATCAAGAACGTGCTGACCGACCAACGCACGATCGCCGGGATCGGCAACGCCTACTCCGATGAGATCCTGCACACCGCAAGGCTCTCGCCGTTCGCCTCTGCGAAATCGTTGTCTTCCGAGCAGGTCGACACGCTGTTCGAGACGACGCGCTCGGTGTTGACCGGTGCGATCGGCCGCCTCGAGGGCCAAGAGGTGGCTCGCCTGAAGTCGGAGAAGCGAACCGGATTGCGGGTGCATGCGAGGACCGGACTGCCGTGCCCGGTGTGCGGGGACACGATCCGCGAGGTGTCCTTCTCCGACCGGTCGTTCCAGTACTGCCCGACGTGTCAGACCGGCGGCAAGGTGTTGGCCGATCGCCGGATGTCGCGGTTGCTGAAATAGCCGCCGTGCATGCCCTCATCGTCGACGACGACACCCGGGCCGCGGAGACCGTTCGGCGCATGCTGGTCAGCGACGGGTGGGCGGTGACCGTGGCACACGACGGAACCGATGGCCTGTGGCGTGCGACCGAGGCGCATTTCGACGTCATCGTGCTGGACATCATGATGCCGGGGTTGAACGGTTATCAGGTCCTGCAGCGCCTGCGAGAACAGCAGGTGTGGACGCCGGTGTTGATGCTCACCGCCAAGGACGGTGAGTACGACGAGGCAGAGGCCCTCGATTACGGTGCCGACGACTACCTCGTCAAGCCGTTCTCGGTCGTCGTCCTCAAGGCGCGGCTCCGAGCGCTCCTGCGCCGTGGCGCACCGGAGCGGCCCGCCCAGCTCCGCGCGGGCGACCTCGTGCTCGACCCCGCGGAACATGTCGTACGCCGTGGAGACGTACCCGTCACGCTCACGCCGCGGGAGTTCTCGGTGCTCGAGTACCTGATCCGCAACGCCGGGACCGTCTGTTCCAAGTCCGACATCCTGCACTCGGTGTGGGACGAGCACTTCGAGGGTGACCCGAACATCGTCGAGGTCTATGTCGGCTACCTCCGTAAGCGCGTCGACGTACCGTTCGGCGTCCGGAGCATCGAGACCGTCCGGGGCGCGGGCTACCGTATCCGGCCCGACTGATCGGCCGTTCGCCTCACGGCGAGGGAGGCAGGACGAGCGCGGTGCTGATCGCGCCGTCGCGGGTGCCGTCGGGCTGTGCGGTCGTCGTGGGCAGCGTGATGACGAAGGTGGCCCCGTGCGCGAACCCCGAGGGCGGGTCGCCGACGGTGACAGTCCCACCGTGTGCGCGGACGATCTCGTGGACGATCGACAGTCCGAGCCCCGAACCGCTTCGATTGCGGCGGTCGACGTCGAGACGCGTGAACCGCTCGAAGATGATGGAGCGCTGGTCTTCCGGCACGCCCGGCCCGTCGTCGGTCACGCTGATGGAGGCGATGCCGGTGGCCTCGTCGAGTGCCATCTCGAACCGGATCGTCGACTCGGCGTGGTGGACCGCGTTCTCGGCGACATTGCGAAGAGCACGACCGAGTTTGTCGGCGTCGGCCGACATCCGGATCGGCACGATCGATGTCTCGACACGTGCCAAGCCCAGCGACCGAAGCCGATGCGCCTCGGCGGACACGACATCGTCGAGGTCCACGTCCCGGATGCGCAGCGGCACACCGTGTTCGTCTGCCCTGGCCAGCAGCAGGAGGTCGTCGACCATGCTCCGCAGCCGGTGGGCCTCCGGCAGCAGGATCGTGCGCACGGTCTGCAAGTCGACCGCCGAGTCGGTGTCGTCGGCGAGGTCGAGGATGCCGACGACGGTGGTCAGGGGACTGCGCATCTCGTGCGAGGCGTCGCCGACGAAACGCAGTTGCGCATCGCGACTCTGATCCAAGCGCGCGAGCATCGCGTTCATCGTGTCGGCGAGCCGGGTGATCTCGTCGTCGGTGCTCGGCACCGGAACCCGCAGGGAGAGATCGGAACCGGTGATCGTGGTGACCTGCTCGGTGATCTTACCGACAGGGCGCAGGGCGCGGCCGACGAAGTAATAGATGGCCAGACCGGACAGGATCACGAGGATCGGGAGTTCGAGTGCCAGCAGTAGCGCGGTATTGACGAAGCCCTGCCGGTAGGCGGTGGTGGAGACCGCTGCGACGACGGTGAACTCGTCGTCACCGTGCCGCGCGCCGGCGATGGTCGCGCAGAACTCGTCGTCGTCACCAGGGACCAACGGGCCCTCGGTCGAGGTGGAGGTCCACGGCGCCGGTCGCTCCGAGGTCAACGGGACCGCCGGGGCGCCGGGCGACGCTGCGACCACCTGCCCGTCGCGGTCGATGACCTGGAGCACGTCGACCCCCGAACCGACCATCAGTTCCTCGGCCGGAATGCCCGCGATCCCACCCTGCCGGATGTAGTCGGCCATCTCGTAGGCGCGATAACTGGTGGAGTCGTACATCGATCGGTTGTCGGCGCGGTGGAGCATGAACAGCATCACCCCGGCACCGATCACGAGGGCGAGCGCGACCAGACAGGTGCCCACGATGGTGGATCGCATGCGGACGCCCTGCCGTCGGCGGAACAGTGCCCGCCAACCGTTCGTCGCGTCGGACAGCCCAGACATCACAACTCCTCGAGGTGCTTCGTGTCCCGACGCCACGTCGGCCCCGACGACCGCACCTGCTGTGGGCTTCATCGTAGGTCGTCATGCGAATGCACGACAGGGGCCGATGGGACGCGGATTTCAGCGGACCTTCAGGTTCGGCAACGCACTGTTGCTCCATGACCGCGATCGCGAATCCCGCGCACCCGACGGGACCGCAGGAACACGACGATATGGACTGTCGGCGGTCGGTCGCTGATTACGTTGTCCGCCAGCTTATCTCGATGTCGATCACCACTGTGTTCGGAGTTCACGGCGCCAACATCGAGGATCTTTTCGACGCGGCGGTGCGCGTCGATGAGATGACCCCGGTGATCGCCAAACACGAGTTCGCCGCCGGGGCCATGGCCGACGGGACCGCCCGGATCACCGGTCGACCGACAGTCGTGATGACCACCTCGGGTGGCGGCGCGATGAACGTGATCCCCGCGCTCGCCGAGTCCTACGACAGCCGGGTGCCGGTCATCGCACTGATCGGCACCGCGCCGTCGTCGTTCGTCGGGCGAGGGGCATTCCAGGACATGCTGTCTCCGCCGGACACGGTCGACATCGCCGGGGTCGTCGGCGGCGTCACCGGCTCGTGCTCGGTCGTGACGCGGCCCGACGATGTTCCCGCGGCACTGGCGACGGCGTTCGCCACGACGCGGCGCGGACTGCCTGCAGCCGTGCTCCTTCCGAAAGATGTCCAGTCCGCGCAACTGCCGGACGTGCACGTGTCGATCCACCCCGCGATCGCGTCGCCCCCGACTACCGACGACGTTCCGGCGGCATTGCTCGCAGCTGTCGCCGACGAGCTCTGCAGCACCGCCGAATCCGTTGGCGACGTGGTGATCTGGGCCGGTGACGAGGCGTCGGTCGCGGGCATCGGATCGGCGATCGATCGACTCGCGCAGGCGTTGTCGGCCGTGGTGGTAGTCGCCCCCGGGGGACGCGACATCCTCCGGGACGCTCCCGGATACGCCGGCGTCACAGGGGTGATGGGTCATCCGTCGGCGCACCGTGCGCTCGCCGCAGCCACAGTGTGCCTCGTGATCGGCTGCCGGATGTCGATGACCGACCGCGCCGGCCTCGACGATGTCCTCGCCGACAAGCGGGTCGTCCACCTGGGCTTCGAGCCGCCGCGGATGCCGGGCACCGCCGATCACATCCGCTGTGGCGCCATCGAGCCGACCGTCGACCATCTGACGTCGGCGGTACGGGAACGAATGCGCGGGAGACCGCGTCGGCGGACGACGATGGAGATCACCCACCTCGGCACGCGGCCGCCGACCACACACCTCGACATGCGGACGGTCATCGACGAACTCGGCGCCGCCCTCCCGGCCGGCACGACGGTATTTGCCGACGCCGGGAATGCGGGTGCCGCGGCCATCCACCATCTCCCGTTCGGGCACGGACGTTTCGTGGTCGCACTCGGCATGGGCGGTATGGGATATGGCGTAGCGGCCGGCATCGGCAACGCGATCCGGTCTGTGGCCGACGCCGATCCCCGCCGGACAGTGGTGATAGCGGGGGACGGCGCGTTCTTCATGCACGGCATGGAACTGCACACCGCGATCGAACACGATGCGCCGGTCACCGTCGTCGTTCTGAACAACAATGCCCATGCCATGTGCATCACCCGTGAGAAGCGGTTCTTCCCGGGCACCCCCAGCATCAATCGGTTCCGGTACACCGACGTCGCGGCGGGTCTCGCGGCCATGTTCGATGGCCTCACCGTCGTCCACGTCAGCGATCGCGACGCACTGCGTCCCGCGGTCGCGGATCTGCTGTCGCGAGCCGGCCCGAACTGTCTCGTGGTCGATGTCGACCCCGACGAGATCCCCCCGTTCGCACCGCTCCTCGAGAGAGAAGATCACTCATGACCGCTGTGTTGCCCGCCCTCTCCGACCTCGGCGACGCCGTCGCGACCCTCGACGGATTGACCCGTATCGAGTCGCATCCGCGCAAGGTCGCGACGCCGATCCTGATGGACAGACTGCGATCGGTCTATCCACACGAGGCGATCTACGGCGATTTCTGCCCGGTCCAGGGCTTTGTCGACGCCCCGCCCCGTGACCTGTACGCGTGGCTTGCCGATACCCGGTCGCTGGAGGAATGGACCTACAGTCTGCGCGGGTTCGCGGAGACCGAGGAGGACGGGCTCTGGGTTGCTCAGGACCGGCTCGGCTCGGACACCGCGATCTACACGCGCACGGTTGCGAATCCCGGTGCGATGACCGTGGATTACCACTGTGCCTGGGACCAGGGGCGCCACCTGTGGATGATCTACCTGATACGCGTCGTCGACGCCCAGGTCGTCCTCGACAAGCCGGGTTCGGTCGTGCTCTGGGTGAACTGCCGTCATCCGTTCTACGACGAGAACCCGTACCCGGACACCGCCCCACCCGAACGTCCGGTCTGGGTGGGTGACTTCTGGGACACCTTCTCTGCCGGGCATCAGATCGAACTCGACAATCTCACCGCGATCGCCGAATACCGACATCACCACGGCCTGCCCATCACTCCTGATTGGATGCGACGATGACCGCCACCCGGACCAGTCTGATCGACCTCGCCACCTATCTCCCCGAGAACCGCGTTCCGGCAGAGTATTTCGCACAGTACGCCGCCGACGACGACCTGATCGACAACGTGATGTTCCGTGCGCCCGCCTTCCGCCATCATGCGGCTGACGGTGAAACGTCGGCGGACATGATCCTCGAGGCTGCCCGGGCTCTGACCGACCGGAACGGCGGCGACTTCCTCGACGACGTCGACGTCGTCCTCACCCACAGTCAACTGCCGGAGGTACCTGTGCGGGGGTGCGGTGGGGAGGTGGCGCATCGGCTCGGCCTGCGACCGTCGACCGTGCTCGATGTCCACAACGGCGGGTGTGCGGCCTTCATCCACATGATCGACGTCGCTGGCGCGTTGCTGCGGGCGGGCGGAGGCCGAAAGGCGCTGCTAGGCCTGGCCCAGAACAGCGCCGCCCAGGTCTTCACCCAGGTGCAGGTGCGGGGCAAGCCGCAGGCGTCGATCCCGGGCGACGGTGCGGCGGTCGCGGTCGTCACCCTGTCCGACGACACGGGCAGCTCTGTACTCGGACTCGCCTGTCACTCCTACGGCCAGTACGCGGGCGACATGACGGGGGTGTCGTCGCCGCCGCGCAAGTACTGGGAGGCCGGTTCCGGACAGATCCACATCGGCTTCACCGAGGCCAAGATCGCGAAGGTGTTGGCCCGGGGCAACCGGATGGTGCCGGAAACCGCGATCGAGGTGGCCGACGCCATCGGGGTGAGGCCCCCCGACCTCGACTGGTTCATCACCAATCAGCCCAATCGGATCTTCCTGCGGAACTGGCGCGAGGCGATGGAACTGCCCGAGTCGCGACACCCGGACACCTTCGACGAGTGCGGCAATCTCTTCGCGGTCGGGATCCCGGTCACCCTCGACACGGCCGTCACCGACGGGCGAATCCGCAAGGGCGACACCGTGATGACGGCCGCGTTCGCACATGCGGGGGACTTCGCGGCGGCAGCGGCGCTGCGGTGGGGTGGGCGCCCATGACCCACCCAGGAGGTCCTGACCGTGGATCGTCGGATCGTCTCCGTCTCGATCTCAACGAATCGGCCTATCCGCCGCTCCCGTCCGTTGCCGACGCAGTGCGACGGTCGATCTCCGCGTTGAACCGGTACCCCGATTTCCTGCCCGACGACACGCGAACGGCCATCGCCGCACACCTGGGCCTCCCGTCGGGACAGGTCACTGTCGGGCCGGGAGCCACCGGGGTCGCACTGGCGGTCCTGCACAGCGCGATGCGACACGCGCAGTCGTCGGGAATCATCACTCCGACCCTGGTGACGCCGATACCGACCTTCGACGGCTACCCGATCCTCGCGGGCATGGTCGGCATGCGGGTGACACCGGTACGTCTCGCCGACGACGGAACCGTCGACCTCAACCGGGTGCGCACCGCCATCACGCCCGACACCGCCGTCGTGGTCGTCTGCTCTCCGCACAACCCGACGGGCGCCGTGGTCGAGCACGAGGACTTGTATCGCTTCATCGACGGTCTGCCGTCGCACGTCGTCACCGTCGTCGATCAGGCCTACATCGAGTTCGCCGAGAACGAGCCGGACCTGAACCGGCTCATCGATCACCGCAACCCCGTGGTGGTACTGCGGACCTTCTCGAAGGCCCACGGACTGGCAGCCCTGCGGATCGGATACGGGATCGGCCGTCGCGACATCGTCGGGTTGCTGCGCGGCCACGAGGTCCCCTTCGCCGTCAGCCGCTCGGCCATTGCCGCGGTTCCGGCCGCGCTGGCGGCCGACGCCGAACTCGCACAACGGGTTCGGGCCATGCGCGCGGAGCGGGAGCGGCTCGAGGGGATGCTGCACGCCATCGGCGCTGCGACCGTCCCGACGCAGGCGAACTTCGTGTTCCTGCCGGGACCGGACGGTGTGGCGTTGGGAGACCTCCTGCGAGCTTGTGGGATCGATACCAAGCAGTGCGGCGACGCCGGCACGCGGATCACCATCGGCGATCGTGCTGACACCGACCGTGTGGTGCAGGCCCTGCGGCTGACCGCACAGACGGCTTGACCCCGACGGCGGCCGATCGCGGGCCGGTAGGTTGGACCACCATGAGCGCAACGACACGGCAGAAGATCCTGATCACCGGCGCGAGTTCGGGACTCGGCGAGGGCATGGCGCGGAGATTCGCCGCCGACGGACGGTCACTCGCGCTCTGTGCTCGCCGCACCGACCGCCTCGACGCACTGGCCGACGAACTCCGCCCGACCGCCCGCCGGGTCGCGACGGCGCGCCTCGACGTCACGGACACGGATTCGGTTCCCGGGGTCTTCACATCGCTCGCCGAGCAGCTCGATGGGCTCGACCGGGTCATCGTGAACGCCGGGCTCGGTAAAGGGGCGCCGATCGGAACCGGCAAGGCGGCGGCGAACATCGAGACCGTGCAGACGAATCTCGTCGGTGCGCTCGCGCAGATCGAGGCGGCACTCGAGATCTTCCGCGCACAGGATCACGGCCACCTCGTGTTGATCAGTTCGATGAGTGCCATCCGCGGGCTGCCGAAGTCGCAGGCCGCCTACTCCGCGTCGAAAGCGGGGCTGTCCGCGCTCGGGCAGGGGTTGCAGGCGGAATTCGCGAAATCGCCCATCACGGTGTCGGTCCTGCTCCCCGGCTACATCGAGACCGACATCAACCGTGGGGTGAAGACCGCGATGATGACCAATACCGACACCGGTGTCGACGCCATGGTGGCGGCGATCGAGAAGGAGTCGTCGTGGGCTCCGGTTCCGCGTTGGCCGTGGTGGCCGATCGCCACGGCGCTGCGGTACCTGCCGTCGGAGATCAGCCGCCGGCTGGTGTGATCGATAGGCAGGCGGTCAGCCGGCCGGAGTGTTCGGTGCCGCCGGTGTCGATGCGGGACCGGGCAGCGACCAGGCGACCGGAGTCGACTTGTAGTCGAGTGCAGGATCGTCGGTGGTGTCGGCCCAGTAGATGACCTGCTGCAATCGCTGGCCCTGGTCGGCGACGGAGACGAGGCACGCGGTGTACGACTGTCCGCGGCGCATCCGTTCGGGAGGTGTCGCCTCCGGACACGCGGTCAGACCGGGAGTCGGGGACATGGTGAGTGCGGGTGTTCGGCCGTCGGCGCTCCCACTGAGTCCGACGACACGCGGGGCCGGTGCGGGACGCGAGGCCAACGAGGTGACCGTCACGTACAGGAAATACGGCGTGCCGCCCTGGGCGGTGTCCTCGGGTACTCCCTCGGCGGGGGTGATCCCCGTGACGGTGAACATCGCCGGCGATCCGTTCGCGGCGAACGCGTTCGCCGGCAACACCGCGCTCTGACCGAACGTCAGGGCCGTTCCGGGTGACGAGCGGGCGGGCTGACCTGCCGGGACGGTGACCGTCGCACTGGTCGGGACGGACGTGGGCGTCACGTCGTCGGTCGGGGTCGAACCGGTACAGGCGGCGACTGTCGCCAGCGCGACGAGCACGCCGATCGGCAGACACACACGCCGGGCCGCACCCGGCACCCTCGAGGAGGAACTCACCCTGCGTAAGGTATCCGATGTGTCGACCAAGCAAGGGCAGGTTGTGGCCCATGGCGCGTTCCAGTTGTTCTCCGAGCGCCGTCGGGGCGAGGTCAGCGAACTGTTGATCGACGTGTTCGGTCGTGGCGATGTGACCGCACTCGGCGCCGACTGGCGCGGCATCGTGTATTTCACGCTCGACGACGATCCGGAACTCGACGCGGACACCGTGGTCGGGTTCGATCCCTCGAGCGGCAGCAGCGGTCCGCTCACGTCAGTGGACGAGGTGCTCGAGGCGGTCCGTACCGGCGACATCGCCGAGGCGGTCGACGCCGCGAGTTTCGACGCCTGGCGGACGGCGACGGGTCAGCGTTCGATCGACATGGGTGACTGCGTGCCGCCCGCGCTGCACGAGTTCATGGGCGGTGATCCCGCCGAACGATCGACGGAGACACAGGATCTCGTCACCTTCATCGCGGTCGCCGCAGCGCTGATGGGCCGGCTCGAGGAACTCGGTGTGCAACCCGGCGACGAGATCCCCGACGAGGTGTTCGACGAGTCGCGCTGGGGGTAGGCGCCCGCCGATCCCCGTGGAGCCTCCGGGCGCCCCGACCCCTGAGGAGGGGGCCGCGCGTCCCGACCCCTGAGGAGCAAGCCTGCGAGCGTCTCGAAGGGGTCAGGCCTTGCGTCCCCGGTGCTCTCGGTACCAGCGCACCAACTCATCGGTCGACGAATCATCCTGCGGCGCAGGTGATTGCGCGTCGACGATGATCCCGAGGAGTTCTTTGGCCTGGGTCTTGCCGAGTTCCACACCCCATTGATCGAAGGGGTTGATGCCCCAGATCATGCCCTCGACGAAGACCTGGTGCTCATAGAGTGCGATCAGCTGGCCGATCACCGACGGTGTCAGTTCGGGGGCCAGGATCGATGTGGTTGGCCGGTTTCCGGGCATCACCTTGTGCGCCACCACATTCGGTGCGACGCGCTCGGCCGCGATCTCGTCGGCGGTCTTGCCGAAGGCCAGCACCTTGGTCTGCGCGAAGTAGTTGCTCATCAGGAGGTCGTGCATCGAGCCGGTGCCGTCCGCGGTCGGCAGGTCGTCGGTGGGCTCGGCGAAGCCGATGAAATCCGCGGGAATCATCCGCGTCCCCTGGTGCAGGAGCTGGTAGAAGGCGTGCTGACCATTGGTGCCGGGTTCGCCCCAGAAGACCTCGCCGGTCTCGGTGGTGACGTGATGCCCGTGAGCGGTCACCGACTTGCCGTTGGACTCCATCGTCAGCTGCTGCAGGTATGCGGCGAATCGCGCCATGTCATTGGAGTACGGCAGGACGACGCGAGACTGCGCATCCCAGAAGTTGTTGTACCAGAGGCCGATCAGGCCAAGGATCACCGGCGCGTTCTGCTCGAGGGGAGCGGTCCGGAAGTGATCGTCGACGAGGTGGAATCCGGCGAGGAACTCGGCGAACTGTTCCTTGCCGATCGCCGCCATCACCGACAGGCCGATCGCGGAGTCCACCGAGTACCGGCCGCCGACCCAGTCCCAGAACCCGAACATGTTGGTGGTGTCGATGCCGAACTTCGCGACCTCGTCGGCGTTGGTGCTGACGGCGACGAAGTGCTTGGCGACGGCGCTCTCGGGGGCTTCGCCGTCGCCGGCGAGTTCCTCGAGCAGCCATCGTCGTGCGGCGGCGGCATTGGTCAGCGTCTCCAGCGTCGTGAACGTCTTGGAGGCGATGATGAAGAGGGTGGTCTCGGCGTCGAGGTCGGCGAGGGTGGCGACCATGTCGGCCGGGTCCACGTTGGAGACGAAGTGGCAGCGAATGTTCGCGTCGACGTAGTGGCGCAGCGCCTGGTACACCATGACCGGTCCGAGATCAGACCCGCCGATCCCGATGTTGACGACGTCGGTGATGGCCTTGCCGGTATGGCCCTTCCACTCGCCGCTGCGGAGCCTGTCGGTGAACTCGCCCATGGCCGTGAGGACTTCGTGGACGTCGGCGACGACATCCTGTCCGTCGACGTGCAGCGTGGCGTCAGCGGGCAGTCGTAGCGCGGTGTGCAACACCGCGCGATCCTCGGATGTGTTGATGTGTTCGCCGGCGAACATGTCGTCGCGGCGATCCTCTAGACCGACCTCACGGGCCAGGCTGAACAGCAGTTCGAGGGTCTCGCGCAGGACACGATGCTTCGAGTAGTCGATGTGCAGGTCGCCGACGTTGACGTTCAGTTCGCGTCCGCGATCCGGGTCCACTGCGAAGACCTCGCGCAGATGCATCGCATACACGTGCGGTTGGTGGGCGGCGAGCGCCTGCCAGGACTGCGTTGCGGTGATGTCGTCGTGATCGCTGGTGTCGAAGTCGCTGCCGGAGACGTCACTCATGATGTTCACCCTATGTGGTCCATGCGTCACATGTGGCGCTACCTCAGCCGTCGAGGAGCAACGGCGGGACGATGCCGCGGGCGAACCAGGCGCGAGCCTCAAGCGTGAACGGTCCGTCCGGGAGGAGCGGACGACAGAGTTGGCGGATCTGCTCCTGGTGATCTGCGGGCAGCGCCGCCAGGTATGCGCCCGCGGGCCCGACAGCGAAGGTGAACGGCTCCCAGAAGTCGTCGAAATCGGCGTAGTCGGCCCGGGCGGTCAGAGCGCCGTCGGCCACGTCGCGCAGACCGATCGCACGCAGTCGGGTGGCGATGTCGCCGCGCCCGACACCCACGCGCATGCGTTCGCCGACGACGTCGGGGTCGAGGCGACGGGCCGCCGCCCAGAATGTCTCCAGCATCGTCATCCCGCCCTCGTCGAGATCCCACATGCAGGCGGCGACGACTCCACCCGGCCGGGTGACCCGGGCCATCTCCCGCAGGCCGTGGTCGGCGTCGGTCATGAACCCGACGACCAGGCACGACAACGCCGCGTCGAAGACGCCGTCGGGCCAGGGCAAGGCCTCGGCCATCCCCTCACGGACGTCCGCGTCCGGATGACGCTCACGGCAGGCCGCGACGAACTGAGGTGCCGGGTCGATCGCGGCGACGTTCTGCGCTCCCACGTGTCCTGCGAGCACGCCGGTGAGGCCGCCCGGCCCGCATCCGACGTCGAGGACCCTCGCGTTGCGGTCGAGTCCGGTCGCGTCGACGAGTTCGGGTGCCAACGTCCGCGTGTAGCGACCCATGAAACGGTCGTAGCCGTCGGCGGGTGACGTGAACATGAGGTCCACTCAACTCCGGTGGGTGTGCGGGGTCAATCGTGTCGACCGTCGGACACCGGTCGTCGGTGCTGCGGTGCGCCAACGGTGCTCAGCGGCAGTGTCTTTCGCTTGTGTCCGTCGTCAGCGTCCGAGCGGGCCGCGCCCCAGCCGCAGCAGCAGCATCGCGAGAGTGTGACCCTCCTGGCCGAGCTCGGCGAAACGATCGAGCACCTTCACCTCGCGGCTGTGTACCAGGCGCGGGCCACCGGATGCCATGCGTGCCGCGCCGATCTTCTTCGACACCGCAGATCGCCGCTTGATGGAGGCGAGGATCATCGCGTCGAGCCGATCGATCTCTTTGCGCAGTTCGTCGATGTCGTCGGGCAGCCCGGTCACGTCGGAGGACAGGTTGTAGGAATCCACGTCGAACGGCGGCGCGGCACCGGACTTCTCGTCAGGGCTGTTGGCGTCAGTCACGCGACCGATTTTGCCACGGGAGCCACCGGCCGTGAGACTGGACCGCATGCTGAGCAGGGGGAGGTTGTGGTGGGTGGCCCTTGCGCTGATCACCGCACAACTCGTGATCCGCGGATGGCTGGCCGCCACCGGGAACTTCTACTGGGATGACCTGGTGCTGATCGGTCGCGCGTCGTCGCATCCGATCCTGAGCTGGGACTATCTGGGTCACAGCCACGACGGCCATTTCATGCCCGCAGCGTTCCTCGTGGCCGGAGTGTCCACCGTGATCGCCCCGGTCAACTGGATCGTCCCCGCCATCACGCTGATCGTGATGCAGGCACTGGCCTCACTTGCCGTCTGGCGGATGATTCGCATTCTGGCGGGACCGAGGGTGGGGGCCGGGGCGTTGGCGGCACTGGCCTTCTATCTCTTCACCCCGATGACGGTGCCGGCCTTCACCTGGTGGGCCGCCGCTCTGAACTCGTTGCCCATGCAGGCGGCGATGGCCTGGATCGTGGCGGACGCCGTCCTGCTGGCGCGCTCGCGCGGGCGGCGTCCGGACGCGACGCTGATCGTCGTCCGCTCATCGGTGATCTTCGTGGTGGCCTTGGCATTCTTCGAGAAGTCACTGTTCATCCTCCCCGTCGCGTTCGCGGCGGCGGTGCTGGCCGTCCGGTTCGACAGCGCGCGTCCGCAGAGCGCGAGCGCCGACGACGAGATCGATCGTCCCGTACCGGACAGTCCGCTGATCCGCGCGTTCACCGGGGCGCGCGCGCTGTGGGTATCCACAGCCGTGATCTTCGCGGTGTGGGTGGTCGTCTTCTTCTCCGTGTCCGATGCCACGGCAGGTCAGCATTCCATCGCACAGACGGCGCGACTCGTGTGGCGCTCGATCAACGATGCGGTCATCCCTTCGCTGATCGGTGGTCCGTGGGAATGGGAGCGCTGGGTGCCCAGCCCGCCCATGGGATTTCCGCCGGTGTGGATGATCGTCCTCGGCTGGGTGGTCGCCGCGCTCCTCGTCGGCTGGGCGGTGACGCGTCGGCGCGGTGCTGCGGCCGTGGTCATCTGTGCGGCCGTCTACGCGGTCGTCGCGCAGATACCGGCGATGTGGAACAGGTCGAGCGCGAACACGGCGTTGGAATTGGCGCAGACGATGCGCTACCTGCCGGACACGGCCGTGGTGTTCACGATCGCCATCGCCCTCATCGTCGCCGCCCCGGCGACCTCGACGAAGGACGCGGCCGGACGCCACGCCGGGACCCCGGAGCGCAGCCGGGGCGCTCACCCGGTCGGCGTCGTCCTCGTCGCGGCCCTCGCGATCGCGTCCGCGATGATCTCACTGGTGTCGTTCGCGGACTCCTGGCGTGACGATCCCACCGGCGACTATCTGGCGAACGCGAAACGAGCACTGGCGCAGAACCGCGACATCACCATGTTCGACCAGTCGCTCCCGCTGGAGGTCCTGCTCCCGGTCGCCTATCCGAACAACCAGATCAGCCACACCTTCGGCCGGGTGACCGAACGGCCACGGTTCGGCGTCACCACCGACCGGCTACAGGTGCTCGACAACAGCGGGAACATGGTCCCCGGCGCCGTGACACCGGCGCGCACCATCCGGCCGGGCCGCGGCACCTGCGCCCGTCCCGAGCTCGACGGCCCGGGCCGACTGTTGTTGAACGGGCCGTTGATCCAGTGGCGCTGGACCGTCGCGGTGAGCTATTGCGCGAACTCGGGCGGCGAGATCGAGGTGTCGCTCGACGGCGGCCGCGCGGTGCGGGTGCCCGTGCAGGCCGGACTGCATGTCCTCTACGTCCAGCTCGAGGGTCGCGGGCGGGCGGTTGCGATCAGGCCGGTCACCGACGGCTTGGCGTTGCACACCGGCGAGGGCAGGGTCGGTGAGGTGGCCGAGGCCCGACTCGTCGGCTGAGTTCTCGGGTGGACCTCAGGCCCGGTCGAGCGGGGTGGAGAACACCTTGAGCTTGTCCGGACTCACGCCCTGTGAGATCGCGAGCAGGCGCAGAGCCGTCGCGAGCTCGGGTTCGGATGTCATGTAGGTGATCTCGCGATCACCGGACGCGGCGAGCTGCTTTTTGAGCTGATCGGTGATCAGCTGGGTACCCGACCAGCTGGGATCCAGCCGGGCCCCGGTGATGTGACTCGCGTACCCGGGCGCGAACGCGACGAAGAGATTGCCCTCGGGCCCGACGCCGTCGAACACGTAGTCGCCCTGCCGGACCCCGTAACTGCTCGGGAACCCGGCGACCTGGTCGTTGTAGCGAGCCGCCTCCGCCTTCTTGGATCCGGTGCGCACCAACGTGATCGGCATCGTGCTCGACTTCTCCTGGCTGGAGATGTACTCGGTCAGGTTCTCGGCCGACTCGTCGATGAACGGCAGGTACTGGATGGCGAGGTCGGTCCTGACGTTGCGCGACCCCGGCGGGAGGGCGGTGGCCGTGCAGGTGGTGTCGGCACGACCGCCGAGCGGCGCCGTGACGACTCGGGTGCAGCTGCCGCCACGGGCACCCGGCGGCAGGTTGTCGACGACGAAACGGATCGTCAGGCCGAAGTTGACGTGCCCGGTGACACCGCGCAGTTCGTTCGCGACATCCGGATCCACCGTGCCGCCGGCGGTGATGGTGAACCCGCACGCCTCGGTGGTGCAGCCCCCGGTGGGACGGGAGGTCACGGCATTCGACGCCAGCGGGATGGCCGGGGCCGGGACGCTGGTCAATTCGGGCACGAGCGCGCGTTCGCCGGCGAAGAGGCCGGCCAGGTCCGCTGAGCCGAGCAGGTCGACGTCGGTGTCGACGGTGACCTTGTATCCCTCACGGCTGAAATCGCCCTTGATGTGGGTGACCTTCTTGCTCGCGGGGTCGAAGGTCGTCTCCATGGTGCCGACTCGCACCTTGTCGTCGCCGACGGCGGTGATCTCCGGATCGCTGGTGGGCCAGTACCGAGCATCGGGCAGCCCCTTGTTGGGAGCGGGGAGCTCGAGTCCCGGCGCAGGTGCCCGCACCCGCTCGGTGTTGCCGATCCGTCCGGACAGGAGAACCGGGGAGAGCAGATATCCCAGATCGGGGAGTCCTGAATACCGCAGGTTCGTCCACTTGTTCTCGATCGCGGCGAGATCGATCTGCTGGGCGATCCGCGCGCCTGAAAACAGGTCGGTCCAGATTCGGGACGGGCCCTTGAGATAGCGATAGTTGCCGATCTGCAGATACTGCGCCTGTGTCGAGTTGAACGTGATGGTGCCCTCGGCGTTCTTGGTCGACGCGACCGTCAGATCGGAGAACTCGACCGTGCGCGGCTGACCGCCGTCGTCGCCGGTCGTGGTGAGCGTGCCCGAGTACCGCGCGCCCGGACTGGCGCCCAGCGCGAAGGCCACCTCGTCGAGCTTCTGCTGGGCGGTGAACGCCGCCGTGGGTGCGGATGCGCCGCTGGTGGGGAACGGCACGAAGCACAGGATGAGCGCGACGACCAATGCGAGGAGCCCGGCTCCGAACGCGAACGCCGGAAGAGTGACGGACTGACGTTGCATCGCGGACCCTCTCGACATGCCGGGCGGGAGGACCACGGCGACCGTGCACGACCAGAAGATCATGTTCGGTGGGGTCGGCGACATGCGCCGACCGAATGACCCCCGCGAGACCTCCCGATTCGGGCATATCGTAACCGCCGCGGACGACGAGAGGGCATCGCGCGGGTCGTCGGCGGCGCGCGCGGGCCGGGCCGGGAGCGTGCAGGGAGTCTGTCGTGGCGCGGTAGTAGCCTTGATTCCTGATGACTAGCCCCACCCGCCAGACCTCTCCGCCCGCCCCGTCGGCCTCCACGGCCGCGTCGTCGGCCGACCGCACCGCCCGCCTGCTCGACGGTCTGAACCCGCCGCAGCGTGCGGCGGTGCTCCATGCCGGGTCGCCCTTGCTCATCGTCGCGGGTGCGGGGTCGGGCAAGACGGCCGTGCTGACCCGGCGGATCGCGTACCTGCTGGCCGAGCGGGACACCTCGCCCGGCCAGATCCTCGCGATCACGTTCACCAACAAGGCCGCCGCAGAGATGCGTGAGCGGGTGATCGACCTGGTGGGGCCACGCGCCAACTTCATGTGGGTGTCGACGTTCCACTCGACATGCGTGCGGATCCTGCGTGCGCAGTCAGCGTTGCTGGGCGCGCGCAACTCGAACTTCTCCATCTACGACTCGGATGACTCGAAGCGCTTGCTGGGCATGATCATCCGAGATCTGGAACTCGACCCGAAGAAGTTCAGCCCGCGCGGCGTCGGCGTCAGCATCTCGAATCTGAAGAACGAACTGATCGGTCCCGACGAGGCGCTGGCCGCTGCCACCGACGGCGAACCGTCGGTGCTCGTCGTCGCGCAGATCTACGCCGAGTACCAGCGTCGGCTCCAGTCGGCGAACGCCTTCGACTTCGACGACCTGATCGGTGAGACGGTCTCGTTGCTCCAACGTCATCCCGAGGTGGCCGAGTACTACCGACGCCGTTTCCGTCACGTCATGGTCGACGAGTACCAGGACACCAACCACGCGCAGTATGTGTTCATCCGGGAACTCGTCGGTGACGAGCAGACGGAGTCGCCGGTCGCACCGTCGGAATTGTGTGTCGTCGGCGATGCCGATCAGTCGATCTACGCCTTCCGAGGTGCGACGATCCGCAACATCGAGGAGTTCGAGCGTGACTTCCCGAATGCGGAGACGATCCTGCTCGAGCAGAACTACCGGTCGACGCAGACGATTCTGTCGGCGGCCAACGCGGTCATCGCGCGCAACGAGAACCGCCGCGACAAGCGGCTGTGGACCGACTCGGGTGACGGTGAGCTGATCGTCGGGTACGTCGCCGACTCCGATCGTGAGGAATCGCTGTTCATCGCCAAGGAGATCGAGGACCTCACCGATTACTCGATCGGCGGGTCGTCGAGTCACTCCTACTCCGACATCGCAGTGTTCTATCGCACGAACACCGGTTCACGGTCTCTGGAAGAGGTGTTCGTCCGTCACGGCATCCCCTACAAGGTCGTCGGCGGGACCAAATTCTATGAGCGCAAAGAGGTCCGCGACGTCGTAGCCTATCTGCGCGTCGTCGCGAACCCGGACGACTCGGTCAGCCTGCGGCGGATTCTGAACACCCCCCGTCGCGGCATCGGCGACCGCGCCGAGGCGTGTGTGGCCGTGCATTCGGAGAACCGGGGGATCAGCTTCTACGAGTCCCTGCTGGAGGGCGCCGAGGGCAAGGTGCCGATGCTGAACACCCGCGCGGTCAAGCAGATCGGCGGATTCGTCGAACTCATCGAGGGGTTGCGCAACGACTTCCTCGCCACCTTCGGTGCGGCTGGGGAGTCGGCAGAGGATGTCGCCGTCGTCGACGCCACCGAGGAGGGCGCTGACATCGGCGAACTGGTGGACGCCATCGTCGAACGCACCGGCTACCGGGCTGAACTCGAGGCCTCTCGGGATCCGCAGGACGGTGCACGGCTGGACAACCTCAACGAGTTGGTGGCTGTCGCAAGGGAATTCAGTGCTGAGGCCGCCGGACTCGCTGCTGGGGATGTGGACCTCGACGACCTGGAGGATCTCGACGAGGTGCCGGACAACGACGGTGAACCCGAGCCGGGTTCGCTGGCCGCGTTCCTGGAGAAGGTGTCGCTGGTGGCCGATGCCGACCAGGTGCCCGACGAGGGCGACGGTGTCGTCACGCTCATGACGTTGCACACGGCCAAGGGCCTGGAGTTCCCGGTGGTCTTCGTGACCGGTTGGGAGGACGGGCATTTCCCGCATATGCGGGCGCTCGGCGACCCGGCCGAACTGAGTGAGGAACGGCGCCTCGCGTACGTCGGCATCACCCGCGCCAAGGAACGGTTGTACGTGACGCGTTCGGTCACCCGCGCGTCGTGGGGTCAGCCGGTGTCGAACCCGGAATCCCGCTTCCTGCAGGAGATTCCGCAGCATCTGGTGGATTGGCGTCGTACCGAGCCGCGTCGGTCGGCGAGTCGCCATCTGGGGTCATCGGGCGGAGTGTTCGGGCGCGGAGATTCGGGCGGATTCGGCAGAGACGGTCTCGGCCGTTCCTCGTATTCGACCGATCCGACGCGCGGCCGCAACAAGCAGGTGAATTACGACGTCGGGGACCGCATCAATCACCCGAAATACGGTCTCGGCAAGGCGGTCGAGAAGCAGGGGAACGGGGCGACCGAGCGGATCACTTTCGACTTCGGCGGCAAGGTCGGGCGCGTGACGCTCCTGACCGCCGGTGGGCTCCCCGGCGACAAGCTCTAGCCCCCCGCCCCCGCGCTCCCGACGCGAACAGAACGGCGGCCGGGCCGCCACCCGCGCTCCCGACGCGAACAGGACGGCGGCCGGGCCCGCCACCCGCGCTCCCGACGCGAACAGGTCGGCGTACGCCGTGAGCGACCGGAGGGGAACTCGGCGTACGCCGAGAGCGACCGGAGGGGAACTCGGCGCACGCCGACAGAGGCCGAGAAAACCGGCCCGGGGAGTCGAGGAACTAGCCGCCGACGTACGGCGACAGGCGAACGCCGTGCTCGGCGAGCCAGGGGGCGGGATCGACCTTCATGGTGCCGCCCTTCCACACCTCGAAGTGGCAGTGCGGGCCGGTGGAGAACCCTTCGCTGCCGACGAGGGCGATGACATCGCCGGCGGTGACGTGCTGGCCCTTCTGGACGAGCACGCCCGACGACGACATGTGGCCATACATCGTGACCGTGCCGTCGGCGGCGCGGACCTGGACCCAGTTGCCGTATCCGGAAGCCGGGCCGGCCTCGATCACGACACCGTCGGTCACGGCGTGGATCGGGGTGCCGAGCGGAGCGGCGAAGTCGATGCCGCCGTGGAAGCTGCCCCAGCGCATCGCGAAGGTCGACGTGAACTGGTACTGCCCGATGGGCAGCGGCGAGTTGTAGAGGGGGCGACGGAGAAGATTCTCGCGTTGCGCCTCGGCGGCCGCCATCTGCTTGCCGACGGCGAGTTGGTCGGTGAACGTGCTCATGTCCTTCGCCGGCGTGGCGGCGGCGAGGCCGGGGCCCAGATCGGGTGCGGTGCCCGCTGCGTCCACGTTGGCGGCGTTGGTGGGCGTGCTGGTGGTGTCCGGGGTGCCGACCTGTGCGACGGCGGCGACGGCCGCACCGGCGGCCATGGCGATGAGCGCGGCCCGCCCGCCCTTGAGGGCCGCGGGAGGGGCGCTGATGCGATGACGCCCGCCACGGCGGGGGGTCCCCTGGGTGGCGGGCTTGGTGCGGAACGGCTTGTCGTCGGTGTCGAGTTCGGGAGCGTCCTCGGTACTCGTCAGCGCGAAGAAGTCGGGGCGTGCGCCGTCGACGTCGAACGGTTCGTCGTGCTCGTAGGCGTCGAACTCGCTTTCGGGGATCAGGATGTCCTGAGTGATCTCCGAGCGGGTCGGCCGGTAGTAACGGTCCCAGCGGTCCGAGTCCCAGGTGGTCTCGTCGGCGTACGCGTCGATCGGGATGATGGTGGTCACTTCGGCGTCAGAGACGTCGTCGGCGAAGCGGGTGGTGGACTGCCCCGTGGCCGAACGGCCCGGATAACCACGTCCCGACAAATCGTCCACCTCATCTCTTTGCTGGCGCGGATCTCGGTATTGCCCCTGTGATCCTTTTGTGACCTGACAGCCGACGGTAACGAAATGATTGCGGCAAGTCCAACGCTGGGAACCCAAAACCAGGGGATCTGTGAGCCGCATCACAGATGGGTTGCAGTGCGCACCACCTGCGTGAACTTCGAATTCGCGATCACAAATGAGCCTCGTCGTCCCGGCGACGGCCGACAGTCATCGAAGCATGGGGACAGACACCTGCGCCAGTCGAGGTCCCGGCCCAGGTCGTGACCGTTACCGAGCGAGTGATCTGTCGCACAAGCATCGGGTGCGCTCACCAGCGAGGAATGGAGCAGGTTTAGAGTCCGATATGGCCCGCATTACACCCAACGGTGTTACACCCCTCCTGCGGACAAACCTACGAGATGGTGAGCTGAATGGATCTCTTCGAATACCAGGCGAAGGAACTTTTCGCCAAGCACGAGGTGCCCACCTCTGCCGGCCGTGTTACCGACACGGTTGCTGGGGCACGCGAGATTGCCGAGGAAATCGGTAAGCCTGTCATGGTCAAGGCCCAGGTCAAGGTCGGCGGCCGCGGCAAGGCCGGCGGCGTGAAGTACTCCAAGGACGTCGACGAGGCCGTCGCGAACGCCGAGTCGATCCTCGGCCTCGACATCAAGGGCCACGTCGTCAAGAAGCTGCTGGTTGCAGAGGCGAGTGACATCGCCGAGGAGTACTACATCTCCTTCCTGCTCGACCGCACCAACCGCACCTACCTGGCCATGTGCTCGGTCGAAGGTGGCGTCGAGATCGAGGTCACCGCGGAAGAGAACCCCGACGCCCTCGCCAAGATCCCCGTCGACGCCGTCAAGGGCGTCGACCTCGCGTTCGCGCGCAGCATCGCCGAGGCAGGCAAGTTGCCCGCCGAGGTGCTCGACGCCGCAGCCGTCACCATCCAGAAGCTCTGGGAGGTGTTCATCAAGGAAGACGCCCTTCTGGTCGAGGTCAACCCGCTGGTGCGCACCCCCGACGACCAGATCCTCGCCCTCGACGGCAAGGTCACCCTGGACGCCAACGCCGACTTCCGTCAGCCCGGTCACGAGGCGTTCGAGGACAAAGAGGCCACCGACCCGCTGGAGCTCAAGGCCAAGGAGAACGACCTCAACTACGTCAAGCTCGACGGCCAGGTCGGCATCATCGGCAACGGTGCGGGTCTGGTCATGTCGACCCTCGACGTCGTCGCCTACGCGGGCGAGGATCACGGCGGCGTGAAGCCGGCCAACTTCCTCGACATCGGCGGCGGCGCCTCGGCCGAGGTGATGGCTGCCGGTCTCGACGTCATCCTGGGCGACGAGCAGGTCAAGAGCGTGTTCGTGAACGTCTTCGGCGGAATCACCGCCTGCGACGCGGTGGCCAACGGCATCGTCGGCGCCCTCGACAAGCTGGGTGCCGAGGCCAACAAGCCCCTCGTCGTCCGCCTCGACGGCAACAAGGTCGACGAAGGTCGCAAGATCCTGGCCGACGCGAATCACCCGCTGGTGACGCTGGCCGAGACCATGGACTCGGGCGCTGACAAAGCCGCCGAGCTGGCGAGCAAGTAAAGGGAGCAGCCAACAATGTCCATCTTTCTGAACAAAGACAACAAGGTCATCGTCCAGGGCATCACCGGTGGCGAGGGAACCAAGCACACCGCGCTGATGCTGAAGGCCGGCACCAACATCGTCGGCGGCGTCAACGCACGCAAGGCCGGCACCACGGTCAGCCACGACGGCGGCGTCGAGCTGCCCGTCTTCGGATCGGTCTCCGAGGCCATCGAGAAGACCGGCGCCGACACATCGATCGCGTTCGTCCCACCGAAGTTCGCCAAGGACGCCATCATCGAGGCCATCGACGCGGAGATCCCGCTGCTCGTGGTCATCACCGAGGGAATCCCGGTGCAGGACAGCGCCTATGCGTGGGCCTACAACGTGTCCAAGGGCAACAAGACCCGGATCATCGGACCGAACTGCCCCGGCATCATCACCCCGGGCGAGTCGCTGGTCGGCATCACCCCGGCCAACATCGCCGGAACCGGCCCGATCGGTCTCGTGTCGAAGTCGGGCACGCTGACCTACCAGATGATGTACGAACTGCGCGACATCGGCTTCTCGACCGCGATCGGCATCGGCGGTGACCCGGTCATCGGCACCACCCACATCGACGCCATCGAGGCTTTCGAGAAGGACCCCGACACCAAGGTCATCGTGATGATCGGTGAGATCGGCGGCGACGCCGAGGAGCGTGCGGCCGACTACATCAAGGCCAACGTCTCCAAGCCGGTGGTCGGCTACGTCGCGGGCTTCACCGCGCCGGAGGGCAAGACCATGGGTCACGCCGGCGCCATCGTGTCCGGTAGCTCGGGTACCGCCCAGGCCAAGAAGGAGGCCCTCGAGGCCGCAGGTGTGAAGGTCGGCAAGACGCCGAGCGAGACCGCCAATCTGGCGCGGGAGCTCTACAAGAGCCTCTGACAGCCGTCGCATCGCCGACTCCGCAGCCGTTGTCCCCGTTGATCGGGGGCAACGGCTGCGTCGTTGTGACCGGGTCTTGACCTGCGCACGACTACGATTCACACGTGGGCCAACACGAAGAGGTGCCGCGGGAAGTCGTCCTCGCGACCGGGGCGATCGCGCTGGGCGTGCGCGCCGCGGCGGTGTCCGCACACGTGGCGGCCTCCGGGGTGCGCCTGGCCCTGCGATTGCCCGTCGTCGGTGCCTGGGGGCGGCGAGGCGTGGATCGGCTTGCCGCCGAGGGGGAGCGGGTCCTCGACCGGGCACCGGACGTCATCGATCGTGGACGTGCGATCGTCGCCGTCATCGTGTCGGCGGTCATCGCCGACCTGGATCTCACCACCTTGGTCCGTGAGAACGTCGACCTCGACGAGGTGGCCACCGGTATCGACATCATGGCGATCCTCGACCGCGTGGACCTCGACGCCGTCATCCGTGACCGAGTCGATCTCGATGCGGCCGTCGCACATGTCGACCTCGACGGGGTGGCACGCTCCATCGACATCGATGCCATCGCCGCCCGGATCGACATCGCGGCCATTCTCGATCGTGTCGATCTGATCGGGCTCGCCAACGACATCATCGACGGCGTCGACCTCACCGACATCATCCGCGAGGCGAGCACGTCGGTCACCGCCGACGTGATGACCGATGTGCGCAGCAGTGGCGAGCGAGCGGACGACGCGGTGGCCAACCTCGTCAGTCGCGTGTTGCGTCGACGCGTGAACGGCGCACCCGCCGACCCCTCGCTGAACGGCGACCGGACCCATGAGTGAGTTGACCGGGCCGGGCGATGGTTCCGTCGTGCCCGGGGAGCATCGGCACGCGCACCCGCACCACGTGGTCCACGACACCGACAAGGTGGCCGGGATCGTCAGTCGCGGTATCGCCGCATTCATCGACCTGCTGACCGTGGCCGCACTGCTCGGCGGCGCCTACATCGGACTCGCCATCGCGATGCTGGTGGTCAACGCCGCGCAGTTCGAGTTCCCCAACCCCGGCCCGCTGTTCACCGCGACCGGACTCATCGCCGGTTCGATCACCTACAACACGTTGTGCTGGGCCATCTCCGGTCGCACCCTCGGCTGCGTGGTGATGGGCCTGCGCGTCCGGGGGCGGCGCCGTGACCGGATGCGCCCGACGATCGCGCTGTTGCGCGCCGTGTTCTACACCTTCTTCCCGGTCGGGCTCGCATGGGCCGCGATCGACCTGCGGCGGCGTTCCGTCCAGGACGTGGTCCTGGGCACACGGGTGGTGTACTCGCGGTAGCGTCGTCCCGATCAGATCTCGGCTTCGGATTTCAGTGCGGTGAGGCCCTTCTCGAAATCCTTGCCCAGCATCTTGTCGAAGATCCCGAGCGGCGCCGCGATCCGCGAGAACAGCGAGTGCGGTCCCGTCATCGTCCAGGTCACCTCGGTCTCTGCGCCACGCGGCGCCAACGTGAACACGCTGGTACTGGTGGACTTCATCGGCTTTTCGAACGCGACGGCGACGGCGACACGGGTCGGTTCGGTGACCTCGGTGATCTCCATGGTGCCCTTGCCCGCCTTACGATTTCCCGACCACGCGTATCGGGCTCCGACCCCGCTCTCGGCGCCGGAGTAGTCGCGGTCGAGGCCGTCGTCGAGGCCCTCCCACGGTGACCACCGCCGCCATTCGTGCAGATCGACGATGAGCGGATAGATCCGCTCCGGCAACGCCGCAATCGTCTCGGTCCGCGTGATGGTGTACTCGCCCATGGTTCTCTCCTGTCAGGGGATCGATGTCCTGCAGTATGACCCAGGACGACCCCGAAGATCATCGGTCGTGAGTTCATGTCGTGGACTCGCCATTAGGGTGGGACCGTGACCGAGCGCGACGTGACCGCGGCGAGCCTGATCGATGTCATCGTGGACCACGCCACCTGGGAGTCGTGGGATGCGCCCGTCGGCACCGATCCCACCGACGACGGCTACCGTGCGTCGCGCAACCGCGCCCGCGAACGAACCGGCGCGGACGAGTCCGTGCTCACCGGCTGCGGCCGGATCGGCGGCATCGACACCGTCCTCGTGGTCAGCGAGTTCGGTTTCCTCGGTGGCTCGATCGGTCATGACGCCGGACGACGGGTGGTCGCAGCGCTGGAGCGGGCGACCGCCCGGGGACTGCCCGTGCTGGCACTGCCCGCATCCGGTGGGACGCGCATGCAGGAGGGCACCGCGGCGTTCCTGCAGATGGTCGCCATCACGGGAGCGGTGATCGCCCACAAGTCAGCAGGCTTCCCGTATCTCGTGTATCTCCGTCATCCGACGACCGGAGGAGTGTTCGCGTCCTGGGGATCGCTCGGACACATCACCTGGGCGCAGCCGTCGGCGCTGGTCGGCTTCCTCGGCCCACGGGTGTACGAAGGGCTGTACGGCGAACCATTCCCCGACGGTGTACAGACTGCGGAGAATCTGTGTCGTCGCGGACTGGTGGACCGGGTGCTGGCGCCGGACGATCTCGCCGCGACCGTGGCTCGGACACTGCAACTCGTCACGCAGAGCGGTCGCGGTCCCCACCACCCGACAGGGTCTTCCGATCCCTCTGGCGACACGACCGACTCTGCTTGGGCCGAGGCCGGTTCGGCGTGGGACGCCGTCACCGCGACCCGCGCCGACGACCGCCCCGGTCTGGCCGAGTTCCTCCACGAAGAGAGCGCGATCCTGGTCCGGAACGATGGACCGATGTGGTTGGCGCTCAGTGACTTCGGCGGCACCACGGCCGTGGTCATCGGACAGGACCGCCGACGGCAGGCAGCAGGTGAGCTGATCACGCCGAGGGACCTCCGGGTCGCGCGGCGGGGCATGGCGCTCGCGGCAGACCTCGGTCTCCCCGTTCTGACCGTCATCGACACCCCGGGTGCCGAGTTGTCGGTCGCCGCCGAGGAGGATGGGCTCGCCACCGAGATCGCGCACTGCACTGCGGATCTGATCGGTCTGCGGGTGCCGACCGTGTCGCTGTTGCTCGGTCAGGGTGCCGGTGGTGCGGCACTCGCGCTCTTCCCGGCGGATCGGCGCGTGGCCGCGAGTGACGGTTGGTTGTCGCCGTTACCGCCCGAGGGCGCGAGCATCATCGTCCACCGCGACACCCGGCATGCGCCGGAGCTGGCCGACGATCAGGGCATCACCGCAACGGCGTTACTCGCCGACGGCACGGTCGATCGACTCGTCGACGTCGGCGGCACTGACGGCATCGCGCTCGTGCGCACCGTGGTCGCCGAGGAACTGGCGGGCACATCGAAACCTGTTCCGGCGCAGCGAACACGGACACCGCATCGTCCCCGGCAGCACTCGAGCGCAGCAGTTGTCCCTGAGGAGCGGAGCGACGATGCTGCGGGTGCCTCTGAGGGGCAGCGCTCGAGCGCAGCGGGCGGGCCTGAGGGACGGAGCGGCAATGCAGCGGTTGCCTCGGTCCCTGAGGAGCGGAGCGGCAGTGCAGCGGTTACCTCGGTCCCTGAGGAGCGGAGCGATAGCGGAGCGTCACGAAGGGTTGTCGGCGTCGGTGCCGTCATCTGGGACGACGCCGACCGCCTCCTGTTGGTGAAACGTGGTCACGCACCGCAGGCGGGACGGTGGACGGTTCCCGGCGGGAAGGTCGAGCCCGGTGAGACGTTGGAGGCGGCGGTCGTGCGGGAGACCCTGGAGGAGACCGGCCTTCACGTCGATGTCGTCGCGCGGGCGTGGGTGGTCGACATCCCCGGCGACGACGATGTGGTGTTCGAGGTCCACGACTACGTCGCCGAGGTGCGGTCCGGCACGCTGCACGCCGGGGACGACGCCGCCGACGCCGGCTGGTTCGACGTCACAGCGATGGGCGAGCTGGAGTTGACCGACGGCCTGATCGATCATCTGGAGCGGCACGGACTGATGCGGTGAGTCGATGGCAGGATGGGGTCATGACTGACCTGTTGCCCCTCGACCCGGACCAGCTCCTCACCACGACCCGTTCGGTGCGCAAGCGCCTCGACCTCGAACGGCCGGTCCCACTGGAGATCGTCAAGGAGGCCCTCGAGGTGGCGCTGCAGGCCCCGACCGGCAGCAACAGCCAGACCTGGCACTGGATCGTCCTCACGGATCCCGAGATCAAGCAGAAGGTCGCCGACCTGTACGCGAAGTCGTTCGGCACGTACTCGGCCGGGCAGAAGCGCGCCGACGACACCGCTCGCCGCGTCGCCTCGAGTGCCCAGTATCTCGCCGACACGATGGCGCAGGTTCCGGTGCTGGTGATCGGCGCCATCTACACCGGCGGCGAGCTGCCGGCAGGAAACCAGGCCGGCGTGTGGGGTTCACTGCTGCCCGGCGCGTGGAGCCTGCAGTTGGCCTTGCGGGCGCGCGGGCTGGGGTCGGCGTGGACGACGCTGCATCTGACGTACGAACAGGAGGTGGCTGAGATCCTCGGCATCCCGTCGTCGGTCCATCAGGGTGTTCTCCTTCCCGTGGCCTACACGAAGGGGACCGACTTCAAGCCTGCCGGCCGCAAGCCGCTCGACGACATCTTGCACATCAACGGCTGGTGAGCGCCGGACGCCGCGGTGTCCGGCGCCGGCGCCGGTAGAGTGCGACATCACGATGACCACTTCTCCCGCGCCCGAACCGGCCGCCCGCACGCGCCGCGGCCAGGCCAAGGCGGCGCGCCGGGCCGAGATGTTGGAGGCCGCCGCCCGCCTGATGGCCGAGCGCGGCTTCACCGGGGTCACGCTCGAGGACATCGGCCGAGCAGTCGGCGTGAGCGGCCCGGCGATGTACCGGCACTTCGCGTCGAAGACCGACCTGCTGGACCAGATGCTCGTCGACATCAGCCAGCGACTCCACGACGGTGGAGCGGAGGTTGTCGGTCGCGGTGCCGGTCCGGCGCAGACGCTGCGTGAACTCATCCGGTTCCACATCGACGTGCTGGTCACCAAACCGGATCTGATCGCGGTGCAGGATCGGGATCTCTCGTCGATGACACCGGGAGCCAACCATCAGGTGCGTTCCCTGCAGCGACGCTACGTCGAACAGTGGGTGGACGTGCTGCTTGCAGTCGCCGAGGCCGATGACACCGGCCTCTCGCGCGAGGAGGCACGCGTCCGGGTGCACGCTGCGTTCGGTCTGCTGAACTCGTCGCCACGACTGCCCTCGTTCCCGGAGACCGAACTGCGATCGGTGTTGTCGGCGATGGCGTGGTCGGCGCTGTTGGCGGCGCGATAGATCCGCTTACGCGGGTGCGGTGGTCTCGATACGCTCGCTCGTCCTCTCCAGCTACTCGACCAGCGGGCGCAAACACCGGAACGTGAACCCACACCGCTGCTCGCTCAGCGGCGGGGCGTGATCAATCACGACTTTCGTCGAGACAACCGAGACCCCGCATGAGGGTCACGTCAGCGCGGAGGAAAGTGGATTATCCACTTTCCTCCGCTCTCAGGTGACCCTGATGCGGAAACCGGTCGACAAGCGCCGGGGCGTGACCGCACACCGCTATTCGCTCAGCGGCGGGACGTGACCACACCGCTGGTCGAGTAGCGCGAACGGAGTGAGTGCGTATCGAGGCCACCGAGCTCAGATCCCGAGCGCGGCCCGCTGTTTCGCCACCTCGTCGCGATACCTCCCGACATTGGCCATCTTGACGTGCTCATAGCCGCGCACCATGTCGGGCAGATCTGCGAGCGCGACGGCCGCCGGGACCTGCTCGACGCCGATACGCCCGGTCGACAGTCCCGTCAGGATCGCATCGACCATCTCGCGGTACTCGACGATCAGGGCGCGTTCGGTCTGCCGGATCTCGCTGCGGCCGAACGGGTCCAGCTTCGTGCCGCGCAGTCGCTTCATCTTCGCCAGCGACGACAACGGTCGGTTCGCCCAGGAGCCCAGTGACATCTTCTCCCGCATCCCCAAGCTGCGCAGTGTCGGAGGGTGCAATCGCACCGCGACTCTGGCGTCATCGCCGAACTGTTCGGCAATCGTCGCGGCGAACTCCGGATCCTGTGTCAGTCGGGCGACCTCGTACTCGTCCTTGTAAGCCATCAGCTTGTGGAGATTGCGGGCCACCGCATCGGTCAGGGCGTCGCCGTGACCACTGCGATGGACGTGGGTGATGGTCTCGAGATACTCACGCGCATAACGCTCGTCGGCGTAGGCGGTCAGCTCGTCGTAACGGATGGCGATCGTTCGTGCCAGATCGTCGTCGACGTCGAGCACCGCTACCGCCGTCACCGCACGATGAGTCGGCTCGACCTCGGCCGACGGTGCGCCGTGCAGGTCCCGGAGTGCGTCGGTCACGGCGTCCGGATCGACGACGACCTGCCGGCCTCGTCGGAATGCCTGGACATTGGCCTCGACGGCCACGCCGTTCAGTTCGATGGCGTGTTCGATACTCGACGCCGAGATCGCCAGCGCGCCGGACTGATATGCCGCGCCGACCATCAGCATGTTTGCGTACTGTTCGTCGCCGAACAAGTCTGTCGACAACTCCCCGGGATCGAGGTACACCGCGCGCGACACCCGCGCATCGATCGCCGAATGCACCTGCGCCTGCGCCGGGAAACCGACCGAGGTGTCGATGACCATGGCGCCTGTGGGGATCTCGGTGGTCGAGACCACCGCGACCGTCTTCTCCGGCGCGGCCACCGTGAGATTGGCCGGGTCGGTCCCGACGAGCGGATCGCACACCAGGTACAGGTCACAGTCGTCGGAGGCGACCTTGCCGGCCTGCTCGAGCGCATCGGTCGTCACCTTGACGTCGCTGACCACGGCCCCGCCCTTCTGGGCGAGTCCGGTCATGTCGACGGTGCGCGCCGCGTGGCCGTCGAGCACCGCCGCGGTGGCCAGCACCTGCGACACGGTCACCACGCCGGTGCCCCCGATACCCGTGACCCGCAACGAGAACGAGCGATCCACGGCAGGTACCGCGGGGAGGGGCAGGACCGAATCGGCGATGTCGTCGGCTCGGACATGACGGCGCCGGGCGCCCGGTGTGACCGTCACGAACGACGGACAGTCGCCCTTGAGGCAGGAGAAATCCAGGTTGCACGAACTCTGATCGATCTGCGTCTTCCGTCCGAACTCGGTCGTGACGGGGTGCACCGACAGACAGTTGGACTTCTCCCCGCAGTCGCCGCATCCCTCGCAGATCCGCTCATTGATGACCACCCGCGTCGTCGGGGTCTCCATCGTGCCGCGCTTGCGCTTCCGCCGCTTCTCGGCGGCGCAGTGTTGATCGTGGACCAACACGGTCACTCCGGCGACGCGCGCCAGTTCGGTTTGGACATCCAGCATCTCGTCACGGTGGCGTACGTCGACTGCGTTCGGCAATCCGAGAGACTGGGTGCGTCCGGGGTCGTCGGAGGTCACCACGATCCGTGCCACTCCTTCGTCGAGCAGCAACGACGTCAGCCGTGGCAGATCCATCGCTCCCACCGGATCCTGGCCGCCGGTCATCGCCACGGTGCCGTTGAAGAGCAGCTTGTAGGTGATGTTCTCGCCGGAGGCCACCGCCGCTCGCAACGCCAGCGACGCCGAGTGCATGAATGTCCCGTCACCCACGTTCTGGACGAAGTGCTCCGCGGTGACGAACGGGGCCATGCCGATCCACTGCGCTCCCTCACCGCCCATCTGGGTCACCCCGGCGACGTCGCCGACCTGACGTTCATCCATCAACAACACCATTGCGTGACAGCCGATCCCGGCTCCCACCAATGTCTCATCGGACACCTTGGTGGAACTGTTGTGCGGACATCCCGAACAGAAATAGGGTGTCCGCACGGCCAAGGGCAGTTCGATCCGCGTGCGGCGCCGGGACTTACGGTCCAGCCAGTCCTGGGCGGCGTCGACGTGATGGTGCTTTGCGAGGCGATTCGCCAGCCCGCGCGAGACCGCGTCGACGTCGAGTTCGCCGAATCGGGAGAACAGTGTTGAGCCGTCCTCGTTGGTCTTGCCGACGATGCGCGGGGCCCGCGGATGCCGGAACAGGATGTCGCGCATCATCGTCTCGATGAAATCTCGCTTCTCCTCGACGACGATCACCTCGTCGAGGTCGCCGGTCGCGGTGTCGAACATGAAGCGGTTGACGATGTCACGCTCGAGGGGATAGACCATCCCGAGTTTGAGGATGCGGATCCCGAGTCGGTGGAGGTCGGCGTCCTCGATGCCGATGAGCCGCAGGGATTCCCGGAGATCGAGGTAGGTCTTGCCGGAGGCGACGATGCCGATGCGGTCGTCGGGACTCGATACGACGATCTTGTTCAGGCCATTGAGGCGGGCGTACTCGAGCGCTCGGGGCAGTCGGATGGTGAGCTGGTTCTGTTCGAGTTCCATCAGGTTCGAGCCGAGCAGGCGACCGCTCGGCACGTGAGGGCTGCGACCGAGATCACCGTACACGGGCATGATCCGCGTCGGGTCGACCTCGGCGGTCGACGCGCCGTCGGCGACGTGCGCAGCCACCTTCATCGAGGTCCACAGACCGCTGACCCGGCTCATCACGGCCGCGTGGACACCGAGGTCCAGGATGTCCTGGGAATCAGCGGGATACAGGATCGGCATGTACAGATCGGCGAGTGCCATCTCCGACGCACACGGCACCGTCGAGCTCTTCGCGCCGGGATCGTCGCCGACCAGCGCGACGGCTCCACCGTTGGGGTGCGTGCCGATGAGGTTGGCATGGCGCAACGCGTCAGTCGCACGATCGAGTCCGGGCGCCTTCCCGTACCAGTACCCGACGACGCCGTCGAGACGACCCTTCGTGACGCTCGCAAGCTCGCTCCTCAGGGACCGGTCAGACGATGTGGCATCGCTCGCGAGCTCGCTCCTCAGGGGCCGATCACGCGATCCCGCGTCTCCGCCGGTCCCTGAGGAGCGGAGCGCCAGCGGAGTGTCACGAAGGGCCGCCACCTGCGCAGCGACCTGTGATCCCATCACCGACGTCGCTGCGATCTCCTCGTTCAGGCCGGGGCGGTGGACGATGTCGAACGGGTCGAGGTAGTCGCGGCGGCGGGCGATCTCCAGGTCGTAACCGGCGAGGGGGGAGCCCTCGTAGCCGGAGATGAAGGAAGCGGTGCGCAGATTCTGACGACGATCGATCCGGGCGCGATCGCGAACCATCCGCACAAGGGCTTGGATGCCGGTCAGGTAGATGGTGCCTGACTCGCGGGTATAGCGGTCGTCGAGTGAGAACGAGGCGCCGGTGAACGGCGCGGTTCCGGTGGCGGTGGGCGCACCGGTGCGATGGGCACGGTCGTCTGCGAGGGTCATGGGGTCACCTGGCCTTCTTCATATGTCGGTCCGCGGCGACCGTGGGTGGTGGTCACGCGGGCATCGGTTATCCGGGCCCGGGGGTGGTGGGCCTGCTCCCCACAGTAACGAATCCTCGTGACCCACGTCACGTCGGCTGGGACAATGAGATCGCGGCCGCCCGCGGGCGTGACAACACCGGGGAGCGTGTCGTACGATGCATTCAGTTAATGGCTACTAACTGAAAGGTCGATGGTGACCAGCACGTTCAGTACCGAATCGGATGTCGGGGCGGATCAGCCCGGCGGCTTCCGGGCAACCCACCTGGCGAATGTCGATCGACTTCGTGGCCACCTGGCCGAGGCCGGGCGCGGGGGCGGCGACACAGCCCGCGAGCGCCACATCGCGCGCGGCAAACTTCTGCCCCGCGACCGCGTCGACCGGCTGCTCGACGTCGGTTCGCCGTTTCTCGAGGTCTCGCCGCTCGCTGCGATCGGGATGTACGACGACCGCGTCCCGTCGGCCGGCGTCGTCGCGGGCGTCGGCCGGGTCGCAGGCCGCGAGTGCATGATCGTCGCGAACGACGCGACCGTGTCCGGCGGCACCTACTACCCGATGACGGTGAAGAAGCACCTGCGGGCGCAGGAGATCGCGGCGGCCAATCGGCTGCCCTGCATCTACCTGGTCGACTCCGGCGGCGCGATGCTGCTGCAACAGGACGAGGTGTTTCCCGACCGCGACCACTTCGGCCGGATCTTCTACAACCAGGCGACGATGAGCGCCGCGGGCATACCCCAGATCGCCGCGGTCCTCGGGTCGTCGACCGCGGGTGGCGCGTATGTGCCGGCGATGAGCGACGAGACGGTCATCGTGCGCAATCAGGGAACGATCTTCCTCGCCGGGCCGCCGCTGGTGAAGGCTGCCACCGGTGAAGATGTGACGGCCGAGGAACTGGGCGGCGGCGCAATGCACTCGTCGGTGTCCGGGGTGACCGATCACCTCGTCGACAACGACGAACAAGCACTGGCCAAGGTGCGTGAGATCGTCGCGACCCTTGGGCCCCGCGAGGAGCCCCAGTGGGAGACCGTCGGCCCACGGGAGCCGCTGCGCCCACAAACCGATCTCTACGACGTGGTGCCCACCGACTCCCGTACCCCCTACGATGTCCGGCAGGTCATCGAGATCATCAGCGATGCGGGGGAATACACGGAGTTCAAGGCGAACTACGGCACCACCCTGGTCACGGCGTTCGCTCACGTCCACGGCCATCCGGTCGGATTCATCGGCAACAACGGCGTGCTGTTCAGTGAATCAGCGCTCAAGGGAGCGCATTTCATCGAGCTCTGCGATCAGCGTCGTATACCCCTGGTGTTCCTGCAGAACATCACCGGTTTCATGGTGGGTCGCGCCTACGAGGAGGGCGGCATCGCCAAGAACGGCGCCAAGATGGTCAACGCCGTCGCCTGCGCCCGCGTCCCGAAGTTGACCGTGATGGTCGGCGGCTCGTTCGGGGCGGGGAACTACTCGATGTGCGGCCGCGCCTATTCGCCCCGCTTCCTCTGGATGTGGCCCAACGCGCGCATCTCGGTGATGGGTGGACCGCAGGCCGCGGACACGCTGGCCACGGTGCGGCGCAACCAGATCGAACGCTCCGGCAAACAATGGGGGACCGACGACGAAGAGTCCTTCAAGGAGCCGATCCACGAGCAGTTCGAACGACAGTCAGACGCCTACTACTCGACCGCACGCCTCTGGGACGACGGCATCATCGATCCCGCCCAGACCCGGACCATCCTCGGCCTCGCGCTCGAGACGTGCCGCCACGCCCCACTCACCGACCCGCGCTACGGCGTCTTCCGGATGTGATCGCCACCATGGACACCAGCCCCCGCCCCATCCGCAGCGTCCTGATCGCCAATCGCGGCGAGATCGCCTGCCGTGTCATCGACACCCTGCGGCGCATGGGGATTCGCAGCATCGCCGTCTACTCCGACGCCGACGCCGACGCCCGCCATGTGCGGCTCGCCGACGTCGCCGTCCGGATCGGGCCGGCCGCCGCGACCCACAGCTACCTGGACATCGCCGCCGTTGTGCGCGCAGCACAGCAGACCGGAGCCGATGCGGTGCATCCGGGCTACGGATTCCTTTCCGAGAACCAGAAATTCGCCGCAGCTCTCGCCGATGCGGGCATCACGTTCATCGGTCCGCCCGCCGAGGCCATCGCGACGATGGGTGACAAGATCACCGCACGTGCCGCGGTCACCGAACGTGACGTCCCGGTCGTGCCGGGCCTGTCCCGTCCGGGCCTGTCGGACGAGGACCTCATCGCCTCCGCCCCCGACATCGGTTTCCCGGTGCTGATCAAACCCAGTGCCGGTGGCGGTGGCAAGGGCATGCACCGAGTCGAGCGCGCCGAGGATCTCCCGGCCGCGCTGCAGCGTGCACGCCGCGAAGCCGGATCGGCCTTCGGCGACGACACCCTGTTTCTCGAGCACTTCGTCGACACCCCACGACACATCGAGGTCCAGGTCCTCGCCGACGAGCACGGCTCGGTGATCCACCTGGGCGAGCGGGAATGCTCTCTGCAGCGTCGGCACCAGAAGGTGATCGAGGAGGCGCCGTCGGCACTGCTCGACGAGCGGACCCGCGCGCGGATCGGTGCGGCCGCCTGCGACGCGGCACGAAGCGTCGGCTACACCGGCGCCGGCACCGTCGAGTTCATCGTCTCCGCGAACCGCCCAGACGAGTTCTTCTTCATGGAGATGAACACCCGTCTGCAGGTGGAACATCCGGTGACCGAACTCGTCACGGGTGTGGACCTGGTGGAGCAGCAGATCCGCGTGGCCCGCGGCGAGCACCTCGCACTCACCCAGGACGACATCGTCCTCACCGGCCACGCGATCGAGGCTCGCGTCTACGCCGAGGACCCGGCCAACGGATTCCTGCCCACCGGTGGTCGCATCGCCCATCTCGAACACCCCGACACCGGGCCGGGTACGGGTGTGCGCGTGGACTCGGCCATGGTCGAGGGCCTCGTCGTCGGCAGCGACTACGACCCGATGCTCGCCAAAGTGATCGCCCACGGATCGGACCGCGAGGAGGCGATCGAACGCCTCGACCAGGCGCTGGCCCACACCCGTGTCCTCGGAGTGGTCACCAACGTCGACTTCTGCCGATTCGTCCTCGCGCAACCCGCCGTGCTCGCCGCCGACCTCGACACCGAGTTGCTCGACCGGCTCGTTCTCGACTACGCGGTGCCGTTCCCGATCCCCGAGGCGGCAGCGCTGGTCGGCGTCGCGCGCATCGGGCCGCGGGACACCCGCGATGTCTGGGAGTCGGCGGTGGGCTGGCGGATCGGAACACCGTCACCGGTGGTGACCCGGCTGACCTGGGGCGAGCATCATCTGACCGTGTCGATTCTGGTCGAGTCCGCGTCGGAGGACACCGTCGTCGCGACGGCGACGGTCAGCGTCGACGACACCGATCGCGAACCGTGGCAGGCCGCTGTCGAACACCGACGCGTCGACCGCGGCGGCGAGGTGTCCGCACGACTCATCGTCGACGGGGTCAGCCAATCGTGGTCGGCCACCTGCGACGACGACACCTGGTGGGTCTCGGGGCCGCGCGGCACCTGGCTGCTCGACCTGGCCCGGCCCGAACTCGACGAACAAGCCGACGAGCATGCGGGCGAGATCCTCAGTCCCATGCCGGGAACCGTCGTCGCTGTCACCGCGGGTGAAGGGGACACGGTGACCGCCGGCAGCGCGATCATCGTCGTCGAGGCGATGAAGATGGAGCACACCCTGACCGCGCCGATCGACGGCGTGGTCGCGATCTCCGCCGGCGTCGGCGACAAGGTCGCCGCGGGTCAGGCGCTCGCCCACGTACAGAACGTCCAGAAGGAGGACTGATGGAACTCGGTCAGGAGTACACCGACCTCATCGGCAGCGTCCGCGACTTCGCCCAGTCGGTGGTCGCGCCGGTGTCCGCGAAACACGATGAGGAACACAGTTTCCCGTACGAGGTCGTCTCCCAGATGGGCAAGATGGGGCTCTTCGGCCTCCCGTTCCCGGAGGAGTACGGCGGGATGGGCGGCGACTACTTCGCGCTCGCACTCGCCCTCGAAGAACTCGGCAAGGTCGACCAGTCGGTCGCCATCACCCTCGAGGCCGGTGTCGGTCTGGGCGCGATGCCGATCTACCGCTTCGGATCCGAGGAACAGAAGCAGCGCTGGCTGCCCGATCTCACCACCGGACGTGCGTTGGCCGGGTTCGGCCTCACCGAGCCGGGCGCCGGCTCCGACGCCGGTGCCACCGCGACCACCGCCAAGCAGGACGGCGACTCGTGGATCATCAACGGCGCCAAGCAGTTCATCACCAATTCGGGAACCGACATCACCTCACTGGTCACGGTCACGGCGGTGACCGGGACGAAAGACAACGGACGCAAGGAGATCTCGACGATCGTCGTGCCGTCCGACACCCCGGGCTTCACGGCGGAGCCCGCCTACAACAAGGTCGGCTGGAACGCCTCGGACACGCATCCGCTGTCCTTTGTCGACGCACGTGTCCCGGCGGAGAATCTGCTCGGCGAACGTGGCCGCGGGTACGCGAATTTCCTGTCCATCCTGGACGAGGGACGTATCGCGATCGCGGCGCTCGCCACCGGCGTCGCCCAGGGTTGCGTCGATGAGAGCGTGAAGTACGCGAAGGAACGTCAGTCGTTCGGCAAACCCATCGGTGAGTACCAGTCGGTGTCGTTCGCGATCGCGCGGATGGAGGCGAGGGCGCATGTGGCTCGCACCGCCTATTACGACGCGGCGGCGAAGATGCTCGCGGGCAAGCCGTTCAAGAAGGAGGCGTCCATCGCCAAGATGATCTCCAGCGAGGCGGCGATGGACAACGCACGGACGGCCACCCAGATCCACGGCGGGTACGGCTTCATGAACGAGTACCCGGTCGCGCGCCACTACCGTGACTCGAAGATCCTCGAGATCGGGGAGGGCACCACCGAGGTGCAGCTCATGCTCATCGCGCGAGAGCTCGGGTTCTCGTGAGCGCCGAGGGCTCCGATCCGGTCCGGGTCGTCCAGCGCGGACTGTGGTTCGGCGAGTTCGTCGAGGGCACCGTCTACGAACATCGCCCCGGCCGGACGGTGACCGAGGCCGACAACGTGCTGTTCACCACCCTCACCATGAACACGCAGGCGTTGCACCTCGATGCTGCGTGGTCGGCGCAGCAACCGGGTTTCGGGGGGCAGCGTCTGATCAACTCGATGTTCACCCTCTCGACGATCGTCGGTCTATCGGTGTCACAGTTGACCCAGGGCACCCTCGTCGCCAACCTCGGTTTCAGCGAGGTCGCCTTCCCGGCACCGCTCTTCGCCGGTGACACGCTCTACGCCGAGACCGAATGCACCGGCAAACGGGAATCGCGGTCGCGACCCGGCGAGGGCGTGGTGAACTTGACCCACATAGGACGCAACCAGCACGGCGAGGTCGTAGCGCGTGCCGCGCGGGCCACGCTGGTGCGTAAGGAGCCAGTGACCTAGCAATGCATTTCGACAGCCAGCCCGCCAATGCCTGGACGCCACCCGGTCCCGCCATGCTGTTCTGTCCGGCCGACCGGCCCGAGCGCTACCAGAAGGCACTGGACCGGTCCGACGTGGTCATCCTCGATCTCGAGGACGCCGTGTCCCCGGAGGACCGGGTAACCGCGCGTGAGGCCCTCGTCGCGAATCCCCTCGACCCGGACCGGACGATCGTGCGGATCAACCCAGCGGGCACGGGCGACTACCGGCGTGATCTGGCCGCGATCGGTGACACCAACTACCGGGTCGTGATGCAGGCCAAGGCCGAGGACGTGGACTCGATCATCGACACGGCCCTGCAGACCGTCGCCCTCATCGAGACGCCGCTCGGTGCCACGCGTGTCAACGACATCGCTGCGGCGGTGAACTGCATCGGGCTGATGTGGGGCGCCGAGGACCTCGTGGCCGGGCTCGGCGGCAAGTCCAGCAGGTTCGGGCCGAGTGAGGAACGTGCCGGGCAGTACCGGGATGTCGCACGGTGGGTGCGGTCGAGCGTCCGTATCGCCGCGGCCGCCCACGGCCGATTCGCCGTCGATTCGGTGCACCTCGACATCAATGACGTCGACGGCCTCGTCGCCGAGGTCCGGGACGCGGTCGCCCTGGGCTACACCGCCACCGCATGCATCCACCCGTCGCAGGTCGACCACATCCGGGCCGGGTACCGGCCGTCGGACGACGAGGTCGAATGGGCCCGACAGGTCGTCGACGGGTCGGCGGAACACAAGGGGGGAGTGTTCAGCATCGACGGCCAGATGATCGACGGACCGGTACTGCGGCAGGCCGAGGTCGTCCTGGCCCGCGCCGAGGCCCTGGAGAACGTCCCGGCAGGCGAGCCGGCCGCCGAGGCCTGAGGCGACCCATGGGTCGCCCTCAGCCGTTGCCGGAGTCGCCGACCCCGAATCCGTGACCGTAGTCCCGTGACCACCCGAGATGACCAAGACCGAGAAACCGGAGCGAGACCATGACCGAACCGGCGTACGCCCGCGGTGAGAACACCCCCGATCTGCTCACCGAGACGATCGGGGCGACCCTGGCGGCGACCGCCGCGTCCTACGGCGACAACGTCGCCCTCATCGACGCGGCCGCGGGGCGGCAGTGGACCTACACCGAGTTCCTGCGCGATGTGCGCGCACTGGCGGCAGGCCTGTACCGGTTGGGTGTCCGCCCGGGCGACCGTGTCGGGTTGTGGTCTCCCAACCGGTTCGAATGGGTGTTGACCCAGTACGCCACCGCCGAGATCGGCGCTGTCCTGGTCAATCTCAATCCCGCCTACCGTCAGAACGAGATCCAGTACGCACTCGCGCAGTCGGGGACGAGCGTCGTCCTCGCCGCCGAGCGATTCAAGGATTCCGCCTACACCTCGATGCTGGAGCAGGCGCGCCCGGACTGTCCCGACCTGCGTGAGGTGGTCCTCTTCGAATCCCCCGAGTGGACAGCGTTGCTCGCCGAGCCGACCGAATCGGAGGCGGCCGCGGTGGCCGAGATCGCCGCCTCGCTGTCGCCCGACGATGCGATCAACATCCAGTACACCTCGGGGACGACCGGATTCCCGAAGGGCGCGACGCTGTCCCACCGGAACATCGGCAACAACGGCTACCTCGTCGGGGAGCTCCTCGACTACACCGCGGCCGACCGGATCTGCCTGCCCGTGCCGTTCTATCACTGCTTCGGGATGGTGATGGGCAACCTCGCGGCGACCAGTCACGGTGCGGCGATGGTCATCCCGGCGCCGGCGTTCGATCCGGCGGCAACGCTGGCAGCGGTGTCGGAATACCGCTGCACCAGCCTGTACGGGGTGCCGACGATGTTCATCGCCGAGCTGGCCCTGCTCGACGAGCGTGGCGACGACCACGGCTTCGATCTGTCGTCCCTGCGTACGGGGATCATGGCCGGTTCACCCTGTCCCGAGCACGTGATGCGACAAGTCGTCGACCGTATGCACATGGGGCAGGTGTCGATCTGTTACGGCATGACCGAGACCTCCCCGGTGTCCACGCAGACGCGGGTCGACGACCCGCTCGAACTCCGCGTGGGTACCGTCGGCCGCGTCGGTCCGCACCTCGAGATCAAGGTCATCGACCCCGGCACCGGGGAAACGTTGCAGCGCGGCGACACCGGTGAGTTCTGCACCAAGGGCTACTCGGTGATGAAGGGATACTGGGACAACCCCGAGAAGACCGCAGAGGTGCTCGACGACGAGGGCTGGATGCGCACCGGTGATCTCGCGGTGATGGACGACAGCGGATACGTCCGGATCACCGGTCGCATCAAGGACATGGTGATCCGCGGCGGCGAGAACATCTACCCACGCGAGATCGAGGAGTTCCTCTACTCCCATCCGGACATCCTCGACGCGCAGGTGGTCGGCGTGCCCGACCCGAAATACGGTGAGGAGCTGATGGCGTGGGTCCGGTTGCGCGACGACGCAACCGATTTCACCGACGACGATCTGCGCGCGTTCGCCACCGGCAAGATCGCGCGCCACAAGATCCCACGCTATGTGCACGTCGTGAAGGAATTCCCCATGACGGTCACCGGCAAGGTCCGCAAGGTGCAGATGCGTGCCGAGGCCGTCGACATCCTCGGTCTCGACACCGGTGAGGACGGCAGCGAGAACGGAGCGGGTACCGGGCGATGAGCACAGACGCCGAGAATGCCGCTGCCACAACCCAGATCGAGGCGTTCGTCGAGTTGGCGCGTGGGCGGTCAGGCGAAGATCTCGCCGACTACGCACAGTTGTGGCAGTGGTCGGTGGACCGGCCCGCCGCGTTCTGGCGGGCACTGTGGGACTTCTATGATCTCGGCGAGATCGCGTCGACCGTCGACGATGCACCGATCGCCGACGATGCCGAGGTGCTCGCCGACCATGAGATGCCCGGTGCCCGATGGTTTCCGGGCGTGCGACTGAACTACGTCTCGGCGATTCTCCGCCGGTGCGACCGGCCCGGACCGGCCGTCGTCGGACTCGACGAGGACGGCGCCCGCACCGCCATCGGCTGGTCGGAGCTGCCGGGGCTGGTGACCGGATTCGCCCGTACCCTCACCGATCTGGGGGTCGGTGAGGGTGACGTCGTGGCCGCCTATCTGCCCGACGTCCCCGAGGCGGTCGTCGCGTTCCTCGGTACCGCCTACATCGGGGCGATCTGGTCGGGATGCGGCCAGGACTACGCCCCCGAGGGTGCGGCGGGCAGGCTCGCACAGTTGCGACCCAAGGTGCTGATCAGTGCCGCCGGATACCGCTACAACGGCAAGGACGTCGACAAGACGGCCGACAGCGCAGCGCTGGCCGCTCTGCTGCCCGAACTCGTCGCCCACGTCGTCGTCGGCGATCCGGGCCCGGCGGCCGGGCCCGCCCGCATCTCCTATGCCGACGCGGTCAGTGCAGACGGATCTGCGACGGCGCCCGCGCAGGTGCCGTTCGACCATCCGTTGTGGGTGCTGTTCAGTTCCGGGACCACGGGCCGGCCCAAGGGCATCGTGCACGGCCACGGCGGGGTCGTCGTCGAGCATCTGAAGGCCGGCGGACTGCACGGCGACCTGGGACCCGACGACGTGTTCTTCTGGCAGACGGCGCTGAGCTGGATGATGTGGAACTACCAGGTCGCCGGACTGCTCTGCGGGGCCCGGATCGTCTGCTACAGCGGGTCACCGCTGTCGCCCGACGCGGATCGGCTCTGGCAGATCGTGGAATCGGAGAACGTCACCTATTTCGGTACGAGTCCCGGTCAACTCCAGGCATCGCGGAAGGCCGGCCTCGTGCCCGGTCGTCAACACGACCTGTCGGCGTTGCGCACCCTGGGCAGCACCGGATCGACCCTGGCCGCCGACCTGTTCATTTGGGTCGACGACAACGTGAAACGCGGCCTGCCGATCTCGTCGATCAGCGGAGGAACCGATGTGGTCACCGCGTTCGCGGGCGGGTCGACCGGTGTCCCGGTGGTCGCGGGCGAGTTGTCGGTGCGCTACCTCGGTGTGGCCCTACAGAGCTGGGCTCCCGACCGCACGCCCCTCGTCGGCGAGGTGGGGGAGATGGTGATCACCGCTCCGATGCCGTCGATGCCCGTGTCCTTCTGGGACGATCCCGACGACGTCCGGTATCGGGCCGCCTACTTCGACCACGAATGGGCCGTCCCGTCGGACGTACCCGTCTGGCGGCACGGTGACTGGGTCACCGTGACCGATCGCGGTTCGCTGGTCATCCACGGCCGCAGCGACGCCACGCTCAACAGGCACGGGATCCGGATGGGATCGGCCGACATCTACGAGGTCGTCGAGGGGATCGACGAGATCGCCGAGGCGTTCGTCCTCGGCGTCGACGGACCGGACGGCGCGTACTGGATGCCGCTGTTCGTGACGCTCGTGCCGGATGCCACCCTCGACGACGACCTGCGGTCCCGTATCGCCGCCGAGGTACGTCGTCGGCTGTCACCGCGCCACGTGCCGGACGAGGTCATCGAGGCCCCCGGTATCCCGCACACCCGGACGGGCAAGAAACTCGAGGTGCCCGTCACGGGGATCCTCGCGGGACGATCCGAGGTCAGCATCGACCCCAGATCGGTCGACGACCACGGTCTCATCGAGTGGTACGCCGAGCAGGGGCGTGCCCACCATTGGCGCTGACCGAGCCATATCCGATCGGTTCTTCACTGCCGAGGTCATCGGCCCATTCCGGTGGATCCGCGCCGCAGGCGGGCGGGGACGGTCCGGGACATGTACTAGCGTGGGCGACGACACGAGCGCTCACCGTGGGGCGAAGGACGACTGAGCAGGAGATGCGATGACCTACCAACCGGGTTCCGGCCAGCAGGGATACGGGCAGTACGGCGGCTACTCACAGTCCGGCCAGCATGAGGGTGCCGGATACGGGCAGCAGAACTTCGGGGCCGAGGGCTCCGGACAGCAGCCCGCGTACGGCCAGCAGGGTTACGGCCAGCAGCCGGGGCAGCAGTATCCGCAGGGTTACGGCCAGCAGCCGGGACAGCAGTATCCGCAGGGCTATGGCCAGCAGCCGGGACAGCAGTATCCGCAGGGCTATGGCCAGCAGCCGGGACAGCAGTACCCACAGGGTTACGGTCAGCAGCCCGGCCAGCAGTACGGCTACACGGCACCGAAGCCCGCGAGCCAGGGGCTGCCCGCCAACATCGGTCAGCTGCTCGCGATCGCCGTCGGAGCCGTCGCGGCCGTCGACGCGATCACCAGCTTCTGGAACTTCGGGTCCTACCTCCCGTACCTCGCGTTCATCGCGGTCCTGGCCCTGCTGACCCTGCACCCGAAGATCGAGGCGATCTACGCGGTCCCGGTGATCGCGGCGGCAGCGGTCTCGACCGTCATCACCGACATCTACGCGGTGATCCACACTGCGTCGCAGGGCTCGGAGTTCGTCAAGAACTCGGGCGTCGACTACGCGCAACTGGCACTGACCATCATCGTCGCCGGTATCGCCGTGTTCTGGCTGGTCGTGGCGCTCGGACTGGTCAAGGTCGCGCCGGCAACGACCGGCGCCGCGACTGACGCGAGCGCATCGGTCGCCCCGCAGACGCAGGCACAGACCCAGACGCACGCCCAGACGCAGGCACCGACGACCGCGTTCGGCGACGCGCAGTCGAGCGCATACGGCGACGCGAGCGGTTACGGCTCCTCGGCGCTCGGTCGCCAGCCGACCTATGACCCCTCCGCGTACACACAGGTCCCGTCGCAGGGGCCGACGTCGTCCGCGGGTTACACGCCGTCGGCGGGCGCTGCCGACGCGGGTACGGCGCCGGGCGGATACGGATCCGAGCGCGTGACACAGGCCGGTGAGGCCGGGTCGGACGCCACCTCGGTGATCAAGAAACCCGAGCAGGGCTGACCCCCCTCACCTCCTCACCACGACGACACGAGCGTCACCGCCGGCGGGTGGATGGCTGGATGATCCAGACACTCCCATCTCTGCGGTGGCGCTCGTGTCGTCGGCGTAGGGGGCGCGTCCAGCGTGAGACACGAGGTGTGACGACCTCGGCCTGAGGCGTGTGTCGCTTTCTCCAGGTGTGTGCGGCGCGTCTGCCGTGTGTGACGGTTGTGGCGTGCCACGCTCGTAGCGATGCCCACGCCAACTGCTGAGAATCTCGCGTCGCGTCTCCGTCAGGTGCGGCGATCGAACCGTGCGCAACGGTCGGTGACCGACGGTTCGGCGCGTGAACTCGTGGTCGTGGCGTTCGCCGTACCCGTGATCACGATGGCTGTCCTGTTGGTGTCGGTCCTGGCGGTGCTGTTGTTCGCCGGCAGCGGTCTGGAGGGCCTCGCCACAGCCGTCGGGACGATATGGCTGGCCATTCACCAGGTACCGGTGACGATCAGCGGGGTGTCGGTGGGCGTGCTGCCGTTGCTGCCCACGCTCCTCGTCGCGGTCGGCACCGGACGGATGGCCGCCTCGGCGAGTGGTCCCGAGCGTTCCGCCTCCGAACTCGTCCCGGTGTTCTGCTCGGCATTGGGTGGCCCCCTGCTGATGACCGCGCTGTCGCTCGCGGTGGTGATGGACGGTATGTCGGTGCAACCGGTGCAGAGTCCGCCGGCGCTGCTGGCCTTCGGCTACACCCTCGGCATCCATGCCGCTGCCGCCGGCGCCTGGATCGCGTGGCGACGGCGCGACGATCTGTACGAGAGGTTCGCGATCACCGCGTCCGTGCGCCGTGGCGGTCGTGCCGGTGGCGTCGCGGTCACCGCGCTGCTCACCTGCGCGACCGTTCTCGTCATCGCCCGGCTGCTGCTGCGGTGGAGCCTCGTCGGGGACCTGATCGCCGGTGGCAACGACTTCGACGGCTACCTGGGCCTCACGGTGTTGTCGATCCTCTACCTGCCGAACGTCGTCGTCGCGAGCGCGGCCGTGCTCGTGGGTTCGGACGCGCACGTCGGAGGTACCACCGTCGACCTCACCGCCGTGCACGCCGGTCCGGTCCCGCCACTGCCGGTGCTCGGTGCGCTGCCCGACACCTCCGCCGGCCTCCCCGGGATCGTCGGCTTCCTGGTCCCCGTGCTCATCGCTCTGGCGGTCGCACTGCGCTGCCGCAACATCGACCCGCTCGCCAACGTCCGGTCCGTGACGGTCGCGGCGGCGGTCGCCGCATCGGTGATGGTCATACTCTGCGCCATGGCCGGTGGGGAACTCGGTGAGTTCGGCGGTGCCGGCGTCACGCTTCCGACGGCGGGAGTCTTCACCCTCGGGTGGATCGCGGTCGTCGGGCTGGTGGTGGCGCTGATCCACGCAGCCTTGCCGACGACACGGGCCGCACGCGAGACGGCCGGCGTCATCGTCGACGACGACCTGGACGATGACGGGTACGGCTACGACGACGATTACCTCACCGACGAGTACGACGAGTTCGACGCGGACGACTGGGACAACGAGTACGACGACGCCGACGACACCGATGCGGACTACGCCGACGACGAGTATTTCGACGACGAGAATTCCGACGACGTCGACCACCACGCCGACGCCCATGACGACCACTCGGACGAGGACGGCGCCAACCGGAGCCCGTCGGGCGGCCGCGTCCGATACGTCGACCGCGACCACGAAGATCTGCAGTACGACGACTCGACGATGACCGACGACATGCTCAATCCGTCCGACGAGGTGTCGTTCGCCGGTGAGGTCGCCGATCCGACCGGGCCCCGCGTCGGGCGCGACGAGGCCGACCGCCCCCTCGGCCGTCACTGAACCCGGTCGCCGATCGGCCCCGACGGCCCGGCCACCGCGACCGCCCACTAGGCTTCTGCAGTGTGAACGCAGTGTCGGCCGAAACTCCCGTGCCTGCGGTTCGCGTACCCATTGCGGTACTGGCGTCGGGGACCGGCTCGCTGCTCGAGGCACTGCTCGACCGCGCCGACGACGGCGCCCCTTTCGAGATCGCCGCAATCGTGGTCGACCGAGACTGCCGGGCCGCACAGATCGCGCGGGAGCGCGACATCTCGCTGATCGACTGCCGGATCGGCGACCACCCGGATCGCCCGGCGTGGGACTCGGCGCTCACCACCGCGGTGGCCGCAGTCGAACCGGCATGGGTGGTCACGGCGGGGTACATGAAAATCCTTGGGCAGGACTTCCTCTCACGATTCGGCGGCCGGATCGTCAACTCCCACCCGGCACTTCTGCCGTCGTTCCCCGGTGCGCACGGTGTCGCCGACGCACTCGACCACGGCGTGAAGATCACCGGGACGACGATCCATCTCGTCGATGCCGGCGTGGACACCGGGCCGATCCTCGCGCAGGAGCCGGTCGCGGTCCGTCCCGACGACACGGAGGCCTCCCTCCACGAACGAATCAAATCGGTGGAGCGTGTCCTGCTCGCCGACGTGGTGACGGCCCTCGTCACCAAAGGTGTAGTGATAGACGGACGAAAGGCCGACATCCCGTGAACGCACAGACCTCCGGCAGTGACCGCCGACCGATCCGGCGCGCACTCGTCAGCGTGTACGACAAGACCGGCCTCGCGGACCTCGCGACGGCGCTGAATGCCGCCGGGGTGGAGATCGTCTCCACCGGATCCACCGCGAAAACCATTGCCGATTCCGGTGTCCCGGTGATCGAGGTGTCCACCCTGACCGGCTTCCCGGAGTGCCTGGACGGGCGCGTCAAGACCCTGCACCCGAAGGTGCACGCGGGCATCCTCGCCGACAGTCGCAAGTCGAGCCACGTCGAGCAGCTCTCCGAACTGGGCATCGCCGCCTTCGATCTCGTGATCGTCAACCTGTACCCGTTCACCGAGACAGTCGCGTCGGGCGCGTCGCCGGACGAGTGCGTCGAACAGATCGACATCGGCGGACCGTCGATGGTCCGGGGTGCGGCGAAGAACCATCCGTCGGTCGCCGTCGTCGTCGATCCCGACGATTATCGTCTCGTGCGAGATGCCCTGTCCGCCGACGGTTTCTCGCTCACCGAGCGTAAGGCGCTGGCGGCCAAGGCGTTCCGTCACACCGCCGACTACGACGTCGCCGTGGCGTCCTGGATGTCGAGTGTGGTGGCGCCTCCGACCGATTCGGAGAACTTCCCGGACTGGATCGGTGCGACGTGGAACCGGTCGTCGGTGCTGCGTTACGGAGAGAACCCGCATCAGTCCGCCGCCCTCTACGTCAGCGAGAACGGTGGCGGGCTCGCCTCGGCCGAACAGCTGCACGGCAAGGAGATGAGCTACAACAACTACACCGACGCCGACGCCGCGTGGCGCAGCGCGCACGACTTCGACGCGCCCGCCGTTGCGATCATCAAGCACGCCAATCCGTGCGGGATCGCTGTCGGTACCGATATCGCCGAGGCGCACCGCAAGGCGCACGCCTGCGATCCGGTGAGCGCCTACGGTGGCGTCATCGCGGCCAATCGCGAGATCACCGTGGAGATGGCCGAGCAGGTCGCCGAGATCTTCACCGAGGTCATCATCGCGCCGGGGTTCGCCGATGGCGCGCTCTCGGTCCTGACCCGCAAGAAGAACGTTCGTGTGTTGACCGCCCCGGCGCCCCCGCGCCGTGGTGTCGAGACGAAGCCGATCTCTGGCGGGCTGCTCGTCCAGCAGCGCGACGTCCTCGACGCCGACGGCGACTCGCCGGCCAACTGGACCCTTGCGGCCGGCGCCCCCGCCGAGCCCGACGTCCTCGCAGATCTCGAATTCGCCTGGCGTGCTTGCCGTTCGGTGAAGTCCAATGCGATCCTCCTCGCCCACGACGGCGCGTCCGTCGGTGTCGGCATGGGACAGGTCAACCGGGTGGACTCCGCACACCTGGCCGTCACCCGTGCCGGCGAACGGGCGACCGGGAGCGTCGCCGCATCCGATGCGTTCTTCCCGTTCCCGGACGGGTTGCAGGTGTTGATCGCCGGTGGTGTGCGAGCGGTTGTGCAACCGGGCGGGTCGATCCGCGACAACGAGGTCATCGAGGCGGCATCCGAGGCAGGGGTGACGCTCTACCTGACCGGCGCACGACACTTTGCGCACTGACACCCTGACCCGCACCGCCGCCCTCGCACGGCCGTGAACCCGGCGGAGTTCGCCTTCCTGGTCGCCGCGGGGTTCGGCGCCGGGTTGATCGGTTACATCACCGGACTGGCGTCGGTGGTGAGTTATCCGGCACTGCTCGCCGTCGGTCTCAACCCGGTGATCGCGAACGTCACGAACACGGTGTCCCTCGTGGCGGTCGGGATCGGCAGCACCGCCCAGTCCGGACGCGTCCTCCTCGACGGTGACCGTCGTCGCCTGATCGGTGGTGTGATCGCGTCGCTCATCGGCGGCACCATCGGCGCCATCACGCTGTTACTCACGCCGCCGAACGCATTCGAGGCGATCGTGCCGTACCTCGTGGCGCTCGCCGCAGTCGCCCTGCTCATCCAGCCGATGTTGCGGCGGTGGGCGACGAGCCACGAGGACCGGCCATGGACGTGGCTCGTCAGCCTGGTCGTGATCTCGGTGTACGGCGGCTATTTCGGGGCCGGCGCGGGCATCATGGTCCTCGCGCTGATGCTGGTGCTCACCAACGAACCGCTCTGGCGTGCGGCGCTGTCGAAGTCGCTGTTCCTCGGTGTCGCGAACACCGTCGCCGCCGTCATCTTCATAATCTCGGCAGACGTCGACTGGTGGGCCGCGGTGGCGATGGCGATCGGGTGCCTGCTCGGTGGATGGTGCGGGCCACCGGTGGTCAAACGTCTTCCCGCCGAGCCCCTGCGCATCGTCGTCGGTATCGGCGGCCTCGGCCTCGCGGTCTGGCTCGCCCTGCGCTGAGCTCGCCCGACCCCGCGGATCCAACCCGCGGGAAGGTATCCGGATCAGCCGGCGCGCCCGCGGGTCAGTTTCTTCTCGGCCCAGGCCAGCAACCCGTTGAAGCCGACGCCGACGACGGCGACGGTGAGAATCCCGGCATACATCTGCGGGATCTGGAAGTTGAACTGACTGTTGCTGATCAGATAGCCCAGCCCGGCCTTCGCGCCGACGAGCTCGGTGGTGATGAGCACGACGATGGACGCCGCGCCGGCGAGTCGGATGCCGGTGAAGATGGTGGGCAGCGCGGCCGGGACGATCACCTTTTGGAAGAGGCGCGGCCCCGTCACGCCGAGGGATTCGACGGATCGGATGAGCAACGGATCGACGTTGCGTGCTCCGCTGATCGTGTTGTACAGCACCGGCCAGAAGCAGGCGTAGGTGATGATGGCGATCTTTGACGTCTCCCCGATGCCGAAGATCAGGACGAACACGGGGAGCAGGGCGACGGCGGCGGTGTTCAGGAAGACGGTGAACAGCGGGGTGAGGATCTCGCTCACGGTTTTGTAGTGGGCGATCAGGAGTCCGACGGGGACCGCGACCAGCACCGCGATCGTGAACCCGCTCAACGAGCGGATCAGGCTCGCACTGGTGTTGGTCCACAACTCGCCGCTGAGAATGAGATCCCATGCGGCGGCGAGCACCTCGGACAGCGGCGACAGGAATGTCTTGTCGACCCACCCGAAGGTGGGTGCGAGTTGCCACAGCGCGAGGAACGCGACGATCGCCGAGGATCGGACGGCAATCGCCCGCGCCCGCAGGGTCGCAGTCCGACCACGTCCGGGTTCGGCGCGCGGCGGCGGCGACGGTAGGGAACCTGGTTCCGCCACCGGGGTCTCGGTCACCGTGTCACGCGATTCGACTGTGCTGACCATCGTGGGTCACCTCTCTCGGTGTGATGTCGCCGGTCGACTCGAGGCCGACGGCCCGGGCGATCTCGTGATGGAGCAGTTCCCACACCTCGTGCCGGTAGCGAGTGAACGTGGGAGTGGACCGGATGTCGTTGCCGGCGAACCGGTCCCCGAGGTCGATCGGGAGAATGGTCTTGATCTGTCCGGGACGCGCCGACATCACCGCCACTCGCTGCCCGAGGTAGATCGCCTCCTCGATGCCGTGAGTGATGAACACGACGGTCGCTCCGGTGCGTTCCCAGATCCGCAACAACTCGATTTGCAGCAGCTCGCGCGTCTGCGCGTCGAGCGCGGCGTACGGTTCGTCCATCAGCAGGACCTTCGGCTCGTACGCGAGGCTTCTCGCGATGGCCACACGCTGGCGCATACCTCCCGACAACTCGTTCGGATAGCGGTCGCGGAACGAGTCGAGGCCGACGAGGTCGAGGACCTCGCGAGCTCGTGCCGCCCGGTCCTTCTTCTTCAGCCTCCCCTCGACCTCGAGGCCCAGTTCGACGTTGGCCTGCGCCGTGCGCCAGGGAAGGAGTGCATACTGCTGGAACACGATTCCGCGATCGAGGCCGGGCCCCGTGATCGGTTCGCCGTCGAGCTCGAGCGCTCCGGACGTCGGTGTCGTGAGCCCTCCGATGAGCTCGAGCAGGGTGGACTTGCCGCATCCGCTGGGGCCGACGAGGGTCAGGAACTCGCCGTCGGACACAGTGAGGTCGATGTCGCTCAGCGCGACGGTACGTCGTGCGGATTTCTCGTCGCCGAAGACCTTGCTGACACCTCGGATGGAGATCTTGGGTGGCCGTCCGTCCTGGGGTGACATCGCCGGTCAGTCCTTGCCCTGCTGGGTGAGCAGATCGTTGTACTCATTGGTGTAGAACGTGGAGGGCTCGAGCTTGTCGTCCACGCCGCCGGTGTCGCGCAGCCATCCCTCCCAGCGGGTGAAGTCGGTGTCGGAGATCTCGCCGTACTTGCTCGGCACGCCGACCGACAGCCAGTACTTCAGCGTGGAGGTGTTCTCGTTGGGGCGCTTTCGCGCGTTGATGATCTCGGTGAACTTGGCGACCACTGCCTCACGCGGGGTCGTGCGCTCCCATTCGAGTGCCTTTGCGACCCCGGTCGTGAACGTGCGGACGGCACCTTCGTTCTTGCCGATGAAATCATTGCGGAACACGTAGGGTCCGCCGTTGATCGGGCCGAAGGCCTCGGGCTCGGTGAAGACCGGCCGCACCCCGCCGGCGGCGACGGCACGCTGCTGGAACTGACCGGTCAGGGCGGCGGCGTCGATCTGGCCCTTGCGCAACGCATCCTCGATCGACGGCGGCGGCAGCGGGACCAGTTGCGCGGATTTGATCTGCTCGGTGCTCAGACCCTTGCCCTTGAGCACGGTATAGATGTCGGCCTCGTTCTGTCCGCCGAGCGTGTTGACGCCGATCTTCTTGCCCACCAGGTCCTCGGGCTTCTTGATGGAACTGCTGTCGAGGACGTAGTAGCCCGTGAAGGTCTTCTCGTCGGCGCCGTAATAGTTGATGACGGCCTTGATCGGCGCGCCGGCGGTGGCGAGCTTGGCGACCGCACCAGCGAATGCGCCTCCGAAGTCGGTCTCACCGGTGGCGGTCTGCTGGATTTCCTGCGGACCGCTGATCGTGTTGCCCACCCATTGCAGTTTGACCTTGCCGTCGAAATAACCGAGGGCCTCGGCCAGTTCGGGCGGAGTGACCTGTTGGGACCAGCCCTGGTAGCGCAGGGTGGTGACACCGTTCTCGCTCGCCGCTTCCGACGAGCACGCCGTCAGTGTCCCGACGCCGACGACGAGTGCCGTCACGATCGATACGGTGGCGCGAATACTCGCTGTTCGCAAGAGTTGTTCCTTCCATGAGGCACAGCTCATGCTGGTGCCGTGAAGTGGTGACGGGCCGTGTGGCCGGCGGCGGAGTCCGTGTGGTGGAGCCGAATCCGGACAGGTGAGCGACGCCGGGCGTCTCACGGCAACGTAGGCGACCCGCATGCCCTACTGCGAGGCTTTGGATCGCGCTGATCGAATCATCGTGACCGAAAGATTCGGACTCCGCCGCGATCTGTGATGACGTGTCCGGACATGGGAAAGTTCCCTACGGGACTGTGCGAGAGGATGTTTCACCGGATGCCACAACACCTGTATCTCAACGCCTTCGTGATGGGGGTCGGACACCACGAGGCCGCGTGGCGGCATCCGCGCACCGATCGTCACCGCCTCCTCGATGTGGATCATTTCGTGGAACTGGGTCGGATCGCCGAACGTGGCAGGCTCGATTCGATCTTTCTCGCCGACATCCTCGCGGTAGGGCCGAACATCGCGAGGAACACGCCGTCGGTCTTCGAACCACTGACTCTGCTGAGTGCCGTGGCCACGCACACCCGACACGTCGGGCTGATTGCGACGGCCTCGACGACGTACAACAGTCCGTACTCGCTCGCGCGCGCTTTCAATTCGCTCGAACACATCAGTGGCGGGCGTGTGGGGTGGAACATCGTCACCTCTGCCCAGGCCGACGAGGCCCGGAACTTCGGCGGCCCCGACACGCCCGATCACTCCGATCGTTATGCCCGCGCCGAGGAGTTCGTCGACGTCGTCGTCAAGCTCTGGGAGAGCTGGGACTCCGATGCCCTGGTGCTCGATGTGGAGGACGCCGTCTTCGCTGACCCGGCCCGGGTCCACACGCTCGATCACGAAGGAGAGCACTTCCGGGTCCGCGGTCCGCTCAACTCCCCGCGGTCCCCGCAGGGAAGGCCGGTCCTGGTGCAAGCCGGTTCCTCGGATGCCGGCAAGGAGCTCGCCGCCCGGGTCGCCGAGGTCGTGTTCACCGCACAGCGCAGCATCGCCGACGCCCGTGTGTTCTATGACGACCTGAAGTCGCGGGCGGTGCGGCACGGGCGGCGGGCCTCCGACATCAAGATCCTGCCGGGGATCGTGCCCTACATCGCCGACACCGAGCAGCGTGCACGGGAACTCGAACAAGAGTTCACCGACCTCATCTCGCCCGACTACGCTTTGCGTCAGCTGTCGGCGGTGTTCGGGACCGACCTCACCGGTCTGGCGCTCGACGACCGCCTTCCCGAGCTGCCGCCGGAGTCCGAGATCGAGGGCCAGAAGAGTCGGTCCACCCTGGTGCGTCACCTCGCCACGGAGGAGGACCTGACCGTCCGTGGGCTGCTCGGTCGACTCGGCGGGGGACGTGGTCACCGATCGATCGCGGGCACGCCGGAGCAGATCGCCGATGATCTCATCGCCTGGGCGGACGCCGGCGGGGCCGACGGCTTCAACATCATGCCTCCCTACCTGCCGGGCGGCCTGGAAGACTTTGTCGACCAGGTCGTCCCGATCCTGCAGCGGCGCGGCGTGTTCCGGACCGACTACTCGGCGCAGACGCTGGCCGGGAATTACGGTATCGGCGGACACGGTGCGGGTGACCGCTCCGTCCTCGGTGGCGTCGCAACCGCCCTCGGATGACCTCGCTCGGCGATCGCGGCCGTGTCGAGCACACCGACGACGGTGTGCCGATCGCCGATCTCGGTGCGCGGCCGCTGCGGTCGCTCGCGTCCACTGTGTACCTCCCGGCGGCAGCCTATGGGATCGGGCAGGGGGCCGCCGCGCCCGTCATGGTTCTCACCGCACTCGACATGGGTGCGAGCGGTGCGGTGGCGGGACTGACGGTTGCGGTGGTGGGCCTCGGCCAGGTGCTGGGCGACATGGGATCCGGTCAGATCGTCGCTCGGCTCGGTGAGCGGCGATCGATCATCCTGGCGAGCGCGGTCGCCGTGTGCGGTGTTCTGCTCTGCATCGTCGCCCAGACGATCGCGATGTTGTGTGGCGGGATCCTCGCTGTCGGCCTGGCGAACGCCGTGTGGGGCTTGGCGAGACAGAACTACCTGTCGCTGGCTGTCCCGTTCGCCTGGCGTGCCCGCGCGATGTCACTGTTCGGCGGTTCTATGCGCCTCGGGTTCTTCCTCGGTCCCGTCGTCGGGGCGGGGGCCATCGCCCTGGGCGGTGTCCGCGGCGGATTCGTCGTCCAGCTGGTCGCGGTGGTGGTCGCCGGGCTGCTCATGGTGCGTCTTCCAGATCCCGACGGAGCGCAGCGGTCGGATTCCGCGGTGGGTCTGGCGACGACACTTTCGCGGCATCGGCGGCTTCTCGCCACGCTGGGCATGGGCTCGCTACTGCTCGGAATCGCCCGTGCGGCGCGGGACTCCACCCTTCCGCTATGGACCGATCACCTCGGATTGTCGGCCGCGACAGCAAGTCTCGTCTTCGCCCTCGGTGCGGGCGTCGACGTCCTGTGCGCCTATCCGGCCGGACACCTGATGGACCGATTCGGCCGGACCTTCGTCGCGATCCCGTCGATCCTCGTGCTGGCACTGGCCTATCTGCTCGTCCCGTTCACCGGATCACTGGTCACGCTGGCGGCGGTCTCGGTGGTGCTCGGAATCGGCAGCGGGTTCGGGAACGGGGTGATCATGACCGTGGGCGCCGACGTGGCCCCCGCGAACGGGCGGGCGGAGTTCCTCGCCGTGTGGCGGTTGTCGCACGACGCCGGGTTCCTCCTCGGCCCCTTGTCGATCGCGGGACTCGCCGCGATCGCGCCACTCGCGGCAGCCGTGTTCGCCGCCGCTGGGTTGTCGGCGGCCGGTGCGTTCCTCCTCGCACGATATGTGCCGAAATACACATCGGCGACGAGCTTCGCGTCACGCTGAGGAAAAGTCTGGCTGTACGGTTGACCGGCCGCTAGACATTGCTGGTGACTTTGTTTGTCGACATCACGCCCGAGGAAGCCGGTGGCAGGCGGCCCGGCGCCCCACGCGTGACGGGGGATTCGCGTCTGCGTTCGCTGGCGACGCGGGTGGGCCTCCCGCTCCTGTCGGTGGTCGTCTTCCTCCTTGTGTGGCAGCTGATCGCGATCAGTGGCATCTGGAGTGAGACCTTCGTGCCTCGCCTGGGTACCGTCTGGCAGGCCTTCATCGACATGTCCACGACCCACGACGGTGTGCGCGGCTATGCCGACTACTACTGGTGGGAACACCTCTACATGACGTTGCGGCGCGTGTTCGCCGGCGTCGTGATCGGCGTTGTCGCAGGGGTTCTGCTCGGCCTTGCGATGGGGACGATCGGCTGGCTGCGACGTCTCCTGGAGCCGTGGCTGACCTTCCTGCGGGCGCTGCCCCCGCTGGCGTACTTCTTCCTGCTGGTCATCTGGCTCGGTATCGATGAGGCTCCGAAGATCACCTTGCTCGCCCTCGCGGCGCTGCCACCCGCCGCCGTCGCCACCACGACCGCGGTCAGCGCGGCCCCGGTCAGCCTGATCGAGGCGGCCCGGGCGTTGGGTGCGTCGCGACGTGAGGTGGTCCGCGACGTCGTCGTCCCGTCGGCGCTGCCGGAGACCTTCACGGGAATCCGCCTGTCCGTCGGCATCGCCTATTCCTCGGTGGTCGCCGCCGAACTCTTCAACGGCATTCCCGGCATCGGTGGCGTGGTGAAAGACGCCAGCAACTACAACAACACACCTGTCGTCCTGGTCGGCATCATCGCCATCGGTCTGTCCGGACTGATCATCGACGGCATCCTTCGGGTAATCGAGCACCGTGTGGTGCCCTGGCGCGGAAAGGTCTGATACCGCAATGACAATCAACCGTACGAATGACCGTTCGAGAGCACGCCGGCTGAGCTCGGTGTTCGGCATCATCGCCGCGCTGGTCATGGTCATCGCCGGCTGCTCGGTGGACAATTCGGGGTCCGACGACAGCAGACCCACGATCCGCCTCGCCTACCAGTCGTTCCCGAGCGGTGATCTCATCGTCAAGAACAACCGCTGGCTCGAGGAAGCGTTGCCGGACTACAACATCAAGTGGACCAAGTTCGACTCCGGCGCCGACATCAACACCGCCTTCGTCGCCAAGGAGGTCGACTTCGCGGCCATCGGTTCCAGCCCGGTTGCGCGCGGTCTCTCTGCGCCGCTGAACATCCCGTACCAGGTGGCCTTCGTCCTCGACGTCGCGGGCGACAACGAGGCGTTGGTGGCGCGTAATGGCACCGGGATCAACACCGTCGCCGACCTGAAGGGCAAGCGGGTCGCCACGGCCTTCGCCTCCACCGCGCACTACAGTCTGCTCGCCGCGCTCAATCAGGCGGGCGTGAATCCCAAGGACGTCAACCTGATCGACCTGCAGCCGCAGGCATCGCTCGCCGCCTGGCAGCGTGGCGATGTCGACGCCGTCTACACCTGGCTCCCGACCCTGGACGAGCTCCGCAAGACGGGCAAGACGATCATCGCCAGCCGTGAACTCGCCACCGCGGGCAAGCCGACGTTGGATCTCGGTGTCGTGTCGTCGTCCTTCGCGACCGAACATCCGGAGGCCGTGGACAAGTGGCGTGAGGTCCAGGCCCGGGCCCTCACCCTCATCAAGGACGATCCGAACGCAGCTGCCCAGGCGATCGCAGCGCAACTCGGGACCACCCCCGAGGATGCGGCTGACCAGCTCGAGCAGGGGACATACCTGACCGTGGCCGAACTGACCTCGCCGACCTGGCTGGGCACCGAGGGCAATCCCGGCAATGTCGCCGAGAACCTGTACAGCGCAGCGGAGTTCCTCGCCGAGCAGCAGCAGATCCCGTCCGCGCCGCCGCTGGACACCTTCCAGAAGGCCATCTACACCAAGGGATTGCCCGGTGTCGTCGAACAGCAGTGATGCCCGCATCGTCGAGGCCGATCGCCCCGCCGCAGGTCCCGACCTGCGTGGTGCCATCGCATTGCGCAACGTGTCGCAGACCTACGGCCAGGGCGCGGGTGCGGTGACCGCGGTCGGCCCGGTCGACCTCGACATCCCGCCGGGGGAGTTCCTCGTGCTGGTGGGTGCGTCGGGCTGCGGCAAATCCACCCTGCTGCGCCTCATCGCCGGATTCGAGTCCGCGACAGTCGGCGACGTCGAGGTCTCCGGGGGACAGCCGCTGCCCGGCCTCACCTCCGGCGTCGTCTTCCAGCAGCCGCGGCTGTTCCCGTGGAAGACGGTGGGCGGCAACGTTGATCTGGCCCTGCGCTATGCACGGGTGCCCAAGGATCGACGCGCTGCGCGCCGCGACGAACTCCTCGCGCGGGTGGGTCTCGACGACACCGCCGACCGTCGTATCTGGGAGATATCCGGCGGACAGCAACAGCGCGTGGCCATCGCGCGGGCGCTGGCGGCGGAGACCTCGCTCCTGCTGCTCGACGAACCGTTCGCCGCGCTGGACGCGCTCACCCGGGAACGGCTGCAGGAGGATCTGCGCTCGGTGAGTACAGACCTGGGGCGCACCAACGTGTTCGTCACGCACAGTGCCGACGAGGCGGCCTTCCTGGGCAGCCGGATCGTCGTGCTGACCAGGCGGCCCGGACGAGTGGCGCTCGACATCCCGTCACCCCTCCCGCGTGCCGGTGTCAGTGCCGACGAACTCCGGGGCTCGCCGGAGTATGCGGCGTTGCGCGCCGAGGTGGGTGCGGCGGTCAAGGAGGCCGCAGCAGCCTGACGGGTCGGCACGGTCCCCCGCTCCGGACCTTCGACGGTGTGGGACGGCCGCCGGGCCGTGGAGACCGAGTCGGAGGTGTTTTCCTCACCGTGCGGCTAACCCTGTCCGCCACGGCGTCCGCCGGTTACAAAGTACGGGTGACCTCCTCCGCATCGCCTGCTCAGCGCCTCGGCCGCATGTCGCCGTCCGCAGCACGCGCCGGCGGGGGAGTCGGTCGGGTCGGGTACCTCCCCTCCCGGCAGATGACGGCCCACTCGATGAACTGGTCGGACGGATCGCACCACGGCTCACCGCCCGCAGCGCCCGGACCCCGCCCTGCTCGTATCGATCCACGAAGGAACCGTCATGACCATCACCTCTCACCCCGTCTCCGCTCCTGAGTTCACCGCCGGTGGCGGCCTCGTCTCCTCCGGGATCGTCTCCTCCGGTGTCGAACTCGACGTCGACGAGTTCGGTCCGCATTTCGGTGCCGAGATCCGCGGTGTCGATGTCGCGTCGTCATCGGACGACGAGGTGCGTGCCATCCGTCAGGCGCTGGTCGATTACAAGGTCGTCGTCCTGCGCGATCAGCACATCGACGACGCCGCACACATCGAGTTCGGCCGTCGTCTCGGCGATCTCACGGCCGGTCATCCGGTGTGGAACAGCGGAGACGTCCCGGGCGAGGTCTACGCGCTCGACAGCTCCGACGACGGTTTCGCCGACGTGTGGCACACCGATGTCACGTTCATGCCGCGTCCGCCGATGGGGTCGATCCTGCGTCCGATCGTGTTGCCCCGCAACGGCGGTGACACCAACTGGGCCGATGCCGAGCTCGCCTATCTCTCGCTGTCCGAGCCGGTCCGCCGTCTGGTCGACGAGCTGACGGCCGTCCACGACGGCAACCGCGCCTTCGGCTACTACCTCAAGCAGCGCCGAGGTGGTCGTGGAAACACTTGGGACGGGGAGGAAGTCACCGAACTGGTGCCGGTCTCGCACCCCGTCGTCCGAGTGCACCCGGAAACGGGACGCAAGTCCCTCTTCGTGAACCCGGGCTTCACCTCGCACATCGAGGGGGTGTCGGAGGCGGAGAGCAGGGGAATCCTGGACCTCCTGTACGCGCACATCACGAAGCCCGAGCACATCGTCCGGCATCGATGGCGTCTCGGCGACATCGTCATGTGGGACAACCGGAACACCCTGCACTACGCGAATCGCGACTACGGCGACACCCGCCGCGTCATGCATCGCATCACGCTGCGTGGTGACGAACCGCTCGGCCCCGCCTGATCTCACACCCGGTTCGACTCTCGTCCCCCGGTTGACCGCCGCTCGCCCTCTCGCGAGCGACGTGGACGACCGGGGGACGAACTCGTCGACGGGCCGCTGCCGGCATCGTATTCAACCAAAGGGTTGACAACGGGCGCGCGACGGCGCAGAGTCTTATTCAACCGAACGGTTGAGGAGGACGACGTGGCCGACGAGCTGTCCAAGATGTTCGCCGCCCTGGCGGACCCGACGCGGCGCGACTTGGTCGCCCGGTTGGCGGTGTCCGACGCGACGGTGGGTCAGCTGGCCGAGCCGTACGACGTCAGCCTCCAGGCGGTGTCCAAGCACCTCAAGGTGCTCGAGGACGCCGGCCTGGTGACCCGAACCCGGGAGGCCCAGACCCGCCCGGTCCATCTGGAAGCGGAGGTGTTCGACCTCATGACCAAGTGGATCGAGCGTTACCGCAGGCAGGCCGAGGAGCGCTACCAACGCCTCGACGCTTTGCTCGCGGAGATGAACGACGGCCCCGCGGCACACCGTCGCGAGGACGAGAAACCGCGAAAGAAAGGAAAGGCGTCATGAGTGCAGTGCAGACCCGCTATCCCGAGGCCGCGATCGAGGCCGACAAGGATGTGCCCATCATCCGCATCACCCGCGACTTCCGGGGCACCCCGGCTCAGCTGCTGAAGGCTCACACGGACCCGGAACTGTTCATCCGGTGGGTGGGGCCGTCGGCGATCACCAGCCGCATCATCGACTGGGACGTCCGCGACGGTGGCAGCTGGCGCTACGTCAGCGAGCACGACGGCCAGGAGTACGGCTTCCGGGGGTGTTTCCACACGGTCTCCGAGGACAAGATCGTGCAGACCTTCACCTTCGAGGGGATGCCCGACCAGGTCGCACTCGAGTCACTGTGGTTCGAGGACCTCGGCGACGGGAACACCCGGCTGCACGCACAGTCGTTGTGTGACAGCTTCGAGGCCCGCGATGGGTGGCTCGCGTCCGGCATGGAGGTCGGTGTCAACGAGGGCTACGCCGCGCTCGACGACCTCCTCGGCTCGGGCGAGGTCTGATCCGATGACCGAGTCGATCGTCGACCTGTCGCCGGCCGACCGTCATCGCGCCGTGTCCGAGGGGTTCGCCGAACAGGTTGCCGCCGTGTCGGAGTGGGACGCCCCGACGCCGGTCGACGGGTGGGTGGCGCGTGACGTCGTCGCCCACCTCGTCGAGTGGTTCCCCGGCTTCCTCGCCGGCGGGGGAGTGACTCTGCCGGCGGGACCGGACGTCGCCGACGACCCCGTCGCCGCCTGGCGTGCCCACTCCGCAGCGGTCCAGGACCTGCTCGACGGCCCGTCGGCCGACGACACCTTCACCCATCCGATGGCGGGGGAGCACCGGCTCGCCGATGCTGTCGACCGGTTCTACACCGCCGACGTGTTCATGCACACCTGGGACCTCGCTGCTGCCGCCGGTCGTCCGTCGGGCCTCGACCCGACGTTCGCCGGGCAACTGCTCGACGGCATGGTCGGCATGGAGGAACTGTTGCGATCATCGGGACAGTACGGCGCCGCGGTGCCGGTACCCGACGACGCCGATCCGGTGGTCCGGCTTGCCGGGTTCATCGGCCGTGACCCGGCATGGGCCCCGCGTGCGGGCCGACCAGTGCGCCGCTGAGAGCGATCCGCCTCCGGGCCGAGGCGAGTACCGTGGACAAGGTGCCAGAGGAGAACTTCACCACACACACCTCTCAGACCACCGAAACCCGCCATCCCTCGCCCCGCACCCTGGGTGAGCTGCGTGCCAGTGGCCATATTCAGCGCAGCGTGCGCGACGAGATCCGCAACAACCTGCTGGGTGCACTGCGTGACGGCCGTGATCCGTGGCCCGGCATCGTCGGATTCGAGGCGACCGTCATCCCACAGCTCGAACGGGCACTGATCGCCGGTCACGACGTCGTGATGCTCGGCGAACGCGGTCAGGGCAAGACACGCATCCTGCGAACCCTCGTGCTGCTCCTCGACGAGTGGACACCGGTCATCGCCGGGTCGGATCTGGGAGAACATCCCTACGAGCCGATCACGCCCGCGTCGATCCGCAAGGCGGCGAATCTGCTCGACGACCTGCCGATCGAATGGCGCCACCGCAGCCAGCGATACAGCGAGAAGCTCGCCACACCGGATACGTCGGTGGCCGATCTGGTCGGCGACATCGACCCGATGAAGGTCGCCGAAGGACGCAGCCTCGGTGACCCCGAGACCATCCACTTCGGTCTCATCCCGCGTGCGCACCGCGGCATCGTTGCGATCAACGAGCTGCCCGACCTCGCCGAACGCATCCAGGTGTCCATGTTGAATGTCATGGAGGAGCGCGACATCCAGGTCCGCGGCTACACATTGCGCCTGCCGCTGGACGTGCTGGTGATGGCCAGCGCGAATCCGGAGGACTACACCAACCGCGGCCGGATCATCACCCCGCTCAAGGACCGTTTCGGTGCCGAGATCCGCACGCACTATCCGCTCGAACTCGACGACGAGATCGCCGTCATCGAGCAGGAGGCGGACCTGACCGCGACCGTACCGACCTTCGTGACCGAGATCCTCGCGCGGTTCACCCGATATGCACGTGACCACCCGTCGATCGATCAGCGATCGGGTGTCTCGGCCCGATTCTCGATCGCCGGCGCCGAGACCGTTGCTGCAGCCGCGCTGCACCGCGCCACCGTGATGGGCGAGGAGGTGCCGGTCGCGCGTGTCGTCGACCTCGAGTCGGTGATCGAGGTCCTGCGGGGCAAGGTCGAATTCGAATCCGGTGAGGAGGGTCGTGAACTCGAGATCCTCGAGCACCTGATGCGCAAGTCGGTGGCCGACACCGTGCGCGCACACCTCGGCGGTATCGACATGGCGCCGCTCGTCGACGCACTGGAGAGCGGTGAACCCGTGGTCACCGGTGACCGCGTCACCGCCGCCGACCTGCTCGGTTCGATCCCGGACCCCGACACCACATCCGACGTGCTGGCCCAGATCACGGAGAGACTCGACGCCGAGTCCGACGGTGAGCGCGCCAGCGCCGTCGAACTCGCGCTGGAGGGTCTGTTCCTGGCCCGGCGGATCGGCAAAGAGGCCGACGAGACCGGGCAGACGATCTACGGCTGACTCCCGACACGACCGACTGAGGGGCACGAATCATGGCCCGCAAGACATTTCACCGTTCCCGGTACCAGCGGTACGCCGGCGGCCCGGATCCGCTCGCGCCGCCGGTCGATCTGCGTGAGGCGTTGCGTGACATCGGCGACGACGTCATGGCGGGGGCATCGCCGCAGCGTGCGCTGCGTGAGTTCCTGCGCCGCGGAACGCAGGACATGCGCGGCCTCGACAAGCTGCGCGAGCAGATCAACCGTCGGCGGCAGGAGATGCTGAAAAAGCGCAACCTCGACGGGACGTTCGCCGAGATCCGTGAACTGCTCGACCGGGCCGTGCTCGAGGAACGCAAGCAGCTCGCCCGCGACCTCGACGACGACGCCCGGTTCGCGGAGATGCAGATCGGGAGTCTCCCGCCGTCGACGGCGCAGGCCGTCGAAGAACTCTCCGAGTACAACTGGCGCAGTCCGCAGGCCCGTGAGGACTACGACAAGATCAAGGACCTCCTCGGGAGGGAACTGCTCGATCAGCGTTTCGCCGGGATGAAGGAGGCACTCGAGGGTGCCGACGAGGGTGACCGTCAGCGTGTCTCGGAGATGCTGAAGGATCTCAACGAGTTGCTCGACGCCCACAACCGTGGTGAGGACACGAGCGACAAGTTCGAGAAGTTCATGGACGAGCACGGGGACTTCTTTCCGGAGAATCCGCGCAGCACCGAGGAACTCATCGATTCGCTGGCGCAGCGGGCGGCCGCCGCGCAGCAGTTCTACAACTCGCTGACCCCCGAGCAACGCGCCGAGCTCGACCAGCTGGCCCAACAGGCATTCGGGTCGCCCGAGCTGATGAGTCAACTGGCGCAGATGGATTCGTCTCTGCGACAGGCTAGGCCCGGTTTGAACTGGGATGACGCCCAGTCGTTCTCGGGTGATCAGCCGATGGGGCTGGGGGAGGGTGCCGCCGCGCTCCGCGACATCTCCGAACTCGAGGCGCTCAGCGAGCAACTCTCGCAGCAGTACGCGGGTGCCCAGATGGATGACATCGATCTCGACGCTCTGGCACGGCAACTCGGCGACGAGGCCGCTGTCGATGCGCGTCGGCTCGCGGAACTGGAGAAGGCGCTGTCGGAGGAGGGGTTCTTCGATCGCACCTCCGACGGACAGTTGCGGCTGAGCCCGAAGGCCATGCGCCAGTTGGGGCAGTCCATCTTCCGTGACATCGCCGAGCAGTTGTCCGGGCGCGGGGATCGACAGACCCGCCGATCCGGCGCCCTGGGCGAACCGACCGGCGCATCGCGCGAGTGGGAGTTCGGCGACACCGACCCCTGGGATGTCACCCGAACCGTGTCGAATGCCGTGCTGCGCACCATCTCCGAAAGTGACGAGCCGTCACTGATGTCGAGTGAGATGGCCCGGTCCGGAGTCCGGATCGATGTGCGCGACGTCGAGGTCGCCGAGACCGAGGCGCGAACCCAGGCTGCCGTCGTCCTTCTCGTCGACACCTCGTTCTCCATGGAGATGGAGGGTCGGTGGACTCCGATGAAACGCACCGCCATCGCGCTGAACCACCTGATCTCGACCCGGTTCCGCAGCGACGAACTGCATCTGATCGCCTTCGGGCGCTATGCGCGGTCGATCGACATCGCCGAACTGACCGGGCTGCAGCCACGGATGGAGCAGGGCACCAATCTACACCATGCGCTTCTGCTCGCCCAACGGCACCTGCGGCGGTTCCCCAACGCCCAACCGGTGGTCCTGGTGGTCACCGACGGCGAACCGACGGCGCACCTCGACCCGAGCGGTGAGCCGTTCTTCTTCTACCCGCCACACCCTCAGACGATCGCGCTCACCGTTCGCGAACTCGACCACGTCGCACGATTCGGTGCGCAGGTGACCTTCTTCCGGCTCGGCGAGGACCCGGGTCTCGCGCACTTCATGGACCAGATCGCCCGCCGGATCGGGGGACGTGTCGTCGCACCGGACATCGATGGACTCGGCGCCGCCGTGGTCGGCGACTATCTGCGGTCACGGCGGGGTCGTCGGCGGTGACCTCGGGGTCGTCGTCGGGGTTTTCCCCGAACCGACGGCCGGTCTGCGCGCGCACGTTCTCAGGGTGGTCTGGTCGATGAGCGGCCACTAGGCTCGATCACTGTGACGTCGCCCGATGACCTGCCGGCCCCTGACGATCGTCGCGCGCGGTTGCGCGCCGCCGATGCCGACCGTGAACTCGTCCATCAGATCCTCTCCGCAGCCATGGCGCGCGGCAGTCTGTCGCCTGTCGAGTACGAGGAGCGAGCCGGTAAAGCGGCCGCCGCCAAGACGTTCGGTGAACTCGACGATCTCACCGACGATCTCCCGGTGGGCCAGCTGGGTGTACCCATGCCGTTTGTCGGCGAGACGTCGGTGAGCCGGGTCGCGCCGGCCGCAGGACGGCGACCCGTTCTGCACCGTCTCGCACTGCTGTCCGGCACCGAGGTTCGTGGAAATGCCGTCGTCGCGGACACACTCACCGCGACCGCCATCATGGGTGGCGTGGAGATCGATCTGCGCGAGGTCGAGTGGACCGCACCGGTTCTCACCATCCGTTGCACCTCCGTCATGGGTGGCATCGACATCACCGTGCCGCCGGACGTGACCGTCGAGATCGGGGGCTGGGCGGTGATGGGTGGATTCGGGGGGCGAGCGGGCGGACCCGGGGTGCCCGGCGCACCGACGGTGCGGGTCGTGGGCTTTGCGCTGATGGGTGGCGTCGAGGTCAAGCGCAAGGACCGCAAGCGACCGGGGATGTGAGGTCGGTCCGTGCCGGCGGCGCGATCAGGCGAGCAATGCGGCGATCACCGCGATTGCCGGAATCGATCCGAGTGTCGTGATGAGCGCGGTGTCGCGGGCCATGATCTGAGCGCGCCGATACCGCGTCGCGTAGACGAGGACGTTCTGCGCGGTCGGCAGTGCGGCGATCACGACCTGGGCGAAGAGTTGGTGGCCGGTCTCGCCGAAGCCGAATCGCGCCACCACATAGACGAGCGCAGGCATGGCGACGATCTTCAGTACGGACGCGAGCGCGATGTCGCGGCGTGGACTCTGGCCCTTCTTGAAGATCGACGCGCCCGTCAGCGAGAGTCCGAATGCGAGCAGCGCGGCCGGGACCGAGGCATTGCCGAGCATCTTCATCGGCTCGAGGATCGCCGTCGGCGGTAGCCAGCCGGTCGTCGAGACGACGAGTCCGGTCACCCCACCGAGAACGATCGGGTTGGTCAACGGCGCGATGACCGCGTCCCGCAGGGTCGTCTTCGGCGAGGCGTGACCCAGTGCCGGGTCGGTGACGCTGAGGTCGAGGGTGATCAGTGCCATCGGCGAGTACACGAGGATCTGGAACAGCAGGAGCGGTGCGATGAACGATGCGTCGTCGAGCACGAAGATGGCGATGGGCAGACCGAGATTGACGCTGTTGACATACGACGACGCCAATCCGCCGATCGCGAGCTCGGGGATCGCGCGGCGCAACCACAGACGGGCGATGACGATGTAGATCGCGCCGATCGCCAACGCACTCCCGCCGGCGATCACGAGGGTCTTCGAGAAGATGACCGAGAGGTCCGACGTCACCAGCGAATGGAACAGCAGCGCCGGGGTGCAGACGAAGAACACGAGCCGCGACAGCACTTCGTGCGCGCTGTCGCCCAGGACGCGAGTTCGGCCGAGGAACCAGCCGATCCCCACCATGATGAAGATGACGGTGAAGCCCGAGACCACGCCTGACACCGCTCGAGTGTATTCACTAGGCTGGAGCGGACATTCAGTGGCGTCCGCCGGGTGGGAGCACTCGCCGCGTCACGTGAGATGAGGGGGTTCGGTGACCTATCCGGAAGATCCGCATCGGCGGCAGCCGTCCGACGGCGAGTGGAGCGACGTCCCTCCTGTCGATCCGTACGGGTCGTCAGATCCTGTGTACGGTCGGAGCCCGTTCGGGCAGTCGCCACCGAACCCCGACGCGCCGTACCCGGGTCAGCCGTACCCGAATGCCCCGTACCCAAATCAGCAGTATCCGAACCAGCAGCCGTACCCGAATCAGCCGTACCCGAACGCCCCGTACCCGAACCAGCAGTACGGGCAGGCGTACGGCGCTGCGGCCCACGGTGGTCAGCCCTACGCTGGTCAGCCGTTCGGTGTGCCGGGAGCGATGACGCCACAGACCGACGGTCGCGCCACCGCATCGTTGATCTGCGGAGTGCTGTCGCTGCCCCTCGTCCTCTTCTGCAGCGGGTTGGCGGTGCCGATCCCGATCGTCGCCGTCGTGCTCGGTGTCCTGGCGCGTCGCGACATCGCGAACTCGGGTGGGCTCCGGACGGGTGCCGGGATGGCGCTCGCAGGCATCATCACCGGTGCGGTCGCCCTGGTGTTGATGGTGATCGTTCTCGTGTTCCTGGGTTTCAGTGTCGCCGCCGACCTCGCGCACGCCTGACGACGGTCGACTCCTTGACGAATCCGGACACTAGGCTGGAAACGACTGGCGAGCGAGTGCGGGCCTTCGCGCTCGCCGAAAGGTGGTAGGAGATGACCGATCCGACCGGCGGTACACCAGGCGGCAGTGACCCGACACCACCCGCCGACTCGACCCCGTCGACCCCGTCGACCGATCCGCCTCCGTCGACCGATCCGACCCCCTTGACCGATCCGACCCCGTCATACGGTTCGCCACTGTCGTACGGGGCGGCACCCGACGGCTCACAGCAGCACGCAAACGAGCAGTACGGGAGCGAGCCGTACGGGAACCAGCAGTACGGCCAGGTCCCCGGAGAACAGTACGGTCAGCCGGGCTACGGCGCTGCCGGGTTCGGGGCCCAGCCGGGGTTCGGGACCCAGCCGGGGTTCGGGACCCAACCGGGTGTCCCGCAGTACGGCGCCGCGGGCTACGGCTCCCCGTACGGCGGAATGGGGTATCCGGTCGTTCGGCAGACGAACGGGAAGTCGATCGCGGCGCTGATCTGCGGCATCGGGTCGTTCGCGGTGTGCCCGGGTGTCCTCGGGGTGGTCGCGGTGATCCTGGGCAACTCCGCGCGCGACGAGATCGCCGCATCGGCCGGAACCCAGGATGGCGAGGGAATGGCGAAAGCCGGTGTGATCCTCGGCTGGGTGTCCATCGCGATCGTCGTGTTGTTCCTGCTCCTGGCGTTGGTCCTGATGGTCGTCGGAGCGTTCGCCTCGTCGACCTGAGGGCGCGAGCCGGAGGTCGAACGGCTCGTTTTGGAGCAAAGGGGATCGGCCCGGTAGTCTGGTGAGGTTGTGTGTCGCGCCTGACCGGCTTCGCCGCCATCGTCGTGGGACCGAGACAGGCCTCGACACACCGTAGAAGACTTACACGTAGGAGAAGGGCTCAACCATGGCTGTACCGAAGCGCCGGATGTCGCGGGCCAACACCCGCAGCCGCCGTTCGCAGTGGAAAGCGGACAACCCGGCACTGCAAGAGGTGAAGGTGAACGGCGTTGCACAGCGCATCCCTCGTCGTCTGGTGAAGGCTGCCAAGGCCGGCATCATCGACCTGGACCGCCGCTGAGCGCATCTCTCCGGTCCCGGTAGGGATCGCGACGACATCTTCGACAACGACCGCCTCGGACACCCGGGGCGGTCGTTGTTGTGCGCTCTCCCGACTGACACGATGATCGGGTGCTGCAAGAGATCCTGAATGACGTCGGTATCGCCGTCTTCGCTGCGTCGGGAGCACTCCTCGGCGTACGGAAGGATTTCGATCTCTGGGGCATCGTCACCGTCGGCGCGCTCACCGGGGTGGGAGGCGGCATCCTCCGCGACGTCCTGCTCGGTGTCACGCCACCGTCGTCCATTCAGAACTGGCCGCCGATCGTCATCGGCGCGGTGACGAGTGTCGTCGTGTTCTTCTTCCATCCGACCTTCGCGCAGTTGCGCCGCAGCGTCCTGCTGTTCGACGCGATCGGCATGGGCGTCTTCGCCACCAGCGGCGCGGCGATCGCGATCGACGAGCACGTGAGCGCATTCGCCGCAACGCTCGTCGGACTGCTCACCGCAGTCGGCGGTGGCATTCTCCGTGACGTCATCACCAACGACATCCCCTTGCTCCTGCAACCCGCGGACCTGTACGCGGTGCCCGCGTTGCTCGGCGCCGGGGTCGTCGCGGTGGGGGGAACCTACACCGCGGTTCCCGTCTGGTTCTGGCTGGTGGTCGGGACGATCGTCGCCACCGGCCTGCGGCTGGCGGGGCTCGTGTTCAAGTGGCGACTGCCCACCGCGCCCACAGGCATCCGACGACGCGACCGTGAGGCCTGATCTCCCGGGACCCGACGAGTTGTCCCGTGCGCACCTCAGTCGCGTCGTCTCTACGCCAGGGCGTTCACCGGCGACTGACCGAGGTCGTCCGAGGTCACACTGGAAAGACCCGCGGGCGGAACCGAGCGTGCGTCCACGGCCTCGGTGAGGATGCCGCGGACCTCCGCCAGGAACTCGGTGATCGTCGCGCGACCCATATCGGTGTCCGGGTAGCGGCTGCGGATGGACAACCCGCGGATCGTCCGGGAGATCCAGAACTGGGCATCGTCGGCGGTGGTGACATTGGAGATGTGCTGCGCGTCGATCTCGTCGTGGATGGCCGCACCCGGGACGGCGCGGTAGTCGACGTAGGAGACCATGAAGATGTCGTCGCGCACCCGGGACAACCCGCCGAGAGCGCTGATCACCTGGGGGATGGGGACGCCGCCGAGGCGCATCGCGCGCCGAAGTTCCGGGCCGGTACGCCGAAGGGTGTCCCGCAGGTCGTCGGTGCCGACGACGCTGATCGGCGCGTTGGTGGTGAACCAGCCGACGGCGTTGTGCCAGGGTTCGCTGCGTCGGGTGTGCATCGGGAACAGCAGTGCCAGTTCGGGTCCGCCGCCGAGGCGCCGAACCGCGTGGGCCATGGCGGAGAGGACGCCGCCGTAGGTGCTGCATCCGTTGCGTCGGCACAGGCCGGCCAGCCGCTCGGTCGAGGCCGCGTCGAGGAGCGGGCGTACGTCGGCGCCCTGCGGCGCGCGTTCGCCCGCACCCAGGCCGAGGTCGAGCGGAAAGGTGGGTGGGCCGCCTCCGTGATCGTCGAAGAAGCGCAACCAGGAGAGCAGTCGCGGGTCGGACGGTCCGACCTCGGTCATCTCCGCCTCCGCCGCGCAGTAGTCGACGAAATTGCCGCTCATCGGGAGACATTGGGGGCGGGCATCTTCTGTCGCACCCCGAAAACCCTCGTACAGGGTGTGCAGGTCGTCGATGATGATCGACATCGAGTAGGCGTCGACGTGGGCGTGGTCGAATCCGCACAGGATCGTCGAGCGATCGCGCCGGTCGATCGCAGCGAGGAGGTAGGCCGGGAACCCGAACGGGTGGCATGCCGCGTCGAGCGTTGCCCACACGGCTTGTTGCAGTGCCGCCGGGCTGGTCGCCCGGACTCCCGGGTTCTCGGTCAGCACCAAGGTGCGGGGATCATGCTCTTCGCGGGTCACTCCGTTGTCCCGCTTGGTGAACGAACTGTGCAGGGTTCCGTGCCGGGTGATGAGGGCGTGGTAGGCGCGGGCGAGCGCATCCCGATCGATCCGCCCCGAGACCCGGAACGATGCGGCCAACCATGTGCTGTGATCGTCGGCGCCGGAGAGATGGACACTCTGATTGAACGACGGTGGAACCCGAGACGGCTGTGCCACGCTGCCGGAGGCATCGACCGACCACGACAGGAACTCGCCGGGTGCCGGCCGGTAGTGGTCAATGGTCGTGACGTGCAAGGCGATGCTCCTCGAGGTGCGTCGGGGCGTGGTCGTCGGTGTGAGTGGGAACGTCGGTGGGGATGCCGGTGAGATCGGCGGCATCCGTCGGCTCGACGATGCGATGATCGCCGCTGCTTGCCACGTCGGCGATGACCTCGCACAGGTGGCCGAAGTAGCGGTGGACCTGACGCTGGGCGAACGATGTATCCGGAGTCTGGCTCCCGAGATACAACCTTTCGTGGTCGCGGTTGATCCACACCGATGCATTGGCGGTGCGGCCCTCGCCGGTGAAGATGACGCCGCGGTCATAGGCCGGCGATCCATCACCGGGGAACCATCGGAAATCGATGTAGGACAGCAGATTGGGCGCCGACACCACATCGTCGGTGGTGGCGCCGGCCGCGATCATCGCGGCCAGAGCAGACTGGACCGGTACGGTCGCGAGTCGCTTGGTCCGCTGCTGGGCCGTATGGGCGGACGGCAGCAGTCCCGTGAAATCCGCGTTCGGGCCGAGATCGATCTCCACGGGGGCGAATGCGCAGAACCAGCCCTGGGAACGGGCGAAATGCGGTAACAATGCCCGTGTGTTCAGCACCGTCATCCCGTAATGGTGTGGACCACAGCCCAGTTCGTAGCCGGTGATCGCCATCGCGGCGTAGATCCCCGAGAGGAAACTGCCCCCAGCGGACTTGCAGACCTTGTCGAAGCCATCGATACCGACCCTGTCCAGGATGTCCATCTCCAATGGCGCCACCGGCGCGGTCTCGCCCGGTGCCAGCCCGAGATCCAGTGGGAACGTAGGCATTCGAAGACCGTTGCGGGCGAACGTGTCTCTCCACTCCATGAACTCCGGTGACTCGGTGCCGTGATCGCGCGCGATCGCCGCCTCCGCGACGGCGTACTCGAGGTAGTCGCCCGGAGCCGGGGCCGACCGCGCGTGCTCGCACGTCTCTCCGTCCCTCACATCGCCGTCGACCGCGCTCTCGTAGAGTTCCGCCAGCTCGGCGAGCGCCAGGGCTTGCGAGGCCCCGTCACTGAGCGCGTGATCGCAACCGAGGTACATCGCGAATCCGTCGTGATGCGCGATCACTCCGAATGCCAGGCCGGGGAAGGTGTCACTGCGGGTCTCGGCCTCGAAGCGATGGCGGAGGTGACGATCGATCGCGTCCGGGGTGTCGAGCAGTCCCAGTTCCTCGACCTCGAACGCGACGTCGTCTGCGCCCACCACGTGGCGAAGCACCGTGGGTCCGTCGGACTCGAACCAGCTGCGCAGGATCGCGTGCCGACAGACGAAGGCCGTGAGTGCACTGGTCATGGCCTCGACGTCCAGGGTGCCGTCGAGCTGGGTGCCGGATCCCAGATAAGCACGGTGCGGTGTGCCGCGTGTGTGCGCCAGATGTGCACTGCGGACGTGGTTTTCGGCCAGGAACGTCACGGGTCCATCCGCCACGGGTGCGTCGGCCGCCGCCGCCAGACAGGCGGGCGTGGGCCGCCACAGATAGGCCCTTCCGGGGTCGGGCGTCCACTGGTGCAGTGCGGTGATCTTCACTGGGTCAGTCCTTCGTCGTCAGGCGGGCTGTCGCTCGGTGCCGGCGGTCATCGGGTCGGCGTCGAACATCCCGCCGCTGCGGTCGGGTAATCGGGTGCCGAGTACCGACGCCACGATCGCCGACGCGGTGTCGATGAGAAGGCGCACACTGGCCGCGGCGGTCGCGGTGCCGGGGTGGCGCGTCGACACCGTCAGACCGGTCGGCGTCCGCGCGACCCAGAGGTACACCTCGGTGTCCGACCGTGAGGTGCCCCGAAGTGTCTGTGCCTGCCAGCGCGGCCAGTTCGACGCTCCGGGGACGAATCGGAGATCGAGGTAGGAGACGACGAACTCTGGTTCGGCGGATGTCCCCAGCAACTGTGCGATCCGCGGGTAAGGGAGCCGCGACGTCTGTTTGGCCTCGGCGATCCCGGCCGCCGCTGCGGCCAGGGCATCGGAGATGGTCGCGGCTCCGGTCAGGTCGACCTGCAAGGGGCCCAGACCGACGTACCAGCCCACCGACTCGACGAACTGTGCCTCGTGTCGGGTGTGCATGGGCATCACCGCACGTAGGCAGGAACTGCCCGTCAATTCCTGGTTCGCGAGGGCGAGCGCGGCGATCACCGCCGCCTGGGTGGAGTGTCCCGCCGCACGGCACATCGCGCCCAATGCTGACATCTGGTCGGCGGTGGCCACGACCTGGGCCCACCCGTGCTGTCGATCGTCCACCTCGCGCGCATTCTCAGGCAGTGGACCGATCGCGGCGGGCGGGTCGATCAACGGGAGATCGAGGCCGGGCAACCGGCCGCCGGTGGCTTCGAGGAGCCGGCGCCACCTCGCCACCGCGAGATGATCTGCGGGCAACTCCTCACCGGATCTGCGGTTGACCGCGCTGAAGTCGACGTGACTCCCTATCGGCGGCAGACCGTGCTCGGTTCCGTCGACTTCAGCGTCGTACATGGTGCGTAACTCGTTGATGGACAAAAACATCGAGTACGCGTCCATGACCGAGTGATCGGCAGCGAAGACGAGGAGGAACCCGTCGTCGCGATATCGATCGGTGTCGGAGATCGTCGTGACTGTACATGGTGGCCACACCAGGGGGGAGAGCCGACTGTCGAAGCTGTCGACGAGGTGTGCGTGGATGCTGTCCGCACCCACCGTTCGAGCGGGCTGTCGGCGGATCGAGATGGTCTCCGCGCTCGCAGTTCGCCGCGCGACCTGGACGGTCGAGCCCGCGCCGACCGACGACACCGTTGTGCGGAATGCCTCATGGCGTCGGACCCAGGTCAGCAGAGCGCGCTCCAGCGCGTCCTCGTCCAGTCGTCGATCGATGACGAATACCGCTCCCAACCAGGAGCTCTCGGCGTCACCGCGATCGAGGGCACGCGCCGCGCGGATGATGTGGTCCTCGTGCTCGTAGGTCAGTGGGCGTGCGTCGTCGTCCCACTGGGCGGGGTCGGTGGCTGCGACCGGGGTCCACTCGGTGACCGTTCCACCGGGAAGATCGTAGTCCGGCAGTTCCGTGAATTTCATTGATGTGTGTCCGCTTTCGGTGATGCGGTGCTACTGGCCGACGGATGGGACGACTCCCTGCACGGCGTACCCCGGGCTCCGGCGAGCTCCGGGTAGGCATGGGTGCGGTTCGTGCACGCATCACTGCGCTCAGGGGGAGTGGGGAGTCGGTTGCGCGGCGATCCGCGCCACGGGGTTCCGTGTTCGACTATAGGTCGATGCCGCGTCGGTGCACATCGTCCGCAGCAGGTGTGCTTCGTCACACTAACGATGTGATGTACGAGCGCGAATTTGCGAATTTCACGACAGGACAGCGGATTTCGGTAACGCGCTGCGGTGTCGACGGCTGGTGGACCAAAGTGTTTCGGTCGCGTTAACCCTGTGAAAATCGAGGCCGGGGCGAAAATCGGTTCGCGGCAGAAGAATACGACGTCAAGGGTGGATCGGCTCGCGTCGTCATGTAAACCGAACGCGATGCGATGAGTCCGGAGAGGCGATTTCGGAGTCGGCGTGCACCGGACCGGAGCCTTGCACCGTCGTCGATGGCGGCTATAGCCTGGCATCAGCGGCTGTCGGGGCCGGTGTCACCGGGGAGTGGTCTGCACCTGTCACCGATCGGCGCGCGGGCAATGCTGCCCGAGGGGGTTCCGGCTGACGATCATGGAGTGAATGTCCATGATGGGAAGCATCTTTCGCTGTCCACGCAAGAAGTGACTTCTGGAGTGTGTGATGACCGATCCTGCGTTGGCCATCGACGCAGAGGGGCTGACCAAGACGTACGGTCGCTTCTGTGCGGTCGACCAGGTCGACCTGCACGTGCCCGAGGGCCGTGTGTATGCCCTGCTGGGAACCAATGGGGCGGGGAAGACCACCACCGTGCGCATGCTGTCGACCCTGACGAGACCGGACTCCGGGACGGCTCGGATCTTCGGACACGACGTCGTCCGCAGTGGCGGTACCGTCCGATCCCTGATCGGTCTGACCGGGCAATACGCCTCCGTCGACGAGGATCTCACCGCCGCAGAGAATCTGACGATCTTTGCTCGCCTGGTGGGCACCCCGGGGCGCCGGGCACGTGGCCGGGCGGACGAACTGCTCGACACATTCGGGCTGTCGGAGGTGGCGGACCGTCCGGTCCGTCAGTTCTCGGGTGGCATGCGCCGGCGTCTCGATCTGGCGGCGTCACTGGTCACCGCGCCGCGGCTGCTGTTCCTCGACGAGCCCACGACCGGTCTGGATCCGCGGACGAGGCTGCAGATGTGGAACATCGTCCGCGCGATGGTGGCCGACGGCTCGACGGTGCTGCTCACCACCCAGTACCTGGACGAGGCCGATCACCTGGCCGATCACATCGCGGTCATGGACCGCGGCCGGATCGTCGCCGACGGTACCCCGGATGACCTGAAGACCCGAGTCGGTGAGAGTTGCGTGCGGCTCGAGCTGACCGACCCGGGTGTCGGGTCGTCGGCCGTGGGCGCTTGCGAGCCGTTCGCCCAGCAGGCCGTCGTGATCGAGGACCCCGGCCATCGGATCACCGTCCCGATGGCCGATCTCGAACACCTTCCCGAGCTGCTCATCGCCCTGCGCGGCCGAGGTGTCGGCCTCCAGGCGGTCAATGTGGTGCGTCCGACTCTCGACGAGGTGTTCTTCGCGCTCACCGGTGGTGCGGGTTCAGAGGCCGCCGCGTGACGGCCGATGTCGGCGGGATCGGCACGGCCGATGCCCGAGCATTCGACGACGTGGACTCCACGCGAGACCGGGTGCCGCTGCGGGACACGGTCTCCCAGTCCCTGACGATGACCCGGCGTGGATTGTTGAAGATCCGCCACAACCCGTCGCAACTGTTCGACGTCATCGTCCTGCCCATCGTCTTCACCGTGACGTTCTCCACGATCTTCGGTGGGGCCATCGTCGGCGACGTGCAGAGCTATCTGCCGTTGCTCATCCCGGGTGTGCTCGTGCAGGTGGCCATCGCGGCCTCGGTCACCACCGGGGTGGGTCTCCGGGAGGATCTGGACAGGGGTGTCTTCGACCGCTTCAAATCGTTGCCGATCGCGCGGATCGCCCCACTGGCCGGTGCGTTGCTCGCCAACGCGGTCCGCTACATCGTGGCCACCGCCATCACGGTCGTCGTGGGGCTCGTCATGGGTTATCGACCCGGCAGCGCACCCGGACTGGCGGCGGCCTGCGTACTGATCGTGGTCGTCGCGTTCACCCTGAGTTGGATCTTCGCCCTCATGGGAGTCCTCCTGGACAGTGCCGCCACCGTCCAGGGTGTGTCGATGCTGATCCTCATGCCGCTGACACTGGTCTCGAACGCGCTCGTCCCCATCGACACCATGCCGGAGTGGATGCAGACCTGCGCCGGTGCGAATCCGGTGTCGCACCTGGTGACCGCGGCCCGGTCACTCGCCGCCGACGGCACCGTCGGGCACCAGATCGTCTTCACCCTGATCGGGGCCGTGGCGGTCCTTGCGATCTTCGTCCCATTGACCCTGCGAACCTACATGCGAAGGACGTGACGTGAACCCTGTGAGTGCAAGCCGGGCCGACGCCGGTGACATCGATGTCAACGGACTCCCGAAACTGTCGGTGGTCGTGCCGGTGTTCGACGAGGAGGACACCATCGGCGAGTGCCTGACCCGCCTCGTGGGTCAGATCGACCACATCGCGGAGATCATCGTCGTCGACAACAACTGCACCGACACCTCGATGGCGATCGTGGGCGCGGTGTCGGCCGATCATCCTGAGGTGCGGAGCGTCCATGAGCCGCGGCAGGGACTGGTGTTCGCGAGGAATGCGGGGATGGACGCAGCGACCGGCGAACTGATCGCCCGGATCGACGCCGACACGCGGGTCGGTCCGGACTGGGCGCAGACGGTGGTGGACTTCTTCGGCGCGGACGTCGACGGTCACTGGTCTGCGCTGTGTGGCCGCGGGGAGGCCTACGGGGTGCCGCTGGCGGGTCGCTTCGATCGGTGGAAGATCACGATCCATCCACTCGGGAGACGACGGGCGCACCGTGTGGTCACCGAGATCCCCGTGCTCTACGGATCGAACATGATCGTTCGACGAGACGTGTGGGAGCGCATACGTTCTCGTGTCAGCATGCGGCGGGACATCTTCGAGGACGTCGACCTGGGGCTGTGCGTCGGTGAGGACGGCGGTCGCAACGCGTTTCTCGCGTCACTGACGGTGGGCGTCTCGGCACGCCGTATGCAGTCGGCACTGCCGTCGTTCGTGACCTACATGAGCTTTCTGCCGCGGACCTTCGCGCTGCATCGGCGGTACGCCCTGACCGCCGGGTCCGCGCTGATCTACGTGCCCGCGCTGACCGTGCTCCATGCGCTCCGGCTCACCGCGATCCGCCTGTACGACGCCGACACCGGACGCTGGTCGGCGCGGCGCGTGCGGACGCGCCTGGCGGATCGCGTCCTCCCGTGATCTCGCGGCTATCGCCGTCTGGACACCGCTCGCTCGACGACCTCCGCCGCCGCCGTGACCGCACGCTTCGGTTCGACGAGGTCGTTGCTCAGCGCGCGGGCGCGCTCACGCGTCTGTTCCGCCGCGACCGAGCCGAGCGCGTCGACGAGACGCGTTCGGTCGACGCGCGACATCGGAAGGCTGGTGCCCACACCCGCCCGCGCGATCGCGGCGCCCCAGATCGGTTGATCTGCACCGACCCAGGTGACCACCGTCGGTATGCCCGCTCGCAGCCCGGCGGCCACCGTGCCGGCACCACCGTGATGGACGGCGGCGGCGCACAAGGGCAGGATCGTGTCGTGGTCGACGTGGCCGACCACGCGGATGCGGTCGTCGGTGACCCCGGACATGAAATCGCTCCAGCCACCCGACACCAGCAGCCGGATGTCGAGTTCGTCTGCCGCGGTGCAGAACACCTCGGCGAGTCGGTCCGCGTCGGCGGGGATCATGCTGCCGAACCCGACGTAGACGGGCGCGGGTCCGGACTCGATCCAGGGCAGCACATCGGTGATGGACCGGTCGCCGACGCCTTCCCGATGCTCGGGTGCCAGGGTGAAGAAGCCCACCAGGGGTCGGGCGAGACCCCATTCGTCGGTCAACGCAGGAAACAGCGCGGCGTCGTAGGCCTGGATCTCCGGTACACCGGTTGCGGCGATCTGTGCCGCGAACGGGGCTCGAACCGTGTCCAGGCCGAGGTCGTCGCGCAGCGCGTTCTCCGCGGATCGGCTCGCCCACCACAGAATCCGTTCGGCCACCGACCAACTCGCACGTGCGACCGGCGCCGGGACATCGAGACCGAGATGCGTCAGCAGAGACGTGGAACCGTTGCGGCGCAACGGGCACAGGTGCAGCGGCACATGCGGCACCCGTCGCACCTCGGCGACATTGTGCGCCCGTTCTTGTCCGGCACTCCCGGCGATGATCGCGTCGGCGCCCTCGGTGGCGTCGAGGAGTTGTTGTTGCATCAACCGACCGTCGCGGACGGTGAGTTCGGTGACCGCGCGCAGACGGGTGCGCGGATCACGCGACTTCATCCGCTCACGGACGAGATCCGAATCGAGGACCTCACGTGTGCTTCCACCATAGGGTTCGGTCGGCAGCCCGGTCGCCGCACTGAAGCCGACCAGATCGGATGGAACCAGCATCGTGATGGTGTGACCGCGCGACGCCAGTTCACCGCCCAGGGCCACCGCGGGCTGGACGTCGCCGCGGCTGCCGTTGCAGGCCATCACCAATCTCATCATCGTCCCCTCGTCGACTGTGGCGCCCAGTGTAGGCGAGGCGAAGCCGATCTTCTCGTCGAGAAGATAAGGATCGGTTGGACAAAGTTACTCTCGGACAACAGAACTCAGGAGGACACATGACCGCGAGTCCAATGGTGGTGACCCACGACAGGGAGTTGCCGGTCGAGACCGGCCCGCTGCCGGCCGGCGCGAGTGCAGCCGTCGTACGGCTCTCCGACGAGGACGCGACCTATTGGTTCCTGCATCGCGCGCTCAGGTGGACCGTGGTCCTGCAACTCGTCTGGGTCTTCGACGGACCGGTGTCCCGCGAGGCGCTCGCGGCGATGAACCGACGACTCGGCCGCGGGCGGCTGCACCGGAGGGTCGTGGTGCCACGCATTCCCGGTGCCCGACCACGGTGGGCGCCTGCCGTCGGCTGTCCCGACCTCGACTGGGATGACCGATCGATCCCCGACGCCGAGCTGGACGACTGGGCTGCTGCCGAGATGGGTTCTGTCCGGCTCGATCCCGAGCAGGGACGATGCTGGCGACTCCGTGCGGGGCGCAGCGACTCCAACCGCACGGTGGTCTCCCTCTGTGCGCTGCACCTCGTGGCCGACGGCCGCACCCTGGTGCGGTCGGCCGCTGCTGCCATGACCCCGGACGCGGACCCGGGTGTCACACCAGTTCAGTACGTCCGGGGCAGCGACGACACCCCGTGGACGTCGGATGCGGTTGATGCGCTCCGGCAGATCGTCGGGGCCGGTCGCGGTGTGGGGCGCGCTCTTCGCTCGGCGGTTCGGTCGGACACCGGCGGCGACGTCCCCGATGACCGACCGACACGCACGCCGATGGCACAGCGGGCCCCTACCGCCACGTGGCGGCGCGCGACGGCCGCCGTCCCGGTCGAGGCGTGGGATCGCGCCGCGGCCGACAGCGACGGAACGTCCAACAGCCTCTTCATCGCGGTTGTCGCGGGACTGCTGAGATCGAGCGGATACGCACTGCCCAGCGAGACGATCAAGGTGGGTGTGCCCGTCGACCGTCGCCGGGGAGCCGGGGATCTGCGGTCGAATGCCACTGCGGGCGTGTCGATCATGATGTCCGACGGACCGGCCCCGGGCGGCGATCTCCGCGCGATCCGGGCGTCGTGCAAGTCGGCCTACGCGCGACTCGCATCGGGCCGTCGGCCCGCCGTCGCGCACCTGCAGGCGATGGTGTGGCTGCTTCCGTCGTCATGGCTGGTGAGCGCCGCGACCGCGGGTTCGGGTATGCCCGACGCGATGGTGTCCAACGTGGGTGACGTTCCGCCGCAGGCCCTGCAGCTCGACGGTGTCGCGGCATCGAGATTCGCGTTCCGTGGCGTCGCTCAGGGGGTCGACCCTGCCGCCCCACACCGGTTCGGCGACGGGGTGCAGTCCTGGCTCGTGCGGACCGACGACACGGTCACCATGTCCGTGTTCGGTTGCGATGAGACACGATTCGACTCCGATCACACGCTGGCGACCGTGCTCGCCGACGAACTGTCCGGCTGGGGTCTACCGTACGAGATCTGGTGAGGTGAACGATGACGACGACCAGGCGAATGACCTTCGCGCCGCCCAGGGTGAGCGGTGCCGACGAGTCCTACCTGTTGGCCGAGGACCTGCTCGGGATGAGTGCACCGATCCAGTTCCTCTGGGTCTTCGACGACGATCCGGGCGAGCAGGCCGTGGTCTCACTGCGTGATGCGCTGGCCGTCGGTCCGCTCAATCGTGCCGTCCGACGAACCCGGATTCCGGCCGCCCGGCATCGCTGGGTGACCTCGCCCGTCCCGCCCGCGGTGGTCGAGACCAGCCGGATCGGCGACGACGAGGTCGGGTCGTGGGCCGACGAGCGGCTGCGGGCGGCGGATCTGCGGCCGGTGGACGGGGCGGGCTGGCGTCTGGAGTCGGCTACAACCGCCGATGGCCGACGAATCGTCTCGTTGTTGTTGTCGCACATGATCGCCGACGGTCAGGGGGTCTATCGCGCGTTGGCCGCGGCGCACTCCGGGGCCCGGGCGTCGCTGCCCGCCGCGGACGCAGTGCGCGGTGCTCATGCGCTTCGGGAGGACATCGTCGACGGTGGACGGCAACTCGCCGCCGCCGCCTCCTCCGCGCGCAAACTTCTCCGACAGGCCCGCAGCGGGACGCGGCCCGCCGCTCAGACGACGAGTCCGTCGACCCCGACCTCCTCTCCGCAGGGCGGGCCCGACACCACGCTCGCCATCGTCGACATCGACCGACACGCCTGGCACACATGCGCACGTGAGCACAACGGGACCGCCAACAGCCTGTTCACCGCACTGCTGGCCGGAATCGTGCAACGATCCGGACTCCCCATTCCGGGGGATCTCCGTGTCTGCATCGCGGTGGACAAGCGCACCGGCGATCCGGATGATCGGGCAAACGCGTCCGGGGGCGTATGGATCCGATTGTCCGAACCGGTCGAACCGGCGACACGTCTCGACGGAATACGGGCACTCAGCAAACGGGCATTCATCGACTACACGGAGTCAGGCGCCGATCAGACCGCGGACAACCTGGCGCCCATCGTCCGGTTGCTCCCGCGACGACTGGTCGCGAAGATGATGGCATCGATCCCGGGGCCGGACACCACCGTCTCGAATCTCGGTGTCGCACCGCGGGAGTCGTTGGAGATCGGCGGGTCGGTGGCATCGTCGTTCGGCATCCGCGCGATCATGCAGGGCATGCCGGCGGATCGTCGGCGCCGACAGGGGCCGGCGCTCGCCGCCTGGGCGGTGGAGTACGGCGACCGGATCACGGTGACGTTCTTCGGCATCCATCCTGATCATTTCGGTGACACCGACCTTCTGCGCAAACTGATCGACGACGAACTGGCCGGGTGGGGCCTCGACCACGGATTCTGGTGAGAGATGACGGTTTCTGAATCCATGCGGTCCGAGTCCATGCGGTCCGAATCCATGCTGTCCGAGTCCACGGTGTCGCCGGCGTCGTCGGACGGACCGTCGGCATCGGCGGGCGGTCACGTCGCGATCGTGTTGTACGGCAGTCGCGGTGACATCCAGCCCGGAGTCTGTCTGGCCCTGGAGTTGCAGCGCCGCGGTCGCCGCGTCACCGTCCTCGCGCCCCCGAACCTGACTGCCCTCGCCGTCGACGTGGGCGTCGACCATGTCATCCCGATCGGGCTCGACGAGCGCGGTGCGTGGTCGTCGGAGGAGGCGATCGCTGCGAACCGGCGTAACCCGTTGTCCAGGTGGCGGTTCATGATCTCGACGGTCCGCTCGGGCTTCACCGCGTTCGACGACGCCCTCGTCGAGGCGTTCCTCGGCGACGACGCACCGCTCGCCGACGTCGACGGCCTGGTGGTGGCCCCACTGTGCCAGGACCGCGGACTCGCCCTCGCCGACCGACTCGGGGTGGAGATGGTCGTGCTGCGCCACGGGCCGATGTCGGAGAACGGGGTCGTCGGTGCGCTTCCCGCGGCGACGGCGCGGTGGTCGCCTTCGGCGAAGCGACGCACGTGGCGGATCGCCGACCGCATCACGTGGGCCGTGACCGGCTGGAACGAGAACGTTTTTCGACGACGCCTCGGCCTGTCCGCCGAGCGGGGGCCACTGCCTCGTCGCCTCGCCGAGCGTGGCATCTGCCAGATCCAGGCATTCGATGACGTCCTGTTCGACGGCCTGTCCGGCGAGTGGGGGCCGACCAAGCCGATCGTCGGCTTCCTCGACCTGCCGCCGGAGAACCGCCGACGACTCGACGAGATCGACGCTGACAGTGCAGATCTCGCCGCGTGGCTGGCAGCGGGCGAGGCGCCGGTGTTCATCACGTTCGGCAGCATGGCGTCTCCGGCCCGCGATGCCGCGCTGCACTGTGTCACGCGGGCCGCGCGGCGACTCGGGCAGCGCTGCCTGATTGCGGGAGAACACCGACCGGAGACCGACGACGACGGGATCCTCGTCGTCGGGGCCGTCGACCATGCCTCGGTGTTGCCGCACTGCGCGGCAGCCGTCCACCACGGAGGTGCGGGTACGACGGCGGCGACCTTACGGGCAGGTCTGCCGACGATGATCTGCGCGGTCACCGCCGATCAGCCGCTGTGGGCCCACCGCGTACGGGCGTTGGGCGTCGGTGCGGCGACACGGATGTCGGCGGTGACCGAGGAGGGTGCGTACGTCGCCCTCGGATCGATCCTGACGATGTCGGTGCGATCGGCGGCAGCCGACATCGCCGCGCGGATGACACCACCGGACCGGTCGGTCGGCGCCGCAGCCGACATCGTCGAGGACCGCGTGGGCGTGTGCCGGCCGCCGATGGATGGGTGACGGCCACCGGAAGTCGCTGACCGGTTGCCGAGCTACCGGGAGAACTACTGGGCGATGAGTTTGTTGACCGCTCGGTTGAGGAAGTTGGGGATGAACTTCGCCGCGTTGCCGAGCACCAGTGTCTGTGCGCCCACCGAGTAACTGGTGCGATGCAGGAGTTTGTCCTGGCGCGTCGGGTGAACCGATTCCCACACCTTCTCCGCCACCTGTTCCGGGGTGATCCGCACGCCGAGGGTCTTGGTCGACTTGGCGTCGTTGTCCGCGAGCGCGGTCTTGGCCCAGAGCGGCCAGATGCCGACGACCCGGATGTCGTCGTGCTCCCATTCGAGCTCCAGCGCCTCGGTCAGGCCGCCGACGAAGAACTTGGTCGCGCTGTAGGTGGCGATGCCGGGCTGGCCGTAGATCGCCGACGCCGAGGCGATGTTGACCAGATGAGCGCCCGGCGTCGCCTTGAGATAGGGGTAGGCGGCCTGCGCACCCAACGCGACACCGAGTGCGTCGATCTCGATCTGGCGTCGCACAGCGTCCGCCGAGATCTCGTGCAACGGCCCCTCGACGAGGATGCCCGCGTTGTTGTCGAGCACATCGAGTCGACCGCCGGTCTGCGAGGTGAAGTCGGCGAGCGCGTCGGCCCACTGCTTGTCGTCGCGGACGTCGAGTTCGCCGACGATCCACTCGGGGTGATTCGCCTTCACCTTCGACAGGGCATCCGCCGACACGTCGTAGACGCCGACCGTCCAGCCTTCGCGGGAGAACCGCTCGGCGGTTGCCAGTCCGATGCCCGCCGCGCCGCCGGAAATGAAGATCGATGACATGTGCTCTCCTGCCTTTGCCCAGCTCGGGGGCATTCCACCGCTAAGTTACCGGCCAGTATAGGCCGAAGCTGTTTACTGGCTCACACGGCGATGCTATCTTGACAACACGCATTGTCATAACAGTGCTCATTGTCATGAAAGAACAGATGTTCACCGACGACCCGGGAGGTCGATTGCGATGACCGTAGCGATGGAACGTACACCGGGAGACGGAGCCGGGCGCGACGGTGCCGACGCCGCGCACCGCGACAACGTGGTCAGCATGCGTGACCAGGGGGCCAACGAGGTCTCCGAACGTCTCCTCGCCTCGGCCGCCCGGCTCTCCCGCAACGCGATGACCGAGATCGACTGGTCGGAACCGATGGACCCGACCAAGTACGGGTGCAGCCCGGAGTGGTCCTCGCTCTACGGGACGGCGTACTGGGACGAACTCACCGAGGAGCAGCGCATCTCGGTGACCCGTCACGAGTTCGCCTCGATCATGAACATCGGCATCTGGTTCGAGATGATCCTGCAGGAGATGGTCATCCGCGACCAGTACCTCGGCGCCTATCACGACCCGGAGTTCCAGTTCGCGCTCACCGAGGTCGCCGACGAGTGCCGCCACTCCATCATGTTCGCCAAGGCGTCGCAGAAGATGGTCGGCACGTCCTACAAGCCCACCAAGGCGGTCGGACGTCTGGGCAAGCTCTTCAAGCGCACGGCCAAGAACGAGGTCGCCTACGCCGGCATCCTCGTCGCCGAAGAGGTGCTCGACGTCTTCCAGCGCGGCTGCATGCGCGACGACCGGGTGCTCCCGTTCATCCGCACCGTCAACGAGATCCACGTGCTCGAGGAGTCGCGCCACATGAAGTTCGCGCGCGAGGAGGTTCGCGAGTCGATGGAGGGCGTGGGCTGGGCCCGGCGTCAGTTCAGTGCCCTGTATGTGTCGCTCGGCGCCTACTTCATCGTGACCAGCCTGGTCCAGAAGAAGGCCTTCGCCGATGCCGGTCTCGATGCGGATCGTGCTGTCGCCGAGATGAACTCGAACTCGCACTTCCAGTCGATGATCCGCAGCAGTTGCGCGCACCTGATGGAGTTCCTCGACGAGGTCGGTCTGCTGACCCGTCCGGCGATGCACTACTACCGGAAAGCGAACATGCTCTGATGTTCGTCATCACCCAGTCCTGCTGCAGCGACGCAGCATGCGTGTCCGTGTGTCCGGTCAACTGCATCCATCCGACACCGGAGGAGCGCGGTTTCGGTTCGTCCGACATCCTGCACATCGACCCGGAGGCCTGCATCGACTGCGGCGCCTGCGCGGACGCGTGCCCGGTGGACGCGATCTATCCCGCCGACAAGCTGGGCACCCGCGACAAGGTGTTCATCGACATCAACGCGGACTTCTACAAGAACAACAGCGACATCACCTCGGGATGGAAGCAGGTCGAGTACCCGGAGATCCCGAAACTCCCTGCAGGACTGCGCGTCGCGCTCGTCGGAACGGGGCCGTCGGGCGGGTACGCCCTGCGGATGATCCTCGATCGCACCGAGGCCCAGGTCACGGTCGTCGACAAGCTGCCGACGCCGGGCGGTCTGGTCCGTGCCGGGGTCGCGCCCGATCATCCGGGGACCAAGGGTGTCCTGCGTGGATTCGATCTGCTGTACCGGGACCCCCGGGTGACCATGGCCACCAACGTCGAGGTCGGCACCGAGCCGGGTCAGATCACGCCGGCCGAACTGGCCGAGCACTTCGACGCCGTGTTCTACGCCGTCGGCGCGAGTGAGTCACGGCGGCTGGGCATCCCGGGCGAGGACCTGCCGGAGTCGACGTCGGCGACCGAGCTGGTGGCCTGGTACAACGCGGTTCCGGGAGTCGAGGCGCCGCCGCTGGTGTCCGACGGAACCGGTCGAGCGGTCATCGTCGGCACCGGGAACGTCGCGCTCGACGTCGCGCGCATCCTCGTCTCCCCACCGGAGATGCTGGCCACCACCGACATCGCGGACCGCGCCCTGCGCATCCTCGAGCAGCAGAACGTGCACGAGGTGGTGCTGCTGGGCCGGCGCGACCAGGCGAACGCGGCCTACACATCGGCCGAATACCGTGCTCTGTCGACGATCCCGGGTGTCGAGGTCGTCGTGCACGATGACCCGTCCGGTGAGCTGCCGGATCTCAGTGGACCCGCGGATCCCACGAATCGGCGAATCGTGTTCCTGTTCCACAGCTCTCCCGAGGAGATCATCGGTGGCGATCACGTCGAAGGTGTCGCGGTGCGCACCAGGGAGACCCGGCACACGATCAGCACGGATCTGATGGTGCGCTCGATCGGTTACCGCTCGACCCCGATCGGCGGCCTCCCGTTCGACCATGACCGCGGCGTCTTCCCGAACGTCGAGGGCAGAATGCTCGACGCCGACGGAGAGATCGAGCCCGGTGCCTACGTGCTCGGTTGGGCGAAGCGCGGCCCCAGCGGCGGCATCGGCGCCAACAAGATCTGCGCCGAGGCGACGGTCGAGGACTTCATCCGCGATGCCGCCGCCGGTCGTCTCACGCGGACCGTCCGGACTGCGCGAGAGTTCACCACCTTGCTGCGCAGGCGGAGTCGCCACGTGATCGGCTACCGCGGTGTCCGAGCGATCGATGCGAGCGAGCGCCGTCGCGGCGTCGTGCAGGGACGACCCCGCGTGAAGTACACCGAGGTCTCGGAGATGGTCGGCGCAGCAGGCCGTCGTCGGCGCTGAGTGCCGCGGCTGTCGGTGTCGGGTACACAACCGACATGAGTGTCACCGCTCCGCAGCAGATGTCTGGATAATCCAGTCATCCCGTGCGGAGGCGTGACGCTCGTGTCAGCGTCCGTCTCGAGGTGTTGACCTTCGGCGTCGGTATCGCCTCGGGCCGTTCTCTTCTTCTGGCCCGGGACCGGGCTCTCGCGGCGTCGTCGACGCGGTGAGGCCCTGACAACGCGCCCGTAACACCGAGGCAAGTCGTATTTCACGAGCGCCACGGATAGTGGCGTCATGTCCAGCACTCCGCGGTTCCTGCAAGGCGTCTTCGCGTTCACCGGTACCGGCCTGACCAAGCCGGCACCGATCGATCCGTCGTTGACCTTCGTGGTCCCGCCCGGACTCACCGCGCAACCCCTCTACTTCCGGGGCGGCAACAGCTGTGACGACCTCATCTATGTCACGCTCACCCGCGACGGCCGGCCGATGCGGGTGTTCCCGATGGGTGCGAAGGCGTCGGTGAATGTGCCGCTGCGGGTGGTCGAGGACGTGGACCCCGATTCGACGCTGGAGTTGGTACTCGCCGCCCCGGAGGGCGCCGCCGGTGAGGTGGTCATCGACTTCGGGATGGTCGTCTTCTGATGGGGCGACGCAAGCTCGTCGTCGTCGGCAACGGGATGGCCGGGGCGCGGACCGTCGAGGAGATCCTGGCCCGTGGCGGTGCGGATCTGTTCGACGTCACGATGATCGGCGACGAACCGTACGGCAACTACAACCGGATCATGCTGAGCCACGTGCTCTCCGGCGAGTCGTCGCTCGACGACGACGACCTGATGCTGAATCCGATGGCGTGGTATCGGGAGAACGGGGTGACCCTCTACGCCGGCGACAGCGCGGAGGCGATCGACCGATTCGCCAAGACCGTGACCTGCGCGAGCGGTCGGACGATCGACTTCGACACCCTCATCATCGCGACCGGCTCGAACACCTTCTTCCCCAACATGGACGGGCTCCGCGAATCCGACGGTCGGCTCGCGCGTGGGGTGTTCGGATTCCGCACCATCGCCGACACCAACGGGATGCTGCAGATGGCAAGCGCGCGGGACGGGGTGCGTGCCGTCGTGATCGGCGGCGGACTCCTCGGGTTGGAGGCCGCCTACGGTTTGAAGACCCAGGGCGTCGATGTCGACGTCGTGCACTCGCCGGGACATCTGATGAACCAGCAACTCGACGAGCGCGGCGGAAAGGTGTTGCGCAACAAGATCGAGGAACTCGGAGTCGGCGTGCACACCGGCAAGCGGACGACCGCGGTGGTGCGCAACCACGACGGTGCGGTTGCCGGCGTCGGGTTCGCCGACGGCGAGTCGTTGCCGGCGGACATGATCGTCGTGACGGCGGGTATCCGACCGAACGTCGAGTTGGCGCGTGGTGCCGGACTCGTCGTCGAGCGTGGGATCGTCGTCGACGACCAGATGCGATGCGAAGACGAGGGTTTCATCTTCGCCGTGGGGGAGTGCGCCCAGCATCGCAGCGAGGTGTACGGACTCGTGGCACCGCTGTGGGAGCAGGCTGTCGTCCTGGCGGACGTGGTGACCGGCGCGAATCCCCGTGCGGAGTATCACGGTTCACGCCTGACGACGAAACTGAAGGTGGCCGGTGTCGACGTCGCCGCGATGGGGGTCAAGGGGCCGGAGCGCGACGACGACGAGTTCGTCCAGTTCTATGAACCCCGCAGCGGGGTCTACAAGAGCGTCGTCGTCCGGGACAACAAGCTGATCGGGGCGATGCTCCTCGGCGACATCTCCAAGGCCAACTTCCTCACCCAGGCGTTCGACGAGAAGGTGGCGCTGCCCGACGAACGGATCTCGATGCTGTTCGACATGGGTACGCCGTCCGCGGAGACGGGGGCCGCGGAACTCGCCGACGACGTTCAGGTGTGCAACTGCAACGGGGTCACCAAGGGCGACATCGTCGCGTGCGTGCAGGGTGGATGCACCAGTGTCAGCGAGGTGTGTGCGAAGACGAGGGCAGGGAAGGGGTGTGGCTCCTGCAAACAGCTCGTCGGCGACATCGTCGAGTTCGCGGCCGGGGACTCGCTGACCGAGGACCGGTCCGCCGAGTGGTATGTCCCGGCGATCCCACTGACCAAACCGGAACTCATCGATGCCATCCGACGTCAGAACCTGCGGTCGGTGACGGACGTGTTCGCGGCGCTCGCGCCCGAGGGCGAGGATGCGTCGGCGAAGATGCCGTTGTCGTCGCTCCTGCGGGTGATCTGGGGGCAGGACTGGCAGCGGGAGCCGGGAGCGTTGTTCGTCAACGACCGCGTCCACGCGAACATCCAGCGTGACGGGACCTTCTCGGTGGTGCCACAGATGAAGGGCGGGGTGACCTCTCCGCAGCAGCTTCGTCGGATCGCCGATGTCGCGGAGAAATACGACATCCCGATGATCAAGGCGACCGGCGGCCAACGGATCGATCTGCTGGGCGTCCGGAAAGAGGACCTACCGAAGGTCTGGAAGGATCTCGACATGCCGTCGGGATACGCCTACGGCAAGTCGTTCCGGACCGTGAAGACCTGTGTCGGAACCGACTACTGCCGTTTCGGACTCGGGGATTCGACCTCGTTGGGCATCGACATCGAGACGCGGTATCAGGGTCTGGAGTCACCCGCCAAGCTGAAGCTCGCGGTGACCGGGTGTCCACGTAACTGTGCCGAGGCGCTGTGCAAGGACTTCGGTGTGGTCGCTGTCGGCGACGGTCGCTGGGAGATCTACGTCGGAGGGGCCGCCGGCGCGCATATTCGCAAAGGCGACCTGCTGGCCACGGCCGACTCGCCGGCCGAGGTGATCCGGTTGTGCGGCATCTTCATCCAGTACTACCGCGAGCAGGCCAAGTGGCTCGAACGTACCTACGCCTGGGTGCCGCGGGTGGGTATCGAGGAACTGCGCGCGATCCTCGTCGACGATCGTGACGGTCTCGTCGCCGGGCTTCAAGAACGGATCGACGAAGCGGTGGCCGGTTACACCGATCCGTGGCTCGACCGCGAGGAGCCGAGGTCGCCCGCACAGTTCACGTCCTCGCTTCCGCTGCTCCCGCTGCCGAAGGTGCCGGTCCGATGACCCGTGTCGACGCAGGCGTTGTCGTGGGGCCGATGGAGGATCTGTTGCCGGCGGAGGGACGTGCCTACGCGGTCGACGGAAAGCAGATCGCGGTGTTCCGGATGACCGACGGCACCCTGCGCGCGACCGACGCGGTGTGTCCGCACAGGGGCGGTCCTCTCGCCGACGGCCAGTTCGATCTCGGCCAGATCGTGTGCCCACTACACCAATACGCGTTCCGGTTCACCGACGGCGGGTGCACTTCCGGCGAGATCGGGTCGGTCGGTGTGTACCGGGTGGAGGACCGCGACGGTCAGATCGTGGTGTGGGTGTGAGGTGGTGTCCCAGGTGACACCGCAGCGCGCGGGTAGGTCCACCCGGTCCCTGAGGAGCGAGCTTGCGAGCGTCACGAAGGGTCTTCTTTCCCAGTGGCATCGAAACTTCGCGGCTTGTGCACAGATCGCGCTGACGGGGTTATCTCAGTCGTGGGCTGCCCGATGATCGGTACATGGCATTTGTCTATCTTCTTGAGTGCGCGGACGGCGCCTACTACGTCGGTAGCACACGCGATCTCGAGTTACGGCTGGAACAGCACGCCACCGCTCGTATCGGGTTCACGTCCACCCGGCGGCCGGTGAAGCTTCTCTGGAATGCGGAGTTCGACAACATCGCCGACGCCTACGCCATAGAACGTCGTATTCACGGCTGGTCTCGACAGAAGAAGCGCGCACTCGTCGACGGAGATATCGGACTGCTGAGGTCACTGGCCAGTCGGGCACAGGACGGGACGTCTCGGGACTCGGGGGACCCTTCGTGACGCTCGCAAGCTCGCTCCTCAGGGACCGGGTCACGCTCGCAAGCTCGCTCCTCGGGGGACCCTTCGTGACGCTCGCGAGCTCGCTCCTCAGGGATCGGGCCCCGCACGCGAGGTCGCTCCGTGCCCGTGAGCGCCGTCAGTACACGTCCCGCACATACCGCTTGTCGGCGGCGAGGGCTTTGACGTAGCCCTCCGCGCTGCTGGGTGCGAGCTTCCCGTGTTGGGCGACCACACCTTTCAACGCCGAGTCGACATCCTTGGCCATTCGCGACGCGTCACCGCACACGTAGATGTGCGCGCCGTCGTGCAACCACCGGTACAACTCCTCGCCGTGCTCACGCATCCGGTCCTGCACATAGATCTTCGACTCCTGGTCGCGGGAGAAGGCGACGTCGAGACGGGTGAGCAGGCCGTCGGCGAGCATCGAGGTCAGTTCCTCGCGATAGTAGAAATCGGTTGCGGCGTATTGCTCACCGAAGAACAGCCAGTTCGGACCGGTATGGCCCAGCTCGCGGCGTTCGTGCAGGAACGCCCGGAACGGGGCGATGCCGGTCCCGGGACCGATCATCACCATCGGGGCATCTGGGTCGGCCGGTGGCCGGAAGTGGTTGGTGGAGTTGACGAAGATGCCGATGTCCTCGCCGTCGGCGTGATCGGCCAGGAACGTCGAACACACGCCCCCGCGAGGTGTCCCGTGGACGTTGTAACGCACCGCGGACACCGTGAGGTGGACCTCGTCGGGGCTCGACAGTGGGCTCGACGAGATCGAATACGAGCGCGGCGCCAGTGGTTTCATCACATCGACCCAGTCGGCGGCCGTTGCGCGCACGGGATGCTCGGCCAGCAGATCGACCGATTGCCGTCCCCAACACCACTTCGCGAACTGCTCCTTGTTGCCGGCTGCGGTCATGCCCCGCAGCGCGTCGTCGCCGGTCCGGTCGGCGACGAAGCGCACCAGATCGGCGCCCACCTTGGAGAACTCGAGCCGTTCGCGAAGAGCGCGCCGCAGGGTCATCTCGCCGGCATCGGGCAGGTCGACGACCTCGTCGCCCCGGAGTCCGGTCACCGACAACCACTCGTCGATGAGCGCCGGGTTGTTGCGCGGCCACACCCCGAGGGCGTCGCCGGTCTTGTAGCTCAACGATTCCGCGGGCAGATGGAATCCGACGTTGCGGACGTCCTTCGCCGAGCCGGAACCGTTCAGTCGCACATTCCTCGCCAGCGAAGTGACGAACGGATTCTTCCGAGAGTAGGTCGGGGTGGCCGACGGTGCGGGAGCGGACCGCTCGACGACGGACACGGGCGATCGGTTGTCGCCGATCGGATCCGCTGCGTCGACGTTGCCGAGCGCGCCGACGACCGACTCGAGCCAACTGCCCGCCGCATCCTCGAACTCCGGTTCACAGTCGACCCGGTCGAGAAGGCGCTCGCCGCCGAGTTCCCCGATGCGCGTGTCGAGCTTGCGGCCGTGACCGCAGAAGTCGTCGTAGCTCGAATCGCCCAGCGCCAGAACCGCGTACCGCACACCGGACAGATCAGGCGCATCGTCGGAGTTGAGCGCGTCCCAGAACGCGGTGCCGTTGTCCGGCGGATCGCCGTCGCCGGTCGTCGACGTGACGAACAGAACCGCGTCGTGGTCGCCGAGTGTGCCCGGATGCGAATCATCCATCGGGGCGGCGGTGACCCGTAGGCCGGTTCCGGCGACTCGTTCGGCGCACTGGGCCGCGAAGTCCTCGGCGTTGCCCATCTGCGACGCCCACAGCACGGTCACGGACCCGGTCTGCGACGACCCGCCACCCGGGGTCGCGTTCGCGCCGACCGGAACACGGGAGAACATGCCGTGCAGAAGGCCTGTCACCCATAGACGGGTCGGCGCCGACAGCGGCGCGTCCGCGGGCACGGTCGGTGCGGTGCCGGCAGGAGGGTGGGCGCGGAGGCCGCCGACGAGGCCGGCGAGATAGAGCTTCTCGTCGTCGGTCGGGATCGGTGCCGCGACATCGCTGACGCCGAGCACGCCGGCGAGGAGTTCCACCTCGGCTCCCTCGGACGCCGACAGCACGGATGGTGATGCCGCCGAGGACGTCTCGGGTGGCGTCGGAGTCTCGGCGGCGGCGACGCGCGTGAGGGTGACCGCACACACCTTGAACTCCGGCTGTTGTGACAGTGCGTCGACGGCGTCCGACGTGACGGCGTTGATGGTGAGGTGCTCGCCGAAGACGTCGTTCCAGTGGAACGGCACGAAGCAGTTGCCGGGACGCACACGATCGCTCACCGACGCCGGCAGAACGGCCCGGCCACGGCGTGATGCCACCTCGACGCTGTCGCGCTCGCCGATGCCGAGGCGATCGGCATCGAGCGGGTGGATCTCGACGAACGGACCCGGGTTGAGCTTGTTCAGCTTGGCGACGCGGCCCGTCTTGGTCATCGTGTGCCACTGGTGGGGGAGACGCCCGGTGTTGAGGAGGATGGGGTAGTCGTCGTCGGGCATCTCCGCGGGCTCGACGTGCGGGCGGGCGAAGAACTGGGCCCGTCGATTCGGCGTCGCGAAGGCGAGGTCGGGAACCGTGCCGTCCTCCCGCCGGAAGAGGGTCTGGCTCACCCCGTCATTGAGATAGCGGATGGGGTGTCGACCGTCGGTGGCCTGCGTGTCAGGTGGGCACGGCCACTGCATCGGCGTGCGACGCAGACCGTCGTAGCTGATCCCGCGCAGGTCGTATCCCGTTCGTGGATTGGCGAACTCGCGGATCTCGTCGAAGATCTCCTCGGCACTCGAGTAGGTGAAGGCCTCGGCGTAGCCCATCGCGCAGGCGATCCGCGCGATGATCTCCCAGTCCGGCATCGCCTGGCCGGGTGCTTCGTGTGCGGGTTCGAACAGGGTGACGTTGCGCTCGGAGTTCACCATGGTGCCACTCGACTCGGTCCACAGCGCGGCGGGCAGGGCGACGTCGGCGTAGGCGTTGGTCTCGGTGTCTGCGAACGCATCCTGGGTGATGACCAGGTCGGCGCGCTCCAGACCCTCGATGACAGTCGACCGATTGGCCACGGAGGCAACCGGATTGGTACAGATGATCCAGCACGCCCTGATCTCACCGTCGGCCATCCGGCGGAACATGTCGATCGTGCCGCCCCCGACGTCGGTGCGCAGCGTTCCCGGCTCGACATCCCACTTCTCCTCGACGAACGCGCGATCGTCGTCGGAGAGCACGGCACGCTGGCCGGGGAGACCCGGTCCCATGTAACCCATCTCGCGTCCGCCCATGGCGTTCGGTTGACCGGTCAGCGAGAACGGTCCGCTGCCCGTCCGGCAGATCGCCCCGGTCGCCAGGTGGAGATTGATGAGTGCGTTGGTGTTCCAGGTGCCATGCGTCGACTGGTTCAGTCCCATGGTCCAGCAACTCATCCAGTTGTCCGCCGTCCCGATGAGGTCGGCGGCGCGGCGGATGTCGGCGACCGGGATGCCGGTGATGTCCGCGACGAGCTCGGGCGGATACTGCGCGGCGAACTCCGGCATCTGCTCGAAGCCGTCGGTGTGGGCGTCGATGAAGTCCTCGTCGGTGTGGCCTCCGGTGACGAGCAGATGGAGCAGCCCGTTGAGCAGGGCGAGGTCGGTGCCGGGTTTGATCTGCAGGAAGAGGTCTGCCTTCTCGGCGGTGGTGGTCCGGCGTGGGTCGACGACGATGAGCTTGGCGCCGGCCTTGATGCGGTCCATCATCCGCAGATGCAGGATCGGATGGCAGTCGGCGATGTTCGATCCGATGACGAAGAAGACGTCGGCGTGGTCGAAGTCCTGGTATGAGCCGGGCGGCCCGTCGGCGCCGAGCGACTGTTTGTAGCCCGTCCCGGCACTGGCCATGCACAGTCGCGAGTTCGACTCGATCTGATTCGTCCCGATGAATCCCTTGGCGAGTTTGTTCGTGAGGTACTGGGCCTCCATCGACATCTGGCCCGAGACGTACAGGGCAACCGCGTCCGGACCGTGCTCGTCGACGATGCCACGCAGGCGGTGCGCGGTGTCGGCGATGACGTCGTCCATGTCCGCCGGCTGCGCGGGTGCACCCCGCTCCGTCCGGATCATCGGGGTCAGGAGCCGGCCGCCGCCCGCGAGCATGTCGACCGTCGTCGACCCCTTGGTGCACAGACGACCGAAGTTGGTCGGATGGTCCTTGCGGCCGGTGGTCTTGACGACCTGGCCGCCGGCATCGACGGTCAGGTCCATGCCGCACCCCACGCCGCAATAGGCGCACAGCGAATGGATGACGTCGAGGGACTTCACGCTCCCAGCGTGCGGCGGGTGTGTTTCCTGATGCGAAGCGTCCAGTTACGCGACCGTCAACTTGGCCTCACAGCCTCACCCGACCGTTGTGCGCGGACCGTTGGCCGGTGGCGTGATGGAGATCTGCGCGTCGATGCGGCTGATCCGGCAGGTCGACCGGGGGATCCGGAAGGTCTCGTCGGTGGGGGCGTCGACGATGTGTGCGCCGCCGATCACGACCGGGACGATGAACCGGTAGCGGAGCACATCGGGATCACGCGGATCGGCCGCCCGCGATGTCACCACCGGTGCTGTCATCACCGAATACTGGATGTGCAGGTCGAGGTCACGGCGCATCTGATCGCCCGAGAACCCCGTCTGCAGGCCGTTCTCGAACCGGACGGCGTCGCGAGCGAAGGGCACGTCCGACGCCTTGGTGCGATCGCCGAGAGCGGTCAGATACGCGTCGGCCGCCGCCAGCTGACGTCCGGTAGTACACGGAGTCGGCGTGGCGGACGCGGCCGGCGGGACGAGGCACACCGCGACGGCGGCCCCGGCGACGCCGGCGGTCAGGACTGCGCGGAGGAGCCGATGGCGCGAGGTGATCACCGGCGAATGGTACGTCACCGGCGCACCGGACGGGATCGGTCGCACCGCGCGCACCTGCGCAGATGTCCTCGAGACACACTGGTCGTCCTCAGACACATCTCAGCAGTTCACGATAAGACTGTAGGCATGCGCATCCTTGTGGTCGACGACGATCGGGCGGTCCGTGAGTCGCTTCGCCGGTCGCTGACCTTCAACGGGTACTCGGTCGACACCGCGGCCGACGGCCTCGAGGCCCTCGAGAAGATCGTGGCCGAGCGGCCCGACATGGCGATCCTCGACGTGATGATGCCGCGGCTGGACGGTCTGGAGGTGTGCCGGCGACTGCGGTCCGCAGGCGATGACCTGCCGATTCTCGTGCTCACCGCGCGCGACTCGGTGTCCGAGCGGGTGTCCGGACTCGACGCGGGAGCCGACGACTACCTGCCCAAGCCCTTCGCCCTCGAAGAGCTGCTCGCCCGCCTGCGGGCGCTGCTGCGGCGAGCCGCACCCGACGATGCCGCGGAGTCGGAGGCGCTGACCTTCGCCGACCTCACGCTCGACCCGGTGACCCGCGACGTGTCCCGCGGTGAGCGCAGCATCAGTCTCACCCGCACCGAGTTCGCGCTGCTGGAGATGCTGATGGCCAATCCGCGCCGCGTCCTCTCGCGCAGTCGCATCCTGGAAGAGGTCTGGGGCTACGACTTCCCGACGTCCGGGAACGCTCTCGAGGTCTACGTGGGCTATCTGCGACGCAAGACGGAGGCCGACGGTGAGTCCCGGTTGATCCACACCGTCCGTGGTGTCGGCTATGTGCTGCGGGAGACCCCGCCCTAGTGCCCGCCGACACTCCGGGGGCCGCGCCGACACCGTCGTCGCCGCGGCGTGGGTTCCTGCGTCGTCGGCGCGACGAGATCACCGAGATGCGCGCCCCGATGCCGCTGACGCGGGCGGTGTCCCTGAAGACCCGCGTCACCCTGCTGTCCGCGACGGTCGTCCTTGTCTCGGTGAGTCTGATGGCCGCCGCCGCATATTTCGTCGTCTATCGGGCGATGTACAACGAGGTCGACTCACAACTGGAGAGTCGCGCTGACGGCATGACCGCGCTGGCGCGCACCGGTCTGCTCAACGAGCGCCCCGAGTCCCTTGTCACCGGTACGGTGTTCTCCACGAACATCTCCCTGGCATTGGTGCGGCCCGACGGGCGCAGCTACCTCATCGGTGAGGTCCCGTTCGAGGACTCCGAACGCAGCATCGCGCGGTCCACCTATCGCCCGGGCAGCGTCAACCAGAGTCTGCGTACGATCCACAATCAGCGTGTGCTGGCGCGCAAACTCGACGACGGCAACACACTTGTCCTGGCGCAGAGCCTGTTACACACCGACCGGGTGCTCAAACGGTTGGCGTGGGTCCTGTTGGTCGTCGGTGGCGGCGGTGTCGCGCTGGCCGCGCTTGCCGGCACCACGGTCGCCCGCGCCGGACTGCGCCCCGTCGGCAGACTCACCCGGGCCGCTGAAAGGGTCGCGCGTACGCAGGATCTCACGCCCATTCCGGTGACCGGCAACGACGAGCTCGCGCGTCTCACCGAGAGTTTCAACACCATGCTGGCCGGTCTCGCGGAGTCTCGGGACCGACAGTCACGCCTTGTCGCCGACGCCGGCCACGAACTACGGACACCGCTGACGTCGTTGCGGACGAATCTGGAGTTGCTGATCGCGGCGAGTGAGCCGGGCGCGCCGGCGATGCCGGTGCAGGACATGGTCGAGCTGCGATCCGATGTGATGGCACAGATCGAGGAATTGTCCACGCTGGTGGGTGATCTCGTCGACCTCGCCCGCGAGGACGCGCCTGCCGTCGTGCACGAGGAGGTGGACCTGACCGAGGTGATCACGCGATCGCTCGAGCGGGTCCGTCGCCGCCGCAGCGATGTCGACTTCCACACCAACCTCACCCCGTGGTTCGTCTTCGGAGAGGAGCACGGTCTGAACCGCGCTGTGCTCAACGTGCTCGACAACGCGGCGAAGTGGAGTCCTCGGGGCCGTCCGGTGCTGGTGCGGCTCGCCCAGATCGATGCGACGACCGCCGAACTCACCGTTGCCGATGCGGGCCCGGGCATTCCGGACGAGGACCGCGAGTTGGTGTTCGAACGGTTTTATCGGTCGACGCAGTCGCGTTCGATGCCCGGGTCGGGTCTCGGCCTGGCCATCGTGCGGCAGGTGGTGTCGCGGCACGGCGGCCAGGTCCGCGCCGAACACTCGGAGCTCGGTGGGGCACTCATCCGAATGACATTGCCGGGGAGTCCCGCACCCGAGGAACCTTCGCCGCAGGTCGTTCGTCAATAGTGTGAGCAGGCCCGTGACCGGATCGGCTGGGTCGCACCTCGGCGAACACCGCCGGAGTACTCGGACCGCGACTTCGGTCATCGCGGCCGAGGGCAGGACACTAGGGTTGTTCATCAGCAGTTGTGGCCGCCCCGGTCGTGTCGGCCGCGGCAGCAGTCGGGACATTCGCCGGACAGGCGACGGTGAGAGCTAAGGAAGACGACATGACGAGTGGCGGTTCGCAGGGCGATCCGTACGGCGCCGGCCCGGGTCAGAATCCCTACGGCGCTCCCGGACAGTACGGAACGCCCGGGTACGGCGGGACTGCCGGCCAGAACCCCGGCCAGAACCCCGGGCAGAGTCCGTACGCGCCGGGTCCCGGTTCGTCGGACGCGAACACCTATGGCCACCACGCGGCGTCCACCCAGCGCTACGCCGACCCCTACGGCCCGCCTGCGTCGGCGCCCTTTCCGGCGCAGTCGCCCTATCCGGTGGGCCAGGCCGGTCCCGGTGGGCCGACCGGTGGCGGGCCGGTGTACGGCCCGGGGCCGCAGAAGAAGAGGTCCGGCGGGCTGAAGACGGCTCTCATCGTCGGTGCGGTCGTCCTGGCACTCGTGGCCGGGGCGGTCGGCGGCGTCGTCGGCGCGCAGGTCATCGACGACGATTCGTCGTCGTCGGCGCACAACGGCCCGCTCGGTGGTGACCCCACCAGCGACTCGCAGGGGCAGGTGCAGGCGCCCGCGGGATCGGTCCAGGAGGTCGCGGCGAGCGTGTTGCCGTCGGTCGTGTCGATCATCGTCCGGTCGGGCAACGCCGAGGGCGGCGGTTCGGGAGTGGTGCTGTCCGCGGACGGCGTGATCATGACCAACAACCACGTCGTGTCCGAGGCGGGGTCGGCGCGGGCCAGCCAGGTGCTGGTGATCTTCTCCGACGGGTCACGCGCCCCCGCGCGACTGCTGGGAGCCGACCCGGTGTCGGACATCGCCGTGATCAAGGTCGAGAAGACCGGCCTCACACCGATGAACGTGGGAACGTCGAAGAACCTGGCCGTCGGGCAGGACGTCATCGCGATCGGTGCGCCGCTGGGTCTCGAGGGCACGGTGACCACCGGCATCATCAGCGCGCTCAATCGTCCGGTCTCCACGTCCCGTGAATCGGGGACGACGTCGGTGATCGACGCCATCCAGACCGACGCCGCGATCAACCCGGGCAACTCCGGCGGTGCACTGGTCAACGCGCGCGGTGCCCTGATCGGGGTCAACACGGCGATCGCGACGCTGGGAGCCTCCGCCGAGCAGCAGGGCGGCAGCATCGGTCTGGGCTTCGCCATCCCGATCGATCAGGCGATCCGGGTGGCCCGGGAGCTCGAGCAGACCGGGAAGGCGACGCAGGCCGGGCTGGGGGTCTCGGTGCGCGCCAACACCGAGGTCGATCAGCCGGGTGCCTACATCTCCGACGTGACGGCCAGCGGACCTGCCGCCAAGGCGGGCATCCCGCAGGGGGCCGTGGTGACCAAGGTCGACGACCGGACCATCGCCACCGGCGATGCACTCGTGGCCGCGGTCCGGTCCCACGCGCCGGGCGATACCGTCACCATCACATACGTGGCCGGCGGGCAGACGCGGACCGCTCAGGTCACGTTGGAAACCCTCCAGGTCGGTTAGTTGCATGATCCTCGCGCATGGGAGCAGAAAGGCTTGAGAATGAGCGACCCCCGATCCACCGCCATCGATCCTGACGACGTGGTGGCCGCAGACGCGGCCGCCCGAGAGTTCGTCGCACGGCACAGCGATGACGACAGCCGCACCTCTCCGACCGGTGATGAGATCGGCCGCGCCCTCGTGGTCGTCGTCGACGACCGCGCGGCGCACGGCGAGGATCAGAGCCTGCTCGGGCCCCTCGTGGGCGAGTTGCTCGGTGAGGCCGGATTCCATGTCGACGCGACCGTCGCGGTGTCCGGCGACGAGGTGGAGATCCGCAACGCCCTGAACACCGCGGTGATCGGCGGCGTCGATCTCGTCATCTCCGTCGGCGGTGTCGGTGTCGGGGCCCGCGACGTCACACCGGAGGCCACCGAGGCTCTGCTGGACCGTCGCCTGCGCGGTATCGAGGAGGCCGTCCGCAGTTCGGGTCTGGCCGCCGGAGCCACCGACGGCGGACTGTCCCGCGGATTGGCGGGTATCTCCGGGCAGACGCTGGTCGTCAACATCGCCAACTCTCGGGCGGCGGTCCGCGATGGCATGGCCACGGTCGCACCGTTGGCCAAACACGTCATCGAGGCGATCAGCGAGTTCTGATCAGCATGCACACGATCAACCATCACCGCCGGGAGCGGTGATGGGTGAGACGTCCGACCGATCCCCGGAATCGCCGATGACCAGCGAATCCGGGGATCGGTCGCGTCCATCGAGGAATTGGCGTGCCAAACGCCGGATCGACGATGTGTTCGGCGACGACCTTCCTGAGCAGACAACCGACGATTGTGAGCAAGGTCACTCAGGGCGCTCTCAGGACTGGTACGAGGCCAACCGTCCACCGCATCACGAATAGCCCGGCACGCTGCTGACATAGCTGACGCAGCGTGTTTTCCTTCCGTTAACATTCGCACTTCGAGAGATTTCGAATGTGATCTTTGGGATGGTGAGAGGCGGCGTTGAGACACGTCGGATTGCATCTGTTGCTCGTCTCCATCTCGCTCCGATAACGTTCGCAGCGACGAACTCGGTACTTGGCGACGAGCACCGGCGGGGAGTCCTGCGATCTGTCGCGACTGACGACGCAGCAGTGACCAGGGGTCTGCGGAAGGCAACTTCCAGGGAACCGAAGCCGAAAAGGGTTCGGTTGCGGGGCGGGGGTCCGCAGCCCATGAGGGTCGACTCGGACAGCACGCGGTTGTGCTGTGCGGGATAACAACCGAATCCTGTGAGAGGGAACGAATGAGCAAGTTCAGCAAGCTTGGACTGCGTCGCGTTGTGGGCGCGAGCGCCGTCGCCGCGGTCGCGGCAGTGGGCCTGGCCACGATGGGGGCGGGGGGCGCCGCGGCAGCTCCGCTGCCCAACGGCTACAAGAACGCCACCGGTATCGATGGCGAGTCGCTGCAGACCTGGCGTACCGGTGAGTCGGCCCTGCCGGCTCCGTCGGTCGCGAACAACGGTGCAGGCCGTGCTGCTGTGGTCTCGGGTACCTACCGGGCCAAGGCCAGCGCCGGAGTCAACGGCAACATCGCGGTCAAGGTCCTCATCGGCTGCCAGATCGACATCACCGGCCTCGAGGGCGGCATCTCCGGCAGCATCACCGAGGCGCTGAGCCCCTCGCTGTCGGGTTCGTTGACCATCCCGCTGAACCCGGGTCAGGTTGCGGTCGTGGACGTGACCGACAAGGACATCAAGGACGGCGGCGTGGCCGCGATCCAGCTCGATCAGTTCGGCATCAACGTCGAGAGCTGCGGTGGCTACGCTTCGGCACGCACCATCGTCAAGACCGTGGGCGCCAAGGGCTACAACACCGATGACGGCACCGTCAACGGTGAGGGCACCTACCTGCAGTCGACCCTGTACGGCAAGCCCTTCAGCCTCAACTGAGCGGCACGCAGATAAATCCAGTCACAACTCTCTGACTTATCTGCCCCGAGCAGATTGATATTCCACGAAGGGGAATCATGAAGAAGATCAACAGCCGCGTGGCCGCCGGTGTCGGCCTCGCCGGTGCCGCGGTGATGGGCCTGACCAGCCTCGGTGCGGGTGGCGCCGTGGCCGGCCCGCTGCCCGGTGGGTTCGTGTCCAAGACCCTGGTCGACGGCACTCCGGTCACCGTTCGTCTGAGCAATGAGTTCGTCAACGTCCAGAAGGCCGTGACCAACGTCGCCACCAGCCGTGAGGTCTGGATGTCGGGCAAGGTCACCGTCACCGTCGGCGGCAAGGCCGAGGGCGGCTCGATCGCTGCCGGTTACCTGGTCGGTTGCCAGGTGAACTTCGGTGCCGGCGCCGGTGCGGGCGCGGGCGTCGAGGTTGCGCCGAACCCGGACGGTGGCGCCACCGCCACTCCGTCGGGCAACGCCGACGCCGGGTTCACCCTCGGACCGGGTGAGGCCTCCTACGTGCCGATCATCGACACCACCTCCGGCGACAGCACTGCCTACAAGGACTACAACGTCAGCGACTACACCTTCAAGGGTGCTCGCGGCGGCGTGGCCTACAGCCAGGAGAAGTTCGGCCTCGACGGCTGCGCCGGATACGCCTCAGCCAAGGCCAAGGTCAAGGTGACCGTCAGCACCGATTCGGTGAAGGGCGTCATCACGCTGTACGGCAAGCCGTTCAGCCTGGGCTGATCGGGCCGGTTCGTCTCTGACGGGCACAGCACATACCGCACGGGGCGGGATCGGATATCCGATCCCGCCCCGTTGCTTGTTGTCACCGGATTTCGCCAGTGCTGTCCCGGTCAGCTTCCGAAGAAGGGGAACGGGAAGGTCCGCGGCCGCGGGCGGGGCCGGGGCTGCGGACGAGGTGACGGGCCCGGGCGACGGTTGCTGTGGCCTCGTGGGTTCTGGTTGTGCGGCATGCTGATGCCCCCTCCGTGTCGTTCGGATCTCTGTGAGCCGGTGGAAGTCTCCATCGACCTGACCGACGCTAGGGGTGCAACCTTGCGGTTAGCTGGGGGGCGCCCTGGCAACCGGCTGGGAGTCGTTGCGCGCGCTCCGCATTCGTCCTCGCCGCCCGCACCCGGGCTCTTCGAATCCGGCAGACCGGACAGATCGGGCCACGCTCCGTGATGGAGCGTGGCCCGAAGAGGTTGTGGGTCAGCGTGAATGACGTCCGGGGGCGTCAGGGCCCTCCGGGTACTCGCCGGGGAACTGACCGGGCTGAGGATATGGACTGCCCTGGTGCTGATTTCCCTGGGGCGGATAGTTGGCGGGAGGCGGATAGCCCTGCTGCGGGTAGCTTCCGGGCGGGGGATAGGAACCCGGTGCCGGTTGTGGCGTCGGATACGGCGGGCCCGTCTGGGGTGATGGCTGCTGTGGTTGCGGCGCCGGCTGTGCCGGTGCGGGCTGACCCGTGGAGTCGCCCGGCGCGCTGAAGCGGTGCGTCACACCGGGATCCACTCCGGTGGCCGGGGCGGCAGGCTCCTGCAGGTGCGGCGGGAGATCGGCCTCCGCCGCGGCCTTGGCCTTCGACGAACCGTTGGGATCGAGGAGATCGCGGATCTCGGTCAGCAGCGCGACCTCGGTGACCTCGGCCTTCTTGGCGAAGCCACCCAGTTCGACGAGCTTGTTGTACGGCGCGATGATCAGGAAGTACACCACCGCGGCGACGATCAGGAAGTTGATCAAGGCGGTGATCACCGCACCGATGTCGACGAATGTCGACGGGTTGTCGGTGATCTGGAAGCCCAGGCCCTCGGCGGCGTCCGTCCCGACGGGGATGGCGTTGATCAGCGGCTGGATGATCTTGTCCGTGAATGCCGTGACGATGGCGGTGAAGGCCGCACCGATGATGACCGCGGTGGCCAATTCGATGACGTTGCCCTTGAGTATGAATTCCTTGAATCCCTTGAGCACGGTGTGCGGTCCTCTCGTATTCGGCTTACCGCTCTTGTCCAGGTATTCGCGAGGGCGGATGGACACAGCCCACGGAGCATCGAATTCTCTGTGTGAACACGACAACCCTATCCAGGATCGTAAACGACCGTTGCAGCGATTTCCGGAAACCGCGCCCGGGTAGCGGACACGTCAATGCATGACGACGGCCAGCGATGCGTCGAGACCTGCGGCGGCAACCCGATGTGCCGCCGATTCTTCCATCGCGAGAAGCACCGGGCGCCGGTCGGCACGGCCGCTCATCAGCGAGCCGTCGGCGGACGCGTGCACCGACAACGCCACCACGGCGGCGCGGGCGAGGACGGTCACCTCGGACCGGTCATCGTCGGCGGCGGTCAGGACGTCGACGACATCGCCCTCGCGTAACAGGGATGTCGTGGTCTCGTCCGACAGACGTACCGGCACCAGACGGGCGTCTCGACGGCCGGTCAGCTGGGCGGGGAGGCGCGGCGACAACAGTCGGGCGTCGGTCACGATCTCGCCGGCGTGTACGCGGCCGACCGTCGCGCGGCCGATCCCGTCCGCGGTCAGGCGCAATGCGCCACCCGGCACCAGGCCGCCGGTGACCTCCCGCAGCGCGAGATCGTCGGCGACGACGGCATGTCCGGGAGTCAGGTCCCGCGCTGCGACGACGACGGCCCGCGACTGTTCGCCGCGATGGCCGGTGACGGTGGTCGCGACCGCGACGATCACCAGCAGAACCGACGCGAGGCGACGGGTGATCACCGATCGGGACCACCCTGGCCGGAGCGCGTGTCGGACGCGGTCGACGACGCGGGGGGACAGGGTGTCACGGGTTATCGGGCGCATGCCGGGGACCGTAGCCGCGGGCGGGGCCGGTGTTGCGGGCCGACGACGGATCTGTGGATGACGTGCCCGGCGAGAGAACGGTGTGGATCACCGAAGCGCCGGGCCCGATTGGACCCGGCGGCGGTGATCGGGGAGAATGGGCCGCGGTGTGCCGGGAAGTCTGGTCGGCCCCCGCCCGCGGGCGGGGTCAGTGATCGCACGTGATCAAGCCATTCACGACGACCAGGAGTTCGCACATGTCGACCCCCGCCGCCCCCGATCCGACAACGACGTCCGCCGGCCATCAACCGTCCGCGAGGCAACGGTTTCGACGCTGGGTCTCCCTCGATGTCACCAGTGGTGCGCTGCTGCTCGTGGCCGCTGTAGCCGCCGTGGTGTGGGCGAACTCGCCGTGGCGTGAGGCCTACGAGTCCTTGATCTCCTTCGAGTTCGGCCCGGAATCGCTTCACCTGCATCTGTCGGTGGCGGAATGGGCGGCCGACGGCCTGCTCGCGATCTTCTTCTTCATCGTCGGTGTCGAACTCAAGCAGGAGTTCGTGGCGGGGAGTCTGCGCGATCTGAAACTCGCTGGTGTGCCGATCGTCGCCGCGATCGGCGGGATGATCGTGCCGGCACTGTGTTACGTCGCGGTCGTCGCGGTCTGGGATTCGGAGGCGTTGCGCGGCTGGGCCATTCCCACTGCCACCGACATCGCGTTCGCGTTGGCCGTATTGGCGATCTTCGGACGTGGTCTCCCGCTGGCACTTCGCACTTTTCTGCTGACGTTGGCCGTCGTCGACGATCTGCTCGGTATCACCGTGATCGCCACCTTCTACACGGAGACCATCGATTTCGTGATGTTCGGTGCGGCACTGCTGGTGATCGCGGTGTTCGGCGTGCTGGTGCGGCTCCGGCGACCGCGGCAGGCGTGGTTGATCCCCGTTGTACTGGTGCCCCTGGCGCTGGTGGCCTGGACGCTGATGCACGCGTCCGGAGTCCACGCCACGGTTGCCGGTGTCCTGCTGGGCTTCACGGTTCCCGCCATCGCCAGGTTCGGTGAGTCGAGTTCGCGGACACACCAATTCGACGTCGCGATCAGACCGACGTCGTCGGCCATCGCGTTGCCGGTGTTCGCGTTCCTGTCGGCCGGCGTGACCGTCGTCGGAGAATCCGGCATCGTGCAACCGGTCTCGATCGGCATCTTCCTCGGCCTCGTCGTCGGCAAGGTCGTCGGCGTGATGGCGGCGACGGCGGTCATGACCAGGTTCACGCCGCTGCGCCTGCCCGACTCGATCGGGGTCCGCGATCTCCTGCCGGTCGGCATGCTGACCGGCGTCGGGTTCACCGTCGCCCTGCTCATTGCCGAACTGTCCTTCGAGCACGGGTCCGACGACCACGCGTCGGCGGCCAAGGCGGCGATCCTGTTGGCCAGCGTCGTCGCCGCACTGGTCGCCGCGGCCCTGCTCCGCTGGGATGCCCGTCGGCAGCGGGACCCGGACATGAACCGCGACGGCGTGGTCGACAGCGACATCGCCGTCATCGAATAGCGCTGCTCGGCGAACGCGTCACGTGCGACTGGTGACGCGTTCCTTCTCGCCCGTCGGGTCGTAGTCCTCCCAGAACGTGGCGCCGGTGATGTCGAGTGCACGCGGATCGAACACGGGGTCCTTGCCTGCCTTCTGTTGCCGTTCGTAGTCGCGCAGCGCCTTGAACGCCGGTTGCTGCAGGATGATGATCCCGATGATGTTCAGCCAGGCCATCAGGCCGACACCGATGTCGCCGAGCGTCCACGCCTCGGTCGCCGTCGATACAGCGCCGAGCACGACCGACACCAGGATCAGCGCCTGCAGCGCCATCGTCAGATTCGAGCCGAGGGTGCTGCGGAGCGGGCGGATGTAGATCGTCGCCGACTTGCCCAGCAGGAACCGCAGATTGGTCTCGGCCATGTAGTAGTACGCGATGATCGTCGTCAGGCAGAAGAAGGCCAGCGACACCGCGACGAAGGTCGATCCGGCGCCACTCCACAGCGTGTCGAAGCCGGTCTGGACGAAGGTCGGACCGACGGCGACGTCGGCGGGCAGCACCCCACCCTCGGCGATGACGCGGCCGTCCTCCGTCTCTCCCTCGAACACCCGGTAGGCGCCGGTGGTCAGGATGAGGAAGCCGGTGGCCGAGCAGACGAACAGTGTGTCCACGTAGACGGCGAACGCCTGGACGAGACCCTGTTTGGCCGGATGGGACACCTCGGCGGCGGCCGCGGCATGCGGCCCGGTGCCCTGGCCCGCCTCATTGGAGTAGATGCCGCGTTTGACGCCCCACATGATCGCCGAGCCGACGATCGCGCCGAACGCCGCGTCCAGACCGAACGCGCTCGCGAAGATCGTGCGGATGACCCCGGGTACCTCACCGGCGTTCATCAGGACGATGACGAGGGCGAGCACGATGTAGACGACGGCCATGAACGGGACCACGATCGAGGCGAACGCGGCGATCCGCTTCACTCCGCCGATGATGACGAAGGCCAGGATGATGACGGTGCCGACGGCGACCACCCAGGTCGAGATCCCCCATGCCTCGCTCATCGCCAGCGCCATCGAGTTCGACTGCACGCTCGGCAGCAGCAGCCCACAGGCCAGGACGGTCACCGCGGCGAACACCAGACCGTAGACCTTGAAGGCGCCCGCGGCGCGCGTGTGCGCCAACGCCCGGCTCAGGTAGTACGCGGGACCGCCGCGGTACTCACCGGTGAGGCGATCCCGGGTCTTGTAGATCTGGCCCAGCGTGCATTCGACGAACGACGTCGACGCCCCGAGGAAGGCGACCGCCCACATCCAGAACATCGCGCCCGGGCCGCCGAACGCGATCGCGGTCGCGACGCCGGCGATGTTGCCGGTGCCGACCCGACCCGCGAGGGACATGGTCAGTGCCTGGAACGACGAGACACCCGACGGCGACTTCTCGCCCCGGAACATCAGTCGGATCATCTCGCCGACCTGCCGAACCTGGACGAATCGGGTGCGGATCGAGAAGTAGACACCGGCCGCGAGACACAGATAGACCAGAGCGTTGCTCCAGATGTAGCCGTTCACGGTGCTCAGGAAGTCGGACATGGCTGGCTCCTGGTGGATCGTGCGTGGACATCGTTCACGACATCGTGCATGGACGTTGCTTTACCGGAGCCTTACTTTTCCATGACCGGCGCGTGGCCGCAGGATTGTCGACGGACAGCACGGGAGAGGAGCATGGCATCGCCCTGACGAGCACGTATTGGCACTCGGAATGGTGGAGTGCCAATATCGGTTACACTCAGCAGCGATTCACTACTCTTCCGGAGGTTGTCGGTGCCCACTTACTCGTATGCATGCACGGCGTGTGACAACAAGTTCGACATCGTGCAGTCGTTCTCCGACGACGCGCTCACCGAATGCCCGCAGTGCACGGGCCGTCTGCGCAAGTTGTTCAACTCGGTCGGCATCGTCTTCAAGGGCAGCGGCTTCTACCGCAACGACTCGCGGTCGACGTCGTCGTCGAGTGAGAGTTCGTCCTCCTCGTCGTCGGACAGTTCCTCGTCGAGCAGCAGCAGCACGTCGTCGGAGAAGTCGTCGGGTACCTCGTCGTCGTCGGACAGCAAGCCCGCCGCACCCGCGGCTGCCGCGTCCTGACCCTTCGAGACGCTCGCAAGCTCGCTCCTCAGGGATCGGGTGCCGCGCCTCAGCCCAGCTGCTGAAAACCCCCATCCGGGGTGAGCGCCCAACCGACACGGACATCGTGCGGGGCGGCGGGGAGAGACTCGACCAGCTCGTCGTCGTAGATCACCGCGACCGTCTCCGCGGTCGATCCGGCCAGGGTGCGGTCGTAGTAGCCGGCACCGCGTCCCAGACGCGTACCCGACTTGTCGACGGCGTAGGCCGGCACGAAGATCACCGTGGCCGCGCGGATGGCGTCGCGGCCCAGGTGATCACCGGTCGGTTCGAGCAGTCCCCAACGTCCGCGCGCCAGCGAGTCCGAGCCGTCGTAACGCACCCAGTCCAGCGCCGTCGGTTCGCCCGCAGGTACCACCGGCACCAGCACGGTGACCCCGCGGTCGGCCAGCGCGTCCAGCAGAGCGACGGAGCCCGGCTCGGAGCCGAAGGGGACATACGCCGCGACCGTGACGTCGTATTCGAGGCGAAACGGTGCCGAGAGGATCCAGCCCGCGAGGTCGCTCGCGGCCCGCTGTCGCGCCGCGAACGGTCGCGAGACGCGACGCTCCTCGAACTCGGCCCGCAGCCGTCTCTTCATCGTCCGCACCCGTCCGTCCTCGCCTCGCCACCCGAAAGACTGAGATCTTCTCAACAGGATCTTCGCAGAAATCGCCATTAGGGTGTTCCCATGAGCACCAGTGACGCGAGCCAGACTACCGAGGCGTTCACCGAATACGAGTCCGTGCCCAACACCCCGCCGATCCCGCGTACCGCGGTGGTCCCGGCGGCGGGTCTGGGAACGCGATTCCTGCCGGCCACCAAGACAGTGCCGAAGGAACTGCTGCCCGTCGTCGACACCCCGGGCATCGAGCTCGTCGCCGAAGAGGCGAAGTCTGCAGGCGCAGAACGACTCCTGATCATCACCTCGCCTGGCAAGGACGGCGTCGTGGCGCATTTCGTCGAAGACCTGGTGCTCGAGAACACCCTCGCCAAACGCGGCAAGGCCTCGATGCTGGCGAAGGTCCGCAAGGCGCCGTCGCTGCTCGAGGTGGCCTCGGTGATCCAGGAGAAGCCACTCGGTCTCGGACATGCGGTCGGTTGCGTGGAGGACTACCTCGACGACGACGAGGATGCGGTCGCGGTACTGCTGCCCGACGACCTCGTTCTTCCCGGCGGTGTCCTCGAGGTGATGGCGCGCACCCGTCAGCGCCGCGGCGGCTCGGTGCTGTGCGCCATCGAGGTCCCCGGCGACCGCATCAGCGCCTACGGCGTCTTCGACGTCGAGGAACTACCGGACGCGAACAACCCGAACGTCAAGAAGCTGAAGGGGATGGTCGAGAAGCCGAAACCGGAGGACGCGCCGTCGAACCTCGCGGCTGCAGGACGATACATCTTGGATCGCAAGATCTTTGACGCACTCCGCCGAATCGAGCCCGGCGCCGGCGGGGAGTTGCAGCTGACCGATGCGATTGCCCTGCTCATCGACGAGGGCGAGCCCGTCCACGTCGTCGTGCACCGCGGCACGCGGCACGATCTGGGCAACCCCGGCGGATACCTGAAGGCCGCCGTCGACTTCGCCCTCGATCGTGACGACTACGGACCCGACTTGCGTGAGTGGCTCGAGAAGCGACTCGCCGACGGCTGAGTGCCCACCTCCATCGCCGATTCGACACATTTGATCGCAGCGACATCAGCGCGCCTCGGGCATCCGGCGACCTGCGGCGGCTACCGTCGAGCGGAAATCTGTCAGCCGACATGGGGCGAGAGGTGAGATGCGTTCGGTCGAAGATCATCTGACCCGGGTGACCGCCGCCGCGGTGGCCCCGCGACCCGTTCGGGTGGCGATCTCCGAAGCACAAGGCCTGATGTGCGCGGAGGAGGTCGTCACGGAGCGGCCGATGCCGGGCTTCGATCAAGCCGCGATCGACGGCTACGCGATCCGCGCGGTCGATGTCGACCTCGCGGGCACGATCGCGCCGGACGACGTGGAGGACTTCGACTCCGGAGGGGCCGACCTCGCCGAGCTCACCCCGGGCGAACCGATGATCGTGCAGCTCCCTGTCGTCGGGGAGGTCGAGCCCGGAGCCCGGACGCCCACCCGACTGCAGCCCCGCCAGGCGGTCCGCGTCGACACCGGTGCGCCGATGCCCACCCTCGCCGACGCCGTGGTGCCCGTCCGCTGGACCGACGGTGGCGAGAAAAAGGTCAAGGTCGGCCACGCCGTGGAGAGCGGGGAGTACGTCCGCCGGGTCGGCGACGACGTACAGCCCGGCGATGTCGCCGTGCGGGCCGGATCGATCATCGGACCGGCGCAGGTGGGTCTGCTCGCCGCCGTCGGACAAGCGCGGGTGATGGTGCACCCGCGACCTCGGCTGTCGGTGATCTCGATCGGCAGTGAGCTCGTCGACATCGACAGGTCACCGGGCCCCGGGCAGATCTACGACGTCAACAGTTACGCACTCGCCGCTGCCGCACGCGATGCCGGCGCCGACGTGAACCGGGTGGGCATCGCCGAGCGAGAGACCTCCCGGATGCGCGAGGTCGTCGAGGCCCAGCTCATCCGGTCCGAGATCGTCGTCATCTGCGGGGCCATCGGCGGGAAGGCGTCGAAGGCGGTCGCCGACGCGCTCAGCGACCTCGGGGAACTGGAGATCGTCCGGGTCGCCATGCACCCCGGCTCGGTCCAGGGCTTCGGCCGGCTCGGCCGAGACGAGGTCCCGACCTTTCTGCTCCCGGCCAACCCGGTCAGCGCGCTCGTCACCTTCGAGGTGATGGTGCGGCCGCTGATCCGGATCGCGCTGGGCAAACGCCAGCCGATGCGCCGTGTGATCACGGCACGCACCATCGGGCCGATCGCGTCCGTGCAAGGGCGAAAGGGGTATCTCCGCGGCCAATTGATGCGCGACGAGAGGTCGGGGGACTACCTGGTGCAGGTCATCGGCGCATCTCCGACGGGGAGTTCCCACCTCCTGGCCGAACTGGCCGAGGCGAACTGCCTGATCATCGTCGAACCCGATGTGGAGGAACTGGGCACCGGCGACGAGGTCGAGGTGGCATTCCTGGCGCAGCGGGGCTGACACCGAAATAAACTCGTCATCGTGTTGAGGTGGTTGACCGGGGCGCAGATCAATCCGGGCTGGCCCGCGACCCTGGGACCGCTGATCACCCAGGCCGGCGCGGTGACCTTGCGGCCGGTGAAGTTGCGTGACGCGAAATCGTGGAGCGAGTTGCGCATCGCGAACCAGAACACCCTGCTGCCCTGGGAACCCACGGGAATCGGCTCCTGGGCCGAGAGGCACCATCCGAGCGCCTGGCCGCCGCTCTTCTCGGTCCTGCGGTCCGAGGCCAAACGAGGGACCGTCCTGCCGTTCGTCATCGAACTCGACGGCACCTACGTCGGCCAGTTGACCGTCGGCAACATCCAGCGTGGCGCGGTCCGCAGCGCCTGGATCGGATACTGGGTCGACTCGCGACACGTCGGACAGGGAATCGCCACCGCCGCAGTCGCTCTCGGCGTGGATCATTGCTTCGGGCCGGTCGGTCTGCACCGGTTGGACGCGACCGTCCAGCCCGCCAACGTGGCGTCGCAGGCGGTGCTCACCAAGATCGGGTTCCGGCGCGAAGGGCTCCTCGAGCGGTACATGGACGTCAACAAACGCTGGCGCGACCACATTCTCTTCGCCCTGACCGCAGAGGAAGTGGTCGGCAGCGCCGCCGAGACGCTCGTGCGGGCTGGCCGGGCATCGTTCCACTGACGTCGTACCGAGGACGTATGGTCGCCTGCATGACACCGCTGGAGATCGTCGTCCGGGGACGTGCGAACCGAAAATACCGTCCCGAGAGGGCAATTCTTCACCTCACCGTGCACCTCGAGGGCGACACCAGGGAGACCGTTCACCGGGATTCGGTCGCCGTGCACGCCACACTCGTGGAGGACATCACCGGGCTGGCCGCCGCCGGCACCGTCACCACCTGGTCCAGCGATTCGGTCCGTGTCACCAGCCACCGCCCGTACGACCGGGACGGTGAGCAACGAGAAATGGTGTATGTCAGTCGTATCGGACTCGACGTCGAGTTCGGCGACTTCGACGCGCTCTCCGAGTGCACCGAGCGATGGGGTGCCCTCGACGGCGTCGACATCGGCGGCGTGCACTGGGATGTCACCGACGAAAATCGCCGGATCTACGAACGTGACCTCCGGCGAGCCGCCGTCGACGACGCGGTCGCCAAGGCCCAGGCCTACGCCGACGCCGTCGGACGAGGCGCCGTCGTCGCCACACAGCTGGCCGATCCGGGCATGCTGGCCGAGCCGAGTAACGCCTCGATGGCGGTGCGCGCCATGCCCCTTGGTGCTCCACCTCCCGGCGGCGGCCCTTCGCTCGAACTGCGCTCCGACGACATCGAGATCGGGATGTCGGTCGACGCTCGTTTCGTCGCCGAGTAGCAGCGCTCCCAGCGCCTGAGCCGAGTCGGCCCGCTCGCTGCGCTCCCGGCGCCTGAGCCGACCCTGTGAATCCCACCAATGTCACCGCGGCTCGGCGCGTCTGCACCGGCCGAGACCTGCTCGCCCCTAGATTGTGAGGTGGCCTCGTGTAACCAGAGTGAAAGAAGGGAGAGTCGCATGCCGAACTCAGTCTTGTGGGTCTGCCTTGTGGCCATATGGCTTTTCGTCCTGGTTCCGATGGTCATCAAAGGTCGCCCGCAGATGCGGAAGACGACCGACGCCGCCAAGGAGACCCGTCTCCTCCACCGCGGCGGAACCCGTGCCCGGCCGACCCGGCGTCGTGCATCCGGTGCACACCCACACGACCCGTCGTGGAAGTCCGACCGTGCCCGATCCACCCGCGCAGGCCGCACCGCCGTCCTCGACAAGGACGATGAGGGCGAGACCGACGAGGTGGAGACCGACAGGCCGACCACCACAGCGGATTCCGAGACCGACGAGACGTCGACGGTCCGGCACGCGACCGGTGAGACCGTGACCGCTCCGTCCGCCGACGACTCCGACGACGACTCCGTGGACGAGTCCACCGACACCCGCGGCGAGGATGACCTCGTCGCCACGAAGGCCGCAGATGCCCCGGCCGACGACAGCGCAGACGTTTCCGCGACCAGCGACGACGAGGTCGACGAGGAAGTGACCGTCGACGGAGAGTTCGTCGATCCGGAACACGACGACCTCGAGGACGAACTCGACGATGTCGAGGACGCCGAGATCGCCGAGGCCGACGACCTGGACGACAACACCGGTGCCGAGTCCGAGGACACGGCGGAAGTCGACTTCGATGACGAGTACGACGATGCCGATGCCGACGAGACCGACGAATACGACGACGGTGAGCGCGTCGACGACGAGTACGACGACGATCTTGAGGACGATCTCGAGGACGAGTACGACGACCTCGATGAGGATGTCGATGCGGTCGAGGACGAGTACGACGATGCGGTCGAGGCGGAGATCGACGACCCCGCCGTCGTCAGCAGGCCTGCACGGTCCACCCGTCGTCGGACCGCTTACTCACCCGACGCACGGGGCACCGAACTCCGCTACCGGGAACGCCAGCGCGTCCTGATCGCCCTCGTGATGCTGACGATTGCTGCGGCGGCGTCGGGGATCTTCCTGGGGATGATCGGCTGGGTCGTGACCGGCGTCATCGGGGTGATCATGGTGGCCTACCTCGCCTACCTGCGGCGCAGTGCTGCCACCGAAGCCCAGATCCGTGCGCAACGCGCTGCTCGGGCCCGGCGCGCCGAACGTGAACGGACCGAACGTCGTCGTCGTGCCGAAGCGGTTCCCGAGTTCGCCGCGACGCCCCCGCCGCCGCGTCTACGTCGTCCGGGCGGCGCCATCGTCCTCGAGATCGACGACGAGGACCCCGTGTTCGAGCACCTTCCGCCGTTCCAGCGCCGACGCATGATGCGCGAGGACGACGGATTGCGCCGCGTCGCAGGCTGATCCAGACGCCGAGGCAGCCGAGCTCGCAGGAGACGGAGCAGGCCGCCGGAGCCACCTCATCTGTCGGTTCTCACCTTCGCACCTACGAAGGTGAGAACCGACAGATGAGGTTTCTGTAGCGCCCGCTGACACGTGCGGTCAGGAAGTGTGAACTGCCTCTGGATGATCGGCGATCCACGCGCGGCCAAGACGCGCGGCCCGCGACAGCGCGAACCATTCGCCCACATACATGACCGGTGCGCCGACGATGGGAATGTACGCCAGCGTGCGGAGCGGGAGAGCAGGCTGTGGCCGGCGTTCGAACTCGTTCGACAGGCTGCGCAACGTCATCGCGGTCTCCCAGACCGTCCCGATCAGAGTGCGTTTGCGTGCGGAGTCCTCGATCGGCAACACCGCGTCGTCGGTGGCTCCCGCGGTGTCCGCCGACGTCTCGTCGCCGATGTCGCGGCCGCACAGCACCGATGCGAGCAGCCGCACCTGATGAGCCCTGTCGGTGACGCCGTACTCGCGCGCGACCGCCACGAGCACCATCGCCTGGTTGGCGAACCCGAGAACCGAGGCCAGAGGCAGCCGGCGAGTCCAGCCACCGAACAGGCCGGGGTAGGCGACAGCCACCGTGTTGACCGTCCCGATCCGGGAGACCCACCAATCCGCCCGACTGTTCATCGACCGCGACGACCAGCCCTTCGTCCCCGGCCAGTCCGTCAGGTTCAGTCCCTCGGCCACCAGGTGCAGTGCGTGCTGCAGTCTCGAATCATGGTGCGGATCGTCGTCGAAGGTGTGCTTCTTGAGCCCGAGCGGATCACGCTCCGAGAGCGTGTCGAGCACCGGGTTGATACCCGCGACTGCGCGGTCCAGCACTGCCGCGACCTGGGCATCGGACATCTTAGCCATGGTCTGAGGCTAGCGAACCCGCGGGCGCGACAGCGTCTGCGGTCCGCGGACGACAGGGCCCGAACGGCGGTTTGGAGGTACCGGCCGCCCAACTGCTACAGTGGCCAACGGCCGGTCACTCGTGACCGCCCGGGGCTATGGCGCAGTTGGTAGCGCGACTCGTTCGCATCGAGTAGGTCAGGGGTTCGATTCCCCTTAGCTCCACCATCGTGAGACCCCCTTCCATCTGTGACGGAGCAGGAGGAAGGGGGTTTCGTCGTCTTCCGGGACGTCGGTCCCTGCCTCTGGGCGTCACCGATCAGTGTGGGACCGGAATCCTGCATCGCCGGCCTGTGGCACGGCCGGCGGCACACAACCGTGTTTCCCCAAGAAACCCCTGTCGTCTGCTCAGCCGACACGACTGTGACCTGCGCTTCTTTTTGATGAAACGGCTGAATCGTACGCATGCGGCGTCCACCATCTATGGACGATGTTCTCTCTTCGCAGTCACGGCACGTGAGTTTCGATTACGGTCGCGAATGTTCGGCGACCGACAGACGGGTATGGACCGACAGGCGGCAAGGGAGGTGGCGATGACCGACGGTGACCGCGTCGACGACGACGCCCCCATGCCTGCGGTGACGCCGATCGGGGCTCCCGGCGACGTGTCCGAGATCGAACGTCAGCGTCGCCTCGTCGAGCGGATGCGGGCGATCTTCGACTCTCTCGAACGTGCGGTGATCGTCGTCGGCCGCGACGGTGCCGTCGAACTGGTGAATCCCTCGGCCATCGCGCTGCTCGATCTCGCCGACGACGCGGTCGCCGGACTGCGACTCACCGACCTCGCCCTCGACTTCTCCTCTCCGGAGGAGTCGCCCATCGAGGTCTGCCTGCGGACGGGTGTGGCCACCGACGACCACATGGCGACCATCGTCGCGCCGGCGGGTCGGCGCTGGATCTCCTGCAGCTGCCGTGCGATCGGTGATGGCGACGACCGCGCCGTGGTCGTGTCGATGGACGACATCACCGACCGTCATCGCGAGACGTCGCGCCTCGAGTGGGAGGCCAATCAGTACGAGTGGGAGGCGTATCACGATCAGCTGACCGGTCTGCTGAGTCGTGCGGGCATCATCCGGGCCATCGAGACCTACTCCGACCGTCTGGAGGCCCCCGAGGACTGCGTCGTCGTGCACTATCTGGACCTCGACGACTTCAAGCTCGTCAACGACGCACTCGGACACATGATCGGCGACGAGATCCTGACCGAGATCGGCAACCGCCTTCGCGAGGCCATGGGGGAGGACTCGGCGATCGGCAGGCTCGGCGGGGACGAATACGTGATCGTCCAACTCGTTCACAAGGACCATGCGACCCGCGTGGACGACCTCGTGTCCCACATTCACGAGACAGTCGGTGTCCCCATCGAACTGGCCACCCACAGCGAACGGATCAGCGTCAGCGTCGGGGTGGCCGTCGCACGCTTCGGCGACGTCCGGCCGACGCCCACCGATCTCCTCCGTGACGCCGACATCGCGCTGTATCAGGCGAAGACGATCTCGCGCGGCCGTCCCTACGTGCGGTTCCGGCCGCAGCATCGCCTGGATCTGCAACGCCGACAGCGGATCGAACGGGAGCTCCGGGAGACGATCGACTCCGATCCGGCACAGGTCTACTTCGACTACCAGCCGATCGTCGACGTCAAACGCGGCCATCAGCCGGTCGCCCTCGAGGCCCTGATGCGGTGGCGCCACCCCGAACTGGGGCTCATCTCGCCCAGCGAGTTCCTCGCCGTCGCCGACCGCAGCGACCTCATCGAACTCCTCGGTGCCCACGTGCTCGATCAGGCGGTGCGCGAGTTCATCCGGCACGACGGCACCGCCGAACTCACCCTGTGCCTGAACTTCTCCCGGCGCGAACTCGCCGACCGACACTTCATGGCGCGGCTGGAGATGACCCTCGCCGAGACCGGTCTCGCACCCGGGCGACTGTGTATCGAGATCACCGAACGCGTCCTCGCGGCCGGGGACCACGACGGTGTCGTGGCCACCCTGGCCGCGGTCCGGGCGCTCGGATGTCAGGTCGCGATCGACGACTTCGGAACGGGCGCTTCGACGTTGAGCGAGTTCTATCGGCTGCCGATCAGCATCATCAAGACGGACAAGTCCTTCGTCGACGCCCTCGACGACGGGGATCGCGCGGAGATCATGCTCTCCGGCATCGTCGCGACGGCGCACGCGACCGGTGTGCAGGTCGTCGCCGAGGGTGTGGAGACCTCCCGGCAGGCCGCGGCCATCGAACGGGTCGGATGCGACTTCGCGCAAGGCTACTTCTACGCATTTCCCCAGCGGCTGGCCAACATCCACTGAGCCGCGCGGCCGGGCCCCGTCGCGGGACCCGGCGTCGTCAGCACGTGATCCGTCGTGAGGACCCGGCGTCAGGAAGCCTGACCCAGTACGCGGTGGGCAAAGCCGCCGAGGTGATCGCGCAGCACCGCGATCCGTGACTGGCGGACCGCCTCGGGGTCGTCGCCGGCGAAGATCGCCGATGGGCGCACCCGGACGTTCGCCGAGCATTCGAATCCCGAGCAGATCAGCGTCCCGACGGTGTTGCCCTTGCGTCCTGCGGCACCGGCGACCTTCGCGCTGTAGAAGGCGACCTCGTTGGGCAACTGGACGTCCTGGCAGAACGAGCACTGGGGACGGGTCCGTGGCTGACGTCCGCCGAGACGCAGCATGATGCCGACGAGCCGGTCATCGGTGGGGATGACCATGTAGCCGGCCAGCGGAAGCTTCGGATCGCGCCAGCCGAGGAAATCGATGTCCTCCCAACGGATTCGGTCGAATCCGGAGGGGAGGGTCGCGGACTTCCGTTCGCGGACCGTCGCGTTGACGAAAGACGTGCGGATCTGTGATTCGGTGAGGGACTGCATGAGAGGTGACCTAACGGGTCGTCGTGGGCAGGGTACGTCTCGACCGACGCGGCCGCCTGCGGCGGGACACGCGTCTGTCGGGGCGGGAACCTCAGTTGTCGGCGTGCACGACGCCGACAACCTCCCCACGCCCTGCGGGCGACGACTCGACAAAGCTCACGGTAGGCATGCTCCCGTGCGGGCAGAAGCATGTCAACGTGGTTTCGCTGTCGCCCGCGACCGTGTCGTGAGACGTCCTCGTGCCGCCGACATGACGCTGGTCACCATGATTTGGCCGCCCACCCCGGCCTCGCGTACCGTAGAGACAATTGATGCACCACATGCTGGGCGTCAACGCGTCGTAGAACGCTTCTTCGACAGGCCAGTCCATTCAGCGCCTGATCATCGACTTCATACGGCGAACGAATGCGCGACAGACGCGCCTTCGCCACCGAGACCGTGTCAGAGCCCTGTGCTGTTGCGCGCGTCCACAACAGAGAGAACGGACCTTGTCCACCACATTCGCTTCCCTCGGCGTGCCCGCCGAACTCGTGAAAGTCCTTGCTGCCGAAGGCAAGACCGAACCTTTTCCCATTCAGACCGAAACCCTGGGCGACACCCTCGCCGGCAATGACGTGATCGGTTCCGGCAAGACCGGTTCCGGCAAGACGCTGGCATTCGCCCTCCCCCTCGTCGCCGGGCTGGCCGAGATGGGTGTCACCCGACGCCCGGGCCTGCCGACGGGGCTCATCCTCGCGCCGACGCGGGAACTCGCCACTCAGATCGCGGCCGTCGTCACGCCGCTGGCCCGCGCCATGGATCTCACCGTGACCACCGTGTTCGGTGGCGTGAAGCAGAGCCGCCAGGAAGAGGCCTTCCGTCGAGGCGTCGACATCGTCGTCGCGTGCCCCGGGCGCCTGGAGGACCTGATCCGTCAGGGCATCGTCAAGCTCGGCAACGTCGAGATCACCGTGCTCGACGAGGCCGACCACATGGCCGACCTCGGCTTCCTGCCCGGCGTGACCCGCATCCTCGCGGCCACCCCTGCCGACGGACAGCGGATGCTGTTCACCGCCACGCTCGACAACGGGGTCGACAAGGTCGCCAAGCGCTTCCTCGACAAGCCGACCGTGCACTCCACCGAGGAGACCTCTGCCCCGGTGCAGATGACCCACCACGTGTTCGAGGTGTCCCCGGGTGACAAGAACGCACTCGTCCAGGAACTCGCGTCGGGGCAGGGGCGTCGCATCCTGTTCACCCGCACCAAGCATCAGGCCAAGAAGCTGGCCAAGAAGCTCACCGATACCGGGATCCCGGCCGTCGACCTGCACGGCAACCTGAGCCAGGCGCAGCGTGACCGGAACCTGAAGGCGTTCGGCGGCGAGGGCGTGCGCGTGCTCGTCGCCACCGACGTCGCGGCCCGCGGCGTCCACGTCGACGGCGTCGAACTCGTCGTGCACGTCGATCCGCCGGCCGAGCACAAGGCCTATCTGCATCGCTCGGGTCGCACCGCGCGTGCCGGCAGCAGCGGTGACGTCGTCACCGTCTGTCTGCCCGACCAGCGCCGCGACCTGTCCGGTCTGCTGCGCAAGGCCAACATCAATGTGGCGCCGACCCGCGTCGACGCGTCCTCGGCCGAGGTCGACACCCTGGTCGGTCCCCGCGCCGAGTTCGTCGCCCCCCAGCCCAAGCCCGTCGCGGCTCCTGCCCGCTCCGGGTCGTCCAAGCCGCGTCGCGACGGCCGTCCGGGCGCACGCACCGGTGGGCAGCGCGGCCAGTCCGGCACGGCGCGCGGTGAGTCGTCGGGGCGCCGTCACAGCGGCGGTCGTGCCGCGTCGGCCGGGCGTTCCGGCGCCGCACAGTCCCACGCCGGCGATTCGGCCTCACGCGGCCGGCGCCCGTCGGGTCAGCAGCGCCGTCGCGGTCAGGGCGCGCAGCGCTCGGGTCACGGCGCCGCCGCCGCGACACGCTGACCTCCGAGTCCGTCGGCTCCTAGGCCACGCCGAGCGCGCGCAGTCCCGCTGCGGCGCCGGCGGCCAGGACGACGACCACGACCAGCGGCGCCTTGAACAGCGCCGCGACTACACCGACCGCCACCCCGGCCGGTCGCGCCCAGCCGACGAAATCGGGGCCGTCGTACAGTGCGCCGGTGGCGGCGACACCGACCAGCAGCACGATGGCCGCCCGGTCCATCAGCGCCGCCGCCTGCGGGCCGACCTCGTAACGACTACGCAACGCCGGTCCGGCGAATCGGATCAGATAGGTGCCCACGGCGAGGATCGCCACGCCCATTAGCAGTCCGGTGCCGGTCATCGGGCCTCCTCCAACACGGGTTCGTCGGCGCGGCGGTTCGCTTCGTCGGCATCGCGATCGACCCCGCCGGCCCGTCGACGACGGATCACCTCGACGACGACGAGCCCCAGCAGCGCCATCAGGATCGGGAGACCGGCCGGCAGGAACGGGGACGCGGCAACCGCGATGCCCCCGCCGACGACTGCCGCGGTCAGGGTCGTGCGGTCGCGCAGTGCCGGAATCGCCAGCGCGGCGAGAAGCGCGGGGAATGCTGCGTCCAGTCCGAGGGCGGCCGGACTGGCCACCACTTCGCCGATCGCCGCTCCGAGCATCGACCCGAGCGGCCAACTGATCAGCACACCGAGTCCGCACAGGAAGAACGCCGCACGCGCCCGACGCGGATCGCGCTCGGCCGCCGCCATCACCGCGGTCTCGTCGTTGATGAAATGTGCACCGATCGCGCGCGGCAGACCCCGCCCGAGGTGCCGTCCGACCGACAGGCCATATCCGAAGTTGCGGGTGTTCACCAGCAGGCCCGCCAGCGCCGCCACGATCGGTGCCCCGCCCGCGGCGATGATGCCGACGAACACGAACTCCGACGAACCGGCGAGCACCACGGTGGCAATGACCAGAATCTGCCACCACTGGAGCCCTGCGGTGTGCGCGGCGACCCCGTACGACGCGCCGATGACCAGCACCGACACACTCATCACCAGGACGGCGCGAACCGTGGTGACGTCGAGTGTTCTCCAGATGGAACGCATGACCACTATGATGAACACTATGGACAACGTTCGTCAAGATGGACGATCGTCCGGCGAATCGAACGAACCGTCCGGTGGCGCCGCGTCGATCAATCCGAAGCAGGTCGTCGCGGCCGCCCTCAAGCGTGAGCGAACCCGGGCGGGGCTCTCGATCGGTGAACTCGCACGACGGGCCGGCGTCGGCAAATCGACTCTCTCGCAACTGGAGTCAGGTGAGGGGAATCCCAGCGTCGAAACGCTGTGGGCGTTGTCGACTGCGCTCGGCGTGCAGTTCTCCGCATTCCTGGATGCGCCCGTCCAGCCCGTCGAGGTGATCCGGTTCGGTGACGGACCGGTGATCCCGGCCGCCGCTGCCGACTACTCGGCGACCCTGCTGTCGACCGCACGACCGGGAACGCGTCGAGACATGTTCCTGATCCGCGCGGAACCCGGTGAGCCGCGGATATCCGCACCTCATGCTCGTGGGGTCGTCGAGTTGGTGGTCCTCAGCGCGGGACGGGCAAAAATCGGGCCGACGGGTGCCGAGGTCGAGCTCGCCCCCGGTGACTATGTCTCGTATGCCGGCGATGTGGAACATGTCTTCGCGGCACTGGAACCGGGCACGGTGGCCGTGATGATCAGCGAGTCGACCTGACTCAGGCCGGGACGAATCGGCGGCTGAGCGAGGTGGCGAGCCAGGGGCGTGGCCCCCAGGCGAACGCCCGGCCGGTCAACATCGCCCAGGTCGGCGACATACGGCCGTACGAGGCGAACAACGCGACGGCAGGATCGGCGCTGATGTGGACATCGGCGGCGCGTGGCTGATCGGGGTCGATCTCGAGGTGGCCGTCGGTGAACTCATAGACGAATCGCTCCGAGCAGCCCCGGAGCCGGATGTCGTACGTTGCCGTGTGATGTTCGCAGCTGGCGTCGTCGACCCACGCCGGCAGGATCTGGTGGCGACCGCGGGCGATGAGCGCGGCGACTTCGGGGTCGACCTCCCAGGGTGCTCCGATGACGTGGGCGATGTCGTGACCGTGGACGACGAACTCACCGATGAGGATGCCGAGAGCGGCGTCCGAGCGGATGCGGGTGTCCCCGTCGAAATCCATCATCGGGACGCAGGCGCCGAAATGGCAGACCGTGTCCAGCAGGGTGTCGAGGTCGTCGAGGAGCCGATCGGTGAGCAGCGTGACGTCACGGGTCGCGAGGTTGGCGATCTGCTTGGCGTTGAGGTCGGGTACATCGGTCGCGCAGGCGGCCCACGTGCCCTTCCCGCGCGCGAGATCCAGATAGCGGGAGGGTGCGCAGGCGACGTGGCCCACGCAGTCGGCGACCGTCCATCCGGGCGTGTGCCGTAACCGGGTCTCCGGTTCGTCGACACCGCGCACGAGTTCGACGAACGCGGCACCGGCGGATCGTGCGGCGTCGACGTAGTCGAACCGAGAGAACATCGTCCTCACCCGTGGTCACCCCCCCCCAGAATGGCGAGGGCCTCAGGATAACCCCGCTTACGGTGCCGGTGGGGGTGATCGTGACTGAACTGTTTCCTGATGCACTGCTCTGTATTCGATTGTGATCAGGGACATTTCCCGTATCGGCGGATGTGCGACAGTGGGTCGGTCGTCCCAGCCGGTGACGGTCGAGGGCGGCACTCACGCGTTCTTGGCCGCGGCAACGGCGGCGCGCACCGCGTCGGCGCACTCCCGTCCTGCCGGTTCGGGGCCGAGACCGACGTAGAAGCTGCCGGGTCTGCCCGCGTCGCCGGGCAGACCGGTGATCGTGAAACCGGGCTCGTCGGGACCGACGCCGCCGACTGCAGGTCCGTCGCTGATCGAGGCGACCGCGAGCGGTGCCGACAACACGCTCACCCCACGCTCGGCGCCGGAGATCACCACGATCACATGCGTCGGGTGCACGATGACCGCGGTCTGATGCTCCGAATCCCTGTCGGTCGGATTGGCGCGACGCCGAAACAGCTTGCCCACCATCGTGTTCGACGGCGGATTCACGCTGCGCGTGCACCATGCCGGCAGTGCTTCGGTGAACGTGAGCTGGTGGGCGAGGCCGTAGGCGTCCAGCGACGCCCGCATGTCGGTCGGCAGGTCGTCCAGGTCGGTGGCGACGGTGGAGCGCTCGTAGAGGGGTGCCATGGCGTCAATCTACGGCGCCACGCGGCCTCCGCACACCTCTCGTCCTGCACACCATCCTGGGGTGACACCCACGGTGGTGTTCGAGATCCACGGTGCCGACTCGCTGCGCTCAGCCGACTCGCGCGGCTCAGCCCAGCCGGTCGAGCAGCCGTCGTCGTCGGGTCGTGCGTCGCACGGGGAGCAGACCGCTCTCGAAGTCGGTCAGCAGCGACGCGACGGTCTCGGCGGAATCGGTCTTGTTGGTGCCGATGAAGCCCGACGGTCCGCGCTTGATCCAGCCGGTGACGTACAAGCCCGGGATCGCCGTCTCGTCGTCGAGGACGCGTCCAGCGTCGTGCGGGATCACGCCGCGGGTGTCGTCGAACGGTAGTCCGGGCACCGCGACTCCGCGGTAACCGATCGAGGTGAGTACGAGCGAGGAGTCGATGGTCTCGGTGACACCGGTGGGCTCCATGGCTCCGGATTCCCCGACCCGGGTGTGGTCGACGACGACGCCGACAGCCCGGCCGGTCTCGTCGACTCGGATCGATGCGGGGGAGCGGTGGAAGGCCAGTCGGATACGCCGGCCGGCGGCCGTGGGACGCGCTGCGACCTCAGCGAGGAGATCGAGCTTGGCCCGGGTGGTCGGGTCGTCGATGACCATGCCGGCGGCCGACTCGAGGTCGGCGGGATCGACCACGACGTTCGCCCCGTGGTCGACGAGGCCGACCAGTTCGGGGAGCGTGAAGGCCGCGTGCACGGGGCCGCGGCGACCCAGCACGACGACCTCGTCGATGCGGGAGCGCCGCAACTCCGCCAGTGCGTGCCGAGAGATCGTGGTGGTGGCGAGTGCATCCGGATCGGAGGTGAGAATCCGGGCGACATCGAGGGCCACGTTGCCGTTGCCGATGACCACGGCCCGTTCGGTGCCGAGGTCGACCGGCAGGCGGTCGTGGTCGGGGTGATCGTTGTACCAGCCGACGAACGCCGTCGCGCTGAGAACCCCTGGCGCGGTGGCGTTGTCGACGGTCAGACGACGGTCGGTCGGTGCTCCACCCGCCCAGATCACGGCCTGATGCCGATCCCGGAGCTCGTCGAGTGTGACGTCTCGGCCGATGCGGACACCCAGCCGGATGTCGCAGCGGGGATGACCGGCGATGTCGTCGAACAGGCGCATCACCGAGCGGGTGGCGAGGTGATCGGGTGCCACTCCGTAGCGCGCGAGCCCGAACGGACGCCGCAGGCGCTCGTAGATCGTGACCGTGACCTGCGGGTGGCGGAGTAGCTCGTCGGCGGCGTACATGGCCGACGGCCCGGACCCGACGATGCCGACCGAGAGGGTTTCGGTCACCGCGAGCCGTCGGGGATTGTCGATGGGCGCCAACGGGAGTCGGTGGGCCGGGTCGACCGGGAAGCGTGCGGCACCGGTCGCGGTGACATCGAAGTGTGCGGCGTTGATGTCGGCGAACCGCGACTGCTGCTCGTCGAGACGGTGGCCGGGCACGATCGCGCCGACCGGGCACGCGCTGACACACGCGCCACAGTCGACGCAGGTCGACGGGTCGATGTAGAGCATCTCCGATGTGCCGAACCCGGGCTCTTCCGGTGTGGGATGGATGCAGTTGACCGGGCACGCGTAGACGCACGAGGCGTCGCCGCAGCACGCCTGCGTGACTACGTGGGGCATGTTCTTCGATCCGATGTGACGAGGAGCGACCGACCGTGGGGGACGGCGTCGATCAGGCTGCGGTGTAGGTCGGTTCGCTGCGGAACCGCGACGGGCGGCCGCCGATGCCGAGGATCTTCCACAGCATGCGTGACACGGGATTCATCAGGCCGCACTGGTCACCCAGCATGCGGACATCACCGAAGACGTTGCGCAGGAACTTCTTCGATTCGTCGGAGCGCCAGAAGATGTCGCGCATCACCTCGTCCGGGACGTCGAAACGCTTCTGGAAGCTCTTCGGCGGCACGACGATCGCGCCGCACAGGATGCGCATGGTGAGAGGGAACATGAGCGAGAGCAGGAAGCGCTGGAAGCGACCCTTGCGCGGGACGGTCTCCCGCAGGAGGTGATGCGCGAACGAGATGTGGCGGGCCTCCTCGGCCACGTGGAGCTGCATGACCGCCGCCATCGTCGGGTGCAGGCTCGCGCGGGTCCGGAGGAAGTCCTTCTGGATGTGGTCGATGGGTTCCTCGCCGCCGAGGACCCCGAAGAAGAAGATGGTGGGGAACAGGGTCGACGCGAGCGGGACGAACGGCGAGATCAGGCGGTAACCCACCTTCGCGCCGGGCACGTCCATGCCGGTGCGGTTGACGAACTCCTGGAACATCAGGGTGTGGTTGCACTCCTCTTTCGATTCGTGCGTGGTGTACCGGAATTCCTTGGCGCCGTTGGGCAGCTTGAAGCTGTACTGCATCAGGCCGCGGATGAGGATCGACTCGAACTGCAGGCCGACCTTGGCCACGTTCGCCTGCCGCCACATCCCGATCTCGATCTGCTTGGCCTCGGGCAGCTGCTGGTACCACGGGTGACGCCCGATCGGGTCGACCTCGTAGGACAGGATCCAGCGGGTGTCGTCGTCGGTGATCGCCATGTGCGGCGCGTCCCAGTCGATGTCGACGTAGGGGTCGAAGTTGCGATGCACCGATGCGGCGGACAGGTCGTCGAGGACCTGGGTGTAGTCGTCATCGGTCGTGGACTTCGCGTGCTCGGGAACGTAGGTGTGTCCGGTGCGCTCGAGGGCGTTCGTCATGATCGGCTGACCTTCTCGTCGGCGGCGGTGTGGGCGGTACCGGGCGGTCTGCCGGCGATGATCCGACGACGCTCCGGTGACACTCTGGTGATGTCACGAACGTAAGTCGGCGGCCGTTCATTTGTCAACACTCAATGTCACAATCCACGATGGCACTGCGTGCCGGGCCCTGACTCCGACGCGTACGTCAGGATGGTCGGCATGGAGAAAATCCTCCTCGTGATCCTCGCCGTCCTCGGTGTCGCGGCGGCCCATGTGCTGGGCCCGCGTATCCGTATCGCACCGCCGTTGTTGCTGGTGGTGGCCGGTGCGCTGATCGGCATCCTGCCGTTCGTGCCGGACATCGACATCGACCCCGAGTGGATTCTGATCGGGGTGCTGCCACCGCTGCTCTACTCGGCGGCGGTGTCGATGCCGACGATGGACTTCCGGCGCGACTTCACGGCCATCAGTGCGCTGTCGGTGGTGCTCGTGCTGGTCAGTGCGGTCGTGCTGGGTGTGTTCTTCCACTGGGTACTGCCCGACATCAGCCTGGCGACGGGCATCGCCCTCGGTGCGATCGTGTCGCCGACGGACGCGGTGGCGACGTCGATCGCCAAGCGACTCGGGGTGCCGGGCCGGGTCATCGCCGTCCTGGAGGGCGAGAGCCTGCTGAATGACGCGACCGCACTGGTGTTGTTGCGGGCCGCCGTCGCCGCAACCGCCGCGGGGATCTCGTTCGGGGTGGTCGCGCTGAGCTTCGTGTGGGCGGTCGTGGGGGCCGTCCTCCTCGGCGCGGTGATCGGCTGGTGCAACCTGTGGGTGCGCAGGCGCCTGCCCGACGCGACGGTCAACACCGCGATCTCCTTCACCGTGCCTTACCTGGCCTACCTGCCCGCGGAGGAACTGGGCGCGTCGGGTCTCGTTGCCGCGGTGACCGCGGGTCTGATCACCGGTGCCGGCGCGGTGAAGTACCTCTCGCCGCAGCATCGGCTGTCCGATACGCAGAACTGGCGCACCGTCGAGTTCCTGCTCGAGGGCGGTGTCTTCCTGCTGATGGGGCTGGAACTGTCAGCGCTCATCGAGGCGGTGCGCAACGAACACGGGGGCGTGACCACCGCCGTCTGGATCGGACTGGCCGCACTGGGGATCACGATGCTCGTCCGCGCGATCTACGTGACACCGCTGATCTGGTGGCTGGACCGGATCGCGCGGCGGGGGACAGCGATGCGGCCGTATCTGGAGAACATGGACGCGAAGATCGCGGAGAAGGTGCAGAAGGTGCCCGACCCGTCGCCGGGCGCCGCGGATCGTCGGCCTCCACGCCGCCTTCGGTTACGGCCGGGACGCAAGCGCGGCGAGCCGGGTGGTGAGCCGCACATCTCCACCGAGGCGTTCGCGGCGAACCCGGCGGCGGCGCAGCGCATTCAGGGTCGGGTGACCCGGGCCATCGCCGACATCGACTATTACACCGCCGCCCCGATGGGACCCAAAGAGGGAACGATCATCGTGTGGGCCGGCATGCGTGGCGTCGTCACGCTGGCCGCCGCCCAGACACTGCCCGACGACACCCCGTCGCGTGCCCTGCTGGTGCTCATCGCATTTGTCGTGGCGGCCGCGTCGCTGATCCTGCAGGGCGGCACTCTCGGCTGGTTGATCCGGTCGCTGCGGCTGACCGATGTGACCGACGACCGTGCCGCCGAACATGATCGGCTGCGCGCGGAGCTGAGTCGAACGGCACAGGAGGTGCTCGCCGGCTCCGATCTGGCGGCTCGCTATCCCTGGGTGCGTGAACGGATCGAACGCATGGAGGAACAGGCCGAGGAGGACGGCAGCGCCACCGGCATCAACCTGGCCTATCGGGCCGCCTTCGAGGAAGTGCGTCGCGCGACCATCACGGCTCAGCGAGAAACGCTGCTCCGGATGCGCGACAACGGCACGTACCACTCCACGCTGCTCACGCAGGAACTCGCTCAACTCGACGCCGAGGAGATCAGCCTCGACCTCCGGATCGACGACTGATCGCCGACGAGACCTGACCTCAGCGACGAGAGTCGTACGGCAGCAGCGCCATCTCGCGGGCGTTGCGGATCGCCGTGGCGACCTGGCGCTGTTGCTGCGGCGTCAGACCGGTGACCCGGCGACTGCGGATGCGGCCCTTGTCCGAGAGGAACTGGCGCAGCAGGGCCACGTCCTTGTAGTCGACGGGGCTCGTGTTGCTCACGCGAACACCGGATGCCGACAACAGGTTTCGAGCCTTCTTGGCCGGTTCCGGTGAACGGTGGCGGGTGGATCTGCGGGTCATCGGAGGCTCCTCACCAACTCGACTTGTGGATGCCGGGCAGCTCGCCACGGTGGGCCAGATCGCGGAACCGCACCCGCGACAACCCGGCCTTGCCGACGTATCCGCGCGGGCGTCCGTCGACGGCGTCTCGGTTGCGCAGGCGCGTCGGACTCGAATCCCTCGGTAGCCGCTGCAATCGGCGTTGTGCGTCGGCGCGTTGCTCCGGCGTCGACGCCGGAGCGGCGATGATCCGTTTGAGTTCGGCGCGGACCTCGGCATACCGGGCGACGACCGCCCGGCGCTGCTCGTTGCGGGCGATCTTCGATTTCTTGGCCATCAGCGGTCCTCTCGGAAATCGACGTGGCGGCGGGCGATCGGGTCATATTTGCGCAGGACCATCCGGTCGGGATCGTTGCGCCGGTTCTTGCGGGTGACATAGGTATAGCCTGTGCCGGCTGTCGACCGTAGTTTGACGATCGGCCGGATCTCGTTGCGCGCCATCAGACATTCTCCCCGCGGGCGCGGATCGTCTTCAGCACCGATTCGATGCCGTGCTTGTCGATCGTCGCGATGCCCTTGGTGCTCACGCGCAGTGTGACGTATCGACCCTCGCCGGGCACGTAGTACCGACGGCGCTGGATGTTCGGGTTCCAGCGGCGTGAGGTCCGCCGGTGGGAGTGCGACACCCGTTTGCCGAATCCGGGCTCGCGCCCGGTGACCTGGCACCGTCTGGACATCGTGGATCCTCCTCGATCTGTGGTGGTTATTGGAAACGATTGGCGTTAACGCGAGGGCCACGGTACCGTCGATCCCCAGTAAATGGAAATTGTTGCCAATAACTGGGAAGGTGGACCGTGACGGACCAACGAGCGGCGAATCCATCGTCCGGCACTGTGGGACAGGACGATCGGACGCCGATCATTTTCGTGACGGGCCTCGAACTCGCGGCGGTCACCCGGGCAGCGGACGCACTCGGGGCCGTCGAGGGCTCGGGCACGATGCAGATCCACCACGATCTGACGCACGTCGCGGATGGCCGCGTCACGCGCCGGATGAGCTGGCTCGATGGTGACGGGAGCCGGCGCGAGCGGGTCGTCGGCATCGAACTCGCGCACGGATGTGTCTCGTGCACGTTGCGTGAGGATCTGCTCCCGCTGCTGCGTCGACTGCATCGGCAGTCGGCGGTACGGCGCATCGTGCTGACGCTCGACCCCATCCTCGAACCGGAGCAGATCAGCTGGGCCATCGAGCACGTCCTGGTGGCGGACATGCCCGGCTTCGTGGACGGACCCGCGGGGCGTGACGTCCGCATCGAGGCGACCATCGCATGTGTGGCGGAACAGGAGTGGCTCGAGGCCGCGACCGGGGACATGACCCTTGCGGAGGCAGGCTTCGAGCAGGTCGACGACGACCGCACGCTGGCTCAGGTGGCCGTCGGACAGGTCTCCTTCGCCGACGCGCTCGTCGTCGCCGGCTGCGACCCGGCCATGCGCGATGCGTGGGAGTCCGCGCGCCTGACCGCCGTCCTCAAACGGCTTGCGCCACAGGCGCCGATCATGATGGAACTCCCGCAACGACAGGTCGGGCCGATACTCCTCGAGCGCCTGCTCGCCGCTGTCGGGCCGACCGCCCGCCGTGGACGCATCGACGGCCCGCACGATCCGCTGCTGTCCGACCAGCCTCCGCTGCAGCCGGATTGCGGTGTGAGCTGGGTGGAGTTCCACGCCGACGTGCCGCTCCATCCGGGCCGACTGCACGACGCGATCGACGTACTGCTGGACGGAGTCGTGTGCTCACGTGGCCGACTCTGGCTGGCGACCCAGCCCGACGAGGCCCTGTGGCTGGAATCGGCCGGGGGTGGTCTACGTGTCGCACCGGGTGGCCGCTGGCTCGCCGCGATGGACGAGACCGAGCTCGCACGAGTCGACCCCGAACGGCGCGCGATGGGGGCGTTGCGATGGGACGAGAGCGCGGGGGACCGCCACACCTCGTTGGTTGTCCTCGCCCATCGTTCCGACGCCGACGACATCCGGGACGCCCTGCGCGCCGTGTGCCTGAACGACGTCGAAGTCGCTGCCGGTCAAGAGTTCTGGTCCACCTTCGACGATCCGTTCGGGCAGTTCCACAGCGATCCCTGCGAGGATCTCGAGACCCCGGCCGAAGTGGGCGTCGAGGCGCTGCCACTCGGGGACATCACCGGCGGCATCACCGACCATCGAACCGACAATCGAGAGGGACGAGCATGAAGCGTGACATCCACCCCGACTACCACCCCGTGGTGATCCGCGACGCATCGACCGGTACCGAGTTCCTGACGCGATCGACGGCGACATCCTCCGACGTCGTCGACTGGTCCGACGGGAAGCGCTATCCGCGCATCACCGTTGATGTGACCAGCGAATCGCATCCGTTCTACACCGGGGTCGCACGCATCAGTGACGTCGCCGGGCGGGTCGAGAAATTCCGCAGGCGCTACCCGAATCTGAACCGCTGACGGTGGGTGGGGACCGTCAGGTCAGCAGGGCGGGACCGGTTCCGAACAGGAACACGATGAACATCGCGAGCATGAACCATGAGGCGCCCTGCCAGATCTGCCACCGACCGCCGGACCGCCAGCACCGATAGGTGCGCCACAGGGCGGCGAGTGCGCCGATGAGCATGATGATCGGCGCCGCGACGATCAGCGTCGTGCGCAACCCGTCGTCGGAGGCCCAGGCCACGATGAGCGCTGCCAGCGCGAAACCTATTGTCACAGCGCCATGTAGGACGGACTGACGCAGTTCGTCGGTGCTGCCGGGGGACTTGTCGGGAGTGGTCATATCTGCTTCGTGTTCGATGATCGTTCACCTCGACTCCACCCTACCCTGTGCGAAATCGGCTGTGACCGGGGACTTTCTCCTCATTGCCGGTCGGCCGTCGGCGGGGCAGGATGGGAGATGAAGGTCTGTGAGGCATACCGAGTGAGGAGATGAGACCGGACATGAGCGCGATTCTCGTCGGCGTGGATGGGTCGGATGCGTCGAATGCGGCTGTGCGATGGGCGGCCAAGGCCGCGACCATCGAGGATGTCGACCTGAAACTGGTCGGCGTCTACGACATCAGCACCAGCAACTACGCGCCGGGACTGATCATCCCGCAGGATGTCGTCGATGCGATCAAGCAGGACGCGACCGATGCGGTCCACGCGGCCGCCGAACTCGCCAAAGAGGTTGCCCCGGGGGTGTCGGTGCAGACGACCCTCGTCGAGGGTGACGCTGCCCGTGCCCTGCTGGAGCTCGGCAAGGATGCGGGCACGATCGTTCTGGGCACCCGTGGTCTGGGATCGATCAAGGGCTTGTTCCTCGGTTCGGTCAGCACCAGCGTGGCCGCCCACTTCCACGGTCGCGTCGTGGTCGTCGCGGGCTCCGGCGGAAATGGGGCGGTCGTGGTCGGCGTCGACGACTCGCCGGTCAGCGATGCGGCGGTCGCCGAGGCGTTTCGGCAGGCGTCGCTGCGCAACGCGAAACTGGTCGCAGTACACACCTGGACACCGCTCGACGTCGACGCGCTGCACGGCTACGGCATCGACCCCGACGAGATCGCGCGGATGTCGCAGGATGCGGTCGAGGCGGTCGCAGAGCGTCTCGCCGGTTACACGGCCGACTATCCCGATGTCGTCGTCGAGCGCGTGGTGATCCCCGAGGAGCCGGCGAAGGCGGTGCTCGACGCCGCGGACGATGATGCCCAACTGATCGTCGTCGGCAGTCGCGGACGCGGCGGATTCACCGGGCTGCTGCTCGGCTCGACCAGTCAGAAGATCTTGCACCAGGCGGATCGTCCGGTGATGGTCGTCCGGAGCTGACCCTTCGTGACGCTCGCAGGCTCGCTCCTCAGGGGTCGGGGGACGCTCGCGCGCTCGCTCCTGAGGGGGGCGCTCGCACGGTCGCTCCTCAGGAGCCCGCGAGGAACGAGTGAGCGTCTCCCCGACCCCTGAGGAGCCCGCGAGGAACGAGTGAGCGTCCCCCGATCCCTGAGGAGCCCGCGAGGAACGAGCGAGCGTCTCGAAGGGTGCAGCGACTTCAAGTTCACTTGAGGTCACCTAGCATGGTCGTGTGACGCTCAGGAAGCTCGAACTCTCGGTCGGGGAACTGGCGCAGCGCGCCGGTATCGCGCCGTCAGCGGTGCGGTTCTACGAAGACCAGGGACTGATCTTCAGTCGCCGCACTTCGGGCAACCAGCGTCGGTATCACCGTGCGATGCTGCGGCGCGTCGCGTTCATCCGCGCATCGCAGGCCGCGGGAATCCCTCTCGCGGTGATCGCCGACGTCCTCTCCGAGCTCGGGCACAGCGAGTCACCGCCGAAATCGATGTGGGAGTCCGCATCCAAGCGCTGGATCGACGACATCAACACCCGGATCGCCCTGCTGGAGAACATGCGCGACATGATCGGTTCCTGTGTGGGTTGCGGGTGCCTGTCGCTGGGTGAATGTCATCTGCTCAACCCCGGCGACGAGATGAACAAACTCGGTCCGGGGCCGCGCCGACTGATGCGCGACTGAGCCCGTCCGCGACGGTCGATAGCATCGATCCATGGCCCGACCCACCCGTGTTGCGCTCGCCCTCGGCAGCGGTGGGGCTCGCGGCTACGCCCACATCGGGGTGATCTCCGAACTCGCCGATCGTGGGTTCGAGGTCGTCACCGTCGCCGGGTCGTCGATGGGTGCCCTCGTCGGCGGACTGCACTGCGCAGGCAAACTCGACGAGTACGTCGACTGGACCAGCAAACTCACGCAGCTCGACGTGGTGCGCCTGATGGATGTGTCGTTGTCGAAACCCGGCGTGATCGGTGCCGAGCGCATCCTGACACGTGTGCGCGAGATCCTGGGGGACACCCGGATCGAGGATCTCGACATCCCGTTCACAGCGGTCGCCACCGACCTCAACGCCGGGCGCGCGGTGTGGTTCCAGCGCGGCAGCCTCGTCGACGCGATCCGCGCCTCGATCGCCATCCCGGGTGTGATCAGCCCGCACGAACTCGACGGTCGTCTCCTCGGCGACGGCGGCATCCTGGACCCGCTCCCGGTCGCCCCCACCTCGGCGGTGACCAGTGACGTGACCATCGGGGTCGTGCTCGGGGCCGACGGCGGCCCCGACCAGGGAGCAATGCGTGAAGCGAAGTCCAAGGGACTGCTCCGGCGCAATGTGGCCCCGATCCTCGACAGCGACTTCGTACGGTCGGTCCGCGATCGTTTCGGACTGGAACTCTCCGCCACCGATCCGGATGCGCAGGTCGGGGGCGACAACCTGCGCATGGGCCGGATCGAGGTGCTCAGTCGGTCGCTCGACATCATGCAGGAGGCGCTGACCCGCTATCAGGTGGCCGGATATCCACCGGACATCCTCATCAGGGTCCCGCGTCGCGCTGTGCGCACCCTGGACTTCCACAAGGCGTCGGAGATGATCGCCCTGGGACGTTCGCTCACCGCCGACGCCCTCGACGAGTTGCCCGAGTTGGCTTGATGAGGATCCGCGCCCTGAGAATCCACGCTGCGATCATCCCCGCCGGTAGCGTCCAGACCCTGGGAGTCGTGACGCGGTGAGACAGATTCCCCGCGGGATCTGGGTGCTGCTCGCCGCCAACGTCGTCATCGCACTCGGCTACGGTCTGATCGCGCCCGCACTGCCCGCCTTCGCCCGCAGCTTCAATGTGAGCTTCACCGCGGCCTCCGCGGTGGTGTCGGCCTTCGCAGTGATGAGGCTGCTCTTCGCGCCGGCGACCGGCCGGCTGGTCACGGTGTTCGGTGAGCGACGGATCTACCTGATCGGTCTGCTCATCGTCGCCGGCAGCACGTTCGCGTGCGCATTCGCGCAGGGATACTGGCAGCTGTTGCTGTTCCGTGCGGCGGGCGGCGTCGGCTCCACGATGTTCACCGTGTCCGCGATGGCGCTGCTGATCCGTATGTCGCCCGGTGAGATCCGCGGCCGCGTGTCCGGCTACTTCTCCGCGGGTTTCCTGATCGGCAACATCACCGGTCCGCTGATCGGCAGTGCCCTGGTCAATTTCGGCCTGCGGATGCCGTTCGTCGTCTACTCGATCGCTCTCGTCATCGCCTCGATCGTGGTGGCGACCCAGCTCCGCGACCACGGCGGCAGGCCGGATCCGACGCAGACCGTCGCGGTCGGGGTGCTGGCGTTCCGGGCTGCCCTGCGCGACAGCACCTACCGCGCGATCCTGTCGTCGAACTTCGTGCAGGGCTGGTCCTCGATGGGTGTGCGGGTGGCGGTCGTGCCGTTGTTCATCACCGACGGACTGGACGAAGGGGCCGCGATGTCGGGCGTCGCGCTCGCCGTTTTCGCCGTCGGCAACGTCGCCGCGATCGTCGTGGCGGGCCGTCTGTCGGACACCTTCGGCCGGCGTCCGGTGATGCTGCCCGGCCTGGCCGTCGCCGCGGTCGCCACCGCGGCCCTCGGGTTCGCGCCGAATCTCGCGGTGGCGCTGGCACTCTGCCTGGCCGCAGGTGCAGGCTCGGGACTGTTCGCGCCGACCCATCAGGCCGCGTTGGCCGATGTCCTGGGCAATCGTCGGCAGGGCGGCTCGGCCCTCGCCGCGTACGGGATGTCGTCCGACCTCGGCGCGGTCAGTGGACCGATCGTTGTCGGATTCGTCGCCGACAAAGCAGGTTTCGGACCCGCTTTCGTGCTCACCGGCGCGGTGACCGCGGTCGCGTTCGTCCTCTGGCTGCTCGCGGCGGAGACCGCACCGGCCGTCGTCGGCGCCGGGCCCCATCTCACCGACGTGGAGCGCGACACGGACGACTGACGCCTCTGCTCAGCCGGTCAGATGGCCGTCGACGAATTAACGTGGTCCCATGAACAGCGCGGCAGCCGACTACACGCTGGGGTCGACCTCCGAGGTGGGCAGACTGCGCGCGGTGATGCTGCACCGGCCCGGCGACGAACTGCGCCGCCTGACCCCGCGCAACAACGATCAGCTGCTGTTCGACGGACTGCCGTGGGTGGCCCGCGCGCAGGAGGAACATGACGAGTTCGCCGAGGTGCTGCGGTCGCGTGGGGTCGACGTCTACCTCCTCGGTGACCTGCTCACCCAGACGATCCAGCACAGTGGCGCCGCGCGAATCCAGGGCATCGCCGCGGCCGTCAGCCCGCGCCGGCTGGGCACTCATCTCGCCGACGACCTCGCGAGTCACCTCCGAGGACTGCCCGCACCCGAACTCGCCCACGTGCTGACGGCGGGGATGACGTTCGACGAGCTCCCGGTGACGCCAGCGGCCGCGACCCAGTCCCTCGTGCGACGGATGCACCACGGGCCCGAGTTCGCCATCGAACCGCTCCCGAATCTGCTGTTCACCCGCGACAGTTCGTTCTGGATCGGGCCACGCTTCGCGATCACCTCGCTCGCGCTCCCGGCCCGGGTGCGGGAGACGTCGCTGACCGATCTCATCTATGCCCATCACCCGCGTTTCGTCGGCGCGCGACGCGCCTACGAGTCGCAGGTGGCGCCCGTCGAGGGTGGCGACGTACTGCTGCTCGCTCCCGGGGTCGTCGCGGTCGGGGTGGGCGAGCGGACTACCCCGGCCGGTGCAGAAGCGTTGGCGCGCAGCCTCTTCGACGACGGACTCGCGCACACGGTGCTGGCGGTCCCGATCGAGCAGGCGCGGGCGTTCATGCATCTCGACACGGTCTGCACGATGGTCGACGTCGACGCCGTGGTGATGTACCCGAACATCGCGGAGTCGATGTCGGCGTTCACGTTGCGCCATACCGGGGGGAGCGTCGACATCACCGGTTCACGGCCGTTCGTGGAGGCGGCGGCCGAGGCGATGGAGATCGAGAAACTCCGGGTCATCGACACGGGGCTCGACCCGATCACCGCCGAGCGTGAGCAGTGGGACGACGGCAACAACACCCTGGCGCTGTCGCCCGGCGTCGTCGTCTCCTACAACCGCAACGTGGAGACGAACCAGCGGCTGCGCGACTCGGGGATCGAGGTCCTCGAGATCGAGGGACGCGAACTCGGGTCGGGCCGCGGTGGCCCGCGCTGCATGTCATGTCCGCTGGCCCGGGACGAACTGTGAGCGGCGGACTCTCGGTGGAGCCGGTGGATCTGGCCGCGATGCTGCGGATCGACGCCGACGGTGCCGCGCCACCGTTCGAGCAGGTGCGCGCGGGCGTCATCGACCTGATCGGTCGCGGTGACCTCATGGTCGGAGCGCGCATCCCGACCGTCCGAAAACTCGCCGCCGACCTCGACCTCGCCGCGAACACCGTGGCGCGCAGTTACCGCGAACTCGAGGCCGCGGGCATCATCGAGACCCGCGGACGGCATGGATCGTTCGTCAAGGCGGGTGCCGACGCCACTCGGGACAAGGCCCAGCGGTTGACGCTGGAACACGTGAAAGCCCTGCGTGAACTAGGTATCGATGACACCGCGATCATCACAATGGTGACACAGGCCACACGCTCGAGTTGAGACTTGTACCGACCTTTGATTGTGTGAACTGGTGACAACAGAAGAGAAAACGGACATGACGTCGCACGGCGGCGCCATCAGTACTGGGCGCGGCACGCGACGGAAGCCGACCATCGATCCCTGGGTGTTCGGGATCACTGCTCTCATCGTCATCGGTTTCGTGATCTGGGGCATCGCCGACAAGGACAGTCTCAAGACCTCCAGCGACAACGCTCTCGCCTGGATCACCGACAACCTCGGCTGGTTGTTCATCCTGTCGGCAACCGGATTCGTGGTGTTCGCGATCTTCCTCGCGGTGAGCAAGTACGGTCGCATCCCGCTCGGCCAGGACGGTGAGAAACCCGAGTTCCGCACCGTCAGCTGGATCGCGATGATGTTCAGTGCCGGCATGGGCATCGGTCTGATGTTCTTCGGTGCGTACGAGCCGCTGTACCACTTCGTCAACGCGCCGCCCGAGATGCCCGCCGAGGACGTCCGCGCCGCGATGGCGACGACCATGTTCCACTGGGGATTCCACCCGTGGGCGATGTATGCGGTGGTGGGTCTGGCGATCGCCTACAGCACCTACCGGATGGGTCGCGGCCAGTTGATGAGCGCCGTGTTCGAGCCGCTGCTCGGCAGCCGGTCGAAGGGACCCATCGGCAAGATCATCGACATCCTCGCCATCTTCGCGACGTTGTTCGGCACGGTCGCCTCGCTGGGACTCGGTGCGCTGCAGATCGGTTCGGGTCTGGTGAAGGTCGAGTGGGTGAACGAACCGTCGACGATGCTGCTGGTCGCGATCATTGCGATCCTCACGGCGTGTTTCGTCGCCTCGGCGGTCTCCGGCATCGCCCGCGGCATTCAGTGGCTGTCGAACATCAACATGGTGCTGGCGCTGATCCTCGCCGTGTTCGTATTCGTCGTCGGCCCGACGGTGTTCATCATGAATCTGCTCCCGACGACCCTCGGCGCCTACCTGAACGACCTGCCGTTCCTGTCCGCCCGGTCGGGGGCGACCGTGGACGCCGACGGCCAGTCCTGGCTTGCGTCGTGGACGATCTTCTACTGGGCGTGGTGGGTGTCGTGGACACCGTTCGTCGGTCTGTTCCTCGCCAAGATCAGTCGCGGACGCACCATCCGTGAGTTCGTCATCGGCGTGATGGTCGTGCCGACGACGGTGTCGCTGGTCTGGTTCTGTGTCTTCGGTGGCACGGCGATCCGCCAGCAGACCGACGGCGTGAGCCTGCCGCTGGACAACAGCGAGGACACACTGTTCGACGTTCTCGCGAACATGCCGTGGACCGCGATCGCATCCGCGCTCGTCATGTTGCTGGTGGCGATCTTCTTCGTCTCCGGCGCCGACTCGGCGTCGATCGTGATGGGGTCGCTGTCGCAGCGGGGAACCCACGATCCGTCCCGGTGGGTCACCATCTTCTGGGGTGTGCTGACCGGCACGGTGGCCGCACTGTTGCTCGCGATCAGCGGCGACGACGCCCTGAGCGGTCTGCAACAGATGGCCATCATCGCGGCACTGCCGTTCGTCATCGTCATGATCGCGATGTGTTTCGCGCTCTATCGCGATCTCCGACGGGACCCGTTGATCGTCGCGCGTCTCGAACTGCGCGATCAGGTCGACGAGCACATCCGTCAGCAGGCCAACGAGATCGGGACCGGCGAGTTCGTCGCGGTCGAGGTGACGCGCGACGGTTCGGCCGGCGACGACACCGTGACCGACGGGGTGCTGTCGGAATCACCCCTGGCCCAGGTTGTCAGCCCCAGCTCGGCAACCAGATCTGCTGATGCCACTGAGCCGGGGAGATCGGACTCGCGGTGAGGATCGGCCACAACCAGATGAAGTTGACCACCACGAGGCCGATGTAGATCGCCACCACCAGGATCGCGAGGGTACGTCGTTCCGGACGTGCCCTCGCGGTCGTTGCCCCCACCCGCAGCAGATCACCGCAGCACAGCGCGAGTCCCATCACGAGGAACGGCGCCATCACCGTCGCGTAGAAGAAGTACATCTGTCGGTCGAGGTCGGCGAACCAGGGGAGCAGTCCGGCCGCGTACCCGACGACCACCGCGGCGTAGCGCCAATCGCGGCGGACCAGCCATGACCACAGACCCCACGCCAGCATCGGCAGCGCCAGCCACCACAGCGCGGGCGACCCGATCAGCATCTGCGCACGGATGCATTCGCCGCCGCCACACTGATCGGGTCCGTTCTCGATCGCGTACAGCATGGGCCGCAGACTCATCGGCCACGTCCACGGCTTGGACTCCCATGGATGGTGATTGCCGGCCGAGTTCGTGAGACCGGCATGGAACTCCAGGATCCCGGACTCGTAGAACCACAGAGATCGCCAGGCCCCCGGCACCCACGCGAAGGGGCCGCCGACACCGATCTGATTGCCCACCTCATACCGGTACACGGCGGTCTCGTTGGTGAACCACGGCACGAACGTGGCGAAGTAGATGAGGACGGGCATCACCGCGAGGCTGGCGCCGGACGGCAGCACGTCGCGGCGCAGGACACCCATCCAGGGGCGCCGGACGTGGTAGGCCTTGCGCGCGGCGACGTCGAAGCCGAGTGCGAGAACAACGAAGAAGATGACGAAGTAGATGCCGGACCACTTGGTGCCGCAGCCCAATCCGAGCATGACGCCGGCGGTGAACCGATACCAGCGGAACCCGAGCCGCGGCCCGAACGGGCTGTCGGCGATCCGCCCCTCGAGGTGGACCCGATGCATACGGGCCCGCACCTGATCGCGGTCCGCGATGAGTGCGGCGAAGGCGGCGACCACGAACAGCGCCTGGAAGATGTCGAGCATGCCCATCCGCGACTGGACGAACAGCACGCCGTCGCAGATGGCGAACACCCCGGCGATGGCGCCGATCAGCGTCGACCGGGTCATCCGTCGGACACAGCAGTAGATCATCACGACGATCGCCACGCCGGCCAGTGCCGGGGTGATCCGCCAGCCGACCGGGCCATAGCCGAAGACGGCCTCACCGGCGGCCAGCAGCCACTTGCCCACCGGCGGATGCACGACGAGACCGTAGGCGGGGTTGTCCTCGATCCAGTTGCCGCCGGTCAGCACCTGCCAGCCCTGCGGCACGTAGTGCTTCTCGTCGAAGACCGGCGTGCCCTGGTCGGTCGGGCGTGCCAGACCCCACAATCGGGTGATCAGCGCGACTGCGGCGATCACCAGGCCGACGACGAGTCCGCGCCACCGATCGGGCGCGCCGAAGACGGGCGCGGGCACGGGACGGCCCGGGGTGGTGCCGAGATCCTCTGCACGGCCGTGATCGCCGTCGACGGAGAGACCGCGCTCCCCGTCGAGACGACGATCGAGGAGGGCGGGGTTGGTCACCCGTCCGATCGTAGTGGCCCCTCGTAAGCTGATCGGTGATGAACTCCCCGGAACCGGTCGACGAGACGACCGTCGACCTCACCGACCACTCCGTCGACCAGCGGCCCGCCGATCGGGACGAGCCCGCAACGCCCGACGGCGGTCGGCTCGTCCTCGCCGCGACCCCGATGGGACAGGTCGACGACGCGTCGCCGCGCTTGCGGGCCGCGCTGGAATCGGCCGACATCGTCGCCGCGGAGGACACGCGGCGCGCGCGGTCGTTGGCCGCCGCCCTGAGTGTGACCATCGGCGGAAGCCTGGTCAGCTACTACGACCAGGTGGAGGCGTCGCGGACGCCGGGTCTGCTCGAGGCGATCGCCGCCGGGTCGACGGTTCTGCTGATCACCGACGCCGGGATGCCGTCGGTCAGCGACCCCGGCTTCAAGCTCGTCGCCGCCTGCGCCGACGCCGGGCTGCGGGTGACCTGTCTGCCCGGTCCGTCGGCGGTGACCACGGCGCTCGCGGTGTCGGCGTTGCCGTCCGAACGGTTCTGCTTCGACGGTTTCGCGCCGCGCCGATCGGGGGCGCGCCGCGACTGGCTGTCCGGTCTCGTCGATCAGCCGCGCACGACCGTGTTCTTCGAGTCGCCACATCGCCTGGCCGACACCCTCGCCGAGGCCGTCGAGGTCCTCGGGGCCGATCGTCGCGCCGCGGTGTGTCGGGAACTCACCAAGACCTACGAGGAGATCCGGCGCGGGACACTGGCCGAACTAGCGGCATGGGCCACCGGTGGGGTGCGGGGCGAGATCACCGTCGTCGTCGCGGGTGGCGCCCCTCGTGTCCGCGACATGGCCGATCTCGTCGACGAGGTCGAGCAGCTCGTCGACGGCGGCATGCGGCTGAAGGACGCGTGCGCGCACGTCACGCAGGGCGGCGGTGCTTCCCGCCGAGAGGTGTATCAAGCAGTGCTTGATAGTCGAGAGGACGATCGGCCGGAGTAGTCGCACCGTCTTTCGCGATGCGCAGGGTCACGCCGGGGGCGAGCCGATAGGGGCGGCTGGCCAGCAGCGCCCCGACAGCCCGCCGAAGCCGCGACATCTCGGCGCGGACGGTGACCACGTGGCCGGTGTCGCCGAAGATGAGTCGGCTCAACCGGGCCGAGGTCAGACCCGACTCGGACGCCTCGGCCAGCAGCAGGAGGATCTGCGCGTGGCGTCGCGTGAGGACCGTGCGCCACTCCTCGCCGTCGCCGACCACGCTCAGCGACGGTTCACCGCGCAGGTCCAGCTCGGCGATGATCGGGTTGGCCGGGCCGACTCGGCGGAGCAGCCAGCCGGAGCCGACCGGGATCGCGACACAGGTGCCGATGCCGGGGACGAATTGGTGGGCACCCTCGGTCGGTGCGGCCACGGCATCCGGGGCGGTGCAGCCGCGGCTGTCGGCCACCCAACCGTCGCGGTCGACGAGCAGTGCCGGACCGCGGATGCCGGCCAGGCGGGCGTGGGCCGCACGGCGGAGCTCGACGAGCGAACGCGAATGGGCCGCGGCGATCTCGTGCTCGCCGAGTGCGGCCATGCTCGCGGCGAACGCGGTCGACGATGGCTGGAGACCCTCGATCGGGCCCGCGAGCCCGACGATGCCCGCCATCGATCCCGTGCGTGGATCGTGGATCGGGGCCGCGGCGCAGTAGAGCGCGTGCAGGGCGTGGTTGTAGTGCTCGGCGCCGACCAGTCGCGTGGGTCGATGATCGGTCATCACCAGACTCACCGCGGTGGTCGCGGTGGAGGCCTCGTCCCACCGGCTGCCCTCGACGAGCTCGAGGTGATCGGCGGCATCGAGCCAGCGAGCGGTTCCGCCGCGCCACAGCAGGACGCCGTCGGCGTCGAAGACACCCATCATGAGGTCGGAGTCGTCGGTCGTCTCGCTGAACACCTGCTGTAGCCGGCGTGCGCTCTCGCCGAGCGCGTTGTCGCGCCGACGATCGCTCACCTCGGCGGGCGCGAGGTGTCGAGGGGCGTGCCGGTCCGCTCGGAACCCGGCATCCATGACGCGTTGCCAGGAGGCGATGACATCACCCCTGGTAGTCGGCGCGGGGAGATCGACCGTCATCTCAGCGGGAGAGTGATCTCCCCGACCGTCGATCACGCGCGAATCATCCGTACTCGGCAGTATGGATCGACGCATAGTCCGATGCTACCCCAGGGATGTGACCGACATGGGTCGCGGATCCGGCAAATGGGTCAAGTGGGTGACATCAGGCGTCGAGCGTTCGATCTACCACGACAAACGTATCTGCGACGACGACTCGCCCGAGCTCATCCCGACGATGCTGGCCGCCTTGTCGAGGCATTCCTGCCACTCCCGCAGCGGATCCGAGTCGATCGTGATACCGCCGCCGACGCCCAGTGATGCCCTGCCGTCCGGGGTCAGTGCAACCGTCCGGATGGCCACGTTGAGGTCGAGGCCGCGCCCGGGGCCCGCCACGCCGACAGCGCCGCAGTACACGCCGCGCGGATGTTCCTCCCATTCCGCGAGGAGTTCGGCGGCACGCTGCTTCGGTGTGCCGGTGACGGATGCCGGGGGAAAGGTGGCGCGGAGCAGTTCGTTCGTGCCGACGGCGGGGTCGACGATCGCCTCGACCCGTGAGACGAGGTGCCAGACGCCCGGCGCGGGTACCACCGACAACAGGTCCGCGACCCGCACGGTGCCGGTCACCGCTATCCGTCCGAGATCGTTGCGCACGAGGTCGACGATCATCACGTTCTCGGCGATGTCCTTCGTCGACGCCGACAACGACTCGGGTTCGGCATCGGCGCCGACCGTGCCCTTGATCGGCGACGACGACACCAGATTCCCGGTGCGGCGTAGGAACGACTCCGGCGAGAAGCTCGCCACCGTTCCCCAATCCCCGTGCAGGTACGCCGCTTTCGCGGGTCGGGTGGCGGAGGTGACCGAACTGAAGAACTCGGCCGGGTCGCCGGTGATCTCGCCGGTGAAGCGGGTGCACACGCATGCCTGGTACACCTCGCCCGCGCGGATCGCCTCGAGGCACTCCTCGATCGCGGCCAGATGCGGTTGCCGTTCGGGGGCGACCCACGTCGCCGACCACGCGTTCTCGGCGCGGGTGGTGGTCGCGATGGCGTCGGCGATCCATGGGGCACAGGGGGTGTCGTCGACGCTCTGGTGATGCCACCGCCCGTCACGCAGGACGAGGACCTCTCCGGTCAGTCCGCCGACGGCGGTCGGGAGTGCGGATTCGGTGGCGCGCACGGGAAATCCGAGATACCCGAACCAGAACCGGTCGGGATCGTCGGGGGGCGGGAATCCCGGTCGCAACCGGATCGACGGTGCGATCACGGCGTCGGCGTCCCACCAGTCGCCGATCAGCGCGGCCGGCGGCGGCATCCCGGCCGCCCTGGTGTACGCATGCAGCGCACGCAGGACGTCGAGCGCCGGTGCGGTCACGCCTCGTAGCGGGGGAAGACCGGTGACGGCTTGGGCAGAGCGCTCCCGGGCGTGACGCGGTCGTCGACGGCGGTGAACGTGCGCTGATCGGTGTCGACGGCGAGGAGGTCGAGCAGACGATTCGTCGACTCCGGCATGATCGGCTGGGCCAACAACGCCACGACACGTACCACCTCGGCGCAGACGTACAGGACGGTCGCCGTCCGCTCGAGGTCGGTCTTGGCGAGCTTCCACGGCTCCTGCGACGAGATGTAGCGGTTGGTGTCGGCGAGCACCGACCAGAGTGACTCGATACCGAGATGAATGGCCTGTACGTCGAAGTGCTCACGCACGCGCGGGAGTAGACGCGCGGCCTTGTCGAGGAGTGCGGTGTCGTCGGCGGTCAGATCACCGGGGTTCGGCACCACACCGTCGAAGTACTTGCCGATCATCGACAGGGTGCGCTGCGCGAGATTGCCGAACTCGTTGGCGAGGTCGGCGTTGATCCGCCCGATGATCGCATCCGTCGAGTACGACCCGTCCTGACCGTAGGAGACCTCGCGCAGGAAGAAGTAGCGGACCGGGTCGAGTCCGAACTCGTCGATCAGGTTGTCCGGGTCGACGACGTTGCCGACGGACTTGCTCATCTTCTCGCCCTTGTTGAACAGGAAGCCATGTGCGAACACACGTTTGGGCAGTTCGATGCCCGCGCTCATCAGGAATGCCGGCCAGTACACGCAGTGGAACCGGATGATGTCCTTGCCGATGATGTGCAGGTCCGCTGGCCAGTAGCGGCCGAATGTGTCTGCGTCGTCGGGGAATCCGACGCCGGTCAGATAGTTCGTCAGGGCGTCGACCCACACATACATGACATGGTCGGGATGCCCGGGCACCGGCACGCCCCAGTCGAAGGTCGTCCGCGAGATCGAGAGATCGTTCAGTCCGCCCTTGACGAAGCTGACGACCTCGTTGCGGCGGACATCGGGACGCACGAACTCGGGATGGGTCTCGTAGAGCTCGAGGAGTTTGTCCTGATAGGCGGACAGACGGAAGAAGTAGGTCTGCTCCTCGGTCCAGGTCAGGACGTGGCCGGTGTCGGCGGCGACACGGTTGCCCGCGTCGTCGACCGTGGTGTCGCCCTCGGCATAGAACGTCTCGTCGCGGACGTCGTACCAGCCGGAGTAGGCGTCGAGGTAGATGTCCCCGGCGTCGAACATCCGCTGCCAGATCGCCTCGGAGGCGATCTTGTGGTCGGCGTCGCTGGTCCGGATGAACCGGTCGAAGCTCGACCCCAGCCGCTCCTGCAGTTTCTGGAACCGATCGGAGTTGCGGTTGGCCAGGTCGGCGGTCGGGATGCCCTCGGCCTCGGCCGTCTGCTGCATCTTCTGACCGTGTACGTCCGTGCCGGTGAGGAACCGGACGTCGAAGCCGTCGAGTCGCTTGAACCGGGCCAGGGCGTCGGCCGAGATGTACTCGTAGGCGTGGCCGATGTGCGGGGCGCCGTTCGGGTACGCGATCGCCGTGGTGATGTAGTACGGCTCGCCCGCACCGTGCGAGGCGCTGATCTGGTCAGAGGTCATGGTGGTGCCAGGATACTTGGTGGTCCGACGGTGCACGCCGCGCCCACTGGGCTGTCGGTCACCATCCGCGCGCCGCCGATCGCAGCCACCTCGAATTGAGAACACCACCTGGGTTCGCAACCAAGGTGGTGTTCTCTAATCGAGGTGGCTACCAGCAGGCCATCGGCCGCCGACAGCCCTCAGTCCATCCGGCGGTACGGCTCGCAGCCGGGCGGGGCCTTGGGGGCCTCGCGCCGGGCCATCTCGGGGATCGGTTTGCTCACCGGCGCGTCGTCGAGGGTGAACTTGTCGCCGTGGTGCGCGAGGTCGATCGGCGGCCCCGACAGCAGGCGGTAGGTGGCGGTGTCGCGATCGATCGCCACCACGATCTTGGACTCGCCGACCGCCATGCGGAACGACAGGTAGGTGAGCCGGCTCGGCAGACGCGGCGCGAAGGTGATCTTGCCGCCGAAGTCACGCATGCCGCCGAATCCGGCGACGCAGTCGGTCCAGGCGCCGGCCAACGCCGCGATGTGCAGGCCGCTCGACACGTTGTCGTGCAGATCGTGCAGATCGGTGAACACCGACTCGCACATGAGGTCGTAGGACAGGTCGAGGTAGCCGACCTCCGCCGCGACGACGGCCTCGCAGCACGCGGACAGCGACGAGTCGCGAACGGTCAGCGGGTAGTAGTAGTCGAAGTTGCGCAACTTCTGCTCGGGTGTGAACGCATTACCGAACATGTACATCGCGAAGACGAGGTCGGCCTGCTTGACCACCTGCTTGCGGTACAGGTCGTAGTACGGATAGTTCAGCAACAGCGGATACTTGCCCACCGACGACTCGAAATCCCATGCGCCGAGCAAGGTGAACGATTCGCACTGCTGATGGACGCCGAGCGCCTCGTCGTAGGGGATCGACATGTCGTCGGCACAGGACTCCCAGTGCGCCGCCTCCGCGACGGTGACGCCGAGTTCCCTTGCGACGTCGGGTCGTCGGTGCACGGCCGCCACTGCGTCCCGAAGATTCTGCTGCGCAGCCAGATTGGTGAACACATTGTTGTTGACGACGGCGGTGTACTCATCGGGACCGGTGACACCGTCGATACGGAACTTGCCGTTGACGTCGTGGTGGCCGAGGCCGGCGAAGAGCCGTGCGGTCTCGACCAGCAACTCGACGCCGCATTCGGTCTCGAACTGCTCATCGTCGGTGGCGCGCAGGTAGCGGGCCGTCGCGTTGGCGATGTCGGCGCTGACGTGGACGCCCGCGGTACCGGCCGGCCAGTAGCCCGAACACTCGTCTCCGTTGATGGAGCGCCAGGGGAACATGGCGCCGCGCTGTCCGAGTTCGGCGGCTCGACTCTTGGCCTTGTCCATGGTCGCGTGCCGCCAGCGCAACTCCTCGCCGGCCGCCGCGGGGACGGTGTAGGTGAGCATCGGGAGGATGAAACTCTCGGTGTCCCAGAAGGTGTGGCCGTCATAGCCGGGACCGGTGAGTCCCTTGGCAGGGATCGCGCGCGATTGCCCGCGCGCCCCGGCCTGCAGCACGTGGAACAGTGCGAACCGGACCGCCTGCTGTAGTTCCGGATCTCCGTCGAGTTCGACGTCGGCGTCGCGCCAGAAGTCCTCGAGGTAGGTGATCTGGTCGGCTTTCAGTGCGTCCCAGCCGGTTTCCATCGCCATCGCCAGGGCGGCATCGACCTGTGCACGCAGCGCGGGTACCGAACGCCGCGCCGACCATCCGTACCCCATGTACTTGGTCAGCGAGAGTTTGCTGCCCTGCGGCACATTCGCGGCGACCGTGAGGCGGGCCAGATCCGAGTCGGCACGGATGAAGGCATCGGCCTTGTCCGGGAAGTCGATCTCGTGATCCATACCGGCCGCGACGTGGAGACCGGAGGTCTTGGTGTGGTGGACGAGCATGCCCCAGTAGTTGCGGCACGCGGCGAGATCGGAGACGAGCGGCTGATCGAGCGCCGCGGCCAGACGCGGGTCATTGCCCGGCGCCGGGATCGGCTCGTTGGCCAGCAGGTCCGACTGCAGCACGAGCTTCATGTCCTCGCCGATCGGCTCCACCTCGTAGCGGATGGCCGCGATCGTACGTTTGGTGAAGGACACGAGACGTTCGGACCGGATGCGGACCGTGCGCCCGGTGGGCGACGTCCACAGCGTATGGCGGCGCAATGTCCCGGTGCGGAAATCGAGGGTGCGTTCGTGTTCGACGGTGCGCCCGTAGCGCAGGTCCATCGGCTCGTCCTCGACGAGCAGACGGATGATCTTGCCGTCGGTGACATTGACCACGGTCTGCCCGGATTCCGGGTAGCCGTAGCCACTTTCGGCGTACGGCAGTCCGCGGGTCTCGTAGAACCCGTTGAGGTAGGTGCCGGGATGGTCGACCGGCTCGCCCTCCTCGAACGTGCCGCGCAGGCCGATGTGGCCGTTCGACAACGCGAACAGCGTCTCGGTGCGGCCGAGCATGTCGACGTCGAGGCCGCGCCAGCGCAGCTGCCACGGGTGGACGTCGAAGCCGTGTTCCATCGCGCTCGGGCTCATGCGGGGAGCAATTCGTCGAGATCGTTCACGACGACGCTGGCCCCGGCGGAGCGCATCGCGTCGGCCTGGGAACCACCGACACGATCGATGGCGACGACGTAGCCGAACTCACCGGCGACGGCTGCCTCCACGCCGGAGATGGCGTCCTCGAACACCGCGGCCTGCGCGGGCGCCACGCCCATCAGTTCGGCGCCGAGCAGGAACGAGTCGGGCGCGGGTTTGCCGCGTAAACCCTGTGCGGCGACAGCCAATCCGTCGACCCGCACCTCCACGAACCTCGTGAGGTCGGCTGCGTCCAGCACGGCTGCTCCATTCTTCGACGACGTCACGACAGCGATCCGCAATCCGGCCTCGCGGGCCGCCTCGAGGTATCGCACCGAACCAGGGTAGGGATCGACTCCCTTCGTCTCCAACGTGGCGACGAACACGTCGTTCTTGCCCGCACCGATCGCGGCCATCGTCTGCTCGGGCACATCGTCGAGACCGCGGGAATGCAGGAACGCACGAACCCCGTCGTCGCGCGGACGCCCGTCCACGTAGTCGAGGTAGTCCTGTTCGGTGAACTCGACGAAGTTCTCCGGGTCGCGCTCGGAGAGGAACGCGTCGAACGCCTGTTTCCACGCCGAGCGATGAAGCACCGCTGTGGACGTCAACACGCCGTCGAGATCGAACAGTGCCACCGATGTCGTCTCTGGCAAACCCAACACGGTCGAAACGCTACCTGTCCGAGCGATGACTGGCGCGGCATGCGAGGCGATTGGCGTGTGGCCGCCGGTACACCCGAGGTCAGGGCGGCCGAGGTCGGGGTGCCCGGCGTCAGGCGGTCGCGGGGTCGGCGTCGAAGAAGTCGGTCGAGTCCAGTTGTCGGATCAGGCGATCGCGTGCGTCGTCGAACCGTGCGTGGATCTCGGCCCGGATGGCCGCGGTGTCGCCGGCGCGGAGGTGCTCGATGAGTCGACGATGGCTCGACACCGCCTCCCGTGCCCACTCCGGGTCGCGTGCGTAGAGGTCGTACGGGGTGTACTTGCTCGCCGAGAACACGAACCAGGCGAGCTTAGTGCTGTTCGCGGTGAGGTTCACCTGGCGGTGAAAGGCGAACTCGCCCCGCAGGATCGCCGTGTGGTCGCCGGCGTCGACGGCCTCCTCCAGCGAGTCGACGAGCTGGTGCATCCGGGTCAGGTGCGCGGCCAGGTCGGGATGGTGTGCAGCGTGGGTGGCCAGGCGGGCGGAGAGTTCGGCCTGCATCCAGAAGATGTCCACGATGTCGCCGCGGTCGAGTGCCTCGACGATGAACCCGCGATGCGGCGACGACCGCACCAGCCCCTCGCCGCGCAGCGTCACCAGTGCCTCGCGGACCGGGGTGACGCTGCACCCGAGCGACGACGCGGTCTCGTCGAGGCGGATGTGGTCGCCGGGTCGGAGCTCACCCGTCATGATCCGGTCGCGCAACGTGTCGGCGACCTCGTCGGTCAACTGGGTTCGTCGCAGGTGTGTCTGTTGCAGCGTCACGGCGCTCGAATCTGTGCGGTCTGTCGTCTGTGCGAAGGCAATGCGCGGACGCCACGCGGCCGCGCGTCCGGGCTGAGTTCGGATGTCGCCGACGTGCCCCTCGCACAACCACCCCGACCGCGGCTGTGAGTCACGCCGGCGACGAGACTGGACAGTATCAGATGACATATATGAAATGTGAGCGTCGCCGGCGAACAGCCGAAATCCGTTTGGCACCTCGGACCCCGGCGGCGAGGATGGACGGGTGACTCGTCGATTCGCCCAAGTTGATGTCTTCTCCGCAGTCCCCGTGGCCGGGAACCCGGTGGCCGTCGTGATCGACGCCGAGGGGCTCGACGACGACGCGATGGCCGCCTTCGCCCGCTGGACCAACCTCTCTGAGACGACGTTCCTCCTCCCCCCGACGACACCGGACGCCGACTATCGCCTACGGATCTTCACGCCGGGCGGGGAACTGCCGTTCGCCGGTCATCCGACCCTGGGATCGGCCCATGCGTGGCTGCAGGCCGGCGGCACCCCACGAGGCGACCGACTCGTCCAGGAATGCGGGGTCGGATTGGTCGCGATCCGCTCCGATGGTGATCGACTGGCCTTCGCTGCGCCCCCGCTTGCGAGGTCCGGGCCGGTCGACGAGGCGACGGTGCGGGAAGTGAGTTCCGCGCTCGGGCTCCTCGACGGCGAGGTCACCGCGGCCGAGTGGGTCGCCAACGGCCCCGGCTGGATGGCACTGATGCTGGGATCAGGCCGTCGCGTGCTCGAGATCGACCCGGACATGGCAGCACTCGGCATGCACGAGGTGGGCGTCGTCGGCCCGTACGTCGACGGACTGCCCGGCGAGCCGGAGATCGCGTTCGAGGTGCGCGCCTTCGTCCCCGGACAGGGCGTTCCCGAGGACCCGGTCACCGGGAGCCTCAACGCGGGGATCGCCGTCTGGTTGCGGCGAGAGGGCCTGGCGCCCGAGTCGTACGTCGCGGCGCAGGGCACGGCGCTCGGTCGGTCCGGTCGGGTGCACATCGACGACGACGGCACCGACATCTGGGTGGGGGGTGCGGCCACGACTGTCATCGCTGGCACAGTGGTGCTGTGAGCGAGACGTCTCCCGCCGACAGCCCGACCGAGCCCACCCCGCCCGAAACCTCCCGGCCCGAGACCGAGAGCAACAAGGCCGCACGCAAGCGTCGTCGGCGCGAACCTCCGCCGGACCCGAAGCCGCTGCCGGGCCTGGTCGACGCTCACACCCACCTCGCCGCCTGCGGCGGTCGCGATCCGGAGTCGGTCGCCGCGATTCTCGACCACGCCGAGCGCGTCGGGGTCGAACAGGTCGTCACCGTCGCCGACGACATGGTCGACGCCCGCTGGGCACTCGATGCCGCGCGTTGGGACCGACGGGCGTTCGCGGCGGTGGCCCTGCATCCCACTCACGCCGGTGAACTGGACGACGCGGCGAAGGCCGAACTCGAGTCGATGGTCGCGGACCCGAGAGTCGTCGCGGTGGGGGAGACCGGGCTCGATTACTACTGGCCGGGGAAGTCCGAATCGTGCGCGAGTCCGGAGATCCAGGCCGAGGCGTTCCGCTGGCACATCGACCTCGCCAGGCGCGTGGGGAAGCCGCTGATGATCCACAACCGGGAGGCCGACCGCGATCTCCTCGACATCCTCGCCGACGAGACGGCACCCGAGACCGTGATAATGCACTGCTTCTCCGGTGACCGAAACGTTGCACGCGAATGTGTGGAGCGCGGATACATCCTGAGTTTCGCCGGAACCGTGAGCTTCGCGAACGCCGACGAACTGCGTGCAGCGGCCGAGCTCGTGCCCGACGAGCAGATCCTGGTGGAGACCGATGCGCCGTTCCTGACCGCGCATCCCTACCGTGGCCAGCCAAATCAGTCGTATTGCCTGCCCTACACCGCGCGAGCGCTCGCCGAGGTCCGCGGCATCGACGACCTCACCATGTCGCGACTGCTGGGCGACAACGCCCGACGGGTCTACCGGTTACCTTTGCAGTAATCACCCCGGTTCGTTATCGTATTGTGATCCCGCTGCCATGGGCGGCGATTCCCGGTCAGATGGGCTGTACACAGTCCGGGGGGCCTCGGACATCGCGTGTGGTCACAGCGTGGAGACTTCTGTCCCCGACCAGGATGTAGATCTTGTCTGTTCTCGCACGCATCAACGATTCGCAGTCCACCCGTGCCCGCGTCGCCGTCGGCGCCGTGCTGGCCACCCTCACCGCGGGCGGGATCATGGGCATCGCCATGCAGAAGGACGTCAAGGTCAACGTCGACGGCCAGGTCACGACGGTCTCCACGATGGCGATGTCGGTCGATTCGGTGTTGCGTTCGCAGGGCTACGAGCCGGCGGCAGGTGACCAGGTCTCGCCATCGCTCGACTCCGGTGTCGGAGATGGGCAGACCATCACCCTCAACCGCAAGAAGACGGTGACGCTCGACGTCGACGGTCAGCGCCAGGAAATCTCCACCACCGCCGCGAATCTGCCGCAACTCCTTGCCGAACACGGCCTCAGCTCCAGCGCGAGCGATCCGAACTTCCCGCGGTCGAATTCCTTGCCCGTCGACGGTGGTGTGATCGACGTCACCACCCCCAAGCGGGTGGTGCTCACCGATGGTGTCGTGACCTACCGTCCGAGCGTCGCCGCCAAGACGGTCGGCGACGTCCTCGTCGAGACCGGCAAACCGCTCGGTGGCGACGACAAGGTGACGCCCGCCGCCAACACCCCGGTGTCGCCGAACATGAAGATCAAGGTGACCCGTATCCGCACGATGGACACGACCGTCAACGAGCCGGTCGCACCGCCGGAGGTCAAGAAAGAGGACCCGACGCTGGTCCGTGACCGTAAGGTCGTCGTGAAGGCGGGCAAGCCCGGGGAACAGCGGGTCACCTACAAGCTGACGATGGTCAATGGCAAGGTCGTCAAGCGCGACAAGATGGGTGCCGAGGTCGTCACCGAACCACTGGCCGCCACCGTCAAGGTCGGCACCAAGCCGGGTGCACCCTTCGTCGCGCCGGGTTCGGTCTGGGACGCACTGGCCCACTGCGAGGCGACCGGGGACTGGGCGATCAACACCGGCAACGGCTTCTACGGTGGTGTGCAGTTCGACCAGAACACCTGGGCGCGCTGGGGCGGCCTCGAGTATGCACCGCGCCCGGACCTGGCCACCCGCGAAGAGCAGATCGCGATCGCCAAGAAGACCCAGGCAGCCCAGGGCTGGGGCGCGTGGCCGTCCTGCTCCTCCAAGCTGGGCCTGCGCTGATCGACCGACCGCAGCTCCTCGGCCCCGCGCAGATCCGCAGGCTCGCTGCGGAACTCGATGTGCGACCGACGAAGACGTTGGGGCAGAACTTCGTCCACGACGCCAACACGGTGCGACGGATCGTCACCGCGTCGGGTGTCGGACCGGACGACATCGTCCTCGAGGTCGGCCCCGGTCTCGGATCACTCACCCTGGCATTGCTCGATGTCGCCGGTCGCGTGATCGCGGTCGAGATCGACCCGATCCTCGCCGGGCGACTGCCCGCCACCATCGCCGACCACGCACCCGCGCAGGCCGATTCCTTCGACGTGATCACCGCCGACGCGATGACCGTGTCCGCCGACGACCTGCCGGCCGCCCCGACCGCACTCGTCGCCAACCTTCCGTACAACGTCGCGGTACCGGTCCTGCTCCATCTGCTGGGCGAGTTTCCCACCATCGCAACATCGTTGGTGATGGTCCAGGCGGAGGTCGCCGACCGCCTCGCGGCCGGGCCGGGAAGCCGCGTGTACGGCGTCCCCAGCGTCAAGGCCCGCTATCACGGCATGGTCAAGCGCGCGGGGGCCGTCGGGCGCAACGTGTTCTGGCCCGAACCCAAGGTCGAGTCCGGTCTGGTCCGGGTGGACCGGACCGACACCTACCCCGACGATCCAGCCCTGCGGGCACGTGTCTTCGCGGTCATCGATGCGGCCTTCGCGCAGCGTCGCAAGACGATGCGGTCCGCGCTCGCCGGGTGGGCCGGCAGTGCGGTCGAGGCCGAACGCCGACTGCGCGCTGCGGGGATCGACCCCGGCATCCGCGGTGAGCGGCTCGACGTCGACGATTTCGTGCGGTTGGCGGCGGTGGACTGACCCTCGCGGTCTGCGCCCGGTTCCCCTACCTGTTCCCGGCTTTTCCCGAGCGTCGGCATGGGTGGGGCCGGACGGTCGACAATGGAGGCATGGCCGACATCCGGACGACGCGGCTCCACCTCCGACGACCCGACGAGAGCGACGTGGACGCGATCTTCTCTGCCTGCCAGGATTCCGACATCCAGCGTTTCACGCTCGTACCGGTTCCGTACCGCCGCGAGGATGCCGAACATTTCGTCCGGGTCGTCGCTGTGCATCCCCGGTCCTCTGTGTGGACCATCCGAACGCTGCTCGACGACACCTTCGTCGGCGTCGCCGGACTGCGCATGGCCGACGACGTCGGCACGCTCGGCTACTGGTGTGCGGCCCCACAGCGTGGTCGCGGGTACCTCGGTGAGGCGGTCGCGACGGTCGTCGACCATGGGTTCACCGTCGTCGGCGCCGGCACCATCCGGTGGAGTGCGCTGCTGGACAACGTCGCGTCCGCCCGACTGGCCGCGTCGCTCGGGTTCCGATACATCGGCCGACGGACGGAGACCGCCCATGGGCTCGACGAGCAGGTGAACACCGCCGAGCTCCTCCGGTCCGATCCGCGCGAACCCCGCGCGTGGCCGGCCGCCGTCGTGGGCCCGAACCCCTGACGGGACGCCGACGACCACGCGTTCGTCCATTACGCTGGACTCCTGTGTCTCGAGCCTCGTTGTCGGTGGTGTCCGACGCCGTCACCGTGCGCGTTCCGGCCAAGGTGAATCTGTACCTCGGCGTGGGCCCACTCCGTGCCGACGGTTACCACGACCTGGTCACCGTGTTCCAAGCGCTGTCGTTGTGCGATGACGTCCGGGTCAGTCCCTCCACCGAGCTCGGTGTGACGACCACCGGCGAGGGCGCCGCCGATGTCCCCGCCGACGGCACGAACCTCGCCGCCCGTGCGGTCACCGAGGTGGCGCGCCGGGCCGGCCGACCACCTCGGGTCGCGATCGACGTCACCAAGCGCATACCCGTTGCCGGCGGTATGGCCGGCGGATCGGCCGACGCCGCCGGCGCCCTGGTCGGTGTGATCGACCTGTGGGGACTCGACATCGATCGGGACGAACAATCCGAGATCGCCGCCGGACTGGGCAGCGACGTGCCGTTCGCGCTGCACGGGGGGACGGCTCTCGGCACGGGACGGGGAGAACAGCTGATGCCGATCCTCGCGCGCGGGGAGTTCCACTGGGTGCTGGCCATGTCGAAGTCGGGCCTGTCGACCCCGGCCGTCTATCACGAACTGGACCGGTTGCGGGAGAACAGATCTGACACCGACATCGTCACCGAACGGCCGGACGAGCTGATGGCCGCATTGACCTCGGGGGACCCGCATCGGGTCGCGCCGTTGCTGCGCAACGATCTCCAGCCCGCCGCGCTCAGTCTGCAGCCGGCCCTCCGTCGGACGCTGCGTGCGGGTATCGATGCGGGGGCACTCAACGGCATCGTGTCCGGCTCCGGCCCCACGTGTGCTTTCTTGTGCGCGGATGAGACCGCGGCGGTCAATGTCGCGGCAGAGTTGTCCGGTGCAGGCGTCGCCCGGGCCGTGCGCACCGCGAGCGGTCCGGTGCCGGGGGCCCGCGTTCTCGTCGACTGAGGAGTCTCAGCTGCCGAAGACGTTGATGGCGTTGCCGTAGGCGCGCAGCGAGGCGATCGAGCCGTTGTAGCGGTTCAGGTCGACACGCGTGGGAACACCGGGCAGCCACCCGGAACTGGTGAACTGCCAGAACTTCCACGTCCGCCAACCGCCGCGCGGCATCTCGGGTGCGCCTCGCCCGTTGTACGACGCGATCCACAACGGGTGGTCGGCGAACTCACGGGTGGCGCCCATCGCGGTGTTCCAGAAGTTCGGGTAGGTGTACAGGATCGTCTTGCGACCGGTCAGCGGCTCGAGAACGGCGAAGAACTCCCGTGTCCAGGCGGCCAGCGCCCGCGGCCCGAGTCCGCCGGAGTGCTCGAGGTCGAGGACCGGAGGGAGGTCGAGGATGCCGTTCTGTCCGAGGACGACCGCTGCGTAGAACAGCGCCTGTGGTGCGGCGGGACGACTCGGATCGGCGTAATGATAGGTGCCCCGGATGAGTCCCGCCGCACGCATCGCGAGACTGTCCTGCACGAAATACGGGTTGACGTACCACGTGGATTCGGTCGCCTTGACCATCGCGATCTGCTGCCCCGATGCCCGCACGGCGAACCAGTTGATCGATGCGCCACCCGGATGCTGATGGCTCGACACGTCCGGGCCGATCTGCGGGGCGGCTGTCGCTCCCGGTGCGATCGTCGTCGCACCGGTCAGCGCGACGGTGCCGGCGATGACGGCGGTCACGATCGATCGTCGAAGGACCACGACAGCCACGCTAGGGGAGATCGTCGTCCTTCGCAGATCATTTCGCCGGTTCGAGCGGAACCTCGTCGATCGTGCCCGGCGTCTCGTCGATCGTGCCCAGGATCTCGTCGATCGTGCCCAGGATCTCGTCGACTGTGCCTGGACCACGTCCCTGCCTGGGTCTGCTTGGGCTCACGGGGTCGTCGTGGGCACGGTCAGCGAAATTCTGGGCACAGTCGGCGGATTCTTGGGCACGATCGGCGAGATTCATCGGCGAGATTCTCGGGCACGATCGGCGCTGCCGACGGCCCGCCGACGACGCGTTGCTAGGGTCTACCGAGTGGCACCCTCGAACCCGTCCGCGCTGATCAACGCCGACCGCATCAGCAAGAGCTTCGGCATCAAGCCGTTGCTGGAGTCGGTGTCGCTCGGGGTACACGAGGGCCAGCGGATCGGTGTGGTCGGCCTCAACGGCGGCGGTAAGACGACGCTGCTCGAGATCCTCGGCGGCATCACCGAGCCCGACAGCGGCCGCGTGTCACGGGCCGGCGGTATCAAGGTCGCCACCGTCACGCAGCGAGGCGAACTCCCGGCCGGCGCAACCGTCGCCGAGGTGGTCGTCGGCGGGCCGGAGGTGGCGGTCCACGAGTGGGCGGGCGACCCACGAATCCGTGGGATTCTCAACGGGATAGGGATCGCGGGCCTGCTCGACGCGCGCGTCGACGAACTCTCCGGCGGCCAGCGACGACGCGTCGGCCTGGCCGCGGCACTCGTCTCCGACGCCGATCTGCTGATCCTCGACGAGCCGACCAACCACCTCGACGTCGAAGGTGTGCAGTGGCTGGCCGAACATCTGGTCGCCCGGCGCAGCGCGCTGATCGTCGTCACCCACGACCGATGGTTCCTCGACACCGTTGCCGGCCGCACCTGGGAGGTGCATTCCGGTCGCGTCGACGAATACGAGGGCGGTTACAACGACTGGATCTTCGCGCGTGCCGAGCGGACACGCCTCGCCGACGCGGCGGAGGAGCGGCGGCAGAACCTCGCCCGCAAGGAACTCGCGTGGCTCCGGCGGGGACCGCCTGCGCGGACGTCCAAGCCGCGCTACCGGATCGAGGCGGCCGAGCGGCTCATCGCCGACGTCCCGCCGCCGCGCGACACGGTGACCCTGTCGGCGTTCGCCAAGCGCAGACTGGGGCGGGTCGTCGTCGAGCTGGAGGACGCCCGGATCGCGACCCCGGCGGGGGACACCCTGCTCGACGATCTCACGTGGCGTCTCACGCCGGGTGAGCGGATCGGTCTCGTCGGTGTCAACGGATCCGGGAAGACCACGCTGCTCCGCGCGCTGGCCGGTGACGTCGACGTCGCACCCGGTCGTCGTAAAGAGGGCACGACGGTCTCCATCGGATGGCTCCGCCAGGAGCTCGACGACCTCGACGAGGATCAGCGCGTGCTCGACGCCGTGGAGGCGGTCGCCACGCGGATCATGGTGGGCGACAAGGAGATGTCCGCGAGCCAGCTGGCCGAGCGACTGGGTTTCACGCCCGCCAGACAGCGCACACCCGTCGGCGATCTGTCCGGCGGGGAACGGCGTCGTCTGCAGATGACCCGGGTGCTGATGGCCGAACCGAACGTCCTTCTGCTCGACGAGCCGACCAATGACCTCGACATCGACACGCTGCAGCAACTCGAGGATCTCCTCGACGGCTGGGCGGGCACGATGGTCGTCATCAGTCACGACCGCTACCTGATCGAGCGGATCTGCGACAGCACGTGGGCACTGTTCGGCGACGGCAAGCTCACCAACCTGCCGGGGGGCATCGACCAGTACCTGCAGCGCCGACGCGAACTCTCCGCGACGACCCCGCGTCGCACCGCCACGGTCCTCGAGCCGTCGGAGGCCGAGCCCCCACCCGCACCGGCCGTGTCCGCGTCGGAGCACCGCGAGGCGCGCAAGGCGATGAACCGGCTCGAGCGCCAGATCGAGCAATTGACCGCGCGAGAGGACCGACTGCACGCGGCGCTGGCCGAGGCAGCGACCGAGCCGGATCGGCTGATGACGCTGAATGCCGAACTGCGACAGGTGGTCGACGACAAGGAGACGGCGGAGGCCGCCTGGCTCGACGCGGCCGAGAAGGTCGAATGACCTTGGACGCGGCCACCTCCGACGTCGTCATCAGCTCGTCCGACGCCGCCGCCCGGGTCAGCGCGCAGGGCGGCCGCCTGACGTCGTTGACCGTCCGCGGACACGAGGTCCTCCAGCAGGGTGCACCGTACGGCTGCTTCCCGATGGTCCCGTGGTGCGGTCGCATGCGCGACGGCATCCTCGGCTTCCGCGGTGGCCGTCATGAGTTCGAACAGAACGACCCGCCACACGCGCTGCACGGGACTGCGCGCGATCATCTCTGGGAGATCGACGCCGACGACGACAGCTCCGTGCGCCTGCGGCACGGGCTGCGGCCGTGGTGGCCCTTCGACGGCGTGGTGACCCAGACGCTGGCCATCACGCCTGGTGAACTCGTGATGTCACTGCGTGTCTCGTCGGACACCGAGACCTTTCCGGCGCAGGCGGGCTGGCATCCCTGGTTCCGACGTCGGCTCACCACGACGCCGGAGAGCGCTCTGCGCGTGGACTTCCGGCCGCGGTGGCAGGAGGAGCGGGGCGTCGATTACCTGCCCACCGGTCGACGGATCACTCCACAGGAGTCGCCGTTGGACGACTGCTTCGGGATGCCCCACGGCGTCGATGTCGCCCTCGAGTGGCCTGACCTGCTCCACCTGCGGATTCGAAGCGACGCACGGTGGGTCGTGGTCTTCGATCATCGTCCGTTCGCCACGTGCGTCGAACCACAGACCGGTCCGCCCAACGGGATCAACACCGCACCCGATCTCGTCGGCCCGGGCGAGGATCTGCTGGTGACGACCACCTGGACGTGGTGAGCCGCCCACCGCGTGCTCACCGAACCCGGTGGCCGGGAAGCCCGTTCAGAGTAGATGTGCCCCCGGACCGGGACGCACGACACGGATCGTCGGCGTCGGATGACCCGCCGCCGACACGATGTCGGGCAATTCCGCGATGAGCCGCTCGGCGGAGTCCGCCGTGCACAGCGCGATCACCGAGCCGCCGAATCCTCCGCCGGTCATCCGCGCGCCGTACGCCCCGCGGAGCTGAGCCGTCTCGGCGATGAGATCGATTGTGGGCGTGGTGATCTCGAAGTCGTCCCGCATCGACTCGTGCGAGGCGTTCATGAGGGCGCCGAGAGCAGTCTCGTCGCGCTCGCGCAGCGCGGCCGATGCGGCGAGCACACGTGCATTCTCCGTGAGGATGTGACGCGCCCGCCGTCGTTCCGTGCCCTCGGGCAGTCGACGCCATGCGTCCTCGTCGGCATCTCGCAGCGAAGCCACGCCCAACGATGCGGCGGCGGCCTCGCAGGATGCGCGTCGGGCGGCGTACTCACCCGCGGCGTGCCGGTGCGGTGAGTTCGAGTCGATGACGAGGATCGTCGCGGACTCGTCGACGGGTACCCCGGTGACCTCGAGGGAACGGAAGTCGATGAGCATCGCGGTGTCGGCCCGGCCGAACAGACTCGCGAGTTGATCGAGGAGTCCGGTGGGTGCTCCGACGTAGTCGTTCTCGGCGCGTTGTGCGATGCGGGCGAGCTCATGCCCCGACAGCTCCGAGTGGGCCGTGAGAGCCAGCAGGACAGCGCATTCCAGTGCCGCCGACGACGACAACCCGGATCCGACGGGCACCGTGGACGTGATCGTCATCCGTCCAGCCGCAACCTCGTGCCCGGCGTTGCGCAACGCCCACACGCATCCGGCGATGTAGGCGCCCCATCCGCTGATCTCGCCGGGTCGGGTGCCCAGATCGATGCTGACGGTGTCGGATTCCGCGTCGGAGGATGCGATGATCACCGAGCCGTCGCCGGCGTCGTCGGCGGGGCGGAACGACACCGTCGTGCCGAGGTCGAGCGCGATCGGCAGGGCGTAGCCGAGGTTGTAGTCGGTGTGCTCGCCGATCAGATTCACCCGTCCGGGTGCGTAAGCGGTGGTCGCACAGGCGTCGGCGTCGTGGCCCGTCGTCGCGTTCATGCCAGTGCCTTCCGCAGTTCGGCTGCGACCGTCTCGGGCATCTTGTCGGTGACGAAAGCGTCTCGGCCCGACTCGGATCCGGCGAGGTACTTCAGTTTGTCCGCGCTGCGTCTGATCGAGAACAGCTCGGCGTGGAGATAGCCCTCTGTCGACCCGGCGCGGTACTGATGCCAGGATGCGATGTAGGGCAGGGGCGTGTCGTAGAGCGCGTCGTACGTCCGCAGGATCGTGAGATAGACCTGGGCGAGGTCATCGGTCTCGGCGTCGGTGAGTTCGGCGAGACGCCGAACACGCCGCTTCGGGTAGATGTGCACCTCCGCGGGCCATCGCGCGGCGTAGGGAACGAAGGCCGTCGTGTGTTCGGTGTGCACCAGGATCCGCTCACCGCAGGCGATCTCGTCGGCGACGATGGACTCGAACAGATCGGTCCCGGTCTGTGCCCGATGTTCCGCCGCGGTCCGCAGCAAGGCGGCGGTGCGCGGCGTCCGGAACGGGTAGGCGTAGATCTGGCCGTGCGGGTGCGTCAAGGTCACGCCGATCTCCTCGCCTCGGTTCTCGAAGCAGAACACCTCCTCGACTCCGTCTCGCGACAGCAGGTCCTCGGTGCGTTGAGCCCACGTGTCCACCACCAGGCGGGCACGGGCTGCGGACAGGCGGGAGAACGCGCCGTCGTGATCGCTGGTGAAGCAGACCACCTCGCATCGGCCATATCCGGCGGCCTCGATCTCGAGGTCGCCGTCGTCCCCGGGCAGGCTGAATCCGGTACCGGCGTGCGCCGTCGACAATGACGGGAATCGGTTCTCGAAAACGGCGACGTCGTAGTCCGCGGCGGGGATCTCGCTCGAGCGACCCGACGGATCCGGACACAGCGGGCACATCTGCCGCGGCGGCTTGTAGGTCCGTTCCTGGCGGGCGGGCGCCATCATCACCCAGTCGCCGGTCCGCGGGTCCCGGCGAACGTGGGTGGGTGAGGTGTTCGGCCGGGCCGGCAGGTCACGGTGATCGACGCCCGGTGCCGGCGCCTCCTCGGACGCGGAGAAGAACAGGAGCTCGCGGCCGTCGGCGAGTTCGGCGACCTGTGGTTCCGGTAGATCGCGAGCGGGCAGCGCACGATCGGTCGGTGCGGGGACGCTCGGGTCTCGGTCGGCCCCCTCCGTCTGGTGCGTGTGTCGTTCGGTGTCAGGCGAATTCATTGTGGTGTGCTTTCGGCGGTCGTGATCAGGATGACGTCGGCAAGGGTCTCGCGGTGCTCGTCGGGAAGTCCGGAGTCGGTGACGAGGCGGTCGATGCGGTCGAAGTCGGCGAACAGGTGCGCGCCGATCTCGTCGTACTTCGTGTGGTCGGCCAACACCACCGCCGAACGGGCGGTACCGAGGAGCTTTCGATTGGTCTCCGCCTCACCGAGATTCGGTGTCGTGAACCCCGCCTCCGGATCGATGCCGTGGGTGCCGACGAATGCCCGGTCGGTCCGGTATCTCTCGAGCGCGGCGTTGGCGATCGGGCCGACGAGGGCGTCGGACGGTGTGCGTTGTCCGCCCGTGAGCTGGACGAGGGAGGGGTCGAGACGATCGTCCGCGGGGTCGGTCAGCAGTTCGAAGATCGACACGGAATTGGTCACGACCGAGATGTCTCGTCCACGCAGCAGTCGCGCGAGTTCCAGCGTGGTGGTGCCGGCTCCGATCGCGACCGTCATCCCGTCCTCCACCAGCCTCAACGCCTCGGCGGCGATCGCGCGCTTGGCCGCGGGCTCGCGGGTCGCCTTCAACGACGACGGCGGTTCCAGGCCACGACCGGTCACCTCGCCGTCTGCGCGCACGGCCCCGCCGTGGACCTTGTTGAGCTCGCCCTCGGCCTCGAGCTGATCGAGGTCGCGCCGGATCGTCATCTCCGAGACACCGAGTTCGGCGGCCAGATCGGTGACCCGGACGGCACCCCGGGACACCACCGCCGTCAAAACACGTCCCCGACGCTCAGCTGCAAGCATGGCGCGATCTTAGCAACACCGAACCAAATCAAACAGAAATTCACAGTTCCCTGTTGCCTTGCTGTTGGCTTCTGTTAGTTTCTGACGGTCATTGAGATTGCTGAGCGCAACAAGGGGGTTGCCGTGCACCTGGCATCCGACTCCATCCTCAGGTTGAACACCGGAGTGATGGATTACGTACTGATCGCCATCTACTTCGTGTTCGTCCTCGGGATCGGATACCTCGCCCGAAGTCAGGTGGCCACGAGCATCGACTTCTTCCTGTCGGGGCGGCGTCTGCCCGCGTGGGTCACCGGCATCGCTTTCGTGTCGGCCAACCTGGGAGCCGTCGAGATCATGGGCATGTCGGCGAACGGCGCCCAGATCGGTCTGGCGACGATGCACTACTACTGGATCGGCGCCATCCCCGCGATGGTCTTCCTCGGCATCGTGATGATGCCCTTCTACTACGGATCGAAGGTCCGCAGCGTCCCCGAGTTCATGCGGCGACGCTTCGGAACCGGGGCACACCTCGTCAACGCGCTCAGCTTCGCGGTCGCGCAGGTCCTCATCGCCGGCGTCAACCTCTTCCTGCTCGCCACCGTCATCAACGCGGTTCTCGGCTGGCCCCAATGGATCTCGCTGATCGTCGCCGCGGCGGTGGTGCTCACCTACACCGCACTCGGCGGGTTGTCGGCGGCCATCTACAACGAGGTGCTGCAGTTCTTCGTCATCCTCGCGGCGCTGGTCCCACTCACCGTCATCGGCCTGATCAAGGTCGGCGGCTGGAGCGGACTGAAGGAGAAGGTCATCGACACCCACGCTCCCGACGGCACCGTGACCGCCACCGTCAGCGAGCAACTGTCGTCCTGGCCAGGCCAGGCGCTGAGCGGTTTCGAATCACCCGTGTGGTCGGTCATCGGCATCGTCTTCGGGCTCGGCTTCGTCCTCTCCTTCGGCTACTGGACCACCAACTTCGTCGAGGTGCAGCGCGCGATGGCGTCGGACTCGATGTCCTCGGCGCGGCGCGCACCCATCATCGGTGCCATCCCGAAGATGTTCATCCCCTTCGTCGTCGTCGTTCCGGGCATGATCTGCGCCGCCGCGATCGGAGACATGATCCACCTCAAGAACACGGGCGCCGGCGACGGCGTCACCTACAACGACGCGATGCTGCTGATGATGCGCGACATCCTGCCCAACGGACTGCTGGGCGTCGCGGTCGCCGGCCTGATCGCCTCCTTCATGGCCGGTATGGCCGCCAACGTGTCCGCGTTCAACACCGTGTTCAGCTACGACATCTGGCAGCAATACGTGGTGAAGAACCGCGAGGACCGCTACTACATCACCGTCGGCCGGGTCGCGACAGTTGCCGCGGTGATCCTGGCGATCGGCACCGCGACGATCGCATCGGGCTACTCGAACCTGATGGACTACCTGCAGACGCTGTTCGGTTTCTTCAACGCGCCGCTGTTCGCCACCTTCATCCTGGGCATGTTCTGGAAACGCATGACGCCGACCGCCGGTTGGGTCGGCCTGGTCGGCGGGACATCGGCGGCGGTCGTGGTGTTCCTCCTCCAGGAGACCGGCGTGATCAATCTGCCCGGACAGGGCATGCCGTTCATCGCGGCGTCGGCCGCCTTCGTCGTCGACATCCTTCTGTCCGTGGCGATCTCGCTGGTCACCACACCTAAGCCGGTCGCCGAGCTGAACGGATTCGTCTACTCGATGACCGACAAGTCGACGCTGTTGGGTGACGACAGCAGGCTGCCGTGGATCGCCCGGCCGGTCCCGCTGGCGGGTGTGGTCCTCACGCTCGTCGTCATCCTCAACCTCGTCTTCCACTGATCAGTGCAGGAGCTTCTCTGATGAACGACACGAAGAACAGGATCGTCGCGCGGCTGTTCGACATCCGCAACATCATCGGTGCGCTGATGGGGATCTACGGCGTGATCCTGCTGATCGCGGGCCTCGCGCCGACCGTTGCCGAGGCCGGTGCCGGCGACGCGGCGCGGTCCACCGATCCCATCGACATGTCCGCGGGCGATGGCGCCAACACGTGGGTCGGCATCATCCTTCTCGTCGTCGCGGCCGTCTTCATCGGCTGGGCCGCGTGGCGCCCGCCCCGTCGATCCTGACGGTCCCGTCGGCGGCGGGGGTCAGCGTCGGATGACGCCGTTGACCATCGCCGCAACCGCGATCGCCCCGGCTTGATTGATGTGGTACGGGTAGGCGATCCGGTTGGACAGTGCGCTCTCGTACCAGGGCGTGATCAGGTTACACGGATCATGGCCCGCCGACAGCCGGTTGGCATCGACGAACGTGCCGTCGACCTTGGCGGTGGCGCGACGCAGGGCATCGCCGGCCCGATCGAACACCCGATTCATCCAGCGCACGTCCGGATCGCTGATCGGGACCATCGGCCAGCAGCCGTGCGTGCCCATGAAACCGCCGATGCCGACGACGATGATCTGGGCGTGCGGAGCCTTGCGGCGGATCGCCCGCAGGGCCGGGGTGACCCGGTTCTCCATCCGCGCCACGCGCCATCCGACCTCGGCGGCCAGGCGGCGGTTCGACCGGCAGAACCGGTCGGTGAAGGGTGCGGTGGTGCACTGACCGAGGATCGCTCCCCATCGCATGTCGTTGCCGCCGATGCTGACGGTGATCAGCTGTGCGTCCCGCGGGACGAGATGCACCTGAGGCGGTTTCCATCCCGCGTTCGTGTGCTGACCGTTCGCATAGAGGTCGGGTGCCTGCGCGCCGGCGCACGAGGTGTCGACGAAACGGCGGGGAAGCGTCAGCGCGGCCACGATGGTGGGGTAGTTGAACGCCGAGCGCTTGCACCCGAGGAAGTAGTCGGGTGTGGGCGTGAAGAAGCCGCCCGAGGCCCGGGAATCTCCCATCGCGACGTACGGGCCGCCGGTGTAGCGCACCGGGGTGGGGGCGGGCGCGGCCTGCGCGGACGGAGCGACCGCAACCGAGATCACGGTCGTCGCCGCGAGCATCATCGTCAGGAGTGCTGTTGCCGCACTCCGTGTCCCACGCCTGATCACCAGCCACCTCACACAACGCCCACGCCCGGTGCGGCCGATACCGCACGCCACCAGGGATTGTAGGGGAGGAGTGTGTGCCCTGTGGGGCAAAGCGATCCGATCCGATCGCTCAGGTGACACACGAGGTGTCGCATCTCCGTGCGAAATCCTCGATCAGCATCGCGGTGGGTTCGGGTTGGATGAGCGGGAACAGATGGGTGGCACGCGGGACGACCCGCAGCTCGGCCCGGTCGGTGGCGGCGACGAATCGTCGCTCGTGGATGCGGAATTGGTCCCAACCGCCGTTGAGGAACTCCACCGGTCCGGGATATCGGGACAGTTCGGTGAGGGCGTCGAATCGCGACAGTTCGCCGACGACGTCGCGGATGGAGTGCAGTGCCAACCCACCCGCCTCCATGTCGCGCGCGACCCGGGTCCCGACGGCCAGCCGGGTCAGACCCTTGCTGATCGCCGCGGCCTGCGCGGGCAGAAAGCTCGTCGCGGCACCGAACGCCTGGAACGGCGCGGCGAGCAGGCTGCTGGGCTGCGCGGTCGCGCACATCGCGACCAGGCCGGCCACCTCGCCGGGATGCCTGCCGGCGGTGGCCATCGCGACGTAGCCGCCGAGCGACATACCCGCGACGATCACCGGTCCGCCGAGTTCATGCGCCGCATCGAGGACCGCCTGCACGGCGCCGTCCATGGTGAACGTCTCATCGGTGCGTCCACCGTGTCCGGGCAGGTCGGGCGTGGCCACGGCCCGGTCGGTGATACCGGCCGCGATGCGGTGCAGCGACGCCCCGCTCACCCGGAGTCCGTGGACGAGGACGACAGGGACAGGGACAGGCGACATCTCGGACGCGGCGCTCATCGGGTGTCAGTATGCCTGTCCGACGGCGGGTTGTCGCGGTCAGTCGCCCGACATCTCTACGGTTCGTTCGATGCCGATCCGATCGAGAAAACCGGTGTCGTGGGAGACCACCAGGAGCGCACCCGACCACGACCGCACCGCCGACATCAATTCCTCGGTGGTGTCGAGATCCAGATTGTTCGTCGGCTCGTCGAGGATGAGCAACTTCGGGGTCGGATTCGCGAGCAACGCGGATGCCATAGCCACACGCAGACGTTCGCCACCGGACAACTCGCGCAACGCCCGATCGGCCCGATTGCCGCGGAAGAGGAAGCGCGCGAGGTGTGCCCGCACCTCCTGGACGGGGACGTCGGGATGGGCGTCGGTCAGCGCCTCCGCGATCGTGCGGGCGTCGTCGGCGAAGGTGATTCGCTGAGGGACGTACGCATACGGGACCACGACCCGGCCTGCGCCGAGGAGATCCGCGATCAGCGTGGTCTTGCCGGATCCATTGCGGCCCACCAGGGCGACGCGTTCGGGACCGTCGATCCGCAGCCGGTCGTCGTCGATCACCTGGGCCCGGGTCGCGAGATCCGGTCGGGGCATGGTGATCCGGGCCGTCCGGTCGTCACGCACATCGTCGCGAGCCGCGTCCAGCCGTGACGATGCTGCGGTGACATCGTCGCGATGGGCATTGCGCAGCTTGCCCGCCGACACCTGAGCGGCGTCGCGACGGAGATGCGCGATGATCTTCGGTACCCGCTTCTCGCGCTCCGCGGTCGCGGCCGTACGTGCGCGGCGATCCAGTTTGATCTGCGCATCGACCATCTCGCGGCGTTGCTTGCGCAGGTCGTTGGCCGCTGTGGCGACGGTCGCCTCCGCGGCGAACTGCTCGGCGTCCACGGTCTCCCGGTAGTGCGAGTAGGGGCCGCCGAAGAGCCGGATGGCGCCCCGGTACAGCTCGAGGGTGGCATCGACCCGCTCGAGTAGCTCGAGGTCGTGACTGACCACGACGACGGCTCCCGCGAACCGGTCGATGACATCGAACAATCGTGCGCGCGAGGCGGAGTCGAGGTTGTTGGTCGGCTCGTCGAGCAGCAGGACACCGGGCCGGCGGATGAGCTGCGCGACGATCGCCAACAGGGTCGCCTCGCCGCCCGACAGGCTTCCCACCCGACGGTCCACGTCGGTGGGGAGTCCGAGCGACGACAACTCGCCGACGGCACGCTCCTCGACGTCCCAGTCATCGCCGACGGTCGCGAAGTCCTCTTCATCGACCGATCCGTCCTCGATCCGGCGGAGAGCGGAACGGATTGTGTCGATGCCGAGGACGTCGGCGATGGTCGCGTCGGGATTCTCGTACGGGTGTTGGACCACGAGACCGACGTCGCCGCGGACCGACACGCTGCCCGTCCGGGGTGCGAGATCGCCGGAGACGAGCCGCAGCAGCGTGCTCTTGCCGGCGCCGTTGGCGCCGACCAGCGAGTAGACCGCGTCGGGGACGGTGAGCGAGACGTGATCGAAGACGCCGGTGCCGTCGGGCCAGCCGAACGAGACATCCGAGAGAGTGATGGCAGGCGTGGAGGTGGTGCCGGATGAGGATACGGTCATGAGACGACTCCTGAGGTGTGCAACGGTCGCCGTGGCTGCAGGATCGCGCGCGACGGCGGTGAACCGACCTCAGATGTTCATGACTGCGACATCACTCCTTGCGACGATGGGTGCCGGACCGTGCCGGCCGACGTCCACGGTAACGCGTCCCCGGGCGGGCGCGCCACCCATTTCCTGCGGCCGCTACCGTGGCCCCATGTCGTTCCTACGGACCTCGGTCGTCAACGGCGTCGGGGAGATCGTCCTCGACCGCCCCGCAGCACTCAACGCGCTCGATCAGACGATGATCGACGACATGCACCGGACCCTCGAGGACTGGGCCGATGACGACTCGATCGAGAGCGTCCTGGTCACGAGTGCGAGCGATCGGGCGTTCTGCGCGGGTGGTGACATCCGGGCAATCCGCGAACACGCAGTGGCCGGTGACCGGCGGGCCGTCGGGCACTACTTCATGAGCGAGTACCGGCTCGATCAGCTCGTCGCGAACTATCCGAAGGCCTACATCTCGGTGATCGACGGCGCAGCGATGGGTGGCGGCCTCGGCATCAGCGTCCACGGCGAGGTGCGCATCGTCACCGAGCGGGCGCTGATCGCCATGCCGGAGACCGCGATCGGGTTCTTTCCCGACATCGGATCGACGTACTTCCTGCCGCGATTGCCCGACGGCGTGGGCATGTGGCTCGGACTGACCGGGTCCCGAATCCGCGGCGCCGATGCCGTCGAGGTCGGGATGGCGACCCATTTCGTCGCGTCCGAGTACATCGAGTCGGTCACCGAGCAGTTGCGTTCCGGCACACCGCTCGTCGAGGTACTCGGCGATTTCCGCGACCGGCCCGGAACCGGCCTGCCGCTGCGCAAGATCGGTGAGTACTTTGCCGACACGAACGTCTCGGCCATCGTCGGCGGCCTGCGTGGAGCCGTCGGCGACGATTGGGCGGCTGCGGCGGTGGACCAGATCGAGAAGGCGTCGCCGACCAGTCTGTGGGTCACCGCCGCGATGCTCGAGGCGGGTGCGCGATCGGTTCTCGACGACTGCTTCGATCGCGAACTGCATGCGGCCGAGGAGATCACCGCGACCCACGACTTCGCCGAAGGTGTCCGAGCGGTCCTCGTCGACAAGGATCGCAACCCCGCGTTCGACCCGTCGTCGATCGACGATGTCGATCCGGAGGTCGTGGCACGCATCGTCGGCGTGGCGACGGCCTAGGGCGTCGAAGTCCGAAGCCGCGTCAGGGGGTCATCTCGAAGAACCCGGTGAGCGTCACCGTCGTCGGCCGGCCGATGACCGCCGGCGACTTCGCGCCGCTCGCCGACGGTCCTGAGGGCGATGTGGACTCGGTCGACGAGTCGTCGGCGTCGTAGGGGACGTCGTCGTCGGGGGCCAGCGGATTGGCGTCGGTCCGTGTCGCGGTCGGGCAGGTGAAGGTGCCCGACGCCCGATCGGTGGACATCGAGCTGATCTTCAGGGCACACGTACCGGCTTGATAATACGAACCGGCCACGGAGACACCGACAGTCGCGTTGATCGGCTTGGTCAGCGGCCCGACGGTGGGACGGACCGATCCGATGGGCGGCAGCACACCTCCGGTGAGTTCGCCGACCAGGAACTCGATCTGGGCGCCGTCGGTCCCGGGACCGCGGAACACGAACAACAGGCTGTCCGGCGGTACCTCGGGACTCGGGTTGCCCCACTTGGTGAATCCGAAGCATGCGGAGTCGTCGTCGGCGGAGGTCGACGTGGGTATGCCGCCCGGGTTGTCGCGGGCAGTGCTCATGCCACTGCCGACGGCGACACGCATCTCGCCGGTACGGAACGTCAGTCCGTGGGCCGTGCGGTCGATCCGCCCCTGCGACGGTTCGTCGCGGCACTGCGCCGCATCCAGCCGCGCGGACTCGGTGGGCGGTGCCGACGACGCCGGCGATGACGACGATGCGTCCGGCTCCGACGAGGAGCAGGCCGCCAGCCCGGTCACCGCGACGAGAGCGACAGCCGAGGCGAGGACACGGCCCGGTGACCTGTGCACAGTGTGTCCTCAATCCGCTGTTGCGACAAGGGGTTCCAGGGTGAGATCGGGATGTTCCTTCTCCACGTACTGAAGTCGCCACTTGTCACTGAACAGCGCGAGGAGCGCGCCATCGGTCCGCGTGAAGACCTCGACGCCGCGCTGGCGACCCAGTTCGACGGCACTGTCGGCGTCGGTGCGGCGTGCCAGTGAGTATCCGAGCGGCTCGATCGTAGTGGCCACACCGAACTCGGATTTCATCCGTGCGGTGACGACCTCGAACTGCATGGGCCCGACTGCCGCGAGCACCGGAGATGCGTCGCCGCGCAGGTCGTTGCGCAGCACCTGGACGACACCCTCGCTGTCGAGTTGGTCCATCGCCTTGCGGAACTGCTTGTACTTGTCGGCCGTGTTGACCCGCAACGCCGAGAAGTGTTCGGGCGCGAACGACGGGATCGGCGGGTACTGGACCTTCGGGTCGATGAACAGGGTGTCGCCGGGGGCGAGCGCCATCGCGTTCACCAGGCCGACGACGTCTCCCGGGTAGGCGAGGTCCACGGTCGAACGATCGCGGCCGAATACGGCCTGAGCGTACTTGGTGGCGAACGGTTTTCCGGTCTGTGCATGTGTGACGACCATGCCGCGTTCGAACTCGCCGGACACGATCCGCATGTAAGCCAAGCGATCTCGATGACTGGCGTCCATTCCGGCCTGCACCTTGAACACGACCGCGCTGAACGGCTCGGTGACCTCACGGACGGTTCCGTCGACGTCGGCGCGTCCCTCGGGCGCGGGTGCGAGCTCGACAAGGGTCTCCAGCAGCTGGCGGACACCGAAGTTGAGCATCGCCGAGGCGAAGATCATCGGCGACGTCTGGCCGGCGAGGAACAGTTCCTGATCGTGGTCCTGGCCCATCTCGGTGAGCAGTTCGCTCTCCTCGAGCGCCGTCGTCCACTCGTCACCCTCACGAGCCGCCGCGGCGTCGGCATCCATGATCTCCTCGGGTGCCACCTTCGCGCCGCCTGCCGTGCGGGTGAAGTGGACGTACTCGCCGGTGCGACGATCGAGCAGACCGCGGAAGTCGCCGGCGATGCCGACGGGGAAGTAGAGCGGGGTCGGGGTGAGGCCGATCCGTTCGGTGATCTCGTCGATGAGTTCGAGCGGGGTCTGGCCGGGGCGGTCCCACTTGTTGATGACCGTGATGACGGGGATGCCCCGGTGGCGGCACACCTGGAACAGCTTGAGGGTCTGTGGCTCGAGGCCTTTGGCGGCGTCGATGAGCATGACCGCCGCATCGACCGCGGTGAGCACGCGGTAGGTGTCCTCGGAGAAGTCGGCGTGGCCGGGGGTGTCGACGAGGTTGATCACGTGCGGTGCATCGTCGGGCCCGTCGTGCTCGCTGGTGTAGTTGAACTGCAGGGCGGTCGAACTCACCGAGATCCCGCGCGCCTTCTCCATCTCCATCCAGTCGGAGACCGTCGACTTGCGTCCGGCCTTTCCGTGGATGGCGCCCGCCTCGCTGATCATCCGGGCGTGCAGGGCCAGCGCCTCGGTCATGGTCGATTTACCGGCGTCGGGGTGGCTGATGATGGCGAAGGTGCGACGCCGCTTCACCTCACGACCCACGGTGGCAGCATCAGAACTCACCCGACGAGGCTACCGGTCGGCCCGTGTACTGGGCAAAATCGTGCGGAGGTTGCCGTTTGGTCCGGTCTGCGGACCAAACGGCAACCTCACAAAGACGGTGGAACCTCGGGTGGTCGGCCGACGTCGAAGAAGCATGATCCCTGCCCAGAAGGTTCGTCAGTTCCTGGCCACTCACGACGGCGTCATCACCATGAAGGCAGCGCTCGAGGCCGGGTTGAGCAGGGCGGCGGTGAAGCGGAAGGTGGCGTCGGGGGAGTGGATTCGCGAGGCGACCGGCGTCTATCGTGCCGCCGATCATCCGCGCACGGTACGGGCCCGGGTGCGGATCGCCATCGCATCGGTGGGACCGAACGCGATACTGTCCGGCGCGATCGCGGCGTGGTGGCATGGTCTCACCGATCGGTTCCCGGAATCGATCACCGTCGCGTCCGAGACGAAGGGGCACCATCGTGGCGCCGTTGCGTGGGTACGGATTCGACATCGCACGTTCGAAGCGGCCGATGTCGTCGTGGTCGACGGGGCGAGGGTGACATCGGTTGCGCTGACGGTTCTGGACGCGGCATCGGAGACCGGGTCGTCACGGCTGGTCGACAATGCGTTGTTGCGTCAGCAGGTCACTCTGGTCGAGTTGGCGCAGGTGCACGCACGGTATCCGCGACGTGCTGGTGTCGCGGCGTCTCAACGGCTGCTCGCGGCTCTCGAATCGGGCGCGCGTTCGGAGGCGGAGCGGGTGACGGTCGCACTGTTCACTTCAGACGGGATCGCGGGATGGGTCGCGAACACCACCGTCTGCGATCACCTCGCAGACTTTGTGTTCGATGAGGAGAAGGTGATCGTGGAGATCGACGGCTTCGCATTCCATCGCGACGCAGAGACCTTCCAGCGCGACCGCACCAAGCGAAACCGCTGGATCGCCGCGGGCTATGTCACGCTCAACTTCACGTGGGACGACATCACCACGAGGCCCGAGGGTGTCGCGGCGAGCGTCAGGACCGCCCTCACGAGCAGGTTGCCGTTTGGTCCGGTAACCGGACCAAACGGCAACCTCGACTCAGAACGACCCTCTACTCGAACGGAAGCGGCGGCATCTTGACGACCTGGGACGCGTAGCTGAGGCCGGCGCCGTAGCCGAGGAGCAGGGCGGTGTCGCCGGGCTTCGCCGTTCCCGTCGACAGCAGGTCCTCCATCGCCAGCGGGATCGACGCGGCCGACGTGTTGCCGGTGTGCTCGATGTCGTTGGCGACGGGCACACCCTCGCGCAGCTTCAGGTTCTTGGCGAGCAGGTCGTTGATGCGGGTGTTGGCCTGGTGCGGCACGAAGACGTCGAGGTCCTCGGCGCCGATCTTCGCGGCGTCGAGCGCGCGCTGCGCGACCTTGCCCATCTCGAAAGCGGCCCAACGGAACACCGCGGTCCCCTCGAGGCGCAGATACGGGCGGTGGACGCGGTCGCCGTCGAGGAAGGTGACCCAGTCGATGTCCTGCCGGATGGCGTTGAACTGCGAGCCGTCGCTGCCCCAGATGACCGGGCCGAGCTGCTGATCCTCCGTCGGTCCGACGACGACCGCACCCGCGCCGTCGCCGAAGATGAAGCAGTTGGTGCGATCGGTCATGTCGAGCGCGACCGACAGCTGTTCGGCGCCGATGACCAGCACATGGGTCGCGCTGCCGCCGCGGACCATGTCCGATGCGAGTGCCATGCCGTAGCCGAAGCCCGCGCAGCCGACGGTGACGTCGAACGCGGGGACGCCGTTGGCGCCCAGCTCGGTGGCGACCTTGGTCGCGCCGGCAGGAGTCAGCAGCAGATGGGTGTTGGTCGCCAAGATGACGGCGTCGATGTCGGTGCCCGAGAGGAGGGCGTTGGCGATCGCCTTGCGTCCTGCGGCGACGGCCATCTGGGTGACATCCTCGTCGCGGCGGGCAAATCGCCTGGTCTTGATGCCGGTCCGCGTGTAGATCCACTCATCCGAGGAGTCGATGTTCTCGCAGATCTCCTCGTTGGTGACGACTCGCTCCGGTCGATAAGCACCGATGCTGAGCATGCCGATGTTGTTGATCCCGGCAGAATCCGCAATCACAGCCATGAGTGTCCCTTTCGCTATGCGACCCGCCATAGACCGTCTCACATCGCGGGCTTACTGGGAAGTAGCCTCCTGCTGAGCCCGCCGCATCGCGATCATCTCGCGATAGCGTTCGCGGTCGGCGGTCATCTGGTGACCCGGATCGTCGGCCGGCGGCGTCCACCCGTTCGACGTGATGTCGAGGCGGCCCGACCGCAGGTCGCCGACGACATCGGACAGCCACCCCAGTTCGGCGCGAGCCTCCGCGCCCCACAGAGCCATCCCGCGGATCGCGTGGGGTGGGACGTGCGGGTGGTCGGCCGGATCGGTGTCGACGGGGACCTCGGTGACCGCGGCGGCGAGGGTGGCGTGGCGCCGGTCGAGCAGCTCGACCGCCTCCTCCGGGGCGAGCAGGGGGAGCAGACCGAACGCCGCATGGAAATCGCGCCGGTCGAACACGTTGACGGTGACGATCGCGTCGGCGAGGAGGCGCCGGAACTCGCTGTGCCCGTCGTCGGTCAACTCGTACACCGCGACATCTCGCGCGCCGTCCGCGAGATCGTGCCGAACCGCGAGACCGGCGGCCACCAGCGAACCCAGCCCGTGGTAGATCGACCCCGGATTGACGTTGGCCCACCGATCGACCTGCCAGGACATCAGTTCGCGGCGGATCTGGTAGCCGTTGACCGGCTCGAACAGCGCGACCGTGCCCAGTAGGAGCAGTCGTGTGGTGTTCGCGGCCATGATTGACGACGGTAGTTCGCCGACGGGCTGCTCACCAGGACACTCGTTGACCTCAATCCGATGAATCCTGAGGACGAGGCAAGTCGGTCTCACCGTGGTGGCGTCGGATTTCGTCGTTGACTTCCGATGTATCCACTGGGAAACTCATGCAGTTGTTCAAACTTGAATAGTGTCCGGGTTCGCGCCCCCGACGACACCAAGATGGGAGACACATGATCCACGCACGTGGGCTGGTACAGACGTTCCATACCGGCCGAGGGAAACAGAAGAAGGAGGTCCGTGCCGTCGACGGTGTGGACCTCGACATCTCCGAGGGAGAGGTCGTCGGCTTCCTGGGGCCCAACGGTGCCGGGAAGACCACGACACTGCGGATGCTGACGACCTTGCTGCGCCCGACCGCTGGCACCGCGACCGTCAACGGCTACGACGTCGTCAAGGATGCGGTGATGGTGCGTCGCAGCATCGGATACGTCTCGCAGGCGGGCGGTACGTTCAGTCAGGCGCAGGCCGGCGACGAGGTCGTCGACCACGGCATGCTGTACGGGATGTCGCGGGCACAGGCGACCAAGCGGGGCAAGGAGCTGTTCACCCAGTTGCAGCTCGACGGTCTGTGGGAACGGATGCCGAAGAACATGTCCGGCGGCCAGAAGCGGCGGCTCGACATCGTGATGGGCTTGGTGCACGATCCGACCCTGGTCTTCCTCGACGAGCCGACCACCGGTCTGGATCCGCAGGCGCGGGCGAATCTCTGGGAACACATCCGGCGGTTGCGGACCCAACAGGGTGCGACGGTGTTCCTGACCACCCACTACCTCGACGAGGCCGACGAGCTCTCCGATCGCATCATCATCATCGACAACGGCAAGATCGTCGCCGCGGACACAGCCGACAATCTGAAGGCTCAGGTGTCCGGTGATCTCGTGGCACTCGAGGTCGCCGACGACGCGCACGTGTCGGTCACCGCGCGCAAGCTCGAGTCGATCGGCACCGAGGTCGACACGGACGGACGGCACGTCCGCGGACGTGTCCGCCGAGCCGGACGCGAGGTGCCGGGACTGCTGCGCGATCTCGACTCGTCCGGTGTGTCACTGGATTCCATCGAGGTCATCCGCCCCACCCTCGACGACGTCTTCCTCACCCTGACCGGCCGGTCGCTGCGCGACGCGCAGGACGAGAATCCCGCCGACGAACAGAACGTTTCCGAAGGTCTTCCTGCTCAAGGAGTTTCGCAGTCATGACATTTCTTCGAGAGAGCCACATCGTGTTCCGGCGACAGATCCGGATGAATCTCCGCAATCCGGCGTGGGTGCTGATCGGCGTCATGCAGCCGGTGCTCTACCTCCTGTTGTTCGGCCCGTTGCTCAAACCCCTGGTCGCGCAGTTCCCCGGCGGCGCCGACAACGCGTACACATTCCTCGTTCCGGGATTGTTGGTGCAGCTGGGCATCTTCGGCGCCTTCTTCGCCGGATTCAGCCTGATCGGGGAATGGCGGGAGGGCGTGATCGAGGCCGAGCGCGTCACCCCGGCCAGCCGCACGGCCCTGCTCACCGGCCGCCTCTGGCGCGATGTCCTGCAGCTGTTCGTCCAGGCGGTCATCCTCGTCGTGCTGGGCCTGATCATGGGCATGCGCGGGTCCTTCGTGGGAATCGTGGTCGGCATCCTGATCACGCTCATCGTCGGCGGCGCCTGTGCCGCGGCATCGAACGCACTGGCGCTCACCACGAAGAGCGAGGATGTCATGGCGCCCGTGATCAACATGGTGATGATGCCGGTGCTGCTGCTGTCGGGCATTCTCCTGCCGATGACACTCGGTCCGACGTGGCTTCAGCGGCTGAGCGACTTCATGCCGTTCCGCTGGATCGTCGACGGCGTCCGCGACAGCTTCGCCGGCGACATCCTGACCTCGTCGGTCGCCTGGGGACTCATCACCGCACTCATCCTGGGTGCGCTCGGAACCTGGTGGGGCACTGCAGTCTTCCGCAAGGAGAACGCCTAACGGACGGGCGTCCGTCGTTCCCTGAGGAGCGAGCGCACGAGTGTCCGTCGTTCCCTGAGGAGCGAGCCTGCGAGCGTCTCGAAGGGTCCCCCTCCCGCTGGTCGAGTAGCCGCGAGCCTGCAAGTGGCGTATCGAGACCTGCTGTGCGGGCGGTGATCTCGATACGGTGCCTCGCAGGCTCGGCGCCAACTCGATCAGCGGGGAGTCGCTCGGCGCCTACTCGATCAGCGGGGAGTCGCTCGGGGCTACTCGATCACCGGGGAACTTCAGCGCCTACCCGAGGCTGGACTCCGCCGGTGCCGGGGGCAAGGTGACGACCGCACCCGCATAGCTGAGGCCGGCGCCGAACCCGAGGAGCAGCGCGGTCTGGCCACCCTTGGCCTTCCCGCTCGCGAGCATCTCCTCCATGGCCAGCGGGATCGATGCCGCCGACGTGTTGCCGGTGTTCTCGATGTCGTTGGCCATGGGGACGTCGTCGGCCAGACCGAGGTTCTTCTTCATGAGTTCGTTGATCCGGGCATTGGCCTGATGCGGGACGAACACCTCGATCTCGTCGATGCTGACCCCGGAGGTCTCCAGCACGGTCGTCAGCGCCTTCGGCAGGGTGATGGCCGCCCAGCGGAACACGCGAGAACCCTGCATCGTCACGACCATCCGCCCGACCGGCTCGCTCTCCGGATCCTTGTGCTGCCATTCCTCGGCGCGGTCCATGTACTCGGGGATGTCGTAGTTCTGGCCGATCGCCTCGGCGTTCTCACCGTCGCTGCCCCAGACGGTCGGGGAGATGCCGTTCTCCTCGCTCGGTCCGACGACCACGGCGCCGGCGCCGTCACCGAAGATGAAGGCGGTGTTGCGGTCGGTCGGTTCCATCACCACCGACATCGTCTCCACGCCGACGACGAGAACGTACTCGGCCGACCCGGCGCGGACGGTGTCGGCGGCGATGCCGAGTCCGTAGCCGAAGCCGCCGCACCCTGCGGCGACGTCGTAGGCGGGAATCCCGTTGAGGCCGATGTCGAACGCGACGATCGGACCGCCGTGCGGGATCTTCGTCTTCCAGCTGTTCGTCGCCAGGATCAGCGCGCCGATCTTCTCCTTGGGGACGCCCGAGTTGCGGATGGCGCGTTCGGCGGCCTCGGCGGCCATCGATCGTGCGGTCTCGTCGCCGCTGATCCACCGGCGGTTGCGGATGCCACTGCGTTCGAAGATCCATTCGTCCGACGAGTCGAGGACCTCGCACACCTCGTCGTTGCTGACGAGGCGTGTGGGTCGGTAGGCGCCGATCCCGAGCATTGCGACGTTCTGATGTCCGCTCCGCGCAGCAATCGCCACCGTCGTCTCCGTTCATCGATGAAATCGTGGGCGAGTGCGATTGTAGGCGTCGCCGCATCTGACGGAGGGAGGCTTTGGTCCCGTTTCGTCCACGTCGCGTTCACCTGGGCTTTCGTTCCCGAGCCTCATCGCGTCCTCGCGCACGGCCGAGCCGTCCCCGACCGCGGCGATCAGCCGGAGAGTGGCCAGACCGCCGGGATCACCAGCAGGGCGACCAGCAGCCATCCGGCCATGATCGGTACTCCCAGTCGCCAGTAGTCGCCGAACCGGTAGCCGCCGGGCGTCATCACGATCATGTTGGCCGGTGTGGCGATCGGCGTCAGCAAGGAGGCCGCGCCCGCCACACAGACAAGCATCAGGACAGGCCGTGCGTCGACGCCGACGTCCGCCGCCGCGGCGAGCGCGATCGGGATGACGATGAGCACTGTCGCGGCGTTGGAGATGAACTGGCCGAGGACCGCGGTCAGCAGGAACAGCGTGATGAGCAGGACGTAGGGGCTGTGATCGGCCACCAGGTCGACGATCGGTCGCGCCACCAGCTCGGCGCCGCCGCTGTCGGCGATCGCCGTCGACATCGGGATCAACGCCGCGATCAGCACGAGCGTGGGCCACGCGATCGCGCGATACGCGTGATCGGTGGTGATGACCCGCGTGAGGATCATCGCCAGGGCCGCCAGCAGCGCGGCGACGACGGCGGGCACCACGCCGGTCGCGAGCAGGACGATCATCGCCACCAGGATTGCGGCGGCGCGCGGAGCGCTACGGCCCAGCGGGACGGTCTGGCGCCGGAGGAGTTCGGATGAGGCGACCACCAGCACTCGGCGGTCGGCGGCCAACGCGTCGATCGCCCGCCACGGGCCGTGGACGAGAAGGGTGTCGCCCTCCTCGAGGTCGACGACGCGCGGTCCCACGTCCTTGCTGCGACGGCGGATCGACAACACGAGTAGACCGTCGCCGCGGACCATGCCGGCGACCGCGCGATCGCCGATCCACTCGGACCGTGGCGGGATGACCACCTCGGACAGGCCTGTGTCGCGGTCGATGAGTCTGCCTGCACGCGAGCGACGGCCCGCGATGTCCTCGACGGTGACGCCGAGCCGGCGCGCGGCCTCGGTGACGGCGGTCCCGGGCCCGGAGACCACGATGACGTCGCCGACCTCGAGCGGTTGGTCCGGTTCGAGCACGGTGGCGGTGGCCTCGCGCTGTGCGGCGACGGCGACGACACCGTCGTGGTCGACGTCGATCTCGGTGAGCGACGTTCCGAGGACGGTCGAGTCGGTGCCCACGTGCAGCCGGAAGAGCCGGTCGTCGAGGCCGTAGTGATCGGTCACCGTTCCGACGTAGCCGCTGAAATCGTCTGGGAGAGAGGTTGATTCGCGCTGAGGAAGCGCACGACGACCCATCACGGCGGTGATCGCGACGGTCACCACGACGAGCGGGACGCCGACGATGCCGAACTCGAAGTACCCGAACCCATCGTCGGACAGGGTCACCATCGACTCGTCGATGATGACGTTGACCGGGCTGCCCGACAGCGTCAGCAACGATCCGGCGCTGCATCCGTAGGCGAGGGGGATCAGCACGCGCGACGGCAGCATGTCCGCGTGACGGGCGAGCGCAACCGTCACCGGCACGAGTGCCGCGGCGGCGCCGTTGACGGTGATGAGCGCGGCCAGCAGCGCAGCGAGGACCATGACGACCGTGATCACCCGGATCGGTGTGTCTCCCGCGATCCGGGTCATGGACTGCCCGACCCAGGTGGTGATCCCGGAGGCCTCGAGTCCCTCGCTGACGACGAACAGCGCGGCGATGAACACGATGACGGTGGCGCCGAGTCCGCTGGTCATCTCGTCGACGCTGACGAGCCCACAGAAATACAGCGCCAGCGCCGAGCCGATCGCGACGACCCCGACGGGCAGTCGGTTGACGATGAACAGCGCAACGGTCACGCCGAGGATGACCAGGCTCAGGGCTGCATCCGACACCGTTCGATCGTCGCATCACGGGCTCGGGCGCGCAGCGATCGACGCGGCCTGGGGCGGCGATCAGGTCACCAGGCGTGGACGAGATTCTGCGCGGACTCGAGGCCCTGGACCGCGAGCAGCTCGGTCGCGTCGACACCGTTGCGGATCAGCAGATCGACGTCGGCGCGCGCCGACGACGGGAAGGGCTTGAGCACGAAGTCGGCCGGATCCTGTCGGCCCGGCGGGCGGCCGATGCCGAGCCGGACGCGGAGATAGTCACGCGAGCCGATGGCCTGGCTGATCGAGCGCAGACCGTTGTGTCCGCCCTCGCCGCCACCTTGTTTGAGCCGCACGAGCCCGAAGTCGATGTCGAGTTCGTCGTGGAGCACGATCAGGTCGTCGGGGGCGACGTTGTAGAACTTCGCGAGCGGCCCGATCTGGCGGCCGCACTCGTTCATGTAGTTGCGCGGCTTCGCGATGAGGGCCTGCCGGCCGGCGAGGGTGATCGGGGCGACCTCGGCACCCGACTTCTTGTGCAGCTTCCACCGCTCGCCGACCGAGGCGACGAGGCCATCGGCGACCATCGCGCCGATGTTGTGCCTCGTCTTCTCGTACTTCGGACCGGGGTTGCCCAGTCCGACAATCAATTTCACTGATCAGTGGTGAGCAGTGGGTTACTCTGCGGACTCGTCCGCGGGAGCCTGCTCCTCCTCGTCGGAGCCGGGGGTCTCTGCGCCGGCCTCTTCGGCCTCTTCCTCGAGCTCGGAGGTGGTCGGGGCCTCGTTGATGGCGACGATCAGGACCTCGGGGTCGCTGATCAGGGTGACACCCTCCGGCAGGTCGAGGTCGGAGCCGTGCACGGCGTTGCCGGCCTCGACACCCTCGACGTTGACGGTGATCTGCTCGGGGATCGAGAGGGCGTCGGCCTCGATCTCGACGACGCTGGCGTCCTGCACGACCAGGGTGCCCGGCGCGGCGTCGCCCTCGACGACGATGGTGACGTCGACGGTGACCTTCTCGCCGCGGCGGATGACCAGGAGATCGACGTGCTCGATGTAATTGCGGATCGGGTGGACGTCGACCTGCTTGGTCAGTGCGAGCTGGCTCGCACCCTCGATGTCCAGGTCGATGATCGCGTTGGTGCCGTTGTTACGCAGGATGGCGGCGAGTTCGAGGGCCGGCAGGCTCAGGTGCTGCGGGTCGGTGCCGTGGCCGTAGAGGACGGCGGGGACGTTGCCGGCGCGACGGGCGCGACGCGCGGCGCCCTTGCCCTTCTCGGTGCGGGTGCTGACGGTCAGCTTGCTGGTCTGCGTTGCCATGGTGTTCTCCTCGTTGTGCGGTCCGTCCGATGAACCGCGGCGGTCTTCTCGGTCCCGACGAACGGCAACAACCGAGAACCAGCCTGGGCGGGCGCTGAGGCCCGCGGAGGAGATCTGCGATGGTCGCGCCGATAACGGTGATCACTCACCCTCGCCGAGACAACGCTGGCCAGAATAGCCGACGGTCGCCGCTGATGTCACATCGCCGCAGGCCACGGTGGCGAGAACCCGAGAAGTCCGGCGCATCGTCACTCGTCGACAAGGGTTTCCGTGACCCGTCGTCACAGGCATACTGAACCGCATGACCTCGCAGACACCCATCGATATCGTCACCTCGTTCCTCGATGCCCTGGCCCGCGACGACGTTGCCGCAGCCCTCGAGAACGTCGACGACGACATCGCGTACACGAATGTCTCGACTCCGACCGTGCACGGGAAGAAGCGGGTCGCGGGCATCTTCCGACAGGTCGAGAAGGCGTCGTGGATCGGCTTCGACTATCGGATGATCAACGTCTCGGCCGACGGTTCGGTCGTCCTCACCGAACGAGTCGACGAACTCCGCTTCGGCCGCGTCGCCATCCGATTCTGGGTGTGTGGACGATTCGAGATCGGTGACGGTCGGATCACGGTGTGGCGGGACTACTTCGACTACCTCGACATGACGAAGGGCCTGTTGCGAGGTGTCGTCGGCGCGGTGATCCCGGCGGTGCAGCGACGGATGCCGACGGAGAGGGTCACCGCCTGACGCTCTCGGCGCCGGCGATGACCCCGGATTCCGCGAGGACGCTCGGCGTCAGGCGACCTGCAGTTCCGGCGAGTACATCTCGAACCAGTGATACAGATCGAGGACACGATCCATCTGTGTCCGCACGTCGGGAGCGACGGCATGGGCATCGGCGGACACCATGTCCCGCACGCTCCGGTGATCGACGAGATCGAAGACCTGATGCCCGGACTCGGCGACGATGTCACCGAGCTGATGCTGCAGCGTCTCCGTGTACTTCACGTCCTGGGTCGACGGATACGGCGACTTCGTGCGGTCGACGACGGACTGCGGGAGCACGTGTTTCGTCGCGTGCCGCAGCAGGCTCTTCTCCCGGCCGTCGAACGTCTTGAAGGCCCACGGCGTGTTGTAGACGTACTCCACGAGTCGGTGATCACAGAACGGCACCCGGACCTCGAGTCCCACCGCCATCGACGCTCGGTCCTTGCGATCGAGCAGCATCCGCACGAACCGGGTCAGGTGGAGGTGGCAGATGACCCGCATGCGGCGTTCGTCGGCCGACTCGCCGTCGACCACCGGGATCGACGCCAGCGCGGTCCGGTACTGGTCGTCGACGTAGGTGTCGATGTCGAGGACGCGCTGCATCTCGGGTGTCAACATCGAATAGCGTGACCGGGTCAGCGCACTCCCGAACGCGAGCCACGGGAAGGTGTCCGCTCCGCGGGCCTCGTCGTCGAAGAACCATCGGTATCCGCCGAACACCTCGTCGGCGGACTCACCGGACAGCGCCACCGTCGACTCGGCGCGGATGGCCTTGAACAGCAGGTAGAGCGACGAATCCATGTCGCCCAGGCCCGCCGGGATGTCGCGGGCGCCGATCACCGCCCGACGCACATCGGGGTCGGTGAGGTCCGCCGGGTTGAGGACGACGTCGCGGTGCATCGAGCCGACATGGGAAGCGACGTCCCGTACGAAGGGCGAGTCCGGGGTGTCGCGCATCTCATCTGGCCGGAAGTTGTCCTCCTGATCGACGAAGTCGACCGAATAGCTGTGCACGCGTTGTCCTTCGGTGCCGAGGCGGGCGGCGGCCAGCCCGGTGAGTGCGCTCGAGTCCAGGCCACCCGACAGCAGGACGCACCGCGGGACGTCGGCGACGAGTTGCCGATCGACGATGTCGGTCATCAGTTCGCGCACGTGTCCCACGGTGTCGTCGAGGCCGTCGCGATGCGCATGGGCGGGAAGCGACCAGTAGGTGCGCGTTGCGCAGCCGTCCCGAGAGACCGTGATGACGGTGCCGGGTTCGACCTCCCGGATGTGCTTCCACATCGACCATCCCGGTGCCTTGGTGACCGCGAACAACTCGCGGAAGCCGTCGGCGTCGACGGTGTGCGGGATGCGAGGATTGGCGAGAATAGCCTTCGGCTCCGACCCGAAAACGACACCGTCGGATGTCTCGGAGAAGTAGAAGGGCTTGATACCCAACCGATCCCGTACCATGACCAGTTCTTCGGTACGACCGTCCCAGATCGCGAACGCGTACATGCCATTGAGTCGGTCGACCACGGCGGTTCCCCACTCGAGGTACCCGCGCAGGACGACCTCGGTGTCGCTGTCGGTGCGGAACTCGTGGCCCGCCGCGATCAGTTCGGTCCGGAGCTCATGAAAGTTGTAGGTCTCGCCGCTGTAGACGATGGCGAGATCCCCGTTGCCGGTCGGGGTCACCATCGGCTGGTGACCCAGCGGCAGATCGATGATGGCCAGCCGCCGGTGTCCCAGTCCCACATGACGGTCGACGTAGGTGCCGACATCGTCCGGCCCGCGATCGCTCATCGTCGCGGTCATCTCTTCGAGAATGCGCTTGTTGCTTGCTATTTCGCTGGTGAAACCCACCCAGCCGGTAATTCCGCACATAGAACGCCCCCACTTCAGTGATTAGCGATGCTAAATGAATCGGCAATTCCGTTGTAACACGGAACTAACCCGGGGGCGACGCGCCTTGTCGCGCTCGCGAGGAATGTCCGAAAGGTCGTGTGGCGATCGTGACCGTCGGTGTGGTCAGAGGATCTCGTCGAGGGTGTCCACCGGACGCGCGAGACGGGTTCCCTTGTCGGTCACCACGAATGGACGCTCGACGAGAATGGGGTGTTGCACCATCTGGGTCAGCACCTGGTCCTCGGGCAGTGACGCGATGTCGAGTTCCTTGTAGAGGGATTCCCGCTTGCGCACGGCGTCGTGGACGGTCACACCGGCATCGTTGATCAGCGTGGTGAGTTGTTCACGCGTATATGGCTGATCGAGATACTTCACGACGGTCGGCTCGATCCCGGCGTCGCGCAGCTTCTCGAGAGCTTTGCGCGAGGTCGAGCACTTCGGATTGTGATAGATCGTCGCGTCCACGCACGACACCCTACCCGGTGGGCGTGATGCCCGGACCCGCCCAGAATGTCGGACTACCGTGACGTCATGGGCGCGATGAGGGTGACCGGTCGGATGCGCGGGGTGCTGGGACGGGCGGCAGTCGTCATCGCAGCCGCAGTCGCCGTAGTGATGATGTCGCCGGGAAGCGCATGTGCATGCACGTGTGTCCCGCGGGAGCCGGCGGCGGTGGTCAAGGATTCGTCGGCCGTGGTGTTCGGCACGCCGGTCTCCGTCGATCGGGACGGTACGACGCTGCGTTACCGCGTCGACGTCCGGCAGAGTTACAAACAGCGCGTCCCGCAGACGATCACAGTGGTGACCTCGTCGAGTTCGGCGGCCTGCGGTGTCCCGCTCGACGTGGGCGAGGAGCGACTGCTTGTCCTCGGTGGCTCGGCGGGAGGTGCCGCGCCGTCGGAGGGGGAGTGGGGTGCCTCATTGTGTGACAACACGGCGAACCTGAGTCTGGGCGATGCAGTCCTCTACGCGGGGCCGTCGATCGAGCCCTACTCCGACTCCGACGACCGCGAGCCGCAGCCGATCGTGATCGGGGCGTTCGTGGCGATCGCCGCCCTGGTGGCGGTTCCCGGCGCGATCATGTGGTGGCGGGTGCGGCAGCGGCGGGCCGGTCCGCAGTCCGACGACTGACGTCGGTCGCAACGAAGAACGGACCCCGGCGACGCATTGTCGCGGGGGTCCGTTCACCGAGAGTCGAGAAGCTACGCGCTCCCGTCGAACAGGCTCGTCACCGAACCGTTCTCGAAGACCTCGCGGATCGTCTGTGCGAGGAGCGGCGCGATCGACAGCACGGTGAGGTTCTCGAAGCGCTTGTCCTCGGGGATCGGCAGGGTATCCGTCGCGATGACCTCCTTGGCCCCGCAGTTCGCGAGCCGCTCGGCGGCGGGATCGGAGAACACGCCGTGCGTCGTCGCGATGACGACATCGCCCGCGCCGGCGTCCTTGAGGACCTTGACCGCGCCGGCGATCGTGCCGCCGGTGTCGATCATGTCGTCGATCAGGACGCAGGTGCGCCCGTCGACGTCGCCGACCACGCGGTTGGACTTCACCTGGTTGGGCACCAGCGGGTCACGTGTCTTGTGGATGAACGCCAGCGGCGCACCGTTCAACGCGTCGGCCCACTTCTCCGCGACGCGCACACGACCCGAGTCGGGCGAGACGACGGTGACGTTGTCGGTGCCGTAGTTGGACCGGACGTAGTCGGCGAGCTGGCCCTGCGCATGCATGTGGTCGACGGGGCCGTCGAAGAAGCCCTGGATCTGGTCGGTGTGCAGATCGACGGTGATGATGCGGTCGGCGCCCGCGGTCTTCATCAGGTCGGCGATGAGGCGGGCCGAGATCGGTTCACGCCCACGGTGTTTCTTGTCCTGACGGGCATACGGGTAGAAGGGGAGGATCACGCTGATGCGCTTCGCCGACCCACGCTTGAGAGCGTCGATCATGATCAGCGACTCCATCACCCACTGATTCATCGGGTAGGGGCAGCTCTGCAGCACGAAGGCATCGGAGCCGCGGACCGATTCCTCGAAACGTACGAAGATCTCGCCGTTGGCGAAGTCGCGCGCCGTCTGCGGCGTCACCTTGATACCGAGCTCGTCGGCGACCGCTTGTGCGAGGTCGGGATGGGCGCGGCCAGAGAACAGCATCAGGTTCTTCTGGTTGTCCGTGGTCCAGGTCATGAAAACTCTTCTGCTCGATATGTGTGCGAATCAGTCGCCGGGCTGGCTGTCTGCCGGGCGGTCCGTGTGTTGGGCATCGAGAGCCGCGCGAGCGGCCTCGGTGTCCGGGCGCTTGCGCACCACCCAATTCTCGATATTCCGTTGTTGTCCCGCCGACACCGCGAGGGCCCCGGGCGGCACATCTTCCCGCAAAACCGTACCTGCTCCCGTGTAGGCGCCGTCGCCGACCTGCACGGGGGCGACAAACATGTTGTCAGACCCGGTACGGCAATGTGACCCGATCACCGTTTGGTGCTTCGCCACGCCGTCGTAATTGACGAACACGCTCGACGCACCGATGTTGGTGTGTTCGCCGATCGTCGCGTCGCCGACGTAGGTCAGGTGCGGCACCTTGCTGCCCGCGCCGATGTCGGCCTTCTTCGTCTCGACGAAGGTGCCGATCTTGCCGCGGGTGCCGAGCCGGGTGCCGGGACGAAGGTAGGCGAACGGCCCGACGGTGGCGTCGGGGCCGATCTCCGACTCGCTGCCGTGGGTCCGGATCACCGAGGCGCCCTCGCCGATCACGACGTCACGCAGCGTGGTGTCCGGGCCGACGACCGCGTCGTCGGCGATCACGGTGCGGCCCTGCAGCTGAGTCCCTGGTTCGATGCGGACGTCGATGCCGATCGTGACGTCGACGTCGATCCACGTGGAAGCGGGGTCGGTGATGGTGACGCCGTCGAGCTGGTGGCGACGCACGATCCGGCGGTTCATCTCCGCGCCGAGATCCGAGAGTTGCGCGCGATCGTTGCAGCCGGCGACGAGCACCGGGTCGTCGACGGTGAAGGCACGCACCTCGTCGCCGTCGGCGCGGGCGATCTCGATCACGTCGGTCAGGTAGTACTCGCCCTGGACGTTGTCGGTCGACAGTCGGGTCAGCGCCCGGCGCAGGATGGTGACGTCGAAGGCATAGATTCCCGCGTTGACCTCGGCGATCGCGCGTTGCTCGTCGGTCGCGTCCTTGTGTTCGACGATGGCCTGCACCAGAGAGTCGTTGGTGCGGATGATGCGTCCGTAACCGGTCGGGTCGTCGGCGAGGAAGCTGGTCAGCGTGACCGCTGCTCCGGTGCCCGCGGTGTGGGTGGCGACCAGGGCCTCGAGCGTCGGGGCGTCGAGCAACGGGACGTCGGCGGCGGTCACGACGACGGTCCCGGCGAAGTCCGCGGGCAGCGCATCGAGACCCGCACGCGCCGCATCGCCGGTGCCGAGCGGGGCGTCTTGCACGGCAATCGTCACGCCTCGGCCCAGCTGTTCGGCGATCACGCTGATCGCGGCACCGACCTGCTCGCGTTCGTGGCCGACGACGGCGACGAGATGCTCCGGATCGAGGCCGGCCGCACCGTGCAGGGCATGGCCCACCAGCGGCCGTCCGGCCAGGCTGTGCAGGATTTTCGGGGTCTTCGACTTCATCCGCGTACCGGCGCCGGCCGCGAGGACCATCACCGCGGTGGCGGGCTTGGACGTCTCCGTCATGTGGCCCGATAGTACGCAGTCGGGTGGGGCCCGACGCGGTCACCCGCCGCACGATACCGAGCGAATGTTCGGTGCTGGTAGAAACAGTGAGGACCGCAGACCACCTGCACCGACCTACGGAGGAACTTCATGAGCAGTCAGAAAGTCGCGATCGTCACCGGCTCCGCCCGGGGCATCGGCGCCGCTGTCGCCAAGCGCCTGGCCGCCGACGGCCTCGCCGTCGCCGTCCTCGACCTCAACGCCGACTCCTGCGCAGACACCGTCTCCGCGATCACGGCCGACGGTGGGAAGGCCATCGCGGTCGGCGCGGACGTCGCCGACGAGTCGTCGGTGACAGCGGCAGTCGCCAAGGTCGTCGAGGAGCTCGGCCCGCCGACCGTCGTCGTCAACAACGCCGGCGTGCTGCGCGACAACCTGCTGTTCAAGATGTCCGTCGACGACTGGGACACCGTCCTGGCCGTCCACCTCCGCGGCGCGTTCAACGTGACCAAGGCCGCCCAGAAGCACATGGTCGACGCCGGCTGGGGACGTGTCGTCAACCTGTCGAGCACCTCGGCCCTGGGCAATCGTGGCCAGGCGAACTACTCGGCCGCCAAGGCCGGCATGCAGGGCTTCACCAAGACACTGGCCATCGAGCTGGGCAAGTTCGGCGTCACCGCCAACGCCATCGCCCCGGGCTTCATCGAGACGGAGATGACCGCGGCCACCGCCGAGCGCGTCGGCGTGCCGTTCGAGGACTTCAAGAAGGCTGCCGCCTCGCAGATCCCGGTCAACCGCACCGGCGTCCCCGAGGACATCGCCCACACCGCGTCGTTCTTCGTCAGCGAGGGTGCGGGCTTCGTGTCCGGTCAGGTGGTCTACGTGGCCGGCGGTCCGAAGGACTAGATCGTTTCCGCTCATACGTCTCGTTCCCGCTCACCTGACCGGGTGAGCGGGAACGAGGATCGTGAGCGGGAAGGTGGCCCGTCCTGCGCGGGGTGCCTGTGGCACAATCGTCTGCGCAGTATTCCCCCATGGTGTAATCGGCAACACTTCTGATTTTGGTTCAGGCATTCCAGGTTCGAGTCCTGGTGGGGGAGCAGCGGTCTAGCTCTAGTCAGAGCTGGTATTCGCCACTGCTCATTTGGCCTCATCTTATGCAAATGAAGTGCGGATATGTCGTGGGAACCCTCCGGAACAAGCGACCCCGACCAGGTGCTCCAACACCCGCCCGGGTCTGCCAGGGGATCAGCCAGGATCCTCCACCGCGTTGACCAGCAATTTACCGCTCGTCGGTGTGCTGGTCTACCGCCGCCGCTGATCGCAATTCCCCTTCGCCTCACAGTCGAAGGAGGACGTCGTGTTAGGCATTCGCGGGCAGCTTTTCACTGCCGCTATTAACGATCCATGGAAGAGCCGGACTGCCTGACTGCCGTCAGTCGGCCAGCCGTCGTTCTCGCGCGCAGCCCGACGGAAACCAGCTGGCGTACGCACTGCCCACCCGCCCGATCAGTGGAGCGGCAGTTCCCCTTGATGTACCGCGTGGCCCAGCCCGGTGGTCGGCGGCGATGGTGAATTGGCGCTCACGATGGAATCAGCGGCGAGCCGTCGGGACGCCTTGTGGGGTCGGACTGCCTGCTCGGCCAGCACATGAACTAAGTAGTTCGATCGACAGTGGGCACCCAAACCGATTGTATGACAGGACGTTTAATTGCAGTCTTGACCCGATGGTGATTTCGTGTACGCCGAAAATGCAGAGGCTCTGTGGTGAGGCTCAGCCCCCGTCGCCGGAGTCGCGGACACCATGATCCAAGGTCTCGGTTTTCCGCCACGCGGCATATGCCGCATCGACCAGTCGGTTGTGGCGATTCACCGATGCCATGGGCCCCATGTCATCTACCGCGCGCAGAAGGTAGTGCCAGACTGCCGCCCCGTGCAACGCCGCTTCGTACAGACTGAGTTCAACCCATTGGTTGCGGTGATCGAGGATGCGCATCGCGGGCTCCGGCACGGGATGACCGCCAAACTCGCAATGTGCGTGGTAGTCGGTGTTCGGAAAGAGTCCGTCTGAACGTTGCCTGATCTTGCCGGGCTGCCAGCGCTGCAATCGTGTTGCGCGGTCCGACTTCAGCCATTCCCACGCATCGTCCGGGTCGTTGGTCACCGCCCATGCCAGGTACTCGATTTCAACGAGTTGGCGTATCAGCGCAGCGCTGGCGTAGGCCCAGCGTCCCTCGGCCAGGTAAGCGATGCTGGCGAGCAGCTCGCCGCCAATCGCGGCCACTAGCCCGGCGGGCAAGAGTCGGCGTGTTTGGTGCTCGGCGAGCCTCCCCTGATCGGTGAGCCTCCTGATTTCCGCTCCGAAGGAGACCAATGCGAGTGACTCCGACCGGACGAGATCGCGCCGCGATTGAGGAGGAGAGGCGTTTGCGCTGTGAGACATGGCGAAAGCCTCCCACACACTGGCCTCGACGAGGCGATCAATCCTGGGTCGTGCTGGCGCGCGGACGCGGACGAGCACCGACGTAAACAAACGTCTGCGAGAAATCCTCGGCGCTTAAGTTGGGGTCGGCTGGTCACTCCAGCCTCTGCAGGCTGTACACGGACTGATCTTCCTCGATCCGTCCGTTCATGTCTGCCAACCTGACAACCGAGTTCGGCGAAGGTCTCTGGATGAGTCAGGTCCGGAACCGTAGTCTGACAGAGCTTGTTACAGCACCGACGACGGGAATTGACTATGCGACTCCACTCGGTTTACTCAAGGTTCTATCGGTCGCTGAATTACGACTTTATTCGAGCATCCGGCGAGAAGTACGAGCCTGATCCGTGGGATGCAACGTCAGAGGGTAACTACCCGTTTGTCCGCGTCAAGCTTCGCCCGGGCATAACGACTGTTGTCGGTGCGAACGAGTCCGGGAAGTCTCAGGTTCTAAGCGCCATCGAAGCCGCGCTCACAGGCGACGGGTTCGAGCGCAGCGACTTCTGCCGATACTCCCGATTTTTCGGTGTCCAAAACGACATCGTGCTGCCGGAGTTTGGCGCCGTCTTCGCTGACGTTTCGGTCGAGGAAGTCAAACTCATCGAGAGCCTGTCTGGGCACAGCGACCTGCACGACGTCGAGCGCGTTGCGTTCTTCCGAATGAATCAGACGCCAAAGTTCCGAGTCTATGTCCGGCAGAAGGAAAATTGGACCGGCCCGGAACACGTGAAGAAGCCCTCTGCCCTCGTGGACCTCGGAGTCCCTGCACCATTCCGCATCGACGCCGACGTGCCGCTCCCCGACAGCGTCCCCTTGGAGTACCTCGTCTCGGGCAAGGAGGCAGCGCCAATAGGCCGCGACCTCCTCCGGGAGCTCTGGGAGGGGTTCCAGAAGAATGACGCCTGGTTCGAGTCAGACCAGACCATCACAACAAACGCGAGCGCAATCTCCAAACTGTTCCGACCCGTACGTCAAGCAACGGAGGCCGAGGTCGAGATGTACAAGCTCGCGGCTGACCTCATCTTCAAGGTCGCTGGCATCAACAAAGGGCTGGTCCAGGAGCTCCAGGAGCACGTCAAGAAGAAGAACGGCTATGCGAACAGCATCGTCGACACCATCAACAGTGAACTCGCGAAGGCACTCGACTTTCCCCACTGGTGGTCTCAAGACTCGCAGTTCGAACTGTTCGTATCGCTATATGAGTTCGACCTTGTCTTCATGATCCGCGACCGAACGGGACGCACCTACGGGTTCGACGAGCGCAGCGCCGGCCTGAAGTACTTCCTGTCGTACTTTGTCCAGTACCTCGCCCACGAGGTTCGCTCCGACGGACGCCCCGAGATCCTCCTCATGGACGAACCGGACCAGTTCCTCTCAGCCTCGGGCCAACAAGATCTGCTGCGGGTGTTCGAAGACTTTGCAGACCCCAAGGACGCCGGGCGCGACGCAGTTCAAGTCGTGTACGTAACGCACTCACCGTTCCTCATCGACAAGAACGAAGCCGATCGCATCCGCGTCCTCGAGAAGGGTGAGCACGACGAAGGAACACGCGTCGTCACAAGTGCCGCCGCGAACCACTACGAGCCGCTGCGATCCGCGTTCGGCAGTTTCGTCGCTGAAACCACCTTCATCGGCAACTGCAACCTTATGGTCGAAGGACCGTCCGATCAGGTTCTCATCGCGGGTGCTTCACGGTGGCTGAGGACACTCGGCGTCGCAGCTCGCGACCGACTCGACCTGAACTACATCACCATCGTGCCCGCCGGAGGCACCCGGCATATCCCTTACCTCGTCTACCTCGCACGCGGGCGCGACGTCGACAAGCCGCCCGTTGTCGTGCTCCTCGACAACGACAAGGCTGGCAACGACGCGAGGGACGACCTCGCGGCCGGCGGAGCCTACGGCGACAAGCTTATCGACGCGGACCTGATACTCCAGCTCGCACAAGGCGATCTCGCTGGACTTGCGACCGAGAACCCACTCGGCGTCGCCGGCATCGAGGACATGGTCCCGTTCAACGTCGCAGTCCTCGCCGCCACGATCTACTGTCGAGAGTTCGTCCCGACCGTGAATCCGCTTGACCTCGATCTCACCGTGGCGAGCGTCTACACGTCTCCGGTCAGTCCGGACGGCGAAAGCTCGAAGAACTGCGGCACCCTGAAGTTCCTTGAGAGGGCGATCGCTGCACAGACGGGCATTCAGACCTTTCATCTTGACAAGATTGCGTTCGCCCGTGCCACCCTCGACGCCCTGACGAATAGCTCGGGCGATCTCAGGGCCACCGAGGACGACCGACAGACGGCGGCCCATAACTTCAAGCTCCTGCTCAAGCACATCGCCCTGTGCCAGCGGAAGGCCGAGCGGGCCGAGTCCGTCCAGAAGATCTCCAGCCGCATCAACCGTGCGAAGAAGGACTTCACCCGTACTCACGAGGGACAAGCGCGTCGCGAAGATGTGGTGGCACTCATAGAGGAGATCAGTAGCCAACTTGACCGCACCCCCGAGGCCGAGGAGGTCCGCGCCGAAATGCGTGGTTGGTACGCACGATTTGAACTTGATGCAGACCCGCGCAAGTTTGTTTCCGACTTTGGCGGGCTCCTCAAGGCACTCGACGGACTTGCGTACAAGGCGGTCCGTGGTGCCGCTGTCAGTTAGAACTCGAGGGGAACACCGCCTCGATGAGGGGTGTGAATTTGTCTACCTCGGACGGACCGGACGTGAGGCCGCTCGCCGTCGACGAGCGTGGGGTCAGCCTCTTTGTAGTGAGGCCGTCATCGTCGGGGATAAGGGCGGTGGGATGGCTATAGGTGTGATCGACACTGATGGCAATGCCTGCAACGGTGGTGATGTGGGCGGAATCGTTGCCGCGCAACCAGTTATCGCGACCAGCGTCGCGACGAAGATGATCGACAGGTGTGTCAATCTGAGTCGTAGACCCCGACCCGATCATGTGGCACCGCCGCCGGTCCTGGGGATTCTCACGCGGTCGAGGCGGTGAGTCGGCTATTGCCGCGCCTGGCGGCGGCCGTCGGCGCCCTGCCGCTGCGGCCCGGCCTCCGCGTTCTCGAGATCGGTTGTGGGTCACGCGCGGCCGCCCGCGCGGTGGCAATACTCGTCGGACCGCACGGTCACGTACTCGGCTTCGACTGATTGAGACCGCGGAGGCCGCGGACTGCGCTGCCCGACCGCGATCACACCGCGAGCGTGGAATCCCGCCGCGCGCGCTGCAGCACCGGGTCCGGATACGGCACCGCGGCCACCAGCTGCTCGGTGTACGGGTCGTCGGGCGCGGTGAGAACGGAGCGCGCCGTGCCGCTCTCGACGATCCTCCCGTCGCGCAGCACCACCACCCGGTCGGCCACGTGTTCGACGACGGCGAGGTCGTGGCTGATGAAGATCGCGGCGAACCCGAACTCGCGCTGGAGATGCCCGAACAGATCGAGTACGCGCGCCTGGACGGAGACGTCGAGGGCGCTCGTCGGTTCGTCGGCGATCAGCAGGTGCGGGTCCGCCGACAACGCCCGGGCGAGTGCCACTCGTTGGCGCTGACCGCCCGACAGTTCGTGGGGCAGTCGCGCCGCGAACGAGCGAGGTAACTGCACCGCCGACAACAACTCGGTCACCCGTGCTGCGCGGTCCTGTCGCGACCCGATGGCCTGGATCTCCAACGGCTCCCGGATCGATTCGGCCACGGTGAACCGTGGGTCGAGCGATGCGGTCGGGTCCTGCGGGACGAAGGCCACCCGACGGCGCAGCGCACGAAGCCGTGACGTCGAGATCGCTGCGATGTCGTCGCCCTCGAGGAGGATGCGGCCCTCCTGAAGTGGGATGAGGCCGCCGACGGCACGTCCCAGAGTGGTCTTGCCAGAACCGGATTCGCCGACGACGCCGAGCACCTCGCCACGGTCGACATGCAGTGTGACCTCGGCGAGCGCGGTGTGCGGCCTTGTCCCGAACCGGCCGGGATGACGCACCGTGATCGACTCGACGGCGACCACCGGCTGGGCGGATTCGTCGTCGGCGGCGGGCGCGTCGGCCGTGCCGAGGTCGTCGGCCGTCGGCAGGCGCGGCACGGCGGCCAGCAGCTGGCGCGTGTACGGCTGTTGCGGTCGGGCGAAGATCTCGTAGACGTCGCCGGACTCCACGACCTCACCCAGCTGTACGACGACGACCCGGTCCGCGATGTCGGCAACGACGCCGAGATTGTGTGTGATCAAGAGGATTCCGGCAGCGGTCCGATCGCGTAGTCGCACCAGCAGATCGAGGATCTCGCGCTGGACCGACACGTCCAGGGCCGTCGTCGGCTCGTCGGCGAGGAGCAGCACGGGATCGTTCGCCAGCGCCAGTGCGATCACCACCCGTTGCTTCTGACCGCCCGACAGTTGATGAGGGTAGTAGTCGACGCGCTGCCCGGGATCGGGGATCTCGACGAGCGCGAGCAATTCGACGGCCCGTTCGCGGGCCCGCGCCCGTGACACCTTGCCGTGGGATCGAAGCGCCTGGCGCAGTTGCCATCCGACGGTCTGGACCGGGTTGAGTGCGGTCTGCGGCTCCTGGAAGATCATCGCCACCTTGTCGCCGCGGATCGTGTTCAGCAGTTGTTCCGGCTGATTCAGGACCTCGATCCCGTCGACCCGCACCGACCCGGTGGCCCGTGCTGTCTCCGGCAGCAGGCCGATGGCGGCTCGGGCGGTCACGCTCTTGCCCGAACCGGATTCGCCGACGAGCGCGAGGATCTCGCCCCGCTCGACCTGAAGGCTGATCCCGGCCACCGCCGGGCGGGGGTAGTCGAAGTCGACATGCAGGTCCTCGACGGTCAGCGCCGGTGAGCGGTCGCACGTGGATGTGGTCATCGTCCGATCCTCCGATTGTGAGAAATGGATTGGGCGATCAGGTAGAAACCGAGGACGAGCACCGACACGACGATCAACGGGCCGGCGGAGAACCAGGGATTCGTCTCCAGGTAGCCGTTGCCGGTGGCCAGGATGGATCCCAGCGACGGTGTCGGTGCGACGACGCCGACGCCCAGATAGCTCAGCGCACCCTCGATGAACACCGCGAGCGACAGCGACAGCGCGAACTGGACGGCGAGCGCCTCCAGCGAATTCGGCAGGACGTGACGCAGCAGCACCCGGGCCGTCGAGGCACCGCTCACCCGCGCGGCCTCCACATACGGCATCTCCCGGACGCGGAGAACCGATGTGCGGGTGAGCCTGCCGAAGATGGGGATCTCCGCCAGGGCGATGACGGTCCCGACGGTGAACGCTCCCGGACCGAGCACCGCGGTGAGTGTGATCCCGAGGATCAGTGCGGGGAACGCGAGGATCACGTCGAACACCCGCTGCGCCACGACATCGCTGATCGGGCTCGACACGGTCACCAGGCCGGCGAGGATGCCGATACCCGCGCCGACCGGCACGGCGACGAAGATGATCAGCAGATCGATGCGGATGCCGTAGAGCACGCGGGTGAGCAGATCACGGTTGACGTCGTCGGTGCCGAACCAGTGCTCGAAGCTCGGCGACAGCAGGTACGCGCCGTCGATCTGCTGATCCGGCCCGAACCGGGTGAAGAGCGGACCGACGAGTCCGAGGAGGATCACCGTCCCGACGAGCACGAGTCCGACCAGGCCGACACCGTGGAACAGGCTGCGCCACAACGGTGTCTGCGTGCGCCGTACTTCGCGGTCGTCGGGACTCTCCGGGAGCAGACCGGGTGCGATGTCGGGGTCGAGCGGCTCGGACGCCGACGAGTCGGTCGGGGGGAGCCCGGTTGTGCTGTATGTCATGGTCATTCACCTGCCAGCCGGATACGGGGGTCGAGCCAGGCGTGCGCGATGTCGGCGAGGAGCTGGATGATGACGAAGACCGCCACCGACAGCAGCACGAGTACCTGGACGAGGGGATAGTCGCGCGTGAAGATGCCTTCCTCGGTCAGCAGGCCGAGTCCTGGCCAGCCGAAGATGGACTCCACCAGCACCGCGCCGCCGAGGAGTGCGCCGACGGTCAGCCCGAGTGCTGTGAGAGTAGGTGGAAGGGCATTGCGCAGTGCGTGTTTGAGGACGATGTCGGTGTGCGAGATCCCCAGAGATCGCGCCGTCACCACGTACGGTTGTCGCAGTTCTGTGCGAATCGACTCGGTGAGGAAGCGGGCCAGCATCGCGCCTGCGGGCAGGCCCAGGGTGAGCGCGGGCAGGATCAGGTACTGAGCACTGATCTGCAGGCTGTCGGTGAAACCGTCCGGCGGGGTCCCGCCGGCCGGGAGCCATCGGAGTCGGACACCGAACACAAGGATCAGCGCCGTACCGACGACGAACGTAGGCAGCGCGATCGCGGCCGCGTTGACGCCGGTCAGTGCCGCGTTCAGATACTTGTTGTGGAAGATGGTCGCCGCCAGGCTGAGGGCGAAGGCCAAAGCGATCGCGATGAACAACGCGGTGATCGTCAGGATCAGCGTGTTGGTGAGTCCGTATCCGATCAGGCCCGAGATGCTGCCGCCGACCTGGTAACTCTGCCCGAGATCGAGTGTCAGCACGCCGCCGATCCAGGCGAAGTACTGCGCGATGAAACTGCGGTCCAGACCCAGGTCGTGGCGGATCGCGGCGAGCTCCTGGGGGGACGCATCGGGGCCGGCGAGTGCGGCCTCCGGCCCGCCGGGGATCAGACGCAGTATCGAGAAGATGAGCAGCGACGCGACCACCAGTACGACGATGGCGGTCGGGAGCCGACGTATCAGGTATCCGAGCATGTCTACTGCTTTCCTGCGGTGGTGAGATAGGTGTTCGCGAGGTGGAGCTGGTTGCGGCGGTCCCAGTCGACGTTGCCGACCGAACCCGCGGTCGCGACCTTGGTCAGCACGACGCCGATCTCGACCAGGAACAGGTCGTTGAGCCAGATGTCGTCGAGCCGTCGGTAGGCGTCGAGCGCTGCCGCTGACGTGCCGTCGGGTGTGGTCCAGGCGTCATTCGCCGCTGCGGCATAGGCAGGGTTGACGTAGTTCGACGAATTCTTCGCAGCGTTGAACGGATAGGCGGAGACCGCCAGCGTCGACGGGGTGAACTGTGCGAAACCGTGCTGCAGCAGCCACAGGCCGGGGAACTTCCCACCGATCAACTTGGATGCCTGCTGCGTCTGGTCGTTCGGTACGAGATCAACCGTGATCCCGATGTCTTTGAGGTTCGACTGGACGATCTCGGCGATCGTCCGGTCCACACCCTGGGTCGAGAAGTCCAGCGTCAGCGGCGGAATCGGGCCTACCTGCGCGAGCAGTGCACGCGCCTTGGGGAGATCGCGGGTATAGGTGTCGTCGGCGGCCGCCTGATGGGCGGGCGACCACCTGGGCCACGGCAGGTTCACCGTGTAACCGCTGCCGCGGTACACATCCGAGATGATGCGCTTGCGGTCGACGGCATAGGCGATGGCCCGACGTACCCGCACGTCGGCCAACACGGGGTTCTGCACGTTGATCCCGACGTACTGCTGGGACTCGCCGCCGGTGAACGTGACCTCCTTGAACCCGTACCGCGACGTGATCAGCTGCTGATCGTGGTAGCTCAGCCCGTCCGCCACATCCAGCTGTCCGGTCCGCAGCCGGGTGGCGAGCGACTGATCGTCCTTCACCACGACGAACCGGATCGCATCCAGTGGCGGTGCGCCACCCCAGTAGTGCTCGTTACGCACCAGGCGGACCGAGGAATTCGGTTGCCACGACGAGAACCTGAACGGCCCCGTCCCGTTGAACCGCTTGCCGGCCTTGAGGTCGGCCAGACTGTTCTGGTCGACGATCGGCGCCGAGTCGAGAAGATCGAAGATGTTGCTCAGCGGATGCGCGAAACCCAACACGATGCGATGCGGATCGGTGGTGTCGAACGCGGTGATGGCAGCCGCCGTGCGCTTGAACTGCGGCGTCCACGGTCCACCGAGGTACGCCTTGATCGAATTCTCCACGTCCGACGACACAAAAGGCCGTCCGTCGTGGAAGGTCACGTCGCGGCGCAGATCCAGCGTCAGCGACCGACCGTCCGGTGCGAGCTGCCAGGCCGTGGCCAGCGAAGGGCGCACTGTCAGGGACTCGCGCGAATAGCGGATCAGTGTGTCGAAGGCGTTGGCGACGACCTGCCCGTTGAGTGCTCCGGTCCCGATCTGCAGGAACGTCTTCGGCGACAGGTCGCTGAGGACGCCGACTCGCAGTTCGCCGCCGCGGGGTGCCGGCTCACCGGGGGCCAGGGATCGTACGGCCGCGTTCTGCTGCTGGGAGACCGCGGACTGGCAACCGGCCGTCGCGATCACGGAACAGAGCGCGGCGATGAGCGCGCAGCTCACCCGGACACCTCGATGTCGGAGCATTCTCGATGACGTTTCTGTGAGGTCTGCGAGATGTGGTGGTCGCAGAGTGATCTGGGCTGTCGAACAGGCCCGCACCATGGCGGGTTCGCCGCTCATTGTGGTCGCTTCGCCGTGCCGGATGCGCTGTTCGATTTCCTGCGGATGGAACCCTTGACACCCGAACGACGGTGCGGCACCGTGCCTCCTGCCCGCGTCGCCGAACGCGGACGACGACGACGAGGAGGACGGTCACCATGGCCGATCGCGCGACACCGACGATTCCCGCGGATGCACGGGGTTACGAGGGATTCGGTGGGGTGATCGGCCGGACGACATCGCAGTCGGAACCGTGGTGGCCGGCCGAGCGGCGCGCACCTGCGGGTGCTCCGAACATCGTCGTCGTCCTGATCGACGACATGGGCTATTCGGACATCGGTCCCTTCGGCGCCGAGATCGACACGCCGAACATCGATCGATTGGCGCGCAACGGGTTCCGATTGAGCAACTATCACACGACGCCGGTGTGCTCTCCGGCGCGCGCAGCGTTGCTGACCGGCCTCAACCCGCATCGCGCGGGTTATGGGAGCGTGGCCAACTCCGATCCCGGATTTCCCGGACTACGACTCGAACTCGCCGACGACGTCCTCACCCTGCCGGAGATACTGCGCGAGAGCGGCTACGCGACGTACGCGGTGGGAAAGTGGCATCTCGTGCGGGACGCGAACATGGGGCCGGGTCGCAACCGCGAATCATGGCCGATACAGCGAGGTTTCGACAGCTACTACGGTTCCCTCGAAGGGCTGAACTCATTCTTCCATCCCAATCAGCTCATCGCCGACAACTCGGTCGTCGACGTCGACGAGTATCCCGAGGACTACTACGTCACCGACGACCTGACAGATCGGGCGATCCGGCAGATCAAGTCGTTGCGCGCCGAGGACCAGACGAAGCCGTTCTTCCTCTACTTCGCGCACATCGCGATGCACGGACCGCATCAGGTCAAAGGCGCCGACCTCGCCAAGTACCGCGACCGGTACGCCGAGGGATGGGATGTCATCCGGCAGCGCCGATTCGAACGGCAAAAGGCCGACGGGCTGTTCGACCCTGACACGCCGATCGCGCCGCGGAACACCGAACCCGGGTACGACGCACCGCCGTGGGAGGACCTCGGACCCGACGAGCAGCGTCGGTATCAGCGATACCAGGAGGTCTACGCTGCCATGGTCGACAGTGTCGACCAGAGCGTCGGGCGGGTCATGGACACCTTGGAGGAGCTCGGCGAGCTCGACAACACGATCATCGTGTTCACCTCCGACAACGGCGGGACCGCCGAGGGTGGGCCGGTCGGAACCCGCTCGTACTTCAGCCAATTCGTGCACGGGCCGGTTCCGCCGGACTGGGAACGCGACGTCCCGCACGACGAGGATCTGATCGGGACATCGGAGATCGGGGTGCACTATCCGCGGGGGTGGGGCCAAGCGTCGAACACCCCGTTCCGCTTCTACAAGGGCCAGACCTTCGCCGGTGGTGTCCGCGTCCCGTTCATCCTGTCCTGGCCGCGTGGGCTGCGCCGGGACGACGGGGACAACGGCGTACGGCGACAGTTCTCCTACGTCACCGACGTCGTCCCGACGCTCTTGGAACTCGCCGGCGTCGACACCCCCGGTCGGCGTCAAGGACGCCCAGCCCAGGATCGCGACGGGGTCAGTGCCGCCGACTTTCTGCGTGACCGGCGCGCCGAGTCGCGGCACACCGAGCAGTACGCGGAGTTCGGTGGCCATCGCGGGTTCTATCGGGACGGGTGGAAACTGGTGTCACTGCACACCGACCCGTCGGCCGTCGACAATCCGGTCTGGCAGTTGTTCGACGTCACCGTCGACCCGGCCGAGACGCGTGATCTCGCTGCCGAACACCCCGATAAGGTGGTCGAACTCGCGCAGGCGTGGGACGACGCCGCCTGGCACAACACGGTGTTCCCGCTCTTCGATTCGGTTCCGGCGCAGATCCGTCGCCGGCCGGACGAAGAGCGCCTCACCGATCCCGTGCGTATCCTCGCCGGGACGCCCACGCTCGAGCGGTACCGGTCCAGCCGATTGATCGCCTACCGTGACTTCGAGATCGACATCGAACTGGCGGACTGGACCGCGCAGGACGAGGGTGTCGTCGTCGCCCACGGGGATCCGCAGGGCGGTTACCTGCTGTACGTCGAATCGGGTTCTGCCCATCTCGTGTTCAACAGTTACGGCCGACGACGAAACGCTTCCGGCCCGATCCCGCCGGGCACCACGGGGCTTGTCGTGCGTGCTGTCGCGACGCCGAATGTCCGGTGGGACTTCACCGTCGAGGCCGTGACCGACGGCCAGTCGTCGATCATCGCCAAACTCGACGACCAGTTCCAACTCGTCGGGATGGCCCCCTGGACCGGGATCTCGGTGGGACTCGACGCCCGCGGTCCGGTGGATTCCGAACTGCGACGGCGCCGTGGTGTCTTCGCCTTCGGTCCGGCGCTGCGAGCGGTCACCTATCGTCCGGGCACGGTGCGGGTACCGCTCGACGTGCGCCGTGAGATCGACGACGCGGCGGAGAACTCGGCCGACTGACCCGCGACTTCCGATCACGGTGATTGTGGACTCGTCACCGTCGCCGACCGGGTGATGTGATGAAAATGTCTGTCGTGAAACAACATTGGTGAGATCGATGAGAGGACAAGAGATGACGCTGGCGCAGATCGATGACAAGACGGAACGGGAGCGTGCCGCCGAGGAGATCTACCGGGATGCCGGGATCACCGTCCAGAAGCTCGGGGAACACATCGGCGCGCGGATCGGGCAGGTGCGCCTCGGCGGCGATCTGGCGCCGGAACAGGTGGAGGCGATCCGTCTCGCGCTGGCGATCAACAAGACCATCGCGTTCACCGGACAGGATCACCTCGACGACGACAGCCAGTACGCCTTCGCGCAGCTGCTGGGTGACCCGACCGCCCCGCACCCGACCGTCACCTCGCGTGGCACCCAGTTGCTGACGATCGAGGGTGCGGCCAACAGCTGGCACTCCGACGTCACCTTCGTCGACCGGATTCCGAAGGCGTCGATCCTGCGTGCGGTCACGTTGCCGAGCTATGGCGGCGCGACCACCTGGGCGTCGACGGTGGCGGCCTACGAGCAGTTGCCCAAGCCCCTGCGCGCGCTCACCGAGGAGCTGTGGGCCACGCATACCAATCTGTACGACTATGTCAGCCAGTCGGAGCCCACCGGCGGGGTCGACGTCAGCCGCAAGACAGATCACTACAAGGAGTTCACCAGTAGCGAGTACCAGACGTTGCATCCGGTTGTGCGCGTGCACCCGGAGACGGGGGAGCGCAGCCTGCTCCTCGGGCACTTCGCCAAGGAGTTCCGTGGGCTCAAGAGCTCGGAGTTCGCCGATCTCTATCAGCTGTTGCAGGCGCGGATCATTAAGCTGGAGAACACCTTCCGGTGGAACTGGAGCCTCGGCGACGTGGTGATCTGGGATAACCGCGCCACGCAGCATTACGGAATCGCCGACTACGGCAACCAGACCCGGGAACTGCATCGGATCACCCTGGCCGGCGACGTCCCGGTCGATGTGAACGGACAGTCCAGTCAGGTGCTCCAGGGCGACGCGTCGCACTATTCGGTGGTCGAGGTGCCCTCACGCCTCTCGGTGTTCGCGGCCTGACCCTTGGAGGCCCTGGTATTCGGGGACCCTTCGAGGCTTCGTCGCTGCGCTCCTCGCACCTCAGGGATCGGTGGGTGGATTGTGCGCTCCTCGCATCTCGGGGATCGGGGGGAGGAGGGAGCTTGCGAGTCGTCTCCTGATCCCTGAGAAGGGAGCTTGCGAGTTGTCTCCCGATCCCTGAGGAGGGAGCTTGCGACCGTCTCGAAGGGTCCCCGAGTTTCGCGATCACGAATCATCGCCGTGCTAGCGTTACCCCACCGTGACTGTCGGACGCTGTGTCCGCAGCGATCTCGAGGGGGAGTCATGCGGACAAGGGTTGCTGTGGCCGTGCTGCTCTCGGCGTTGACGATCGGGGCCGCGCCCGCGGTGAGCGCGCAGGCGGCCACCCCGATGGTGCGGTCGGGCATGGCGATCGAGGTCGACGACACGATCGTGACGAGCGCCCGGTGCACGCTCGGGGCCGTGCTGTCGCGAACGAAGGCGATCACCGCCGGACACTGCGGAGATGTGGGCCAGGGTGTGTTCGACGGGAGCGGCACCCGCATCGGCACGATCAGCGCCAATCAGATCACGCGACGTCTCGACATCGCCGTGATCCGGTTGGCACCGCGCAGCCGCGTGGTCGTCGACACGGTCAATTGGACGTCCGGCTTCTGGCGTGGGCAGAAGGTCACCAAGCGCGGCGTCACCACCGGTTTCGGAAGCGGAGTCATCACCGATCCGCGTCCGACGGTGCGCACGGCGCAGGGGTTCTCGTTCGCGCCACCGTTCCTGATCCGACAGGCCACCGTCTCCGTCCGGTCGACCCTCGTCTCGCAGTCCGGGGACAGCGGCGCGGGAGTTCGCGATGCCGCCGGTCGAGTGGTCGGCATCCTCTCTGCCGGCAGCGGGAGTGACACGCTCGTCGCGCCGGTCTCGGCCCTCCCGGCCAGTCTGCGTTGACGGGCCCCTGACGACGATGACAACGGTGGCCGCCGCCCCCTGATGGGGAGCGGCGGCCACAGTCTGTCGGATGTCGTGCTCGGACTCAGTGAGCCATCGCCGGTGCACCGTCGGGGGCGGCGGGCAGCTTGCCGCTGCGCACCACGAGCCCGGCGATGACGCCACCCGCGGCGAACACCGCTGCCGCGACCCAGAACGCGGTCGTGTAGGAGTGCACGGCGGCCAGCTGAGCCAGCACGGTCGGGTTGACCACGTGCGAGGCGTGTTCGGTCAGATATCCCGTGGCGGAACTGGCGGCGATGGTGCTCAGCAAGGCGGTGCCCACGGAACCGCCGACCTGCTGCATCGTGTTCACGGTCGCCGATGCCACGCCCGCGTCGTCGGACGAGACGCCCGACACGGCTCCCTGCATGGCCGGTGCCATGGAGGCGCCCAGGCCCACACCCATGATGATCAGCGCGGGCAGGATGTCCGTCGCATACGAGCTCGTCTCGGTGATCTGGGTCAGGTAGACCATGCCGCCGGCGGCGATCAGCATGCCAGCGCTCATCAGCCAACGCGGACCGAATCGCGGCAACAGGACGCCGGTCGAGGTGGTCGCGGTGACGATCAGCACGCCGATCATCGGAAGGAAAGCGAGCCCGGTGCGGATGGGACTGAACCCGAGGTTCTGCTGCAGGTAGTAGGTCAGGAACAGGAAGATGCCGAACATGCCGATGCCGGCGATGAAGACGACCAGGTAGGAGCCGCCACGGGTGCGGTCGAGCACCACGCGCAGCGGCAGCAGGGCGTGATCGGTCCGCGACTGCAGCCAGACGAATGTGGCCAGCAGCACCGCGCCCGCGATCAGCCAGGTGATCGTTGCCCAGTCACCCCAACCGTTGGTCTCCGCATTGGAGAAGCCGTAGACGATGGAGAACAGCGCCAGCGAGACGGTGACGACGCCGGGGATGTCCAGCCGCGGACGATGCTCGGCCTTGTGCGATCCGACGAACAGCACGGCACCCACGAGCGCGATGGCCGCGATGACGAGATTCACGTAGAGGCACCAGCGCCAGTCCGCCCACTCGGTGAGCATGCCTCCGAGCAGCAGTCCGAGTGCGCCACCGCCACCGGCGATCGCACCGAAGATGCCGAACGCACGACCGCGCTCCGCGGGATCGGTGAACGTCGTGGTCAGCAAAGACAGTGCGGCAGGTGCGAGAAGTGCGCCGAAGACTCCCTGTCCGGCACGTGCGGCGACCAGCATCTCGAAGTTGACCGCGGCGCCTCCGACCGCGGACATCACGGCGAAACCGACCAGGCCGATGATCAAGGTGACCTTGCGGCCCCACAGATCGGACAGTCGACCGCCGAGCAGCAACAGGCTGCCGAAGGCCAGGGCATAGGCGGTGACGATCCACTGCCGGTCCGCGTTGTCGAAACCGAGCGACGCCTGGGCGTGCGGCAGGGCGATGTTCACGATGGTCGCGTCCAGGACGACCATCAGCTGGGCCAGCGCCAGCACGCCCAGAACGACCCAGCGCAGACGGTGATGCCGTTCCTGCTGGGATTCCTTCTCGGCGACCGGTGCGTCGGCCGTGTCGTACGTGGTACTCATTCGGGCCTCCGTCTGATGCGGAGGTATCTCCTCCGCTTACTGGGTGACAACGACCCCATAACCGGAGAAGATTCCTCCGGTTATAGAATGTGATCATGCCCACGTCGTCGAAACCGGAAGTCGAACCCGATGGGGTCGAACCCAGCGAGTCCGAACCCAGAGAGGTCGAACCCCGTCAGCTGCGGGCGGATGCCGAGCGCAACCGCCTGCGGATCATCGAGGCCGCCCGCGACCTGTTCGCCGAGCGTGGCCTCGAGGTGTCCATGGACGAGGTGGCCGAACGTGCGGGGGTCGGTGTCGGCACCGTCTATCGGCGGTTCGCGAACCGCGACGACCTCATCACCGCCATCTTCGCCGAGCACCTCAAAGAGGTCGTGGCGCATGCGCACGACGCACTCGACGACCCCGATCCGTGGGCGGCGGTTGTCGATCTGTTGACGTGGTTCTGCAGCGTGCTGGCGGCCGATCGTGGATTGGCGGCCATCGTCATGCGTATCGACCATTCGCATCCGGACATCGAGTCGACCAAGTCGCAGCTGACCCGACACATGGAAGAGATCTTCGATCGTGCGATGACGGCGGGCGTCCTGCGGTCTGATGTCTCAAGCACCGATTTCTTCGGTATCTTCACGATGATCTCGGCGTTCGCCGACCTCACCGAGGCGACCGTCCCGGGCGCCTGGCGACGCTACGTCGAGCTCTTCCTCCGCGGCATCCACGCGGACCCGGACGGCGGCGACATACCCACTCCACCACTCACCGAGACGCAGATCCGTGCGATCCAGCAGCGGCGTATGGACCGCGACTGACCGACCTGCGCCGAGCGGGTCCCCAATCTCGCCGGCCGTGTCCCGGATGTCGCCGAGCGTGTCCGGCTGTGCGCGTCAGGTGATCAGGCCCTCGCTCTTGAGCCAGTTGTAGGCGACGTCGGAGGGATCCTCGCCGTCGATGTCGACCTGGCCGTTGAGTTCCTGCATGACCTCGTCGGTGAGCCGCTCGGAGAGTGTGTCCATCAGCGGTTGGATCTGCGGGTACTCGTAGAGGGTCTCCTTGCGCACCACCACGGTTCCGCTGTAGGGCAGGAAGTACTTCTTGTCGTCCTCGAGCACGGTCAGCTGGAGGTTCTTGATGCGACCGTCGGTGGTGTAGACCATGCCGAAGTTGCAGGGCGCACTGTTCGCCGTCGACGTGTAGACGACGCCGGAGTCCATCTGGGTCACGTTGCCGGCCGGTACACCGTTAGGGGTGTTGTAGGGGATGCCGTAGGTCTCCAGCATCGGCAGGAAACCGTCGGGGCGGCTGAAGAACTCGTCATTGATGCAGAAGGTGCGTTCGTTGACGGGCAGCTTGGCGATGTCCGACATGGTCTTCACGTTGAGGCGTTTCGCTGTCGGGCCCGACACGGCGAACGCGTAGGTGTCGTTGAAGTTCGCCGGCGGCAGCCACACCAGATTGTTCTGCTCGAGCTCGGCGTCGTGCACCTTCTGCCACAGTTCCTGCGGGTCGGGGATCACCTCGGTCTCGTGCAGGTAGGTCACCCAGGCGGTTCCGGTGTACTCCCACAACAGATCCGCGTCGCCGTTGAGCTGGGCCTGCCGCGACGACGCCGAACCCGGCGCGTTGGTGAGGTCGACGACTTCGGCGCCGGCCGCTGCCAGGTAGGTGGCCGCGATCTTGCCGAGTAGCACGCTCTCGGTGAAGTTCTTCGACGTGACGGTGATCTTGGCACCCTCCAACGGTTTCTGCCCGTCGGGAAGTGAGGCTGCTTTGAACGTGCCGGACGAACTCACCAGTCCGCAGCCGGCCAGGAGAAGGACGACCGATACGAGCATCAGCGTCGTCCGGAGGAACCCGCGTCGTCGGGCCGGGCGGTTCATGAGAGTCCTCGGGGGGTTGCGACGAGTTCGAAGAGTCGGCCGAGCCAATCGATGGTCAGCGCCAGCAGGCCGACCAGGACCGCGCCTGACACAAGCAGTTTCGGCAGGAAGAGCGTGACACCGGTGGTGATCAGGGTGCCCAGGCTCGTCGCGCCGATGAAGGTGCTCAGCGTGGCGGTGCCGACGAGGATGACCAGGGCGGTCCGGACTCCGTTGAGGATCACCGGCACCGCCAGCGGCAGCTCGACCTGGATGAGGGTGCGTGCCCCCGAGTAGCCGATACCGCGGGAGGCTTCGACGGTCCGCTGGTCCACCTGCCGCAGCCCGACGATGGTGTTCTGCAGGATGGGCAGGATCGCGTAGACAACGAGACCGATCACCGCTGTCTTGAATCCTGTTCCGAGCCAGAAGGTGAAGAGCACGAGCAGACCGACGGCGGGGGCGGCCTGGCCCACGTTCGCGATGTTCACCGCGATCGGGTTGAGCCACTTCATCGACGGCCGGGTCAACAGGATGCCGAGGGGGATCGCGATGACGATGACGATCACCGTCGCCGTGACGGTCAGCTTGATGTGATCGAAGATGGTGATGCGCAGGTTGTCCCAGCCGAGGGCTGCGGCCTCGGTCTCGGTCAGGGTCGTGTTCTGGTACCAGATGATGTATCCGGCGAGGAGCACGACGATGAGCAGCGGCTCCAGCCACACATCGATCGGGAGGTTGCGGATTCGTCTCATGCCGGCTCGTCGGGTTCGTCCGCCGCAACGATGACCGGCATCTCGCCGGTGTGGGTGCCCTCCGGGTGCTCGACGTAGTTCGTGTGTTCTTCCTCCGGCCGCGCCTCGGACAGCTGGCCCCGGATGATCTCCATGACCGTGGCGATGGTCAGCTTTCCGATCGCTGCACCGCGACCATCGGTGACGAGCGCGCCGCCCTGGCTGGCTGCGAGCATCGAGTCGAGGGCGTCGTTCAGGGTCGAGGACCGCGCCACGACGGGGAGGCGTCGGTCGATGTAGTCCGACACCTGCGGTTTGGCCGCCACCTCGGCCAGTGACGGCCAGGCGCGCGGGTGACCCTGGTTGTCCACCACGACAACCCACTCGTCGTCGGCGGCCCGCGCACGCCCGATCACCGTCGACGACGGTTCGCCGACCAGCGCCGTCGTGATGGGTTCGGGCGGTACGTCGCGGACCCGGGAGAGGGTGAGGTGGGCCAGCGTGGCGCCGGAGCCGATGAAGTCCTCGACGAACTTGGAAGCCGGGTTGGCGAGGATCTCCTCGGGCGCCGCGTACTGCTCGATGTGGCCACCCTCGGAGAGGATGAGGACCTTGTCGCCCAGTTTGGTCGCCTCCTCGAAGTCGTGGGTGACCACCACGATCGTCTTGGCCAACTCGTGCTGGATGGCGATCAGGCTGTCCTGCAAACGGACTCGGGTGATCGGGTCGACCGCGCCGAACGGTTCGTCCATCAGCAGGATCGGTGGGTCCGCGGCGAGCGCCCGGGCGACGCCGACGCGCTGCTGCTGGCCGCCGGACATGTCCTTGGGCAGTCGGTCGGCGAAGGTGGGTCCGTCGAGTCCGACGAGATCGAGCAGGTACTCGGTGCGTTCGGCGATGCGCTTCTTGTCCCAGCCGAGCACTCGCGGGATGGCGCCGATGTTCTTCGACACCGGCCAGTGGGGGAAGAGACCGCCGGACTGGATGACGTAACCGATGCCCTGCCGCAGCTTGTCCGGGTTCTCGTGGGTGACGTCGCGACCGTCGATGAGGATGCGACCCTCGGTGGGCTCGATGAGCCGGTTGATCATCTTGAGCGTGGTGGTCTTGCCGCACCCCGACGGCCCCACGAAGGCGACGATGTGACCTGCCTCGATCTCCAGGTCGAGCGCGGCGACCGCCGGCTTCTCCTGCCCGCGATAGCGTTTCATCACCCCGTCGAGATGGATCGACGCTCCGGTGACGGTCCGGTCGTTGTTCGAGGGCGCAGTGGACAATTCGGTCATTGCAGTCCTTTGGAGATGGTGAGCCGTCCGAGGAGGACGAGCAGTCCGTCGAAGATGAGCGCGATGATGACGATGAGAATCGTTCCGGTGAGAGCCATCTCGAGAGCGTTGGCTCCGCCGAGTCGGGACAGGCCGCTGAAGATGAGGGACCCGAGACCGGGGCCGAGGACGTACGCGACGATCGCGGCGATGCCGACGATCATCTGCGTGGAGACCCGGATGCCGGTCAGGATCACCGGCCAGGCGATCGGCAGTTCCACCGACATCAGGATGCGCCAGCGCGACAGGCCGATTCCCTTGGCGGCCTCGACGACCGACGGTGGCACCGAGCGCAGGCCGACGATGGCGTTACCGATGACCGGCATAGTCGCGAAGAAGGCGAGCATGATGAACGACGGCACGACGCCGAGGCCGAACGGCACGATCAGCAATGCCAGCAGCGCCAGGGAGGGGATCGTCAGGGCGACACGGCTGCTGGTCAAGGTGAATGCGGAGAAGAACGGTAGCCGGTACACCGCGACCGCGATCACCACCGCGACCAGTGTTCCCACCAGCACGGTCTGAAAGGCCAACGATGCATGCTGATACGTGAGAAAGGTCAGGGTGCTCGCGTGCCCCTCCACGTAATCCCACAGCTGCAAACCGAACCCCCTCGTCGTCGGCCCCGACGGTGCTCAGTCGTCGACCGGTGGCCGGAATCCGGAGCTGAACCGAATTGCAGCTTATAGCCGAAAGTCCGGTCGGCGAAGGTTTTGCGCGATATCCCCTTTCGCAATCGAGCCTCTCGCGGTGGCGCAGACATGCTCTGATCTGTGGCTTTGGGCGTTTGATAACGATTGTCCAAAGAAACCGGGGTTACGTCACGGCGTAATCACAACTGCTTGTCGAAGCACCTTTCCAGCGTTCGTGTGGTAATGCGCCAGCCGTCGTCGGTGAGGATCCACGTGTCGGAATACCAGAGCCCCAAGAGGAACGTCGAGTTGTCCGGGGTCTGCATCGGATTCAGACACAGCGACCGTGTGGTGGCCGACCCGCCGTCGACCCGGATGTCGTGATTGCCGAGCAGATGGCAGTAGGCCGAGAAGGCCGGGAGCACCTGCGCCAGCCACGCTTTCACCTCCGCGAGATCGCCGACGATGCCGCCGGTGGCGCTGTAGTCGATGCGCGCGTCGGCGGTGAACACCCGATCGAGATCGTCGAACCGTTGCGCATCCACGGCGGTCGAGTAGTCGGTCAGGATCTGTTGGATCTCGAGACGTGCCGAGATCTCCTCGATGGTCAGCATGTCTACTGATTACCGCAGTCCGGCCGTCGTCGATAGGGTTGACTTATGGCAGTGAGCCGCCCGACCGACAAGTCCGGCGAGGTGCAGCGCGCACCTCGCGCCCGGATGACCGGCGCCCAGCGGCGCCTCCAGTTGATCGAAGTGGCCCGCGGACTCTTCGCCGAGCGCGGCTTCGAGGGCACCTCGATCGAGGAGATCGCCCAGCGCGCCGGTGTCTCCAAGCCGATCGTCTACGAACACTTCGGTGGCAAGGAAGGTCTGTACGCGGTGGTCGTCGACCGCGAGATGGAGACCTTGCTGGAGATGGTCACGTCGTCACTCACGAAGAATCGCTCGCTGTACCGGATTCAGCAGGTGGCGCTCGCCCTGCTGACCTACATGGAGGAGCGGACCGATGGTTTCCGCATCCTTGTCCGCGGGGACCGGACCGACGCGAGCGAGACCGCCACCTACTCGAGCCTGCTCAACGACGCCATCAGTCAGGTCGAGCACATCCTGGCCGGCGACTTCGAGCGTCGCGGCTTCGATCCGACACTGGCTCCGCTCTACGCGCAGGCCCTCGTCGGCATGGTCTCGGTGACCGCCCAGTGGTGGCTCGACGTCCGCGAGCCGTCGAAAGAAGTGGTCGCGGCGCACCTGGTCAACCTGTGCTGGAACGGACTCACCCGCCTCGATCCGAGCCCGGAACTCGTCGGGCCGGACTACGTGGAGTCCCGGGAACGAACGATCGTCGACGAGCCCGAATCCGATCTGTAGCAGTTGATTCCGCATATCGCGGCATCTTCTGACGGGCCCGTCACGCGAGCACGACACTCCGCTTCGCCAGGCCCATCCAGAATCCGTCGATGACCTGATCGGGTCGTTGCTCGACGTCGTCGCTCGCGCCCAGCGCGACGAACAGCGGTGCGAAGTGTTCGATCGTCGGGTGCGCATACGGCATTCCCGGCGCCCGGTTGCGGAAATCGATGAGGGCATCGACGTCGCCGGCAGCGAACCGCTCGTGCGCCCAGGCGTCGAACTCGACCGACCATCCCGGCGGCGTCGCCTCCGGTGTGGGATCGCTCAGGTAGGGCAGGCCGTGCGTGGTGAATCCGGACCCGATGATCAACACGCCGCGATCGCGCAGAGGCGCGAGCCGGCGGCCGAGATCGAGCAGCCGTTCCGGATCGAGGGTCGGCAGGGAGATCTGCAGGACCGGGATGTCGGCCTCGGGATACATCACAGTCAGCGGAACGTAGGCACCGTGGTCGAGGCGACGGCGCCGATCGTGGGCGATCGCCTCGCCGTCGGGCATCATCGCCGCGACTGTCGCCGCCAGGTCGTCGGCGCCGGGGGACCAGTACGTCGTCTGATAGAAGCGGTCGGGGAAGCCCCAGAAGTCATAGGTCAGCGGAGTCGTCGGGTCGGTCGACCCGATCGTCAAGGGAGCTGCCTCCCAGTGGGCCGACACGACGAGGATCGCCGATGGCCGCGACAATCGACCCGCGAGTTCGGTGAGCTGGTCCACCCAGCGCTCGCTGTCCACCAGAGGTGGCGCGCCGTGACTGAGGAACAGCGTGGGTGGACGGTCGACGGCGTCGGTGATGCTCATGTCGAGATCTAACAGGACCGTGGTCCGGTTGATTCCGCGTGTTCGGTTCTGTGTTCGGTCCCGTGTCCGACGTGCTCGCGTCGATCCGGCATCATCGTCGGCATGGTCTCCATCCGTCCTGCCACCACGGCCGACTGCCCGGCCGTCGCCGTCATCTACGGACATTACGTCGAGCACACGGTCGCCACGTTCGATTACGAGGCGCCGACGGTGGACCATTGGGAAGCCAAGCTCGCCGCGATCAACGCGGCCGACCGACCGTTCGTCGTCGCCGTCGACGACGCCGACGGCACGGGCGACGCGGCGGTCATCGGATTCGCCTACCTGAGCTCGTTCCGGGACAAGAAGGCCTACGCGTGGACAGCCGAGGACACCATCTACCTCGATCCCGACGCGGGCGGCCGCGGCATCGGGGGCGCGCTGCTGGGCGCGTTGATCGAGGCCGCCGACCCCGCGAACGTCCGGCAGATGATCGCCGTGATCGCGGCAACGGGCGGCGAGGCCTCGGTCGCCCTGCACGCCAAGCACGGGTTCGTCGAGGTCGGTCGCACCCCGGCGGTCGGCTACAAGTTCGGGCAGTGGATCGACTGCATCTACATGCAGCGGGCGCTGCCCTGATTCATGTCATCGGCGTTGCCTACAATCGTCGGAGTGTCGACTACCCCCGCCCTGCACGGGCTCGCCGCGGTCACCTGCGCTGACAAGGCCATCGCGGATCTGGTCGGCAGGCGCGGCCAGGACAGACTCGACATCACCGCACCGGACGCGGCGCGTCCCTTCGTCGTGGCCTGCCTGGCCGCGGCGGGCGGGACCCACTCAACCTCCGACGGCGCCGGGACCGCGCCCCTGCTCGTCGTCTCCGCCAACGGTCGTGAGGCCGACGATCTGACCGCCGAACTGTCCGAACTCCTCGACGACCCGGCGGCGGTCGCGCAGTTCCCGTCGTGGGAGACGCTCCCGCACGAGCGACTCTCGCCGAGCGCCGACACGGTCGGCCAGCGTCTCGCCGTGCTGTACCGGCTCGCCCATCCCGAGGTCGGGACACCGCTGCGTGTCGTCGTCACGACGGTGCGTTCGCTGGTCCAACCGATGGCGCCGGGCCTCGGTGCGGTCCGCACCGTCGAGCTACGCGAAGGCATCGAGATCGACTTCGACGGCCTGCTGACCGATCTCGTCGAGATGGCCTACGAGCGCGTCGACATGGTCGGCCGGCGCGGCGAGTTCGCTGTGCGTGGCGGCATCCTCGACGTCTTCCCGACCACCGCCGACTACCCGGTGCGAGTGGAGTTCTGGGGCGACGAGATCTCCGAGATGCGTGCATTCTCGGTGGCCGACCAGCGCAGCCAGCAGGAGATCGAGGTCGCGACCGTCCGGGTGCACCCCGGCCGTGAACTGATGCTCACCCCCGCGGTGCGCGGACGCGCCGCCGACCTCGCCGCCGAACACTCCGGAGACGGTGTGCTCGCCGAAATGCTCTCCAAGCTGGCCGAGGGCATCCCCGTCGAGGGCATGGAGGCGCTGATCCCCATGCTCGTCGAGGGGCAGATGCAGCTGCTCACCGAGGTCATGCCGACCGGGACGGGTGTGCTGCTGCTCGACCCCGAGAAGGTTCGGACACGAGCCGCCGACCTCGCCCAGACCGGTGCGGAGTTCCTCGAGGCATCGTGGACGGCCGCCGCCCTCGGTGCCGACGCGCCGGTCGACGGACGCAACGCGGACGGCTCGGGTATCGACTTGCAGGCCAGCGCCTACCGTGCCCTCGACGACGTGGAGAAGACGACGCTCGCCGCCGGGCGGTCATGGTGGACCATGAGCCCGCTGTCCACGGGGAGCGGGGACGAACTCGAACTCGATCTGACGGCCGCTCCGGCCCCGCACGGCAACGAACACGACATCGCCACCACCTTCGCGACATTGCGCGCTCACGTGACGTCCGGCGGCACCGCGGCGATCGTCGTCGCCGGCAAGGGGACCGCCCAGCGGATCGGCGAACGTCTCGGCGAGGCGGAGGTGCCCGCCGAGATCGTCGATCCCGGCGCGCGTCCGGAGCCGGGCCAGGTGTCGGTGTTCCACGGCACGCTGCGGTCGGGCATCGTCTGCCCGGATGCCGGAGTCGTGATCGTCACCGAGACGGATCTGACCGGCAACCGGGTGGCCGGCGTCCGCGACGGTCGCAAGCTGCCGGCCAAACGTCGCAACCAGGTCGACCCCCTCGCCCTGACCGCAGGCGACCTCGTCGTGCACGACCAGCACGGCATCGGCAAGTTCGTCGAGATGATCGAACGGACGGTCTCGGGTGCGCGTCGCGAATACCTCGTGCTCGAATATGCCGCGGGCAAGCGCGGCCAGCCAGGCGACCGTCTGTACGTCCCGATGGACGCCCTCGATCAACTCTCGCGCTACGTCGGCGGTGAGCAGCCGTCGCTGTCGAAGCTGGGCGGATCGGATTGGCAGAACACCAAACGCAAGGCGCGCAAAGCCGTTCGAGAGATCGCCGGCGAGCTCGTTCAGCTCTATGCCGCACGACATGCCGCGCCCGGATATGCGTTCAGTCCGGACACGCCGTGGCAGCGCGAGATGGAGGACGCCTTCGACTTCACCGAGACGATGGACCAGCTCACGGTCATCGCAGAGGTCAAGTCGGACATGGAACGTGCGGTGCCGATGGACCGCGTCATCGTCGGAGACGTCGGGTACGGCAAGACCGAGATCGCCGTCCGTGCTGCGTTCAAGGCCGTGCAGGACGGCAAGCAGGTCGCCGTGCTCGTCCCGACAACCATTCTGGCGCAACAACATCTGCAGACCTTCACCGAGCGGATGACAGGATTCCCGGTCCGGGTGCGTGGGTTGTCGCGCTTCACCGACTCCAAGGAGTCCAAGGAGGTCATCGACGCGATGGCGACCGGCGAGGTCGACATCGTCATCGGTACCCATCGACTGCTGCAGACCGGCGTCACATGGAAGGATCTCGGTCTTGTGATCGTCGACGAGGAACAGCGTTTCGGCGTCGAGCACAAGGAACACATCAAGTCGCTGCGTACGCATGTGGACGTCCTCACGATGTCCGCGACGCCGATCCCGCGGACCCTGGAGATGTCGATGGCCGGGATCCGCGAGATGTCGACGATCCTGACACCTCCCGAGGAGCGCCACCCCGTGCTCACCTATGTGGGTGGCTACTCGTCGAAACAGGTCGCGGCCGCGATCCGTCGAGAGCTGCTGCGCGACGGCCAGGTGTTCTACGTCCACAACCGTGTCTCCACGATCGACAAGACAGCGCGCGACATCGCTCAGATGGTGCCGGAGGCGCGGGTCGTCGTGGCGCACGGACAGATGAACGAGGATCAGCTCGAACGCACTGTCGCCGGATTCTGGAACCGCGAGTTCGATGTCCTGGTGTGTACCACCATCATCGAGACCGGCCTCGACATCTCCAACGCCAACACCCTCATCGTCGACCGCGCGGAAAATCTCGGACTCTCGCAACTGCATCAGCTGCGTGGACGAGTCGGCCGCAGTCGCGAGCGCGGCTACGCCTATCTGCTCTACAGTCCGGAACGTCCGTTGACCGAGACCGCCTACGACCGCCTTGCGACGATCGCCCAGAACAACGAACTGGGCGCCGGGATGGCCGTCGCGCTGAAGGACCTCGAGCTGCGCGGCGCGGGAAATGTGTTGGGCGGGGAGCAATCCGGACATGTCGCAGGCGTCGGATTCGACCTGTATGTGCGTCTGGTGGGGGAGGCGGTCGAGGCCTATCGCGCCGCCGCCGACGGCAAGCCGGTCACGAGTTCGGAACCGACGGAGGTGCGCATTGACCTGCCCGTGGATGCCCACATCCCGGTCGAGTACGTCGATTCGGACCGCCTCCGCCTCGAGGCCTACCGCAAGCTGGCCTCCGCCGAGAACGACGCGGCCGTCGACGGTGTACTCGCCGAACTGGTCGACCGCTACGGCGAACCGCCGGAGGAGACCCGCAGGCTGGCGTCCATCGCTCGCCTCAGATTGCGGTGTCGCGAGCGTGGCGTGACCGAGATCGGTTTGGCGGGAACAGGTGTCAAGGTGTCGCCGATGACGCTGCTCGACAGCGAGCAGGTCCGGCTCAAGCGGCTGTATTCGTCAGCGAGCTACCGCGCGACGACGTCGGTCGTGACCCTTCCGATCCCGCGCACCGGCGGTGTCGGCTCACCGCGACTGCGCGACGAGGAGTTGGTGGACTATCTGACGACGTTCCTGTCGCAGATCAAACCTGTCGAGGCCGGATGATCGGTCGCCGTCGGCGGACCGCGTTCTGACCTCCCCCGGCCACCTGGCCCCACTCCACGACCTGACCCCACTCCGCCGATCGTGCCCTGGAATTCGCCGATCGTGTCCAACTTTTCGCCGACCGTGCCCTGGAATTCGCCGACTGTACCCTCGAATTCGCCGACCGTGTCCAACTTTTCGCCGACCGTGCCCACGCCGGCCGACGACCCCACGAGTCGCCGGCCGGGCCGGTCAGAAGTATGCGCCTCTCGACCGTAATGCGTTCTCGATGGCGATGATGACGAGCCACGGCGCCGTCCGAAGCTGCTCGGCGTTGATGCGGATGACGATCCAGCCATCTCTGCGTAGTTGTTCGTCGCGCGCTGCGTCGTGGGCTCGCTGCTCAGGACTCGAGTGGAAGTCTTCTCCGTCGTACTCGATCGCGATCTTCGGCTCTCGATAGCCGAGGTCGATGCGGGCGTAGACGTGACCTGACTCGTTCTCGACCTCGATCTGCAGGTCAGGCGTGGGGAGGTCGGCACGGAGCATCATGAGCCGGAACCAACTCTCAGGTGGTGACTCGGCGCGCGCATCGATCAAGGGTATGAGGAACCGTAGCTGTCGGATTCCTCGATGTCCGTCGCGATCGTCGGCGTACTCCTGAAGGTCGGTGGCCGAGAATCGGGTCGCTCGTGCCAGGTCGTCGAGATGTCCCAGCGCACGCCATTCCGGACCGCGTCGTCCCAGGTCGTAGGCAGTTCGGATAGGAGTCGTGACCGCAATCCCGCCGATGGTCATGATGTCCGTCTCCGTCAGCTCGGTCCGGTGTACCCGGCTACCTCGCCCGGGTTTACCGGAGCCCGAGGGGTGCCGGAACAGCTCGACCTCGAAGTCGGCGTCATACCACTTGCCCTCGTGCTTGATGAGGGCCGCCATTCCGCCGACGACGGGTCGCCCATCTGCGCTCATGGCGATTGCATCGATGCGCTCTGTCGGTGGAAGGATCGCGGTCCGGTCGACGTAGAGTCCGCCGCGCAGATGGCTGAAGGCGCCGGTGAACTCCTCGGCGGTCATGCCACTGCGCTCGACGGCCTGTTGCCGTCGGACGAGTCGTTTACCGATGATCTCCGAATTGCGTGTCATGCCTGTTTAGACGCAGAGCGGGCCGGATCGGTTTCGCCGACCTTCGTCCGTGCGGAGGTCTGTGGATGACGGGCACGGTCAGCGAATATCTGGACACGGTCGGCGCGTTTGCGGACACGATCGGCGGAGAGCCGGGACGCTGCGCTAGGTTCGTGACACGTCGTCCGAAGGGAGATGGATCGCCGATGACCGTGATCCTGCTCGATCCGTTGCGACCGGACACGATCCCGGCGCGAGCACTGCCGCTGCTGAACGGACCGCTCGTGGTCACCGAGGATGTCCACCCGTCGACATTGTGGGATCTCGGGCTCACCGGGGCCACTTGGGCCGAGCACGACGATTCCGACGCAACGTTGCTCACCGGCGATCGGCGGCATCCCTTCACGCGCGCCCGCATCGACCGTGGCGACGACGTCATCACCGCGCGCCCCGTCGCGGGTGATGCGTTGCTGGAGGCGGTCGCGCTGATGGACACACTGCGACGACGAGGTCCGTGGGAGAGCACTCAGACCCATCCATCCCTGCGGCGATATCTCCTCGAGGAGTGTTACGAACTGCTCGATGCGATCGACGACGGCGATCGTGAGTTGCTGCGTGAAGAGCTCGGAGACCTGTTGCTACAGGTGTTGTTCCACGCACGCATCGCGGCCGACGACCCGGACCGACCCTTTGACATCGACGACGTCGCACGCAGTTTCACCGAGAAGGTTCGTGGACGGACGCCGGGGGTCCTCTCAGGTGCGCATGCCGATCTTCAGACCCAGATCAACGAATGGGAAGAACGCAAAGCCGCAGAGAAGGCGCGCGGATCGGTGCTCGACGGCGTCGCCACGACCGCGCCGGCCCTCGCCCTGACGCAGAAGGTGTTGGAACGGCTCGAGGCAGCAGGCTATCCGATGGAGCGGATTGATCCGGCGATCACCAGTGTGACTGTCCAGGTCGGCGGCGACAGCGTCGAAGAGGTTACGCGACAGCGCGTTCGGGATCTCATGGATCACGTGCGAGAGGTCGAGTCGCGGGCCCGCGCGGAAGGGGCCACACCGAGGGTTCGCGAGGACTGGTTGGCGATCCTCGATCCGGTCGGCGAATTCCAGGGCCCGGTCGGCGAAGAACCGGACCCGATCGGCGAAGAACTGGACCCGATCGGCGAAGATCTGGGCACGGTCGGCGAAGAACTGGACCCAGTCGGCGTGGAGTCGGACGCCGCCGACGAGTGACGGCGGGCCACCGACAGCGCGGGGGAGCGGGTGAGGGCGCGCGGCCCGCTCATCCCTCGAACAGCTGCTGTCCCCACCATTCGCCCGCCCGTACGCCGGGCGGAATCGCGAACACCGACGACCCGTTCGGGATCAGGTATTCGGTCATCGCGTCCTGACGCGAGAGCACCTGCTGCATCGGGACGAACTGCTTGCCGGTGTCTCGGTTGAACGCGATGAAGAACAGGCCGGCGTCGAGGTGTCCGAATCCGTCGGAGCCGTCGGTGAAGTTATAGCCGCGCCGCAGAATCCTGATCCCCCCAAGATTGTCCGGATGGGCAAGGCGCACATGGGCATTGCGCGGGATCATCGGTGCGCCGTACGACGTGACGTTGAAATCCGGGGTGTCGAACTCGCCTTCTTGTCCCAGTGGCGCGCCAGAACCCTTGAGCCGTCCGACGATCTGTTCCTGCTCGAGCAGATTCGCTCGATCCCACGGTTCGATGTCCATCCGGATCCGCCGCGCGACGAGGTATGTGCCACCGGTCATCCATTGGGCCGCCGGAGGGTTGTCGCCCGCACCGACCCACACCCATCGGTCCAAGAGGTCGGTCTGCTCCGCACGCAGATTCGCGGTCCCGTCCTTGAAGCCGAACATGTTCCGCGGCGTCTCCTGCGACTGCGTGGTCGACGACGTGCGGCCGAAGCCGAGTTGGGACCAGCGCACCGCGACGACTCCCAAACCCATCCGGGCCAGATTGCGGATGGCGTGCACGGCCACCTGCGGGTCGTCGGCGCAGGCTTGGATGCATATGTCGCCGAACGACTTCGACGGTTCGATCCGCTCGGCCGCGAACGCGGGCAGGTCGACCAACGCGGCGGGCTTGGCGCCGGCGATCCCGAACCGGTCGCGTCGCGCCGGATCGGATGCGCTGGGGCCGAACAACCCTGGCCCGAATCCGATGGTGAGTGTGAGGTTGGCCGCGCTCAGGCCGAGTGCCTCGCCCGTGTCGGCGGGCGGTGTGTAGTCGCCGTGGTCGACCGCGCCGCCGGGCACCGTCTCCTCGCCGCGCGTCATGCGTTCGGCCGCATCGGTCCAGGCCTTGAGCATCGCGACGAGATCGGTCCGCGAGTCGGTGACGACGTCGAAACTCGCGAAGTGGAGTCGGTCCTGGGCGGCGGTGATGATGCCGGCCTGTCGGTCGCCGCGGAACGGCACGATCTTGCTGCCCGCGGTGTCCTCGGCCGCCGTCGCCCGACCGATGGCGACCCCGCCTGCCGCCGCGACCACCCCGACCCCGGCCCCTCCCAGCAGGGCGCGGCGCGAGAAGCGCTGTCGTCCTGAGGGTTCTGTCGGCGTCGGGGTGGGATCGGACATCAGCCCAGGACCAGCCCCGGAACCTGCGACAGGGTCGCCGACAACGCGTCGATCTTGTTGGACAGATCCTTGCGCTGTTCCTCCGTCACCTGCGTGTAGCTGACGTAACCGTCGCCCTCGCGGAACTGATCGATGGCATTGCGGACGTCCGCGAACTGCGCGGTGATCTTGTCCATCAACTGCGGGTCCTTGGCGGAGATGATCGGCTGCATCGTCGCGATCGCCGTCTCCGAACCGTCGACATTCGCGGCGAAGTCCCAGAGGTCGGTGTGCGAGTAGCGGTCCTCTTCACCGCCGACCTTGGTCGCGGCGACCTCGTCGATCAGTGCCTGCGGTCCCTGGACGAATGAGCGGGTCTCGAAGGTGAAGTCCGGCTTGTTGACCTCGGTCTTGAGGGTGGTGACATCGGCCAGCAGTTGGTCGGCGGCTCGATCGATGTTCGGCTTGGTGTCGGTGGCCTTGGCGTTCGCCGCGTCGGCGGGCGATATCTGGCCCGGACCATCGCCGATCTCCTGAGGCTGCGGCGGCCAGAGGTAGCGCTCGATGCGGTGGAATCCGGTGAACGGCTGCTTGCCGTCTTCGGTGTCGTCCCACCGCATGTCGATGGCCGGGTCGAGATCCGGGAACGACTCGGCGACCGGTTCGATGCGCTCATACGGGGTACGGGCGAGTCCGAACTGTGCGCGGGCGGCGTCGAGATCGCCGCTCTTGACGGCGTCGACGAAACTCTTCGTCTGCGTCTCGAGGGTGTTCAGCTGGTTGCGGACATAGGTCAGGTACTGCTCCTTGGCGTTGTTGACGTCCTCCGGTGCCTGCGACTTCTCCTTCTTGTCACCGGTGACCGAGATCTCCTCGCGCACACCCGTCCCGACCATGCCGGGCTTGCACGCAACGGTGTAGGTGCCTGGGTCGGTGACCTCGACGGTCAGGTTGCCCGACAAGCCGGGCCCGATGTTCTCCACCTCGCCGAGGACGCGATTGTTGTTGCCGTATACGTAGAACTCGGTGACCTTGGAGCCGTTGTTGGTCACCTTGAAGTTCACGTCGCCGGTCTGGGCCTCGTTGGTCGCGAGTTCACAGGCGTCATTGGTGGAGGTGACCGCGATCGCGCCGTTCGCGCTCTCCTTCGATGTACACCCGGCCAACAACATCGGGGCGGCGACCGCCATCGACAGCAACGCGACCGCCGTGGTGCTACTCGGTTTCACCCTGGATTCCTTTCAGATGCCGGCGTCGTGGGTGCCGGGGTCTCGGTGGCCGGAGATTTCGACGGCGTTGCCGTCGTCCGCTTCGGCCGGTTCGCACGGAGGAAGAATGTCAGGACGATCGCCACGTACAGGCACCACGCGACGACCTGCAGCACGGTCGGATCCGGTCGGAAGTTGAAGATTCCCGCCAGAACCGTGCCGTACCACGACGATTGGTCGTAGTGCTCGCTGATGTCGAACGCCAGGGTGTTGCTGCCGGGGAGCCAGCCCACGGTCTGCAGCGCGCGGACCCCGTAGGCGAGGATTCCGGCGGCGACGAAGATCAGGAAGATCCCCGTGTAGAGGAAGAATGTGTGGAAGTTGAGCCGTACCGCCCCGCGGTAGAGGAGCACGCTGATGACGACGGCCACGACGATGCCCAGGAGCAGTCCGAGCAGGGGCCAGAGGCCGCCGGACACGCTCTCCGCGTAACCGACCATCAGCAGTGCGGTCTCGAAGCCCTCCCGCCCGACGGCCAGGAACGCCAGACCCAGAACGGAAAGACCGCCCGTGATGAGGGCATTCGACATCTCGTCCTTCAGATCGGCCGAGATGTGTGCCGACGCCTTGCTCATCCACAACACCATGAAGGTGACGATGGCGACCGCCACCAGAGACGCCAGTCCGGCGATGAGCTCGGCAGTGAGGGTGGAGACCGTCGAGGTGCCGAGGTGGATGATCAGGAACACGACGACCACCATCGCGACCGCCGCCGCGACACCCGCCCAGATCCATTTGAGGGCGTCGCGACGGTCTGATTTCACGACATAGGCGATCAGGATCATCACCACGATGCCCGTTTCGAGGCCTTCGCGAAGTCCGATGAGTCCGCTGCCGAACATCTGCGCGAAAATCGAGGGCGCGCCACCCGCAGCGAGAGAACTCATCACGAACTTTCTGCGACCGCACCGCGAACGGCCCGGGTTTGGTGAGGCTAACCAGGTGACAGTAGCCCCGGCGGCCGGGAACCGAAAGGGCTGTCGCAAAGTTGTCATGAAGAACGGGACGAAAGACCCAGAGGGAGAGTCGACGGTGGAGGGGCGGATGAGGATGTGGCGTCGGGTCGCCAGGAGGGCGGTACTGGCCCCGGTGATCATCGGCGCGACCGCGCTGGTCGCGTCGGCGTGCCTGGATCTGCCCTCGCTCAAGCGCCCCGACATCCCGGACGGCATCCCGCCCGGTGCCGGCGCCCCGACGCCGTACATCAACATCAACTCACCCGGCCGCACCGCCGAGTTGCTCCGGGACTGGGCCACACCCATCTCGGACTCGACCGGCATCCCGCTGATCGCACTCGAGGCCTACGGCAACGCGGCCGAGATCCAGCGCCAACAGCATCCCGAGTGTGGTCTCGCGTGGACGACGCTGGCGGGTGTCGCCGCGGTGGAGAGCAAGCACGGGACCCATCACGGCACCGACATCGCCGCGAACGGTGACACCTCGCCGCCCATTCGGGGCGTCGCCCTCGACGGGACCCGAGGCAACATGCAGATCCACGACACCGACGGTGGCCGGATGGACGGCGACTCCACGCACGACCGCGCGATGGGGCCGTTCCAGTTCATCCCCGAGACGTGGAATCGATACGGAGTGGATGCCAACGGCGACGGGCGCGCCGACCCGGACAACATCGACGATGCCGCGCTGTCGGCGGCCCGATATCTGTGCGTGTCGTCGGGTGGTGACATGACGACTCCCGAGGGGTGGGAGAAGGCCGTCAAGGTCTACAACAACTCGACCCAGTACGTGCTCGACGTCCGGGATCGCGCCAACGCGTACTCGGTCAACGTGCGCTACTGACCCACGAGGTCACCAGTGTCTCCCTCGTCACGTGCGTCCGGCAGGCAACGATTAGGCTTTGACCCGTACCTGTCGGCGTCGGCGATGACGCCGACCCGTCGACCGTAAGGGGCGCAGCTGTGGCAATGATCGAGCAGGTCGGTGCACGCGAGATTCTGGACTCGCGGGGTAATCCGACCGTCGAGGTCGAAGTGGTTCTCGACGACGGCACCTTCACCCGCGCCGCCGTCCCCTCGGGAGCCTCGACCGGCGAGCACGAGGCGGTCGAGCTGCGTGACGGCGGCGAGCGCTATCTCGGCAAGGGCGTGACCAAGGCTGTCGAGGGCGTGCTCGGCGAGCTCGCGCCGGCCATCATCGGACTCGAGGCCGAGGAGCAGCGCGTCGTCGACCAGGCACTCCTCGATTGCGACGGCACCCCCGACAAGGGACGGATCGGCGCGAACGCAATCCTCGGTGTCTCGCTCGCCGTCGCCAAGGGTGCGGCCGAGTCCGCCGGACTTCCCCTGTTCCGCTACATCGGCGGACCCAACGCGCACATCCTGCCGGTGCCGATGATGAACATCATCAACGGTGGCGAGCACGCCGACAACGGGATCGATTTCCAGGAGTTCATGATCGCTCCGGTCGGTGCTCCCACGTTCAAGGAGGCCCTGCGCTGCGGGGCCGAGGTCTACCACGCCCTGAAGTCCGTGCTGCACAAGCAGGGACTGAACACCGCGCTCGGTGACGAGGGCGGTTTCGCCCCCGACCTGCCCAACACCGAGGCCGCACTCGCCGCCATCGGCGAGGCCGTCGGCAAGGCCGGCTACACCTTCGGCCAGGACGTCGTGGTCGCGCTCGACGCAGCGTCGACCGAGTTCTTCTCCAACGGTGTGTACAAGCTCGAGGGCAAGGACCTCTCGGCCGACGAGATGATCACCTTCTTCGAGAAGCTGGTGACCGACTTCCCGATCGTGTCGATCGAGGACGGTCTGGCCGAGGACGACTGGACCGGCTGGGCGGCGCTGACCGAGTCGATCGGCGACAAGGTGCAGCTCGTCGGCGATGACCTGTTCGTCACCAACCCGGAGCGACTCGAGCGTGGCATCTCCGAGGGCGTCGCGAACGCACTGCTGGTGAAGGTGAACCAGATCGGCTCGCTCACCGAGACCCTGGACGCGGTTGCCTTGGCGCACAACAACAGCTACAAGACGATGATGAGCCACCGGTCGGGCGAGACCGAGGACACCACCATCGCCGACCTGGCCGTTGCCTGCGGATGTGGCCAGATCAAGACGGGTGCGCCGGCCCGCAGCGAACGCGTCGCGAAGTACAACCAGCTGCTGCGTATCGAGGAAGGTCTGGGCGACGCGGCGCGGTACGCGGGAGACCTCGCCTTCCCACGATTCTCGTTTGGTTCGTGATTAGCTGGTCCCCATGACTGAGGACGGGCGTCGTCGGGCGCGGGCTGATCGTCGTGGCACCGCCACGCGCGGTCACGCCCGTCCCCGATCGCCGGGCACGCGCCCGGGGTCGGCCCGGGCGACCCGGATCTCGGTGACGGAGACCGGTGAGCAGGAAGTGCACGCGGACGATCTCGATCCGACCGACCTCGTCGACGAGCCCGACGTCGACGACACCGGTGTCGACGAGAAGCCTGCCCCGAGGCGAGCCCGTACTCCGCGCGCGACCACGCGGCGACGGATCGACGGTGCCGCGTTGGCCGCACGGTGGGAGGGGCTCGATGCCAAGCGCGCGATCGTCCTCGCGCTCGTCGTGAGCGTCGTCGCGCTGACCCTGGCGATGCCGGTCCGCACCTACTTCTCGCAGCGCGGGGAATTCGAGCAACTGCGGGCCAGCAACGATCGGCTCCAGACCGAGGTCACCGACTATCAGCAGAAGGTCAATGAGCAGGGCGACCCGGCCTACATCGAGGCGAAGGCGCGAGAGCGACTCCAGTTCGTCAGGCCGGGGGAGAAGGCGTTGGTGATGATGTACCCGGGCGACGACGCGCGCATGGCCGCGCAGAAGAAGGCGCAGGAGCGGGCACGCAATCCGTGGTACGGCAATCTGTGGGAGTCGGTCTCGACCCCGCCGACCAGCAAGTGAGCGTCACCGACGCCGACCTCGCCACCATCGCCGCGCAACTCGGACGGGAACCCCGCGGTGTGATCGAGGTCAGCTATCGCACCCCGGACGGGCAGCCGGCGGTCATCAAGACGACGCCCCGACTTCCCGACGGCACGCCCTTTCCGACGCTCTACTACCTGACCGATCCGCGACTCACCGCCGAGGCGAGCCGGCTGGAATCGGCCGGAGTCATGAAGGACATGACCGCCCGGCTGGGTACCGACGACGTGCTCGCGGCTGCCTACCGCACCGCGCACGAGTCCTATCTGGCCGAGCGAGACGCGATCGAATCCCTCGGCACAGACTTCACCGGCGGTGGCATGCCGGATCGGGTGAAATGCCTCCACGTGTTGATCGCCCATTCGCTCGCCAAGGGGCCGGGAACGAACCCGCTCGGCGACGAGGCCGTCGCACTGGCGGCCGAGGGGGCGCTGCGAGGCACCGCGATCCCCGCCGACTGGCCGCGGATGAATCCCGTCGACGAACCGGTCGGAGAGGATTCGTGACCGTCGTCGGCGCCGTCGACTGCGGCACCAATTCGATCCGGCTGCTCGTCGCGCGCGCAGACTCGGCACCCGCACCACTCGTCGACATCCACCGCGAGATGCGCGTCGTCCGCCTCGGGCAGGGCGTCGATGCCACCGGACGTTTCGCTCCGGAGGCCATCGAGCGGACCCGGCAGGCCTTGGCGGATTACGTCGACATCATGGTGGCGGCAGGAGTCGAGCGGGTGCGGATGGTCGCGACGTCGGCGACCCGGGACGCGGCCAACCGGGACGACTTCTTCGCGATGACGGCCGAGCTGCTCGGACGGGTGGTCCCCGGTGCATGCGCCGAGGTGATCACCGGCGACGAGGAGGCCCGCCTCTCGTTCCGCGGCGCAGTCGGCGAACTAGATTCTGCGCGTGGACCTTTCGTCGTCACCGACCTCGGTGGCGGCTCGACCGAGGTCGTGGTCGGCGACAACGATGGCGTGCGCGCCGCGTACTCCGCCGACATCGGATGCGTCAGGCTCACCGAACGGTGCCTGCCCTCGGATCCGCCGACCGACGACGAGGTCGCCGCGGCGCGTGCCTTCGCCCGCGAACGACTGGAACCGGCGTTCGCCGCGGTGCCCGTCGAGGGCGTGCGCACATGGGTGGGTGTCGCCGGCACGATGACGACGTTGGCCGCTGTCGGCGCCGGTCTTGCCGACTACGACCCCGAGGTGATCCATCTGTCGCGGATCTCGCTCGAGGATCTGGATTCGGTGTGCCGTCGGCTGGTCGCGATGACCCGAGATGAGCGCGCGGCCCTGGGTCCGATGCATCCAGGTCGCGTCGATGTGATCGGAGGCGGGTCGCTGGTCGCGATGGAACTCGCCGAGGTCCTGTCTGCTCGCGCCGGGATCACCGAACTCGTCGTCAGCGAGCACGACATCCTCGACGGGATCGCGATGGGGTTGCTGGACTGACACCACGTTCGGCGCCGCCCGACCCTGGCCAGACTATGCGGTGGAGTGCTCCGCCGGGGTCCGCAACGACAGGTTGTTGCACGCTTCGCAGACCGTCTCGGGGATGATCCCGTGGCGCTGCAGGAAGCCGAAGGCGATGCAGCCGAGGCACAGCCCGAAGGCGAACTCCAGCGTGGCGGCGACGACCAACGCACCGACCACGATCTGCGCGGCCAGACCGAGTCCGAGAATCGACAGGATCAGGGCGGCGCCGCTGAACACCAGTCCGATCGTCTGGGCGAAGCGCTTGGGCGGTCCGGGCACGAGCTTGGTCTTGCGCCAGACCTTGGGGACGATGACCCGCACGGACAGCTGGCCGAAGGGCGAGTAGCGCGGGCCGGCCATCACACGCAGCAGGAACCCGAGGGCGAGGAGTGCGTAGACGACGGGATGGTCGACGACGATCGCGACGACGGCGAGCAGGATGACCAGGCCGGCCGTCGACCGTGCGGCGTAGTCGTTGACCGGGTTCGGGAACGTCAGGAACGACGGCAACGAGCGGGACACGACATACCTCCTGAGAAGACAGCGCCACCCACAGTAGGCAGAGCTGCGTGGTCGGGCAATGATTGTGCTCAGGCAGGTTCGAAGGCGGCGATTGTCGCCAGTACGTCGTCGCCGTACTGCTCGAGCTTCGCGTCGCCGATCCCGGACACCGAGCGCAACTGGTCCGCGGTGGACGGTCGGCGTCCGGCCAGTTCCCGCAACGTCGCGTCATTGAACACCACGTACGGCGGCACTCCGCGCCGTGACGCCTCCGCCTTGCGCCAGGCACGCAGGTGCTCGAAGAGGCCGCGGTCCGGCTCGGGCAGTTCCGCGGCAGTCGACGTGGATCGCCGTCGGGTCACCGCCCTCACCGGATCCAGACGCAGCATGACCGGCGTCTCGCCGCGCAGGACCGGCCAACTCTTCTCGGTCAAGGTCAGCACACCGTAATCACCCTGTGGCGCAATGATCCCCGTGGCGACGAACTGACGCACCGCGCCACGCCAGCCCGCGGCATCGAGCTCGGTGCCGATCCCGTAGGTACTGAGGCGGTCGTGACCCTGCTCGCGGATTCGCGCGGTGTCGGCGCCGCGCAGGATGTCGATGAGGTGGCCCGCGCCGAAGGCCTGACGATGCTCACGATCGAGACGGACGATCGTGGACAACAGTTTCTGCGCGGCGACCGTCCCGTCGGTGGTCTCCGGCGGATTCAGGCAGGTGTCGCAGTTGTTGCAGGCGGTGGACTCCTGACCGAAGTACCGCAGCAGTTGGGTCCGACGGCAGTCGACGGTCTCGCACAGGGCGAGCATCGCATCGAGATGTTGCTGCTGTACACGGCGGTGATTCGCGTCGCCGTCGGACTGGTCGATGAGCCGCCGCTGCTGCATGACGTCGGCGAGTCCATAGGTCATCCACGCCACCGACGGCGCGCCGTCGCGTCCGGCACGACCGGTTTCCTGGTAGTAACCCTCGACGCTCTTCGGCAGATCGATGTGCGCGACGAAGCGCACGTCCGGCTTGTCGATGCCCATGCCGAACGCGATCGTCGCGACGACCACGACGCCGTCGGCCCGCAGGAAACGCTCGAGCGTGTCCTGGCGGACGGTGCGGTCGAGGCCCGCATGGTAGGGCATCGCGTCGATCCCGTTGTTGCGCAAGAACTCTGCGGTCTTCTCCACCGACGCTCTGCTGAGTGCGTAGACGATGCCGGTGGCGGGCCGCCCGTCGACGATGCCATCGGTACGGATGAAGTCGAGCAGCTGCTTACGGGGCTCGGCCTTGGAGACGATGCGGTAGGTGATGTTGGGCCGATCGAAGTCGGCGACGAAGTGGCGGGCATCGTCGAGTCGGAGACGCTCGGTGAGCTCGGCATGCGTGCGGGCAGTCGCGGTGGCGGTCAGCGCGATCCGCGGCACGTCGGGCCACAGGTCGGCCAGTTCGCCGAGCATCAGGTAGTCGGGACGGAAGTCGTGTCCCCACTGCGAGACACAGTGCGCCTCGTCGATGGCGAACAGCGAGATCGTGCCCTGCTGGAGCAGCGCCCGGGTGCCGGGCGTGTTGAGGCGTTCGGGGGCGACGTAGAGAAGGTCCAACTCGCCGGATCGGTACGCCGCCTCGACCTCTGCGCGCTGCTCGGGCATCTGGGTCGAGTTCAGAAATGCCGCGCGGACACCCAGTTCTCGAAGTGCGGCCACCTGATCGGCCATGAGTGCGATGAGTGGTGACACCACCACCCCGCAGCCCTCGCGGACCAGCGCCGGGATCTGGTAGCAGAGACTCTTCCCGCCCCCGGTGGGCATGAGGACGACGGCGTCTCCGCCGCCGACCACATGTCCCACGATCTGTTCCTGGTCACCGCGGAAGGACTCGTATCCGAAGGTCGACTCCAGCACGTGCCACATGTCCGACATGGGCACAAGGTTACTGTCGCGGTGCGTCAGGGCTGTTCGCCCGGTAACTCTCCGACGTCGACCGGTTCCTCGGGTACATCCTCGGCGCTCGGAAGCGCCGCCTGGTCCGTGCCGGGGAGTTCGCCGAGGTCCACCGGGTCGCCGGGCTCGTCGGCGTCGAGCGGTGGCACCTCGTCGACGAGCTCGTGTTCCTCGACATCGAGGATGCCCCGCTCCTGGTCGTCCCGGGCCCGACGCGCCGCCTCGCGCATCTCGAAACCATCGGTGACCAGGTCGCCGATCTCACGCGCGACATCGGTCACGGCGCCGGTGATGATGGTGGCGATACGGCCGACATGTGTTGCTGTCGACTCCACCAGTTCTTGGACCAGATCCTTGTTGCGTTCGATGCGATCGACCATGATTCCGTATTGTGCCACCGGTGTCGAGGGCTCGCGGATCACGCGACCGCGGACTTCGACCGTTCCACGGTCACCACGATGTCGTTGTCGTCGCGGGTCATGAAGTTCGGCAGCGACAGCTTTGCGATCTTCCTCCACGTCGACGCCAGTTGGTGACTCAGTGACCCTGTGTTGTACGGCAGGCCGTAGCGCTCGCAGATCTCGCGGACCTCGCCGGAGATCTCCGGGTAGCGGCTCGCCGGGATGTCCGGGAACAGGTGATGCTCGATCTGATGCGAGAGATTGCCGCTCATCACGTGGAACAGCGGGCTGCCGGTGATGTTGGCCGAGCCGAGCATCTGGCGGAGATACCACTGTCCGCGGGTCTCGTTCGCGCACTCTTCGGGCGTGAAGGTCTGTGCGCCACTGGGGAAGTGGCCGCAGAAGATGATCGAGTACGTCCAGACGTTGCGGACGAGATTGGCCGAGGCGTTGCCGAGCAGCGTGGTGACGAACAGGGGCCCGGTCAGTGCCGGGAACACCACGTAGTCCTTGAGGACCTGGCGTCCGGCCTTGCGCCACATACCTTTCACGAGTCCCTTGACGTCGTACCACTTGCGCTTGCCGGCGACGATGTTCTCGACCTCGAGGTCGTGCAGCATGACGCCCCACTCGAACAGCAGCATCAGGGCCGTCGCGTAGCCGAGATTGCCCAGGTAGTAGGGATTCCACTTCTGATCGCGGTCCATCCGGAGGATGCCGTAGCCGATGTCGCGGTCCTCGCCGACGATGTTGGTGAAGGTGTGGTGCATGTAGTTGTGGCTGTGGCGCCACTGATCGGCGGGACACACGGTGTCCCACTCGAATTCGCGGGAGTTGTAGGTGTCCTCACGCATCCAGTCGTACTGGCCGTGCATGACGTTGTGGCCGATCTCCATGTTGTCCAGGATCTTCGACACGGAGAGGGCGCCGACGGCGGCGATCCAGGCCGGCGGGAAGAAACCCAGGTACATCAGTGCGCGGCCGGTGATCTCGAATCCCCGCTGCGCTCGAATGATCGAGTACAGGTACTCGCGGTCCTTCTCACCGAGATCGGCGACGACGCGGGCCTTCAGCTCGTCGAGGTCACGGCCGAGCGCCTCGACCTGCTCATAGCTGAGAGTGATGTGCTTCGGATCGTTCGTCGGGATGGCGTCGTCGCGCGGGTCGGTGACCTTGACGAGAGCCGTGCTGGGGTCGGTGCTGGTGGGAGTGGTGATGGTCATGGTTGCTATACCTCGATTTCCACGTCGCCGACAGGCGCGTTGATGCAGAGCTGGACCTGCGTGTCGGCTTCGGTGTCGGTTTCTCCGGTCAACACGTTGCGGGTGCAGCCGGATCTCTTGATGGCGGTGCAGGAGAAACAGATCCCCATCCGGCAGCCGGACTCCGGGCTCAACCCGGCCGATTCCGCCTGCTCGAGGATGGTGCGGCCGTCGTTGGACGCTGATCTACCGGATCGCAGGAACGTCAGTTCACCGTCGACGGGTGCGTCGGGGTCGACGGCGATCGGAGCGGCGAGGGTGAACGCCTCGCTCGACAGGGGCTGGGTCATACCGGAGTCGTCGTAGTGCTGGTTGACCGCATCCATCAGGGCAGTCGGGCCGCAGACGAACAGATGCGCGTCGTCGATGCCGGCGATCCCGTCGAGGTGCGCCGCGGTGAAGTGTTCCGCCTCGGCTCCCCGGGTGTAGTGCAGTCGGACGTCGATCTGAGGATGTGCGGCCGCGATGGCCGCGAGTTCGCCACGGTAGGCGACATCGACCGGAGTTCGCGCGTAGTGCAGGAACGTGACCCGGCCGTCGTAACCCTCGGCAACGAGCGTACGCAGCATCGAGAGTACAGGTGTAATCCCGCTGCCCCCGCTGATGAAGATCGCCGACGAGGGGCGTTCGGTGGGTAGTGTGAACTCACCGGCCGCCTGACCCAGCCCGACGATCATGCCGATGTGGGCATGGTCACGAAGATGGGTGGAGACGAATCCGTCGTCGTGGGCGGTGATGGTCAGTTCGAGGTCACCGTCGGGACGTCCGGCGGCATTTGCCGGCGAGAAGCAGCGAGTATGACGCACGCCGTCGATGACGGTGCTGAGCTGCACGTATTGTCCCGCCTGGTGGCCCTGCCACTGACGCGTGGGACGTAGGGTCAGGCGGACAGTGCGGGGGGTGGGATGGTCGACGCCGACGACCTTCGCGCGCAGGTCGCGCCAGGTCATCATCGGATCGATCAGTTCGAGATAGCGGTCGACGGGATGAGGAGACAGGGCTGCCTCGACGATCGAACCGACGACATCGGGGATGCGGATGCTCATGGGCTGGCTCCGTTCGGTCAGATTCACGTTTGAGTGAACATCTGTACACGGACAAGTGTGACATGGAGGCGGGTCCGTTGGTCAAGCGGAAAATGCTGTGATGGCAATCACCGGTTCACGGTCGCGTCGGCGAGGCCGCGACCCTGGTGTGGGTGGCTCCGCCTAGACTCGGATCGTGACCAGGTCCCGACACACCTCCCGCCCGCGGTCGTCGCGCGCGACCGGTGAGTCCGAGACCCGGGCCGAACGCAAGAACCGGACCCGACAGTCGTTGCTCGACGCCACCATGGAATTGGTCGCCGAGCGCAGTTTCGCGAGCATCAGCCTGCGCGAGGTGGCGCGGGGTGCGGGCATCGTGCCGACCGCCTTCTATCGCCACTTCGCCTCGATGGAGGATCTGGGCGTCACGCTCGTCGAGGACTCGATGCGGGTGCTGCGTCGCACACTGCGTGAGGGACGCCGAGACCTGGCGGCTCGTCAGGCATTGCCGACGGCCCAGAACTCACTGGCCATCCTGCTGGGTCAGGTGCACGACAACGAGGCCCAGTTCCGGTTCCTGGTCCGAGAGCAGCACGGCGGCATCGCGGAGATCCGCCGGGCCATCGACACCGAGCTGCGGCTGTTCTCGAAAGAGCTCGCGATCGATCTGTCGCGGCTGCCCGACCTGGCGCAATGGAATCCCGAGGATCTCGAGATCTCGGCCGAGTTGATCGTGACGATCATGCTCACCGCCGTTGCCGATCTACTCGACAACGACTACCGCGGCCGCGGTGTGGAACGCGAGATCGTCGAACGTACGGAACGGCAGCTCGTCATGGTGTTCCTGGGAATGGGGCAGTGGCGTCCGCGAGGTGAATGACGCGGTTTCTCGACCCTGTATGTCGATATCCGCGCCGCAACGGCTACAACTTCGCATCGTCGCTGGTGAAGCATCTTCGTTGCCCTTAGTCTCTGTGTTACAGATGTGACTCAGGAGATAGAAGTGACTCGTGTGAAAAGGCTTGTCGTCGTCGCCACTGCGACGATCGTGTGCTGCGTGGTCTTCGGGACCGCGACGGCGACGGCTGCGTCACCACCGTGGTGGCCGCCGCAACTGCCGCCCCTGCCGCCTCAGATCGCCAAGATGTTCGAGCCGCCCGTGCCGTTGGACAAGAAACTGAGCAAGAGCTTCGCCGCGGTCCAGAAGTCGATGCGGAAATCGCTGCCCGGACAGGTCGGTCTGTCGCTCGTGCCGGTCGGGTCCGACGAGGTGATCAGCATGGGCACGCTCAAGACGGGGCGCGCCTGGTCCACGTTGAAGGTGCCGGTGTCGCTCGCCGCGCAGCGCAAGAACGGTTTCGCCGTTGCGATCAAGGAGGACAAGGCGATCAAGTTCTCCGACAACGACGCGGCCGGGGATCTCTGGGGATCACTCGGTGGCGGGATGAGTTCGGTGAATGCAGTGACCGATGTCTTGCGAGAAGGGCACGACGAGAAGACGCACGTCACCTCGGAGGCCGACGACCCGCCGTCGTACCCGGGATACACGAAGTGGGCGTTGGCGGATCAGGCGCGTTTCGGCGCGCACCTTCCATGCCTGCCCGACAGCGAGCACATCATCCGTCTGATGAGTTCGGTTGCCGCCAACCAGCAGTGGGGTGTCGCGAAGACCGGACGAAGCCAAGGGGCGATCACCGCCGTCAAGGGTGGTTGGGGTCCGGCGACCTCCAAGTCCGCCGGCTATCTGGTTCGACAGCTGGGCGTCATCTCCACCACCCGTGGGCAGGTGGCCGTGTCGATGGCCGCGGTGCCGCGCAGCGGGTCATTCTCCGACGGGACGAAGATGCTCAACAAGATGGGGGACTGGCTGGGCCGCAACCTCGCTCAGCTCCCGATGGGACGCTGCTGACCGCCCGGGTGAACGTCAGGCCACCCGCCTCAGTCGTCCGGGCGGGCATGCCGACCCGATTGGCGGCCCGTCGGTGGTGGTGGTGGTGGTGATGATGGCCTCGGGGCCGGGGAGGGTGCGGTCGGCCGGGTCGCCGGCGACGGAGTCGTCGAGGACCGTGGTGG
>NZ_RKME01000070.1 GCF_003797825.1 Gordonia sp. OPL2
GTGCTGGCCCGCGAGCTGACCAAGCTGTTCGAGACCGTGCTCGATGGTGACCTGGCGGGCCTGCTGGCGAAGGTCGAGGCCGACGACAACCAGCGCAAGGGCGAGTTCGTGGTGATGGTGCAGGGCGCGGGTGATGACGAACAAGCGCAGCTGGCACATGGCCGCCGCGTCTACGCGAAGCTGAGCGAGCACCTGCCACCGTCCACCGCCGCCAACCTGGCCGCGGAACTGACCGGCGCGCCGCGCAAGGCGTTGTACGGTAGTTGATGGATTGCTGCAGCCACGCATGGCGTGGCGCTACTGCAGTAGATCCACGCCATGCGTGGATGGATGAACCGGACGCCGCGATCAGCACGGCAGGAAGGACCTGCGTACGCTAGAATATGCGCTGGCGGAGCCGGCCAGACAGTCGCGTCATCCCTTCGGGGGTGCCGAGGAAAGTCCGGGCTCCATAGGGCAAGGTGCCAGGT
>NZ_RKME01000071.1 GCF_003797825.1 Gordonia sp. OPL2
CTGGAAAGCCTGCCCGAGGCCGATCTGGTGCAGCACGATGCGCTGTGGCGCCAGCGACTGGATGCCTGGCTTGCCTTCGGTGCGCGGCTGGTGCAGGTGCTGTCGGTCCTGCTCGGCGCAGGTGCCGCGCTGGTGGTCGGCAACACGGTGCGCCTGGACATCCAGGCCCGCCGCGAAGAGATCGGCGTGCTGCAGCTGCTCGGCGCCAGCGATGGCTTCATCCGCCGCCCGTTCCTGTACCTGGGCGCGTGGTACGGCCTGGGCGCCGGCGCGGTGGCGCTGGCCCTGATCGGCGCTGCGGGTGCCGCCCTGCGCATGCCGCTGGCCGAACTCTCGCGCAGCTACGGCAGCCCGTTCGTACTGCACGGCCTGGACCTGCTGGACGTGCTGCAGGACCACGCCACGCCGGACAGCGTGCCGCTTGCCCGGCTACGCGAACTGCTGTCACCGCGGCTGCCGCGCGCCTATTC
>NZ_RKME01000072.1 GCF_003797825.1 Gordonia sp. OPL2
GGTGTAGCCCTGCGCCTGCAGGTGCTCTGCCAGTGCCTGCAACGGCTCAGCAGTGGAGTGCACGAAGAAGTACCCCCACAGCAACGGGCCGTTGATGTCCCAGTCGGTGTTTTCGCGGAGGTTGGCGAACAGGTTGCGGGTGTCTTCGAGATCCATGCGGGTTCCAGGGGTCGGGGGAATTACTTGTCGCAGCCCTGCAGCTTCAGCGTCTGGCCGTGACGCAGGCTGTAGGCCGGGGCCTTCAGGCCGTTGGCGCGGGCCAGGGTCGGCACGTCGCACTGGAACTTCGCCGCGATGGCGCCCAGGGTCTCGCCCTTGCCCACCTTGTGGCTGCGCACCGGCTTCGGGCGCGCGGCCGGCGCCGGGCGAGGCGTCGCCACCGCCGCCACCGGCGTGGTCGGCACACTGGTGGAGGCCGCAGCGTCGGCCACCGGCACCACGCCGCCCACGGCGACGTGGTGCCGGT
>NZ_RKME01000073.1 GCF_003797825.1 Gordonia sp. OPL2
GACCCTGTTCCAGCAGGGCGAGGAACTGGCCGCCGACCCGTGGCTGCGCACCGCCGCGGCACGTGCGGCACGGCCGGCGCCGCGTCGCTGGCTGCCGGCAGTGGCCGCCGCCGCAGGCGTCTGCCTGGCCATCGGGATCGGCTGGATGATTGCCGTCGACGGCAACCCCACGCCGCTGCGCTATGCCAACGATTCCCACCAGCCCCGGCAGCAGACGCTGGCCGATGGCAGCGTGGCCACGCTGGATGCGGGCACCACCCTGCACGCCCGTTTCGGTTGGCGCCATCGCAACCTGGTGCTGGAACGTGGCCGCCTGCAGCTGCAGGTCGCACCGTCGGGCAAGGCCCTGCAGCTGCGCGCCGGCGACAGCACCATCCGCGACATCGGCACCACCTTTCAGGTGGAACGCCTGCATGATGGCCTGGTCGAAGTCGCACTGCTGGAAGGTGCGGTGGAAGTCAGCAG
>NZ_RKME01000074.1 GCF_003797825.1 Gordonia sp. OPL2
CTATCCTCCTGACATTTGTTTCCAGTATAAAGAAAAAAGTCGCTCAAATAAAGGTTTACCCTTTATTTGAGCAACTGTAAATCAAATGGCTACTTTGGTTTGGCGAATCTCTGCTAATTTTTCTTCGATCATTTTCAAGACTTCTTCTTTTGCTTGAGGATCTTCCACAAAATTATAGCGGTCTCCATCGATTTGGATTTTTGGACTTTCTTTGTATTCTTCATACCATTGATCGTAACGTCTGTTCAATTCTTTGTAATAATCGTATAGACTTGGATCAAAGGACAATTGTTCATACGAACGACCACGTTTTTCGATACGCTCCAACATCGTATCAAAAGATACACGAATATGAACTAATAAATCCGGATGTTTTTTATGGGCAGCATAGGGAAGTTCTTCCATCATGTTTTCCAGCAGTTCATCATACACACGAACTTCTGTTTCTGTTGCTCTTCCTAGATC
>NZ_RKME01000075.1 GCF_003797825.1 Gordonia sp. OPL2
GGCTTAGAGCTGGAGATGTGGATATATCATTCGGCTTTGAAGTGACTGCATTAGGAGCTTTAATGTTATTTATCGTGACGCTTGTGAGTCTACTTGTACATGTGTATTCGAAAGGTTATATGAAAGGTGATGAACGATTACCGACCTTTTACGCATATTTAGGACTCTTTACATTTGCGATGTTAGGGCTTGTTATATCAACGAATTTATTACAACTTTATATATTTTGGGAATTAGTTGGCCTTGGCTCATTTTTACTTATCGGTTTTTATTTCTTTAAAGAAGAAGCGAAGGCTGCTGCAAAAAAGGCTTTTATTATGACCCGTATTGGGGATGTTGGTTTATTTATCGGGATGATTTTAATTTTTTGGTACGCAGGTAGTTTTGAATATGACGCAATATTTAGGGCGATTTATACAGGGGATCTACCTCCTTACATGATTACAATAACAGCGATACTAATT
>NZ_RKME01000076.1 GCF_003797825.1 Gordonia sp. OPL2
CGACTATTGAACGCTTATGAAACTCCAGAATATTATTTCGCTGATTATGGGGAAGCCGTTACAGGTGACGATGGTAAAGTTCGTGTTGATATTGACCCCATGTTTGCTGAGACAGTAAATCTAAGTCGGTATATGACACATGTGACACCTACAGAACTAGTTTTGTGTGCTGTTACTCATGAAGATATTGACCATTTCATCATTGAAACTAGTAAGCCAAACGTATTAGTTAGATGGAATTTAGTGGCACACCGTATAGGGTATGAAGATATTAGATTAAAAGAGGATACAGCATATGATAGCACAGTGCTTGACCAAAAACGTTTTTAAAACGAAGACAAGGAGGTATATAAATGGCTAGCAGTTTATATAATTTGGCTTTAGATTTCAGCAAAGAATTAAACTACACCAAAGCTATTATGGCTCGTCAAGGTGATAAAGGGATTACGGTGACTGTTAAAC
>NZ_RKME01000077.1 GCF_003797825.1 Gordonia sp. OPL2
TACCAGGGCTCGACCCCGCAGTCGATCATCGACTACATCAACGCGGTCGGTCAGCGCACCTTCCACGCCTGGCGCACCGAGCTGGGCTGGGCGCGCGACTCGCGCAACGACTACTTCATGCCAACGCGCGGCACCTACCAGCGCATCGGCCTGGAAACCACGCTGCCGGGTTCGACCATCGAGTACTACAAGCTGAACTACCAGATCAGCAAGTACTGGCCGATCATGCCGTCGCTGGTGATCAACACCCGCGCGGAAATCGGCTACGGCGATGCCTACGGCAACGACTACACCCGTACGCTGACCAATCCGGATGGCACCACCCGCACCGTCACCGCCAGCGGCCTGCCGTTCTTCGAGAACTTCTACGCCGGTGGCACCAACTCGGTGCGCGGCTTCGAGGACAACACCCTCGGCCCGCGCGAAGTCACCACCGGTTATCCGGAAGGCCAGCCGCTGGGT
>NZ_RKME01000078.1 GCF_003797825.1 Gordonia sp. OPL2
GGCTGTAATTCCGAAATGCTCCGCTTTTCGCCGAATTTCCTCGTAAATTGCGGCGCGAATCGGATAGAGGATTCTTCTTTTCGCCTTCAGCACGAGGTGAAGCGGGCGCTTGTGACTCAATGGACGCGCATTTTTTCTCTTGCCGGCGTGGAGAATTCCACTGTGCACTTTTTCTTCGCTAGGAAAGAGGGAGAGTTGCTTCATCGCGGGCACAATACACCCGGTTTTATTTTTGCAATTTCGTGGGAAATGCTTCGATAACGAAGCGCCCGCGCATTCTTTCTATAAGCTTCTTATACGAAACGCTGACTTCGCCCCAGCGCGATCGCGAGCGGGGATATCTCCCCTCATGTTCTGCAAAATGAATCCTGGCAGATCGAATTTGTGGCGGCGAAAAATGCGTCAAGCCTATGCGAAAAATTGTGAGCGAAAAATAATTCCGAAGAAGAAGATGTTCGCG
>NZ_RKME01000007.1 GCF_003797825.1 Gordonia sp. OPL2
CTTTTCGGGAGGGGGCAGATTTCGGGAGGGCGGATACCGGGAGGCGCTTTTCGGGAGGGGCAGATTTCGAGATGAGCCGCGGGTCAGTGCGCCCCGACCGGCGAATGACCCAGGAACTCCAGGATCGACTGCCGCCGAAGCTGATACGACTCCTCGAACTGCGCCTTCGGGTCCCGCGGCCGGTCGATGGTGATGACGTCGGCGACGGTGGCCGGGCGATGGGTCAGCAGCACCACACGGTCGGCCAGCAGCAGCGCCTCGTCGACGTCGTGGGTGACGAAGAGAATGGTCATCTGGGTCTGCTCCCACACCGAGATCAGCAGTTGCTGCATGTCGAGGCGGGTCTGGGCGTCGAGCGCACCGAACGGTTCGTCCATCAGCATGACCTGCGGTTCGCAGGCCAGGGTCCGCGCCAGTTGAACACGCTGACGCATACCGCCGGACAGGTGGCTCGGCAGGTGATCGAGGTAGGAACCGAGGCCGACCTGTTCGAGATATCGGGTCGCGGCCTGCTTCGACTCGCGTCCCCGGACTCCGCGCAGACCGAGCGGGAACTGCACGTTCTTCAGAGCGGTACGCCACGGGAACAGCGCATCCTCCTGGAACACCATCGCGCAGTGCGCGTCGTTGCCGGTGATGGCTTTTCCGTTGACGGTGGCCTCGCCGCCCATCGGGGTCAACAGGCCGGCCAGGGCGCGCAGGATCGTCGACTTGCCGCAGCCGGACGGGCCGAGGAAGACCACGACCTCGCCGGGATCGATACCCAGCGTGACGTTCGCGGCGACCTTGCCGTCGAATCCGAGCCGGAGGTGGTCCAGGATGACCGAGGCACCGGCCCCGGTGCCGTGGACGGGGATGTCCGAGGTGGCCTTGGCGGAGGTGGTGGAGTGCGCAGTTGTCATGGTGGTCGTCCTCGTGAGGTCGGTGGGGGTGGAGGTCATCGCGATGCTCGCGGCAGCCAGTGGTTGATGCGCCGGCCGATCAGCTCGACGATCCACGCCGTGATCAGGCCGAGCGCTCCGATCGACAACATGCCGACGACGACGCCCGCATAGTCGAGCAGACCGTAGGACTGCCAGGTGTAGTAGCCGATGCCGAACTGACCGGAGATCATCTCCGCGCTGACCACGCAGATCCACGCAACGCCCATCGCGACGGAGAGGCCGGCGAAGATGCCGGGCATCGCACCCGGCAGGACGACGCTGCGCAGGATGGTCCACCGGCTCGCGCCCATCGTGAGCGCTGCCTCCTCCCACACCTTCGGCAGGGAGTCCATCGCGTGGATGGTGCTGACGAGCACTGGGAAGAATGCGGCGAAGAAGGTGATGAACACGATGCCCTGCTCGCTCGACGGGAACAGCAGGATGGTGAGCGGCACCAGTGCGATGGCCGGGATGGGCCGGACCATCTCGATGAAGGGGCGCAACGTCTTCCGCGCGATCTCGGATCGTCCGATCAGCATGCCGAGTGCGATGCCGACGATCGCGGCGAGACCGAAGCCGAGCAGGATGCGCTGGAGACTGGCGAACAGGTCGGCGTAGTAGCCGCCGCTGTTGACGCGGTCGATGAAGCTCTCGAGGACAGCACCCGGGGTGGGCATCCGGTTGAAGCGCAGCCACGCGACGACCTGGTTGTCGGTGAGGACATGCCAGATCACCACGAACGCGGCGATAGGGATCAACGGCAGCAGGATCGACATCGCGATCGTGCGCAATCGGTGGGACGGTCGCCTCGACGACGCGCTGTCGTCGGCCGGGGGCTGGTGCTCGCCCGCTGCGGGCACACCTGCCTGGCGGGTCTCGTCGGTCGCCGCGGGTCCGTCGTCAAGACGGTCCTGGGTCGGGGCCATGTGCGCCATGTCTGTCTCCTTCTGCGCGGAGACTCCTTCTTCACGGAGTCTCGATCGTGCGGGGGTGCGGGGATCGGGGTGGGTGGTCATCGGGCGTCGTGGATCAGAGGGTCGAGCAGGGTCAGACGGTCGAGCAGGTCAGGTGGTCGAGCAGGTCAGGTGGTCGAGCGGGACTGCGACACCGCCGTCTCGTACGACACCTCAGTCAGTTCGGGATGCGATGCCCGGTACGTCGCCGCGCCGGCTGCGGTGGCGAAGGGCAGGTAGCGACGGGACGCGGTCGCGGTCGGGTCGGCCAGCCAGGTGGCATGGGACGCGAAGAGTTTGGTCGCGGTCACCGCGTCGGGGACGTATGCTGCCCGCACCGCGGTGTCGGTGTCGGCGATCCGCCGCAGGGCACAGCTCGGTGTGGCCGCGACGTCGGTGGAGTCCTGCCCCGCGAACCACACCTCGGACGCGAGGGCAGGATCGCCGACGGGCAGACCGCAGAGGTCGTCGGTGCCGCGGAGCCGACTCGGATTGCCGACGTCGGAGGCTTTCGCCGCATACTCCGGGCCGTACAGGCGTCGGAGGTACTCGGTGTCGGTGAAGCGCGCGATGTCGAAGTCCTCGGCGACCGATCCCCGCGACACGAGGTAGGCCTTGACCTTCTCGAGTGCCGGACCGAACTGTTCCTTGATCGTCGGGTCGAAGGAGACGAGGCCGTTGGGACCGTTGTAGAGGTACACCACCTCGGGTTCGATGCCGGTGATCTCGCTGACCCGCTTCGCCGCCTGCATCGGCTGGCCGGTGATGTAGTCGGTGGTGTCCCGCAGCGCCTGCATGAACGCCGTCATCACCTCGGGGTTGGCTTGAGAGAACTGGCTGCGGGCGACGATGCCGTGGAACGTGGGGACTTCGTTGTCGCCACCGTCGTACAGCAGCCGGCCCTGGTTGCGGAAGATGACGAGTTGCGGCCACGGGACGAACTGGGCGAAGGCGTCGACCTGATGCCCTTCGACCGCGGCAGCGCCGATCGAGGGATCTTGATTGGCGACGTGGACGTCGTCCTTGCTGATGCCCGCCTGCTGGAGCGCGGTCGACAGCATGCCGTCGCCGGCCGAGCCGAGGCTCGTGGACACCGATGCGCCGCGCAGGTCGTCGAGGTCGGTGGCCGTCGACCCGGTCGGCACCACGACCTGGTTGAGCGAACCGCGCAGGTTGTAACCGGTGGTCGCGATGAAATCGGTCGTCGCGTCGTCGTACTTCTTGGTCTTGGAACCGTTGGTCAGCAGCGGATAGTCACCCATCGAACCGATGTCGACGTGCGAGGCGATCATCGCGGCGGTGAGCGGTGCCCCCGACGAGAAGTCCTGCCACACCACGCGGTACCGCTTGCCGGACTCCTCGCCCGCTTTCGCCAGGGCCTTCTCGAACTCGCCCCGGTCGCGCATCAGGGTGCCGGCGTTGACGGTGTTGATGGTCTTGGACTGATAGCCGACGTTGACCACGACCGAGTCGGAGTCGAACATCCCACAGCCGGTCAGCGCGAAGCTCAGCGCGACGGCCGCGGTGGTGATGGCCGTCGCAGCCAGAGCCCGGCGACCCGGACGCGCCGCGATGGTACGGGGTGCGGACTGCGAAGTGGTGTTCTTGGACATGACACAAGACTCGGAGCCGTCTGTTACATCTCTGCGACCCACCGTTGCATCACGGTTAAGCCACCAGGTCAGAGGCCCGGCCGGTGGGCGCAACTGAATCACAACGGTGTCAGATCGACCGTAAACCGCTGGTAGTAACCGTGTTTCGGCACCGCCGTCGTTCTCCACGCGATCCGCGTCATCATCGGAAGGCCGCGAAAACATGCCAACGCCACCATGATTCGGTGGCCTCGCGGGGCGCCGACGACAAGACTGGAGGGCATGGATCACACCAACTCCGCCACTCACTCGGACGCGGTCACGGCCGAACCCGACTACCGGTTCACCCTCGCGAACGAACGCACGTTTCTCGCGTGGCAGCGGACGTCCCTGGGCCTGCTGGCCGCGTCGGTGGGCGTCCTGCAGTTCCTGCCCGACGACAGCGGCCCCGGTCTGCGCTACGGCCTCGGTGGCGTCCTCGGTCTGCTGGCGGTCGTCACCGCAACCGGCGGCCTGCACCGCTGGCGCCGCAATGATCACGCCATCCGGCGCGATCAACCACTCCCCCGGTTGCAGATCGCCGGATATCTGTCCTTCACGTTGGTGGCGATCGGACTCGTGGCCGTCGCCGTCGCGGTGATCGCCACGATCACCCTGTGATGCACCCGCTGATGCAGCCACTGCCGATGCACCCACTGCCGCCCGACGACCCGGGCCTGCAGGCCGAACGGACGAGTCTGTCGTGGACGAGGACGTCGCTGGCGATCATGGCCAACGGCGTCCTGGTGGTGGGCCGTGACCTGACGCATCATCCGACGGAGTGGGGTCCCGCGCGCTGGCTCGCTGCGGGCGTGGCCGCGACGGTCGCCGCCGCGGTCTACGCGATCGGCCGTCGGCGCTGCCGCGACCTCGAGCGTCGCCCGCTGGCCCACCCGGTCACGGGTCGGGCGATGATCATCGGTTCGGGCATCGCCGTCGTGCTGCTGACCGCCACCCTGGTCACCGTCGCGCTCGCGTGACCGGGACACGACGAGACGGCCCGGGTGTCCGATCGCCGTGATCGGTCACCCGGGCCGTGCGGTGTGGGGACGACGCCGTCAGTTCGGCTCGACGCCGCTGGAGAGCCTGGTGTGCAGCGCTTCGGACGCTTCGTTCAGCCCGACGAACGTGACGGTGGTGCCGTGCTGTCGGTACTTGTCACGAATCGTGTCGAGGGTCGCCACCGTTGTCGCATCCCAGATGTGCGACGCCGAGAAGTCGACGACGACCCGCTCGGGATCACCGGCATAGTCGAACCGGTCGATCAGACCGTGACTCGACGCGAAGAAGAGGTCGCCCGTGACCCGGTACGTCCGGGGCATGTCGGGGCCGTCAACGTCGTCGATGTCGACGCGATCGGCGCCCTCGATCGACGCCCGCCCGGCGGCGCGGCTCACGAACAGGATCATCGCGCACAGCACGCCGACGATGACACCGTAGGCCAGATTGTGGGTGATAACGGTGACGGCGACCGTGGCCAGCATCGTCGCCGACTCCCCGATCGGCATACGACGCAATGTCTTCGGTGAAATCGATCGCCAGTCCATGGTCGCGACGGAGACCATGATCATCACCGCGACGAGTGCGGCCATCGGGATCGCCGCCAGCGCCGGGCTGAAGAAGAGCACCATGCACAGCAGTGCCGCGCCGGCCACGAATGTCGAGATCCGCGTGCGCCCTCCACTCTTCACGTTCATCATCGTCTGCCCGATCATCGCGCATCCGCCCATGCCGCCGAAGAACCCGGTCACGAGGTTGCCGACGCCCTGCCCCCAGCTCTCGCGCTTCAGATCCGACGACGTGTCGGTCAGATCGTCGACCAGTTTGGCGGTGATGAGGGACTCCAACAATCCCACCAGGGCGACGGCGAGGGCGTACGGGAAGATGATCCGCAGCGTGTCGAGGGTGAGATGAACGCCCGGCAGGCCGAGGGTCGGCATGTCCGAGGAGACCGTGCCCTCGTCTCCCACTCGGGGCACCGCGACGGTGAACACGACCGCGATCACGGTCAGGATGCCCGTCGCGACCAGCGGCGCAGGGACGACAGTCGTCAGTTTGGGCAGTGCGACCATCATGATCAGACCGGCCGCGGTCATCGGATACACCAGCCACGGGACACCGATGAGGTGGGGCAGCTGTGCCGTGAAGATCAGGATCGCGAGCGCGTTGACGAAGCCCGTCATCACGCTGTGCGGGATGAACCGCATCAACTTCGCGACCCCGAGGACCGACATCGCGACCTGCAGGAGTCCCGCCAGGATCACCGTCGCGATCAGGTAGTCCACTCCGTGGTCACGAACCACCGGAGCCACCACCAGCGCCACCGAGCCGGCCGCTGCGGAGACCATCGCCGGCCGGCCGCCGACCACTGCGATGGTCATCGCGAAGAGGAACGACGTGAACAATCCGACCGCCGGCCCGACCCCGGCGATGATCGAGAACGAGATCGTCTCGGGGATCAGCGCGAGCGCGGTCACCAGTCCGGCGAAGAACTCCGTCCGGAACCGCCGGGGATCGCGGAGGGCGGCCAGGGTCGACGACCCGCGGAGCCCACCCGCCGACCGGGTGACGGCCGACGCCACCCGGGACCGGAACTCCGAAGGCGGCGAATGTGGTTGTGTGTCAACACTCATCAGGATCTCCTCTCGATCGTCGACGGTGTGCGGTGTGCGACTCGAGCTGTCGGTGGCGCCGTGGCACCACCGACAGCTCGACGTAGGTACTAGACCGCGACCTCGGCCTGGCGTTTCGGGACGAAGTCGAGGGGGGCGCCCGGCGGGATCAGCTCCTCGCGCTCCACCGACTCGTCGTGTTCCCGGATGACACGGTGCGCGTGCTGCATGACCCACCACCGCACGAAGGTCTGATTGACCGGTTCCCGCTCCTTCGGGTCCTCCAGCAGGTTGATGATGCGGGCGAATCCCAGCGGGATCTCCGGATCATGGAAGTGCTGCTGGCGGACGAAGCTGATCTTGAACTGCGACCACTTCACCGCGTGGAGCTCGTCGTTGAGCCACACCATGCATGCCTCACGCGCCGATTCCTCTGCGCCGCCGAAGAACTCCCGCTGATCGATTCCGTCGATCAGTCGATCGTCGGGGACCTCACATCCCGCGTAACGCAGCAGGGTGGTGAACATGTCCGTCACGTGCACCATCTCGTTGCTCTCCCGCGGCGCGACGTGCCCGGGCCAGCGGATGATCGCCGGGGTGCGGATGCCACCTTCAGCGGAACTGAAGTACGAGCCGTCGAAGAAGCCCGCGGTGCCGCGACCGGCGAGGTGATCCTCGGGACCGTTGTCGCCGGCGAACACGACGATCGTGTTGTCGGCGATCCCGAGTTCGTCCAGTTTGTTCAGGATGCTCTGGAAGTCGTGGTCGAGCATGAGCAGCGCGTCGCCCCAGTCCCCATTGCTGCTCGTGCCGCGGAACTCTTCACGCACCTCGATCGGGAAGTGCAGCAGAGAATGGTTGTGGTACAGGAAGAACGGCTTGTCGTCGGCGACGCTGCGCTCCATGAAGGCATGGGCGCGACGGTCGTACTCGGCATCCATGCGGCCCTTGAGTTCGACAGTCAGCTGCTCGTCGGTGGTGTGGACGCCATTCTCTTTGGTGCCGTCGTACATGTAAGACCAGCCATCGCGTTCGCCCTTGTACCACGGGTCGTCGGGCCAGAGGCACTCGTCGTAGGTGCGGGCGGGGCCGTACCACTCGTCGAAGCCGTGGTCGGTGGGCCAGCGCCCGTCCTCGGCGCCGATGTGCCACTTGCCATAGCAGGCGGTCGCGTAGCCGGCGTCGGACAGGATGTCGCCCATGGTCCTCTCCCAGGCGACGAGGCCGCCGGCGTTGCCGCCCAGCGCGATGGTGTGATTGCCGGAACGGATGGGGTAGCGACCGGTCATCAGCGCCGAACGTGTTGGTGTGCACTGGGGTTCGACGACGAAGTGCGAGAGCTTCAGACTCTCCTCGGCGAAGGTGTCGATGTTCTTCGTGTCGGCGCCCCGGAGGATTCCACCGCCGTAGCAGCCGAGCTCGCCGAGACCGAGATTGTCGACGTGGAAGTACACGATGTTGGGTTGCTTGTCTGATGTGGACATGGGTATGCCTCACTTCCTTTCTGTTGATGACACTGGTGGTGCAGGTGTGGGGGTGACCGGCGAGGGCGGTCAGTGATCGGCGTCGGTATCCGCCGGGCGGACCCGGGGATTCACGGAGACCAGCGACAGCCGGTCACCGCGGTACCGAACGGATTCCAGATCGAACGGTGTCCCGTCCTCGAGATAGGACAGGCGGTGCAGGAGCAGAACCGGCGACCCGATGCGCACGCCCAGAAGACGTGCGGTGCCCTTGTCCGCGGCGACCGCCTCTACGGTGTTCTCGGCCTGCCCCAGGCGGACACCCAGCTTCTCCTCGAGAAGCCCGAAGACGTCCTCGTCGGCGAGATTGGCACCGGCGAGGGCATCGATGGCCTCGGGCCGCAGAGACGTGGTGTCCAGGGAGAGCGGGACGTTGGCGACCGACCGCAGCCGTTCGATGAACAGGATCGGGCTGCCCTCGGGAATCCGCAGTTTGTCGGCGACCGAGGGGGTCGCGGTCGCCTCCCGGGCCGACAGGACCTCGTTCTGCACCGACAGCTGATGTCCGGCCAGAGATTCCGCCAGCCCCTCGAGGCGATCGATGCGCTGCCGGAGCTTCGCACCGGTGACGAAGGTCCCCGCCCCCTGCACGCGGGTGATCAGGCCCTCGGCCCGCAGGAGGTCGAGCGCCTCACGGATGGCATTGCGACTGACGCCCCACTCCGCGGCGAGTTCGTTCTCCGGCGGCAGGAGCGGGCGCGGTGCCGCGAGTCCGCCGAAGGCGCCGTCGAGGATCTGGGTCCGTAGCACGTCCCGGACCCAGCGCGCGGCATCTTCCCGGGTCCCGGCGTACTTGCGTACCGGGGGCCGCGGGAAGTCCTTCGGCGGAATCCGTGGTCGCGATGTCATGTGATCACTTTCCCAACCGCACATTCCCGCGGATTTTCGTGGGAATTATCGATCGGTTACGCCACATCATGGTCGCACAAACTGCTGGCCAGCGCGTTTCCTCTGGCGCAATCGGGCGAGAAACGCCACCTGTACGCATCGTCGCCGTGGTCACCATCGACTTCACCGACCGCGATATGCAAGCGCGCCCCCTCCGCCACAGTGGCGGAGGGGGCGCGATGTGGACAGCACTCACACGTCGAGGAACCGCTCGTCGCCCGCGTTGCGAGTGATGAAGCTGCGCCGCGCATCGACGTCCTCGCCCATCAGGATGGAGAAGATCTCGTCGGCCATTGCGGCGTCGGTCACCGTCAGCCGCCGTAGGACGCGGGCCTGTGGGTCCATCGTCGTCTCCCACAGCTCTGTCGCACTCATCTCGCCCAGTCCCTTGTAGCGCTGGATACCGGTGTCGGAATCGAGCCGACGACCCGCTTCCCGTCCGGCGGAGACCAGACGATCGCGTTCTCGATCGGAGTAGGCGTACTCCGGTTCTCCGCGATGCCATTTGAGTTTGTACAGCGGCGGTTGCGCCAGGTAGACGTGGCCGTGCTCGATGAGCGGTCTCATGTAGCGGAACAACAAGGTGAGCAGCAGCGTCGAGATGTGCTGGCCGTCGACGTCGGCGTCGGCCATCAGCACGATCTTGTGATAGCGCAGCCTGGTGATGTCGAACTCGTCGTGGATGCCGGTGCCGAATGCTGTGATGATCGCCTGCACCTCGGTGTTCTTCAACACGCGGTCGATGCGGGTCTTCTCGACGTTGATGATCTTGCCGCGCAACGGGAGGATCGCCTGGTGGAGGGAGTCGCGACCGGATTTCGCACTGCCGCCGGCGGAATCGCCCTCGACGATGAAGATCTCACTGCGCTCCGGATCCGTGCTGCGGCAGTCGGCGAGCTTGCCCGGCAGTCCGCCGAGCGCGCCGGCGGATTTGCGACGCACCAGTTCCCGCGCCTTACGCGCAGCGATTCGCGCCTGCGCCGACGACGCCGCCTTCGTCAGGACCGTCTTGGCCTCGGCGGGATTGGCGTCGAACCACTCGGCCAGATGCTCGTGGCACACCTTGTGGACGAAGGACCGGATCTCGCTGTTGCCGAGCCTGGTCTTCGTCTGTCCTTCGAATTGCGGATCGGCGACCTTGACCGAGATCACCGCGGCGAGCCCCTCGCGGATGTCGTCGCCGGAGAGGTTGGGGTCCTTGTCCTTGATCACCTTGAGCGACCGCGCGTATCGGTTCACGACAGCGGTGAGCGCAGCGCGGAACCCCTCCTCGTGCACTCCCCCGTCGGGGGTGTTGATGGTGTTGGCGAACGTGTGGACCGATTCGGCGTAGCCGGTGTTCCACTGGAGCGCGACCTCGACCTCGTACCCCGTTCCCACAGAGGAGAATCCGATGACGGAGGGATGCAGGGCGTCCTTGGTGCGGTTGAGGTGGGAGACGAACTCGGTGAGACCACCGGGATGGTGGAAGCGGCGAGTCTGCGTGTCGCATCGGTCGTCGGCCAGTGTCAGGGCCAGCCCCTTGTTGAGGAAGGCCATCTCCTGCAGACGCCGCGCGACCACTTCGGCGTCGAGGTCCGTGGTCTCGAAGACATCCGGGTCCGGCCAGAACCTGACGGTCGTACCGGTCTCCGAGGTGGGCGTTCCGCGGCGGAGTGTGCCGGGCACCGACCGCTCGTATCGTTGGTGCCAGGTGTGACCGTCCCTCGACACGTCGACCTCGAGGCGGGTGGAGAGCGCGTTCACCACCGAGACGCCCACGCCGTGCAGGCCTCCGGACACCGCGTACGCGCCGCCCTCGGCGTCGAACTTCCCACCGGCGTGCAGCTGCGTCATCACCACGTCGATGGTCGGTATCCCGCTGGCGTGCAGGGCGACCGGGATTCCCCGTCCGTCGTCGATGACCTCGGCGCCACCGTCGGCCAGCAACCGCACCGAGACCCGCGTTGCGTGGCCGGCCATCGCCTCGTCGACGCCGTTGTCGATCACCTCCCACAACATGTGGTGCAGTCCTCGGGACGCGGTGGAGCCGATGTACATGCCCGGCCGCTTGCGGACGACGTCGAGACCCTCGAGAACGGTGATCGACTCGGCACCATAGGAACTCACATCGCGTTCGGTGGTCGTCACGTGGTCTCCCGGATGATGCAGCGGAAACCGATGTGTCCGGTCGATGCGTCCTCGGTGTGGCCTTGACGCGCCGCCGGTCGGTAGCGATTGCAGTAGTTCGGGGCGCAGAGGTGTGATCCGCCCTTCACCACCCGCCGCGCGAGATGCTCGGAGTCATCGGAGATGGACTCCTGCACGGGATTCCGCGGCACACAACAACTGCTCGCCGGGGCCGTGTTCTTGTCGCTCTCGGCGTGGCTCGCCGTGTAGCGATCCCGCGTCCACTCCCAGACGTTCCCGGCCATGTCGAAGAGGCCGTAGCCGTTGGGACGGAACCGACCGACCGGCGACGTCCCGGCGTAACCATCCTCCTCGAGGTTCTGCCAGGGGAACAGGCCCTGCCAGACGTTGCCGCCGGGGCGGCCGTGTGGTTCGTCGGCATCGCCCCAGACGTAGGGCATCCGGTCGAGCCCGCCGCGCGCGGCGAACTCCCATTCGGCCTCGGTGGGGATCGACTTGCCGGCCCATTCGGCGTAGGCGCACGCGTCGAGATAGGACACGTGGGTGACCGGGTGCCGATTCCGTTCCCCGACATCGCTGCCCGGACCTTCGGGATGACGCCACTGGGCTCCGGGTACGTAGGACCACCATCGCCGATGGTCGTCGAGGGGCACCGGACCGGTCGGCGGGGTGAAGACCATCGACCCGGGGGCCAGCAGGGCAGGGTCGGCGTCGGGGAAGTCCGCGGCGTCGGGCTGTAGCTCGGCGGTCGTCACGTAGCCTGTGTCGCGGACGAAGCGGCGGAACGCGGCGACCGTCACCTGCTGGGTGTCCATCCAGAATCCGTCGACCGCCACCTGGTGCACCGGCCGTTCCTCGGGATAGAAGTCCTCGGAACCCATCCAGAACGTCCCGCCCGGCACCCAGACCATGTTCTTGCGGGTCGTCGACGGGGTCGGCGTCATCAGCAACATGCGCCTCATCGTGCCAACCGGACGGGCCTTCGGCGTTGTCTGTCGTGTTACGCCACCTGGTCGTCGCCGAACCCGCAGCGCACGGTCATCGCGGAGGCGGAATCGGTACCGTTACGCCACCTCGTCGGGGGGTGCCGAACCCGCCCGCGTGCAGCACCGCCGACGGGAGCCGTCGACCGAAGACACCTTCGAGCCACGCACCCGCGTCTTGCAACGCCTCCGTGTCCAGACCGTGCGCGACACCTGTGCGGTCGAGCGCGTATGCGAGGTCCTCGGTGGCGATGTTGCCGGTCGCATTCGGCGCGAACGGGCATCCGCCGATACCGCCGAGGCTGGAGTCGAGAATCGTGACACCCGACTCGACCGCGGCAAGCGCGTTGGCGATGCCGCAGCTGCGGGTGTCATGGAAGTGGGCGCGCAGCGACATATCCGACGGCACGAGATCGGCGGCCACCGCGAACCGTTCGTGCACATCCCTCGGCACGGCGACGCCGATCGTGTCGGCCAGCGACAGCTCGGTCGGCGCCTCCTCGAGGACCCGGGCGAGGATCGAGCGCAGCCGTTCGAGGGACACCTCCCCCTCGAACGGACATCCGAACGCGACGGCGATGGTCAGGTTGGCGCTCACCCCCGCCTCCCTTGCCGTCCGCGCGATCCGATGCCAGATCCCGACACCGCCGTCGATGTCGGTGCCCTGGTTGCGCTCACTGAAGGTGTCGGTGCAGTGGACCACCGCATTGATCTCGCCGACCCCGGCCGCGATCGCACGATCGAGGCCGCGCTCGTTCAGAACGAGTGCGCTGTAGGCGATCCCGTCATCGGCGGGCAATCGGGCCACGAGGTCTTCGGCGTCGGCCATCGCCGGCACCTTGCGCGGATGCACGAAGCTCGTCACCTCGACACGGCGCGCACCGAAATCGACTGCACGGCTGACGAGTTCGCGTTTCTGCGCCGTCGTCAGCTCGACCTTCTCATTCTGCAGGCCATCGCGCGGGGCGACCTCGACGACGGTCACAGCAGGACCGGTGGCAGTCATGAGGTCAGCCTACTCATCGCGCTGAGCACGCCGTGCCCGCGCTCACCGATGCATAATTCAGACAATGTCGCCGCGAGCGTCGCCGCGCATCCACATGGCCGACCCGGCGGAGACCGGCAGGACGGGAGTCGAGGTTGGTGCCACCGACCACCAAGGGACGACGGACCGAGGCGGCGTTTCTCGACGCCGCCCGTCGGACGTTCGCCGAGAAGGGCTACCTGAACACGAAGATCGCCGATATCGCCGAGGCCGCGGGGCGGTCGACGGCCTCGTTCTACACCTACTACGACAACAAGGAGCAACTGCTCGAGGCATTGCTCGAGCAATTCAGCACCGGGGTCGTCGAGGACGCCCTGCGCGCCAAACACATCGACCCTGAGGCGGGTGTCCGTGCGGCGGTGTCCGCGTACTGGACCCATTACCGCGAGTACCTGCCGGAGATCATCGGACTGTTCCAGATGTCGATGCTCGACGAGACATTCCGGAAACGGTGGCGGGAGAAGCGGGCGTCCGGGATCGAGCAGATCCTCTCCGGGCTCGAGGGCGCCGACCGCGCGGGCCATCGCGTGGATCTGCCGCTACCGCTGCTCGCGTCGGCACTCGTGTCGACCCTCGAAGCGAGTTGCTGGATGTGGCTGACCGCCGACGGCGACATCGGCGTGGATCAGCCCGATGACGAGGCGGCGATCGATGTGCTCACCGCGATCTGGTTCCGCACCGTGTACGGCCGGGGACCGCAGGCAGGCCATCCGCGGACGGCCGAATAGATTACTGACCATGAGGACTGTGCGGCCCACGGATCGGGCTCACCGGCGTATCGGCATCGTGGTGTTCGACGGGGTCAAGATCCTCGACTACGCCGGACCGGCCGAGGTGTTCGTGGAGGCCAACCAGTTCTCCGGCGACTACGAGGTCGTCACGCTGTCGCCGTCGGGCGGCGAGGTGTCCACGTCGGTGGGCGCCCGGCTCTCCACCGAACCGATCGCCGGTTCGGGAGCCTTCGACACCGTTCTGATCGCGGGCAGTGAGCTGCCGCCGCCCGTCTTCGTGACCGACGATCTGATCGCGTCGGTGCGCCAGATCTCGACTCGCACGCGCCGGCTGGCCTCGATCTGCACCGGTTCGTTCGTGCTCGCAGCGTGCGGCCTGCTCGATGGGCGGGTGGCGACCACCCACTGGAAGTTCACCGCCGACCTGGCCCATCGGTATCCGGCCGTGCGCGTCGATCCGGACGCCATCCATGTGCGCGACGGCGACATCTACAGTTCTGCCGGCGTGGTGGCCGGCATCGACCTGAGCCTCGCGCTCGTCGAGGAGGACCACGGTGCCGAGGTCGCTCGCCGCACCGCACAGGGGTTGCTCGTCTACATGCAGCGCGGTGGCGGCCAGTCGCAGTTCTCCTCCTCGTTGGCCGGCCCCATTCCGCGGAGCAGTCCGGTGCGCGCGGTCACCGATCACGTGCGCGGCAATCCCCATCTCCCGCACACCGTCGGAAGCCTTGCCGCGCACGTCAACGTCAGTGCGCGTCACCTCACCCGGTTGTTCCGCGACGAACTCGGGACCACCCCGGCAGGCTTCGTGTCGACCACCCGATTCGAGGTCGCCCAGGATCGGCTGCTGTCAGGGCTCAGTGTGTCCGACGCCGCGCGCGCCGCAGGCTACGGCAGCGCAGAGGTGATGCGCCGGGCGTTCGTCACGCGTATCGGTATCTCGCCCCGCAAGTATCAGCAGCGATTCGCGACGACGCGACCGGTCCTGGTCGACGCCGGGAGCATGGCGGGCTGAGCGTCGGCGGCCACACTCGTGGTCGCAATCGTGGGATTTGTGTCGGGAGAAGTGGGACACGCGGACCCTCATCTGCGGCAGACTCGACTCTGTCGGTCCCGAATCGCCATCTGCGCGGGGTCGACGCGCCCATCCCCTTGCCGCATCTCATCACTCGAAGGAGTGCCACCATGCCCACGATCACCACCCCCGACGGCGTCGAGATCTTCTACAAGGACTGGGGAACCGGCCAACCCATCGTCTTCAGCCATGGTTGGCCGCTGTCCTCCGACGACTGGGACACGCAGATGATGTTCTTCCTCGACCATGGTTACCGGGTCATCGCCCACGACCGTCGCGGTCACGGACGCTCGACCCAGGTCGCCGACGGCCACGACATGGACCATTACGCCGACGATCTCGCCGCCGTCGTCGCACATCTCGATCTCTCGGACGCCATCCACGTCGGTCACTCGACCGGTGGCGGCGAGGTCGCGCACTACCTGGCGCGACACGGCCAGGACCGCGCCGCCAAAGCCGTCCTGATCAGCTCCGTCCCGCCGATCATGGTCAAGACCGACGCCAACCCCGACGGTATCCCCAAGGAGGCGTTCGACGACATCCAGGCGCAGGTGGCCACCCGACGCGCAGACTTCTTCCGTACCTTCGCCGAGGGACCGTTCTACGGATACAACCGCGACGGTGCAGAGCCGTCCGAGGGGATCATCGCGAACTGGTGGCGTCAGGGCATGATGGGCGGCGCGAAGGCGCATTTCGACGGCGTCGTCGCGTTCTCACAGACCGATTTCACCTCGGATCTGCAGTCGATCACCATCCCCACCCTGGTCCTGCACGGCGAGGATGACCAGGTGGTCCCGTATCAGAACACCGGTGTGCGTTCGGCAGAACTCCTGCCGAACAGCACCTTGAAGACCTATCCCGGATTCCCGCACGGCATGCCGACCACCGAGGCCGCCGTCATCAACGCCGACATGCTCGAGTTCTTCCGCCCCTGACGGATGGTGGACGGCGCCGGGAGCGAAGCGAGCGGGCCGAATCGGACCGGCGCCGGGAGCGAAGCGAGCGGGCCTATCGGACCGGCGCCGCGCCGCGCGTGCGGGGTCACGGTGGATCACGTTGCAGGATCCACACGGTCGGCCCTCCCGTGACCGTGTAATGCGCGCGCGGCGTCGTTCGCCATCGTCGCTCGTAGGTGACCGCGAGTTGTGGATCGCATGTCTGCACCACCACCGGCACCCCACCGTCGTCGGCCATCGCGATGACCGGGTCCACCAGATCGCCGAGCAATCCGCGCCGCCGAGAGGTCCGCTCGACGCCTGCGAAAACAATTCCCAGTGATGTTCCTGCAGGTGACGCTGCGGTTTCTGCCGTCACCATCTCCTCATACCGTTGCGTGAAGCCTGGTATTCGTGTGATCATCGCAGCGGTGGTCCGTCTCAGGTCCTCCGGATATTCGGTGGGACGTCGGTTCGGCGGCGACCACAGGATTACGCCGCGCATTGTTCCGTCGTCGCCGACCAATCCACGCGCCCCGTCGGCGACATGAGCGGCGAACAGCGAATCGGCCCACCAATGGATGACGTCGTCTCCCGGATCGGCCCCCAGTAGCCACCGATAGAGGGGCACCTCACCGATCCCGGTAGCCACGAGTGGCACCGCGATATCCCGATCTTCCCAGTTCAGGTCGCGTACCGAGACAGATTCGACCCCGACTGTGGAGGTCATTCGCGTTCACCCGACAAACGGGGCCACATCTGCGGAAAAGCCACCATTCCTGACTTCGTACCACACCGGGATGAATCCCCACAATGGTATTCACGCATCGTCGGAGTAATTGTTCGTCGCGCTACTCCGAGCGACAAGGATACGTCCAAACAATTCTCTGAAAGCGTTGAGATCTTATTCGTTTGAAATCTTCGTGAAATCGTTTTGTGTATGTACAGTGGGCCGCGTGATTCCATTCGCCCCGCTGCGAAGGAATTACAACAAATGTTGGATCTCAACCTCGAAGATAGGAGCAACCATGGCTGGAAGCATCGACCTCGAAGAGATCTTGGGCGCGGCTCTGAGCGATCTGGTCACCGGATCCCTCGAAGGTGGAACCGGTGGTGGCGAAACGGAGTAGTTCTCCGGCGCCATGCCAATACTCGGCGAGCCGTCTCGCGGCACTCCCCCGCGGGGCGGTTCGTCGGCGTCCACCGACCTCACCGACCAAGGAGCACACCGGCCGCGATGAACGACGTGTCCGTCACGGAGATCCGGGTCCTCGGCCGGGTCATCGTTCATGCGATCACCGAACATCGAAGGGCCACAGCGGCATTCGTTGTCTGCCAACTGGCTGCGGTGTTCACCACACTTGCGCAGCCGGCGCTGAACGCCCGCATCATCGACGACGGCATCCTGCGCGGCGACATCGACACGATCAAGCATCTCGCCGTGATCATGACCGGCGTTGCCGTCCTCAATCTTCTTGTCTCACTGGGCTCGACATATCTCGCCTCGCATATCTCAGCCTCGGCCGCCCGTGATCTGCGCACCCGTGTGCACACCACCGTCGCGGGCTTCGGCGACACCGAGGCAGCCCGATTCGGCGTGCCGAGCCTGCTGACACGTTCCACCGGTGACGTCATCAACGTCCAGGCATTCCTGTTCGCCTTCCTGACCATCACGGTGACCGCACCATTGATGCTGGTCGGCGCGACGGTGCTGTCGGTGGTCCAGGGCTGGCGGATGGCCCCGGTCGTCGCCGGTGCGGGTGTACTTCTCGTCATCGTCGTCTCGGTCATCGTGCGCAGGCTGCTCCCCCTGTCCGGACGGCTCCAGCGTTCGGTCGACGCGGTCAACCACACGGTTCGGGAACAGCTCTCCGGAATCCCCGTCATCCGGACATTCCGGCGCGAGACCACCGAGATCGCGCGGTTCGAAGCGGTGAACTCCCAGCTCACCGACATCTCGTTGCGTGTCGGCCGCCTGCAGACCGCTCTGCTGCCCGTCGTCACGGTGATCGCGAACCTGGCGACGATCGTGGTCGCCGGAGTCGGAGCCGTGCTCGTTGCCGGCGGCACGATGCAGGTCGGCCAGATCGCCGCGTCGACCGGCTATCTCCTGCACCTCCTCGTCGCCGTGTCGATGCTGTCGGTCCTCGCCGGTGTCCTTCCCCGCGCGGTCGCCAGCGCGTCACGGATCGACGAGGTGCTGCGCACGCCGATGTCCCACTCAGGCCCCTCTCGACGCCCCGCGAACGACGATCGTTCGGCGGGTTCGACGGGATCGGCGAGCATCGTCTTCGATTCGGTGACACTGCATCTCGACGGCGCCGAGGCGCCCGCTGTGCGCGACGTGTCGCTGGCGTGCCCCGCAGGACGCACCACCGGGCTGATCGGCGGGACGGGCAGTGGCAAGTCCAGCCTCCTGTCGATGGCGATCCGACTGTCCGAGCCCACCGGCGGATGCGTTCGCTTCGACGGGATGGATGTCGCCGAACTCGGAATCGACTGGTTGCGCGGACGGACCGCCTTCGTCTCGCAGGGCACCTCGCTCATCGCCGGCACCATCGGCGACAATCTCCGTCTGGGACGCGAGGACGCGTCCGACGACGACCTGTGGGCAGCGTTGTCGGTCGCCGCGGCGGAAGAGTTCGTCGCCACCCGTGCGGGCTGCCTGGACGCCCCCGTCGCGCAGGAGGGCCGCAACTTCTCCGGTGGCCAGCGCCAGCGTCTCTCACTGGCGCGGGCCATCGTGCGACGACCGATGGTGTATCTGCTCGACGATCCGTTCAGCGCACTCGACGTCGAGACCGAGCAGATGATCATCGCCGGACTCCGTGCAGCACAACCGGAGGCGACGATCGTGATCGCAGCGCAGCGTGTCTCGTCGGTCCGTCATGCCGAGACGATCGCCGTGCTCGACGCCGGGCGGATCACCGCGGTCGGCAACGATGACTCCCTGATGTCCGCTTCGCCGATCTACCGGGAACTGGCCGACGCGCAGGCGGCGACCAGTGCCTGACCGGTCTCGGGACGGTGCGCTTCGGTGGCTGTTGCGTCAGGTGCGCCTGGGCCGGGCACGCGGTGGTTGCGTCTCGGTCCTGGCGCTGCTGGCGGCCTGCGGAACCGCCTGTGCGCCGGTCCTCTACGGACTGATCACCGACGTGATCGTCGACGGCGCCGACGGCACCATGGCGTGGTCCTCCCTCTGGTGGCTGCTCGGGGCGCAGGTCGGCCTGTACTCCGCGGTGTTCGCCTGCACGTTCACCCAGAGCCGGTTGTTGAACACGGCCGTACAGCGCGCGGCGTATCGCCTGCGCTCGGAGATCGAGCGGGCCGTGCACCGCCTGCCGATGCGTTTCTTCGACTCCACCACGCGCGGCGACCTGCTCAGCACGATGACGGTGAACACCGACAACGCCACCACCGTCGTCGGGCCGGTCCTGGTGACATTGCCGACGAGCCTGTTCACCATCGTCACCGTCACGACACTGCTCTTCGTCCTGTCCCCGACGCTCGCTGCGATCGCGGTGGCCGCGGCTCCGGTGTCGGCGGTCATCGCGCTGCTGGTGGCACGCCGCGCCCGACCCCACCTGGTCGATCAGTGGACCACCACCGCAGCTCTCACCGGACATGTCGAGGAGGAACTGAGCGCACGGCGGATGATCAGCGCCTACGGTGCCGAAGAGGTCGCCGCGCGCCGATTCGAGGCCCTCAACGATCGGCTGTTCCGGTCGGTGCGGTCTGCGCAATGGTCGTCCGGAACCCTCGCACCGCTGGTGACGACGGTCAACGCGCTCGTCTTCCTCGTCCTCGCCGTCGTCGGCGGACTCCAGGTCGTCGACGGCGCGCTCAGCCTCGGTGCGGCCCAGGCCGTGGTGCTCTTCGCCCAGCAGCTGAGCAGTGCGCTGCGAGAGCTCGCGGGCTTCTATCCGCGTATCCAGTCGGGATCCGTGTCGGCCGGCCGGATCCGCGACCTGCTCGAGACTCCCGACGACGAGACGACGACGGGCCCGCCGGAGAGCAGTGGTGACCGGGACCCTGTCGACCCGCTCGGGCGAGGAGGCGGGCCGCCCGAAATCGTGTTCTCGTCGGTCGATTTCGGGTATCAGCCGGATACGCCCGTGGTGCGGTCGGTCGACATGACGCTGCCGTCCGGTACGACGACCGCGATCGTCGGTGCCACCGGGTCCGGCAAGACCACCCTCACCCGCCTGCTGCAGGGTTTCTACACACCGGACTCCGGGCGGATTCTGATCGATGGCGTCGACATCGCCCATCTCGGACCCGAGCGAACCCGATCGTCGATGGCCGTGGTCACCCAGGAGCCCTGGCTGTTCCATGGCACGATCCGCGACAACATCTCCTACGGTGCGGATACCGACGGCGACACCACGCGGGACGGCATGATCCCGGGTGGCGCGCCCGGGGACGACGTGGTGTCCCGGGCCGTCGCCGACGGGCATGTCGCCCAGATCATCGCCACACTGCCCGACGGGCTGGACACCGTCGTCGGCCCCGATGCCGACAACCTCAGCTCCGGTGAAAAGCAACTCGTCACCGTCGCGCGCGCGATCGCCGCACGACCGCGCATCCTCGTCCTCGATGAGGCGACCAGCGCCGCCGATCCGCGGACCGAACTCCTGATCCAGCAGGCCCTGCACCGCTTACGCAGCCACACCACCACATTGCTGATCACCCACCGTCTGAGCACGGCGGCCCAGGCCGATCGGATCGTCGTCCTCGACGACGGCCGGGTCGTCGAAACCGGTTCTCACCAGGAATTGCTGGCCGCCGACGGCATGTATGCGCGGCGATGCCGGACCGATGGAGTACGCGGTTCCGTTGCGCGCGCCGCCCTCGCCGGTAATCCTTGACACATGGCGATCGAGGTACGCCCGGCGACGCGATTCGCCGATGTCCGCACCATGGTCGGCCCGAAGCGGCCCGACGCGAATGTCTGCTGGTGTCTGAGCTACCGGATTCCCAACAAGCTCAACCAGGAACTGGCCCGCGAGGCGCGTGGGGAGTACGTGAAGAAACTGTGCCGCCGCACGCCACCTCCCGGGGTCCTCGCCTATGACGGCGACGAGGTGGTGGGCTGGGCGGCGGTCGCACCGCGCGCCGATACGACCTTCGCCGGCAACCGCCGGATCCCACACGTCGATGATGTCGATGTCTGGTCGGTGTGGTGCATCCGCATCCGGCCCGGGCACCGCAAACAGGGCATCTCTCATCCGCTGCTCGCCGGCGCCGTCGACTTCGCTCGTGACCGCGGCGCACCGGCCGTCGAGGGCTACCCGGTCGACAACAAGGGCGAGAAGGTCGACCTGACGATGGCGTACGTCGGAACACGAAAGTTGTTCGAGTCAGCCGGATTCCGCAAGGCCGCCGACACCACGTCGGTGCTCAACGGATTCCCGCGGGTGCTCATGCGACTGGATCTCGACTGATCGCCTGCGAGCGTCCCCTGGCCCCTGAGGAGCGAGCTTGCGAGCGTCACGAAGGGCCCTTCGTGACGCGACCACTCGCGCCCTACACCAGTTCCGACAGCGCCCTGTGCGGTACGTGAATCCAGCCCTCGCGCTCCGCGATCGGTCGGTCCGTGCCGTCGGGAAGGTGCGTCCCGCCCACCGCGGCAGCACGCGCGATCAGCGCTGTGATGACGGCGTCGAAGGCGTTGTCGTCGGCCATCAGCACCTCACGGTGTCCGGACAGATCCAGCCAGGGCGCCTGCTCGGTCAGCATCGCGCACGATGTCTGCAGCTGCGACCGCCGGGCCACGCCTTTGTAGCCGCGTGAGGCCAAACCCCAGACCTTCAGTGCCGCAGCCGGGTACGCCTCGACCGCCCAGCCGTCGACCCGGTCCGTCACGCCCAGGTCGGCGATGAGGCCGGCGGCGCGAAATGCCACGTGGGCGATCTGGTCGGCGGAGACACTGAGCGGACGGCCCCGACCTTGCTCGACGACGACGCGGTCGGTCCGCCGGTAGGCCAGCGGGCGGCGATTCTCGATCCGGTCCAGGGCACGACCTTCGGTGAGCTCACCCCGCTGTTGTGCGACAACGAAATCCACGAAGTCGTCGGGCCAGCCGAACGGGGCGTCGATCCCGATCCGATCGGCGCCCGATGCCAACTCGCGGATCCGGCCGTCGTCGGCGGGTAGCACCAGATCGGTGAGCCGCGCAGCACCCGATGACCACTCGACCGATGCCGCGGCGGTCAGCTTCGGCGAGGCCGCGAGATCGACACCGACAGTACGCATCACGAAAGCACCCTTCGTGACGTCCACTCGTACCTCGCGGACTCCTCAGGGACCAGGACGGACCGATCCCTGAGGAGCGAGCTTGCGCCCCACCGATCCCTGAGGAGCGAGCTTGCGAGCGTCACGAAAGGTCAGAACTTCCCGTCGAGAAACTCCGCGTACGCCGGCAGGTCGAGCTGGCCGTGCCCGGACAGTCCGATGACCACGACCTGCTCCTCATCGCTGTCGGCGACATGCGCTGCGCAGGCGGCGATCGCGTGGGTCGACTCGGGTGCCGGCACGATGCCCTGCGTGCGGGCGAACTGCACGCCGGCCGAGAACGCATCGTGTTGGCTGATCGCCGTGGCCTGGACGAGACCCAGTTCGACGGTGTGGCTCAGCGCAGGTGCCATGCCGTGATAGCGCAGGCCGCCGGCATGGATCGGGTCCGGGACGAAATCCATGCCGAGCGTGTGCATCTTGAGGAGCGGCGTCAGCCCCGCGACATCGCCGTGGTCGTAGCGGTACTCGCCCTGCGTGATGGACGGACAGGCCGCCGGTTCCGCGGCGATCACCCGCGGGGTCGAGCGCTGATGGATCCGTTCCCGAAGGAACGGGAACGACAGCCCGGCGAGATTGGAACCGCCACCTGCACAACCGAACACCACGTCCGCACCTCCGGGCTCGACCGCATACAGCTGCTCGACGGCCTCCTGCCCGATGACACTCTGATGCAGCACAACGTGATTGAGCACGCTGCCCAGCGCGTACCGGGTGTCGGGATCCCCGGCGGCCACCTCGACCGCCTCACTGACTGCCATGCCGAGACTGCCGGTGGTGTTCGGATCCTTGGCGAGCATCGCGCGACCGGACTCGGTCAGATCGGACGGCGACGGGTGCAGTGTGCCGCCGTACGTGCGGATCAGGTGACCTCGATACGGCTTCGAGTCGTAGGAGGCGCGTACCTGCCACACCTCGATGTCGATGCCGAACTGGGCGCCGGCGAACGCCAGAGCGCTCCCCCACTGACCCGCTCCGGTTTCCGTCGTCAGCTTCTGCACGCCGTCGACGCTGTTGTAGTAGGCCTGCGCGACAGCCGAATTGGTCTTGTGACTGCCGACGGGGCTCACACCCTCGTACTTGACGTAGATGCGCGCCCTGGTGTTGAGCGATTCCTCGAACCGTCGTGCTCGGATCAGCGGGGACGGACGCCACATCCGGTAGATCTCGCGCACCGGCTCGGGGATCTCGATGTAGGGCTCCGTGGACACCTCTTGCGCGATCAGTCCCGACGGGAAGAGCGCGACGAGGTCGTCGGGGCCTACCGGTTCCTTGGTCCCCGGGTGCAGGTGCGGCGGGATGGGCTGATCGAGTTCGGCCGCGAGGTTGTACCAGTGGGTGGGCACACCGACGGTGACCAGATCGGGGTTGGTGGCGTCCACGTTCATCGTCATGCGAACACCATAGCCAGACTTACGGTCGGTGATGCAGCGAAGTCCCAGCTCACGAAGTCCCAGCTCACCAACCCACCGTCACGAATCCCCCATCACGAACCCCACTGTCACGGACCCCCCGTCACGAACGCCGCCGGGCCGCGGAGTTCGCCGCGTCCACCTGTTCGAGCGCGGCGATCAGCGTCCGTGCGTCGTGGGGTCCGCGGTGGCGGTGCCCGTTGAGGAAGAACGTCGGCGTACCCCGGGCGCCGCTGTCGAAGGCGCTCTGTTCGTTCGTGGCGATGACGACCGCGATCTCCTCGCTCTCGAGATCGCTGACGAACCGGTTCATGTCCAGCTCGAGCCGCTCGGCATAGCTGAGCAGGTGATCGACCTCGAGCTCGGATTGGTGGGCGAACAGGATGTCGTGCATCTCCCAGAACTTGCCCTGATTCGCGGCCGCCTCGGCCGCGGTCGCGGCGAGCAGGGCGTGCGGGTGATAGTCGTGCAGGGGCAGGTGGCGCACGATGTAGCGCACACGATCACCGAAGTGGGCGTGCACGTCGTTCCACATCCCGGTCGTCTTGGCACAGAACGGACACTCGAAGTCCATGAACTCGACGACGGTGAGCGGCGCGTCGTGCGGGCCGCGGATGTGATCGCCGACGGCGTCGACGGGCGGGTCGAGCGTGACCGGCAGGTCGGCCGACGTCTCACCCCACTTCACCCGTGCGCGTGTGAAGACCAACCACCCGAGCAGGGCCGCGAGGACCATGGCCGCCAGCACGCCGACGGTCGCCTTCGCGGCGTCGTCGGAGTCGGTGAACGCGAGTCCCACGATCAGCAGCGAGACCGTGAAGCCGATCCCGGACAGGGCAGCGCCGCCGAGCACGCTGCCACGGCCCACACCGTCGGGCAGTCGTCCGAGCCCGGCCCGGATCGCCAGCCATGTCCCCAGCGAGATGCCGACGAACTTGCCGAGGACCAGCCCGACGACGACACCCCAGGTGATGGTCGAACTGAACGCCTCGGCCAGTACGCCACCGCCGAGGTCGATACCGGCGTTGGCCAGCGCGAACACGGGGACCACGAACAGGGAAACCGGTCCTCGCAGGACGTCGTGCAGGCGTTCGTTCACCGAGATCGAGCGAGCCAGACCGCGGCGGGCCGTACGGGCGACGGTCGCCTCGGGCGACTGCCAATAGTCGCGGAACAGGGTCTTGGCCTTCTCGACGTGTCCGCGCTCGGTCGGCCTGGCCGGCACGAGCAGTCCGGCCGCCATGCCGGCCAGCGACGGATGGACGCCGGAGGCCAGGGTCGCGGCCCACACGATGACGACGAGGAGCACGTACGGCGCACTGCGCCATTCGGAGGTGCGGGAGAGCAGCCAGAGTCCGACCAGACCGACGAGCGCGACCACCAGCGGACCGATCTTCAGGTCCTCGGTGTAGACGACACCGATGATCGAGACGGCGAGGAAGTCGTCGACGACGGTCAGGGTCAGCAGGAAGATGCGCAGCTGATTCGACATCCGGGGACCCACGATCGCCAGGGCGCCGAGCAGGAAGGCGGTGTCGGTGCCGACCACCACCCCCCACCCGTTGACGGCGTCGCGACCGGCGATCGCCAGGTAGATCACCGCCGGGACGATCACGCCGGTGATCCCGGCGACCATCGGCACCATCGCCCGTCGCCGATCGCGCAACGATCCGATCGCGAATTCCTGGCGCACCTCCAACCCGATGACGAAGAAGAACACCACCATCAGGCCGTCGTTGATCCAGTGATGCAGGTCCATCTCGAAGTCGTGCTCGCCGAACACGATGCCGAGACTCGTATGCCAGAGTTCGGTGTACGAGTGACCCATCGGGGAGTTCGCCCAGACGAGCGCGATCACCGTCACCAGCACGAGCAAGGCCGCGCTGCCGGATTCAGTCCGCACCCAATCCACCATCCGCCGGGCGTTGGTCACCACCTGAACCCACACTCCTCTCGGGCGCCACCCGCCGTCGGGCGACGTCCGATCAGAACGTTAATGCGCCGCCCGATCATCCGCGGGTCGACGGGTGCGCGGAAATCCGGCGCTCAGGACCAGGTCCAGTCCCTGATCTCGGGTAGATCCTCGAAGTGTTCGCGGACGTACTCGTGATGACGCGCCAGTTGACGCCGGCAGTACTCGGCCAGATCGTCGCCGCGTTCCGGAACGCGGCGGGAGCGCCGCAGCGCCTCGAGGACGAGGTGATAGCGGCTCATCTTGTTCAGCACGACCATGTCGAACGGTGTGGTCGTCGTGCCCTGTTCGGTGAATCCGCGGACGTGGAACCTGTCGGCGTCCGGTCGGCCGTGCAGGAGTTGATGGACCGCGCGCGGATAGCCGTGGAACGCGAAGACGACGTGACCGGTCTCGGTGAACAGGTCGGCGAAGTCGTCGTCGGACATGCCGTGGGGATGATCCGCGGGCGGCAGCAGTGCCATCAGATCCATCACGTTGACCACGCGCACCCTCAGGTAGGGAACCCATTCGCGCAGGATCTGGGCGGCGGCGAGGGTCTCCTGCATCGGCACGTCGCCGGCGCCGACCAGCACGATGTCGGGATCGTCGGTGCTGTCGCCGTCGGTGCCGGCCCACGTCCAGATCGACGCCCCGGCGGCCGCCTGGTCGTTGGCCTCCTCTAGGGTCAGGTACTGCAGGTGCGGTTGTTTGTCGACGACGAGCAGGTTCACGTGATCGCGACTGCGGAAACAGTGTTCGGCGATCGACAGCAGCGAGTTGGAATCCGGCGGCAGCCAGATCCGGACCACGTCCGGCGCGAGAGGCAGGACCGCGTCGATCAACCCGGGCCCCTGGTGGGAGAACCCGTTGTGGTCGTTGCGCCAGCAGGTCGACGTCAGCAGGATGTTCATCGAGGCGACGGGTTCGCGCCAGTCGAGAGTCGCCGCGTGTTGGAGCCACTTGGTGTGCTGGATGACCATCGACGCGCTCACCATCGCGAACGCCTCGTAGCTGGCGAACAGCCCGTGGCGCCCGGTCAGGAGATACCCCTCGAGCCAGCCCTGGCAGAGGTGTTCGCTGAGCACCTCCATGACCCGGCCGGACGACGACAGCTGGTCGTCGTAGTCGGTGACCGGCAGCTGCCAGCAGCGGTCGGTGACGTCGAAGACGGCGGCGAGACGGTTGCTGGCGGTCTCGTCCGGACAGAACAGGCGGAACGATCCGCCACCGTCGGACGTGGTGTTCTCGGCGTAGATGTCGCGCATGTATTCGCCGAGGACACGGGTCGTCTCGTGAAGGGTCGCGCCCGGGTTGTCGATGTCGAGGGCGTACCGCGCGATCGGCGGCAGCCGTAGCGGCGTGAGCAGGCGGCCGCCGTTGGCGTATGGCGTCGCACCGAGCCTGCGGTCGCCGGTCGGCGCCAGAGCGGTGATCGACTCGATCACGGCACCGTCGTCGTCGAAGATGTCCTCGGGACGGTACGAGCGCATCCAGTCCTCGAGTTGCCGGAGGTGAGCAGGATTGTCGCGCACCCCCGACAACGGGACCTGGTGTGCCCGGTGGGTGCCCTCGACGAGCTGCCCGTCGACTTCGTGCGGACCGGTCCATCCCTTCGGGGTGCGGAACACGATCGCCGGCCAGCGGGTGTTCGGCGTCGGTCCGTTCGCCCGTGCGTCCGCCTGGAGTTCGCGAATGATCCTGTGTGACCGATCGATTGCTGCTTTGAGCGCGGTGAAGACCTTTCGCGGGTCGTCGCCCTCGACGAAGATCGGGTTCCATCCCTGCCCACCGAGATAGTCGGTGACCTCCTGGTCGGTGCTGCGTCCGAGAACGGTCGGCGAGGCGATCTTGGCTCCGTTGAGGTGCAGGATCGGCAGCACCGCGCCGTCTCGGGCGGCGTTGAGGAATGCCGGGATCTTCCACGATCCCGAGAGCGGTCCGGTCTCGGCCTCTCCGTCGCCGACGACACACGCCACGGTCAGATCGGGATGGTCATACGCGGCGCCCGCGGCGTGGACGAGCGCGTAACCGAGCTCGCCGCCCTCGTGGACGCTGCCCGGGGTCTGCACACTCACGTGGCTGGGAATGCCACCGGGAGTGGAGAACTGGCGGCACAGGCGGCGGACGCCACGCGCATCCGGGGACACCGGCGGATAGATCTCGCTGTAGGTGCCCTCGAGGTAGACGTTCGCGACGAGTGCGGGTCCCCCGTGTCCGGGACCCGTGACATACAGCCACTCCGAATCGGTCTCGCGGATCACCCGGTTCAGGACGGTGTAGATGGCCGACAGGCCCGGACTGGTCCCCCAGTGGCCGAGCAGCCGGGGTTTGATGTGCTCGCGCATCAGGGGTTCGCGCAGCAACACGTTGTCCTGCAGATAGATCTGGGCGACGGTGAGGTAGTTGGCTGCCGCCCACCACCGGAGATCGGCGTCGAGTTCGGCGTCGGTGTAGGGGGTGTCGGCCGGTGGGGCGTCGGCGGCTGCGTGATCGTCGGCTGGGCGGTCGGTCGCGGGGAGATCGGTCATCTCCACTCCTCTGGCGCTCGGGGATCAGATCCGTTCGAGAAGGTCCTGCAGGTTGTGCCGTATCCGTTCGATGGGTGCTGCGGTGGGTTCGGTCGCGGCGAACGCGCGTCCGGTCTCCGAATCCAGGAAGTCGCCTGCCGCCTCTGCCGACGGGCGCAGGTGATATCCGGTCTCCAGCCAGAACTCGTTGCCATGTCGATCGAGTTCGACAAGGGGGCGTGGTGTGGAGAAGAAGGTCGACGACGCGTACGTGCGGATGCGGTTGATGACGTCCGCCCCGAAGTGCACGTGCTGCATCGCGCGGAGGACGTCGGTGTCGTACTCGATGTCGAGCACGATGAAGCCGGTGTCACTGTCGGAGTCGTAGCCGACCGCGGGAACGACGACGGCTGTCACGATCTCGAACCACCATGCGTTGTTGTATTCGACGAAGAACCGCAACGGCATCCGCGAGTCGTCCGAGAGGGTGGTCTGCAGATAGCCGCCGTCGAGGTCATAGTGCTCGTCGAGAAAATGCCGGTCGCGGTAGGTCTGGGCGAACTCGCGCATCAGGTCGAGACGCTGTGCTGGATCGGGCGCGGACACGGCGACGGTCACGCCGACAGCTTACGTTTTCGTCGACACCGGCGCCGGACATCGGCGCATCACACCGGGCTGATCACACATCCGCTCGCGCTCACCGATCTCGTTCCCGTTCACGCGGCCGGATGCGCGGGAACGGACACCGTGCGCGCCGAACCGCGGCGCGGACTACTCGACCAGTCGATACTCCTGCCGCGGCCGGCCGGTGGTGCCGTACTGCAGCGACATCGCCAGCCGGCCCGAGGAGACGAGACTCGCGAGATGCCGCCGCGCGGTCGCGGGGGAGACTCCGACGGCCTCGGAGACCTGGTCGGCGACGAGCGAACCGTCGACCGTGGCGAACAGGTCGAGGATCTTCTGCTCTGTGTGCGATCCCGCCTCGGCACGGTCCGATCCGCGGGTTCCGAATCGCAGCGCCGACAACGCCGCGTCGACGGCACGCTGATCGACATTCTCGGCGTCGAGCACACGCCGATACTGCGCGTAACCGGCCAAGCGACGTGCGAGCTCGGTGTCGTCGAACGGTTTGATCATGAACGCCAACGCCCCCGACCGCATCGCGCGGCGCACGGCAGCAGCCTCGGTCTCCGCGCCGACGATGAAAGCGTCGCAAGACAATTCGGAGACGAGATCGATCCCCGACCCGTCCGGCAGATAGACGTCGAGAAGTGCGAGATCGATGTCGACAGCACGATCGGCCATCGCGGCCCGGGCCGCGGCCACGCTGCCGGCTCGTGCGATCACCCGGAAGCCGCGTACGGCGTCGACGATGGTGGAATGCAGTGCGGCGACGCGGAAGTCGTCGTCGACGATGAGGACTCCGAGATCGCGGGCCACGTCAGATACCTCCTGTGTCGTCGGCCATCACCGCGGGCAACCGTGCGACGAGGACCGCACCGCGGAGCTCCCCGGCATCTCCATCATCGTCTCCGCCGGGATCGGCGACCCAGATGTCACCCCCGATGCGGCGCACTATCTGCCGCGACAACGACAGGCCCATCCCTCGCCCGCCGACGACCCCCGTCGGCGACTTCGTCGTCACTCCCTCGTCGAATATCTGTGCAGGATCGTCGAATCCGATGCCCGGCCCGCTGTCGGCGACCGTGATGAACATGTCGTCGCCGTCGGTCAGCACCTCGACCTCGACGACTGCGGCCGCGGCCCCGTCCGCGGCCGCCTCTGCGGCCCCTTCTGCGGACGCATCGATCGCGTTGTCGATGAGATTGCCGAGCACGGTGGTGACCACGACCGGCTCGCGCAGCGCTCCCTGCACCCAGGTCTGGTCACCCAGGCGCAGCGTCGCGCCGCGCTCGCGGGCGTGAGCGGATTTCGCATCGAGGAATGCGTGCAGATGTGGTTCGCCGACGTTGTCGAGCCCGTCGAGCAGTGTGCTGTCGGGTCCGCTCCCGGTCAGCTGATCGAGATAGCGTGACGCCTCGTCGGTGTGGCCGTGACGCACGAGCCCGGCCAGCACGTGCATCCGGTTGGCCGTCTCGTGCCGATGGGCCCGCAAGGCTGTGCTCATGGCGCGGATCGAATCCACCTCCTGCGTGAGTCGTTCGACGTCCGTGCGGTCGATCACCGACAGCACGGTCCCCAGATCGCGGCCGTCGGCCTCCACCGTGTGCGAGCTGACCAGCACCACCCGGTCGCCCACGGTCGCGGCCACCGGCTCGGGCGTCGGTTCGGCCAGCACTCCACGGATTCGCGGGGTCAGCCCGAGTTCGTCGACGTCCCGGCCGATGGGGTCGGTCAGACCCAGCAGAGTGAGGGCGGTGTCGTTGGCGACCCGGACGACCCCGCCGCTGTCGACCGCGAGCACACCGTCGGCGAGCGAGTGCAGGACCGCACGCTGCTCACGGACGAGCTCGGTGAGCTCGTCCGGCTCCAGGCCGAGCGTCAGCCGACGCCACCGACGCGCCAGCAGCGCCGAACCCACCGCGCCGACACCGAGCGCGGCGAGCGCGATGAGGACGGTGGCGATCGTGTCCCGTCGTGTCTCCGACGCCAACCGCTCGGTGGATACTCCGACGCTGACGAACCCGACGACCCGCCCGCCATCGAACACCGGCACCTTGGCCCGCACCGACTCGCCGAGGGTGCCGCGGTCCGTGGTCACCTCCTCGTTGCCCGACAACGCGTTGGAGGGATCGGTCGACACCGTCTTGGCGAGCTCGTCGAGCTCGGGGTGGGCGAGTCGCAGGCCGACGTCGTTGCCGATGACCACGAACAGCGCACCCGTCCGTTCACGCACCGACATCGCCTCCGCCTGCAGCGGACCGGACCCGAGTTCTGCGGCATCGAGGTTCTGTCCCTGATGGGCGGCAACCTCGGCCTGGACATCGGCGTCGGCGGCGACCGACTGCGCGATCGCCAGCGCGCGCTGGGCGTACTCGTCGCGCACACGATCGTCGGCGCCGGAGATCACCAGCCCGAAGCCGACGGCAAGGCTGACCGCGATGACGGCGAGCTGCAGGAGAAGTACCTGCGTTCGCAATCGCATGCGGTCAGCCTAGGCCCGCGGGTGGACGGCGCCGGTCAGAACGGGATCGCGCCGACCAGGCCGCCGACGACGAGCATCACGATCGACACCGCGGCGGCGCGCCACAGCACCTTCTTGTGGTGATCGGCGAGACTCACACCGGCCAGTGCGACCAGGAGCAGGATCGCGGGAACCAGCGGGCTCTGCATGTGGAACGGCTGACCCGTGATGGAGGCGCGGGCCATCTCGGCGGGATCGATGCCGTACCGGGTGGCCGTCTCCGACAACACCGGCAGCACTCCGTAGTAGAAGGCGTCGTTGCTCATCAGGAAGGTCAGCGGGATCGACAGCACACCGATGACGATCGCCATGTGCGGGCCCATCCACGACGGGATGCCGGAGGCCAGCCAGTGCGCGATCGCATCGACCATCCCGGTTCCACTGAACACACCGGTCAGCACGGCCGCCGCGAGGACCATCGCCACCACCGAGACGATGCTCGACGAGTGCCGCGTGATCGCTTCCTGCTGATCCTTGATGTGCGGGAAGTTGATCGCCAACGCGATACCCGAGGCGATCATGAACAGCACCGGGATGGCGACGATGTCGAGGCCGAGCACGGCCAGCAGGGCGACCGTCAGTCCGGCGTTGAGCCAGAACAGCTTCGGGCGCAGAGTGGGGCGGTTCGGATCGAGAACCCCCGTGAAGCTCGATTCGCCGTCGTCGTCGTCGTCGTCCGAACCGGTTGCGGCCGGGCCCGCGCCGGATGCGCCGCGCCCGCGTCCGGACCGGCCCGTCGAGACCGGGGTGTCCGTGCCAGAGCCACCGCCCGCGGCGACCAGCACCTCCTCACGCGGCATCAGCATCGACTCCTTGATCTCGATCCGGCCGATCCGGCGACGCTCCAGCACACCGAGGTGATACGAGAACAGCAACACGACGACCAGACCGGCGACGAGCGCGGGCACCATCGGCAGGAACACCGCATTGGTGTCGATCTTCAATGCGCTCGCGGCGCGGGCGGTGGGGCCGCCCCACGGCAGGATGTTCATCGTGCCGTTCGCCAGGCCGGCCGCCACGGTCAGCACCACGGGACTCACGCCGAGCTTGAGGTAGAGCGGCAGCAACGCGGCCGTGGTGATGATGAAGGTGGTCGATCCGTCACCGTCGAGCGACACGACCATCGCCAGCACGGCCGTGCCGACGACCAGCCGGGCCGGGTCGTTGCGCACCATCCGCACGACGAAGCGGACCACGGGATCGAATAGTCCGACGTCGATCATGATGCCGAAGAAGATGATCGCGAAGAACAGCATCGCCGCGGTCGGCGCGAGTTCCTTGATCCCGTCGGTGATCATGTCGCTGATGTCGAGGCCGGCACCGGCGAACAGACCGAACGCCACTGGCACCAAGATCAGCGCGACCACCGGCGTCGCACGTTTCGTGATGATCAGGAACATGAAGGTGGCCACCATTCCGAGGCCGAGTGCTACCAACATTTGTCATGCTCTTTTCTGCGTGTGGGGAACGGCTGGGAGGTACACCGCCGGCAGATCCGGACTCGACGTAGCAGCCGTTACACACGCAGTTTTCGGGTAATCCAGGTCACAGTCACGCTTGTGCTCATAAGTCGTCTTTTGCGCATTGTGCGCACGGACGCACCGCAAGATCTCGACCGCGACGACGACACCCCACCCGCGTGATCGACGCGGATGGGGTGTCGGCTGGATCCCTCGGAATCCCGGCAGGTGGCGGCCTACTCGGCCGGGACCACCTCACCGTTGACGGTCACCTCGACCTTGTCAGTCGCGGAATCCCACGTAATCGTGCCGTTCTCGAAGGTCGACTTCTTCACGGTGCCCTCCTCGGTCTCATCGCTGGTTGCGACACCGAGCGGGCCCTGGGACCCCCCTTTTCCATTCGCCGAGGGCTTGCCGGACTCATCGCGGGGCACGTTCCATGCGTCTCGGATCTTCCCCCAGGTGATGTATGCGGGCGTACTGCCCTCGTCGTTCTTGGCAGTGATCACACCCCCATCGAACTGCTGGAACACCACTCCGTTGTCGCCGGTGCCGGAGGCGTCCTCACCCACCTTGACCGCGCCGAGATCGGACTTCTGCGCCTCGGTGGCGGACTGATACTTGGCCGCGATTGGGCCGCTCAGCGTGACTTTCGTTCCGTCAGCTGCGGTCAGCTCGACCGACCCCCCTTGGTCGGCTGCATCGCCGGATTCCGACATCGCGGACTCACTCACCGCGGCCGGAGACGACGACGCCGAGGACGTGTCGTTGCTGTCGTCGCTGCATCCTGCAGCGACGAGCACGGCGATGGAGGCGGCGGCGGCAACACCGACCACCCGTCGAATTGACTGCTTCATGATCTCCCTCTCGGTATCTCAGAGCATTTACCAAACTGGATGCATTTCACTGAAGCACATCCACGGTGAGGCTAGCCGTATCCGTCGTCGAAGGCGAGACCTCGGCCCGGTCGGCGCGTGAACCGCACGGACGACGATCAGTCCGGCAGCATCGGCGCGTCGTCGCCGTGGTGGCGTCCGACGAGGACCGCACGAGTGACGGCGTCGCGGCCGAACCGGTCGCGGAGCTGATCCATCGCGATGTCGAGTTCCGCACCGTGGTCGGCCTCGAACGGAAGTGCGAGCTGGATGTTGTCGTGGTCGTCGAGATTCGTCAGCGACAGTCCGATCAGGGTGCATCCGCGGTCCCGGATGAGCGGCATCGCATCATCGAGCAGTCCTCGGGCGACGGCCATGATCACATCGGTCCGATCCGTCGGCTCCAGGAACGACCGCGACCGTGTCGCGCGGGCGAAGTCATCGAATCTCAGCCGCAGAACGACTGTGCGACAGAGACGTTCGGCACCACGCAACCGCTTGCCCAGTCGTTCGACGATGGCCACCAGCGTCGCCTCGAGGTCGGCTTCGGACTTGGGGCGCCGACCGAGCGCGCGCTGGGAACCGATCGACCGGCGCCGGCGGCCCGTCTCCACCCGGCGCGGATCGCGCGCCATCGACAACGCGTAGAGATGCCGTCCCGAGCCGCGCCCGAGCAGGTTCGTCAGCCCGTGCTCGCCGAATGACGCCAGATCGCCCACCGACCGGATCCCGGCGTCCGCGAGTTTCGCCTCGGTGACCGCCCCGACACCCCACAGCCGCCGGACCGGCAGCGGGTGGAGGAAGTCCAGTTCGGTCCTGGCGGGCACCTCGAGCAGACCGTCGGGTTTGCCGACGGCACTGGCGACCTTGGCGAGGAACTTGGTGCGGGCGATCCCGACGGTGATGGGCAACCCGACCTCGGTGGCCACCCGCGCCCGCAGTCGAGCGGCGATCTCGACGGGCGAGCCGGCGATGCGCCGCAACCCGCCGACGTCGAGGAAGGCCTCGTCCACCGAGATCCCCTCGACCACCGGCGTGATGTCGTGGAAGATCTCGAACACCGCCCTGCTCGCGTCCATGTACGCGTCGAATCGGGCCGGCACCTCGACCGCACCCGGACACAGCGCGCGCGCCTCACGCCCGGACATCGGGGTCCGCACCCCGTAGGCCTTCGCCTCGTAGCTGGCCGCGAGCACCACCCCACCACCGACGAGCACGGGCCGCCCCCGCAGTTCCGGATTGTCGCGCTGCTCGACCGAGGCATAGAAGGAGTCCAGGTCGGCGTGCAGAATCGTCGCCTCCGCCCGCTCCTTCCGCTCGATACGCATAGAACATATGTTCGCATGCCGGTCCGACAGGTTACCGTCGAATCATGAGCGAGCACACACCGGATGATCACTCCGCGGCCGAATGGGATGAGCGGTATCGGAGCGCGGACCGCCTGTGGACCGCCGACGTCAATCCCGCACTGGTCGCCGAGGTCTCCGACCTCCCGGCCGGAACCGCTCTCGACGTCGGCTCCGGCGAGGGCGCCGACGCCCGCTGGCTCGCCGATCAGGGTTGGCAGGTGACCGCGGTGGACATCTCGCAGGTGGCGATCGACCGGGCGCGGGAGGCCGACACGCGCGAAGCGATCACCTGGCTGCGTGCCGATCTCAGCGCGGACGAGGTGCCGGGCCGTGACTTCGGCCTCGTGTCGTTGCAGTACTTCCCCATCGCCCGCACCGACGACGCCACGGTGCGCCGGCTGCTCGATGCCGTCGGCGCCGACGGGCACCTCCTGGTCGTGTCGCACGAGGCCGAAGGCGTTCGCGCCCATGGCCGCAACCCCGACGACTACTTCCAGCCCGCCGACGTCGCCGCACTCCTCGACGACGGGTGGACGGTGATCACCGACGACACGCGTGAGCGCGGGGTTGCGGCGGGCGGCGGCGCACACACGCACGACGTCGTCCTGCACGCGCGCAAGACGCGCTCCTGACCTCCGCTCCTCCGTCGTCTCCCGCGCGTTAGACTCGGGCTCCCACGTCCGGGGGAACGACGGAAGGGAGTGCCGGTGTCACTCTCCGCGCGTATCGACGGCTTCCAGCGTCGTCATCCCGCGACCGGGTTCCCGCTGGCAGTCGTCTACAAGTTCGTCGACGACCAGGGCGCCTACCTCGCGGCGCTGATGGCCTACTACGCCTTCATCTCGCTCTTCCCGCTGCTGCTGCTGTTCGCCACCGGACTGGGCATCGTCCTCGCCGACAACCCGGAGCTGCAGGAACGGATTCTCGACTCGGCACTGAGCCAGATCCCGGTCATCGGCGGCCAGCTCGAGCAGCCCGAACAGCTCAGTGGCGGCGTCCCGGCGATCACGATCGGCGTGCTCGGCTCGCTGTACGGCGGGCTGGGTGTGGCGGTCGCGGCGCAGAATGCGATGAACACCGTGTGGGCGGTCCCGCGCAACGAACGCCCCGACCCGATCCGCGCCCGCCTGCGTGGACTGGTCCTGCTGTCGACGGTGGGTACGGCGGTCATCGGGTTGACGGTCATCAACGGCGTCGCCGCTGCTTTCGAACTGGGTACGGCCGGGCGCGCCTTCGCCATCGTCGGCTCGGTCGTGCTGAACACCGGCGTCTTCACCGCCGCGTTCCGCATCGGGACCGCCCGTGACGTCACGATCCGGCAGGTGCTGCCGGGCGCCCTGGGCGCGGCTGTCGGGTGGCAGGTTCTGCAGACGTTCGGCAGCGTCTACGTCCAGCACGTCATCGGCAACGCGAGTGCCACCAACGGGGTGTTCGCGGTGGTCCTCGGCCTGCTGGCCTTCCTCTACATCGCGGCGCTGCTCATGGTGATGTGCCTCGAGTTCAACGCGGTTCGCGTCGACAAGCTGTTCCCCCGATCGCTGCTCACCCCGTTCACCGACAACGTCCAGCTGACCGCGGGCGACGAGGCCGCCTACGCAGCCCAGGCACAGGCACAGCGCAGCAAGGGATTCCAGGACATCGCGGTCACCTTCGACAACCCGGCCGGCACCCACGGGGCAGACACGGTGGCTACGGACGAGCCGGAGCACTCGGCGGCTCCCGCGACCACCGATGCCGACGTGATCCAGCCGGTCGCGCGGGATCAGACGCCGTAACGCTTGTCCAGCAGCCGGATTCGCCCGCCGACGACGGGCCGGTCGGGATGGCCGGGCGGCAGACGATGCTCGAGGCGACGCCACGCGGCGAGGTCGTCCCGTCCGTGCGCCGACGACGTCCACTTGCGCAACGCGGCGACATCGCCCTCGGCGATGATCCGGGAACGCAGGTCCTCACGAAGTTCCTCGAACATCTCGGCGACGCCGGGCGCCGACGATTCGGCGAGCAGCCCGCCTCGTCCCAGGACGTCGATGACGGCGCTCAGGTCACCCCCTCCCGCGATCCGGTCACGGATCTCGGAGACATCGGACACCAGCGCCACGGTCAGTCGATAGGGTCGGGATTCGACCACGTCGGTGCCGAGATCGCGTCGTAGGCGGGAGATCTCGGCACGAACGGTGACCGGGTCGACGCCGTCCTCGGCGAGCATCACGGCGAGCTGTTCGGTGTTGAGGCCTTCGGGATAGGCCTGCAGCAGGAGCAGGATCTCCGCGTGCCGCCGCGACAGTGCGCGCTCGGGCGTACCGTCACCCGCACGCCGCCAGCGATAGGCGCCGCCGAGCACGGTCAATCGGGCACCGCTTTCGGCGAGGAACGTCGAGGGATCGGCGAGATCGACTGCACGGGATTGCATTTCACGTTCCACCGCCGCCACGACGGAGCGCACTGCGGCCAATGCGAACGGCGCGGCGACCTCCCGCCCGCCGGTGACGTCGATGACTCCGATGACGTGGCCGGTGATCGGATCGTGTACGGGGGCAGCGGCGCAACTCCACTCCTGGACCGCCCCGGCGAAGTGTTCGGGTCCCACCACCTGCACACCGCGGTCGACGGCCAATGCGAGACCGGGGGCGTTCGTGCCGACGATCTCCTCGCTCCACATCGATCCCTCGACGAAGTTGATGTCGGCCGCGCGGTCGCGGGCGTCGGTCGCCCCTTCGACCCACAGCAGTCGACCGGCCTGATCGGTGAGGGCGACGACCACACCGGAGTCGGCGATGTCGTCGAGCATGAGCGACTGGACGAGTGGCCGCACCGCCGTGATCGGATGGGCGTCGCGGTACTCGGCGAACTCGGTCGCCGACATCGACGTGCCGTCGTTCTCGGGCACGACGTCGCCGGGATCGACCCCCCGCTGGATCGAACGGGCCCACGAATCACGGACGACCGACCGCACCGAATCATCGGTCGGGGTGATCCCCGACAGAAAGTCCTCGTACGCGCGACGGACGCGCGACGATGTCGAGGCGGAATCGCTCATTCGTCCTCCGTCAATGGCCACATCCGTGTTCGGATCACGCCGCGCCGACTGTGATGGGAGCAACATCCCATGATGCCAGGGTAGTCGATCGTTCGGCCGACCCCCGCCGTCACGCCTGGTCGAAGCGTGCCGCGAACTGGCCCGGGGTCATCCCGGTGACGGTCCGGAAGTCCCGCACGAGGTGCGCCTCGTCGGCGTAGCCGAGTTCCGCGGCGACCATCGCCAGCGTCGTCTCGGGTCCGCGGAGCCGCTCGGCCGCCTCGTGCAACCGGCGGCGTTGGATCAACCATTTCGGGGTGAGCCCGAGTCGTCGCTGTGTCAGACGCTGCAGCGTGCGTTCGGTGACGTGGAAACGGTCGCAGATCTGGGTCACCGAGGTGACGGTCGAGTCGTTCTCGACGAACTCGACGATCGCGTTGATCAGCAGGCCGTCGTCGTCGGCGGGCAGCATCGGACGGATCCAGGCCTCCACCAGGTCCGTCGCCTCGTGCTGCCGCGACGGATCGTGCGGATCGGGACCCATGAGAGCGCGGACGTCGGCGGTCAGCGTCCGGCCACCGCCGACGACGGACAGGTCGTCGTGGCGGTCGGTCCACTCGGCGACCGCGCCGCCGGTGATCACCGACCCGGCGGCCGGGGCGAGCATCGTGCCGATCGCCCAACCGTCGCCGGTCAGTTCGGTCTCCGACAGCCCTGACGTCGGGCCGTAGAACCTCGAATAGTCGGCGGTCACCACGACCAGGCACACGGGGTACTGCAGCACCCGCTGCGGTGCGGTGGTCCCGGGCGGCACCGACCAGGTCGGCACCCAGAAGCGGCGGACCAGATCCGTCAGATCCGGCGACGGAGCCCAGCGCCCGATGCTGAACGAGGTGTCTGCGGGGTCGACGAGGTGGGCGCGTTCGACATCATCGATGCGCGTCCCCGCCGATCCTGATCTGTCGGGTTTCATCAATCGCCACTCCGGTCGCCGTCGTTAGGTTTCCATCATGACCACTTCATCCGACATCGCACCCGACGACCATGATTTCGCAGACGACCTCAGCACACAGTTCCGGCAACTCGCCGGTGGTTTCGGCGAGGTCCTCGACGCCCTCGATGCGGACGCCTGGTCCGCACCATCCCCCTGTGACGGCTGGACCGCGCGAGAGGTCGTCGGCCACGTGATCGAGACGCAACGCGACTTCTTCGCCGGACATGGCGTCGATCTCGGCGACGCGCCGTCCCTCGAGGATCCCGCAGCGGCCTGGCGCACGCACAGCACCGTCGTCGCCGACCGGCTGGCCGACCCCGCCGTCGGCGACAAGGCCTTCGACGGCCACTTCGGCCCGACCACCGTCGGCGAGACCTTGCTCCGTTTCTACGGATTCGACATGGTGGCGCATCGCTGGGATGTCGCCACGGCCGCCGGCCAGGACCTCCGTTTCACCGACGACGAGCTGACCATGATGGAAACGGCGGCAGACGGTTTCGGCCCCGCGCTGTACAGCGACGGGGTGTGCGCAGCGGGCGTGGAGGCTCCTGCCGACGCCGACCGTCAGACCAGGCTGTTGGCCCGGCTGGGCCGTTCGGCCTGATCACGCCGGGCCTCGTCCCCGGGTATCTCATCGTCCGCCGCGAGTCGATGGCGGATGGGGTGATGCCCGGGGGCGAACCAGTAGGCGATGGCCGCGCCGGCACCCGCCCCCTACGGAATCCAGCCGTTGCGGCGTGGGTACCGGGCGCGCAGAAGGCTGTACAGGTACGTGCTCCCCAGCAGGACCGCGGCGGTGATCACGGCCGGCCAGAGGAACGAGTTGTCCATCGACCCGCGCACCGACATCAGCGCCCAGCCGATCGTGAGCAGCACGAGGGCGATCGTCGCGATCAGGCGGACCACCAGCACGAGTGTGGTGATCACCGCCCACACCGCTTCACGTCCCCGATCGGCCATGGCGTCAGGGTATCCGGCAAGGCCGGTCCCGCCCACCGGCCGAGGCGTCCGTTCGCCGACGCACACCCGCGCGGTGGCGGACAATGAGCGCATGAAGACGATCCTCAACGTGATCTGGCTCTTGCTGTGTGGCGTGTGGATGGCGATCGGCTACGCGGTGGCCGGGATCATCTGCTGCATCCTGATCATCACCATCCCGTTCGGCATCGCATCGTTCCGGATGGCCAACTACGCCCTGTGGCCGTTCGGCCGAACGGTCGTGCGCAAGCCGACGGCCGGCGCGATGTCCCTGGTCGGCAACATCATCTGGCTGATCGTCGCCGGGATCTGGCTGGCCATCGGTCATATCGGGACCGGGATCGCGATGTGCCTGACCATCATCGGCATCCCCCTCGGGATCGCGAGCTTCAAGATGGTGCCGGTCTCGCTGCTGCCGCTCGGTGCCCAGATCGTGTCCACCGACCAGGACATCCGGGCCGGCGGCCCGATCGGCACCACCGGGTACTGAGTCCATCGGACGCGGACTCGCCCGAGGTCACCGGGCGATTCGGACCCATCCGGACCGCGGTCGGTACCGAACACCGGACATGAACCTTTCCGTGTCCCCCCGGCCGGCTCCCCGATCGGTCGCGATCGTCGGCGCGGGTGTGTCCGGGCTCACCGCCGCACATCTTTTGAGCGCTGCGGATCGGGTCACCGTCTTCGAGGCCGACGACCGCCTCGGTGGCCACGCCCACACCCACGATGTGACGTTCCCCGACGGCGCCGTCGTCCCCGTCGACAGCGGTTTCATCGTCCACAACGACCGGACCTACCCGACGCTGCTGCGGCTGTTCGACGATCTGGGTGTCGCGACCCAGGACACCGACATGTCGATGTCGGTGCGATCGGAGATCACCGGCCTCGAGTACGCCGGTGCCAAGGGCCTGCGCGGTCTCATCCCGACGGCCCGCACCCTGACCCGCGGCCGGTATCTCCGGATGCTCGTCGAGATCACCCGATTCCACCGGTCCGCACGCGCCCTTCTCGACGCCCCCGACTCCGACGAGCCATTGTCGGAGTTCGTGGCGCGCGAGAACTTCTCGCCGTATTTCGTGGACAACTTCCTCGTCCCGCTCGTGGCCGCCGTCTGGTCGTGCGATGCGGATGTCGCCGCCGACTACCCGGCGCGCTACCTGTTCACCTTCCTCGAACACCACGGGATGCTGTCGGTGTTCGGCTCGCCGACGTGGCGCACGGTCTGTGACGGATCGGCACGCTACGTCGAGAAGATCGAGGAGCGCATCCTCGGGGCCGGCGGGACCATCCACGTGGGGACACCGGTCCGATCGGTACGCACCCGGTCCGGTGGCGGCGTGCAGATCGGCACCGACGGTGCCGATCAGGATTTCGACGCAGTCGTCATCGCCACCCACCCGCATCAGGCACTCACCATGCTCTCGGCACCGACCGCCATCCAGCAGCGCGTGCTGTCGGCGATCCCCTATTCGGTCAAACCCGCCGTACTGCACTCCGACATCTCGCTCCTCCCGCGCGCGCACCGCGCCTGGGCGTCGTGGAACTACCAGATACGCAGCGACGGTTCTGATGTGGCGGTCACCTACGACCTGACCCGACTCATGCGGCTGCCGAATCCGACGCCGCGCATGCTGGTGACGATGGGTCGCACCGACCTCGTCGACGAATCCACCGTGATCGCCGAGATGACCTACGAGCATCCGGTTTACACCACAAACTCCGTTGCCGCACAGGCACTTCTCCCCGATGCCTGCACCGACGACATCGTGTTCGCCGGCGCGTATCACGGGTGGGGATTCCACGAGGACGGCGCACTCTCAGGCGCACGGGCCGCCGAACGTCTCGGCGCCTCCTGGTCTCCGGTCACCCGATCACAGGTGAGCGCATGACCCCGATCCCCGCGGTGGTCCACACCCGCATCACCCACACCCGGACGACACCGATCCGGCATTCCTTCGTCTATCGCAGCGCCTCGTGGCTGATCGACATCGACGACCCACCTCGGCTGCCCTGGCTGCTGCGGATGTTCGCACGATTCGTCGCGGCCGACCACTTCCCCGAATCCGACAGTCCCGGTGACACTCTGCGCTCACGTCTGGACGCGCATCTGGATGCTGCGGACGTGGTACCCCCGAACGGCCGGGTCGTCGGTCTGCTGTCGCCGCGGGTGGCGGGACACGTCTTCAATCCGCTGAGCGTCTACTGGTGCCACGACCTCGATGGCACCCTGCGATGCGTGGTGGCCGAGGTGCACAACACCTACGGCGAACGGCACTGTTATGTGACGACCCCCGACGCACGCGGAGACGCCCGGGTACGCAAGGAGTTCTATGTCTCCCCGTTCAACGACGTCGACGGCACGTACCGGCTGCACGTACCCGAGCCCGACCCCGACGGCCGCGTCGCCGTGTCCATCATCCTCGACCGTGAGGACCAGGGCTCGTTCGTCGCGTCGCTGACAGGGCGGGCGAAGCCGGCGACCGTGCGAGCGATTCTGACGACACAACTCGTCGCGCCACTCGCCCCACTGCTCGTCACCGCACGTATCCGCATCCAGGGAATCCGTCTGTGGCTCAAGCGACTTCCTGTCGTTTCCCGGCCCGTCCACGATCATGCGACGACCATCGCCGATGACACCCGACTCTCCCTCACCCCCTCTCGGAAGGACTTCGATGAACGCTCCGCTTCGTGACCTCCCCGGCGACTTCACCCCCGACGAGGCCGCTCGCTGGCCCGATGTCGCACACGCACCGCGCCGACGCACGACCGCGATACGCAGCGCGGCGGCGGCCTGGTTGTTCCGGAACGCCACCCGTCGCGTCGACGTCCGCGTCGAGTTCCCGGACGGCTCCACCTCGGGCCGCGACGACGAACGGGTACTGCCGCGCATGATCATCCGACGCCCCGATGCCTTCGCCCGGCGCGTCGGCACCGACGGCCTCATCGGGTTCGGGGAGTCGTTCATGGCCGGCGACTGGACGACCGACGACCTCGTCGGCGTCCTCACCCCGTTCGCCACCCGCCTGGCCCGACTCGTCCCGCGACCGCTGCAAGTCCTCCGCACCGCCGTCCTGCCGAAACAGCCCGACACAGAGGACAACTCGACCGCCAACACCCGGTCGAACATAGCCCGGCACTACGACCTGTCCAACGACCTGTTCGCTCTGTTCCTCGACGAGTCGATGACCTACTCGAGTGCCTTGTTCGCCGACCTCGAGCGTGGCACGCGTCCGCCGTGGTCGGATCTCGCCTCCGCGCAGCACCGCAAGATCGACCGACTGCTCGACCTCGCGGGAGTCGGCGAGGGAACGCGCCTGCTCGAGATCGGGACCGGTTGGGGCGAACTCTGTCTGCGTGCCGCCGCGCGCGGAGCAACGGTGCATTCCGTCACGTTGTCGTCGGAGCAGCAGGAGCTGGCACGGCAACGCGTCGCCGACGCCGGGCTGTCGGACAAGGTGACGATCGACCTGTGCGACTACCGCCACGTCGAGGGCAGCTACGACGCCGTGGTGTCGGTGGAGATGATCGAGGCGGTGGGCGAGAAGTACTGGCCCGTCTACTTCGAGACCATCGACCGCGTCCTCGCCCCCGGGGGTCGGGTGGCCATCCAGGCCATCACGATGCCGCACGACCGTATGGTCGCCTCCCGCAGCACCTACACGTGGGTGCACAAGTACATCTTCCCCGGCGGACAGCTGACCTCGCTCAAGGCGCTCGACGCGGTGACCCGCCGCAACACCACGCTGCGATTGACCGATCAGCTCGGCATGGGCATGCACTACGCGGAGACCCTCCGGCTGTGGCGTGAGCGTTTCACCACCCGGCGCGACGACGTGGCAGCGCTCGGCTTCGACACCACGTTCCGCCGGATGTGGGAGTTCTACCTCGCCTACTCCGAAGCAGGGTTCCGCGCCGGCTATCTCGACGTGCACCAGTTGCTGTTCACCCGCCCGGACGGGGACGGCCGTCGTCGGAGGTCACGGCGATGATCGACACCGGCTCGGCATGGACAGCGTTCGCGATCGTCACGATCGCGTCGCTGGTGCTGCTCGTCGTGCTGCAGACCATCACCCTGGTCATAGGGCACCGCATCGGACGCTACAACGTCGTCGACGTCACCTGGGGACTCGGATTCGTCCTGGTCGCCTGGCTCGCCCTGATCATCGGACCGGGCGACGCCACACGCCGGTGGGTTCTCGCAGCCCTGGTGTCGGTGTGGGGTCTGCGGCTCTCGTGGCACATGTTCGTCAAGTCCAAGGGCAAGGGTGAGGATCCCCGCTACACCGATCTGCTGACCCGCACCGGCGGCAGTCCGCTGGCCACCGCGGCCCGCAAGATCTTCGCCACCCAGGCGATCTCCCAGTGGTTCGTCTCGCTGCCGATCCAGGTGTCGGCCGTCGTCGGCGCCACCCAGGGCGGATGGATCACGGTGTTCGTGGCCGGTGTGGCGTTGTGGCTGCTGGGATTCACGTTCGAGGCGGTGGGCGATGCGCAGTTGCGGCGCTTCAAGGCCGACCCGTCGAACAAGGGCGCGATCATGGACCGGGGGCTCTGGTCGTGGACGCGTCACCCGAACTACTTCGGCGACTCGAGTGTGTGGTGGGGACTGTGGCTCATCGCGGCGAGCGCGTGGCCAGGTGTGCTGACCGTGTTGTCACCGGTCGCGATGACGTACTTCCTGGTCTATGCCACCGGTGCGCGTCTGCTCGAGGAATCGATGAGCAAACGCCCCGGCTATGCCGACTATCAGGCACGTACCTCCTACTTCCTGCCGCGTCCGCCCCGCCGGGCCGGACGCACCTCGGTGTGATGACCACCCTCGCGCCGCGCGTATCTCCGGGACCCGTTTCGTTGAGGCGTTCCGTTCTGCCGGATATCCTGATCGACGATGACGACCGAGTGCTCGCGGTGACAGCAGACCCCGCATCCGACACAGCCGCCCTGCCGGCCCTGCTCGATCGGATCGCATCCGGCGACTCCGATGCCTTCGCCCGTTTCTATGACCTGACGTGCGACCGCGTGTACGGCATGGTGCTGCGGGTGCTGCGCGATCCGGGCTACTCCGAGGAGACCACCCAGGAAGTCTTCCTGCAGGTGTGGCGATCTGCGGAGAACTTCGACCCGCAAGCGGGGTCAGCGCTGTCATGGCTGATCACACTGGCCCACCGTCGGGCGGTCGACCGGGTCCGTGCGGAGTCGGCCGCGAGCCGACGGAACGTCACCTACGGTCTCGAGTCGGTGCAGTCGACCTTCGACGAGGTCACCGAGACGGTGGCCACCCGAGAGACCACCCGCGAGGTGGTGGGGTGTCTGGAGACGTTGTCCGACGTCCAGCGCCAGTCGGTGGACCTCGCCTACTACCACGGCCTGACCTACCGCGAGGTCGCCGAACGACTGACCGTGGCGCTGCCGACGGTGAAGTCCCGTATCCGCGACGGCCTCAAACGCCTGCGCAATTGTCTGGGAGATCGCGATGTCTGACGACGAACTCCTCGATCTCGCTCCGGCCGTCGGTCTCGACGCCGTTCAGGGCGCTGAACTCGACGACGTGCACCGGCAGGTCGGGGCCGCCTCCCCCGAGGTGCGCACCGAATTCCACCGTCAGGTCGCCGCGACCCGGGAGGCCATGGCCAACGTCAGCGCCGTGACGGCGTCCGCACCACCGGAGACGTTGCGCGACCGCATCCTGGCCGCCGCGCGCTCGGACGTGTCGTCGGCGCCGACGCCGCCGACCCCGGTGACGCCGCCGACTCCGGTGACCCCTGCCGAGAATCCGGCGGTCACCGCACCTGCGGCCGCGACCGTCACCCCGCTGCACCGCCGGCGCCGCGTCGCCTACCTGGCCGCGGCCGCCGTCGTCGCGATCGCGGTGGGCGCGGTCGGATGGGTGATCGGCGCATCGTCGAGCCCGGACCAACAGCAGCAGCCACCGACCGCCGAGCAGGTGTTCGCCGCCAAGGACGTCCGGACCTCGTCCGGGGACGTGGCGACCGGTCGTGCAACCGTCACCTACTCACCGACCGCAGATGCCGGCGTGCTGGTGATGAACGACGTCCCGCCGCCACAGCCGGGGACGGTCTACCAGATGTGGCTGGTCGGCCCCGGTGGCGAGACGTCGGCGGGCACGATGACCGACAAGGATGTCGCACCGTCGACCACCGCGGTGATCAAGAACCTCGGCGGCGCAACGTCGTTGGCGTTCACGGTCGAACCTCCCGGCGGATCCGCCGCGCCGACCGGACCGTTCGTCGCGCAGCTGCCGCTGAGCTGAGCCGCCGCCCTTCGTGACGCTCGGCTGGCGCCTCGCTCCTCAGGGATCGGTTTTCACACACCGCGAGCCTGCGAGCGTCACGTCACGATCCCTGAGGAGCGAGCTTGCGAGCGTCACGACCCCTGAGGAGCGAGCCTGCGAGCGTCACGAAGGGTCACGGCAACAGCCCACGAATCGTGTCGATGGTGTCGGCCTGGGCCGCGTCCTTGTCCGGCCGGTAGCGGACCACCCGGGCGAACCGAAGCGCCACGCCACCCGGGTAACGCGAACTGCGCTGCACCCCATCGAGTTCGATCTCGACGACGATCTCGGGTCGCATGTACACGGTGTAGTTGTCGCGGTGCGTCTCATGCTTCGGGAACTGGTCCGTCTGCCATTGCAGGAGCGCGTCGGTCAGCCCCTTGAACGTCTTGCCGACCATGACCGGCGGACCTCCGTCGGGATCGCGGGCGCCGAGGTGCAGATTCGACAGGAATCCGGTCCGACGACCCGATCCCCATTCCGCGGCCAGCACGACGAGATCGAAGGTGTGCACGGGTTTGACCTTCTGCCAGGTCTTTCCGCGTCGTCCGGCGGCGTACGGTCCCGACAGCGACTTCACCATGACACCTTCGTGCCCGGCGGCGAGCGCGGCATCGAAATGGTCCTGCGCCTGTTCGACGGAGGGGTTGACCACGTAGGGGATTCGCATGTCGGGTGCGACAGACGTCAACGCGTCCAACCGGTCTCGCAGCGGACTGTCGATCAGGTCGACACCGTCGAGGTGTAGGCAGTCGAAGAAGAAGGGGCGCAGCAGACCGAGCGGGTCGTCGGTCAGTTCGCCCGCCGAGCCGAAGCGACTCATCGTGTCCTGAAACGGCCGTGGCCTGCCGTCCGCGTCGAGGGTGAGAGTCTCGCCGTCCAGGATGATTCTGTCGCAAGGCAATTCACGGATGACCGCGACCAGGTCGGGCACCGCCCCGGTGATGTCACGCAACGTGCGGGTGTACACCGACACTTCGTCTCCGCGACGATGCACCTGGATACGCGCGCCGTCGAGCTTGAAGTCCACCACCACATCCGGGCCGAGCGCGAGGACCGCCTCGGCGAGCGAATCGGCGGGGGTCGCGAGCATGGGGGCGACCGCTCGGCCGACCTCGAGGCCGACGTCGGCGAGTGCCTCGGCCCCTCCGTGCACCGCCAACGACGCCGTCTGCGGCAGCGAACCGGTGAGCATGTGCGCTCGGCGCACGAGATCGAGCGGCTTCCCGGACGCCGAGGCGATCGCGTCGACCATCACTCCGGCCAGCGCCCCCTGTCGCAATTCACCGGTCATCAGTCGTCGCAGGAAACTCTGCTCGACATCGGTTGCGGCGCCGAACAACTCCTCGAGGATCTGCTTACGCAGCGCAGCCGATCCGGGTCCGGCGGCACCGGCGAGGCGGGTGAACAGCTCGTCGACATCACTCACGTCGAGCGTGGTCACGTCGGCGGGCGTCGGCACCGATGACAGCGATCGCCAGCCGACGCCGAGCCGGCCCTGGCCGATCACGCCGGAGAGCCATGCGACGACGGTCGGGATCTCATCGGCGAGCGCGTCGTCGAGCAGTGCACGCAGCGTAGCGGTCTTCTGCTTGCGCGATCGGGTCGCGGCGATGTCCGCCGACGCGTCGACGATCCGGGAGAGCCTCACCGCTCCGAGGCTACCGGCCGGTGACGCACCAGCGGACGCGATTGTGTGGTGCGGACGCGCGCACTGCGAGCGTCCGCACCACGTGGTCTGTCAGGAAACCGGTTCGGCGACCTTGCTTTCCACCGTCGAAGCACTGGTCGCACCACGACGCGCGACGACGTTGTCCAGAGCGAGCTTGCCGCCGCCGATGAACACCAGGAGGAGCAGCGCCCAGCAGTACAGCGCCGCCGAGTCACCGTCGTTCTGGATCGGCAGCAGTCCGTCCCCCTGGTGCTTCCAGAAGTACGCCACCGCCATCGAGCCCGATCCGATCAACGCGGCGAGTCGCGTCTGCAGGCCCACCATGACCAGCAGACCACCGATCAGCTGGATGGCGCCGGCCCACCACGACGGCCAGGCACCGAGAGCCGCGGTCTCGCCGCCGTACGGTGCCACCGGCCACGCGAAAAGCGTCGACGTGCCATGACAAAAGAAGATGAAGCCCACGACGATCCGAAAGACACCGATCGCCCACGGCGATTTACTCTGGAGGAAGGTAAGCATTACCTAACTGAAGCAGTAAACCGACCTTCGGTCCACATACGGGCCCCATCTGTGAGCGTTCCCACAGCAATCGCTCAGTTTCCGCGTGCGATCCACTCCTCGAGGTGCGGCGACTCCGTGCCGACGGTCGTGCCGTCGCCGTGCCCGGTGTGCACCGTCGTCTCCGGATCGAGAGTGAAGATCTTCTCCTGGATCGAGGCGATGATCGTCGGGAAGCTCGAGTACGACCGGCCGGTGGCGCCCGGCCCACCCTGGAACAGGGTGTCGCCGGAGAACAGCACTCCGGCCTCCGGCACGTGGATCACCGACGACCCGGGCGAATGTCCGGGGGTGTTGATGACCACGAGCGATGTGCCGGCGACCTCGATCCGCTGGCCGTCCTCGAGGTCCTGATGGGAGACGTCGGGGTGGGTCTCGTTCCACAGCATGTCGTCGCCGGGATGCAGCCAGATCGGCGCGCCGGTCGCCTCGGAGAGTTCCGGCGCGACGGTGATGTGGTCGTTGTGTCCGTGCGTGAGCACGATGGCCTTCACCGTGCGGTCGCCGACGGCGTCCAGGATCGGCGCGGCCGAGTGTGCCGCGTCGATGATGACGACCTCGTCGTCGTTCCCGACGAGCCAGATGTTGTTGTCGACGTCCCAGGTGCCGCCGTCGAGCGAGAACTGACCGGACGTGACGACGTTGTCGATGCGCAGTGTGTTCGCCATCGCTACAGCTCCACCACCGAACGCAGGACCTTGCCCGCTTCCATCGCCTCGAAGGCGGCTTCGACGTCGGTCAGCCCGACCCGCTCGGTGACGAACTTGTCCAGCGGCAGACGACCCTGTTCGTAGAGGTCGATCAGCATGGGGAAGTCCCGCTCGGGCAGGCAGTCGCCGTACCACGAGGATTTCAATGCGCCACCGCGAGAGAAGAAGTCGATGAGCGGCATCTCCAGGGTCATGTCGGGGGTCGGCACACCGACGAGAACCACGACGCCGGCGAGATCGCGCGCGTAGAACGCCTGCTTGTAGGTCTCCGGACGGCCGACCGCGTCGACGACCACGTCGACCCCGTTGCTGTCGGTGAGATCCTGCACGGCGGTCACCACATCGTCGACCTCCGCACCGTTGATGGTGTGCGTGGCACCGAGATCGGTTGCCCACTCGAGCTTGGCCGGGTCGCGGTCGATCGCGATGATCGTCGTCGCCCCGGCCAGGCGCGCTCCGGCGATCGCGGCGTCACCGACACCGCCACAGCCGATCACCGCGACCGAGTCACCACGACCGACGTTGCCGGTGTTCATCGCGGCGCCGAGTCCGGCCATCACACCGCAGCCGAGGAGCCCGGCCACTGCCGGATCGGTCTCGGGATTGACCTTGGTGCACTGCAATTCGTGGATGAGGGTCTTCTCCGCGAATGCGCCGATGCCCAGCGCCGGCGTCAGTTCGGTGCCGTCGGCGAGGGTCATCGGGATGCTCGCGTTGAAGGTGTCGAAGCAGTACCACGGTCGACCACGCTTACAGGCCCGACACTGCCCGCACACCGCACGCCAGTTCAGGACGACGAAATCGCCGACCTCCACGTGCGTGACATCGGAGCCGATCGACTCGACGACACCGGCCGCTTCGTGGCCGAGGAGGAAGGGGTACTCGTCGTTGATGCCGCCCTGCTTGTAGGCGAGGTCGGTATGGCACACACCGCATGCCTTGATCGCCACCACGACGTCTCGTGCACCCGGGTCGGGGATCACCACATCGACGATCTCCGTCGGCGCGCCCTTGCTCCGTGAGATGACTCCCTTGACCGTCTGCGACATATCGGTTTCTCGATCCTCTCGGTGACAACTGTGGACTGCCGATGGGCAGTCCGCTACGGTTCCCAGTCTCGCGGCGCCCCTCGACACATGCATCCGTCCGAATGGATGGTTCTACCTAGACGAAAGTACAGCCCGCTTCTCCGTCGCGCTGTCGGCCTGCGGTCAGCTCGCCGTGATCCCGGCTTTGGCCGCCAACAGACCGGCCTCACCGCGATTGGACACCCGCAGCTTCTGCAGGATCGCCGTCACATGGAACTTCACCGTGCTCTCGCTGACGCCGAGTTCGGTGGCGATCGACTTGTTGCGCCGGCCGAGCGCGAGATGGCCGAGCACCTCGAGTTCGCGGGGGTTGAGTGTCGACAACAGGTCTTCGGCGGGACGCTCCCCGGGGCTGTCCAACGGGATGCGCGCCGACACCCGGCTTCCCCAACCGGCCAGGGTCTCCACCTCCAACCGTCCGTCGAGTGTTCGTAGGCGGCCGGACAGTTGCCGGGTCAGCGCGTCACCATCGAGTTCGCCGGCCCCCTGGTCCCGGACGTCGACGACGAGGTCGTCGCCCACGCATTCCCACGCGACCCGCACCCGGGTGACCGCCCGTTGGGTACCGAACGCCACCGCGACCACCCGCACGATCGCGCGCGCCGCGTGCGCGATCTCGCCGGGCAGCGACCGGCTCTCGCCCGGCGGTCGTAAGTACTCGACGTCGACATGCAGTTGATGAAGGACGGGTTCGAGTTCGGTCTGCATCCGGGCGAACGCGGCGGACAGCGCCTCGGTGGCCAGTTTTCGGTCGGTGTCACCGACGGAGCGCAGGGTGATCAGGGCCGACGACGCCGTCTCGGCGGCCGTTGCGCGGGCCGTCCGATCATCGAGGTCGCGCGATCGCAGTGTTCCCAGGATCGAGGCCAGTGCGTCCTCGTGGGACTGTGTGAGCTGGACGATCGTGCGAGCCCGCTCGCTGGACGCGGCGCGCGACTCGGCCAGATAGTCCGGGCTCGCCTGCGCGACCTGCTGACGGATCGATGTCGCGACGATGGCGAAGCGCGCCCGCAGCAGATCCATCGAGACCGGAGTCCGTGGGACCGGGGAGGTTCTGCTCGGTTTCGGGATGAGGACGAGCAGGGTGTCGGTCTCGTCGCGGACGGCATGCAACGTCCTGCTCACACCTCCGACCACGGCGGTGGTGGTCAGCACGTCGCCCGGTGGCGTCGCGTCCTTGAGCGCGTCGAGTTCGTCGATCGAGACGCGGTCCACGATGTCGCGGTCCCCGGCGACCTTCCGTGGCCGTCCGGTGCACTCGCGGGTGAAGATGACCAGAGCCTGATGCGGCCAGTCCGGGGACAGGAAGCGGGAGAAGCGAACCGCGATCTGGGGCAGCGGACCGTCGATCACCGCGCGCAGCTGCTCCCAACGCTCAAGGACTGCACCAGCCTCCTGAGCGGCGTCGTCGGTCACCTCAGTCGAGCGCGTCGAGCAGCTGGGCCTTCGTCATCGACGAATACCCTTTGACCCCTTGGGCCTTCGCTCGGCGCCGCAACTCGGCCACCGTCGGCGCGGCCGATGATGACCGAGCCGCCTTCTTCGCGGGTGTCGTGGTGGACGCGGTCTTCGTCGCCGGCTTTGTTGCCGGCTTCTTCGTGGCCGGTGTCGACGTGGCCGGCGTCTTCGCGGCGGAGGTTTTCTTGGCGGGCGCCTTCTGCGCGGGTGCCGTCTTCGCGGGGGTCGACGAGGCGGGGGTTGTCGCCACAGGGGTCGTCGCGGCCGGCGGGTTCTTGGCCGGGACCTCCTGCGACGTCGACGTCACGCGAGCGGCGGGCTGCGGCAACCCGGGGACGCGAGCCGGTGTCGGGGTCTCCACGATCGCCGTCGACGTGTTGTCGTCACCGGCACCGCCTGCCAGCGGATCAACGGGTTCGGGCTCGGTGGGGGTACTCGGCACGGCCGTCTGATCGGGGCCCTTGCCCTGACCGATCATCCGCAACACCTCGTCGCGCAGCGCGGTGGCGTCCTTCTCCGCTTGCCGGATCCGCTTCTTGGCTTCCTTGTCGACGCGGGCGAGTTCACTGCGGAGTCGGTCGACCTCCTTCTCGAGCCGGCCGATCAGCTTCTTCTTCTTGCCCATCTGGAGTCCCCTTGTCCGTGATGTCCGAGTCACCGGGTGGTGTTTCCACCCTAGTGCGCCGATTCGCCGCGATGATGTGTGACGCGTGAGGGATCTGGGTAATTTCGGAATCGGGTAGTGACCCGGAACGACTGAGACGACGTCATCAGGAGGTAGCGATGCCGGAACGTGACCCAGGCCCGTCGGTCAAGGACGACGAGCTGTACGAAAAGTTGCGCGACGAGGGCAATTCGAAGGAGAAGTCGGCGCGGATCGCCAACGCCGCCGCCAACGAATCCCGATCCGAAGTCGGCGAGAGAGGCGGCAGTTCCGGCTCGTACGACGACTGGACGGTCGACGAATTGCAAGACCGCGCAAAAGAACTCGATATCAGCGGTTACTCGTCGATGAAGAAGGACGAGCTGATCGACGCGTTGCGCAATCACTGACGTCAGCTGGGGAGAATGCCCGCGCGACGCGCGGTGACCACTGCTTCCAGACGTGTGCTGGCACCGAGTTTGGACATCGCGTCACGCATGTAGCCCTTCGCGGTCTGGACGCCGACTCCCAGGCTCTCGGCGATCCGGGCGTTGCTGTGTCCGAGCGCGGCGAGGGCGAGCACGTCCTGTTCGCGCCGGGTGAGCGCGACCGCCGGCGCCGGCGCGGCACCGTCGAGCAGAGCGTCGGTGATCCTGTCGAGTTCGGCCGCCAGGTCCTCGTCGTCGACCGTCCGGCCGAGCAGCCGCAGCCGCCCGTACGCCTCGGTCAGACGATCGCGGAGTTCGTCCAGATCTGCCGTTCCCGGGTGATCGCGCCCGGACAGCCGTGTCACGGCACGGCTGCTCACGATCTGCTGCTCGAGCGCTCGGGCCTCGCCCGCGAGGACGTCGAAGGTCCGGTCCCCCAGCGGATCGCCGGTGTGCAGCGCACCGTAGAGCACCGCGATGGGTCTGCGGTCGACGATGACCGGGACCGCCGCCATGGCACGCAGCCCCTCCGTCGCGATGATCGTGTTGTACCGGTGCGTGATCCGCGGTGTGCGCAGGTAATCGTCGACGGCGACAGGACGCTGCACACTGATGACCTTGCCGCCGAGTCCGTGTCCGACATCGACCGATACCCCGGCGAGCGCCCCGTTGGTCCGCCCGACGAAATGCTCGAGGCGCACGGTCTGGCGGGCGGCGGTGGTCGTCGGCGACACCATGCCGGCGAACGCCAGCGACACCCCGCTGCCGCGGCGGACGCGACGAAGTGCGTCGAGCACCATCGAGGCCTCGCTCATGTCACCTCCGAACCCTGCTCCCCCTCTTCCGGGGGTGTTCCTGCACGCCCTCCGCGCGGAGAATGTGACCCACATTACCGGCTCGACGGGCTCATCCTGCCCGCCCGCAGCAGGCATCCGCATCCACGGAGGTCCCCCGATGACGCACACAGCTCCCACCCCCGCCGACGACACATCCGTCGCCGACACGCTGAGCTCCTGGCTGGCCACCTTCGGCGACGGTTCCGCGAATGCCGCCGAACTGTTGGTCGACCGGCATGATCCGTCGGCGGTCGCCTTCACCACCATCGACGTCGACGGCGACCGCCTGATCACGGTCGACCTCACCTACGGGGAACTCGCGGACGCGTCGAAGCGGTTCGCGACGGCGCTCGCCGCGCGCGGTGTGGGGCAGGGCGACACAGTCGGGGTGTTGATGGGCAAGCGCGCGGAACTGGTCATCACGCTGCTCGCCATCGCGCGCCTCGGTGCCGTGTACATCCCGCTGTTCACCGCGTTCGCACCCCCGGCGATCGAGATGCGCGTGAGGGCGGGCGGGGCGAAGGTCGTCGTGACCGAGCCGGGTCAGGCCGCCAAACTGGACGACATCGACGGCATCACCACGATCGTGGCCGGCGAGCAGTTCGATGCGCTCGTCACCGGCAGTCAGCCCCTCGACCGTTCGGTCGCCGTCGGCGGCAACGGGGCACTCGTCCTGCTGTTCACCAGTGGCACCACCGGCTCTCCCAAGGGGGTCGAGGTCCCGGTGCGGGCGCTGGCCGCGTTCTCCTGCTACATGCACTACGGACTCGACGTGACCGCCGACGACGTGTTCTGGAACGCCGCCGACCCCGGCTGGGCGTACGGCCTCTACTACGGAATCCTCGGGCCGATGGCCGTGGGCCGACGAAACCTGTTGCTGCACGCCGGATTCTCGGCGGATCTCACCACCCGCATCATGGCCGAGCTCGGGGTCACCAACTTCGCGGCCGCGCCGACCGTCTACCGCTCCCTGTCGAAGGACCCGTCGTTCACCGGGCTCACGTTGCGGCGCGCGTCGTCGGCGGGCGAGCCCCTGACCCCGGACGTGATCGCGTGGGCCCAGATCGCCATCGCCTGCGAGGTCCGCGACCACTACGGCCAGACCGAACACGGCATGTTCATCAACAACCACTGGCACCCCGATGTCGCGCAACCGCTGGTCCCCGGGTCGATGGGTACCCCGATGCCCGGCTTCTCGACCGGCATCGTCGACGGACAGGTTGCCATCGAGGTCGCCCAGAGCCCGCTCATGTTCTTCACCGGCTACCTCGACGCCCCCGACAAGACCGCGGCGCGCTTCACCGCCGACGGCGCCTGGTATCTGACCGGCGACACCGGACGGATCGACGACGACGGTCGCTACTTCTTCACCGCCCGCGACGACGACGTGATCATCATGGCGGGTTACCGGATCGGGCCGTTCGATGTCGAGAGCGTGCTGATCACCCATGCGTCCGTGGTGGACGTCGCCGTCGTCGGGCGGCCCGATGAGCTGCGTGGCGAGGTCCTCGAGGCGTTCGTCGTCCTCGCCGACGGCGTCACCGGTACCGACGACCTCGAACGCGAGCTGCAACAGCTGGTCAAGACCGGCTTCGCCGCGCACGCGTACCCGCGTGCGGTGCACTTCGTCGACGCCCTGCCCAAGACACCGAGCGGCAAGATCCAACGGTTCCTGTTGCGTCAGTGAGGGGTCACCGGATCCCTGAGAAGAGCCTGCGAACCTCACCCGACCCCTGAACAGCGAACCTCGCGAACCTCACCCGATCCCTGCGAAGCGAACCTCGCGAACCTCACCCCGACCCCTGAACAGCGAACTCGCGAACCTCACCCCGATCCCTGAGGAGCGAGCTTGCGAGCGTCACGAAGGGTCATCCCCACACCCATTTCTCAACGCGGACCGAACCTGTCCTCAATTCCTCATAACGTAGTCCTCACCAGCAAGGACAACGAGAGGGAAGATCATGGCCGGCACCTATACCCCCGTCACTCTGCCGTTCACGGTGAGCGGTGAGAAGGAAGACCTCCTCACGCTCATCGCGGATCAGCGGGCGCTCTTCAAGGTCACTCTGAAGGGCATCACCGAGGAGCAGGCGCGTCAGCGCACCACCGTCAGCGAGCTGACCCTGGGCGGTCTGGTCAAGCATCTCGCGATGGGCGAACAGGGCACCCTGCAGGAGCTCGTCGACCGCGACGAGACGGCGGAGTTCGACATGGAGCAGGCCGCCCATGCCTACGATCTGACCGACGGCGAGACGTTCGCCGACTGGGTGGAGGAGTACGACCGCGCGGCCGCGGCTCTCGACGCGTACGTGGCCGAGGTGGACAGTCTGGATGTGCTGATCCCCCAGATGACCGCCCCGTGGCAGCCCGAACGCGAATGGTGGACGATCCGGAAGATGATGCTGCACAAGCTTCGTGAGACCGCCCACCACGCCGGGCACGCCGACATCATCCGCGAGGCCCTTGACGGTCAGAGCACGATGGCGGCCCTCTACGACGGTCCCGAACTCGCCGAGTGGGGCCTGGACTGACGGTCAGCGCGTCGAGACCGCCGTCTGACGACGTCCATCCGCGTCGGCGGCGGGATCGAGCAGGGCGACCTCGATCGGGACACCGGTCATGTTGGCCATGCCGGCCAGTCGTTCCAGATCCTCCGGATCCGACGAGATGAGTGCGTTCACGTTGGCGCCGCCGCTGCCGAGTTCCGTGGCCGCGGCGGCGTTCGCGCGTGTCCACCCGCCGGAGCCGTTGTGACCCCAGCCGTGCGGGACTGCGACGACCCCGCGTTTGATGTCGTCGGTGAGCGACACAGGTAGCTCGATGTGACCGTGCGCCGAGGTCACCCTGATCAGATCTCCTTCGGCGACCCCGCGTTCCTGGGCGTCGTCGGGATGCATGCGAGCACAGTGCCGCCGGCCGCCACGCAGGAGCATGGGCGCATTGTGCTGCCAGCTGTTTTCCGATCTTATCTCGCGCATGCCGATGAGCCGCAACGGAAGTCGTGGATCGTCGTCGACGGCGAGGCGGTCGAGTTCGGCGAGGATTTCGGGTGCGTCCAGGCGCACCTTGCGGTCGCGGAAGGTGACCGTGTCGCGCAGGCGGCCGGCCTCGAGTCCGTCGGCGATGACCACGCCGTGCGGATTGTCCTGCACCAGTTTTCGGTAGGACAGTCCACCGCGGCGTAGGCCGAAGCGATCACCGCCGGAGCCCATCCGGAGCACCAGATCCGACAGTTGACGCGGCCCCCACATCCGGCCGACCCTGGCCCCGGCGGAGTTCATCAGGTGCAGCGCACCCACCAGCGGCGAGCGTCGCGACAGCGCCGCGATCAAGTCGTTGATGACCGTCCACTCCTCGCGCGCCTCGCCGCGCGGGCTGATGACGGGATCTGTCGCCTGCTTGAACGGTGTCGTGAACAGGGCCTGGAAGGGCAACAGGAAGTCCCCACGCTCGTACATCGTCGTGGCAGGCAGGATGTAGTCGGCGTGTGCGTTGGTCTCGTTCCGGTAGATGTCCAGCGACACCATCAGGTCGAGATCATCCAACGCAGAACTCAATTCCGCCCCGTTGGGTACCGACAACACCGGATTTCCCGCGCTGACGAACAGAGCGCGCAGCTGTCCGTCACCCGCGGTGGTGATCTCCTTGGCCATGACCGAAGCCGGGGCGGTCCCGAGAACCTGCGGCAGATTCCCGACCCTGCTCCGCCGACCGGACCACGTGAATCCCGAGAGCCGCTGCAGTGCAGACACTCCCAGTCGCTGTCCCGGGATCCCGAGATCGCCGAACATCGAACCGCCGACGACGTCGAGATTGCCCGCGACCAGATTCACCATGTCCAGCAGTGCCGTCGTCAGGGTTCCCGTGCGCCCCAGACACGTTCCGACTCTCCCGTAGACCGCCGCCCGTTCGGTCCGGACCAGCGACCTCGCGAGTTCACGCACCACCTCGGCGGGGACGTCCGTGCGTGACTGCGTCGTCTCGGGCGAGTAGCCGGCGACGACGCGTTCGATCGTGTCCACCCCCGACGCCTGCCGGCGCAGCCGCTTCTCGTCCACGAGTCGTTCGTCGAACATCACGTGCAGCAGCGACAACAGGAAGAGTGCGTCCGTGTCGGGCACGATCGGCAACCACTCGTGCTCACGCGCGGTCTCGGTGCGCCGCGGGTCGACGACGAGCACACGGCCTCCGCGTGCAGTGATCGCGTTGAGCCCCTCCCGGATTCGCGGTGAACTCATCACACTTCCGTGCGAGACCACGGGATTCGCCCCGATGACGACGAGGAGGTCGGTCCGGTTGACGTCGGGCACGGGAGCCGCAACCGGATTCCCGTAGAGGAAGTGGCTCGCGACGAAACGATTGTTCACGTCCTGCGAACCGGCCGAGTACACGTGCGGGGAGCCCAGCAGCGCCATGAACGCCGCCGCCCAGATCGTGTGGCCCGTCGAGAACGTCGCCGGATTGCCGAAGTACCAACCGATCCCCGAACTCCCGTGGCGGCGATGGACGCCGCGCAGCCGTTCACCGATGTCGGCCAGCGCGGTGTCCCACGACACCTGCTCGAACTCGCCGTCAGCGGTGCGGCGCAACGGATGCAGCACGCGATCAGGGTCGTTGACGATCTCGGTGAACGCGATGCCCTTGGGGCAGGCGAATCCCTTCGACAACGGATGATCCCGATCCGGTCGCAGAGCGACGAGTTCGTCGTCCTCGACCGTCGCGATCAGACCGCACAACGGTTCGCAGATCCGGCAATAGGTGACCTTGTCCTCCCGCATGTGCACTCTCCCTGGGCTGTGGGGCGGTGGCGTTCAGATCTGACAACGAGTGTTGCACGATCGGCGCGAGGGCGGAAGGGGCCGGCGCTTGGTCGGGAGGCGCGGCGCGCGGCCTACGTCGGGTCGATCTCTTTCCCGAACGCGAGTTGCGCCTGCGCTCGCGCATCCTCGAGCGTCATCGCCCCGCGTTCGACCAGGCCGACGGCACCGATCACGAGCATGGTGATCTGGCCGGCCGCGAACACCGGGTCGAGGCGGGCGTCGATCTCGCCGTGTTTCTGTCCTCTCCGGATCGCCTTCACGACGGGTGCGCTCGCGCGGGCCTCGACCTCGAACATCGCCGGGTCCGTGCGCCGGTACATGAGGATGAACCGGTAGCGCTCTCCGATCGTGATCGCGTCGTCGAGGTAGCCGGTGAGCGCCGGCACGACCGGGCTGTCCGACGGCAGCGCCCGCCCGAGCGCGGCTGCGGCCTCGACGGCTTCCTCGTGCAGGGCCTTGAGCAGGTGCTCCCGGTTGGTGAAGTGCCGATACAGCGTCGCGCGATTGACACCGGAGGACTCAGCGATCTGCTGCATCGAGGCGTTCGGCGACTGACCCAGCAGACTGATCGCGCCCGCGATGATCGCTGCCCGGTTGCGCTCCACGTCTGCTCGTACTTGCGCGGCGACCGTCACCGGCCTAGCGTACATGCAACACCGCTGTCGCACTTCGTGGGCGGAGCGGTGCTGATGTCGGGTCGTTGTCGTGCAGGGGTCGGGGCCGCATGACAGCGCCACAGCAGCACTCGTCAGGGACCGACGAGGACGGATGACCGGGACGATCAGATCGCGATCGGGAGGCGCGTGGGATGCCACAAGCCGGATTCTGCGCCCAACCCGACGTCGGAGAACTACGGTTGCCACATCGGATGCGATCACGAAGGTATTGCCTGCGTGAGTGATTGACGGAACTCGACGAGGAGGTCCCCGGATGAGTGACACCGATTCGACTGTCGAGAGGTCGCCGTCGGACGGCGACGACACACTGCATGACGTCATCATCATCGGCGCAGGCTTGTCGGGGATCGACGCCGCGTACCGATTGCGCAGCGAGAACCCGTCGCTGAAGTATCTGATCCTGGAGCGTCGCGAACGCGTCGGCGGAACGTGGGACCTCTTCCGCTATCCCGGTATTCGGTCGGACAGCGACATCTACACGCTGAGCTTCCCGTTCGAGCCGTGGCGTCGGCCCGAGGCGCTGGCCTCCGGAGCCAGCATCCGCGAGTACGTCGAGACGACCGCTGCGAAGCACGGCATCGACGACCACATCCGATTCGGCCATCATGTGCAGACCGCGAACTGGGATTCCGGGACGGACACCTGGACCATCACCTCGAGGATGGGTGGCAACGAGCAGACGTTGCGGTGTCGATTCGTGTACTTCGCGACCGGATACTACGACTACGACGAGCCGTACACCCCGCACTTCCCCGGTCTCGACGACTTCGAGGGACGCGTCGTGCACCCACAACACTGGCCCGACGACCTCGACCACGCCGGCAAACAGGTCGTGGTGATCGGCAGCGGCGCCACCTCGGTCAGCCTGATCCCGTCCCTCGCCAAGACGGCCGGTCACGTCGTCATGTTGCAGCGCTCGCCGAGCTACATCGCGTCGATGTCGCAGGAGCAGAAGATCAATCCGTGGATTCGGAAGCTGCTGCCGCCGCGCGCCGCGCACCAGGTCATCCGCACGCGCTACGCCGCGCAGACCGCGGCGATGGTGCACGGGTTGCATCGCTTCCCGAAGGTCGGCCGCAAGCTGCTCACCGCGGGGGTCCGCAAGGAACTGCCCGAGGGTTATCCCGTCGACGTGCACTTCAACCCGGCGTATGACCCGTGGGACCAGCGCATGTGCATGGTGCCCGACGGCGATCTCTTCGCCGACATCACCAACGGCACCGTCGAGATGGTCACCGACCACATCGACCGGATCGACGCCACCGGCATCACGTTGACATCCGGTCGCCATCTCGACGCCGACCTCATCGTGACCGCCACCGGGCTCCAATTGCAGGCATTCGGCGGCATCCGGATCCGCGTCGACGACGCGGAGATCAAGCCGCACGATCGGTTCGTGTTCAAGAGCCACCTTCTCGAGGATGTCCCCAATCTCGCCTGGTCGGTGGGCTACACCAACGCGTCCTGGACCCTGCGCGCCGACATGACCGCACGTGCCGTCGCGAAGTTGTTGCGCTACATGCGCTCTCACGGATACACGCACGCGTATCCACATCTCGGCGCGCAATCCATGACGGCACAGCCCCTCTGGGACCTCAAAGCCGGATATGTGGAGCGTGCGCCGGAGGCGCTGCCGAAGTCGGGGACCCACGGCCACTGGCGGGTGCGGCACAACTACTACCGCGACGCCATCGACCACCGGTTCGACGACATCGAGGACTCGATGGTCTTCGGGCGGGCGCCGACACGCGTCTGATCAGCCCTCGATCCGGAACACCCGGCTGTGCCATCCGGTGGCGCCGTCGGGAATCGGCGCGACGCGCTGTTCGGGCTGGGTTCGTCCCGCCGCATCGGTCGCGCGGCAGTACACCGTGTGCTGGCCCGGTGTGGCATCCCAGTCGAAGACCCACTGCCGCCACGTGTCGATCGAGTACTGCGGGGCGAGGTCGGCCGGCTGCCAGGGTCCGTCGTCGACACGGACCTCGACGGCGCTGATCCCACGATGCTGCGCCCACGCGGTCCCGGCGACCACCACCCGTCCGGCCGGTTGCCTCGACAGCGGTGCGGGACGATCGATCCGTGAGGCTGTCTTGATCGGCGCTCGCACGCCCCAACCACGGTCGGTCCAATAGGCCCGGGCGCGATCGAACCGGGTGATCTCCCAGTCGACAACCCACTTGCACGCCGAGACGAAACCGTAGAGACCGGGCACGACCTGCCGGACCGGATATCCGTGTTCGAGTGGCAGCGGTTCGCCGTTCATCCCGATGGCCAGGAGGGCGTCGCGGCCGTCGGTGATGTCGGCCAGCGGGGTGCCCGACGTCCAGCCGTCGACACTCGTGGACAACAGCATGTCCGCATCTGTCCGGACCCCGGCCTGCGTCAGGATGTCTCTCATCGGCACGCCGAGCCACCGTGCGTTCCCGGCGAGATCACCACCGACTTCGTTGGAGACGCAGGTCAGGGTGATGATCCGTTCGATGGCGGGCATCGCGGTCAGGTCGTCCCAGGTGAGGGTGATCTCTCGGTCGACCATGCCGTGGATCCGCAGTCGCCAGTCGGCGGTGCTCAGCCGCGGCACCTGCAGTGCCGTGTCGATGCGATAGAACGTGGCGTTGTCGGAGAAGAACGGGGTCACCCCGTCCACGTCGACGTCGACACCGGCGGGCACCGGCGCCGCCGTGGACGTCGGTCTCGGCAGCGTGAGTCGTAGACGTTCGGCCATGATGTCACCGGCGCGTCCGGCCTGCCGGGCCACCACCGCTGACAGTGCCGCGACCGCCGTGAGCACACCGACGGCCCCGATGAACTGGCGGCGGCTCCAACCGCCGTCAGTTCCTTCCTCTCGGGGTGCGGCGCCGCGGCAGAGCACGACGAGCGCGACGCCGGAGACGACCCCGGCCACCAGAGGTGGGATCACGAATGCGGGTTCCATCGTCGGCCGGGTCACGGCCGCGACAACACCGAAAGCTGCGAACACCGCGACGACGGCCAGCCCCCACGGCGGTCGCCACGACTGCAGCAGGCCCGCCACCACGGCGAGGACGACAAGCACGGCCCCCACCCCGACCATCAGCGCGGTCTTGTCGGCGGTACCGAAGGTGTCGATGGCGAACTCTCGCGCGGGTGCGGGGGCGTGGTCCACCAAGAACGCGGCCACGGCCTGATACGGCGAGGCATATCCGGAGATGGGGAGGGCGACGAGCTCTCCCACCGCGACGCCGGCGAGGACAGACACCAGACCCGCTACACCGGCACGGAGGCATGTCTCGACCCGGGTACCCATGACAGCCTCCTTTCTCCGCGGTGGCCTTGTCCACGGTGTCGGTGGCCTCTGCGGTCTCACTCTCCTATTCGCACCGCGTCGGTGTGCGGATGGGTCGTACGCGAAGTCACTACGTCCGAGCCCGTTGTCGCGACCGTGAAACAGACTCGACCACAACTCGACCCATCCGCGGGGTGATGCACACCGAATGACTCAGTGACCCGCCACGCGGCGGGCGTCAACCACAGATTGGATCGATCATGGCTCTCAAGCGAACTCATCGCGTCCTGACATTGGCGTCGGGGGTCGCCCTGACCATCGGTCTGGTGGCCGGCTGTTCCTCGGACGACAGTTCCGACTCCGCCTCCAGCGCAACGAGCATGGCCCCGATGAGCGGCATGCAGAGCAGCATGGAGTCCGGAAGCGCCTCTGCCTCACCGGCTTCAGGTCTTGTCGGACCCGGCTGCGCGGCATACGCGGAAGCGAATCCGACCGGACCGGCATCGGTCGATGGAATGGCGATGGCGCCCGTGGCCACCGCAGCTGCGGCCAACCCGATGCTCAAGACCCTGACGCAGGCCGTGTCCGGACAGCTGAATCCCGAAGTGAACCTTGTGGATACGCTGAACAACGGTGAGTACACGGTGTTCGCGCCGACCGACGACGCCTTCGCGAAGCTTCCTGCGGAAACCGTCGACAAGCTGAAGACCGACAAGGATCTTCTCACGAATATCCTCACCTACCATGTTGTTTCGGGTCAGATCGCCCCGGATGCCATTGCGGGTGAGCACAAGACGCTCGAAGGCCAGAACGTGAACGTGACCGGCTCCGGCGACAACCTGAAGGCCAACGAGTCCGGCGTCGTGTGCGGCGGCGTGAAGACCGCCAACGCCACCGTCTACCTCATCGACACGGTGATGATGCCGCCGGCGATGTGACCTGACCTGCGATTGATCGGGGCTGCGCGTCGGACGACCTCCGGCGCGCGGCCTCGTGCTCGTCTCCGATTCTGTCGGACCGTCGCCGTACGGTGTCGTCAGACCTAGCAGGAGTCACCGGTGCCACCACCGCTCGTCGAGTAGCACCGAGGCCCCGGGCGAGGTGCCACCACCGCTGGTCGAGTAGCACCGAGCCCCCGGCCGAGGTGCCACCACCGCTGGTCGAGTAGCACCGAGCCCCTGGGCGAGGTGCGTATCGAGACCACCGCCGCTGAAAGGAGCCGCCATGACCGACCCGCCCGACAACACGCGGCTCCGACGCGGTACCAACTTCGACGACCACATCGACACCGCTTGGCGTTCTTACCGGATCGCGCTGGGCGACGCCCTCGCCGGGCTCGCCGACGACGACACCACGCTGCCCATCGCGCGAGTCGGCGACAGCACGCCCCTGCTCACGGCGACACTCACCGGCGCTCACCGGATCCGTATTCGCGCCGGCGACTCGGCTCTCCCCGACGACCACGACACTCAGACGGCCGCCGTCGAACTGCTGTGTTCAGAGGGGTGGCGCACCCTTCGCGACGGCACGGTGATCATCGAAGCCGGACGACGTCACGCCGACCATCTGGCAGAGCGTGTGGTCGCTGCTCTTCGCAATGTCTGGGACGTCGTCGATCCCGCGTTCCTCGGCTCACCCGACGTCGGCGTGGGCGCCCCACACCATCCACCCGAGCCGACCATCGAGGTCGCCACCGTCCCCACCGGGACCGAAGACCTGCTGCGGCGCACGAGATCTGCCATCGAGCAGATGACCGGTCTGCTCGTCGAGGTCGATCCCGTGGATCACACGATCGGCCTGCCGACCATCCCGGTCGCGTCGTCGATCCAGGCGTCGGCGGCAGGGGTCGCGATCGAGTTCTGTGCCGTCCTGACCGCTCCCGTACCCGATTCAGGTTCGGCCGCGCGCTACCTCACGACCAACGCCCGACGGTGGCCCGGGGTGTCCTTCGCGGTGGAGTCCGGTCGAGTGCACGCACTGCTCCGGGTGGACTGCGCTGTGTTCCATCGAGCGAATGTCCAAGCAGCCCTGGATCACTGGTCGGCCTTCCTACGGGACTCCGCTGCCGAGATCGATCGTATGTGCAGCCACACCACGCTTCCGGAGACCGATGGTCTGCGCGATTCGTCGGCGCCTCCCGGCCTCGACGCCGTCCTGGATCTGATCCGGGACAACGTCCGCTCCGACGGATTCACCGTCGCCGCGATCTGCGGGTTCGATCGCGACACCGTGCTTCGCTATATCCGTCACTGCGCGCAGCAGGCGAATCGTTGCCTGATCGACGAGCGAACCCGCAAGGAGGCCGGCGACCCGACAACCGAGTGCACCGCCGAAGCGAACGTGTGGCGTCATGCGATCAGGTCGCTGGGTGCCGCGTTGGAGTCGGTGGACGCGATGGAGAAGATGCGGCGGCGGACGCCCGACAGGCCCAAAAGGCGCCGACAGTGACGGGTCAGCGCTGCAGTTCTCGCAGAGTGGAACCCTCGGGCACACCGTCGTTGCGGTAGTAGAAGATCACGATCTCCCCTGCCTGATCGGCGGTAAAACACTCGTTGGGCGCCACCGCGTACGAATGCTCACCCACCTGAATGGACGTTGTCGACTCGTCCGCCGGGCGGTCGGTGGGCCTCCCGACAATGTACTGCCGGTAGGAGCCGTCAGGCTCGCGCCGACGTACTTCGAGGGTCATCGCCGCGGCACTACCTCCCGCCTGGAGGAACGACGACAACGACGTCTCGCGCTCATCAGTCGACAGATCGTCGGGCCATTCTTGCCGGACCAGCCGAGACAGGATGATGTGGTTCTCGTCGTCACCGTCGAGGACGGTCAGCGGATGAGTCAACAGCGAGGTGTCGTCATCAGGCCCGAGTGTCATGGTCGTGCCGTCGGAGAACTCGTAGATGTGAGTGGGTTTCATGTCGTCTACTCCGGCGCCGTGATGTCGATGACCTTCGTGATCTTAACTCTGCTCCCATCCGGAAGCTTCACGTATGCGGGGCGCTCCGGGCTGACCATGTCATCGAACCGCTTCTGCCAACCACTCTTCTTGGCGCCCCCGCTCTTCACCTCGATCCCCGAGTACGTTCCGTCACCATTCGGGATCAGTCCATCGTAGAACCGGCTACGCGGTACGCCGTCGATCCGTGCTTGTCTCTGCTCACGGATGATCGGCTTTCCGGTGCGCTTCTCGAGATTGTCCAGTTCGCGTTTCTCAGCGGCCTTTCCACTGCGACCGTCGTTCCCATTGGCGAACCGCCCTCGCTCGTCACGGCCATCGCCGCGATCGCTTCGATCGTTCTTGCCGGGGGCGTTCTCCGCCGGCGCACCTTCCTTCGGCGCACCTTCCTTCGGCGTCTGCGCCCGCGGTGACTGCGGGCCCGACGGCTTCAGGCCGGGAAGCGGACCGCCACCGCCCCGCGGCGGCTGGATCTCGATCACCGGGAGTTCCTCGTAGGGATTCTCGTTGTCGACGATGCCGTCACCGTTGTTGTCGGTGCCGTCCATCGCGGGGTTGTCCATCGGCGTTGCCGGGACATCCTCCGACCGGTCACGGGGACGCTTGCTCTTGTTCTTGTCGGCGCCGGGTGTGCTGTGGGAGCCGCGGTCGGACGACGTGTCCGGGCGCGACGGTGTTCTCGGAGAGAACTTGTTGGGACCACGATTCTGCGACGGCCCGGAGCGCCCATCGCGCTCATCTCGATCACGCGCAGAACTGCCGGATTTGTCCCTGTTGCTGCCCGGCTTGTCATAGTTCGAAGAATTGCCCGGCGCCTTGGTCTTCGGCGAGAACTTGTGCGGGCCCCGATCCGGCTTCGGGATGGGCTTGCGGGGCTTCTTCGGTGGTGCCTGCTGGTGGCTCCCACCGGGCGCGCCAGTGCCCGGCGACGACTGGGAGGGTGCGTTGTTCCGCGGTGCCGGCGGCCGCGGATTGAGCGTCTTCGCATCCGGTCCACGGCTTCCCGCGGACGGAGGTTTGGGCTTCTGACTCTTTCCCGGCCCCGAATGGGACTGGCTGGACGTGCCGCTGTTCTTGGGTGAGGCGGCTACGGCATTCGCCGCCGGGAGAACGACGATCAGGATCGCGGCGATCGCAGTGATCACCGCCGCGACCACGGGTGTTCCGCGCAGTGGAGTTCGCATGTTCGCATCCGATTGCTCGAGGTGTGGGACGCCCCTGACGTTAGGGAGGAGCTCCCCACAATCGAAGCGGCAGAACGGAAAATGCATCAGTCGACCGATTTCACCGCGACTCGGGAACATCCATGGTGTCCGAGTGCGTCGCGGCGAACGATGATTTCGTGGCGCGCGGCGGGTCTACCCGTACGAGACACGCACGGCACCGAGGAGGGCAGCCATGGATCAGCCCACTGCGGAGGAGGCGCTTCGCGAACTGCAACCGCTCGTCGGCGACTGGACCGTCGCCGCGCACTGGCCGAATGGGGAACCGTGGCCCGGTGGCGGTTCGATGTCCGTCGAATGGCTCCCGACCCGTCAGCTGCTGATCCAGCGGACCTCCATGGATCTGCCCGAGGCACCGGACACCGTCGCCGTCATCGGATGTGATGCCGCCAACGGCACGTACACGCAGCTCTACTCCGACAGTCGAGGTGTCTGCCGCATCTATCAGATGTCGATTGCCGACGGCGAGTGGAGATTGTGGCGCAACGGCGAGCCCTTCGCGCAGCGTTTCGTCGGGCGATTCGGCGCGGACGGCCGAACCATCACCGGGCAGTGGGAGGCCGCCGAAGCCGGCGAATACCGCACCGATTTCGATCTGGTGTACACGAGAGTGAGCTGATCAGGGACGCGGTAGCTTGCGGTGCAAGGGATTCGACGACACGGGAGTCGTCTTCCGGCGCCGCCCCGGCACATTCGTCACGACAGCAGGCGAGTCCGCGGTGGACCTGGTCGCGTCGTGGAGTCGCATCGCGGACGACTCTCCGGCACCGAGCGCGGGCGCGCCGATGACACGTCGGGCGTCACGCCCGCAGCCCGGACATGACGCGGCGTCCGGGATGTCGGCCATGGGATGCCGCTGCGTGAAGTCATCACACACGTCGTCGCACCGGTAGACGTAGGTCGGCATGCAGTCAGAGTAGCCGCCGGCGCATGGACCGTCGTGTGAACGACGGCCACCTTCGTCGTCGGCCTGCCGATGTCGTGCGTCCTCACTAAACTCACGAGTGTCGGTAGCGATCAGATGAGGGAGTTCTCCGTGCCAGAGTTACTGTTCCCGTTGGATTCGTCGAAGAGTTTCACCGAGCAGAAGATCGTCGGACACAATCGATGGCACCCCGACATCCCGGCGGCGGTGACCGTGAAGCCCGGCGACACCTTTCGCGCGCACTGCCGAGAGTGGTTCGACGGGGCGATCCACAACGACGACTCCGCCGACGACATTCTCAACGCACCGCTGGACGGCGTGCACGTGCTGTCCGGTCCGTTCGCGATCGAGGGAGCCGAGCCGGGCGACCTGCTCATCGTCGACATCCTCGACGTGGGGCCGATCCCTCAGGAGGACTCGGGCCCGCTCGCCGGACAGGGATGGGGATACACCGGCATCTTCGCCAAGCAGAACGGTGGCGGCTTCCTCACCGATCAGTTCCCGGACGCCTACAAGGCGATCTGGGACTTCAGCGGCCAGAGCACGACATCGCGACATGTGCCCCACGTGAAGTACACCGGAATCGTGCACCCCGGACTGATGGGCACCGCACCCTCACCCGAGTTGCTCGGCAGGTGGAACGCGCGAGAGGCAGCCCTCATCGCCACCGATCCCGAGCGGGTGCCTCCTCTCGCGCTACCTCCCCAACCCAAGGATGCGATTCTCGGGACGCTCACCGGAGCCGAGTTCGACAGAGTGGCCGGCGAAGCCGCCCGCACTGCACCGCCACGGGAGAACGGCGGAAACCAGGACATCAAGAACCTCACCAAGGGCACGCGCGTGTTCTATCCGGTATTCGTGCCGGGAGCGAAGCTGTCGTTCGGCGACCTCCATTTCTCCCAAGGCGACGGCGAGATCACGTTCTGCGGCGCGATCGAGATGGGTGGGTTCATGGACCTGCACGTCGACCTGATCAAGGGCGGCATGGAGACCTACGGGGTCAGCGAGAACGCGATCTTCATGCCCGGCAACACCGATCCCCAGTACTCGGAGTGGATTGCGTTCTCCGGGACCTCGGTGACACTCGACGGCGAGCAGCGTTATCTGGACTCGGACCTCTCCTATCAGCGGGCCTGCCTGCACGCCATCGACTACCTCACCAAGTTCGGTTACAGCCCCGAGCAGGCATACCTTCTACTTGGTTCGGCACCGATCGAAGGCAGACTGTCCGGTGTCGTGGACATTCCGAATTCCTGTGCGACAGTCTATATTCCGACCGCGATATTCGACTTCCCGATCGCTCCGTCGAAGGACGGGCCGGTAACCATCGACCCCGGAATGGGTGCGCCAACGGCGAGTTTCTGACCGGCGACCTCCCGCCCTTGACACTCGAACACCCATTCGATACTTTGGTTGTCAGCAGGTTCAAATTGATGTGCGTTACCGCCACACTCCTGGGTGTGGCCCCAAGAATCCGATGAGTCTCCTGCTGGCCTGATCTGTCGACTCTTGGGGGACTGCTGTGAGCATCATCGACGACATCTCTGACATCTCTGACGCCGTCCACGATCTGCGCGTCGACGACGCTGACATGACTGGTCCTCTCGCATTCGACGCGATGCGGGCGCTTCTGACGCTGCGCAACCTGATCGATCATCACGCCGCAGTCCTGACCGCCGCCCTCGACCGGTTGCGGGTCGCGAAAGACCACGGGCGTAGCACCCGAGAGTTGTTGATTGCCATGGGAGTAGCGCCTGCCGTCGCCCAACGACTGATCCGTATCGCCGGATCGCTCACCACACTGCCGACATTGGCCGCCCACGCCGCCGACGGTGTCATCTCCGGTGAACATGTCGATGCCATCGTCCGCGGCGTCGAGCACATCGGGAAAAGATCACCGGAACCGATCGACGACGGTGGACGTCTAAGTTATGTGACAGATCTTCTCGCCCAACACTTCTCCGGCGCCACCCCCGCCGAAATCGTCGATCGTGCCCGCACCCTGGGCAACCTGATCGCCGACGACACCGACGGCGGCGTGCCTGCCGCGGAAGACCGCAGCATCAACACGCTCACGAAGAGTAAGACCACAGACGGGCGCATCCATGTCGAGGCCGATCTCGATGTCGAGGTCGGCGAGAAGTTCCAGGCCGCGATGGAACGCCACGGTGCGCCTCGTCCAGAACCCGACGGGTCCCCCGACGCCCGCTCCACCGAACGACGCCTCGCCGACGCACTGGAGACCCTGCTCGACATCGCCGCCGCCGGCGGGAACGGCGCGGCCATTGTTCCGAGAACTCATGTGCTGCTGACCATTCCCGCCGATGATCCGCGACTGTCCGAACTCGAACATATGGGATCGGTCACCCGCGCCACGATGAACCGCCTGGCCTGCGACCCGACCATCACACCACTACTCGTCGACGGCGAAACCGTCCCGCTCGACGTCGGCAGAGACAAACGCCTGTTCACCCCCGCACAACGCACAGCCCTCTACATCCGCGACAGATGCTGCATCAAATGCGGTGCGCCAGCTGAACGCTGTCACGCCCACCACATCGACCACTGGAGCCAGGGCGGTGACACCTGCCTGGAGAACGGGTGCCTGCTGTGCCCGTCGTGTCACGCCGACGTCCACCACAACGGGTGGGACGTGTTCATCGGCGCCGACCACCACCCCTGGCTGACACCACCGACCACCGTCGACCCCCACCGAAGGCCCGTACCCAGCTACAACCGACGCACCCCGACCCTCGACAACCTGCCCACCGCCGCCTGACCCCATAACCGACTCTCCACGCCGACCGCAATCTCGCACCCGGCCACGCCGGGACCGCATCCGTACCTTGACAACTCAACAGTGTGAAAAGCGGGCGAGCACTCGCTGATCGAGCAGCCGGCACGACCGGCTGCTCGATCAGCGGGGGCGAAACCTCACGCCGCCGGCTGTACCGGGGCGTTCTTCAGTTCGCGCAAGGCTGTCCGCAATCCTCGTCGGCGCCCTGTCGTCGGATCGACGCCGAAGTGGTTCTGCATGCCCTCGCGCACGGCGAATCGGAGTTCCGAGGCAGTCTCCGGTGCGTCGTCGGACGTTGCCTTCAGCAGGGCGTTGGGCAGCGCGAGCTTCGCAATGGTCCGGAACGACTGGTAGTACTGATTCGCCAGCGAGCCTGTCGTGTACGGCAAGTCGTACTTGTCGCAGAGTTCGCGGACCCGAACACCGATCTCTTCGTAGCGATTGCTCGGCAGGTCGGGGAACAGGTGATGCTCGATCTGGTGGCTCAGATTGCCGCTCATGAACCGCATCAGCGGTCCGGCGCGGAAGTTGGCCGACCCCAACATCTGTCGGAGATACCAGCGCGGCTGATCCTCGTTCTCGTACTCCTCGACGGTGAACTTCTCGGCTCCGTCCGGGAAGTGACCACAGAAGATCACGCCATACGCCCAATAGTTGCGGATGATGTTGGACGTGAAGTTCGCCGCGATGGTGTACTTCCAGTTCTTGCCGGCGAGCGCAGGAAAGATGAGATAGTCCTTGGCGGCCTGCTTGCCGACCTTACGGCCGATGATCCGCAGATCCTTGAACGCCTGCCGGTAGGACTTCTCCTTGTTGCGCAGCTTCTCCGTCTCCAGATGATGAAGTGCGACACCGTATTCGAAGAAGGTCCCGAGCGTGAGGTTGTAGATCGGGTTGCCGACGTTCCACCACTCCCACGGCTGATCGCGGGTGACACGCAGGATGCCGTAGCCCACATCGTCATCCATCCCGACGATGTTCGTGTACTTGTGATGGACGAAGTTGTGCGAGTGCTTCCATTGGACGCTCGGACAGGTGGTGTCCCACTCCCACGACGACGAGTGGATCTCGGGGTCATTCATCCAGTCCCACTGCCCGTGCATCACGTTGTGGCCGAGTTCCATGTTCTCGATGATCTTGGCCAGCCCGAGCATGGCCGTGCCCGCCACCCAAGCGGGTTTGCGATTGCTGAACATCAAAGCCAGCCGACCACCGGCGGCCAGACTCCGCTGGATGGTGATCGCGCGTCTGATGTATTTGGCGTCCTGCTCGCCGCGGGATTCTTCGATGTCGCGCCGGATCGCGTCGAGTTCAGCGCCGAGCGCGTCGACGTCGGCGTCGGTCAGGTGTGCATAGAGATCGATATCGGTGATGGCCATCGGGCCCCCTAGAGGTCGAGTGTGCATTCTCCGGACACGCTGCTGATGCATGTCTGGATTCGTTCACCCTCACGGTGTTCCTCGCCGCTGCGCAGGTCGCGCACATATCCCCCGGCGAGAGGAACCACGCAGGTCTGACAGATGCCCATCCGGCAACCGAATGGCATCTGGATGCCTTGCTCCTCGCCTGCTTCAAGGAGCGTGGTGGCACCGTCTATCTCGGCGGTCTTCCCCGATCTGGAGAAGGTCACCGTCCCACCCTCGCCGCCGTGATCGGTCCGGGCGATGGCGAAACGTTCGATGTGGAGCTGGTCACGCAGCCCCTCTTCGGTGAAGCGCTCTTCGACGGTGTCGAGCATTGCCACCGGGCCGCACGCCCAACACTGCCGGTCACGCCAGTCCGGGACCTCGGCATCGAGTTGTTCGATGTCGAACTTGCCCTGCTCGCGAGTCAGACGCAACTGCAGGTCATAGGACAGGACGTCGACGTCCATCTTCTCGAGCTCGTCGAGAAAGATGACCTCGTCGCGCGTCGGCGCCGAGTGCACGTGCACGATGTCGGGAATCGTCTCCCGCGAACGCAACGACCGCAACATCGACATGACCGGCGTGATACCGCTGCCGGCGGTCAGGAAGAGCACGCCGTCGGGCAGCGGCTCAGGGAGGTGGAAGTCTCCCTTCGGCGCAGCGAGACGGATGATCGTTCCGGGGCTGACGCCGTCGACGAGGTGTGTCGACAAGAAGCCGTCGGGATTGGCCTTCACGGTGATCGCGATGGTCTTGTCAGCCGACGCACCGATCGATGTCAGCGAATAGGACCTCCAGTGCCACCGTCCCCCGACCTGCAGGCCGATACCCACATACTGGCCGGGCTTGTACGAAGCCGGAAATCCCCACCCGGTTCGAATGGTGACGGTCGCCGAGTCCTCGGTCTCCCGCACCACCTCGATCACCCGTCCACGCAGCTCACGAGCGGTCCAGAGCGGATTGATCAGGTGGAGGTAGTCGTCGGGAAGGAGTGGCGTCGTGGCACGCGCGATCAACCCGCGCACAATATTGACCTCGGGTTTCCGGGCCTCGACGTCGGCCGCGGGACGCTTGCTCCATTTCAATAGGTCCATCAGGGACTCCTCCCAGTCCTTGTGTACGACTGTACACAGAAACTATGGCCGCGGTCACAGGAAGGCTTCGGGCTGAACCCCTCTGCATAAAGTCTCAGCTGTCCTCAGGTTTCGCGCATGGAGTTCCCAGATTCATCTCGTAGCGTCGTCACCATGACCGCAACTGTCGCTGCGCCGCGACCCAAGTCCCTCTCACGCGCAGCGCTGGTTGCGGTCACACTCGTCGCGACCGCAGCCGGCGTCTTCGCGCTATCGGTGTGGACACCCGCGGGTCAGCGGATCGACCAGTGGTTCCTCGAGGTCTGCCGGTCGCTGCCACCGGTCACCGAGCTTCCCGCCGCGCTCGGTGTCGAGGCCGTCACCAGTCCGCTCCTGTGGGTCGGCGTGGCTGTCGCCGTGATCGTGTTCAGTCAGTGTCGCCGGTTCGGCAGCCGCCGAGAGGCGCGCCGCGGTGTCGCGAGCACACTGACACTGCTGGCGTTCGCACCGCTCGCCATCCTCGGCGCACGCTTCCTGCGCGACCACGTGCTGACGCGTCCGCAACTGCACGCATGGATCTCGGAGACCGCGAACTCCGCTCCCAGTGGCCACGCCGCAGCGGCCACCGCGATCGTCGTCGTACTGGCTCTCGCCACACCGCCGATCGTCCGGCCGATCACATTGGCCGTCTCCGGCACCTGGGCCGCCGTCATCGAGTTCGAGCTGGTCGCGTCCGGGTGGCACCGGCCCAGCGATGTCGTCATCTCCACGTTGTTGGTGATCGGGCTGGGCGTGCTGCTGCCCGACCCCTGGCAGTTCGCGTCGCGGCGAGCGCCACGATTCTGCGGCGCCATCGCGGGACTTGCGATCGTGGTGGCCGCCCCGACGATCGTCGCACTGCACTATCCGACGATCACGCAGATCGCTGCGGCCGGCGCGATCGCCACGATCATGGCCGTGGCCGTCGTCGCGCTGTCGTTCAACCCGGTCCGCTCCGACTCGCGCAATCGCAGATCCGAAACCGTTGCGCCCGAATCAGCCCCGTCCCTCGACTACGCTGACAGGATCTGACCGACAAGATCTCACCGACCTCCCGATCGGAGTTGCGCCGACGATGCCTCTCACGACGTCGAGGACACGACGAACTCCGCTGTGGTTGATCGCGACGGTCGTGATCGGGTTGGCACTGTCATCGTGCTCGTCGGACGACGACCCGTCTGCAGCCGATTCGACGACATCCGAAACCGAGCCCGTCATCATGTCGACCGCCGAGGACGGCATCCGCATCGAGCGCATCGCGTATCCGACACGCGGTGACGCCGACCCCGACCAGAACTGGGGCGACTTCTATCTGCCGGCCGGCAAGCACGCCGCCGACACCGTCCCCCTCGTCGTCCTCATCCACGGCGGCTCATGGAAGTCGAAGCTCGACGCCCAGACGATGCGTCCGTACGCGCTCGACCTCGTCAAGCGCGGGATGGCGGTGTACAACGTCGAGTACCGGCGCGTCGGCTCGGGTGGCGGCTGGCCGACGACGTTCTCCGATGTCGCCGACGCACTCGATCACGTGCCGGCGATCGACCGTCGTCATCCCGAGATCACCACCGACGACGAACTCGTCGTCGGGCACAGCGCCGGCGCACAGCTCGCGACCTGGTCGGGCACGCGGAACAAGCTGAACCCCAACGAACTCGGCGCCGATCCGAAGTTCCGCCCGACCCGGGTGGTGTCTCTGGCGGGCCCGTTGGACATGGTGTACGCCGCGCACCACGGCAACGACCGCATCGTGACGGCACTGGGCGGGACCCCCGAACAGGTGCCCGACCGATACGCCTCGGTCGACCCGGTGCAGAACATCGATCCGACGATGCCGGTCATCGCAGTGCACGGCGACAAAGACGCGCTGGTGCCGCCCATCCTCTCCGAGCGCTACATCGACGCGGTCGAACGCCAGAACGGCATCGGGGACCTCGTGATCGCCCGCGGCGAGGATCACGTCTCCATCGTCAGCGCCGACTCCCGCGTCTACGGAACGATCCTCGACATCATCACCGACGCGTCCGGCAAGACGGTCGACCAGTTGGACGACCTGTACAGCAAGTGATCTCCGCCGGTGTTCAGCGCGGCCAGACCACCCGCTGTACCTCCCGGCCGTCGACGAGCCGCGCGATGTTGTCGGCGATGTCGTGAACACGACCGACGAAGGTGTCGCGGGTGACCCCAGACGTGTGCGGCGTCATCAGCAGATTCGGTAGTTCGGCGAACGGGAGGTCGGCGGGCTCAGTGGTGTCTCCACCGCTCGGATATCGATACCAGACGTCGATGGCGGCGCCACCGATCACGTTGTCGCGCAACGCCTCGTACAGCGAGCGTTCGTCGACCAGCGGACCGCGGCCCACGTTGATCAGGATGCCCTGCGGTCCCACCAGTTCCAGCTCGGCGGATCCGATCATGCCGGTGGTGTGATCGGTAAGCGGCGCGGACACGACGACCACGTCCGACTCCTTCAGCAACCGCCCGAGGTCTGACGTGTCGCTGTACCAGTCGAGTCCGGTGTCGTCGGCGACGCTGCCCGAGCCGGTGACCGCGCACCCGCGCGCGCCGAGCGCACCGAGCACGTCGGCGGTACGTCGACCAATGTGTCCGAAGCCCACGTAGCCGACCATGGCATCACGCATCGTGAACGGTTGCGGCACACCATCCTGGTAGACCGCCGTCGCCCAGACCCCGTCCCGCAGTGCGGCGTCCTGCCGGAGCAATCCGCGTCGTAACAGGACCGCGGTGGCCATCACGTACTCGGCGATCGAGTCCTCGTGGTGGAAGGTGTTGGCGACCAGCGTGGCCGGTGGTAGGTCGCCGAAAGCGACCTTGTCGGTGCCCGCCCCCACGATGTGCACCAACCGTAGGTGCTCGCCGGCGCGCGCCATCGCCGGCGTCACCCGGCCACCCAGATACACCTGCGCGTCGTGGAGATCTGCCGCGATCGCGCCCTCGTCGAACCGCTCATGCCAGGACAGCGTCACACCGTCGGGCATGAGTGACTCCACGAGATTCCGATGTGGGAGCAGATTCCGTTCGCCCACGACCACTTTCATCACGCGGTCACCCCGATCGGATCGTTCACCGGAGTCAGCTCCGCACCAGCGCGGGACGTTTGCTGTCGAAAGCCCAGTCCGGCACGAGGAACTGCATGCCGATCGCGTCGTCGCGGGCTCCCAGACCTTCCGCGCGATAGAGCGCGTGGGCGGCCTCCACCTGATCCATGTCGAGGTCGACGCCGAGTCCCGGCCGCTGCGGCACCGTCAGATGACCGTCGACGATCTCGAAGGGCTCTCGGGTGAGTCGTTGCCCGTCCTGCCAGATCCAGTGGGTGTCGATCGCGGTGATGTCCCCCGGCGCGGCGGCCGCGACGTGGGTGAACATCGCCAAGGACACGTCGAAGTGATTGTTGGAGTGCGATCCCCACGTCAGGCCCCACGCGTCACACAGTTGCGCGACACGAACCGACCCGGCCATCGTCCAGAAGTGCGGGTCCGCCAGCGGGATGTCGACGGCACCGGTGCGGATGGTGTGACCCAGTTCCCGCCAGTCCGTCGCGATCATGTTGGTGGCGGTGGGCAACCCGGTCGCCCGCTTGAACTCCGCCATCACCTCGCGCCCGGAGAATCGCCCCTCGGGCCCGACCGGATCCTCGGCGTAGGCGACGACGTCCCGCAGACGGCGGCCGATGCGGATCGCGTCCTGCAGGAGCCAGCCCCCGTTGGGATCGAGGGTGACACGGGCCGACGGGAACCGCTCGGCGAGCGCGGTCACCACGTCGGCCTCCTCATCCGGTGCCAGGACTCCGCCCTTGAGCTTGAAATCGGCGAATCCGTAGCGCTTCTGGGCGGCCTCGGCCAGGGCGACGACGCTGTCGGCATCGAGCGCTTCCTGGTGACGCAGTCGCAACCAGTCGTCTGTCTCGTCGGCACCGTCGGCGTAGTCGAGAGTGGTCTTGGTTCGGTCACCGACGAAGAACAGGTAGCCCAGCGCTGCGACCCGGTCGCGCTGCTGCCCTTCACCGAGGAGCGCGGCGACGGGCACCTGGAGATGCTGGCCGAGCAGGTCCAGCAATGCCGACTCGACCGCGGTGACCGCATGGATGGTGATGCGCTGATCGAAGGTCTGATCGCCACGACCGCCCTTGTCGCGGTCGGCGAAGGTGCGCCGCATGTCCTGCAGCACCGCGTTGAACTCCCCGATCCCCCGCCCCTCGACGATGGGCCGGGCGTCGTCGAGGGTGGTGCGGATCGGCTCACCCCCGGGCACCTCGCCGACACCCTGATGGCCCTCGGAGTCGGTGAGGATGACCAGATTCCGGGTGAAGAACGGCGCGTGCGCACCGGAGAGATTGAGCAGCATGCTGTCCCGGCCGGCGACCGGCACCACACGCATCTCGGTGACCACCGGGGTGGTCGTTGTTGTGGTCGTCGGTGACGTCATGAGATGTCCTTTCGGCGAAAGTTTCGATAGAGGCTGAGGCGGTCGGTTCGGCAGGGTCTGCGTCGTAGGGCTGTCAGAACAACAGCTGCTGGCCGATGAGGAGAACCGCGCCGAGACTGGAGACGACGATCGACACCGTCCGCAACCGCTTCTTGTCGAGGACACGATTGACGTAGCGGGACGCGACGAAGCCGAGCATCACGGCCGGGATGAGCGCGACGAAGACCCACAGGAGGTCGGTGTGCAGACTTCCGGTGGCGGCCAGCGCCGCCAACGACATCAGGCTGCCGATCAGGAAGAAGGCACTGAGATTGCTCCGCACCCGGGCATTCTCGGCGCCCGAGTACACCAACGCCATCGGTGGGCCGCCGATGGAGGTGGCGGTGCCGAGCAGCCCGGATGCCGCGCCGGCGGTGGCGAGGTTGCGCCGCATCGGCGCCGGCTGCCAACCGGCGGTGGCGAGGGCGACCCCGCCCAGCACCACTCCGGCGAGGAGCAGCGACAACCCGCGCGTCGGCAGCCAGACGAGAAGCAGTGCGCCGGCGATGGTTCCCGGAATACGGCCGATCAGCGCCCATCCGGTGCCCCGGAGGTCGAGGCTCTCGCGTTCCCGGATGACGACCATCAACGTGACGATGGTGGCCGACGCGATGAGTGTGCCGGGCAGGAGTGCAGGCTCGATCAGCGCCACCACGGGCGCCGCGAGCATGCCCATGCCGAAGCCGATCGACGCCTGCATGCAGGACGCCAGGAACACGGCGACGGCGATGACCACGAACGTCACGACGCTCACCGTGTTCTCGTCATGGCTGCCGTCATGCGACGGTGGGCATGGCGACGGCGGGCATGCCGAGCCCGACTCGTCCACGCGGGTGGTAGCACTCGGCGATGTGTCCCGGCTCGTGGGAGTCGGTCACCGTGGGCGGGATGTCGGTCGCGCACACGTCCGTCGCGTGGGCGCAGCGGGTACGGAATCGGCAGCCCGACGGCGGGTTGAGCGGCGACGGCACCTCCCCGCTGAGCAGGATGCGCTCGCGTCGGGTGGCGGCGTCGAGAGTGGGCGCCGCCGACATCAACGCCTCGGTATACGGATGTGCCGGATGGTCGAACACCGCTTCGGTGCTGCCGGTCTCGACGATCCGCCCGAGGTACATCACGGCGACACGGTCGGCGACGTGACGCACCACCGACAGGTCGTGTGAGATGAAGATGTAGGAGATGTCGAGTTCCTGCTGCAGTTCGTTGAGCAGGTTGAGGACCTGTGCCTGCACCGAGAGATCGAGCGCCGACACCGGCTCGTCGCAGATGATGACCTCGGGATTGAGCGCGAGAGCCCGGGCGATGCCGAGCCTCTGGCGCTGGCCGCCGGAGAACTCCTGCGGGCTGCGGTGTTCGTCGCTCGGTCGCAGTCCGACGAGGTGCAGCAGTTCCCGGACCCGCGCCGCGCGGTCACGTTTGCGGGGATAGAGGTCCTTGTGGGTACGCCACGGCTCGGCGATGATGTCGGCCGCGGTCATCCGATTGTTCAGCGACGCATACGGATCCTGGAACACCATCTGGACCTTGCGCCGCAGAGCCAGGAGATTCTTGCCCTTGAGCCGGTAGGGATCGGTGCCGTCCCAGCGCACGGTGCCCGCATCAGGGCGTTCGAGCATCATCAGGGTGCGGGCGAGAGTGGATTTGCCGCAGCCGGATTCACCGACCAGGCCGAGGGTCTCACCGCGCTTGAGGTCGAGATTGATGCCGTCGAGGGCCCGCAGTTGCTTGCGGCCGCCCTTGCCGGAGACCGCGAACGTCTTGCCGACGTCCCGGACCTCGAGGACTTGTGCGTCGGACGAGGTGGCGCCGGACGAGGTGGTGCCGCGGGTGCGGGCGGTGGTGGTCTCAGACATTGCTGATCTCCTCCGAGAAGTGGCAGGCCGCCTTGCGTGATGTTCCGTGATCGGAACCGACGTCGGACAGGACGGGACGTTCCTGGACGCATCGGGCGCGGGCCAGCGGGCAGCGCGCCTGGTAGACGCAACCAGACGGGATCGAGTGCAGGTCGGGCGGCGTGCCGCCGATCGACTTGAGGTCGGCGCCCCGTTCGGCACTCACCGGCACCGAGTCGAGCAGGCCCTTGGTGTAGGGATGCCGCGGGTTGCCGAACACCTCGGCCACCGGGCCGGTCTCGACGACGTTGCCCGCGTACATGATCGCGACCCGGTCGGCTTGCTCGGCGACGAGGGCGAGGTCGTGGGTGATGAGGACGACGGCCATGTCGTGCTCACTGCGCAGGCGCTGCAGCAGCGCCATGATCTGGGCCTGCACGGTGACGTCGAGAGCGGTCGTCGGCTCGTCGGCGAGCAGTACCTTCGGGCTCAGCGCCACGGCCATCGCGATCAGCAGGCGCTGGCGCATGCCGCCGGAGAACTGGTGTGGATACGAGTCGACCCGCGATTCCGGTTCGGGGATGCCGACGTGCCGCATCAGTTCGATGGCCTCGTGGCGGGCCTTCTTCCGCGACATCTTGCGATGGATGCGGAACGGTTCGGCGAGCTGTGTGCCGACGGTGTAGACGGGATTGAGCGCGGTCAGCGCGTCCTGGAAGACGATGGCCAGCTCCGTACCCGCGAGCCGGCGTCGGACGGACTCCTTGGCGGTGACCAGGTCGACGTCGTCGAGCGTGATCGCGCCGTCGGCGATCGAGGCGATCGGGTCGAGCAGACCGACGAGAGCCTGCGCGGTCATCGACTTGCCGCATCCGGATTCACCGAGCAGAGCCAGGGTTTCGCCGCGGCGGGCGCGGAAGGACACATGGTCGACGGCACGGACGGTGCCGGTCGGGGTGCGCAGGTCGACGGTCAGATCGGTGACATCGAGCGCGACGCGGTCGTCGGTGCCGGCGTCGGGCGCCTCGAGGGCGGGAGCACTCATCGCACAGCCTTTCGTGAGGAGAAGAAGCGCTTGCGGGCGTTGGGGGTGGTCAGGCGCCATCGCTGTCCGGGATCGGTCGCGATCCGGGCCCAGGCCGCGAGGATGGTCGCCGACACGGTGGTGATGACGATGGCGAGGCCGGGGAAGAACGACAGCCACCACGCGGTCTGCAGGTAGGTGCGGCCCTGGCTCACCATCAGGCCCCAGCTGATGTCCGGCGGCTGGATACCGATGCCGAGGAACGACAGTGACGATTCGGCGAGCATCACGTAGCAGAAGTCGAGGGTGGCGACAGTGAGCAGTGTGGGCAGCAGGATGGGTAGCACGTGGCCGCGCAGGATGGCCCCGCTGCTTGCTCCGAATGTCCGTGCGGCGTCGACGAACACGCGGCTCTGCAGCTCGGCCGACTCGGCGCGGGCGGTGCGCAGGTAGATCGGGATGCGGGTGATGGCCAGCACGGCGACGATGTTCGCCGCGCTGGGCGAGAACACGTACAGGATGACGACGGCGAGCAGCAGCGACGGGAAGCTCATGATGACGTCGGCGACGCGCATCGCGGTGGTCTCCCGCCATCCGCGGTGATACCCGGCCCACATCCCGATCGCCGAGCCGACGATGCAGGAGATGATGACCGCGGGCAGCGACACCATCAGCGTGGTCTGGCAGGCGACGATGAGCCGGGCGAGCATGCTGCGCCCGAGCGGGTCGGTGCCGAGGATGTTCATCCAGCCGGTGTCGAGGTTGAACGGCGCCAGATTCGACTCGTCGAGATTCTGGTCGGTGGCGGCGTCGCCGACGAGCCACGGACCGAAGATCGCGACCAGCAGGACGAAGGTCAGGATGCCGGCGGCGACCGTGGCGAACTTGTCGCGGAACAGCAAGCGCCACATCGGTAGTTGCCCGTTCGGCACCTTCTTGGTGGCGACGGAGTCGCCCATCGGATCGGTCGATGCGACGGGGCTGGTGGTGTCCAAGGGTTCGGTGACCAACGACATGATGTTCTCCTGTGTTCCTTACGCCTAGACCGTGGCCTTGTCGCGAACACGCGGATCGAGGAGGGCCAGGCCCGCGTCGATCACGATGTTCAGGATGAAGATGCTGACGGCGGTGAGGAGCACCGCGGCCTGCAGGACTGCGAAGTCGCGCTGAAGGATCGAGTCGATCATCAGCTTGCCGATGCCGGGCCAGCCGAAAATTGCCTCGACGATGACCGCGCCGTTGATGAGGCCGACGGCGAGGTCGCCGGCGACGGTCAGCGCCGGCGCCGCGGCGTTGCGCAGGGCGTGGTGGGTGACGACCCGGAGGTCGCCGGCGCCCTTGCTGCGCGCCACCTTCACATACGGCGCCGAGAGCGCCGACACCATCGCTCCTCGCACCACCTGGGTGAGCACGCCCAGTGGACGGATCATCAGGGTGGCGATCGGCAGGATCCAGGCGAGTACGCCGCCGGTGCCTGAGGTCGGGAGCCAGCCGAGCACGACGGCGAAGACCCAGATGCCGGTGATGGCGAACCAGAAGTCGGGGACGCTGGCGGCGGTCATCGACAGCAGGCTCGAGAAGCGATCGGCAAGCGAGTTGGGGCGGTAGGCGGCCCAGCAGCCGATGATGATCGATCCGAGGATCGAGATCAGCAGGGTGACGAAGGCGAGCTGCAGCGTGGCGGGAAAGGCTTTGAGCGCCATGCCTGCGGCTTCCTGCCCGGTCTTGAGGGACTCACCGAAGTCGAGGTGGATGACACCGGACAGGTAGTCGAACATCTGCTGCCAGATCGGCTTGTCGAGGCCGTTGGCGGCGGCGAACTCGGCTCGCTGCTCGGGGGTGGCCGAGACGGGTAGGTAGAGGTTGGTGGGATCGCCGGTCAGCCGAGCCATGAAGAACACGCCAAACAAGACGATGATCAGCGGGATCAGGCTGGTGAACATCCGGCGCCGGAGGAAGGTGAACATCGGTCATCGCCTCGATTTCAGTCGTTCTGGGCTGGCGCGTGGGTCATCTCGGCGAGGCGCATCTCATCGCCGGTGGCCGAGTTGGGCTGGTAGGCAATGCGGTTGGACTTCGCCAGCACCGCCTGCATGTGTGCGATGTAGGCGTACTGCCGGATCTTGGTCGGTTCGTCGGCGAGGACGGCGGCGAGCGCGTCCTGACGGGCCTGTCCGGTCAGCGCCTCGGCGGCAAGGATCTGCTGGTCGTACGCCGGGGTTCCGTAGGTGCTCTGATAACCGTCCGACAGCATGTACTGGTCCAGGGTGAACTGGGTGTCACCGGCCTGGTTGCCGTGCATGATCATCAGCAGCACCGGCCCGGACCCGGGTACGAACGGCCTTGTCTGGTACTGCATCTGACCGGAGGTGTCCATCATCTCGATGTCGACGTCCAGGCCGATCTTGCTGAGGGTGAACTGGATGTTCTCGATGGTCTCGTTGATCTTCGGGAACTGTCCGGTCCGTCCGATGAGTTTGATGGTGCGGTCGACGGGCACTCCGTCCGCACGGGCCTCGTCGACGAGCGCCTTGGCCTTGTCGAGATCGTAAGGCGTGGGCGTCATCTGGTCGTTGTAGCCGACGATCCCCTTGCCGACGAGTTCGGCCGCCGGTGTGCCGAGGCCCTGGAACAGCGCCTTGACGATCCCTTCACGGTTGATGGAGAGATCGATCGCCTCACGGACCCGGATGTCGTTCAACGGGGCGTCGGTGGCCTGCATGCGCAGGGCCGTCGTCTCGTTGTTGGTGTAGGCGGTGCCGAGGTCGCCGGCGCCGTCCTCGGGCCCGAGGGAGGTGGCCAGATCGGCCTCGTCGTTGGTCACCATCGCGGCGCGGACGCTGCCCTCGGCCCGCCACTGGTAGACGGCGCGGGTGAACTGTGGGGCCTGGCCGTGATAGTTCGGGTTGGCCTTGAGTGCGACGCGCTGTCCGGAGTCCCAGAAGTCGACCATGTACGGCCCGGTGCCGACCGGGATGCGCACCTTGTCGTCGGCGGCCGTGGTGCGGGGCACGATCTCGATGAAGGACATCCGCAGCGGCAGGATGGGGTCGGGGGTCTCGGTCCGCACCTCGACGGTGTTCGGGTCGACGACGGTGACCTCACGCTTGCTGTCGTCGAAGACGTAGCCGTTGACGTCGCAGCCGATCGCTCCGTTGAAGGTGCGGTTGATGGAGAAGGCGGCGTCCTCGGCGTCGAACGGCTGACCGTTGCTGAAGGTCACGCCCGACACGGTGGTGAACCGCCAGACGTTCGGCTCGACCTGCTTCCAGGAGCTGGCGAGACTGGGCTTCAGGTCGCCGGTGGTGGGGTCGCGCTCCACGAGGGGCTCGGTGATGTTGGAGCGGACGACGACGCCGGTGGCGGTCAGCGAGGCGTCACAGGGCTCCAGCGTCGGCGGCTCCTGCGGGAGGACAATGCGGAGGGTGTCGGCGCTGGCGGCCTCACTCGCGGTGGTGTTGGCGACGCTGCATCCGCTGACGGTCAGCACGGCCACCGCGGACGCGGCCAGGGCGCCGGCGATACGGCGCTTCGGGGATCGCAGAACTGCGATCTGCATGGGGACCTCCGATGAACGAAAGACTGCGAGTGACCTCGCGGGGGCTGGACCGCGGTTGTGACGGTAGACACACGCTAAGAGCGTGAGATTGATGGCGTCAACAGCGCAAAACCCCAGGAAACAGCGATTTTGCTGGGTTTTCCGCTCCGCGGAACGACGCGTCGCCGACACCACTCGCCCACCGAAACCACCCCTGACCTGTCGGTTCCCACGACGCCGGGTTCACTTGTCGAATCGAGACCGCGACCTCCATACAGTTTGGGTATCGATCCATGTTATTTGCGTGTTGGACAGGTATTCGCGGGTCCTCCTACCGTGGAATCAACCGCGGGAGGACCCGTGTGTTCTTCCGAGGTCGAGGAGGACCGATGAGCAGCAGCCTCGCCGACACCACGGCGTCATCCGATGACGTTGTCGGGCAAGATGTTCCGACCCCGTCCGGCGCCGTGTTGCGCGTGGGTCCCCTGAAGCCCTCGCTCGAGGACCGCCTCGCCGACGGCTATGGCGCGGTCCGTCTGCCCGACGGCGACGCCCGCGCGGCGTTCCTCACCGACAACGCGGACGCGATCACCGCGGTCGTCACGTCCGGCCGGACCGGCGTGGACGCCGAGCTCATGGCGGCGCTGCCCAACCTGGGCGCGATCGTGCACTTCGGCGTCGGCTACGACACCACCGACGTCGAGCGTGCCGCCGAACTCGGCATCGGTGTCAGCAACACGCCAGACGTGCTCACCGATTGCGTCGCCGACACCGCCGTGGGACTGCTCCTCGACACCATGCGCGGCTTCGCGTTCGCCGACCGCTACGTCCGCGCCGGCCGGTGGCCGGTCGAGGGCAATGTCCCGCTGACCCGCAAAGTGTCCGGGGCGAGCGTCGGCATCCTCGGACTCGGCCGCATCGGGTCGGCCATCGCCGACCGTCTGACCGCCTTCGGATGCCGGATCGCCTATCACAACCGCCGGGTCGTCGAGGGGTCGTCGTATCGTTACGCGTCGTCGCCGGCCGAGCTCGCAGCGAGTGTCGACGTACTCATCGTCGCCGCCGCAGGTGGCTCCGGCACCCGCCACCTGGTCGATCGCGAGGTCCTGGAAGCTTTGGGGTCCAACGGTTTCCTGATCAACGTCGCCCGCGGCAGTGTCGTCGACGAGGACGCCCTCGTCGAACTCCTGCAGACCGATCGCCTGGCCGGAGCCGGGCTCGACGTGTTCGCCCACGAGCCCGAGGTCCCGGCCGCACTGCTGGAGATGGACAACGTCGTCCTGCTCCCCCACCTCGCCAGTGGCACCGTCGAGACGCGGGCCGCGATGGAAGAACTCACCCTCACCAACCTCGACAGCTACCTGCGCACCGGCAGCCTGGTCACGCCGGTGATCGCTCCCGCACCGCAGGGGCGCCCCGATCACGGAAAGGGCGCGTGATGAGCGTCGTACTGAGCTATCTGGCCACCCCCGAGGGACGCGGCGCGCTGCCGTTCGGCTTCGCCGAGGCGCGGATGCGGGCGACCGAGGTCGTCGTGGTTGCCGACGGTGACAGCGCGTCGTCGCCGGAGTTCCTCGTCGATCTCGAGACCGCCCGCGAGACGGCCGATGCCGGCGACGTCGCCTACCGTGTCGTCGAGAACGATTCGAGCCTGTCGCACGCCGATCAGCTGATCGACGCCTCGTATGCCGATGACGTCGAACTGCTGGTGATCGGCCAGAAGCGGCGCTCGCCGGTCGGCAAGCTGTTGACGGGCAGCGTGGTCCAGCGCGTGCTACTGGATGCGCAGTGCCCGGTGGTGGCCGTCAAGCCGCCGGTGCGGGCCGCTGTCTGATCAGATCCATTCTCGCTCCGGCAGAACGTCTTTCATCAAACGTGCCAACGCCGGGTTCGGGTTGTCGGCACGCCACGCCACATTCATCTGCACCGGGCGGTCGCGGATTGCGGTGACCTCCTTGAACACGACTCCGTCCGGATGCATCGTCATCGCCGACTCCGGCACCAGCGCGATGCCCAGCCCGGAGTGCACCAGCACCAGCATCGTGTGCACCTGCGTGACGTACTGGACGTAACGCGGCGACGCCCCCACCGCGGTGAACGTGCTGATCAGCAGCTCGTTGAAATAGCGTGCGTCGGTCGGCGAGTACATGATCACCGCCTGGCCGTCGAAGTCCTCGATGGCCAGGTGTTCGACGTCGGCGAGCTCGTGGTCGGCCGGCAGCGCGGCCACGAGACGTTCATGATGCAGCGCCCGCGAGTTGATGCCCGGCCGCGAGATCGGCGGACGCACGATGCCGAGATCGAGGTCGCCACCGGCCAGTGCCTCCACCTGCGCCGACGTCACCATCTCCCGCAGCACCAGCCGGACGTCGGGGAGCTTCTCGCGGGCGGACTGCATGAGTCGCGGCAGCACGGCCCGCGCCGACGCCCCGGTGAAGCCGATGTTGACAGTGCCCAGGTCACCGGCCGGCACGCGACGCACGGTGAGCGCCGCGCCCTCGGCCAGGGCGACGATGCGTCGGGCGTCGGGCAGGAACGCCGTACCCGCGGCGGTGAGCGACACCGCGCGGCTACTGCGCTCGATGAGCTGCACCCCGAGTTCGTGCTCGAGTTGCTGGATCTGGCGGCTCAGCGGCGGCTGGGTCATGTGCAGACGTTCGGCCGCCCGGCCGAAGTGCAGTTCCTCGGCGACCGCGATGAAGCACGAGAGACGCGACAGGGAGAACATCGATCCACTTTCGGCATCACGACACCGCGATCTGCGGCATCGTGTGGATCACGCTAGCGGACCGGCGATCTCCGGTCGACCCCCTGCTCAACGCACCAGATGGCCTACCGTGGTCGCGTGACCGGAGAACCGGAATTGCGGCGGCGGCTCGGTCTCGGCGACGCTGTGCTGGTCGGGCTCGGATCAATGATCGGCACCGGAGTGTTCGCGGTGCTCGCACCTGCTGCGGCGGCCGGAGGCAGTGGTCTACTCATCGGGTTGGCAATCGCCGCGATCATCGCGTTCTGCAACGCGACGTCGTCAGCACGGCTGGCCGCCCGGTATCCCGTCTCCGGCGGCACCTACGTGTACGGGCGCGAGCGCCTCGGCGAGTTGTGGGGATATCTGGCGGGCTGGTGTTTCGTCGTCGGCAAGACCGCATCGTGCGCAGCAATGGCGCTCACAGTCGGGATGTACGTGTGGCCGGATCAGGCGCGCCTGGTCGCCGTCGGCGCCGTCGCGGCGGTCACCGCCGTCAACTATCGCGGCATCGAGAAGTCGGCCCTGACAACACGACTGATCGTCGCGGTGGTGCTGGTGGTGCTCGCCGCCGTCGCGACCGTCGCGTTCACGTCGCCATGGGACATCCCGCAGAGCCTCGCGATCGGTGACGACGCGACGGTGTACGGCGTGCTGCAATCGGCGGGTCTGCTGTTCTTCGCGTTCGCCGGCTACGCCCGCATCGCCACCCTGGGCGAGGAGGTCAGCGATCCCGCCCGCACCATCCGGCGGGCGATCCCGCTGGCGCTGGGTATCGCGCTGTTGGTGTACGTGGTGATCGCTTTCGCAACTCTCGGCGTGCTCGGACCACGTGACCTGGCCTCTGCGGCAGCGCCTCTCGTCGACACGGTGCGCGCGGCCGGTGCACCGGGCCTGGCTCCGGTGGTGCAGGTGGGGGCCGCGGTCGCCGCCGTCGGGTCGTTGCTCGCACTGTTGCTGGGCGTCTCGAGGACGACCCTGGCCATGGCTCGTGACGGTCATCTTCCGCGGTGGCTCGCCGCGGTCCATCCGACGCACCGCGTGCCGCATCATGCCGAATTCGTGGTCGGGGCGCTGGTGTCCGTGGTCGCGGCTGCCGTGGATGTGCGTGCGGTGATCGGCTTCTCGTCGTTCGGTGTCCTGCTGTACTACGCCATCGCCAATGCGTCCGCCGCGACGTTGAGTCGCGCCGAGGGCCGACCGTCGCGGGTGCTCACCACGGTCGGTCTGGTCGGCTGCGTCGTCCTCGCCGTCACCCTGCCCGTCGGATCGGTCATCGCGGGCAGCGTGGTGGTCGCGGTCGGGGCGACGGTGTATCTGGTGCGGCGGCGGTGACCGCTCACCACCGCGGGCTGGTCTTCCGCTACCCCCTCCCCTGAAAAGCGCCCCGGAAAAGCACCCACTGCAGAGCAGCCATCGACATATCGTTGACGACCCCTCTACAGAGGGTGCATTTCCGGGGCGCTTATCCGGGTGCGCACGTCCAAGGGCGCACTTCCCGGGGGGCATCCGGAACCGCGCAGTCAGTTCACCACCGCGGGCTCGAGTTGATGAACGTCGGGTCGATCGACTGCATGTAGCCGGTGTCGTCGCGATCGCGGATACCGCAGTCGAGGTACTGCTGGTGCAACCGCTCGAGGGCCGCCTCGTCGAGTTCGACGCCCAGACCCGGTCCGGTCGGCACGGGAACGGCACCATCGACGAATCTCAGCGCACCCGGCTTGACGACGTCCTCGGTCTTCCACGGCCAGTGGGTGTCGCAGGCATAGGTCAGGTTCGGCGTGGCCGAAGCCAGATGCACCATCGCTGCCAGACTGATCCCGAGGTGGGAGTTGGAGTGCATCGACAGACCCATCCCGAACGTCTCACAGATACCGCCGAGCAGCCGGGAGCGTTGCAGCCCACCCCAGTAGTGGTGATCCGACAGGACGACAGAGACGGAGTTCTTGAGCACCGCGGGCTTCAGGTGATCGAACGCGACGACGCACATGTTGGTGGCCAGGGGCATCTTCGCCTCGGCAGCCAACTCCGCCATGCCGTCGAGGCCGGGTGTCGGGTCCTCCAGGTACTCGACGATGCCGTCCAGCTCGGCGGCCACGCGCACCGAGGTGTCCACGGTCCACGCCGCGTTCGGGTCGAGCCGCAGCGGCACGTCGGGGAACTCGGCGTGCAACGCCTTGATCGCCGCGACCTCCTCGTCGGGTGCGAACACACCGCCCTTGAGTTTGATGGCGGTGAAGCCGTACTCGTCGATCATCCGGTGGGCCTGGCGGATCAGTCCGGCCGGATCGATGGCCTCACCCCACTCGTCGGCGCGGCCGATACTGCCTGCGGCACCGGGGTGGCCGGCCCACTTGTAGAACAGATACGCGCTGAACGGCACCCGGTCGCGGACGCTGCCGCCGAGGAGGTCGCTGACCGGTCGGCCCAGCGCCTTGCCCTGAATGTCCAGGCAGGCGACCTCGAACGGCGAGAACACCCGATCGGTCGTGCTGGCGGTGGTGATCATCCCGGCGACACCGTCACCCCCGGTCACCGACAGCGTGGCGATGCGCTGATCGATCACCTCACGAATACGGTTGAGCGCGAACGCATCCAGCCCGACAATGGCGTCGGCAGCGGCCTCCATGCGCGTGATGTGCGCGGTGTCGGCGTATGTCTCGCCGAGACCCCGCAGACCCGAGTCGGTCTCGATCTGGATGATCGCCCGCAGCGCGTACGGCTGATGCACGCCGACGGTGTTCAGCAGCGGCGGGTCGACGAAGGCGACCGGGGTGACGGTCACGTTCGTGATCGTCGCCGGCGTACCGGCTGTGGCAGTGCGGTTCATGCTCATCAGACTGCGGCGTTCGCGGCGAGCGACCCCGCGAGCACGGCGCGTCCGGCGGCGGTGATCCGCTCGAGTTCCGCAGCGTGCTCGGGCGTCGGCTGCACGAGCGGTGCGCGCACCGGACCCGCCTCGATGCCCTCCATGGTGACCCCGTGCTTCACCAGCGCGACCGCGTACCCGGGCACCTTGTTGCGCAGGCGGACCAGCGGGTGGAAGAAGTCGCGCAGCAGTGCCTCGGTGAGCTCGGTGTTGTCGGTCTCGAGTGAGTTGTAGAACGCGAGCGCGAGTTCCGGGGCGAACGCGAAGGTCGCCGACGAGTAGAGGATGACGCCGATGGCACGGTAGGCCTGCTGGGTGATCTCTGCGGTGGGCAGCCCGTTGAAGAACAGGAATTCCTTGCCGGAGTCGGCCAGCGCCGCCTTGACCGCGATGACGATGCGTGCAACGTTGTCCAGATCGCCTGTGCCGTCCTTGAATCCGATCACAGTCGGCAGCTTCGACACCTCGACCGCCGACGCCTCGTCGAACACGGCGTTGCCGCGGTTGTAGACGATGAGCGGCAGATCGGTGGCCGCGGCGACCGACCGGGTGTACTCGGCCAGACCGGCGGGCGGCATGGTGACGAGATAGGGCGGGAGCAGCAGGATGCCGTCGGCGCCATTGGCCTTGGCGCTGACCGCGAACTCGCGTGCCTGCACGAGCGAGCCGCCCGCACCGGCGAACACCGGCACCCGTCCGCCGACGACCTCGACCGCGCACCGCACGATCTTGCCGAACTCCTCGAGGCCCAGCGCGTGGAACTCCCCGGTGCCGCAGGCGACGAAGACGCCACCCGGTCCGGCCGCGACGCCGCGATCGATGTGTTCGGCCAGACGCTGGTAGTCGACCTCGCCGCTGCTGTCGAAGGGGGTGACGGGGAAGAACAGGACGCCGTTGAGCATGAGGGACTCCTTGGAACGAGGGTGGGGGTGGTGGTCAGTCGCGGGTGAGTTCGCCGTCGACGCGGCGCCAGATGTGTTCGGGATTGCCGTCGGCGATGGCCGACGGCAGCAGGGTCGGCGGTACATCCTGGTAAGCGACCGGGCGCAGGAACCGCTCGATGGCGAGCGAACCGACGCTCGTGGTGCGGCTGTCGGAGGTCGCCGGGTACGGCCCGCCGTGCACCATCGCGTGTCCGACCTCGACGCCGGTGGGCCAGCCGTTGAACAGGATGCGGCCCGCCTTCAGCTCGAGCAGCTCCAGCAGGGCGCCGGCGTCGGCATGGTCGGTGTCGTCGGCGTGGACGGTGGCGGTCAACTGCCCCTCGAGCTTCGCGGTGACCTCGCGGACCTGCTCACGATCCCGGCACTTGACGACGAGGCTCGACGACCCGAAGATCTCCTGCTGCAACGTTTCCGATCCGAGGAAGGTGTCGGCGTCGGTGCTGAAGAGCGCGGCGCGGCAGGCGTTCGGCTCGGACGTGTCCGCACCCCTTGCGACGACGGTTGCGGCACCGTCGAACTCGTCGACGCCGTGTGCGTAGGACTGCGCGATGTTCGGGGTGAGCATCGGGGTGGGGTTCGAGGCCGCGACGGCGTCGGCGGCGGCGGCGATGAACGTGTCGAGGTCGGGACCGTCGACGGCGATGACGAGTCCCGGATTGGTGCAGAACTGGCCGGAGCCCATCGTCAGCGAGCCGACGAAGGCCTTGCCGAGGTCGGCCGCCTTGGCGCGCAGTGCGCCTTCGAGCGGATAGACGGGGTTGATCGAGCTCATCTCGGCGTAGACCGGGATCGGTTCCGGACGGGCGGCGGCGGCACGGACGAGTGCCGTTCCGCCGGAACGGGAACCGGTGAAACCGACGGCTTTGATGTTCGGGTCGGTGACGAGCGCGATACCCAGTTCGCGCCCGCTGCCGTACAACAACGAGAAGGTGCCGGCAGGCATACCGGTCGAGGCGACGGCGTCGGTGATCGCACGGCCGACGAGTTCGGACGTTCCGGGGTGGGCGTCGTGCGCCTTGACGACGACGGGGCAACCGGCGGCGAGTGCCGACGCGGTGTCACCGCCGGCGACGGAGAAGGCGAGCGGGAAGTTGCTGGCGCCGAACACGGCGACCGGACCGAGCGGGATCCTGCGCTGCCGGATGTCGGCTCGTGGCAACGGTGTCCGTTCCGGTCGGGCGGGATCGATGCGCGCACCGTTCCAGCTCCCCTCGCGCAGGACTCCGGCGAACAGCCGCAGCTGGCCGGACGTCCGGCCGACCTCGCCGGTGATGCGGGCAACCGGCAGCCCGGTCTCGGCGGTGGCGCGGTCCACGAGAGCGTCCACGTCGGCGTCGAGGTTGTCGGCGATCGCAGTCAGGAATGCCGCGCGGTCGGCCGACGACGTCGACCGGTAGACACCGAACGCGTCGGCCGCCGCCGCGGTTGCGCGTGCCACGTCGTCGGCGGTGCCGTGCGCGTATGCCGGCTGCAGTCGCTGGTCGGTGGCCGGGTTGATCGCATGCACGGCGGTCCCGGTACCTGTGACGTGGTCACCGGCGATGATCATCTGTCCGGTCAGTGTTTCGGTACGCTGCGCGGTCGTCATCGGCGTCCATCCCTCGAATCGGCGTGTGTGGTGGAGCGGCTCGGATCACGTCGGGGATCACTCGACGTGACCTGAGCCATGTTCTGACCGTAGGACCGTGCATCCATACATGTCCAAGTCAAATTGAGTTGTCATCGATGCCGTGTCTGAATGGATGCAGCTGGAGGCCTACCCCTTCAGGCGACGCTTGACTACGGTTTGTCGCATGGCCGAAGAGGTGTCTCTGGGCGAGGTGCAGGAAACGCTGCTCATCCCTTTGTACGGGCGGGCCCGCGATGCACGGTCGTCGCACAGCATTCTGCGCGACGACATGGCGGTGCAGCTGGTGAAGGACATCGACTACGACTTCACGAAGTTCACCGGGCCGTCGCTGGGCGGCGCGGTGTTGCGGGCGTCCATCATCGACGGATACATCCGCGACTTCCTCCGACAGCATCCCGACGGCACCGTCGTCGACCTCGGCTGCGGCCTGTCCACCCGGTTCGACCGTCTCGACAACGGACGGTTACGGTGGTTCGACCTCGACGTCGACGACACGATGGCGTTGCGTGGACGGTTTTTCGAGGACACCAACCGGTACACGATGATCGCCGACTCCGTGTTCTCGTCGACCTGGCACGACCGGGTGCGGGAACGGTCGGGTCCGGTGTTCCTGGTGAGCGAGGCGGTCCTGCTCTATTTCCCCGAAGCACAGGTGCACGGTGCTTTGAGTGAACTGGCACAGGCGTTTCCGTCGACCCCGATCGCCTTCGACACCGGTGGCGCGCTGATGATGAACTCCCAGGACCGCAACCCCGTTTTCCGGCAGGTTCCGGCTCGGATGCAGTGGATCTGCGATGATCCGGCCGAGCTGGAACAGTTGGGGCTCGAGTTCCTCGATTCACGCACGTTCGCCACTCCACAACCCGCCGTCGCGCGCACGTGGCCACGCCGCCACCGCTACGGCATGCGCGCGTTGCGGTGGTTTCCGCCCGTGCGCACCTACAAACTGAACCTGTTTCGGACGGTGGCGGCGTGACCGTCTGGGCCGAGACCTCCGACGCCACAATCCACGCACACGTCGCCGACTGGGAATACGGCTGCTGCGGAACGACTCCGGCAGTGGGCGCGCAGACAAGCGGTCAGCTGGTCGCATTCCCCGCCGACGGCGACCACCAGTTCACGGCGCCGGCTCCCCTCGTGTGGGACCGTCGAGCGATTCGCGGACTCGTCCGCAGAGGCCTCCGGCGCCGACGAGATCCGTTCGGTCACCGGCGCGGTCGTCGGCCTCGCCATCACGACCATCACGGAACTGAACCCGGACGACGTTGCCGCACTCCGCGTGAGACGCGAGATAGCCGCTCGCACCCTGATTCTCACCGGACCGCCAGCTGTGTTCGGTGACACCGTCCCCGGGCCGGGACAACAGCTCTCGATCGACCTGGCGGCGCCGGAGCTGACGATCAGGGGTGGCGACGGCCTGCCTCGTCGGGCGGTACGGGGCGAGGTCGTCCGCGTGCATCTGGTCCGCGAGGCGATGCCCGGTATCGCCTCTTTCGTCGACGTCGAGCCGGGCCTGCCTGCAAGGACGGTGACGGACCCGTTGTTCGTACAGTTCACCGTCGACGCATCGGAGATATGACCTGGCGGCCCTCCATCGCGAACATGCCGTGGAACGCGACGCCTTCTCACCTCTCGCACCGTCGGCGATCCGCCAACCGAACGACGCGCGAGGTCACCGGCCCAACAGCTATCCTCACGTCAACGATTCGGCCGGTTCGAGGAGCGTGAGAGATGTCGTCTGACGTCCCGACGACGCCCTCTGTCACCGTGACCATGTCGGGCACTGCCCGTGCGGAGATCGGTGACCGGCCCGCCGACATCAAGTCGCGCCGCGAGCGCGCCGTGCTGGCTCGACTCGTCGCCGCCGACGGCCATGTCGTCTCCACCGACCGCCTCATCGACGATCTGTGGAACGGTGAGCCACCGCCGAAGGCCCTCGGTGGCCTGCAGGTCCACATCTCGAATCTGCGTCGCATCCTGGAGCCGAACCGTCCGCCTCGGACACCCGCCCGCATCCTCGTCAGCGAGGCGCCCGGGTACGCCCTGCGGCTGCCCCGGGCGGCCGTCGACCTCTGGCGCTTCGAGGACTTGATCTCCACTGCCGACGGCGCTCCCGACCACCGCTACGCACAGTTGGGCGCCGCCCTCGCGCTGTGGCAGGGAGAGCCGTTCGGCCCGCACGCGACCGACGACTGGGCGCGCGCGGAGGTGGTGCGCTGCAATGAGCTCTACCTGACCGCGGTCGAACAGCGTGCCGCAGCCGCGCTCGCCCTGGACCGAGCCGCCGAGGTGGTGTCGACGCTCACCGGACCGTGTGAGCGACACCCCGCGCGGGAAGAGCTGTTCCGCCTCGTCGCGCTCGCCCAATACCGGCTCGGTCGCCAGGCGGATGCCCTGCAGACGCTACGCACCGTGCGCGAATACCTCGCCGACGAACTCGGTGTCGACCCGTCGCCGCCGGTTCGAGAACTCGAAGCCGCCATCCTGCAGCAGGATCCAGCCCTTCGACTCGACACCGCGGGCGTCACGACCCCCACGGCTCCTGCAGCTACCACGGCTCCGCCGACAGCTGCGTCGTCGGCGCCCATCACCGCAGGCTCCGTCGACCGCGAACTCGCCGGCCGCGAGCTCGAGATCGAGAAGCTGCTCGCCCACGCCGACACGGTGGTGCACACCGGGCTTCGCGTCGTGTGGATCACCGCCGAGGCCGGCGGCGGCAAGTCGACGATCACCCAGTTGTTCGTCAGCCGACTCCGGGCCGCCGGGTGGGCCGCCGCCATCGGCCACTGCCCCGAGGTCGAGGGTGCCCCGACCGCCTGGCCGTGGCGCGAGATCGTCGGCGAACTCGGCGGCGACAACGAACTCGACGATCCGTTCCTCATCGCACGCCAGATCCGTGCGGCCTGCGAGTCCGGTCCGACCGGCAGTGCGGGGACCGTCGTGGCCCTCGACGACGTGCACCGCGCCGACAGCGCGACCCTGCAGGTCCTGCGCCAGATGGTGGCATGGCTCGCCGACCGACCGGTGCTGGTGGTCGCCACCTACCGGCCGTCGGAGGCCGGCACCGAACTCATGGCGACCGGTGCATCACTGATCTCGTCGACAGCCGACATCCTCGCTCTGGCAGGACTTTCCGACGACGGCATCCGAGCCCTGGCCGCAGAGGTCGGGCTCGATCCGGTCGACGACGCGACACTCGAACTCCTGCGCTCGCGTACCGACGGAAACCCGCTGTTCGTACGGGAACTCGCGAAGTTGGTCGCCTCACGCGGCGCTCGCGATGCCGAGACGGCGGTGCCGAACGGTGTACGCGAAGTCCTGCTACGCCGTGTCGAGAGACTGCCCGACGACACGCTGTCGGTGTTGCGCCTCATCGCCGTCTCCGGGCGCAGCGCCGACGTGGACACCGTGGTAGCCCTGTGGCCCGACGAGGCGAGCGCGGAGGACGCCGTCCTGGACGCCATCGACACCGCCACCGTTGCCGGCCTTCTCAGCACGGAGGGCGATCGGGTCTGGTTCAATCACGTACTCATGCGGGACGCCGTCTACGACAGCATCCCGACGTTGCGGCGGCGGCGGTTTCATTGGCGCACATTGGAATATCTCCGGTCGATCGGTGACGCTCCGGGCGACGTCCTGGCCGTCCACGCCGCGCTGGGCGCGTCGGGGTCCACCGCCGAGCAGGCCATCGATATCGTCACCGAATCGGCCCGGTTGCGTTCGGAGTCCGAACTCGCCGCGGACTCCGCCGCGCTGTGGCAGCACGCCGTCGACCTCCACGACCTCGCGGGACACGACCGCCAGAGCGCATCGCCGGAGGACAGGGTCGCGATGGTGCACGCATTGTGCGAGCTCGTGACCGCCATGGCCCACCGCGGTGACATCACGGCGGCGCGCACTCGTCGTGCCCAGGCGCTGCGGCTGGCACAGAGCATCGGTGATCGTCAGGTCATCCAGGCGGCTCTCACCTGTTGGCGGACACCGACGATCTGGACCACCCGGCAGAAGGGCGTCGCGGACGAGGTCATGACCCGGGCCCTGGTGGAGGCGCTTGCGGACTCGACCGGGGCGGACCGGGCCAGGCTGCTGTTGACGGCCGTCTTCGAGTTCGAGGGAAATCAGGACCGATTCGCCCTCGAATGTGCGCGTGAGGCGGTCGAGATCGCCACGCAGTACGACGACCCCGAGTTGCGCTGCGCCGCAATGAACGCGCGCGCATTCACCTCGCTGGGCCCGGACCTGCGCGATGAGCATCCACGCATCGCCGGCGAGTTCCTCGCGGCGGCCCAAGCCGCGAACAGCCTGGAGTACGAGGCGGCGGCCCGTTTCTACCAGTTCATGTTGCGTGCCGAGCAGAACGACCTCCCGGGTGCGGTCGACGAGATGAACAGGGCGATGGAGTGCGCGTCCGGCGGACGGCTGGGCGAGCTGGTCGTCGTGCTGTCGTCGTTCAACGCGGTCTTGGAGTTGATGCGCGGCAATCTGGACCGCGCCGAGCACGCGTACACCTATCTCGGACAACAACTCACCGCCTCCGGGCTGCCGTCGGGCAGTGAATTCGTCCTGATCGGCCAACTGTCGGTGGGGTGGGTCCGCGGCTCGATCGGCGGCCTCGTCGATCTCACCGAGACCCTGTTCACCCAGGCCCCCCACTCCATCGCGTGGGTGCACGTGGTCGCCCTCCTCGACGCCGGGAGAGACGACGAGGCCCGGGCGATCGCCGAATCACGGCCTTACGTCAGCCGCGACTACTACTGGACCGCCCTCGAGGTGTTCCACGCCAGAGCACTCGCGCGGCTCGGCATGACCGACGCCGCCGCCGAACTGTACGAGATCCTGCTGCCGTGGTCGGGGACGGTGGCCGGCCTCAATTCCGCGAGCGTGGCGTTCGGCCCGATGGATGTGGTCCTCGCCGAGATGGCCGAGTTGATCGGTGATACCGGGGCCGCCGAGAGACACCGGCAGATCGCCGCCGATGTGGATCTGACCATCCAGCGCGGGCTGGCGGTCATCGACGGGGAATCGACCCGCTGACCTGCGCGAACATTCTTGTCGGTGGGGTGTCGTAGCTTGATGGGCACCAGGACGAGATGACGAGTTACCGGCTCCGCTCCGGCGGGTTCGACCAGAGAAATGCTGACGATGATGGTGCTCCTGCGACCGTGTCCGCATGCTCTGGAAGGTTCGTGGTGTCCTCACCTGCTTCGTCCGCTACGCCGCCGCCGTCGGTGTCGTGGCGTGATCTGCCGTCCGAGTTCGTCGGTGGCATCGATCCCGATGAGGCATTCGACCAGCCGATGAACGACCTGCTCGACGGTTTGCGCGCCATCGACGCCGGCCGCTCGTACCTCGCCTACTGCGACTATCAGTCGGCAGCAGTCATGCACGACCGCCTGGTCACCGCCCGTACCGACACCGACGGATTCGTCGTCGACGGCTTCGCCGACTGCGCGGCCCGGATCGCGAAGTTGCGCTGCATCTCTCGTCACCACGCCGAGAAGCTCCTCACCGAGGCCATCGCCCTCCGCGATCGTCTGCCGGAGACCTTCGAGTGTCTCCGCGACGGATTGATCGCGCCCTGGCAAGCGCAGGTGCTCATCGCCAGTACCGACCTCATCGACGGCCAGGCGTATGCCCCGCTCGTGGACGCCGAGATCGCCGAGCGCCTGCGGACTCGCACCGGCACCTGGTCCAAGCGTGCGCTGCGAAACATGGCCGATCGCATCATCTTCCGCCGCGATCCCAACGGTGTACGTGACCGCCGCAAGGCAGCGCTGGCCGACCGCAGCGTATGGACGGAGTCGCGCGGCGACGGCGTCGCCGAGATCACCGCCACGATGTCCGCCGAGAACATCCGCATCGCGCATGCGAGTATCACCGCGCTGGCAGACTGCGTCTGCGAACACGACGACCGGACGAAACCGCAGCGGATGTCGGATGCAGCATTCGCGCTGATGTCCGGCACGGCATTCGAATGTCAGTGCGGGCGTGGGGACTGCACAGCGGTCATCCCCGAGCCGACGACGACACCGCCGGTCGATGCGACGATCATCATCCACGTCGTCGCCGACGAATCGACGATCGCCGGAACGGCCGACAACCCCGGATACCTCGACGGGCACGGCGTGATCTCGGACGAACACGTACGTGACATCGCCGCCCGCCCCGACACGAAACTGTCCTATCTGGTCCCACCGGGCACGCCGCAGAATCCGGATGGCACGTTCACGCTGTCCGCTCATGGCGCCGACCCGTACCGCCCGTCGACCGCGCTGGACACGTTCGTGCGCGTCCGGGACGGCATCTGTGTCGAACCCGGCTGCGAGAAGAGCGCTTTCGGCTGCGACCTCGACCACGTGCACGAGTACGACCACGAGGATCCGGGTCGCGGAGGTCCGACGATGTCGGAGAATCTGAACGCGAAATGCCGGCCCGGACACCTGTTGAAGACGTTCGGCGACTGGCTCGACGATCAGTACCGCGACGACGGCGGACGTCTGGTCACCGAATTCATCACGCCGGAGGGCTACGTGATACCCGGCGAGGCCGAGACCAACGAGGATCTCTTCCCGGGACTACGCCGAATCCGGTTCACCGTCTCAGATCGACCACGTCCGAAGCGCCACACCGACGAGCGTCCCACCCGCAGCCGCACCCGGGTGGCGGACAAGCACGCCCGGCGCCGGTCCGAGCGTTCTCGAAACCGAAAGCGCAACAACGGAGGGAGTCCACCGAACTTCTGACACCGAACTCTGACACCCTCAACTCTCCGGCGACTCGACGGGAGTCTCCCACCGCGCCCGCCGTTCATCCTCCGATTGCTCCCACCAGGGCGTCCCGCGTTCGCCGAGCGCCACCTTCGCCGCCTGCACACCGTCGCGCGATGCGCGAGCACCGTGCGTCCGCCGGACCTCGCGACGCCACGCCATCAGGATCGACACCAACTCGGCCCGTCGCCCCTCGGGGATCAACGGATCGGTCGCCCGCCACATCCGCCCGTCGACGACGATGTGGCGGCCGTCGTCGGTGTGCTCGACACCGCTTGTCGTGTCCGCTGCCATGCACCTCAGCCTGCCACCGCGTGTTGGGCGTTCACCAGTGCCAGGCGTCGCCGCCAACGTTGGCGATGGTGCGTTGCAGGACCCGGATGGTGGTCTCGTACTCGTCGTCGGAGATGCCCTGACGGCGCTCGGCCTCCAGCTCACGTTGCACGCCGGCCGCGACCTCGAACTGCGCTCGTCCCATCTCCGTCCACCGGAGACGCCCGCCGCGCCGTTCGATCCATCGCTTCCCGAGGGCGCTGTCGATGGCCTCGAGGATCGTGCCGTCGCCGGCGTTGGGTCCGACCGTCGCGATCATCGTGTCGTCATCGAGGCCGGCCGGATGCAGCGACAGCTGATGCAACACCCACCATTCGGGCTGCGCGACGCCGACATCGGCCAGGCGAGATCGGGTTCGCCGTCCGATCGCCTCACCAGCACGAACCGTCCAGAACCCGATGGGTTGCCGCAGTGGCGGCTGCATTTCTCTGGTCATGGGCCCGACGGTAGAACCTCATGTTCACTTGAGGTCAAGGATGGAGTACGCCGATCCCACTCTGCTGATCCCTACTCTGGAGACCGTGCGTTTCGTCATCTACGGGGCCGGCGCCATCGGCGGTGTGATCGGCGGCCACCTGTTCCGGGCCGGCATCCCCACCACCGTGATCGCCCGGGGCGACCACCTAGCGGCCATCCGCGACCGCGGCCTCACCCTCGACCTGGCCGAAGGCCCGGAGACACTCGCCGTCCCGGCCGCCGCGAACGCCTCCGAGGTCGAGTGGACCGACGACACCGTCGTCCTCATCTGCGTGAAGTCGCAGCAGACGGCCGCGGTCCTCGACGATCTCCAGGCTCATGCGCCGCGGACCACGCCGATCGTGTCCGCACAGAACGGCGTCGCCAACGAGCCCGCCATCTTGCGCCGCTTCCCGCACACTTATTCGATCTGCGTGATGCTGCCCGCGCTCCATCTCGAGCCCGGTGTCGTGGTGCAGGGATCGTCGGCGGCGCCCGGTATCCTCGACGTCGGCCGTTTTCCCGCGGGTGTCGACCACGATGACCGCGCCGGCACCGATGACACCGCCGCCGACATCTCCCGCAGCCTTCGCGCGGCAGGATTCCAGTCAGAGCCCCGCGAGAACATCATGGCCTGGAAGTACCGCAAGCTCATCCTCAATCTCGGGAACGGCATCGACGCCACCTACCGCCGCGACGGCGACGACGGCAACGGCAACGGCGACGACATCGGCGAGTTGATGCGACGCGCACGCGCCGAAGGTAAGGCCGTACTCGACGCCGCCGGTATCGACGTGGTCAGCGACGCCGTCGACAAGGAGCGACGCGGCCACCACATCGTCCGCCGCGACACCGGTGAGGACAGCATCGGCAGCTCCACCTGGCAAAGCGTCACACGCGGAGCACCGAACAGTGAGATCGACTACCTGACAGGGGAAATCGTTCTCCTCGGCCGACTCCACGGCGTACCGACCCCGGTCAACGAACTGATCCAGGAGGACACGACACGGCTCGTCGTCGACGGCCTCGAGCCGGGAAGTCTCGACCCGGCTCGAGCACTCGAGCGGCTCAACCCCTAGACCCCGAGACACTAGACACCTAGACCCCTAGGTCCCCGACACGAACGTCCCCGGCCGTATCACCGCATCATCGCCCAACGGCCTTGTCACCGACCATCTCTCGGTGAGCGTGCTCGCCGACATCTTCCACTGCCCACCCTCGACGATGTATTCATCGTCGTACTCGCCGGTCATCAAAGTCTCCGTACGATCGGCCAGATTGACCTGCCGGAATTTCAGCGTCCACCGGCCGGTCGCCGTCGTCTCGGACGTGAGCGTGATGTCGGGATGCAGCCCGTGGTGCATGTCGAAGATGACGTACTCGCCGTCGACCTGATGCAGCGCGACCTGGGCGAAGATCGCGGCCATCGGCTCGGCGTCGTCGTACGCGCCGAGCGGCCCGTAATCGATCCGGGCACCCGAGGCGATGAAGCAGTCACGGAAACCCCTGGGGTCCTTGCCATCGCATGCCCGCCAGTAGCGATGCTTCAGTTGCTTGATCGCCTCGATCCGATCGAGGTCGTCGAGGCGGCGGGCCAGGTCTGCGGGGGTGTCGGCGGCACCATCGTGTGCAGGCATGGGACCACCCTAGGACTACGCCCCTGCCGTGCAGGCCCAGATGATCGTCCGCGATCCCGGGCCCGACTTGCTCGCGGCGGTGACCTCGGCGGCCCGCCGGGTCGGCGCGTAAGCCCAGCCCCAGCGACGGGTGGACGGTTGCTGGGTGACGGCGCCGCAGTTGCGGTCCATCTGCACCACCCACTGGCAATCGGAGGCGCCGCACTTGGCCTCGGCGGCACGCTTGGCCGCGGTCGAGGTCGAGTAGTTGATGGCGTAGGCGGTGTTGCCGGTGCGCGGGGACACGGCGATGGCGCCGTAGATGTGGCCGGTGTCGGCGTTGGCCTCGGCCGGGACGGTGAGCAGTGTGGCGCCGGCAGCAGCGGCGAGCAGTCCGGCGGCGGCGGTGCGCTTGAGGGTGGTGGTGGCCATGTCGGTACTCCTTCATGTGGGGCGCGCGATCGGGGTGTCTCGCGCTGTCATGAATTGGTCGCATCCGGATGTGTGAAATGTTCCCGAGGATGTCCGATCCGCCGGCGAGGGCGGGTGGAGCCGACCGGGGGACGCCGGCTCCACCCTCGCAACAGTTGTCGAACGTGCTGGTCAGGGCGTTACGCTCACAGCACGATGCAGACGAAGCCGGTGTTGATGCCGCGCCGGACCTGGACCGTGGTGTAGCGGATCGGCCCGTTGCCGGTGCCCTGCTGTGCACTGATGGTGTGCGTGCCGCGGGTGGTGGGCGTCCACTTGATGGTGGCGACTCCACCGGATACCGGGACGGGACTGCCCGCGATGAGTGCGCCGTTGTCCCAGAACCGCACCGTGTTGGGTCCGGTGACCGGGGCGACGACGTCATAGGTACAGCTCGTCCCGATCTTGCCGCCGGGTCCCGGGGTCACCGAGACGCTGGTGGTCTGGGCCGAGGCGGGCGCGGCGAGGACGAGGGTGGCGGCGCCTGCCGCCGCGGCGAGGGTTGCCATTGCTGCGGTCGCGTGGGACCGGCGCCATGACGTAGAGGTGGTGGACATGATGACTCCTGATGGGTGACTGTGCGGCGGGGATCTCCGCACCCGTCGAGCGTGTCCACCGGGCGTGCCGGGGTAACGCGTAGGCAACTACGCAGGTTGTACGAACAACCGATACCCGCGACTCGTCGGCCTACCCGCTGCCCTCAGACGAAGAGCGGCACCACCGTGTGCGGTTCCGCACCGGGATACCGGTCGACGACCTTGTTCAGCTCGAACTGCATGTAGAGCAGGTTCGTACCGAACACAAAGGCCAGCACCCAGCTCAGTGCGGGTGAGCAGGTCGGCGGCAGACCCGCCGCCACCTGCGCGTCACGGATGCGCTTGCCGGCGTTGTGATAGCTGATCAGCGGCGCGATGATGGTCCAGCTCAGCAGCAGCAGCACGAGCATCGGTCCGACGACGGGGATCTGCCGACGCCGGTCGAACTCGGCCATCTCCTTGTGGATCTTGTAGTACCAGACGAAGTAGTAGATGCCGAGGGTGATCAGCGGCAGCCCGATCCAGACGGCAAACGGGTTGCGGCGCTTCATCGCCAGACCCGACGACACCGCCACCGGCTCCGGCCGCATCGGCGGGATGGGCGCGATCGGCTGGCGGACAGACTGGTCGAACGGCTCAGGGGCACGCTCGACGGGCTGCCGCGTGTTCTCCGGCATCGAGTCGGCGGGGTTCGGAGGAGTGGTCGCATCAGACATGACGAGGACTCGATTCGGGCCGGTGGGACGGACGTATGTCCTATCGGCAGCATGCGACGGCACGTGACAGCATCGTCGGAGAACACCGATGAATCACACGATCAGATGACCGGGTGCGCAACCGAGTTCCACGGTCAGCGCATTCCACCGGATGCCGTACGCACGTTCCACCTCGCCGACCGCTTGATACTCGACGGGACCGGTGTAACTCACGCTGAACCAGCCATCGTGCTTCGTCGGTGTCAGAGTCTCCCGCTGGACGAGATGTCCGCGACGTCTGACCCGCACGTCACCTTCCGGCTGTGTGCGATAGTCGATCCACAGGTAACGGTCCCAGACCAGGCAACCAGTCAGCGTCATCTCCCCGATGTCGCCATCGCCGGTACCGATGACTGTGCTGAATCCACCGCCGAGGTGGGCGATACGTTCGGTCCGTCCGCCGACCTGCTGGGCCTCGACCTGAACCTTCAGTGTTGTACACACTTCCGGGGGAAGCTCCATCGTGTCCGGACTCGCCCAGAATGTCGTCGGAGCGCAGATCGCCCCTGATTTCGGTTCGTCCGGCCACGGTTCGAGATCTTCCAACATCCACAGATCCGACACGGGTCGATCCTGTCATCCGACCGACGTACCGTCGACACCATTACCCGACCGACAGATCGGACCACCATGACCAGCACACACACCGTGCGGCGCGAAGTCCTCGGACCGTGGTCGATCGATGTCAGTCGAGAGTTCTGGGAGGGATTCACCCCGGCAGCGTTGGATTCCGACCAGCGATCGGGCACGTTGTCGACAGTGTTCCGGGTCGACGCCGACTGGTCGTCGGCGCAGGTCACCGTCGCCCAGCGGGGACAGGTCGCCGAGCTGTCGCTCACCGGGGCCGGCGACCTCGATGCGGCCGCCGAGCAGACCGCCTGGTTCCTCGCGCTCGACGTCGACGCGCAGGACTGGCCCGCCGTCGGCGACCGTGATCCGGTGATCGGCCGTGCGCAAGAGCAGCTTCCGGGTCTGCGGCCATGCGGGTTCCACTCGGCCTACGAGGCGGCCGCGTGGGCGGTCCTCTCCCAGCGTGTCCGGATGGAACAGGCAGCTGCCCTCCGACGACGGCTCATCGAGCACCACGGCGACGACGGCGCGTTTCCCGCCCCAGAACGACTGCGCGCGCTCGACCTCGACCTGCCCGGCCGCAAGGCCGAGTATCTGCACGCCGTCGCCGACGCCGCACTCGACGGTCACCTCGACACGGCCCGCCTGCGCTCGATGTCACCGGAGGAGGCGATCGAGTCGGTGCAGTCGATCACCGGGATCGGTCCGTTCGCGGCCGAACTCATCGTGCTCCGCGGCGCCAACGCGCCCGACGCCGTGCCGTCACACGAACGGCGACTCGAGGCCGAGGTCACCGATCTCTACGGCTCCGATCGGTCCGTCGCGGAGGTGTCGGAATTGTGGCGCCCCTTCCGCACCTGGGCGTCGGTGTACTTACGCGCCCTGCGTGAACTCCGGTGAGTGTCGCAGCTTCACACGGTTGTCGGTGTGCGATCGGACTGCGCCGACCTCACCTCGTCACCCGCCACGGCGCGGAAGTCGCGAGTGAAGTCGATCGACCGCATCTGCGCGATGAACTGGGTCGCGAACCCGGGGAACATGGTGGCGTTGAAGCCGTCGTCGGTGAGATACCAACTGCGACAGCCCGAGTTCCACGTGGTCCGCTCGAGTCGCTTCTGGATCGACCGGTTGTAGGCGTTCTGTGCAGGCCGGTGAACATCCAGCAGTTTCAACCCACGGTCGCGGACCAGTGAGATGGCGGTGACGATCGCATCGATCTGGGCCTCCATGTAGACCAGTGCGGAGTTGTGGCCGGGCCCGGAGTTGGGACCGAAGGTGAAGTACAGATTCGGGTAGCCCGACACCGCGAAACTCTTGTATGCGTACGCACCTCGCGACCACTCGTCGGCCAGCACACGTCCGTTGCGTCCGCGGATGGGAATCGGCGTGCCCTGTTTGGCGATCTCGAACCCGGTCGCGAACACCAGGCAGTCGAAGCGCCGCTCGATACCCTCGACGGTCCGGACACCCTGCTCGCAGATCCGCGCGATGGGCCACGTCACCAGCGTGCAGTTGTCGGCCTGCAGCGCCGGGTAGTAGTCACTGGTCATGAGCAGTCGTTTGCACCCGGCCCGGAAGTCCGGGGTCAGCTGCCGCCGCATCCACGGGTCACTCACCTGGGCGCGCAGATTCAGCTGTGCGACGCCCTCGATCACTCTGGTGAACGGCGAGTTCCACACGGCACCGAGCGCGACGGATTCGTGCCCCCAGAACCACAACCGACGAGCCGCGGCCTGCGCACCGGGCACCGTCCGATAGACGCGGCGGGTGGTCGACGTGATGCGCCGATCGAGGCGCGGCAGCACCCATCCGGGCGTGCGTTGATAGACGGTCACCTCGGCACCGGCGTCGACGAGTTTCGGGATGATCTGGACCGCGCTCGCTCCGGTGCCGATCACGCCGACCTTCTTGCCGGCGAAGTCATAGCTGTGATCCCATGCCGCGGAGTGCATTCGATGTCCGGTGTAGTCGTCGATGCCGGTGATGTCTGGATAGCCGGGCGTCGACAGTGGCCCCGACGCCACCACCACTGTTCGCGCGACGAGTGGCTCGCGGCCGGCGATGTCGATGCGCCAGATGCCGGTTGCCTCGTCGAACTCCATGCCGGTCGCGAGGTGGGAGTAACGGATGAATCGTTCGAGGTCGTGATCGGCGACCATTCGGTCGATGTAGGCGAGGATCTCGTTGCTGCCCGAGTACGTGTGCGACCACTCCGGATTCGGCGCAAAGGAATACGAGTACAGCCGCGATGGGATGTCGCAGGCGGCACCGGGATAGACGTTGTCCCGCCACGTCCCGCCGGGCCGCACGTCACGTTCGAGGATCACGAAGTCGTCATGACCCTGCTGGAGCAGGCGGATCGCGGTCCCGATACCGGCGAACCCGGCGCCGATGATGACGGTCGTCGTGTCGACGGCGGGAGCGGGCATGGGAGCCGAAGCGGGCGTGCTCATGCGACCGGCTCGTAGGTCAGTTCCTTCGACCAGGTCGGCTGCGGTCGCAGCAGGGCTCGCGGATAGTGATCGGTCAGCTTGACCATGGCATCGGCGAAGTAGTGATAAGGGCTGTCCCGGTTGATGACCCACCCCGCGTGATACTTCAGGACCTGATAGGTGAGCAGTCTCGTCCCCTTGCCACGCTCGCCGTTCTTCGTGAATCGCTTCATCGCCTCGTAGAGCCGCTCCTCCTTCAGTCCCATGTCGACGATGTTGTCGCGCATCTTGTTCAGCAGCGGCACGTACATCAGGGCGCCGATCAGAACGCCCGGCGACGCGACCGTACCGACCGCCTCGACGATCAGCTTGCGCAACCGCGCGTTCCCGATCATGTCCAGGGCGTGGAAATCCACGGCGAGGTGGCGTGATTCGTCGGCGTTGATCTTGCGGAACGCCTCGTGACAGACCGGGTCCTGCACCTCCTCGAGGAGGAACTTGAGCAGGGCACCGTCGAGTGCGACCTCCAACATGGGGATCACCGTGCCCAGCACCGACAACGACATCCGATCGGAGAAGGTGTCGAGCCATTCGATGGCGAGGCGGATGTTGACGTTGGGCTCGGGCACCTCGTCGTCCTCGAGCATCCCCCACCGTCGCATCAGCGCGAGTTCGGCGTTGGCATGCTTCTGCTCTTCGGCGTGAAAGTAGCGGTAGATCTCGGCGAGGGTGTCGTCGGGGGCCTTCTTGGCGAGCGCGGCGAACCCACGGGCGCCGACGTTCTCGATCCACACCAGATCGGCCATGAACGCCTTGAGTTTCGGCTTCTGCTCGTCGGTGATCAGCTCGGCACCGGGCGCCTCCCAGTCGATGTCGGCAAGCGCCCACTGGCGGTCCTTGATGGTCTGCAGCATGTCCTCGAGGATGATGGGCATGTCACACTCCTTCCGGGATGCGCTTGCGCGCCGTGGTTGTCGCTGATACTGCGGTTGTGACTGTCGCTGCGGCCGAATCTGTTTCGGTGGTCGCGAGCTGCGGCTGGAGTCGGTGGAGGAGACCGGCGCCGAAGGTGTAGGTGCGCGGCATGAGCCGCTTGACGAGCCAGATCGCCTTGGCGTCGAACTGCGGGACGACGTAGAGCCGCCCTCGGTCGTTGGCGTCGAGTGTCCCTCGCGCAACCTGTTCCGCGGATTTGCCGGTGCGTCGCATGAGGGCCTCTGCCACCTTCAACGCCTCACCGGTGATCCGGCCGTCGGCGGCGACGTTGGTCTGCACGAACGTCGGACACAGCACGGTGACCGCCAGATCCGTTCCGGACAGTTCAGCCGCGATCGTCTCCGACAGTGCGAGCACGCCAGCCTTGCCCACGTTGTAGGCGGCCATCCCGGGCGCCGCGGAGAACGCCGCCGCCGACGCCACGTTGATCAGCCCTCCCCGACCGGATTCACGGAGTTGCGGCAGAAAGAGTTCGGAGCCGTAGACCATGCCACGGAGGTTGATGTCGAGGGCCCATCGCCAGTCGTCGAGGCCGATGCAACCCACCGCTTTTCCGCCGATCCCGACTCCGGCGTTGTTGATCATCAGGCTGGTCGGGCCGCCGAGGAGTTCGGGAGCCCGTTCGGCGAGGGTCTGCAGGTCGTCGACGTCAGCGACATCGCAGAAGATGGCGGTGCCCTCGCCGCGGCCGATCTCGTCGATCAGCTTGACGGTGTCGTTGGCGCGGTCGATGTCGATGTCGGCGCACAACACTCGACTCCCACGCCGGGCGAGTTCGAGGGCGAAGGCGCGTCCGATGCCACTGCCGGCACCGGTGATCACAGCCCGTGCGTCGTGAGATCTCCTGGTTGTCATGCGGTGGCGTATCCCTTCTGATCGGCCGATGTCTCCTCGGCCTCGACGGTGGTCGCGAATGGTTCGGTGATGAAGTCCGCCACCACGCGCAGTGCGGGGGTGGCCTCCGGGATCAGGGCCGGAAGTGCCTGGAACACATGTAGTTGCCCCGGCCAGATCTCGAGTCTGCAGTCCGCGCCGGCGTCGACGAGCATCCGTCGTGCCTCCTCGGCGTCGGCGACGAGCATCTCGGCGCCGCCGGCCTGGATCAGGGTGCGCGGCAGATCGTCGGCGCGATCGAGCGTCAGCCTCAGTCGTGGCAGGTCGTCGGGATGACCGGCGGTGTAGTGGCCGACGAGTCGTCGTGCCGCACGCGCCGAGATCAGTGGGTCCGGTGCGACCTCGCGTTCGCGTCGTCGCGCCAGTTCCAGAGTGAGATCGACGAGCGGCGACATCATCACCACCGACCTCGGCTGCGCCCGACCATGACGGGCGTTCTCCGCCAACAGGTCCAGGATCAGATGTCCGCCGGCGGAGTCACCGGCGAGGGTGATGTTCTCGGCGCGGTAGCCGATGTCCTGCAGCCACCCATAGGCCGCTTCCACGTCGTCGGCGGCCGCGGGGAACGGATGTTCGGGTGCGAGGCGGTAATCCACGGTGAAGGCAGGCATGCCGGTCAGATGGGTGAGGCGGGCGACGATCCCGCGATGCGTCCGGGCCGAGCAGATCGCGTACCCGCTGCCGTGCACATACAGGATCACCTGCCGTGAATCGGACGTGTGAGTCGGATACACCCACTCGCCGCGGAAGGTGCCGGTGGTGAGTTTGTCGATGCGGACGTGATGCGGTGGCGGACAGCCGATCAGCATGCCCGCCGCGACCAGCGCGCGCGACGTGTGGATCTGCATCCGGCCGGTCGGGAGGATCTCCGCGAACGGCCGCAGGGTCCGCCGTGTCAGCCACGCCGCCCGACGGGAAGCTCGTGAGTTCTGCGTCACATTCCGATCGCAACACCAATTGCGCCATCTGTCAATGGCACATTTGATGGTGGGATAGAATCTGCGCGGTACGCTGGGACAACACACGATCACCGACCGAGGAGAGGACCGGGTGGCCCGCACATCGTCGACGCGCCTGGCGCAGGTGGCCGCGCTGATCGAACACATGTCGGCGACTCCGTCGTACGTGGGCAGGCAGTCCCGCGATCTCGAGATCGCGGTGTCCAAACTCCTCGCCAACGCGACGCGCCAGGCACGGGGTCAGCCGCCGGTGGCGCAGTATCGGATCGACGACCTCGCGCGCGTGACGGGCGTGACGACGCGCAACATCCGCGTCTACCGCGAACGCGGCCTCCTCGCTCCCCCGCATCGTGTGGGGCGTATCGCGCTCTACTCCGAGTCCCACGTCCGACGACTCGGCCTGATCAGCTCCATGTTGTCGCGGGGGTACACGATCGCCCACATCGACGAACTGATGACCGCCTGGCAGGAGGGCCGGCAGATCGGCGACATCCTCGGCCTCGAGACCGAGCTCGCCGACATCGAACAGACGCCGACGACCCGCTCGACGACCCTTGCCGACCTCGCCGACGCCGGCCTCTCCGCCGACGACGCCGAGCGACTCGAACACCTCGCGATCCTCCGCATCAACACCCCCGACGATGTGATCGTCCGGGAGCCGACACTTCTCGACACGATCCTCGCCCTCGTCACCGAGCAACGACCCGCGTCGCTGGTCGTCGGCGTCATCGAGAAGGTCGCCCCGGCGTTCGAGGCGCTCGGCCAAGCGATGGTCGATGCCGCCGACACGCTGACCGGCGCGGCGTCGCCCGACGACACGGGGGACGGACGGCTCACCGAGACGACGCTGACGCTGATCCAACTACGGGCACTCGCCGAGGCAGCCACCCGCGTGACCCTCACCGAAACGACGAACACGCTTCTGACGCAGTCACTTGCGGATCTGGCTTCTGACCCGAAGGCCGACGGTGACGACGTCGAGTAGCCGACGCCCACGTGTCGCACCCGACGTCTGGCCGTGGCTCTACGCCGTCGCGTCGCCGTTCGTCGCCGGAGTGGTCGTCCTCGCAACGCTCGCGACGCTGCAGGGCGGCGGCGACTTCTGCGATCCCTCGTACTCGAGCATCGACGAGCGCAACTCCGATGCAGCTCGCTGGCAGTGGACCCTCACCGGCACCGGAGTGGTGATGATCGGGCTCGGTGTGTTCCTTGCGGCGCAGGCGATCCGTCGGCGCGACGTGATCCGACGCCTTCGATCACTGCGGGTCACCGCAGCCGTCGGCGTCTGCCTGATCGCGATCGCCGGATTCGCCTACCTCATCGTCGTCGGGGATACCCAGACCGACTGCGGCTTCTGAGCGTCCGCCGCCGGTTCGTCCCGGGGTATCACCCCATCCCCCGCCGGCTCGCGGCGGACGACGAGATACCCGAGGGAAGAACAGAATTGCCCGACGGCCCGCCCGACCTACCGCATCACTCGCCCCGTAGGTGCTGCCGGAAGAACAGGGCTGTGTGCTCGCCCTCGTGTGCCGGAATTCGCTTGTGCGTCCCGACGTGCGCCCGGAGCATCTTGTCGTCCGACCCGATGGCGTCGAACAGTCGTAGCGCGGCGTCCCTGGGGATCTCGGGATCGTCCCACGACACGATGACGTCGACCGGAATGGTGACGCGTCGCGCCGACTCGACAAGGCTGTCGTAGTCGAAGTACCCGCCGAACATGGCGGCGGAGATTCGAGAGTCGGCCGCCACCAACGGGATCCCGATCGCCGTCCCCAGTGTCATGCCTGCATAGCCGACCGGGGTGTCGGTCCCGATGTCGGGCAGCTGCTGCAGCGCGTCGAGCACGCGTCGCCACTCCGGCACCGCACGCTCTGCGAGTGAGCTGTTGAGGTCGGCGATGATCGGCGCGAGGGGTTCACCGTTGCGCCGGGCGTGCCCGATCGCGGCGACCCATGTCTCGTCGTCGGCCGACCGCGGCCGCCCGCCGTGGCCGGGTGCGTCGATGCTTGCGACAGTGAACCCGTGCGCGCGGACGGACTGTTCGGCGCGGCGGATCTGTGCGGGGAGACGACGGTGGAGTCCACCGCCGTGCCCCATCAGTATCAGTGCCGGCGGATCGGTCGGATCGGTCGGCGACCAAAGGGTCCCCGGGATGCCGTCGACAGCGAATTCACGTTCGATGACGCCGTCGGACGATGTCTCGGTGTGCAGGTCTGGTGCGTTCATGGTGGTGCCTTTCGAAATGCCTGGCGTGGAGGCACTCCCGCGACACCTGATGTCAGGACGGACCGCACTGCGAAGGGAGCACCCACTCGGATGTATCGATCACGGGTACCACCTCCCTTCGCGCTGTCTCGGCGGCCGGAGGGAAGCGTAGCAGCAGGTCCTTATTCGGTCACCTGACTTTGTCCACCCGCATGCTGCGGAGGTCGTACGGTCGACGGCGTGCCACCCGTCTACATGATCGAACTCGATGACATCGAACGCGACTTCCTGGAGACGGGACTCCTTCAATGGGGTGGAGTCGTCGCGATGACCGACGCTCTGGCCCGCGCTATCGGTCATCGGGACGCGGTCGACTTCTACGCGGAGAGCGCCCGATGTGCCGACCGCATCGCCGGTGGCGTCGGCATCACCACTGATGCGTGGCGGCGTTGCCTGACCGCATGCGAGATTGCCTTTGCCAGCGAATCGCTCGGCCTCGGCCACGAATGGGATGATTTCAGCGAATTCGACCCCAACGAGACCTACCAGGCGATGCGCCGCCTTCAGTGGAAGATCGCTGAGCTCGGCTGACCCTCGCCAATTGATGTCCCCCGATCGGTGGACCCCCCCATCCACCGGTCGATCAGCCGGTCGACGGAGTCCGACGGCCGCCTCACCAGGGCAAAGTCATGGGTGTCGCCGGAACAACCCGCACCGGCCCCCACCCGAGGAGACCCGCTCATGAACACCAAGACCCGCCGCATCACCGCCGGAATCGCCGGACTCGCCGCCGTCGCAGCCACCGCAGGGATCGGATTCGCCGTCGCCGGAGCAGCCAACGCCGGCACCATGCCGGTCACCCGCCCCGGGGAGCCGACGATCGCCATGACGATCACCAACCACACCGACAAGCCGGAGTACCTGATCGGCTCGACGACCGGCCAGGGCGGCCAGTGGGTCAACGCACCGCAGCGCGTCCTGTACCCGGGGGCCAGCGAGACCGTCACCGCCGTCGCGCCGTTTGCGCACTCGCTGACCGCCAACGCGCAGTATCGGATCGGACTGTTCGGCCCGACCGCCAACTACGAGATCGAGAACATGAAGGGCAACACCAACACTGCGATGAGCGGCATCTGGGGACCGCACGCCCAGAACTACTGGATGAGCCACAACATCAGCAGCCGTTACCCGATGGTGAACGTCGGTTTCGATCAGTGGTGAGCGGGCCACAGATCGACAACCGGTAGCGCCGTGATCCCCACCTTCCCCCGAAGGTGGGGATCACGGTTGTCTGCGATAGCGCTCCCATCCACAGACTCCACGGCTCATAGCTACGTTTGTTCCCAAGAAAGTACAATAGTGGCGGTTTCGGTTGCACTTTTCGTAGGAGGCGTCACATGGTCTGGCCATCGTGCCGTGTGGAAGAGCGTCCGTGGGTGTCCAGCGGACGCTCTCCGTCGCGCGCCGATCGATTACTCCGATCGATCGAGGTGGCAGTTCCACCCTTCATCGCCGATCTTCCTTACGAGGTGATCGGTGCGGCTGCCCGCGCGCACGAGGCCGCGGTGATAGCGGTGGCGCGCTTGGAGGCCGGCCACGGCGCTCATCTCGCCCCTCTCGCCGACTTCCTCCTGCGGACCGAATCGATCGCATCATCGAAGATCGAGCACGTCGACGCTGATCTCCGATCATTCGGAAAAGCTCTCGCCGGCGGCAGGTCCAGTGCCGAGGCGCAGTCTCAGCTGGCCGCCGTCCACGCACTGATCACGATGGTCGACGCCGCGGGATCGGAGGCGATATCCCTGAATCTTCTACTGCGGGCGCACGACACTCTCATGTCCGTCGGCCGGCACCAGCCGGACGACGTCGGACGCCTTCGTGACGTGCAGAACTGGATCGGAGGCAGCGACTACTCACCCCGTAACGCACTGTTCGTGCCGCCCCCACCAGATCTGGTCACGACTCTGATGAGCGACTTGATCGAGTTCACCAACAGAACCGACCTCCCGATCCTGGCGCAGGCAGCGATCGCGCACGCCCAGTTCGAGTCGATCCACCCTTTCGTCGACGGTAACGGCCGAATCGGTCGAGCATTGATCAGCGCGATTCTCCGACGACGCGGACTCACCAATCGGGTGACCGTTCCCCTCGCGTCCGCGATGCTCGCCGACACGGGAAGATACTTCACCGAGCTCGGCCACTACCGATCCGGGAACGTCGACGGCTTCGTCGAGTATGTCGCCGTCGGCACGCTCCACGCCGCCGCATCCGCGGAAGAGTCGGCGCAGGTGCTGGCCGGGCTGCCGGCTGAGTGGCGCGACCGAGCCAGACCTCGGGCCAACTCGGCCGACGCATGCCTCATCGACGCCCTCCTCGGTACGCCGGTGATGGACGCGGACACCGCACAACTCATCACCGGAACGTCTGATGCGAGTACATATCGCGCGCTATCCCGACTGACCGACAGCGGTGTGCTCGAACTGATCTCGACGAGCAAACGCAATCAGGTATGGGCGGCCCCGGACGTCCTCGGCGAACTCGATGCGCTGTCGGCAGCGATCGGCCGGCGAACCCTGTCAGGGTGACCGACCGGACCGCGACCCACCCACGTGAATGACAGAACTCGGCGCCCGCGTGGGCTGACCATACCCTCGTCACCATGCACACTGGCTCGAGTGACTCACCCGCGCGCTCGGATGCGCGCGCGTACGAACCCACAGTCGAGCGACCCGGAACGATCCTGGCCGCTGTCGCTCTCATGTATGGCGGTGCTGCCCTGCAACTCGTAGGACTGATCGTCGCGTTGGGCGGCTTGAACACGGCGCGCCTCAAGGCACGAACCGCCGACGCGCGTGCGAGGGCCGGCGGACTCTCCGCCGACGAGTTCTCCGGCGCCGTGCAGTCCGGCGCCACGATCGGCGCGGTTGTCATCATCGTCGTCAGCTTGGCCGCGATCGCACTGTGGATCTGGATGGCCCGCAGCAACTATCGCGGGATGCGCTGGGCGCGCACGACGGCGACCATCCTGGGCGTGCTCGGCATCATCGGCTGCACCGTCTCCGCGATCGGCGCCGACGGCGGGGGCACGGCGGTCCTCGACATCGCCATCGCCGTGCTGGCCGCCGGGATCGTCGCGCTGCTCCACCATCGCGAATCGACCGACTTCTACGAGGCGATGGACGTCAGTTGATCCGCTGCTCGGTCACCATGACCTCGCCATCGGTGAAAACGACTGCACTGCAGCTGAATGTGTTCTTCGGCCCAAGCCGTGCACCGCTGGGGATCTCCCCCGACACCGACACCGACCCGGCCACCGCCCACTCGGTCGCCACCGCCGATCGCGATCGGCCCGCCTGACGCAGTGCAGCGTCATCCTCGTCGCCGACGCTCGTGGTGCTTGTCCGCACTTCGGTGAACCGCGCCGAGGCCGCCTGCGACTCGGCGTCGGCCGATCCGCTCGTCGTCAATCGCTTGAGCAGATCGTCGCGCGCGGTGTCCTCACACATCCGGGTCGCCTCGGCCTTGCGATCACCGCGTTCCTGCATCGTCGAACGTCCGTGCAGAACAAGGAATCCGACGACGATGGCGGCCACCACCGCGACGGTCACCCACAGCGCACGGGCCCGCTGCATGCTCAGCCGACTCCGGACGCCCGAAGCGAGGCGGCGATCGTCCGCATAAGAAGACGACGTTCGGATCTGTCCTTGCGCACCTTCTGATTCACCTCGATGTGGATGAACTCCGCACCCCTGGCGCGGGCGGCGACGGCCTGCACGTTGGTGGTCGCGGCGAGCGCCTTGCACTTCTTCCCGTCGTAGGTGCAGGTGTCGAATCCCTCGTCCTCGAGGTCGGACGCAAGTCGACGCAGGGTCGGCGACGGTTCCGCCACCGAGTTCGAGAGGACGACGTCGCCGAAGTCGTCGTGATTGTCCGAGGAGAACCCGTGGATCTGCACGACGGTCATTCCCTTCTGGACCACCGCGTCATTGACCGCCGCGAAGGTGGAGTCACTGCGATGTGCCACATCGGCGCTGTCGTCGCCGGCATTGCGATGAGCGCCCGCCATCATGAACAGCCGCGCGCTGGACTGTGCGAACAACTGCGTGCCCATGTATTCGGAGTACCGGTCGGCGACCGGGTGCGGGATCTGCACGACCAGCTGCGACGTCGGTGCGCGACGCACGATGTACAGGCCGTTGCCTGCGGTTGGGTGGCCGCGTTCGACGAGTGCGACCACCGAGTCCGAACGTCCGTCACGCTGCTGCCCGGCGTTCGGCAGTTCCACCGGCACCTGGTCGTATGACTCCAGACTCGCCCGACCGGTGTTCATCAGCTCAGAGACCCCGGCGGCGATCGCCTGCCCAACAGCGGGTGACGGTGGCGCGTAGCTCGACGATTCGCGGTCGGGCGACGCCTTGATCACTCGGGACACCACCGAGCTGAGCTTTTCGGGCCGCACCTCGGGCTGCGTCTCACCCGCCCGCTGGCCACACGCGGTCGCGACCGTCATGATGATCACTCCTGCCGCCCTTGGTACCGAAGCCCGGCCCCCTCCACCGTATCCGACTGTCGGCCTGCAGGATTGCCGTGAGCCAATAAAATCTCGCGTTCATTGCCCCTCGATGGAACCGTCGCGCCGTGCCCGACGATGTCAGTCCTGCTGCGCACTCGGCAACCGCCACCCGAACGTCGCCGTCGGCGGCGCGTCCTTGGAATACAGTCGCGCCGGCCGTCCTCCGCCGACGCGGGTCGCGGGCTTGCCCTCCGCGTCGATCTCCGCGGCCAGCAGGGGTTGCACGCGACGATTGAACGAGTCGCGCATCAGACGGCGGCCCAGGATCGCCTCGTGGAGTTCCCTCAGCTCCGAGAGTGTGTACGGCTGGCGCAGGAGATTGTCCGGGTCGGGCTGGTCCTCGTAGCGCTCGCGCAAGTTGTCGGTGGCCGCTGCAATGATCTTCTCGTGGTCATAGAGCAAGCGCTCCCCTGACGTCAGGTGCCCGTCCGACGTCACCGGCTCGAGCTCGCCGACGACGTCCGACAACTCGTCAGCCGGTAGGGCCACGGCATGCGCGATCGAGATCGTCCACCCCCGGGGATCTCGGTCAGGATCACTGAAGACCGCGAGGAGATGCGGTCGGACGTGGTCGGGCGAGAGCCCCAGTTTGAGTTCGAGGACCTCCCGAACCGTCTCCTCGACGGTGTGGTGTTCCCGGACGAATCGTCCCGGCAACGCGACACCGTCAGCATCCTGACCGTGTTGGACGACGACGCGTAGTGCCCCGCCGATGACGGTGAGGACCGCGATGTCGACGGCCACGCTCGGACGCGGATAGTCGCTGAGCTGAGTGCGGGATCGAGCGCTCACAGACAAACCCTATGCGAATGTCTGCGCAAAGTAGTAAACTCACAAATGCGAAAAGTCACCGCCTCGGTCGGATGCCGGGTGGGAGAAAGGAATCACGATGAAACTCTCCGCCGCTCTCGACGTCGAGGTCGTGGCCCACGAGGCCGCCGACGAAGTCACCCTGCTGCTGGAACTGCAGGCTCCGGCCGGCGAGGTCGCCGACCGCACACCCACCGCCCTGCAGGTCGTCCTCGATCGCAGCGGGTCGATGTCGGGGCCTCCGCTGGAGGGCGCGCAGAAGGCTCTCGCCGGCGTGGTCGCCCAGCTCGATCCGGCCGATGTGTTCGGTCTGGTCACCTTCGATGACTCCGCGCAGGTCGTCGTGCCCGCCGGTCCGCTTGCCGACAAGCAACGAGCCGCGGGTGCGATCAGCACGGTCGTCCCCGGCGGCTGCACCGATCTGTCATCCGGCTACTTGCGTGGGCTGCAGGAGTTGCGGCGCAGCGCGGCGTCGGCGGGTATCCGCGGCGGCACGGTGCTGGTGATCAGCGACGGCCACGTCAATCGCGGAATCCAGGACCTCGACGAGTTCGCGAGCATCACCGCGAAGGCGGCTGCCGACGGCATCGTCACCTCGACTCTGGGCTACGGCCGCGGGTACGACGAGACGCTGCTGTCGGCGATGGCACGGTCGGGCAACGGCAATCACGTGTTCGCCGACGACCCCGATGCCGCGGGTGCCGCGATCGCGGGTGAGGTCGAGGGCCTGCTCTCCAAGTCTGCGCAGGCCGTCACGCTGACGGTGCGCTATGTACCTCAGGTGCAGGAACTCTCGCTCTACAACGACCTGCCGGCACATCAGACCGCCGACGGCGAGGTGATGATCGAGCTCGGCGACCTGTATGCCCTCGAGGAGCGGAAGCTGTTGCTGCGGATGAAGGTCGACGGCCTCGCCGCGCTCGGCCTCACCCAGATCGCCTCGTTGGAGCTGCGCTACGTGGAGACCGCCACCTTGACCGAACACACAGTGGCGCTGCCCATCTCGGTGAACGTCGTCCCCGGCGACGAACTCGGTCCGCGCGTCCCGAATCCGACGGTGCAGTCGGAGCGGCTGTACCAGGAGGGGCAGGCCGCCAAGTTGGAGGCGTCGCAGGCGTATGAGTCCGGCGACCTGGCCACCGGGCAGTCACGCCTGCGTGCCTCACACGAGCGGTTGCGGTCGGCCGCGATGTGCGCGAGTCCCGATGATCGGGCGGTCATCGACCGCGAGCTGGAGATGATCGAGGAGCTCGGCATCCAGGCGCCGCTCGCCGGCGCGGCCTACGCCTCCAAGGCGACCCGCGACTCCTACCACCTCGGAAACCGCAAGCGCGGTCGCCGGCCCTCTGCCGGTTGAGTGGCGACGAACGAGCGAAGCGAGCCCGACGCGTATCGAAACCACCCATCCCCGAAAGGCCCTCACTTGCCCCATTCCCTCCGCCTGTCGACGGCTCAACTCGACCGCGCCGCAGGCGTTCTCCTCACCACCGCCGTCGGCGACGCCCTCGGCGTCCCCTACGAGTTCGAGTCCCGTCGACTTCCCGCCGACGAGCCACCGCAGATGCTCGGGGGCGGTCTCGGCAACTTCGAGCCGGGCGAGTGGAGCGACGACACGTCGATGGCGATGGCGATCGCGCTCGTTGCGGCGACCGGTGCGGACCTCACCGCCGACGACGCTCTCGACGCGATCGCCGATAACTTCCTGCGCTGGTTCGACGGCAACCCACCGGACGTCGGCAACCAGACCCGCGCGGTGCTCGGCGCCACCCGACGCCGGCTCGACAGTGGTGAGAGCGGTGCCGGACGGGTGATGCGTGAGGAGTCCGACCGCTTCGCGCATGCTCACCCACGCTCCGCCGGCAATGGGGCCCTGATGCGCACTGCACCAGTGGCTTTGGCGCACCTCGACGATCGCGATCACATGGCCGAGGCGGCCCGCCGTGTCGCGGCGCTGACACACGGCGACGATCTCGCGGGCGACTCGTGCGTGCTGTGGTGCGAGGCGATCCGGGTCGCCGTGCTCGACGGACGCATCGACATCCGCGGCGGCCTCGACCTCATGCCCGCCCAGCGTGTCGACCAGTGGTCCGCGTGGCTCGACGACGCGGCAATCAACAGCCCGAATCTGTTCACACCCAACGGTTTCACGGTCACCGCCCTGCAGGCCGCGGCCTCCGCCATCACGCAGACGCCGATTCCGGAGTCCACCGCGTGTCTGCATCTGCAGGACAGTCTCGACACGGCCATCCGGATCGGCAACGACACGGACACCGTGGCCGCGATTGCGGGTGGTCTGCTCGGTGCACGGTGGGGCGCGAGCGCCGTGCCGTGGCGGTGGCGCCGTGCCGTCCACGGATGGCCCCGTGACGACCGGCCGAGCGACGCCCACGACCTCGTCGCCCTCGCCACCCTCACCGTCCGGGACGGACGACCCGACAGCACTGGATGGCCGACGACCGACGATGTCGTCTATCGCGAACGCGCCGCCACCGCCGCGATCCCGCATCCGTACGACGACGGCGTCCTGTTGGGCACTCACGCGACCACCGATCACCACGCCGACGCCGTGGTATCGATGTGCCGGGTCGGCCGGCGCCAGGCGTGCTTCGGCGGCGCGACCGACGTCGTCGCCTCCCGATTGATGGACTCCGGCGACCCCGCGGAGAACCCGAACCTCGCGTTCGTGCTCGCCGACACCGCCGACGCCGTCCGCGGGTTACGCGCGGAAGGGAAAACGGTTCTCCTGCATTGCGTTGCGGGACATCAACGCACACCGAGCGTTGCCGTCGCGTATGGCGTGCTGCTGGGTCATCCGGTCGACGAGGTCCGGGCAGGGGTGCTCGTGGCGATGCCGGATGCGCGTGGGCGCGGAGTGGTGTGGGACGCGGCCGGCGAACAACCTCACCTGATTCCGTCCGGTGGGCCATCATGATGCAAGAGCCAGCACCGACGACCATCGAGGAGTACGAGTTGTCCGACGTCGATCTCTCACTGTCAGAGCTCCAGATCTGGATCAGTTCGGCACTCGCGCCGCTCGTGGGTCATGAGGCCGTCACTGATGACGATGGCGATTTCCCGGTACTGCTGGACTCTGGAGTCGTCTACATCAGGGCCGTCGACGACGAGGAGGAGATCCACTTCTTCGCGCCCCTCGTCGAGAACGTGAGTCGGACCGACTACGCGTCGTTCGTGGTGCACGCGCTGAACAGGGCGCATCCCGTCATCAAGTTCTTTCTGAGTGGCAACTCGATTGGAGTCCGCGCGGTTCTCTACGCAGATCCGCCGATCGAGTCGCATCTTCTCCGGTGCATCTCTCAGTTCGAGGACGTGATGGCCCAGGGAGGCCAGATCGCGGACGACGTGGACGGCGTATTCGTCTGGGCCGGCGACTCGGCCATGGAGAGCGCGGGCTCTGCCGAGGGCGAGGAACTACCCACTCCGGTCATGGTGCTCGTGCAACTCGATGCAGAGGGTGATCATTCGTTGTCGCCGGCGGAGGTCGCGCGAATCTGCCATGACGACGCCGAAGCGATCCTGCAGTACATCCGCGTCGTGGAGGAGCAGATGATTACCTGGCGGACCCGCGCCGACGAGGCGGTCTCGTCCGGCGACTCAGAAGAGGCAGAGGCGTGCCTACACGAAGCGCAGGGGTGGGAGAAGACTGCACGCGATCTCCGGGGAGCCCTGCGACACGTCGCCTTGAACTGACTGGGATCGACAAGCTGCGCGGGCGCGTCACCCCCGCAGAATCGACGTCATCTTCTTTCCCTTCGCGACCTCGTCGACGAGCTTGTCCATGTACCGGATCTTCTGCATCAACGGATCCTCGATGTCCTCGACGCGGTGACCGCAGATCACGCCGGTGATGAGCTCGGCATTCGGATTGAAGTTCGGCGCCTCGGCGAAGAACGTCTCGAGGTCGGTTTCGTCGGCGAGCACCTTCTCGAGTCCGGTGTCGTCGTAGCCGGTCAGCCAGGTGATGACCTGGTCGACCTCCGCCTTGGTGTGGCCCTTCCGTTCGGCTTTGGTCACGTAAAGCGGGTAGATGCTGGCGAAACTGGTGGTGAAGATCCGATGCCCTGCCACGTCGGCCTCCTTTGTCGGGTGACGACGATTCTGCCAGGGTCAGATGAGCTCGAAGGTTTCGAGGTCCTCGACGAAGCTGCGCCAATCGGGGTACCGCAGATGCATGATCTGCTCGCTGGGTGGATTGCCCTCACCGATCCCGAGCTCGTCGGCCTCGTCGAAGTCGGCCCAATAGATCTGTCCGGCAACGTCGTCGGCGAGTCCGATGCAGAACGCTCCGCCGTCGCCGAGGGTCACGGGGTGATACCGCCCGGGGATCACCTCGTACTGGGTCGAGATCCCGTCCCGCAGGATCTGCTCGTCGTGGGGCGTCAACATGGTGTGCACGGAGCCGTTGTCGCCGGTGTCGGGCACGATCCGCTCGGCGATCGACCCTCCACCCAGCGTGAGCAGGTCGCCGCGGTAATCGGCGGGGAGCGGGTTGCCGATGCGCTCCTCGAGCGCCTCGACCTCGTCGGACGTCCACAGCACGGGCCCGTCGGTGAACTTCATGTCAGAGCACTCCCCTACTTCTTCGCGCCGCCGTCGTGGCCGATGGCTGTGTGGATGTCCTTGGGTACGAGTTGCATTGTGCTGCCGTCCTCGTTGTGATGCCAGACTCGATCGGTCGGCGGATTCCAGTTCGGATCGTTCAGTTGTTGGCGGACGATCTCGTTGGCCCGTCGTTTGTCGCTGGCCCGGTTGGTGAAACCGCCCGGCAGGTTGACCGTTTCGTCGGCGTACTCACCGAACTCGGGGAAACCTTTGTCGTTGAACTTCACGCCGTTCGGATATTTGGTCTTCAGATCGCCCGGCAACTCCATCCGCTCACCGGCGTAGCGCGAGTTGCGGGGGTAGTTGCCGTTGGGCAGTTTGTCGACGCTGGCCGGCGGAGGCGTTCCCGGCGGGATGACCACCGGCTTTTGCGGCGTGACCGGAGGGGCCTGAGGTGCGGCCGGTGCCTGCGGCGCCGGTGGTGCCGGTCGCTTCGGCGGCCCGGGGACGACCGGTTTGCGCGGCGCACCGGGCGCCGCTCCACCCGGCAAAGCGTTGCCGTCGGGGTCGGGCGCGGTCTGACCAAGAATGAGTCCGATCCAGCCGTGGCCACCGCCCGCTGCCTCGATTTGAGCAGCGTGGCGAGCCAAGTGGTCGAGAATGATCTTGTCCAGCTCCGGGTCGCCCGTGCTCCGATCGCCGAGATCGCCGCTCCGGACGATCTCCTGGATTCCGACGACGTTCCCGCTGAAGATGCTGAACCCGAAGTCGCTCTGCCCGCCGCCTGCACCGGAGTACGGCTTGAACCCGTTGTCACGCAGAACGTCGTCGACGGCCTGGTCGACGCGGTCGTCGTCTTTGTCGGAGATACCTGGCGCTGCCGGCTCGTCATCATCGTCGAGGAGTTGGACCGGCGGCTTCTGACCTGGACGATCGCCATCGGGCTTCGGGGTGCCGGTGATGTTCGGCGTGCGCGGATTCGGGTCGTCCGGGTCCGCCTTCTGCATCGGTGGGCTCAGAATTCGCGCGGGCGGGTCCTTGTCATCCCGGCCGGACTCGTCACGCTTCGGTGTGGGCGGTGTCGAGGTGCGCGGCGAGGCGTCGAGGTCCGGTTGATTCACCGTGGGCGGGGTGGCTTTCGGCGTGAACGGCACCGGCGTGTGATCTCGGTCCGGCCTCGAACGACGATCCGACTTGTCGTTGTCGCCGGGTCGCCCGCTGTCACGACGATCTGTACGGTCACGATCCTGGCCGCCCGGTCGGGCCGTGTTCGGTGCGACCTTGTTCGGTCCGCGGTTCTCCTGCGGCCCGGTCCGACGGTCGGACGTGTCGTCGCGGTCGGTCTTGTCCCGCGAGTTGCGGTCGCGAGAGTAGTTGTCGCGCAGCCCACTGCGTGAATCTTCGCGGTCATCCGAACTGTCGCCGCGTCGGCTGCCGCCCGGTGAATTGGTGCTGGGCGCTCTGGTGTTCGGCGAATACTTGTGGGGATCGCGATCAGGCTTGGGGATCGACTTGCGCGGGCCGGTCGGCTTCTTCGGTGTGCCCGGCGTGCTGCCGCCGGGCGAACTGTTTCCCGGCGAGCCGGCACCCGGTCCGCCCGGCGAGCTCGGCGCGGTGTTTCGGGGTGCGGTGTTTCCGGGTGCCGACTGTTGAGGCCGCGGATTCATCTTCCTGGCCTCGCCACCGTCGCGCTGCGACGGTTTGTTCTTGCCGGAACGGTCGCCGCCCGGTTGTGACGACGACCGGTCACTACCTCCCTTGTTGGGCTGCGCCGCCATCGCGTGGGTCAGTGGCAGCGCCCCGACCAGTACGACTGCGATCGCCGTGAGTAGCGCACGCACCAGCAGCGCCGTTCGTCCTGGATCTCGCATCACGTTGTCCCACTCCCACTTCGTTGCTGATCTCGCGTCGCTGCGACCGTACGGCCGCTGGCCCTGCACCTCGAGCGGTCGACGTCGAAGATGCTCTGCGCGAACGACATCACTGAAGCAATGCACAATGACCGGGAACATTTCGCGGGTGACGCCGCATCCAACCGGGTACGGGGACGGTGTGCTTGCTACCGTCACCGTGTGATGGACGGGTGCACTCCGGTGGCGTGGTGAGCGCGCCGGGGATGGATGAGCGAGTACGGCTGATGGCGGTCTCGGCCGCCGCGGTCGACGATGCACGCACCATTGCCGGTGACATCCGCATGCATGCGGATCAGGCGGAGTGGCTCGAGGTTCCCACCGGCGACAGCGGCCACCTCACGACGCTCGTCGCGCCCACCGATCCGACCATGCGCAGCGCCGACACGATCACCGTCACCATGACCCGTTTCATCGTCGACTGGGGTGTCGACGTCAACGACGGACTCGACGACGCGTTCGAGGATATGCGTCGGCTGCCAGGGTGGACGGAACACAGAGTCGAGCGGTTCCCGATCACCGCCACGACCGAGGGCGGCACGGTACAGGCCGGCACGTACATGGATGAATTGCGCGGCTGGGTGTACGCGGTGACGAAAATCGTTCTCTATCAACGTGGCAACGTCGTGTATCTCCTTCGATGCACCGGCTCCACGACGTCCGAGAGTGCAGGCCACCGCGAGTCGCTGGCTCGATCTGTGCGCTTCGTCCACCTGGACGACTGAGGAGACCACTCATGGTGACCCGTGCCAGTACCGTTCCCGACCTCGAGTCCGTTCTCGCCAGTTATGTCGTGTTCACACCAGACCCCCTCGACTGCGGGTGGTTTCGCGGCCGATGTAGCTCGACAACCCTGTATCTGCGCCTCGGCAACTTTCCCGACGAGCACCTCTACTCGCTCTACTTGGGTCACGGACGGTGGATGGATTTCACCGTGAGTCCGAACCTGTGGTCGGTCGAGGCGGCCGGAGGGTGGCCCGACAGCGCCCGCCCACGACTACCGAAGGGCCAGTTCCACGAGTGATCTACTCACGGGCTGTCGAGCCGGCCGCCAGCGTCGTGCAGAAGATGATGAGCGCCATGAAACACGAGCTCGCGATCAGCACGTTGTTGCCGTTGCCGGCGCTGTCCGACCACACGTACACCAGGACGGTGGTCACGACTGAGACGCCGACGATCGTCAGTACCACCCGACGGATCAGTGCGCGATGCAACGGTCGCTGGGCCGCCACCCCGATGGCCACCAGATAGCCGAGAGTGGTGAATGCGCCCAGAGCCGTTGTGAAGACGACGTTCTGCGGAACGTCCGCGACGAACGGGATGACGGTCAGCAGCACGGTCTGCACGATCCCGGCCAGCGCCAGGATGATGATCATCACCCGATAGATGCTTTCTCGGTCGATGCCATTCGGCCGCTGATCGTCGTTCGTCGTCATGACGCCAGTATCGCCGGGTCCGCAGGAGTCGGCCGTCGGCGGGCCAAGAATCGGAGACGTCCGACGTCGCGACTCAACCCGCCCCACTCGGGTCACGAACGACGATGTCCCCTTCCACGTACCTCACCCAACACGTGGTCCGGCCGGATGAACCGCGACCCGGTCCACTCGCTGTAGCGTCGCAGCACGTGTCGGTCGGACGGTCTCATCTGATCCGATTACTCCGCAGCGCACGGCGTCGCGTTGTAGCGTCCCGCTTGTACGGAACGGTCGGGGTTGATGTACGAGGAGAACCCATGTCGACCCGTCCTCCACGCTTCACGTCGGTGCTCATTGCCACCGTTGCAGCCGCATTCGCTGTCGGTCTGACAGCTCCGGTCGCGTCTGCCGCACCGCCGACCAGCTATCCGGTTGCCGGCACCGCGGGTCGCGGGATGTGTCTGGACGTGAACTCGTCGGAGGTGAAACGCGGACTCCGTGCGGTCGGCCCGCCGATTCGAGGCGCGAACGCTCAATGGGTGCTTCGTTCGAAGTCGATGGATCGCACTCCGAACTGCCCACCCCTCCTGTGGGCCGCGTTCGACACCTCGCGCGGCACGGCGTCGTCGCCGGCGGTGGTGTTGCTGTTCCGGCCGGGCAAGTATCTCGGCGCCACGAACCGACCGACCTCCTACATGACGGTCACGCAGTCGACCCCGGTCAGCGTCACCGTCAAGTACCGATGGCTGGGCCCGAATGATCCGAACGCGGCGCCGTCGGGCGGTCCGGTGTACTCGACGTTCGTCCAAGTCTTTGACCGCGTGTTCCGTTTCGGGGAGTTGCCGCCAGGGGTGTGAGAATCCCTGGCAGCCAAGGAAACCGACACACATCGACGACGGCGGTCGACTCACATCCCGACGACCGACCATGCGCCGACCGTGCCCGGTTTTTCGCCGAGTGTGCCCGCGGTGGGCACGCTCGGTGAAGTTGTGGACACGGTCGACGGATTGCCGTCAGGCTATGGCTGCGGTCAGTGGCTGCCGGTGACGAGGGGAGTGAGAACGAACCGAATGCGGCCCCGTCTGGCGGACCAGTGTCGTCGACATCAATTCCGGTCGTCGATCGCGCGTTCCCGTTCGGGGAGCTGCAGCCGGGATGTGAGCGCAGGGTGGTCCGCGGCTCGACTATTGATCCGCCTCAATCGGATCGGTCACACGCAGCCCCAAGTGCTCGGCGACATCCTTCATTTGTGCATCATGTGTGGCCACGGTGGCCGGCTCACCGATGAGCAGCGCCGTTGCGAGGTGCAGTGCATCAAGTGTCTTGACGTGCGGCTCGATTGATTCTGCAACTGTGTGGGTCTCGGGGCCGATCTCGAGCATGCCGACGCGATCCAACAGCGGTGCGGCGTCGGCGAGCGGCCGGCTCTCTCGACGCAGGACTCGGATCACCTCTGTACGCAAGAGCCGCGACGACACAAACGTCGTGCCTGGTGACTGCATCCACAACTGAATGCGCCGACGATCCGGCACAGCCAGAATCGTGCGGAGGGCCACCGATGAGTCGATGTACACCAATGCACCGGCCACTCTCAGTGATCCCCGCGCATCTCATCCAGCAAGGCTTCGACTTCCGCGTCGGTGTACTTCCGTCCGCCCGTCTGATCGGGCCACGGAGCCGGATCCGAGGACGCGGGCGTATATCGTCCCTCTCGCTCCAGCCGCGCGAGCGTTGATCCGTGGACTGTGACTGCACTGATTCGCCAACGGGGTTTGCCTCGTTCCGTGACCACCACGTCGTCCGTATCGCTGACCTGATCGAGTACGGCGGCGGTCTGTTGGTTGAGCTGCCGTTTGCTGACCGTTCGCATGGCGACAATTGTACTACTTATGTAAGACATGCGGGTCTTCGAGTAGGCCGACCGCGTGGCAGACGAGCAGCTCTCCAAGGATCTGCGCCCCTATCTGTGGTTCCTCGAGCAGGCGGCCGACGAGGGGCTGGCTCTGACCTCAGCCGGGTATATGAAGCCGGCCGATGTGACTGCGGCCAGCGAGGTTCTGCCCGCTATGCAGCGTTGGATCGGCACCAAGAACCGTGAAGTGCAATGCGCGCCGTCGCTGTACTTCCGGGAGTCGTTGCAGCACAACAAGCTGCGAAAGTACAAGGGTCGACTGCTCCTCACCCGCGTGGGCAAAAGCGTTGCCGGCGACCCCAAGACCCTCTGCGAGCACATCGCCCAGTCCCTGATCCCGACCACCGACGACCGTTTCACCGCGGAGGCCTGCTTCCTCTTACTGTTCTTCGCCGCGACCTCCGATGACGGGACGTTGCTTCTCGATCGGCTCGTCTCACTGCTCAACCATCTGGACTGGCGCCACCAGGACGGAAGTCCGATCATGGAGTCGGACCTTCATCACCTCGATGGGGATCCCTACGAGACGCTGAAGAATCTGTCAGAGCCGGTCAGATTCCGCGAACCACTGCGATTGAGCCCGACGGCGATCACCATCGCTCGGGCGGCCGTCACCGGACGGCCGGTGTAGACGGTCACCACGACAGGAGAGCCCGTCGGCGAGTTGTCGATATCGGCCGACGATCAGAACGGGTCCCGGCCGACACCTCAGTGCCCAGCAAACGCCTCCGCCAACCACCACGATCCACCATCACTGGTGATCTTCGCGTCGACGACCAGCGGCCGGTTCTGCGTGCCATCCTGATACCGCTCAACCCACTTGTGTACGGCAGCAAGGTCGTCGACCGTCCGCACGGTCACACCCGTCGCTCCGAATCCCTCTGCGATCGAGGCGATGTCGGTGTCCGGGAAGGTGACCGTCGAGTGGTCGCCGTCGGTGAAGTGATGCACCTCGGCGCCATAGGCGGAATCGTTGTAGACGATTGCCACCAGGGGTAGGCCGAGGCGTACGGCGGTGTCGAGTTCGGAGATGCTCATCAGGAAGCCGCCGTCGCCGGTACCCAGTACCGGCAGCCGATCCGGTTGTGCCAGTGCCCCTCCGATCGCCGTGTACAGGCCGAGGCCAATCGACTGGTATGCCTGCGTGAAGCAGAAGCCGAACTCGTCCGGCACCGACAGGTGGGTGGCCGGGTAGCCCATGAAGTTGCCGGAGTCGATGGCCACAATCCGGTCGACGGGCAGGATCTCGTCGAGCGCGATCGACAACACCCGCGGATCGATCTGATCGCCGGTCGACGAGTCATCGACCGGAACATCCTGCCACCGAGACGAATCCGATATCCGCTGTCGCACTGCGCCAGTGCGATACCGCATGTTCCCATCCCCGCCGCCGATCTCGGCAAGCACATCGGTCGCGGTGAGCGCGCAGTCGCCGATCACACCGAGGTCAACTGGCCGGTGGGCGCCGATCGCATCGACGTCGTCGTCGACCTGCACCACGGTGGCGTCGGCATTGATGAGGCGCCCCTGCCGCATCGTCCACATGTTGAGCGCGCAACCCCAGCCGACGATGAGGTCGGCCTCCGAGATGAGCTCAGCCGTCGTCGGTGACGAGAAGCCTCCGGAGATGCCGAGGGCGAATGGGTCGCCGACGAACAGTCCGTTCGCGACCGCCGACGTCGCGACCAAAGCGCCACTCGCTGCAGCGAGTTCGGCGATCTGCGGACCGGCACCACGACCACCCCTCCCAGCGACGAACACCGGCCTCGACGACGCGCGGATCGCCTCCACCAGTTGACCGACCGCATCGGTCGTCGGCCGCACACGAGGCTCCTCGTAACTCGCGCTGGTCGGCCCTTCCATCGAGGCCGGCATCGCAGCGACGTCGATCGCCACGTTCAGCACGACCGTCCGACGCTGGGTGACCGCAGTTCGATAGGCACGCATGACGTCAGCGACCACGGAGTCCGCCGAGTACACCCGCTCACTGACCGCACCGACGCTGCGCACCAACGAGTCCTGGTCGATCCAGAAGTTGGAGCGCAACGCGGCGGAGGGACTGTCTGCGGTGAGCACGATCATCGGGGTGCGACTCTTGGCGGCCTCGGTGATGCCGGTCATCGCGTTGGTCAGGCCGCAACCCTGATGCAGGGAAACAACTCCCACGCGTGACGACATCCGCGAATAGGCGTCGGCCATGGTCGCGGCCCCGCCTTCGTGGCGGGCCGCGGTGAACGGCACCCCACCCGCGCGCAGCGCGTTGGTCATCACGAAGTTGCCGCTGCCGACCACCCCGAAGCAGTGGCCGGCGCCGAGGTCGGCGAGGACGTGCCCGACGACGTCGGCGACCGTGGGACCGTACGAGCTCACGCACCCGCTCCGTCGCCCGCTGTCTCGTTGCCCGCCGCCTTGTCGACGACAGCCAGCACCCGCGACGGACTGCCCGTGCCGCCGACGATGGGCAGCGGGCTGACGACGATGAGCGCGCCGGTGGCGGGTAGGCGGCCGAGGTTGCGCAGCGAGGTGAGCCCGTACTTGTCGTTGCCGAGGAAGTGGTTGTGCACCGGGAAGGCGGGGTCGAAACCGCCGGCGAGTCCGGCGTCGACGCCGACGGTCTCCACGCCGAGCCCGGTGATCTGGCGCTGGGTGGCGAGCCATTCGGCGCAGTCGACCGCGACACCCGGGGTGTGCGAGCCGGTGTCGTCGGCGTTGAGGAACTCGGCCTCCGACCCGCCCCGCGACTCCCACCCGGTACGCAGCAGCAGCCATGCACCGTCGGCGAGCTGACCGTAGGTGGTCTCCCACCTCTCGACGTCGGCGATGGTCAGCAGGTAGTCGGGATCGTCGGCGACCTGCGCGGTGAGGTCGAGGACGGCGGCGGGCCCGATGAGTCGCTCGACGGGGATCTGGGAGACGTCGTCGCCGTCACGGCCGGTGATCCAGTGGACCGGCGCATCGAGGTGGGTGCCGATGTGCTCGCCGGTGTGGATGTTGTTATGCCGCCAGAACGGGCCGGGCTCGTTGTAGGCGCTGACCTCCTCGAGGCTGAAGTCGATGAGGTTGGCGAACGGATCGGGCAGGCGCAGGGCCGGGGTGGCGGCGCTGAGCGGGGTGGTCAGGTCGATGACCTCGAGGTCGCCAGTGGTCAGCGCGGTGAGGAAGGTGGAGATCGTCGTGGCGGGCATGAGGTCCTCTCGTCGATACCGAAACGTCGCCTCCCATCATTGTGGAGGCACACGTGCGGTAGCCGTCCGGATTGGCGGACACGGGGAGAACCACCTCCCGACGCCGTCACCTCGCCCGCACCGTCCCTGGAGCTCCCCACCCCGCCGCGGTGCCGTCGACGTGTTCCACCTCGGCCTCCCAGGGCACCGCGTACTCGCCCGCCATCAGGTCCCGCATGAACGTGTAGGGGCAGTCACCGGCACCGCCCGCCACCGCGGTGTAGCCGCGATGCCCCAGTTGATAGATGTTGTTCTCCACACCCCACGTCCGTCGGGCGTCGTCGGCGCGGGAGGGCACGACTTCGGCGGTGACGACCCGATCCGGGATTCCATCGCCCTGCACGAGGACCGTGCCGTCGACGTCACAGACCATGGCCTCGCCCTGCGACCAGATGTTGTTCTGATCCGGCCCGGCGAGTGCGACCGACGCGGTATAGGCGAGGTTGTGAAAGGCGTTGGCCTGATTGGTGATCTGCCATGACTGACGGATCGGGTAGGTGTATCCGGCGGTGCGCACGATGACGTTGGCGCCTTTGTATGCAGCTTCTCGTGCCATCTCGGGAAGCATGCCGTCGTGGCAGATGATCAGCGCCAGTCGGGAACCGGCGGGTCCGTCGCACACCGGGATGCCAAGGTCTCCCGGCGCCCACGGCTCGGCGGGAACCCACGGATGCATCTTGCGGTAGTAGAGCTTCTCGCGCCCCTGGTCGTCGACGATGAGGCCACTGTTCCAGGGTGCGCCGTCCGGATTGCGTTCCATGATGGAGAAGCATCCCCACACCCCCGCCTCACGGCACGCGTCGGCCAGGAGTGCCATCTCGGGACCGTCCCGGTCACACAGCAGGCTGTCGTCGAGCCACGTCTCCGGGTCCAGCCCGTTGATGCTGTACTCGGGCATGACGACGAGATCGATTGTCGGCATGCCCTTCTTGGCCCGCTTCACGACGTCGGCGAGTCTCTCCGCGGTCGTCTTCAGATCGGCGGGCTCGGTGATGGTGGGCACCCGCGCCTGCACCAACCCGAGTACGAGAGCTCCGGGAGTGGGGTTGAGTCCGTCGAGTCCTGTCATTGTCCCTGTCCTCTCATCGACTCAGTCCTGCCTCTTCGGTTCCGGTGGTCGGAGTCGCCGGCCACCGATCTCGCCACGGCTGTGTCCGTTCGAACGCTGCTGCCGCCGTCAGCACGTCGCCGTCGGCGAGGTGTCTCCCGACGATCTGCATGCCGACGGGGAGGCCGTCGGTGGTGTGGCCGGCCGGTACGGAGATGGCCGGTTGTCCGGTCATGTTGAAGATGTTCAAGAATCCCAGCCAGCTACCCGAATCCACCATCTGGCCGTCGATCAGCTCCGGCCCCTGCATGCCGACGGGGAACGCCGGAACCGCCAGCGTGGGGGTGATCAGCAGGTCGTGGTCGCGCATGAGCCTCGCCACCTGGTTGACCACACGCTTGCGCACCATCTGCGCGGTGGTGAGATCTTCCGCCGTCCAGGGATGTCGGATCAGCTCCACGAGGTGCGGGGACATCCGATCGCCGTACTCGGCAACCATGTTCCGCATCCCGACCAGATCGGTGTCGGCCATGACCATCGGCCAGAAGTGACGACGGGAATCCTCGATCCCCGTGTCGACCTCGGCCACCGTCGCCCCGAGTCGCTCAAGCGCGGAGACCGCTGAGCCCACGACTTCACGAACCGCGGGATCGACCGGTAGATAACCGAGGTCCGGCGAGTAGGCGATCCGAAGGCCGGCGACACGCTCGACGGAGTCGTCGCCGATGCAGCGAAGCCATTCCGTGTCACCGGCCGGCAGTGAATGCCGATCGCGCGGATCGGGTCCCGCGATCACCGACATCAGCAATGCCGCGTCGCCGACGGTTCGCGTCATCGGCCCGATGTGTTCGAGTGATTCCCAACTCGACACCCCCGGATACCGCTCGTCGCGGCAGCCGGGGTACAACGGCACCCGTCCCATGGACGCCTTGAAACCGACCAGCCCACACAGCGATGCCGGTATCCGAACCGAGCCACCGCCATCGCTGCCCAACGCCAGTGGCGCCATCCCGGTCGCGACGGCCACCGCCGAACCGGCCGACGACCCACCAGGAGTGAGGGCCGGATTCCACGGATTGCGGGCCGCCGGCGACACCGGATTGTGGCCGACTCCGCTGTACCCGAACTCCGGGACGGTTGTCTTGCCCAGGATCAATGCCCCGGCATTCCGCACGCGTTCGACGACGATGTCGTCCTCGTCGGGAACCCAGTCCTGGTATGCGACCGATCCGTTGCGGGTGACGATCCCGGCCGTCGCGATCAAATCCTTGATGGCGATCGGGATTCCGGCCAGCGGTCCGGGATCGTCCCCCCGCGCGACGGCGGCGTCGACCGCGGCCGCTTGTTCGCGGGCGAGATCGTCGGTGCGTTCGACAAATGCGTGGAGTTCGCCGTCGAGGGCGTCGACCCGGCGGAGGCAGCTGTCCGCCACCTCCGCCGCAGTCACCGTGCCGGCGCGGATCATCGCGGCGAGATCGACGGCCGACGTCCGTGTCAGGTCCAGTTCGGGGGCGAGAGTCACTGCGGCGCCTTGATATCCGACGCCGCCTTCTCCGACACCTCGATCTCCGTGGTGGATGTTGCCGCGGTTCGAGAGAGTCGTTCGGGCACGATCGCCTCGACGATGAGGTAGGCCACTGCCGCACACACCATTCCGACGATCGCCTCACTGAGCTGCGGCGCCCAGTGGTGCACCATGTACGCACACGCGGCACCGATGATCCAGGCGATGAACGGCTGCACCCGGAACGCCGTAGCCGCCCGCTGAGTCGCGCGGCGTGTGATCAGCTGATCGACGATCAGGACCGCACCGATCGACGGAACGAAGATCCCGAGCAGGTTGAGCCAGGTGCTGAAGTGACTCCACACACCGGCAAGCGCGATCGCCAGTCCGACGGCACCGAGGATGATGGTCAGCAGCCGCATCGTCGAGCCGGTGAGCTGGCTCCAGCCGACGGCACCGTTGTACAGGCAGTGGGCGCAGACGGATCCGAGGTTGACGAAGACGAACACGACGGCGAGAACGGTCAGCACCGGACCGTGTTCGGTCAGGATCGGCAGGAAGTCGCCACCGTTGGCGGCGGGGTCGACGGCTGCGCCGGCGGCGACGACGATGCCACCGACGACCATGGCGATCATGTTGGCGATCGGGAAGGCACTGAACGTCGCGACGACGGCTTCACGACCGTTGCGTGACCAGCGAGTGAAGTCGGCGGTCATGGTGCCCGAGTCGACGAATCCGGCGATGACCACGGTGATCGCGGCGCCCATCGACAGAACCGTGGCGCTGCTCGAACCCTGGAAGGAGGTGATCGAGCCGATACCGTCTGTGCGGGTGGCGATCACGACGGCCACGATTCCGAGTGCGATGAACAGCGGAGCGGCGATGAGACCGATCACGGTGAGCGCACGGATGCCGATGAAGGTGATGCCGATGTAGAGCAGCCCGGCGATCAGCGCCAGCAACGTGGCGTTCCATCCCAGGGACGTCTCGAGGGTCGCCCCGGTCAATCCGGTCTGGAAGGCGAACCAACCGATGACCACTGTCGACAGGAAGCCGGCGACGATCTTGGCACCGTTGCGGCCGAATGTCTCTGCGGCACTGAGGGCGAAGTTCTTACCGGTCTTGCCGGCCAGGTAGGAGAGCGATCCGACGTAGGCAAACAACACGAGGTTGCCGATCAGGATGGACAGAATGCCCTTCCAGAAGCCCAGTCCATAGACGATGGTCCCGCCGAAGATGGCCGAGGTGAGGACCATGGGGAATCCGAACCATACCGCGGACACCGAGAAGACAGATCTGCGATGAGAATCTGGGACGGGGACGTTCTCGAACTCGGCTTCGAGTCCATGGTGCCCTTCGTGTTCCGAGGTCGAGGGTGTCTCGATTCGCGTGGTCATAGCAGTCCCTTCTGGACTAATGCAGTGTGATTCGGGCGAGTGACCATCTCCATCTGCGCCGCACTCGGCGAGACGAAGCTGTAACCCTCGACGCTGAGGGCAGAACGCACCGCGTGAAGCAGCGTCGGCGCGTTCGGGGTATCGCTGTGCAGGCACACGGTGCGGATCTCTCCGCGGTGCGGCCCGTCCAGCTGTTCGAGAGTTCGGGCGACGACGACGTCGGCTCCCCCGATGAGTTGCGCGGTGCGGTCATACATCTGGACGTCGCCGTCGAGGTAGGGGCGATCGGCGAAGATCTCCGGGATGACCGACAGCCCATGCTCGACCGCGCAACGGTGAAGCGCCGACCCCGGCAGCACATACAGATACAGGGTTGGATTCCAGCTCTGGACTGCCCGACAGATCGCATCCGCCAGCGCCGCATCACGATTGACCATCATGTACAGCGCACCATGTGGTTTCACGTGTTGCAGGACCGTTCCGGCAGCGCGGACAAAGGCCTCCAGTGCGCCGACCTGGTACAGGCACAGGTCGTAGGCCTGTTGCGGTGTGGTCGGTATCTCCCGACGCCCGAATCCGGCGCGGTCGTCGAGGCCGACGTGTGCTCCGATGGACACACCGTGGGCCAGAGCGAGATCCACGGATTCCCGCATCACGGCCGGATCTCCCCCGTGTGCGCCGCAGGCGATGTTGGCGGACGTGATCAGCGGCATCATCTCCGGGTCTGCGCCGTAGACATAGACGCCGAAACTCTCACCCAGATCGCAATTGATGTCGATGTACACGGCTCAGCCCTCGGCGAGCAGCGTCGACACGGCCAGCCTTCTCGGGTTCGCATGCAGTTCCCAGGCACGGGCGAATCGCAGCAGGGCGCGTTCGGAGAACTGCCGTCCGAGAACCTCCATGCCGATGGGAAGCTCGGTATCGGTGAAACCGACCGGGATCGTCATCGCCGGAAGCGAGGTCTGCGACGCGATGACCGTGTTGGTCGGGAAATCCAATGCGGTCCAACGCTTCGCGGCCAGATCGTCGCGGGTCGGCGGCGGCACCTGGACCGTCGGGTACACCAGGAAGTCGACGTCGGCCGCGGCCATCATGGACACCAGCGTGCGGCGCCACTCCTCTTGGCGAACTCGGCCGCGCAAATAGTCCGGGTTGTCGTCGACGTCGTCGGGAGCATCCCCGATGTCCTGCATCAGGTCCGTGAGCGGGTGAAACGCCCCGGCGGCCACGATCTCCTTGACCGACGACGCCGGTGCTGTCGGACGGTCACGAAGGAAGGCATCGATATCCTGTTTGGAACGCAAGGAGTAGAGCGAGGTTTCACGAATCCAGTTCTGCAGATCACCGAGGTGGAGCTCGTCGACGATCGTCGCGCCGCAGGCGGCGAGTTCCTCGATGGCCGAGCGGACGACGGTGTTCGTCTGGCCCTGGTCGGCACCCTGGCCGAACGCGTCGGCGAGGACGCCGACACGGTACGACGCCAACGAGGACGATGCCACGTCATGAAGTGCGGCCCGGTAATCCCCGACGTCCGGGTTGGCGGTTGCGATGCCGGTGTAGGCGTCGGAGGGGTCGTAGCCGACGACGGTGTCCAGCACATGTGCCAGGTCGGTGACGGTCCGCGCCATCGGTCCGGGGGTGTCCTGGAAGTGCAGTAGCGGGGAGAACCCGGTGCGGGGAATGAGTCCGGTCGTCACCCGCAGCCCGAACAGGTTGGTGAACGACGACGGCAGACGAATCGAGCCACCGGTGTCCTCACCGATGCCGACGAGGCAGAGGTTGGCGGTGACTGCCGCCGCGGTACCGGCACTCGATCCGCCCGTCTCCCGACCCAGGTCGTACGGGTTCTTGGTGTGGTCGGAGCGCGAGGAGAAGGAGAACCACCCGGCGGCGAAGTCACACATCGTGGTCTTGCCCAGAATGACGGCGCCGGCCTCGCGGAGTCGTTCGACGACGGTGGCGTCAGCCTCGGGTACGTAGTCCGCGAACACCGTCGAGCCGAAGGCCGTCGGGATGCCCGCCGTCTCACCCTGGTCTTTGACCAGGATCGGGACGCCGTGCAGAGGGCCGACCAGTTCACCTGTCTTGGCATGGATCTCGTCGAGGTAGGCGGCCTCTCGGAGCGCCGCGTCGTTGACGGTCACCACCGAGTTGATCTGCAGCCCTGCGGGATTGTCGACGGAGTCGATGTCGTCGATCCGGCTGAGGTACCAGCTGGTCACCGCGGCGCTCGTGGTCTCGCCGCTCCGGATCATGCGGTGCAGATCATCGATGGTCAGTTCTGCGTAGTTCACGTGCTGCTCCTTGTCCGAGCCGAGTCCGTCGTCGAGAGCGCCGACGATGGCGTCCGCGGTGTGTTCGAGGTGATGTCGGGTGGCGTCGAGGAGTTCGTCGAGCTTGCCGTCGCGCATGAGGCCGAACATGTGCTCGTGCTGGCGTCGCGCTTCGTCCAGTGTGTGCGCCACATTCGCGTAGATGGCCATGTACGGCTGGACTCTGTCCCAGGTGTTCCGGATCAGTTCACCGAGGTAGCGGCTGTCCGCGCAGTCGTAGAAGGTCTGGTGGAACGCCCGGTTGAGCTCGCGCCACTCCTGCGTGGTGATGTCGGCGGACGACATCTGGTCGAGGATCTTGCGCATGGTGACGGTGGATTCGTGGTCGAGTCGAGGGAGGGCCCATTCGGTCGCCTGCGACTCCAGGGTCAGACGAATAGCGAAGAGTTGTCGGATCTCGCGCGCGCTGAGGCTCGTCACGGTGACCGCGCGGCGATCGAACTCGACCAACCCCTCCACGTGGAGGCGTTTGAGTGCCTCCCGTGTCGGCATCGTGGACACGCCGAGGGACTGTGCGAGGGACCGGATGGTCACCCGCGTACCCGGGGTGATGCGACCGTCGAGGATCTTGCGTCGAATCTCCTGGTAGACGCTCTCCCCGACGGTGGGCGCCATGACATCGGTAGCCACTTGTGATATCTCTCCGTCCCGCATTTCGTGTGTGATCACACTCGGACAAGAGTGGACTCAGTCGATGACACGCGAATGTGGAGTCTGTTACGGCTGCGTGACGTCTCGCGGCCCGCGGCGACGTGGCCACTCGCCTCAGAGTCGTTGACGCAGAGCTTGTCTCGAACACCTACGGCCGACACCCACACCGGACGGCCTATCCTGGAGCGATGAGCTCCGACAGTACGGCGACACGTCCGGCGACCCGGGAGTCGATCGCGGCTGCCATTCGCGACGATGTCCTCGACGACCGGTTGCGGCCCGGCGACCGACTCCCGGAGCCCATGCTGGCCGAGCGCTTCGGCGTCTCCCGCGTTCCCGTCCGTGAGGCATTGTCACAGCTGCAGAGCGAGGGCTTTGTCACGCTCGAGCGATACAAGGGAGCCACCGTCTCGGGCAGCTCGCGCGTCGACGCGCTCGAGTTGATGCAGGTACGTCGGGGACTCGAGGTCCTCGGCGCCAGACTCGCGGCCGAACGGGTCGGCGGCACCGTCGCCACCGAACTCCGCCTGGTCACCGAATCCGGCCGCGAGGCCGAGCGCGCCCATCAACACGCACAGGTGCCGCCGCTGGTGATGCGGTTCCACACCCTGGTCGCGCAGGCATCGGGCAACGGCGAGCTGGCCCGCACGCTGGACCACACGTTCCGCAGGATCGCGTGGGTCTTCGACCGCGACGTGCAGAGCCGGGCCGATGGCTGTTGGCGCGACCACTCCGCGATCGCCGGCGCCATTCTCGACGGCTCGCCCGTACAGGCGGGCTACCTCATGGACGAACACGTCCAGAAGGACGAGCAACTACTCCGCGAGCTTCTCTGACATTCGTTCGTATACGAACCTCGGCCGTTTTACCTGTTGGTTACACCAACTAACGATTAAGACACATGGAACGTATACGAATTACCCATGTCATCCACCTCCCCCACTGTCAGCACCGAGCCCGGCCGGCTCAGAGCATGGCAAACCGCCGTCTTCGGCGCCCAACACGTTCTCGTCATGTACACCGGCTGTGTCGCAGTGCCTTTGGTGTTCGGCGCGGCGATGGACCTGGACAAGCGCACGATCGGCATGCTCGTCAACGCCGACCTGCTGATCGCCGGGATCGTCACCATCATCCAGGCCGCAGGCGTCGGGAAGGTGCTCGGCGCCAAGATGCCGGTGGTGGCGGGCGCCTCGTTCACGGCCGTCACTCCGATGATCATGATCGGCCAGGAGTACGGCATCAACGCGGTGTACGGCTCCATGATCGGCGCCGGAGTATTCGGATTGCTTGTGGCCGTGCCATTCTCGAAGTTGTTGAAGTACTTCCCGCCGGCCGTTCGCGGTGCCGCTGTGACCATGATCGGACTCAGCCTCATCGGTAAAGCCGTGTCGATGACCTTCGACGACCAACCGGCCAGCGGCTCTCACCTGGCGCTCGCACTCGGCATCATCCTGGTGGCGGTCGCCCTGATGCGTTACGCCCGCGGCATTCTCCGGCAAGCTGCGGTACTGATCGCTCTGGTTCTCGGAACCGCTGTCGCAGCGCTGATGTCGTTGACCGACTTCTCCGGCGTCGGCGATGCCGCATGGTTCGGCATCCCGCAGCCCTTCCTCTTCGGTGCACCCACCTTCCCCGTGGCCGGCATCATCTCGATGAGCATCGTGATGCTGGTGATCTTCATCGAGTCGACCGCGTACATGATGGCCATCGGCGAGACCACCGGCACGGACGTGTCGCCGAATCGGATCGCGCGGGGACTCGCCGCCGACGGCGCCTCCGCCGTGCTGGCCGGATTGTGGACATCGTTCCCCGACACCATCTTTGCGCAGAACGTCAGCCTCGTGCGGATCACCAGGGTGGCGGCACGATCGGTGGTCGTGGTCGCCGGCGCCTTCCTCATCGTGCTGGCCGTGATACCGAAACTCGGCGAGACCATCGCCAGCCTCCCCGGGGTGGTGATCGGGTCAGTCAGCCTCCTCATGTTCGCCACCGTCGCCGGCACCGGCATCAGCACGCTCGCCCAGGTCGACTACCGCAACAACGACAATCTGCTGATCGTCTCCCTCGCACTCGGCGCCGGGATGATCCCGATCGTGTCGTCGGACATCTACTCGCAGTTCCCCTCTGAGGTGCAGATCATCTTCGGCAACGCCATCAGCAGCGCGGTGATCACCGCCTTCGTCCTCAATCTGTTCTTCCACCATCTCCCCCGTCGCCGACCCAGATCCGACAAGCACTCCCCGACGACGACATCCACGCCTGACAAGGAGGTCACGGTATGACCGGAGTCCGACTCCTCACCTTTCCCACCGCGGGACCCGACGACATCAGTGGACTACGACTGGCCGCCGAGCGCGGCGTCGACCCGCAGTCGATCCTGGCCGTCATCGGCAAGACCGAGGGCAACGGCTGCGTCAACGACTTCAGCCGAACCCTGTCTGCTGCCGCGTGGGAACCCCATCTGCGGTCCGATGCGGTGACCGTGTTCTCCGGCGGCACCGAGGGAGTGCTCTCCCCGCACGTGAATCTCCTGATCGCCGACGATGATTCCGACGACCGTTACGACCGGGGCCTGGTGGCCGCAGCAACGACCACCGCACCCATTCCGCTCGCCGATATCGGGCGAGACGGACAGATGGACGCCGTCCGCGACACCGTGGCGAAGATGATCGCGGATCTCGGTGTCTCGGCCTCCGATGTGCACCTTGTTCTGGTGAAATGCCCCCTTCTCACCTCCACCGACATCAACGAACTCCGTTCGCAGGGAATCGAACCGGTGTCGTCGGAAACCTACGAGTCGATGGGTCGGTCGCGCGCAGCGAGCTCGCTCGGGATCGCAGTGGCGCTCGACGAGATCGACCGGGATGCCGCGCGCGACGCGCTGGCCGGTCGCGGCGAGGCGTGGTCCAATCGCGCCTCCGCGAGCGCGGGAGCCGAGCTCGACTCCTGCCACATCCTTGTCGTAGCCGAGAGCTCGAACGCATCGAACCCATTGCGCGCGTTGCACACCGAGATGACGGACGGATTCGACCTCGGCGCGCTGACGGCGGCCGCCGATCTCATCGCCCAGCGTGGCGGAACGATCCGCCAATTGTTCGTCAAGGCCGAAGCCGATCCCAGCGGCAGTATTCGCGGTCTGCGCCACACCATGCTGACCGACTCGGACATCAACTCCACCCGGCACGCGCGCGCCGCCGTCGGTGCGCTGGCCGCCGCCGTCAAGGGCGACGGGGCGGTCTATGTGTCCGGCGGCGCCGAACATCAGGGTCAGCCCGGCGGCGGCAGCGTCACCTTCCTCTACGAACTCGGAGACCCGACATGACGACCACACCTGTTGATGCACATCCCTATTCGTGGCCGTACGACGGCGCGGTCGACATCGGCCGCACCGCTCTGGTTCTGATCGACTGGCAGGTCGACTTCTGCGGGCCGGGTGGCTACGTCGACTCAATGGGATACGACCTCTCGCTCACCCGCGCAGGTCTCGGCCCTACTGCCGAGGTTCTCGCGGCCTGCCGTGAGCAGGGCATGCTGGTCGTACACACCCGCGAGGGGCACCGGCCCGATCTCACTGACCTGCCCGAGAACAAGCGGTGGCGATCGGCGCGTGCCGGTGCCGAGATCGGCTCGGTCGGGCCGTGCGGCCGGATTCTGGTGCGCGGTGAGCCCGGGTGGGAGATCGTGCCGGAGGTGGCCCCGGTGCCCGGCGAACCGATCATCGACAAGCCCGGCAAAGGCGCCTTCTACGCCACCGACCTGGATCTGATCCTGCGCAGCGCCGGCATCACACACCTCATCCTCACCGGCATCACCACCGATGTCTGCGTACACACCACGATGCGGGAGGCCAACGACCGTGGCTACGAGTGTCTGGTCCTCTCGGACTGCACCGGCGCCACCGATCATGACCATCACCTCGCCGCGCTGAGCATGATCGCGATGCAGGGCGGTGTCTTCGGTGCCACCGCGACGTCGGCCCAGTTGCTGTCCGCGCTGGGTACACCTGTGCCCGCCGCGGCGTCGTGAGCGACGATCCACACGCCGTCCTGATCTGCGGAGTAGCCGTCGACCCACCCGTGTGGGATCGGACCGCAACAGCGTTGTCGCACCTGGGCTTTGCCGTGCATGTCCCGCTGCGACCACAGTCGGGTGATCTCGACACCGAACTCGATGCGCTGGCACCGTTGTGTGCGGGGGCGCTGGTGATCGGTGTGAGCGGGGGCGCGACGCTCGGACTCGAACTCGCTGCTCGTGGCGTCCCGATGTCGGCGGCGATCCTGCACGAACCGGCCGCCGGGTCGCTGGCCCCTGGACTGCTCGATGACGTGGTCGCCGGGTTCCATGCCGACGGCGTCACCGGTTTCGGCCGCGCGCTGTACGGACCGGAGTGGCATCCGGACATGACGACCGCCGATGCCGACACCGTGGGCCGCGAGCTGGCCATGTTCCGGGCGTTCGAGCCGCACCCGCCCGCGGTCGATCCGGCGTCGGTGTCGCTGACCGTCGGCGAGAGGTCACCCAGGGCGCGGCACGCATCGGTGCAGGCGCTGTCGGAGGCAACGGGCATCCGGTATCGCGTGCTGCCCGACACCGGGCATGCGGCGCACCTGCAGAACGCATTCGCGCCGCTGCTCGACGAGTGGGCGCTCGTCGAGTCCGGTGACGTCACCTACGCAAGGAGCCAATCCCGATGACCGATCGTGTGGACGCCTTCCTCGACGCCGTGACTGCGGTGGACCGACCGGAGGTGTGGATTCATCTGTCGGATCGCGATGCGGTCCGCGCCGAGTACGCCTGTGCCTCGGGACCTCTGGCGGGTCTGCTGCTCGCGGTCAAGAACAACGTCGACGTCGAGGGCTTTCCGACGACCGCTGCGTGCCCCGGATTCTCCACCACACCCGCATCCAGTGACGCGGTGGCCGTTGCCCGGTTGCGCGCAGCGGGGGCAACGGCGGTCGGCACGACGAATCTCGATCAGTTCGCCACCGGGTTGGTCGGGCAGCGCAGTCCGTACGGCGGCGTCCGCGATGCCCGACGACCCGAGTTCGTCTCGGGTGGTTCGAGTTCGGGGTCAGCGGTAGCAGTCGCGCTCGGGCTCGCCGATATCGCAATAGGCACCGACACCGCCGGTTCGGGTCGGGTGCCGGCGGCGTTTCAGGGGATCGTCGGCATCAAGCCGACGTTGGGTGTCGTATCCACGACCGGTGTGCTGCCCGCGTGCCGTTCATGGGACGCGGTCACCATCATGGCCCGCGACATCGACACCGCCAACGTCGCCATGTCGGCGATGGCCGGCGGTCAGGGCACCCGGCTAATTCCCTCGGACATCCCGCTCGCGGCGCCCACGAACGCCTGTGTCGCGATTCCGGATTCTCTCGTCGACATGGCCCCCGGAGGTGCCGCGGCATTCCAGCGGAGCGTCGACAGCCTGCGCCGAAGTGGGGTGGAGATACGGCCGATTCCGTTCGCGACCTTCCTCGAGTCCGCACAGCTGCTGTACGACGGGGCGCTGGTCGCCGAGCGCCACGCGTCGGTCGGCACTTTCGTCGACGACCATCCGGACGAGGTGGATCCAGTGGTGGGTCAGATCATCACCCGGGCGGGCAGCATCAGCGCGTCGCACATGGTGAACGATCTCGCCCGACTCGAGGAGCTGCGCGCGGAGAGCATGGCGCTGCTCGCCGACTGCGACGCGCTTCTCGTACCCACCGCGCCGGGTCAGCCGTCGGCGGCCGAGGTCGCAGACGATCCGGTCGGCCTCAACGCGTGGCTCGGTACGTACACCAACTTCACCAATCTGTTCGACCTGTGTGGGGTGGCGGTGCCCGCCGGCACCGTCGGCGACGGACAGTTCGGCGTCACCGTGCTGGCCCCGGCGTTCCACGATGCGGTGGCCCTGGACCTTGCCCGACGTGTGAATGAGACTCCGGTGCCGGTCGCGGCGCCGGGCTGCGCGTCGCCCTCGGCCGCGGGCGCACCATGGATCGAAGCAGCCGGTGCGCCGACCAAGGACCTGTTCGTCGTGGGTGCTCATCTGCCCGGTCAGCCGTTGGAGCACGAGCTGAGGAGTCGCGGGGCCCGATTCGTCGGACCTGCGCGGACCGCACCGGGATATCGCCTCTTCGCGCTGGATACGACACCGCCGAAACCTGGTCTGGTCGCCACACCGGGTACCGACAGCGTGATCGACGGTGGGGTGTGGCGCCTATCGCCCACTGCGCTCGCATCCTTCCTGGGCGAGCTGCTCGAGCCGATGAGCTTGGGATCGGTGGAACTGTCCGACGGACGACGTGTGGTCGGCTTCTCGTGCAGTCCGTCGGCGCTCGACGGCGCGGAGGAGATCACCGAGTTCGGCGGATGGGTGCGGTACCTCGAGCAGGCTCGCGCGGTGACTGCCCGATGAAGTCATCCGCGGTTCGCCTCCCAGCGCATAGCATCAGTCCGAAGGCGTAGCTCGATCACCGATCCGAGGAGAAATGCCATGTTCCGACGTCTGAGCCGCATGCTGGCGACGCTCACTGTTGCTCTCTGCGCCATCGGCATCACGCTCACGTGTGCGGTGCCGACCGCGCAGGCGGCGCCGCGGCCGACGATCGTGCTGGTGCATGGCGCGTTCGCCGACAAGACGAGCTGGGACGGTGTCGCCTCGATACTGCGGCGAGAGGGTTATCGCGTTGTGGCCGTGGACAATCCGTTGCGCGGCCCGGCACATGATGCCGCGGTGGTCGACCGCACCGTCCGCTCACTGCCCGGTCCGGTCGTCCTCGTCGGGCACTCCTACGGTGGCGCCGTCATCACCAACATCCACGACCCGAAGGTCACGCGCCTCGTGTACGTCGCCGCGTTCGCGCCCGGTGCCGGCGAGCCGATCGCGTCGGCGATCAACCCGCTGCAATACCCGGGTAGCCAGCTGCTGCCGCCCGCCTTGCAACTCAAGGTCGTGCGTGACGCCACGGGTGTCGGCGGATACAACCTCGACGCATACATCGAGGCGTCGGCGTTCCCGAAGATCTTCGCCCAAGATGTCAGCCCCACCACGATCAAGACGATGCTCGCTCATCAGAAGTCGTTCGCGGCCTCGGCCAACCTCGAACTCAGCGGGCGGCCGTCGTGGGCGACGACGACTCCGAGCTGGTACGTGGTGTCGGGGAACGACCGGGTGATTCCGCCCGCCGCCCAGCGCGACGCGGCCAAGCGGATACGTGCCCGTACGACGGAGATCGCGTCGTCGCACGCGTCGCTGGTCTCGCATCCGGCGGCCGTGGCGGGAGTGATCCGGCAGGCGGCTGGGTGATGCCGCGCTCACTGATTGCAGCGCCCTGAGCAGCCGATACTCGTGAACTGCTGACCCTGTCGCGGCTGACGTGCCACCATCCGAGATGGTGCACCGCGGCATCGAGGGGGTTCTCATGGTCGGTCGCGTTGGTCGCCGGGTGGCTCCCGGCCGTGGCTTTCTGGCGGCACTCGTCGTGTCGCTGCTCGTTGCTGTCGGCATGGTCGTCGGCCTGTCCCCGGGTGAGAGCCACGCCGCCCCGGTAGATCCTCGGCAACAGCGGCACTGTGCCGAACCGTCGGGCTCCGGCGACCCGCAGACGGCTGCTCCGTCGGCGGTCGGGCTGAACAAGTAGCGCCTCGACGACGCCATCGCGTTCGCCGCGTCGCGCATGCGCACCCACATCCAGGTGTTCCGCAACAACTGCCTCGTCGGGACCGGGCCGCTCAACTCGCTGACCGAGAACACTCCGTGGAATCTGTTCAGCTCCACCAAGAGCGTCGTCTCCATGCTCGCGGGAATCGCGTACACACAGGGCAAGCTCGACCTAGGCACCTCGATCGCGCGCTACCTCCCCGCCGGTGAGGTCGACAAAGCCCATGCCGCGATCACGGTGCGCGATCTGCTCACGCAGACATCGGGACTGCGGCAGTCCATCATCAGCGAGGCGCTGACCGCCGGCCTCGACGTCGACCCCAACATCGGCAAGGAAGCGCTTGCGCTGCCTGTCGAACATCGCCCGGGTACGTTCTTCGAGTACACCCAGCACGGCCCCGACCTGCTGGCCTACGTGGTGCAGCACGCGGTCGGTGAGGATCTGCAGGCATTCGCGCAGCGGAACCTGTTCGGCCCGTTGGGCATCAAGAAGAGCGACTACTTCTGGACCCGCGACCGCAGCGGCAACACCTATGGCTACGCCTTCCTGTTCATGCCACCCGCCGACTACTCCCGGCTGGGACTACTCATGCTGAACGACGGCGTGTGGCACGGCAAGCGCATCATCGACTCTGGGTACATCCGACAGCTGCGCAGTCCGTCGCAGGCCAATCGATGCTACGGATACCTGTTCTGGGTCAACAGCTCTCCGTGTGTGGGTCCCTCGTTCCCATCGCGGCAGACCTCGAACCTCGCGCCTCTGGAAGGCCTGCCGTCCGATGCCTACGCGATGGTGGGCTTTCTCCAGCAGAACAATTTCATCGTGCCGAGCCTCGGCCTGCTGGTGAGCTGGAACGGTTTCCTCGGCGACGTATCCCCCGACCCGGGCACCATCTTGAGCGCCAGCCTCAACAGCGAGCTGTACCGCAACTTCTTCCGACGACTCGCCGCGGCGTTCCAAGCGCCGCGTCTCCCCGATCCCGGGCCGTACCGGCCGACGATGAACCTCAACTTCGATCCCGTCCAGTTCGCCGACCCGAACGTGGCGCTGGGTGCGCTCGGCGTCGGACCGTTTGCGCCGAAGGACTGCACGGTGATTGCGTGTGGCTCGCGGCCGCTGCGGGCACCGCTGCAGGGCAATCCGGGTTGCTTTGCGGTGACGTGTGTTCCGGGGCTGCCGGGTTCGCCAGGCAGGAGGAGCGGGTGAGGCCATTGGCACTCGCCGACGTCGCCCGCGAAACCTACTCTGCACCAACTGAATTGGCGCACTTCACGCCCGACAGCCTCAGACGGATCCTATAGTCGGACCATGAGCGCATCCAAGATCCGCACCGTGGTGTCCGACATGACCTTCACCGAATGTCCGCGGTGGCACGACGGTCGTCTCTGGTTCGTCGACTTCTACACCCACACCGTGAACTCGGTGAACGAGGACGGTTCCGACCTGCGGACCGAACTCGAGGTGCCGGCGCAGCCGTCGGGTCTCGGTTGGCTGCCCGACGGCCGCCTGCTGGTGGTGTCGATGAAGGATCGGACGATTCTGCGGGTCGAGGCGGATGGATCGGTCGAGGTGCACGCGGATGTGAGTGAGCACGTCACCGGACATCCCAACGACATGGTGGTCGACGATCAGGGGCGCGCCTGGTTGGGCAACTTCGGCTTCGATCTGATGGCCGGCGCCGATCTCGATGTCGCAGATCTGCTGCGGATCGACCCCGACGGTACCGTCACGCCGGTCGCCTCTGGTTTGCACTTCCCGAATGGCAGTGTGGTCACGCCCGATGGTTCGACGCTGCTGGTCGACGAGACGTTCGGCAATCGGGTCAGTGCATTCACGATCAATCCGGACGGCACCCTGGGCGAGCGTCGGGACTGGGCCCGCTTCGGCGACCCTCCGACGACCCGAGTGCTGGCGGAGGCCCTGCCTCAGGCGGTCGTCGCACCCGATGGATGCGGACTCGATGCCGACGGTTGCCTCTGGGTCGCCGACGCCGTGGGTGGCCGCGTGATCCGGGTTCGCGAGGGCGGTGAGATCGTCGACCAGATTTCTCTGGACACCGGGGTCTTTGCCTGCATGCTCGGCGGCCACGCCGGCACCACGCTGTTCATGTGCTGCGCACCGGATTTCGATGAACATGCGCGTTCTGCGGCGCGGGAGGCGACGATCCGAGCTGTCGACGTTGGGGTTGGTCACGCGGGCACTCCGTGACCGGAGCTCGCAGCTGCGAGAGCCAAGGTGCGTGAACAGAGATGCCTGTCGCCCCACTACGTGCACGACTTTCAACTGAATGAACGACACCCTAACGGTGTTTCGGCGTCGTACCAGCGTGGGACACTCGCGAAGTTCGAATCGTTCCTCCCTCAGGAGTAAGAATCGTGAGTGTCATCAAACGTTGGATCGCCAGCATTGCCATTGCCGCCGCCGCGACCGTGAGCGGGACCGGGATCGCGCAGGCCGTCTCCCCGCTCGAGCTCAATGGTTCAGTCACCGACGCGAGCAGTGACACCGAAGTCGCCGAGTACGCATACCGCGATCTCACGATGAACAGGCTCTCTCACGACCAGGCCATCGAGTACGCCGCCGGCTACAAGACCGCAGTCCAGGCGACACGAACACTGAACATTCGCCTCGGTCGGTACTGCGCAGCGGCGCGACTGATCAGCAACGCATTGTCCGATCAGAGGTACAACAGCGCGACGATCCAGAACTTCTACTATCAGTCGGGTTGCATGGGGTCACCCCGCGTCACACATCAAGGACCGAAGTCATGAGATCTGCAGTACTCGCATTCGCCGCCGTCGCCATGCTGGGCGCGCTCGGCGCCGGCCCCGCCTACGCGGCGCCATCGTCAGTCCAGCGCGACGGCGGCCCCTGTTACGCGCATGAGATCGGGACGGACTCCGCCGACGGAACGATGTACTGCTCGGGCCTGAACGGGATATGGGAACCCAAAGCAATCCACCGTGCGCCCAAGGTGAAGCTCGGCGCACCATGTCCGCAGCTCGGGGCGCGAGCCATCGTGTTCCAGACAGACGGCCGGGCTACGTGCCGTCAGACGTCGGACGGACTCCGCTGGCAGTGGTAGTCACAGCCGTACGCAGACCACTCCGGGACGTCGGCCGATTCGCTCGAGCAGCTCACGTTCGAAGTGCGGCGCCAGAGGCCAGCTGTTGACGAACGAGAGTGACGCGTAGTTCGCGTAGCCCGCGAACTTATGTGGCCAGTTGCCGAGGAGATCGGCTTGACCGCAACTCGCGCAATTGACCTCAGGTTCGACCCGCGACATGTACCACCGCCGCAACGCGTCACCCGCCACATCGATGGCCATCCAGGAACCGCAGACCGGACAGGGCGGTCCTTCAAACCCATCGATGTTGTGTGAGACCTGCCAGCCGTGTTCCACTCGAACGCCGCCGAACAGCATCTGTTCGCCGCTCGCTCCGATGCTATCGGGGATCGACGCCGCGTCGAAAGCATCAACGCTACGAGGCCCTTCCCGGTAGGTGCCGTGAAACTCATCAGGGCGCTCGGAGTGCGCAATGATCTCGCGGTCGAGAAGCCACTGCACCTGAGCATAGATGAGTTGGGCGGCCTCTCGCTCATCCGCATCGAGAGAGAAGAACTCAATCCAATTGTCGGACACAGCAAGAGCGTAGTACGCAGTAGCACTTCGTCAGTACGCTGCAGTATGGTCGATGCAAAACCTGCGGGGGGGTGCTGATGTCTGATGATTTTTGCGACGCTCGTACAAGAAACGTGGGGCGCGAGGCACGGCTGTTGGTCCAGCGCTTTGACCACAACTCAGGTCTTCTTGAAGCAGGTGGCCGATGAGGCTATCGGCGTTGGAGACCCTTCGCGTATTGATTGTCGTAGCAGTCGGATCAAGGATCCGAAGCGGGCGGAAGCGAAGATTCGTCGGAAGTTGCGTGACGAGAGAATCACCGAGCTCCCATGTGATGGGGATTCAATCGAAGCCACCATCGCCGAAATCGTAGGTGTCAAGGTCCTCTGCAAGAGTACGAGAGACCTCGAGATCTTCAAAGAAGAACTGACTCAGTCAGTCTCAACCTCGGGTTATCGATTTGCCGAGCCTCCCGACGACTACGTCGCGGCGCCGAAGCCGAGCGGCTATCGCGCGTATCACGCGGTACTGGAAATCCCGAGCACGCTGGCCACCAAGACGCATCTCGTACGAGTCGAAGTACAAGTGAAGACCCGCCTCCAAGATTCTTGGAGCGAACTGACCCACGAGGACATGTACAAACCCGGCGAGGGCTTCAAACCCACGGGGTTCCATCGCAAGGTCGCGAGGACCATGGCCGACCTTTTGAGTACGGTCGATCAGCTGGCGGACGACCTTGCCGCGGAGCTCGAGACCCAGCAAGACCGAAATACAGAACCAACACCTGAAGAAGCTGCGTCAGCTGACACGACAGTCGTCACAGTGACCAGGTCCACTCCGCGATACGCACTCGCCATGGATCAGGACGGGCAGCGAGGCTTGATCCCCGCTCGATCCGTGAAGAGTCAGTTGGTCGACTCCGGTGTGATCGACCAGGACGATTTCATCGATGTCAGCGACCACATTGCTGAAGGAAACCGCCTCCACGTCGAACGCGTCGACAACGAGGACGGGGTCTTCTACTACCCGGTGAGCTTGCCGCCGGACGCAAGATCCGCCGGACCCAGCCTCCAGGGCAAGACTTCGGCGGGTGGCCACCACGGACCTGCCGATGGAATAGGTAGATCGAGCCATCGGAGAGCCTTGGTATTCTCCACATTGGCTCAGGTAGTGCACCAATTCTGTCGCTGTGGCCACCCGGGGGAAGAATGACGAAGTTCAGTATGAGTATCAGTGCCGTCGAGGGCGCCGCGAGCAAGGTCGACGGCCTCGCAGCCGAGATCCGCAACCTCACGTTGACCACCAAGATGTCGACGCTGGGCACGGCAATACCGGAACCCCCAACTGCTCGTCGCCAATGAAATCGGTCGCCGACGGCGCGGACGCCACCATCACCAAGTCTGTGTCGAATTGCGGCGGACAGGTTGAGGCGTTCGCCGCGCTGGTCAGGGTCGCGTCCGGGACCACTGAGCGGACCGACGGCTTCAACGCCTCGCGCTTCACCGGTGCCGGCGAGCTCCCTACGGTCGCGCCGTCCGACCCTGGCAACGTCAATCGTCCTGCTCCGCCGCGCTGACAGGTCGGACCGATGAGTACTCCTGCACGGATCGATGTCGACATGTGGCAGCCCCACGCCATGCTGCCTGCTGCCGCAGCGGCGCGTCAGATGGCCACGTCACTGGAGACAAAGGCCGGACTTGTCCGCAATGCCGTCGTTGCCGACCTGGACCGTACCTCCGACTGGGTCGGCCAGAGCCGAAACAGCGCAGACGACCGCGCCGAGGCCGAGAAGAAGTGGATGACGAATCTCGCGGACAACCTCGAGGATGTCGCGACCTCGATCGAGAAGGGTTGCGAGAACATCTCGAACCACAAGACCTTCTTGATCTCGATACAGAACGCAGCTTTCGACGCCGGCTACGACCTTGTCTCCCCCAGTGATCCACAGTGGAACCTGAAGCGTAAAGAGGGGCAAGAGGAGAAAGAGGGTGACGCCGCCGCGATGGAGTCGTGGCGGACACGACTCGTCGCTCAAGCCAACGCAGCCTTCGATGCTGTTCGGTCTGCTGCCGATTCACTAGGCTCAGAACTCGGCAACCTCACGACAATCACTCCGTCATCGCTGGCACTGAACGGAACAATGGGTGCTCGAGATGCGGGCCTCGCAAGCGATGGATTCTCGCCAGACGAACTACGCACCATCGGAGAGCATTTGAAGGAGGCGCAGTTGACACCAGAACAGCTGCGCGCCCTAATGAACGGAGAGAACGTGGCGGTGCCGCCAGGCGTCGTCTCGTATCTGCGCAATCTGTATGGCGGACTCAACCCGCAACAGGCACTTGAACTCCGGTACGGCCTCGACAAGAGCGACTCCACCGCGGGCACAGCGTTCGCCAACGGGATCAACACTCTCGGGAACGAGAGGGTCGGTGGCGGTGGAACGGCAGGCGGATTCAACGAGCTGCCCAGCTGGATGAGGGATATCGCGACCGAACGGGTCCCGACCAATCCTAAAGACGTCACCAGTCTGGATCCCTTCGCGCGGTCGTTTGTGCTGGGTCAACTGGTCAACGGCGCCACGACACCGCCCGGTACCCGCTTGGGCAGCGAGTTGATCCAGAAAACAGCGAATCTGACTGAAGCAGAGAGAAATAACCCATCGGGTGGATCGCCCTACATGTCGAATCTCGCGCTGTTGGGTCCGTGGGGTGTGGAGAATGGACTCAACGATCTCGTCGACACTGGGCATCCTGACAGTTCAGTTTTCAGCGGTCGCTATGAAGACACTCTTGAGAACCTCCTCGGTGCGGGGTCGTTGAGTCATGAGGCTTCAACGGCCATACTCAGCGGCCACGGTGGCGCCGAAGCTGGGCTGGGGCCCGACTACAACCGTGACGAAACCCTGAAATCACTCTTCGCACACGACTGGCGAGACAACGGCAAATCCGTCGGAACGTTGACCGACTGGATCGACGACTATGCCGCCGACCAAGGCAATTCGTACCGCGCAGGACTGTCAGCAGAAGCATTCCGCGGGATGTACGACTTCACCGACAAACCCGGCGAACTTCACATCCCTGATGGACACGAATGGCGGACATTCTGGATCGCTTGGCGACATCAATCCGGAGTTGGCACGAGCGATCGAGCAGGCCACCCGCCCGTACTTCAACGTCCTCTCAGGAGGAAATCCTCTGAACTACGGGTTCGATCAAGCTGCCGCAGAGCATCTTCGGAACTTTGGCGGTCCCGAGAATGACATCGGAAACGACCAGGAGTTCCAAGATGGCGTTCGTAGGCTGTTCGGGGTGATCTCGTCTGACGACGGTGCACGCGCCCAATTGATCAGGGACATCGGTCTGCAGCAGTCGTACAACGCAGCCCACGTACCCGATGCGCTGGCCGGCGGCCAAGGCTTCAGTGCTGACCTCGCAGCCAGAAATGGCTGGCTACAATCGCTCGCGCGTGACGGAGTGATGGCCGACATGCTCGACGACTGGCACGACGACCATCCGGGTAACGACGTCGATGCAGACACCTTCGGGTCGGTGAAATCGAACGCGAAGGATGTAGTGACCAGCCTGATCAGTGCAGTGCCGATTGTCGGGGACCCCGCTGCCCTCGGCACCGGTATGGCCATCGACTGGATCAACCCACCGGAAAGCGTCGAAGCCGACTCGGGCAGCCAGCCAACTCGAGCACCGATGAATGACACCCTGCTCGAACAACATTGGGCGGCCTGGGCGGCGACCAATCCGCAACCGTCCGGCGATCCCAACGATTCCTTACTCTTCGAACCGGACGGAACGATCAAACCATTGGCGAAGGTCCTTGAGGAAAGCAACTTCGACAACACCGAATCGGTATCGAGTAGTCCGGTGGCCCTGAGTGAGATCATGAAGAACAAGCTTGCCGACAAAGGAATTGATGTTACCAACTTCGACATTGTCTACAACAAGTTCGCTGGTGACGACAGTAACTCGATCGACTACGACTACTACAAACTCAATCTGCAAGGCGAGAAATGAAAAGAATCATTGCACTCGTCACGCTCCTGATAGCGATTTCCGCTTGCGCGAGCACACCGGACACTCCGAGCTCCCGTTCATCACGTTCAGTTGATCCAGCCCGGACCTACGAGTACCCGGCAAAGATGGGCCCGATGACAACGACGTGGCAAGCGTCGCCCGGAATCAAACTTTCCGATCCATTACCCACTCTGACCAGGGCTTTTTTTGAAAGTGCGTTCATCGCCGAGACGTATACCAAGGCAGATGCATTCCCTGGGTTCGTTCGGCTGTTTAACAAGAACGGGTACCAACTGATCGACGGCGGTGCACAAACCTACGCAGGCTGGACTGGCACGCGACGCCTCCGACTACAGTCGATCACCGAACACGATGGCATAGTTCGCGCAACGGTCTGCGACGACCGAGCCGGACTGTATCGGCAGAAGTTCGTCGGCAAGCCGCAGGAAGTTGTCATGCCGAAGAATCGATTTCGGTATGGACCCGGCAATCGTCCGTACATGGATGAACCCTACACGTGGTTCGTCGAGTTGTTCTCCGTGGACGGAGTGCGTCTAGGCCCAGCCGACCCCGCCATCGGAGATTCTCGAGCCCCCAATTGGGACGTCTTCCAAGGGTGGGATCTTGTTGATACCGGATGGGCCGAGTCGAACCAACCAGGAACCGCCTGCGACCAGTGGGCACACCAAAACTACCCTGGGCTCACTGACTCAGAATCTCCGCCATACCGCCTGTACCCCAATGGATTTCCTGATCCCGACTTTCAGACCACGTTGTCGCAGTCACCGGGTTGGACGCAGGTTGGTCAACCATAGATGGCTCGGCCGGCGCCGCGTACCTGCGCACTCGAGTGACCGATGAAACGGGCAGATACTGCTGACATTGCTTGTCGTGGTCACAATGTACGACTGCACCGGGCGAACGTCGCGACTGGGCCCGCCTCGGCGTCCCGCCGACGTCGTGAGCGCTCGCCGAGGTCCTCTCACAGTCCGTCGTCGCACCTGATGGATGCGGGCTCGATGCCGACGGATGTCTCTGGATCGCTGATACCCTGGGCAATCGCGTGATTCGGGTTCGCGAAGGAGGCGAAACCGTCGACCAGATCGATCTGGACACCGGGCGACCGAGGTGAACTCTTGAGTGCGATGGAGAGCGCACTAGGAAACGAGAAGCTGTTGGCATCGCTGCGGGCGGGTACCGGCACTGGAAACCACCAGGGAACAATGAATTTCGATCCCACTGACCCCGACAACTACGACGACATGATTCTGAACGGTTCGAGCTAGATGAAGTTGAAGTGCGGCGCAGCAGCGCTGGTCATCATGGCTTTGGCCACTGGGACCGCTTGTGCGACTCCGGATTCACCCGCTGAACAATCGCTCACGATCAGCTCGCGGACTGCACCCACTCCTGTCGCACCGCAGGATTACCGCTACCCCACCGACATCGCAGGTCCATACAATGTCGTCTGGTCAGCTGCCGACGGAATTGATCTGTACAGCAGACCTGCCGAACTCGCACGGGCTTATCTGGAGTCCTGTCAGCTATCTGTGTATGGGAGGAAGGCCACCTACCCCGGCGCTCTCAACGCCGCTCCACAGCCAAGCGTCGAGAACAGGATAGGTTGTCTCTACCCACCGAAAGGGCCTGAGGGTACGTTTCCCGCTCTCTTCGGCACCATGTACGCGCATATCGCGGAGATTCGGGCTTCGCACACAGAGGTGTCTGCACGCGGATGCTACCTGGGCAGCGGTAGAGCTGAGGTGGACACTTCGGAACCAGAGAGCGACTATCTCAGTGCCTACGAATTCAGCTTCACCGCCAAACTCCCTCCACAAGCGGTAGATCCGCGTGCGAACGTTCAACGCGAAGCCGCACCGGGAACAGGCACGCGTGCACCGCAGTTCGACGTGTTCTATCCGTGGAAGTTCGACGCAGTGCCATGGGCCGCAACCCGCACGCCCGAACCGCCCGTCAGCGAGCAACCCTGCACGATATGGGGAACAGGCATGCTCGATCAGATCCCGGCATACCGCGGCCAGAATCCTATTGCACCTGATGGTGATGTCGCACTGTTGATCCCGAAGCTGTTCGGCGATGAAGGATTTCCCACTCTGCCCCAATCGCCGGCGTGGCCCTCACCCTGACCGCTTGCAACCTGCCGACACAGCACCACGCCGACCCGGAGACAGAGCACATGGTTAAACACGAGCGCACATTCACCGGCGACTTCGACGAAGTCGTACGCGCAATCCACCGAGGCGTCGTCTCCGGTAGTTCGTCGGCGAGCTTCGAGGACTCGAGCGACCTCAACGTCGGTGACGTTCGTTGTTCGACAATGGTCTTCGAGCGCTACAGCATGGTCGGCGCCAACCGCCTGAGTCTCACAGTGACAGTGGTGGGACGCGAACGAGATCTTGGCCTCGCCGCCATCACGTCCGGCGGTAGCCAGGCGATCTTCTGGAAGGTCAACTCCTACGGCGAAGACGCGTTCCTGACGCAGTTCATCGGGCTCGTGAACACAATCGTCGAACGCCAGTCCGCCTGAGCCGCAACCTGGGCAAACAAAAGCGTCGGTTGAACCTAGGTGCCACTGCTCGTGTAGCTTCCGCCTCGTGGTGCATCCCGAGCGTTAGTCGTCTGGCACGAGATTGAACAGTGAACCCGAGGACAGTCGATTCACGGCGATGACACCACAGAACGATCCGTCGGCCGCGACTGCGTCGAGGGTGTCAGCAGCAGACGGTCGGCTCCGCCTGGACTCGCTCCTCACCGTCACGGCGCGGGGTTGATCTTCAGCTGGATGCCGATCGTTGGTGAGGGACGCTCGCAGCCACCGCCTGTTGACGACGACTGTCAGTGGGTCGCTTCGAGGCGAGGGCTTCTCGGGGTGGAAATCGGTGGTCACATCACGCCCGACCTACTGTTCGACCAGATGATCCACGATCGGCCACTCGGTTCCCCCGAGATGACCGAGAGGTTCCGGATCCAGCTCCTGTGGCGAGGTCGCGGCCATGCAATCGTTGGATAACGAGTAGGCTCAGCGACCGAACGCGCCGATTCAGACTCCCAACCGCCTCGCCACATCCGGTCCCCCGACCTCTCGAACAAAGTCACGATCGCCACACACGACGAGCTGATCTCGCGCTCGCGAAAGCCCCACGTACAAGCGCTCTCTCGACCGTTCACGAGGCTTGGACTCATTGAGCGCGAGCACAACGACACGTCGCTCGAGTCCTTTGAAACCGAGGACGTGACCGTAGAACACCTGATCAACATCCCAGAAGGTGTCCCAGTAGGACCTGTTGCCCTCGGCCTGACGCTCGACCTGCTCGGGATGACGGCTCCCCGTCGTCAGGAGTGCGATGTCCTCGGGCCGCCATCCCTCCTCGAGGAGGACGTCGATCTGGTCATCCGCCGCATCCTGTGCCTCCGTCGGGGCGCAGGCGACGAACCGCACTTCGGGACCCTCTCCGCCTTTCAGCTGCATGCCCTGTCCGACAAGCGGACTGAACGCAGTGGCGATCTGCCGCGTGTTGCGCAGGTTGTGATCGAGCACCAACGGGACCAGCGCTACAGGTGGCGAGCCCTGCCGGTCGAAGACTCGTTGTGACTCGTCACTGAAGACGTAGATGCCGCTGGTCTCCGGATCTCGTAGGCAGGTGAGCAGCCGCTTCCACCACTCGTCGGCGAAATCCTGCGCTTCGTCGACGACGATGGCGTCTAATCGGTGACCCGGATCAAGCCGCTCCGCCAGATCGAGCATCTGTCGTTAACCCGCGCTCCCAGAAGTCTCCTGTTCCTGATTGCGTTCTTGTTCTTCCGGTCTCTCGGCCTGCGTCCCGAGCAGTTCGGCTCAAAGTGGCACATGAGGTCAGGTTGCGGAAACGTAGCCTGACCTCATGGTATTTCGGGAGCTGCGACGAATTCTCTAGGATCGCTCCTTGTCGGGACGCTACCCGTGGCGGTGTCCCCGGCGAAGCTTCGTGAACTCGTTTCAGCCGCGCTCACTTCCCGGGCGGATGTGTGAGGCGTTTCACCACGGTCCAGAACCTCCCCGCCGCCCATGACCGCCTAGAACCCGCTGCACTTCCAGATCCACGTGCCTGACAACAGGAGGATTGTTGACTTCATGGGCTGGCAGAGATTGGGAAGCTGTTCCGGCGCAACGCCGGAGCCCTTACGCCCGACCTACTCTGCAGCACCTGCTGCCTTCTCGCGCAGCCATGCAACGTAGTCCGACCTGAACTGCCTGCTGGTCTTCGGGCGCCGGCCCGCATTGATGTCGCTGACGTACGTCGCCAGCTGTGCCGGGTTGCCGCCCGACCAGCCATGCGCGAGGGCCCACCCCTGCATGGCCTTGCCGTCCATCGGGATGCGAGCCGCTTTGAGCGCCAGCAGTGTTCCCACAACGTCGTCCTTCTCGTAACCGGCCTTGATCGTGTTGTTATGGTTGATCGACGAGGTGATATCTTTCAACGCCTCAACCACGACAGGATCAAGTGGTGGATCTAGCGTCTGCCATGGAGACCCATCACCGAGGATCACTGGCCGCGTCGCGGTGACCCACGGCCGTATCTCGTCGTCGTTCCAGGCGATGACGCACAGCGAGCGAATGCGCGGCGCTGAGCGCAGCAGTTCACCGATTCCGTCCATATCCGGCCACGCCATCAGCACCGGGCCGGTGCTGTGCAGGTACGACGACCCCCGGCCGGTCACGTGGGTGACATCGCTGTACCGGCGAACGAACCCGTCAAGGACCTCGCTATTGGCGAGGTTGGATTTCAATGACGTCCATACCGAGATCACTTCCCCTGCCTCGGCCTTGCCCGCAGACCATTCGATGGCGGCTGCCAACCCTTCGTCGTCGTAGCTAGCAACGGCCTTTGGGTAGTCAGTGGTCAGCTCGAACACGGTGCCTCCTCGGTTTCTGCGGCTGCCCCGGGATCAGGTACGAACGGTGGCCCTAGTCTCCCTCTGATTTCCGCTCGCATCTGTCCAGGTGACGACGCACTCGACGGCGTCCGGATCGCCCATTGCCAGGAGTAATGGGAATCGAGTCTCCTGTCCGGGGGGATGGTTCCGACCGGCCCCTCACCTCTATGGACTTGAAACAATGCACCCGCGGGCACGCCCTCAAAAGTGAAATCGACGTCTGACGCCGGACCCTTGGACATATTGTGGAGTATCAGCGACCACTTTCGCTGGATCTTGACGCGACCCTTGCTGTCGGTCTTTGGAAGTTCCCTAACCTCGACCCTGGGCCACACGCCCTCGGATGCGTCCGGTGCCGATTCCTCGCGCTTCGACGTCTCAACCGATTGCTGGAACTGGGCGGTTGCCCGACTCAGGAAGTTGTTGATGTGACCCATAAGATCGCCCTCGTGGGAGTACTCGAAGAGCAATGCCGACGTGCGTAGCTCCTTCAGGTAATCGTCGAGTCTGCGACGCTCGTCAAGTGCGCCCCCGCTCAGGGGAGGTCGTGGGGCGTTGCTCACGAGGACAGCGACCGACTTACCGGCCTTGACGAGAACGTCTATCTCCTCTGCCGTCCCCGACTTCGCCTCACCGGTCGGAGTGCCGAGTCGATCGAAGAACAGAGCGATGGCCAGATCGGATTCTTCGACGATCTGGTTGTTGAGGATGGCTTGCGGCCGTTCGCCGAACTCGGCCGCTGCGTGCTCGGTCCAGGAAACCGGAAGTACAGTGAGTCCGACTATGCGGCCGAGAGATAGGTTCCACTGGCTGATCGTCTTACGGACGATCGCCAGGTCGGCGGGTGGTACATCTCCTGGGGCCGATACGAGCAGGTGGAGGGCGAGAGTTGAGTACGCCATAAGGGTGGCGTACTCCTTCTTCATCGTGAGCCGTAGGTCCTGACCACAATTCTCGCAGCCGAGTCCAACATTCTGGCTCATTCCCCCTGTGGTTCATCCGTTCGGCCCCCATGCCATGTGGGGTGCACCCTGGATCAGCCAACACAACATCAGGTCGTCGCTGGGACCCGAGAACCCAGATCGAGCATCCCCCACACTGCTGCAAGCTGGCGGGCGTACGCACGAAAGGTGAAACATCACCGATCTGATGTCGTCCCAGTTCCTGCACCCGGCCGATAGAGTCACCGGCTAACGTCGTCGCTACGGGATGCACGCTCGCGGCTATGCGGAAGGAGATCGATGATGCCGGTGACCGCGGTTCGCGACATCCGCTTCACGTCGGCGATCTGCACTCCTGCCGAGGCGGCGACACTGGCCGAAATGCCGACAGGCACCGTTCGATCATGGACGCGGGCAGGAGTGAAGAGTAAGCCGATCGTCCACAGCGTCGAGGCCATCCGCAGTGGATGGCCGACACTTCCACTCGTGGGTGTCGTAGAGACCTGGTCGCTTCGTACGTTGCGGCGGTCGGGAGTACCGATGCAAAAGCTCCGCAGGGTGGCCGAGGGCCTGCAGTCCGAGTTCGACGATCCCTACGTTCTTGCACGCCCAGTGTTGTTCACTGACGGCATCGATCTATACCGCCGCGACCGTGGATATTTGTTCCGTGTCGAGGATGGACAGCAGCCCATCGAGGAGATCATCGCCGACTACCTTTCGCGGGTCGACCTTGACAATGACGATGACCCCACCGCCTTCCGAATACCCTTGACCGACGATGTGTCGTTGGTGATGGACCCGCGGTTCAATGCCGGTAGACCATCACTCCCCAGCTCTCGTGTCGCAGCCTTCGCCGTACTCGGATCTCTGGAGGCCGGTGAACCTACGCGCGACATCGCGGGCGACTACGGCATTAGCACGGAGGAGGTGAATGCGATCAATGAGCGCCGCCTCTGGATCTCGCGGTTCGCGTAACCGCCCCACCGTCCTGCTCGACAGATGTGTGCCCGAAGGCATCGGTCGAGCCCTCAATCACTTCGACATCGACTATGTGACTCTTGCCGACGCGTACGGCGCAGACCGCGCCCAGAACATCGACGATGTCGACTGGATCAAAGACAGTGCCGGCTACGGATGGATCGCGCTCACGCAGAACTTCAAAATCCCGCGTGTGGCCCACGAAGCAGATGCGATCCGCGACAGTGGCGCCCGGGTGTTGTGCTACCACCGTGCGAATCTCACCAAGGAAGCCAAAGCGCTGATCCTCGGGCGGCACATGCTCGCCGTGCGTCGTGTCATCGACCACCGTGGGGCGGCGTTCTGGCGCATCTCCACCAGGAACATCCTGCGAGACATCTGATTCGGCATTCGGAAACCACGACGCGAACTCTCCGAAATAATCCGATCCAACCTCTGATGCAACAGGCACTCCAAGACCGCAGGTGATCCCTCACTGGAGTAGTTGGTTATAGACGATGGTCCTGCGGGTTCTGTGGGTGCGACAGGCCTTTCCAAAAATCGGCGTGTTGCCTGTGGGGCTTCCACGAGCTTCGGAAGGATGTGCAATCCGGCCTTGCCGCGATCGACGATGTCATCGAGTGAGGCGATGACGTCGAGTACTGATCTGGGCTCGAACTGCCCAGCGATACGCTTGGCCTTGACTCGGACATTATTGGGGGTGGGCCCGGCATCGATGATCGAGTGGTTCCAGATTCGGCTGTGATGGGCGCAGCGGTTGCGCATGTAGACCAACGCCCGGACGCGGTACGCGAAACCTTTTCTGGCGACGCCGAGGCTGGTTGCTACCGCGTCTGCCAGGGAGCCCTGCGCGCCTCGTTCGATGCACTTCGATAGCGTCCCGAACGACCAGGCCTCGACGGCCGACCACACGGGTAGTTCGCCGAAGTCGGGCACTCGATCGCCGGGGACGACATACCGCAGGATATGGCGTTCCCGGCTTCGCTCGATGTCTCGCAGGCAGGACTCGACCGTCGGTTCGGAGCTATTGGCATCCGAGTAGAACTCGGCCCGCAAGTAGTGCCCGCATGGCCCATGGTCGTTGGCGATGACGTGTGCCGTGTGGGTGCGCAGGAGAAGTTCGGCGGTTGTGAGCTGCTCGGTGAGTGCTGAGCGCAGAACTTGGTCGCCATCGTAGAGCGCCCGGATCTGGTTGAGCGTGGTGCAGGGACGAAGTTGTCGTCGCCATGATGCGGCGCGATCTGGAAGTACCGCATGTAGCCCGAGAACCGGTAGTAGTTGTGGACAGACAGGAACTCGGCGCATTCACGCTCATCATCGATGTCGAGTCCGCGGCTGACAAGCAGGCTGACCTGCTCGTCCCACGACAACGACGGCTTCACTGCCTACCTCGGAAAGAAAGGCCCCTCCCATTTGAGCATCGCTGAGAGGCTTGGGAGGGGGTCGATTGCCACCAACGTAGCACCGCCGTCCGACAGTTGCCAATCCGGCTGCGGACCGTAGGGGCCGGCTATTCCACGCCGCGGCAGCTGCAACAGCCATGCTTGCCCTTGGCCCTGGACGTCGTGCAGACATTGGTGGCTTCAAGGCAACGCGTCGACGATCTTCATCGTCTCGACGGCGACAGTGGTGACCTTGCGTATGAGGTCGACGATGTAGGTCGGGTCGTCGTGCTCGTCGCACCAGTCGTTGGGGTCGTTGACGATCTTCGAGTCCTTGTCGGTCTTGACTTGGTATCGCTCGATGATCCAGCCGAGGGCAGTTCGTGAGCCGAGCAGGTAGCGTTCGGCCTCTTCCGGGATACCGCTGATGGTCACGTACGGGTTGTAGACGATTGTGGAGTGATCACTCTTGTTGCGCCACTTCATCTTCTGGACGCGCCAGGTGTCGGGATCATCCGCGTCGTGGCCCTTCTTCACCGAAACTTCCAGTGGGAACGGGTCGGCCTCTTCATAGTCGGCGTGCACAAACAGCAGTTGCCGGCCGGCGTTGGCGAAAGTGTCGAACTCGGCGCGAGACTCCGGTGTCGGGACGCGGGGCAGCATCTTCTTCAGGTCCGCGGCATAGGTGGCGCGGTAGGTGGGCGAATGCAGGAGCCCGTACACGAAGCAGAAGATGTCGTCCTTGCTTACGGCATCGCCGAGCTTCGACCTGTACAACGACTCGATCTCGTCGCTGATGTTGTCGACACGTTGGTAGCCCCAGTCATCCACCTCGTCCTCACCTGTCGAGAAATCCAGTGCTCCATCGGCAGCGCCGGGTTTGCGGTAGGTGTAGCGCGGGAAGAATTGTCCCGTATCCAGAGTGTGAAGGTACGGCAGACACTTGGTAGCAAACGGCGTGAACTCGAAGTGCGATGCTGGCGCCGTCAAGACGATCCCGATGTTCGCGTGATGTGGTGTCGGGAACATGGTTGGGAGTTGCGATCGTTCGTGGTTGAGGTATCTATCGAAGTAGACATGCTGTCGATCGAACGGACGGTACGTGCCAGTCGTGAACCATCCTGATCGCTCAATTACTCGACCTCGTGCGGCATGGGCGCGGAGGCTGCGCGCCCATTTGATCCGTGTTGGATCCGACGCCGCTGGCGAGGTCTTGAGGAAGTCGGTGACGGTCGCCTCTGTTGGCTTGGTGATGGCCCGTTCGGTGCAGTAGTTCTGGATGTCGCTGAGTGTCGCGTTGTAGTTGGTGATGAGCCGCTGAACGGATTCTTCGAGTGCGGTGCGACTGTAGTTGTACACCCAAGCATCACGGTTGGTTTGCAGCCCTGCGGAGAACGCGCGGAACACCGTGGTGTCATCTGGCGTCGCCTTCTTGTCCCCGATGGCGGGGTAGGTGCTGAAGGTGGCGTCGCGGTGGTTGATCCAGTCGCCTGCAGCGTTGGGGGTGATAGTGACCCAGTCGATGACCGGTAGCGGGTCGGTGTCGAGGATGCGGAGTTTGTCGTCGCGGGTAAGGTAGTCGCCGACATCGCGGTAGTGGATGGTGGCGGGACCGGTGTGGCTCGGGTCTTTGACCCCAATGAATATCGCGATCGTTGTCTGTGACCCGGCACCGAAAATCTGGCCGCCTTCGGCCTTCCAGTCGGGAGCCTTCATGTTTCCACGTAGGTTGTAGACGTAAATCGCGCTGTACTCGGCAGCGAACGTTAAGCGGACCCCGTCTGGTGTGTTTCCGTCAATCCAGCCTCCATTGGAGACAAAGGCGACGATGCCCTGGTCACCGATACGGTCCGTGGCCCAGCGAAAGGCGCGGTAGTAGGAGTCGTAGAGGCTGTTCTTGTTTCTCGCCGTCGATCGGGCGGCGTAGGTGGTCTTGATGTGACCGTCGAGGGTGGGGTACTTGATGTTGGCGTTGTTGTCGTTGGCACTGTCCTGGCCGACGGAGTAGGGCGGGTTGCCGATGATGACGTTGATCTTGGTGCCGAGCTGTCGGGTGATGCGGTCGTTGTTGGCCGGGAACATCTCGGCGTCCATGGTGTCATCGGCTTCGCTGATCTGAAAGGTGTCGGCGAGGACGATGCCGGGGAACGGCTGGTAGTCGGCGGTGTCGGCCTTGCCTACGAGGGCGTGGTAGGTGGCTTCGATGTTGACCGCGGCGACGTAGTAGGCGAGCAGCATGATCTCGTTGGCGTGTAGTTCCTGGGTGTATTTGCGCGCCAGATCATGGGGGGTAACCAAACCGGTCTGCATGAGCCTGGTGAGGAAGGTGCCGGTGCCGGTGAAGGGGTCGAGGATGTGCACGTTGTCGTCGGTCAGCCCTTTGCCGAAGTGCTCGCGGGAGACGGTGTCGGCGGCGTGCAGGATCCAGTCGACGACCTGGACCGGGGTGTAGACGATGCCGAGTTGGGTGGCCTGTTTGGCGAAACCGATCTTGAAGAAGCGTTCGTAGAGGTCGGCGATGATGCGTTGCTTGCCTTCGGCGCTGGTGACCTGGGAGGCGCGCAAGCGCACGGAGTCGTAGAAGGTGTCCAGGCTGGCGGTTTCGGATTCGAGCCCGCTATCACCGAGGGTGTCGATCATGCGTTGCATGACGATAGACACAGGATTGTGGGAGGCGAAGTCGTGTTCGCTGAACAGCGCGTCGAAAACGGGTTTGGTGATCAGGTGCTGGGAGAGCATGCTGATCGCGTCATCGGTGCTGATGCTGTCGTTGAGGTTGTCGCGCAGCCCGTCGACGAACTTGCCGAACTCGGCTTCGATTGTCGGATCGCCCTGGGCGAGAATTGCTTTGATGCGTGTTATTTGGGCAGCCGAGATGTCGGCGACGTCGTGGGCCCAGTCTTCCCAGTAGGTGCGGGTGCCGACCTTGTCGACGATGCGGGCGAAGATCGCCTGTCGCCACTGCGACAACGAGAACAGTGCCAGTTGGGAGGTGAAGTCGGCATCGGTAGTAGCGGACTGACCGTCGTCGGCGGGTCCGATCGTTTCGGTCTCGTCGGTGGCAGCGGGTCCGATGTGACCGCCCATCAGCGAATCGGTGCCGGTGCCGAGCTTCTTGACGTCGGCGGTGTTGAGGTTGATGGCGTTGACGTGGGCGTCGAATCGCTCGTCGTGGGATCGGAGCGCGTTGAGGACTTCCCAGACGACTTTGAATCTCTTGTTGTCCTGCAACGCTTCTGATGGGCTCATCTCAGCCGGCACGGCCACCGGAAGGATGATGTAGCCGTAGTCCTTGCCTTCGGACAGACGCATGACTCGGCCTACCGCTTGGACGACATCGACGATGGAGTTCCGGGGGTGCAGAAACAGCACGGCGTCGAGGGCGGGCACATCGACACCCTCGGACAGGCAGCGCGCGTTGGTGAGGATGCGGCATTCGCTGTCTGACAGCGGCGCGCTGATACCTTTGAGCCAGTTGATCCGCGAGGTGCGTTCCAGCGCGTTGTAGGTGCCGTCGACGTGCTCGACTGTGCAGTAGAGGTCGGTGTTGTTGGTGGCGGGGTCGTCACCGTCCTCGTCGTCGAGGGTGTCGCGGTAGGCGTCGACCACTGCGGGGAACATGCCGGCAACCGACTTCGACGATGCGATGTCTCGGGCGAACGCCACGGCACGACGCATCGGGTTCTCACCGGGCGAGAAGGTGGAGCCGTCGATGGCAGCTCCGGCGCGTTTGGCCAGCCCGTTCCAGCAGCCGACGATGCGGGTGGCGTCGTCGAGGCTCAGTTCGTTGTCGGGTCCGGCGAGCTGTTCCTGCATTGGGCCCGCGACCAGCGACTGGTCGACGGTCAGCACCAGGACCTTGTAGTCGGTGAGCAGCCCCTTCTCGACGGCCTCGCCGAACCCGAGGTGGTGAAACTCGGGTCCGAACAGTTCCTCGTTGTCCATGGACGCGACTTCGGCTGAGTGCTCTTCGGCCTTGTCCTTGAGCTTCTGGTCGTAGATGCGTGGGGTGGCCGTGAGGTACAGGCGTCGGGCCGATTTGAGGAAATCGGGGTCGTGAACTTTGACGAAGTTCGACTCATCCGCCCCGGTGAGGGTGACACCGGTGGTGCGGTGCGCCTCGTCGCAGAGCACCAGATCAAAGTCGGGCAGACCGTTGGCTTGGGCGTCGGAGACGACTGGTAGGGACTGGTAGGTGGTGAACACAACCGTCAGGCCATCACAGTCGTCGGCACTCGTGAGAGAAGCGGTCAGCTTCTTCGAGTCGGTGGTGACTGGGATAGCCACGTCGTAGGCGCGAGAGTCCTCGGCAGCTCGGGAGACCTTCTGGTCGGAGCAGACTGCGAACGCGCGCACCGGCATCGAGGCTTGCGCGGTCCACTCCCGCAATGTCTGGGACAGCAGCGAGATCGAGGGCACGCAGAAGACGATTCGTGCGCGTCCACCGTTTTCGGTGGCGGTGCGCTCGGCGATCTGGAGTGCCGTGAACGTCTTGCCGGTGCCGCAGGCCATGATCAGTTTGCCGCGATCATTGCCGGCGGCAAAGCCAACGAAGACCTTGTCGATCGCGCGCTGCTGATGGTCTTTCGGCTTGTGCCGGGTGAGCTGTTCCACACCGACAGTGAAGGTGTCGTCTGCCCACTCGATCTGCCAGTCAATCGGAGACTCGGCCAACACATCGAGTCCGATGCGCTGCACAGGTTTGGACTGGTCGTCCAACGCGTCTTCGGCGTTCTTGCCCCATCGGTCGGTGGTGGAAATGATGATCCCGCGAGTGAACGGGGCCTTGCCGAGGGCGGTGAAGTAGCTGTCGATGTCTCCCTTGGATAGTTGGTGTGCAGGCTCATAGAATTTGCACTGGATTGCCGTCATTTCGCCCGTCGCGCGGTCGCGGGCGACGAGGTCGATTCCCGTGTCAGGCTTGCCGTCGCGGCCGTCCCAGTCGATCCATCGGCACACAGACTCGTAGCGCTGTGCGAGCATCGGGTCCAGTTCGAAGTAGCGGACCATCAGCTTCTCGAACTTCGTCCCGCGCTCCGAGTTCGACGGCGCTTGCCTGAATGCGTCAATGACTTCGTGGATCGACCCCACAGTTGCGGCTCCCTCGGCTCGGCGATGACGAACTCATCTTGCCCTGCCCGTTGAGACGCACTCCGTCCGGCGCTCCGATCCTTGCCGATCGACCGAGCAACCGGGGGGTGAACAACCATCGCAATGCGCAAGGCCATGGCTCATGCCTCGCATCCGAGGTGAAGCTAGACCGTATCGAGTCCGACCTCATGGCCCGCTGGGCACGGGGCAGTCTCAACTTTGCGGTCGGTCTGACTCGGGCGGCGCTGCATGTCGGGTCACGGCACGTTTGTCACGACCGCGGTGGACTGGCGGCCCGCTGCCACAAAGCGGCGATCGGTGGTCGAGGGTCGATGGGCCACGTGCATGCGGTTTCTACGCCGGACCACCGTTACTGGTCCTCGACGAGCTTCGTTATCTACCGTCGCCCGCCGAGGCAGCGTCCGCCCTGTTTCGGGTTGTGGCGCAACGGTATTTGAAGATCTTGGTCGTGAACAACACCCACCGCAGGTCTCTGAATGGGAGAGGTTCTCGGCGACACCAATGTGGCCGCAGCCATGCTCGACCGGCTGCTTTACCGCTCAGCGGTACTCATAATTGACGGCGATTCCTACCGATTGCGAAACCACCACACCCCCCGATCAGAAAACCACCGCAATCCCGGCAGCTCGATGCGCCGGCCTCTACCCGTCTCGTGGCCATAGGTATCAGGAGCCCTTACTCGTCACCGCTACGCTGAACCTGGCACACCCGAACATGGGGAATTGCCTGATAGACACCCCTGGGGATTACGTGACTGTCGACAGTGTCAGGTGCGGCTCCGCAGGCGTTAACCACTGCGGCGATTGCGGCTGTCACAGGGGATTCACCCCGACTTGAGGCCCGAGCACATGGCGCTGCGGATGACGCCGTTCCAAAACTGCAGTCGATCCGATACCCAACTCTTGGAAGCCATCCGTCGAAGGGATCGGGTATGTCGTCGACTACGGCGGACTCGTCGGCAAGGCCGGAAGGTCCGCTTCCAGATGTGCTTCGATCTCCTCTGCCAAGGAGTACTGTGCTCGAATCCTGGGCCACCATCGGCTCTGTGTGGCCGGGTATGGCTCGTACGTTCCGTCCGCCATCCGTGTTCGCGTGACGACCAATCCGTGACGAGCCCTGGAGAGCATGACCAATAGGACGCGCTGCTCCTCGGCCAGAGCGTCACCCCGGCTGTTCCGCTTGCCCGGCAGGTGCCCTTCCTCCAGGCCGATGACGAACACCCAGTCGAATTGCTGGCCTTTGCCGGTGTGCGCGTTGAGCAGGTGGACGCCGGGGCCGATCGTCTGTTTGTGGTCGGACGCCCTGATCGACTTCACAGCCGCCTTCGCCGTGACTGCGTCGCGCTGCCGCTCCAGAGCGTCGAACGCGTTGTCGACCAGTTCGCGGGCGTCGACGTCGGCGGGATCGACGGCGTCGAGGACCGCCTGCCGCGCGTCCATGATGCTCGCTCCATGTGCCAGGGTCGCGACAGTCGACTGGATAAGGGCGACGATCCCAGGGTCGTCGATCGCGAGGTCCCAACGGCGGACTGGGAAGGACTTCTCCTCCACGAACGCCGCGTCGATGCTTTCCCTGCGCCATCCCGCACGAGCGATGATCCCGATGGATGCTTCAGGCATCCGGTCCAGGATCGACCCCGCAAGACGTCTCAGCAATTCCGCCTCGGCCGCGCGGTCCTGGAGCACAAGGGCGGCGGAGCAGCCCCTGCCCGGCCAACGCTCTGGCCGCGCGGACACCAGGTAAGAGTCCGGATCGACCAGTTTGCTCACGGAGTTGACCGTCTCTAGCACCTTCGGCGAGGAGCGGTAGGACTCGTGCAGCCTGATTGGCTCGCCGCAGGTCGTTTTGATTTCCGCCTCGACCTCGTCAGCCGCGGCCCCTGCCCACGAGTAGATTCCCTGGAGCGGATCCCCGGCGAACGTCCGCCTGGACGTACAGCTCAGCAGGGCGAGATCGAGCTGTTGCATCGAGAGATCTTGGAACTCGTCGACGAGTACCGCGCCGAAATGCGCCTGGTAGAGCCGCGCGACGGCGGGAATGCGGAGCAGGCGCTGTGCGTGCCGGAGGAGATCGTCGTAGTGCAGCTGGTTCGACTCCTGTCGCGACCGCTCCACCTTCTCCGCGAGCACGACCTCCGGCGCGGGATCTCGCTGCTGGATAGCAGCCAACACCTCGGCGTCCGAGAGCGGTCCTCGCTTGATCTCGCTCAGGATCTGCTCCGCGTCGTACATGGCGGGTCCGCCACCCGCAGTCTCCATCGCCCGCCGCATGGTGCTGGTCTTAGGCAGCTCCAGTTCTTTCATCTCGAGGCCGATGGTGCTGCCATGGGCGAGGACCACCTGCGTCGCGAAGCCGTGGAGGTTGCGGACGACGATTTGTCGACGCGCCCGTGCGTGGCCCAGCACGGAGCGGAGACGCTCCTCGAGGTTAGACCGAGCACGCTTGGTAAAGGTCAAAGCGAGTACGCGCTGGTTCTGCTCGAGGAAACCGATCTGATGAGCGACGCGGTGCGCCAGAACCTCGGTCTTGCCGCATCCGGGTGGCGCGATGATCAGGAGGTGCGCCTTCGTGGAGGCCGCTGCAGTGCGCTGCTCATCGCTGAGCGAGAACTCGCTCACTGCTTGCTCAGCTCGTCAAGCGTGCGCACGAGACGCGACACGCTGCCGATCTTCTCCGCCGCATCGGGCAGCAGTACTTCAGCGATGCATGTCGCCGCCTCGACTTTGCCCTTGCTTCTACAGAACTTCGCTACCGCCTCCGGACCGAGCTTCTCGATCGACTCAACGCCCGTCGATTGCAGCAGTCCCTGTTCCGTGCAGAGCTTTCCATCGATGAGGGCCTTTGCCGCAACCGGACCGCCGAGGGCGCGGGTGTACTCGTCTTCAAGGTCAATGTCGGAGATAAAGACCTTCTTGTCTACGACAGTGTTCCGCTTGCCTTTGAAGGCGTTGACCCACTTTCCGCTCTCCCGCTCGTCCACCAGTCCGAGCAGGGTCGGTCCAAAGCCGTCGGGGCCGAGGAGCGGGAAGACGTTGCTGAACTTGTCCGCTCCGTCCAGTTCGACAACCACAGCGCCGAGCCGGTCGAGATCGATGCCCAGCTTCTGTGCCACAGCCTCGACGATCACCCGGTCAGCGTCGCCCTCGACGAGGACGACGAAGCGCGCAGTCAGGGCCTCCAGAAGTCGCGGTGACCACCAGTGAGCGCGCACCTTCTCGACCTTCGATAGCTTGGCATCTCCGATCTGGCGGCACTTACCGTGGCGGTCGACCGCTATGACCTCCGAGGGTTCGAAACGATGGAGGATGTACGGCGAATGGGTGACAATGATCTTCTGATTCCCTTCGCCGCTCAGGAGTTCTGCTGCAGTCCGCTGGCTGGTCGGGTGCAGATGGATCTCCGGCTCGTCGATAGCGAGGACGTTCGCCGTTCCCTCGGCCAGGTCGAAGAGCGTCATAGACATGAGCTGGCGGACCCCGTCAGACTGCTCCGAAAGCGGGACCTGGCTGTCGCCGCGGTTGAGGAAGATCGTCACGTCCTGGAGGACGTCGCTGGACGGATCGGTCACGCTCCGGACCGAGAAGTCATCCTTAGTGACGTTCCGCGGCATCGAACGGCTGAGATGACTCGCGACGCGGCCGAGCAATTCCCCGACCGACTCGTTGCCCCCGAGTTCCTCGTTGAACTTGCCGAGGATGGCCTTCAAACCGTCCTCGTTTGCACCGAGATCGGCGGCGGCCAGGAGTGTCCGGACCGGGCTGTACGCGCCCTCCATCATCGACGCGCCGCGGGTCGCCTTCAGATAGCGCCAGCCGAACGCCTCCAGCTGCTCGCGGCTGGGTGCTCGTTCATGACCGCTCTCCGGGAACCAGCGGCGGATAGACACCGCTTCGTCGTCCTCTGGGTCCACCTCGATCACCATCTGGACCCAGAGGTACTCGCCGACCTCGTCTTTGGCGATGCTGATCTCCGAAGGGAAGACTCGACGATCCTCATCCGTGAATCCAGACCATAGAGCGTTTACCACGAGACGCTGTTCCTGATCGCGTAGGTCGCCGGGTTTGAGCGCCTGGTAGAGGCCAGCAGAGCTCGTCCCCAGGAGCAGGTTCAGCATGCGCAGGATCGAGGACTTGCCCACGTCGTTCGCGCCAACGATGACCGCGTGCCTGCGAACCTCGAAAGTCAGATCCTGGATCCGGCTGTGATTTGTGATTGCCACCTTGGACAGACGCATACCCGCTTCGCCCCCTCATGCTCTGGAGCGAAGGTCCTGCTCCGAATGTGCCTGCTACTGAACTCATTTAACCATTGAACTCGCCGGATCAAGCGGGACCAAGAATCGCGCAGACGCTCGTACAGGTTTCGATGTCGACTCACGGGCATGGACGGCTCCTCGTGCTCCAACCCGATCGTGTCCACTGCGGCGTCGGGAACTTCGAATGCTCGTCTCCATTCAACCCACCGACACCGTGCCGATCGTGGAGTACGTCGGTCGGTGTGTCACGGCCACGATGACTCGGATTCGACCTGTCAGAATCGCACCATGGCCCGCCGCGCTGACTCTGACGAGTACTACGTGCTGACCCTCTGCGACGAGATCCTCGGCGTTCCCGGGACTCGTCAGGCGAGATTCGACTGGCTGCGCGGCGATCCCTCACCCGCACGTTCGCACGGGACGATGCTCCCCGTGGACGGGTATTGGTCGGACCTTCGGCTCGTGGTCGAGTTCCAGGAGGAGCAACACTCGGCACCGTCCCCATTCTTCGACCGCCGGCATACCGTCTCGGGGATGGGTCGCGGTGAGCAGCGCCGCCGCTACGACGAGCGCAAACGGATGCTGATCCCCGAGCACGGACTGCGGCTCGTCGTGATCGAGAAGTCGGAGTTCCTGCTGAGGTCGCGGAGGATCGACCGTGACCATGCGCGGGATCTCCAGGTTGTCCGCCAATACCTTACGTAGTCCGGTGCATCCACTGGTGCCGCAGCAAATCTACCGGCGCCGGAGGAGACCTCGCGGTGCATGCCAGTTTGTCCGACGGTCGCCGCATGAAACCAGGCGACGAGGAGTGCCTACTCACCATCCCCGAGCGATCCAGGCTCCCCGGAAGGCACCGGCGGATGTCGTTGGACGAAGCTAATCTGAGTCCGCCTCAGCGTTTGTCGATCCGTCTTTAGAGTCCGAAGTGTAGGTCACCCGGTTCTGCGTGGGAACAAGGGAAGGACACAGATGTCGCCGCTGCGCCCATTACGGCGAATCGGGAACGCTCGCTGTCGAGGCCGAGTACCACTCCCGAAAGAGTGTTGCGGCTGAATCCGCTAGGTCTGGCAATCTGGCGGAGTCGACTGGCCGCGACTTCGGGCCGAGCGACCAGTCGAAGTACCCCTGCGCGATCCACGGCGTTTCAGGTAGGAACTTGGCGACTAGACCCAACTTGTTCTTACCAACCCCACTGCGGCCGTTCCTACAGGGAGTGGCTCGAATCTTGTAGCGACCAAGATCATCGCCAATCACCCGGTCGCGCAGCGTCTGGAGATGGTGGACCCACCCAGGAGCAGTGTCCGTGTCTTGGGCTACTGGGAAGTCGGCGAGCGAATCGCGCGTCTCAACCCCGACGTGAAACTCGAACTGCAGGTCGTCTTTGAACGCTGGCATCGCGCGCCCAGAAACCTGAATCTGTCCTCGTAATTGCCGATGGTCGGCCAGTTGGGGGCTCCAGATGGTGATCGCCGACATACCGCTACCACCTCGCCCAACGCGAACGTCCCAGCCTGCCCCGAGTTCCTCGCGAAGTGAAGGTGTGAGCTTCCGGAAGACGCGCTCAACCGCGACCTTTTGAGGCGGGAGTGATTCGATGTCCGCTGTCCAAATCCGAGATTCCCGAAAGGAGGAAATTGCTTCTGTCCAGGTCACAACACCGGAAACTTGATCGAGATAGTCTTCCGCGTCGATCGGTTCGAGGACCAGCAGAAATAGATCATCCACAGCCGCCTTCAGCTTCTCGACCTGGATACTTGTCAGCTCGTGGTCGAGTTTTGCCTCGATTCCGATTGTCGCTCCACCGGCTAGCCTGACTAGGACGTCAACCTTCGCGACGCTTTCACATTCAACGTGATCGACACTTGCACTGGACAATTCAACTCTGTCGCTGCGTTTCGCCAGCAGCGCAAGGAAGCCTTCTGGCCGCTGTCTGATCTCGGCGGCAAGTGCTCGTGTCAGCATCGGCTCACTCGTAAAAATATTGTCCCCCAACCGATCGACCTCCTAGTCGATTCACTTACTTTCGGAAGATTGAACAACGTGAGCAGTGTAACCTGTTCGAAGTCCTCAGGCGGAGGGTGACGTAGTCGATTGGGCGCACCCATCCATCGTGGCCCTCATAGCCGTGGACAACTACGAGATCACTAGAGGAAGATCGCGATCAGCTCTAAGTGTCCAGTAAGGATTCGACGTCAACCCGCCGATCTCCTCGGCCTGTGGGCTCGACTGCAGCCCGGCTCCCTTCGCACCGCCGACGGCGCGGACAACATGTGCGGACTGGCCCTCCTTCGGCGTGAACGACACGACTACCTGCACCATGTTCGTCAAGGTCTGATGGCGCTCGGATGGCTCCCCCGCATTGAAAGAGTCAACGAACGCGCGGGCGTTGCTCTTGCGATTGTCGGTCACGGTTGCCGAGAACTTGCCGCCCTTCGTGCGCACTTCCGTGAAATCGACCGTGAAGTAGCCGGGCCCCTGCTCGGCGCGTGTTGGGTCGTCGATCACGCGCGCCAACCCGACGTACAGATTGCTGCCGTTGGGAAGATCTGTCTGACCAGTTACCTGGACGCTGCTCCCTGCAGCGCGCGGATCGAAGGTCAGGGTGAACGGAGTGGCGGGGCGAACGGCCGCAGGCGCCGAGGATGCTGGCGCTGACGAGGACGGTGGCGCGAACATAACCGCAGGAGTGGATGGCACAGGACTAGCCTCCTCGGTCGAGCACGCGGCAACGAGCGCAATCGCGCTCGCGCACAGAACCATCCGACCGAGCCTCTTGATCATGCGGGCGACACTACCTGGCAGACGCCGAAGAAGCGCCAGATCACCCGTGACACTTTCGCGGTAATCCTGAGGGGTTTTGAAACTGGCAGGGCGGGTGACTTGCTATTCGTCATGCGCTCTCGATGAGGACGGGGTGACCATCCACAGGAAAGGGCCGGGTTGAGAGAAGATCGCTGATGCGTCGACGCGCGGGGTGGACGCGCCGTGCGCGAAGCCCTCTATCACTTTGCGTGTGGGGCTTGTCGATCCGTCGGCGCCTTTCCAGTAGCGATGGGAAGAATGGCCCACTCCACCAGGGTCAGCGACATGTTCAGCAGCGTCCCACTTCAGCCCGAAACCCCACCACTCCTTGGGACTCTCCCCGGGTACGGGCGGGGGACGTGGCGGGCACTCGCCACGCCGGCCGTGGGCATGGCAGTCTCTGGCTGGTGTTTCACCAACTAGCTACGCCCGAAGTTGCGCCGGCGTAGTAGAAATGTGCTTGTGAAGATCGTGTACGTGGCATCGCAACTACATATGAACGGTATTGACCACGTTGGTCGATCACTGACGCGGCACCTGGCGACGGAGCACGATTTGCGAGTCTGCGGTGCGATCGTTACGCCAGATTCGCCCCTTCGAAACGGCCGCGTGAGCGAGTGGGTCCTCTCATCCGACGACTTGCGAGATGTGGATGTTGTATACGTTGAGGGCGGATGGGTTGACATGGCCGCCGTCGAGAAGTTTCCGCGCTCGGCGGCAGAGGAGTTCGTGTTTGGCGGTGGGCAACTGATTGTCGCCGATGTCAACCGCAGCAATGTGATGACGCAGGTAGAACCCTTGCGTCAGGCTTCGCAACTGTTTGGATCTGCGCCTGACATGCTCGCCGATGGAGACGTTGCGGTCCGATACTTAGGCGATGTCGACGCTCGCGAGCAGTACGGCATCCGTTTCGCAACGGAGCAGATGTGGGTGTCTGAGTCTCTTCGACCGTCGTTTGAGGGGATCGATGCACTGCTCGGGGACTCCGTCGTTCTACTCCAACTTGGGGCGGGCCAAATTGCCGCGTCGGGAAACGCGACGACGCGTGTACTTTCACTCGACGAGTACGACGACCGTGGGCCCGTCACTCCCTGGGCAACAGTCAACGCCTACGGCTCAGGTCACGCGGTACTCATCGCCGGATGGGTCTCGCACGACCTCATTGTGGAGGCTTGCCCCGACAATGCCCGCTGGATCAGCAACCTGATCGCACTGCTTACGGACTGGACCCACGAGAGTGCCAGTTGGACAACGACACACAGTCAGTCCGGTCGAGCTGCTGCTGATCTTTCTGCTCTCCTGGATCAGGCTGAGTCGCAGAAACTTGAGCGCAAGTCTTCGTTTCTGATACCGGCTGATCCTTCGCGGGGAGATACGCCCATCGACGACATCCAATTTCAAGTCGGGAAATCGATCGTGGCACTCGCCAACACTGATGGCGGGCACCTGATCATCGGGCAGGCTGACGATCTTACGGTTTTGGGGCTTGAGCCCGATCTTTCCAAAGTGCGAAACGGCGACAGGGACGGCTTTGAACAGCGACTCGTCCAGTACGCCGACAACTTCCTATCGCCACGATGGGAAGTGCTGGGGCTCACGCTCCATTGGGTGAAGACACCTTCCGGCGACGTCGCGATCGTGGAGATCCCCGAGCAGCCAAGCGACAAGATCACCAGCATTAGAAAGACAAAGCGCGGAGACGACAGCGTCTACGTTCGGCGATCGACGCGTACAGACCGCTTGGAGGGAAGCAATCTCGCTCACTGGAGCGCAGCCCGGAGTCGCAGAGCGTGAATCGATCCGCCGCCTCCGTAGACCGAATTGAACCGCAGGCGCGCCATTTTCAGGACAATGCGTCATCCCGCACTTCGAGTCTCCCTTCGGCATAGAAGAGATAGACCGGACGTGCGCGACTGGAAATCGAAGTCAGAGCTTCGATGGCGCCATAAGAATGCGCCTCGCTTCGGGACACGAGATCGTTCCCGCACGAGGGATGACTGATTCATGGGGACGGTTGCGAGTCAGCGGGTCGCGTTAGTTAGTACGTCCGGCAATCGTCGGCTGGCGTCCACTCGGGGCCGTCCGTGCTCACGCCCGGCTGTTCGATTCCTGCCAATGACCAGCAAGCGACGTCCGGTTTACCTGAGTTCTTAAGCTTGTCCGGAGTGTAGATGTAGAAGTGCGGGTCGTTTTTAGGCGCGAGACATAGCTTGAAGCCTGCGGCTGTGCCACTGATCAGCGCGTCACGTGCTTCGTCGGGGTTGACCGCTCGTGCTTTGGGGTGGTGGACGGCGATGGTGCCCAATGGAAGCCTCCGATCGCCGATCTCGAGCTGAAAGTCTTTGACGAAATAAGTGACTGGAGCGCCGGTGCCAAGTCAACTTCGCCCGCGTCAAGCCCGTGATTTACGACTTCGCCTGACATGACATATGAGATCGGGGCTAAACACTTGGTGCTCACTCAGAGGAATCGCCGGGTTCGCCAGCCTGTAGGGCCGCGAGTCGCAATCTGAGTAGGCGCAGGCCGCCATCGCTGGACCGCGGCGGCGCGCAGGTCGTGCTAGCCCAAGCGATACCGCGTACCGCGCCATCGACGTCAATCTGTAATCAAGTGTAATCGGGAGGGACACCATCGCCGTCGACGCTAGCCTAGAAACTCGGCGGCGACGCAAACACCAAAAACACTGCGACCGAACCTGATTCGTTCAGATACCGATGAGGTAACCGCGAATCATAGGTCGCGCTGTCCCCCGTGCCGAGCTCAATCCGCTCCCCCGCAACCTCGACCACCATCGCACCACTCTCCACCACGACACACTCACTCGCCGGATGCGCATGCGGCTCCACGCTCGACACATCGTTCGGCTCCAGCCGCCCCCGCAGCACCTCGAGCGTCGCGCTCGGCGGTGACAACTTCTCGTAGGTCAACGACCCGGTCGGCGTAGTGACCGAGACCCGACTGCCGGCACGCAGCACGTTGACCGGGCTCGGCGCGCCGTCCTGGAACAGGTCGAACAGCGGTACCCCGAGCGCCTCGGCGAGGCGCCTCAACGTCTCCAGGCTCGGGTCGGCCCGCCCGTTCTCCACCTGACTGATCAGGCCTTGCGAGACACCGGCCTGCTCGGCAAGCTGCACCATCGTCAGCCCGCGCGCCTTGCGCACCTCGCGAATCGTCGTACCTAGCACACGAGCATCATTGCAGGCGACCGAGCGAACCGGCGGGTGGACCCAGATTAATATTCCGATTGACAGGGTTAATACTGTGCCGCAGGATTACCCCATGACCACAGTCCAGGAAGCCACCACGTCGGCGACCGAGCAGCTTGCCGCGTTTCGCGGCCGGTTCCCGCACCTCGACGACGTCACGCACCTCGCCAGCTGCAGCCAAGGCGCCCTGTCTGTCGACCTGCAGCGCCGACTGCAGGACATGCAGGACGACCTCATCGCCGACCCCGCACCATGGGGCCGGTGGATGGAACTCGTGGAGAACCTGCGCGCACGGTTCGCCGCCCGGATCGGCGCCGCACCCGAGCAGGTCGCCATTGCACCGAACGCGTCAATCGCCGCCTACCAGGTGCGCTCGACCATCCACGCCCGCGGCAACAAGGCACTGCTGACCAGCGACCACGAGTTCCCCTCTGTGGGCCACGTGTGGCGCGCCTCTGCCGATGGCACACCGATCCGCTCGATCGCCGCCGACGACGTGCTGACCGCATCGGCCGGGACAGCACAGATCGACGACACCGTCGGACTCGTCTCCGCCCCGCTCGTCTCCTACATCAACGGCACCCGCCCACCGGTCCGCGCCATCGCCGACGCGGCCCACGCGGCCGGCGCCGCGATGTTCGTCGACGCCTACCAGGGCAGCGGCGTCGTGCCGTTCACCGTCGACGAGCTGGGCTGCGACTTCCTCGTCACCGGCACCCTCAAGTACATGCTCGGACTGCCCGGTCTCGCCTTCCTGTACGTCCGCCATCCCGAAGAACTCGACAATCCTGCACTGACCGGATGGTTCGGACGTAGCAATCCGTTCAACTTCGACCCCGCCAACATCGAAGCCCCCAGCACCGCAGCCAAATTCGAGACCGGCACCCCGGGTGTCCCATCGGTGTACGCGGCGCTCGGCGGGCTGGATGCCCTCGACACCGTCGATGCCGACGCCGGATGGGCACATGTGCAGCGACTCGCCGAGCGCACCGCCACCGAACTCCGCGCGCTCGGCGAACAGATCGACCGGCCGGAGGACCCCACCTTCGCCGGACCGCAGGTGGCCCTGGTCGACGACGACCCCGACACCCTCGCCGCCTGGCTGCTCGCCGAACACCGCATCAGCACCGCGCCACGCGGGAAGCGACTGCGAATCTCGTTCCACTACTACAACACCGACAACGACGTCGACCGCATCATCACAGCGCTCGCGGCCTACCGCCGCCCCTGACATCGGAGTCCCCATGGAAACCACCGCCACCCCCGGCCGCCTCGAGTTCCGCGGCGGCATGTACGTCGCGTTTGTCGCCCCGGTCATCTTCCTGGCCGGCGTGATCGCATACTTCATCGCGTTCAACGTCTTCGACATGAACGCGCTCACCGCTTCCGGACTGGTGGGCCTCCTCATCGGGGCGCTGCTCGCGCGGAAGTACTCCAGCTACTGGGATGCGGCACTACGGGGACTCTCGTCGCCGACGGCGAGCACGTTGCTGATGATCCTGCTGGCGGTCAGCCTCTTCTCGATGCTGTTGAGCGCATCCGGCGCGGCCAACGGATTGATCTGGGCCGCACAGGAAGCCGGCGTGTCGCCGAGCCTGTTCCCGGCCATCGCGTTCGCGATCGCCGGCGTGATGTCGATGTCGACGGGGACGTCGATCGGCACGCTGTTCACCGCGTTCCCGGTGATCTTCCCGGCCGGCACCGCACTCGGCGCACATCCGCTGCTGCTCGCCGGGGCCATCCTCTCCGGCGCGCTGTTCGGTGACAACCTCGCGCCGATCTCCGACTCCACCGTCGTGTCGTCGGCGACCCAGCGGTTCCGTCGGAAGGAGGGCGTCGCCGACATCGCCGGTGTGGTCCGCTCCCGCGCCCGCTACTCGCTGACCACCGCCGCCATCGCGCTCGTGCTGTATGTCGTTGTCGGCCTGCTGCTCACCTCCGACTCCGGTGTCGCGACCACACCCACCGATGTCGGCCCGAAGCCGCTGATCATGCTCGTCGCCGTGGTCGCCCTTCTCGCCGTGGCATTCTGGAAGCGGGACCTGTTCCTCGCGACCACCGTCGGCCTGGTCGTCGGCACGGTCATCGGTTTGGCGTTCGGTCTGATCACCCCCGCCGACATCATCTCCGCGAAAGACGATGCGGCTGCAGGATTCCTGGTCGACGGCATCACCGATGTGCTGCCGTTGATCGGGCTGGGCATCATCGTGTTCGCCATCATCGGCGTCCTGGAGGGCTCCGGGGTGTTCGACGCCATCGTCGAAGCCGTCACCGCCTCACGCTTCACCGCCACCCCGCGCGGCACCGAGGCCACCATCGCCATCGGCGCGATCGTGTCCGGCGGACTGTTCGCCGGCGTCAACGGACCCACCATGATGTTCTACGGTCCGCTGGTCGACCGCATCGGTTCACGCGTCGGGCTGCATCCGTACCGACGGGCCAACGTCATGGACTGCAATGTCCTGGGGCTCGGTTCGGTTGTCCCGGTGGTCAGTTCATTCCTGCTGATCGCCAGCATGCTCACCGAAGGCCCGAACGAGGTGTCGGCGCTGGCCCTGTTCGCGGTCACGTTCTATCCGCTGGTGCTGAGCGTCGTGATGGCGTTCTCCATCGTCACCGGGTGGGGCCGGCGGTTCGAGGGGCCCGATGGGGAGCCCGTGCGGGAGCCTGTCGAGATCGAAGATCCTGCCGTCGACACTGCCAATGCTCAGGCACCCCACTCGGTCCCGAGCACGACCACGGTTGGCGCGAGCGGCTGACGCCTCACTCCTGCTCGAGTCTCTTCGCGAGCGGCGCAAGCGCATCCAGGTAGATCGACGCCAGCAGATCCGACTCGTCGGCGGTGGTACGGATCCGGTCGGCCTCGGTGGTGTCCCGCTGGGCGTCGACCTCGTGCTCGAACTCGTCGATGGCGCTGACCCGGTCGAGCCACTCCCGCTTGTCCAGTCGATGTTGAATGGCGGCGACGATCTGCTGGTACTCCGCCAGCGCTTCGAGCCGTTCGACGAGCCCGTCGAGCCGCCGCGACAGCAACCGAGCTTTGGCGGTGTAGGTCTCGACGATGTCGTGGTCGGTCCGCAGGTGTGTGGGTGGCTGTCCGAGGAGCGTGACCTGCTCACGAACGTTGGCCGCCGACGTCGCGAGCGCGACGACTTCGGCAGCCAGGTCCACGCGGACGCCGTGCCGATCGAAGAAGTCCAGCTTCCAGGCCGGATAGTCGGTCACGCGGTCGGCGACCATGCCTGCGGAGACGGCGACCTGCCCGATCGAATCGTTGCGCAGTCGGTCCCTGTCTGGCGAGGCCCCGGGCCAGTTGTCGACGGCGAGGTCCAGATATCGCCGCGACTCGGTGGGTCCGGCGAGTTCCTGGATCTCCCGGCATCGCGCCAACCGGCGGGTGCGGGCCGTGCGTAGATCGTCGGCCAGTGTGGCGAGGGCGTCCTCGGAGGCGGAGTCCTCATTTGCGCCAGCCGTGGGCAGCTCGGGGTTCGTCTCGCCGGCTGGGTCGCCGCCGCGTATCAGGCGTCCGAGTCCGGCGCCCAAGGATCGGGCACCGTTGGCCACCCATGAACCGATCACGACCAACGCAACCGCGATCGCCGCCGCGACGACGACGATCACGAGGAGCTTGATCATTTCTCCAGTACAGCACGATCTAGCGCGTTGCTGAGCTCGCGGACGACGACAGCGCTGGTGGCGGAGGCGGTCGTCGACGCCTGATCGACCACCAGAGGCCGAGGAGGAAACGACTGCCGAAGCATGGCTGGGAGTCTTGACGACTCGAGCGCAGGGCCCAGGGCTCGCGCCGCTACCGCAACTGCGCAACTCCCTCGCCGTCGAGGTCGGCGATCCCGGCCGCACGACCGGTGAGCGCCAGCAGCAACGCGTCCGCTGAGCCCTCGACAACCGGTCCATCACCAGAGGACCAGTCCAGGTCTGTCGCCACCCAGCGCACCGTCGTCGGAACCTTTCCGAAGATGCGCGAACTCTCGGGGCGGATCAGGAAGTCGAGGACCACACGGGTGCGGTCGGGATCAAGGGTCGCGGGAATGCCGAGGGGTCGTCGGATGTCGAGGCCGTGCACGATAACGTCGGTGAGCGGTGCACGCGGCCCCTGCCCCGGCGGGGTGAACCGCTTGTCCGCCTTGTCCCGCAACCCCTTCGGCAGGTTCGCATACTTCGCGCTGACCTTGGCTGCCGTAGCGATATTGGCGCGATCGAAGTTGCCACTTGCTCGCAGCATCGCCAGTCCGAATGCCGGTATCGACACCACCAGCGGCACCAGCAGGTGGGCGATCACGTCGCGGCAGGTCCAGCCGGCGCACAGCGACGGAGTGGTCCATTGGTCGTCGGTGAAGGTTTCGGCGAGGTCGGCGAGGCGTCGGCGCTCGTCGGCGATGGCGGCAAAGATGTCGTCGTCGTTCACGGTGGCACCGTCGCTTCCATCTCGAGAGCGGCTGTCCGGTCGACGTCCATCGTCACACGAACCAACGAGATCCGACGGGAACATCGACCACAGGTCAGGACGTCAGACTGTCACGCCGACCCCACTGCTCTGCGAGGTCGCGCGACACACGTGCCGGTCACACGATCGGCCGAGGCGACCGACGAAGGACACCGCGATGATCCCCGACACCACTCCGACTCAGGACCCGGTGACGCGGATCGTCGTCGTGTTCACCGTCCTCGCGACCTGCTGGTTCGGCACGCTGCTGATCAACGGCTGGCTGGCCGTCGGTGTGGCCGCCCTCATCATCGGTTGGGTGGTGGGTGCCTTTGCCCGACATATCAAGGCGCCAATGGCGCTGGCGGTCTTCATCGGCGCGTGCGCGGCTGGCGGAGCTGGCCGATGGCTCCTACTCATTCTCGCGTGGGTGTGAGGACCCCTCAATCACTTCGCGGTCTGGGCTGTCGTGTCCTTCGCACCGCGCTTCGGGATGAGATGCATGATCGCCACGATGATCGCACCGATCAGCAAGCCCACGAGCGCCGAGACCACCGTCCCCGCGGTCCACGACAGGACGCCGCCGAATCCGTGGGAGAGTTCCGCAAACCAGTGCTCGATGTCGTGCAGACGGTCGGCCGGCCAATGGAATCCGGCCTCGCCGACGTTGACGATCAGGATGTGGCCACCGACCCACAACATCGCGGCGATACCCACCACGGTCAGGGTGGACATGATCTTGGGCATCGCCTTGACCAGGCCGCGTCCGATTCGTTGGCTCGCCGTCGACTGCCGTTGCGCCAGGGCCAGGCCCACGTCGTCCATCTTGACGATCAGGGCCACCACCCCGTAGACGAGTGCGGTGATGAGGAAGGCCACGACGATGAGCACCAGCAACCGGGTGAGGAACGGTTCGGATTCGACCGACGACAGCGAGATCACCATGATCTCCGCCGACAGGATGAGGTCAGTGCGGATGGCGCCGTTGACCATCGACTTCTCGAACTCCGGGCCCTTCTCTGCCGCGGGCTCGTCGCCGGTGTGGTCGTGCCCGTGCCCGCCGCCGAGGGCCTCGTACACCTTCTCGGCACCTTCATAGCTCAGGAACAGACCGCCGGCGATCAGCAGATACGGCAGGGCCTGCGGGAGGAACTGACTGAGGATCATCGCCACCGGCAGGATGATCAGCAGCTTGTTCCGGATCGATCCGACGGCGATCTTGCGGACGATCGGCAGTTCGCGGTCGGGGGTGAAGCCGTGGACGTAGCGCGGCGTCACCGCGGTGTCGTCGACGACCACGCCGGCTGCCTTGATGCTGGCCTTGCCGGCTGCGGCGCCGATGTCGTCGATCGACGCCGCGGCCACCTTGGTCAGGGCCGCGATGTCATCCAACAGAGCGACGAGGCCACCGGCCACAGGAACCTCCAGACGAGAGATGCACGAATCAGAAACAAGTATGCCCTGCGGTGGGTGGGGTCGGGAGGTGCGTGGAGGGTCGAGGGATCGTGCAAAGCACTCGGGTCGTCCCGCATCGATCACCATCCGCTTGGCGTTCCGCGGAACGCCGCTTCTGCGTTTCCTGTGCTAAACGAAGGCTCCGCATACCCTCACTTATTAGATAAGTGAGGGTATGGTGTTGTCATGCCTTCACTTGCGCCGGGAGGCAGCGCGGATGGCTGGCCATCGCTGACAAGCGAGATCATCGAGTGGACGCCGACAATCCCGGCTGACCTACTCACGCGGGCTCAGCGTGAGCGCTATCGAGGCCCCTACCGGGCAGCGCTTGTCCCGCATATCGCCACCCTGGCCCCGCACCTCACTCCTGCGACCTCAGCCCTTGCCGCCGAAGCAAGCTCGGTGATCACTCGGTTCGATGCCGAACTCGGCGATGAACTTGCACCTTTCTCCGCGATCCTCCTGCGGTCCGAATCCGCCTCGTCGTCGCAGATCGAGAATCTGTCGTCTGGAGCGAAACAGATAGCACTTGCCGAGCTGGGGAGCCGCGAGAAGCGCAACGCCACGGAGATCGTCGGGAATGTCGCGGCCATGAAGGCAGCACTCGAGTTGGCAGACCACTTGGATGCCCCAGCCGTCCTCGCGATGCACCGTGCTCTGTTGGAGGCGACCAATCCGCAGATCGCTGGGAGATGGCGAGACGATCAGGTATGGATCGGCGGCACCAGCATCGGTCCGCACGACGCGGACTTCGTCGGGCCCACAGCGACGCGTGTTCCCGGTCTGATGGACGATGTCATTGCGTTCGCGCGCCGTGACGACATTCCGCCACTCGTCCTTGCCGCTGTTGCGCATGCCCAGTTCGAGACCATTCATCCGTTCCCGGACGGGAACGGTCGTACAGGTCGCGCCTTTGTTCAGGCCATGCTGCGCGCGAGCGGGCTGACCCAGAATGTCACCGTGCCGGTGTCGGCCGGGCTGCTCGCCGACACGAAGAAGTATTTCGCGGCGCTGGATACTTACCGGGCGGGTGACCCGTCGGAGATCGTTGAGACATTCTCGTACGCAGCCCTTTCCGCCGTCGAGAATGGCAGCACGCTGCTCGCAGACCTGCGCCACATCCGCACGCAGTGGAACGACCGAGTTCGCGCCCGGCGGGGCTCAGGCCCCCAGCGGCTCATGGACCTACTGCTACGACAACCTGTGGTGGATCGGCAGACGGTCGCCGCGGCTCTGGAAATCTCCCCCGACAATGCGGGTAGGGCCATCGACCCCCTTGTCGACGCCGAAATCCTCAACGAATTCACCGGATTCACTCGGAATCGGATGTGGCACGCCGCTGAGGTCACCGATGCGCTCGATCAGTTCGCGACCAGGGCGGCGCGACGTGGTCGGTAGAACCTGCATGCGACATGTGACCGTTGCCAGACGATTGCACAGAATGGTGTCATGACCGCACTTGCTGACGAGGTTCTCCCGCTCATCAGAACGCGCGCCGACATCCACAGCTGGCGGGCGTCCAACGCCCACGGCGCCCAAATGGAGGTGGCGGTGGGCATTCTTCAGGAAGCCGCAGCCCAGGGCGATCCCGCCGAGGTCTTCGCGGTGACCCAGAAGGCCATCGCGTCGGCGCTCAAGATCATCATGCGCGCCGACGATTCCAGCGGCATCATCGGTGATGCGATCCGCGAACTGCTGATGCTGCACGCAGAAACGTCGTCTCCAGCTGGGGTCGCACCGACGAAGCTCGTCGACTGGATGATCAACTTCCAGTTCCACAACGAGTGCGGCTTCTACACCATCGACCCGGTTCGGTACGCGGCTGCGATGGGCGACGTCGGGATGGCGCGCTATCGGAAGCGTCTCGAGGAGATTCGAGACGACCTGGGTCCGGCGTCCGATGACATTCTCGATCAGTACAGTCACGCCCGAATCACCCTGCAACACAACGATCAACGCTTGGCCGTATACGACCGGGACGTCGCCGCGATCATTCGTACGCATGCGCGGGACGAACAGGTTCCCGCCTGGCTGGATGACACCGCGAAGGCACTCGCCGAGATCGGCGAATACGACCTAGCGATCGAGTGGGCGCAGCGAGCCGCGATGCTCAACCACAGGCATCAAGCACTCGCGGCGGCAGACACCTGGTGCGCGTTGGTCGCTGCCCATCGGCCAGAACAACTCCTCGCAGTGCGACTCGAAGTGTTTCGTCGATGGCCTACGTCGAGCACGGCGTCTCGACTACACGCGACCGCCGGCGACAGCTGGGCCGACCTGCACGACGAGGTCACCGACACACTCAGTGCGCGCCCGCGTGACGCGGTCCTGTTCAGCCTCAACACACTTCACGACCCTCAGCGCGCCTGGGATTCGGCCCACTCACTGGAGATGACCGACGCCGACGTATGGCTGGACCTGGTCAAGAAGTACGAGAAGATCGACCGCCTGGCCGTACTTCCTGCGTTGGAAGCGCTGGCTCGGAACGAGCTGGAGAACGTCGGCGCCGGTCACTACCGAACAGCGGCCCGCCACCTCAAACGGATGCGGCGGCTGGCCACGAAGACCGCGCGTGCCGACGACGTCGACGCGTTGATCGAGGAACTCCGGCAAGCTCATCGCAACCGCCCACGCATGCAGGCGGAGTTCGATAAGGCGGGGCTGCCGTGACTCCACTCTCTGCCCACGCTTACACACATTCCCGAGCCGATGGAACCGATGCCCCCACGAGTGCGTCTAAGTGGTTGAGGAAGCGAAGGTGAACTTCGTCGGGTCGGGTACACCTGATGGCAGCTGACCTGGTAGAAAACGGTTCGGGGGAAGGACACAGAGTGACGGATTTCCATGTCGATCCAGCAGAGCTGCGTACAGCCGGGAGCCAGATCGGGAAGAGTCAGACCGGCGCAGACACAGCCGCGACCAGCGCGGCTCCGATCCGTCAGGCGGCAGCAGGTCTCAGCGGCACCGACACTGCTCGGGCACTCTCTGCGGCAGCGGGTTCAGCCGAGTCGGCAATCGAGGTAGTGCAGTCTCGGATCGGCGCGTGGGTCTCGATCCTCAACGAGTCCGCGGACACATTCGACGGTACCGATAAGCAGAGCGCGGAACGCCTCAAAGCGCTCGGCGACTTCAACCAGGCACCCAACCGCTAATGCGTCCCACACGTTCGCAGGTCGACGCATTCGACTTCGGTGCGGCTCCCGCGGCCGCAAAGGCTGCCGACACCCTCGGGAGCCACATTGAGAAGGATGGCGAGAACATCCACCGGACCATCTCGGGCATGGACTGGTCCGGTGACTCTCGCGCCGCGGCGGACTCCCGCGCCGCTGCCGAGAAGGTACAGCTCACCCGCGTAGCCGACGCTCTTGAGAGAGTCTCGGCCGCAGTCAACCACGGGACCGCCTCGATGTCACACATCGCCGACCGACTCACGGCCGACGCTGCCGGTTACGAAGGCGACGGTTATGCGGTCGCAGATGACTGGAAAGTCACCGACGCGTACAACTACGGCCTTGCCAGCCTGATGACTGCCGGCGACGCGGAAGCTCAGCAAAGACTCGCCGACCTTCAACGGGCACGAGCGAACGCGGCCGCAAATGCGACCGCCGCGTTGAATCGTCTGGTGTCTGAGTTCGACCACGCGGACAGCGCATGCGCGGGCGCCATCGACGCGGCAAGCGCAGACGTGAGTGCGCTGGCACCGGTGTCGTCGGCGCTGGGTGGTCAAGTTGGCGACCGAATCGCAGACAAGCTCTCCGAGGGGCGACCTCTCACGCCGTTCGAGCGCCGCGTTCTGGAAGAAGGCACCAAGCTGACACCCGACCAACTCGAAGCCCTACGTAACGGAGGCACTGCCACGTTGCCGCAGGGTCAGTTCGACTTCCTGCGCGAACTGACAGCCGAGTTGGACGGAAAGTCGATGGACTCGATCCTGGCCTTGGGCGAGGGTACTCAGCATGACGAGATCCAGAGCAACCTTGCCAATGCATCGCAGATACTCGGCATCCCCAACGTCCGAACTGGCGCCGGCGATCACGGAGGAATGCAGGCGCTGCCCGCGAACATTCGATCCCTGTTGACCACCAACATGGTCACTGGGACCAATCCTTCTGTGGCAGAGCGCCTCTTGGTAGGTGGAAAGCCCCGGGTCAAGAATCTTGATGAGTTCTTCAAGATGACCGACTTCATGGGTAAGAGTGACGAGGACCTGCGGGTTGGGTCCGACGTGAACCGCGGGATTCTCAAGCAGGTTGCGGAAATCTCAGCTGTTGGCGAATCACCGGGATCCGGCAACAACATGACCGCCGCTGAATTCGACCGGGCTCTGGACAAGGCCCTGGCGGCCGCAGCAACTGATCGCATCGCTTCGCACGATTTCATGACCGGTGCCAACATGGACGTAACCTGCGCCGACGGTGGACGTTACAACGCAGGCATCCATCTCAACGGACTGGTCAGTCAAGAATGGGAGCACGGCAACTCTGGCCTACACAAACTGTTCGATTGGGTCGGTGACGAAGCCGGTTCCGCGAACCCCTATCAAGCCACGATGGCCCGTGAGGCCGCGAGCTCTCTAGGCCATTATCTCGGCTCTCCCGGCGATCTCGCTGTAAACGAGGGGTTGGGTGTGCGGAACCCAGAGATGGCCCGAATCTTCGCCGATGCGCTGAGCCCCTATCTGGGAGACTTCAGTGGAATCGATGAGACCAGCGGCGGGATCTATACTTTCGGTGCTGACAGACTCACCCCGGGTGAGTTGGAGAACATCTTCCGCTCGCTCAACACTGATGGCGAGGCGGCAGCCACATTGAACTCTGCTGCATTCAAATGGCAGAACTTGATGGCTGTCCACTACGGGCTGGATACATACCATAGCTCACTGGCCGAGAGCGCTGGTGTGCTGTCCCAAGCGATGACCGACGGCAACGGACATGCGGTGGACTACCTGTCCGATTCACAGTTCGAAGAACGAATGCGAACCTACAACAATCAAATGTTGGCGTTCGGGACGGTCAAGGACGCAACCGGACTCCTTCCCTTCGGCTCTCAGATCGGGCCGCTCATGCAGCAGCCGCTGGCTGATGCAATCTTTGGCGAGCAACCCGTGCGAGAGGACGCAGCCAATCAAGGCAACGACCCGGAATGGGTGGCTCAGCTCAACGATTCGAAAGTGCAGCAGTTCTACCAGTTCTCAGGGTATGTGGCTGACCATCCCGAGCTGAGACAAGAGCATCCAGAATGGTTCAGACCGAACGGCGAGCCGGATTGGGACCAGCTCAAAGACAATAACAGGTGGTCAAACTGGATGTCAGGACTGTCTGACAGGTGGCAAGACAGCTACGAACGCGGACAAGACAGGCCGGATTGGCCGGCGGGACCAGACAATCCGAAGCCAGAGAACCCCAACGACCCCGCACATAAACCGTGAATACGAAGAGGATCGGCTTGGGGTGGCGCGCTGCAAGCGTTGTCATGTCCACCGTCGCAGTTGTTCTACTAGCCGCCTGCAGTCCCGGCGACGGTGGCTCACCCGCGAGTAGTTCGTCTGCGCCAAGCCCAACGATCGAGGACTATCCGATCGTTTGGCTCGGCACTCCCAACCTAGACCTCGACAGTCCCGACGGAACGTTCGTCCGCGGAATTGCCGAATCCTGGTATCTGCGCTCGCAACTCGGGCCCGAGGCCTTCTTCCCCGGATATCGCGAGGCATCGGTATCCGCGTACGTGTGGTCCGACGACCTTCGGCCACGCCACGACCCACCACACACGACCTACATGTGGGTAGCACCGTTTCCCGAGCCCGATCCGCAGAACAAACATGACTGGCGCCCTCGATCACCCCAGGTCGGCGGTGTCGCCGTCTGTGGCACTTCTCCGGGGACTCCGCTCGCTGATGATGCACTGTTCTTCACCTATAGCCGCAGTGGCCAACCTCCGCCCGCAAACCAACATGGCCCTCGACAAGCACCCGTCCGCAACATCTTTGGGGACTGGAGAGGACTGGATTACATCGATCCAACCGACCTACGCATGCAACGTTGCAGCCACCGACCGGGTCCGTTGCCTGCACTCCGCACCTCGAGACCCGGCTGGCCGTCCGAGAGTGAGTGACGCCAATGACTGACCCGAGCTACCAGTTCCCACCGCACATAGTCGCTGCGCTGCGCGCCCCCGAGGGCACGACGGTAGAGGAGATCTACGCACGGTTCCCTGATGCCGCGCCAAAGCAATACCCTGCCGAAACAATGCAGCCTCCTCCCGACGATGCAGACTTCAGGGCCAGGTACCAAGACGCGGTCGATGACTGGCACAGCCGGAATGGGTGGAAGGCGATGCCGCATCACATCGCACTGCAACTCGCCGAACAAATTCGCACCGACATTGTGTGGGAACGCAGAAGTCGCGGGTAGCGTTGCGGGACTGGAGCATCTCGGTCAGTTGTGACATCCCGGGCTTCGACGCGACCTATAAGGGTCCATCCCGATGACACTTCGCCCATACTCCCTGGAGCTCTTCCTGATCTCGATCCCGATCAGCTACATCACCTTTATGCTCGTCGTTTGGGGAGTCGGCGTCCTACCTCACGTCGGACCCGGAAGCCCCAGCTTGGCGGCTGGGTTCGCGGTGGTGAGCTCCTGGTACGCCCTGTCCTGCTATGTGTGGATTCCCGTGACCTGGCTGGTCGGCTCACTGGCGATCACGGTCGTCCGTCGACGTTCGCGGTAGTGCCGAGACGTGGCGAATCGCCCTCCAGATACGACACAATGAACAGGCCGAACGATCGAATTGCGCCGACCCCGGGAGGTCACATGCTCCCGATCCTCCACCCCGACGATGTCTTCCCGCGGCCCTGCACCGACTACACCAGCCATATCGGTTCTCGACAGGCACACGCCTTTTCACTCCTGTGGAATCTGCACGCCGCCGACGACCCCATGATGGACGCCGATCACGCCGCCTGGTACATCCATCAAGCGAACGTCGCCAACGATGACCTGTTGGTCGCGCCGCGACACCTTCGGCAAGAACTGTTCGACGCCACCACACACGTCGTGACCAACTACCGACGACCGGGTCCGTTCGAGGCCATCACGTCGCAGGACATCACCTACATCGAACTGTTCTCCATCATCGCAGGTTGGCAACACGAGGTCATCGAACAGAACATGGCTGCCTTCATCGGCAGTCTGTACGAGCGCTGATCATGACGGGGATTCGATGACGCCGCCGAACTACTACTACGGTCCAGTTCCGCAGTCGGCGATCGTCATCGACGCCCAACACTTTGTGCTCGCGTTCCTCTTCGCCTTCGTCCGCCCCAAGATCTTTGTCAACGGATGGGAGGTCCCGCACACGCGCTGGGGCCACAACGTCATCCTGGTACCGCCCGGCAACCACCACCTGCAGGTCTACGTGCCGTATTACCTGCCGTCGCGGGTTGGGCCGGCAGAACTGACCGTCAGCGTTCACCCGCACCAACCGACTGTCGTCGAGTACCGGGCACCGGTGTGGACTTTTAGCCGTGGCGCGCTCGGGCCGAGCCCTCAACCATGGAACGGATTCGGCATCATCATCGGTGTCGTCGGCGGAATGGTGTTGTTGGGACTGGTGTTCGGACTGGTTCCGTACTTCCTGCTGGCCTAGGCTGACCGTTGATGCCGCCTCTCACCGATCCGCTGACGCTCGGCCAGAAGTTGGTCGCGGTGCTCGAGAGCGGTCGTCGCACCGCCACCTACAAGCTGGCCGTGCTGATGGCGCTGCTGGACCTCGCGGTCGAATCCGTGCCCGACGATGCGGACGCCGCCGTGGACATCGACCTCGACGATCTCACCAACCGCGTCATCGAACTCTACTGGCGTCAGCTGCGACCACTTGATGGTCGCCGGCTGCTGCAGTCCTCCGACGGCCGCGGAGTCATCTTCGAGGCCGTCGCCCACCTCCGCTCGTCTGTCAGCGCGCATCGGACACCGTCGGTGGATCTGGTTGTCGCACAGGGATCGGCTGAGTACATCGCGGCACACGCCACGGTGAAGCAGACGCTGGTTCGCTATCCGCTCAAGCTGCTGCAGAATCTCACCACCGGTGCAGACAACGAACGCTTTCTGTATGACGACTCGTGGATGGGCACCGGGTCGAAGCGGGTGATCGCCGACCACGGCAACGTACTGACCCTCTTCCCCGGCGTCTGCGTGACCCTCGCGCGTCTCGCGCCACTACTCAAGCCTGCATTTCAGCTCGCCTGGGTCGACGACGTGCGGCGCATGAACAGGTCCGTTCTCGACGACGGCCCCGACCTCGCTCACCACCTCTTCGGCGCGGATCGGGTCTCGCTGCAGCGTGCCGGCGACGCACTCACTCAGGAGTTCGGCGCGTCATGCTTCTACTGCAACGCATCGGTCCGGGCGGGCCGTCACGTCGACCATCTCCTGCCGTGGTCGCGAGTCGGCATCGACGGCCTGACAAATCTGGTGTTGGCCTGCGCGGGCTGCAACTCGAGCAAGTCCGACCTACTGCCCGCGCCTGAACACGTCGGACGGGCGCTCGCGCGTGGCCGTACAGCGCTCGATCAGCTTGCTGTAAAGATCAATTGGCCTAGTCAATACGCCCGTGTCGTGTCTGCCGGGCGGGGCCTCTACACGACGCAGCCGACGAGCACGCCGGTGTGGCAGGGACGCAACCAGATTGAGATGTTGACTCGAGTCGACTTCGAATGGCTTCTGTGAGGACGTGAACACCGAGATGACGACACGAACACTTGAGGTCAATGGCATCGACCTCTCGGTCACCGAACAGGGCAGCGGCGATCCCGTCATACTCTGTCACGGCTTCCCCGGACTCGGCTACTCCTGGCGGCACCAGCTCCCGGCAATCGCCGACGCCGGCTGGCACGCCATCGCCCCCGACATGCGCGGCTACGGTCGCAGCAGCCGACCGACCGACGTCGGCGCCTACGACCGCGCCACCACCGTCGCCGACATGGAAGGAGTGCTCGACGGGCTGGGCGTCGAGCGTGCGGTCTTCGCCGGCCACGACTTCGGCGCGCACCTGGTGTGGGATCTGGCTCGCTGGATTCCCGAGCGCGTCGCCGGACTGATCCAGCTGAGCGTTCCCCTGACACCACGAGCACCGATGCGTCCCAACGAGATCTCCGCGTTCCTCGCCCGTGACCACTTCTTCCACATGCACTACTTCCAACAGCCCGGTGTCGCCGATGCGGAGCTCGGCACCAACGTCGACGAGTTCCTCCGTCGGGTGTTTTGGGCTCTGAGTGACACCGACCGCTATCTCACCTGCTGGGAGCATCCGACCGCCGATAACGGCTATCTCGATGTGCTGCCAACGGCTCCGCCGCTGCCCTGGGAATGGCTGTCTGTCGACGAGTTTCAGTACTACGTGGATGAGTTCACGCGGACCGGATTCACGGGCGGACTCAACTGGTATCGGACCGCCGACCTCGTGTGGGAACAGAACGCTGAGCTGCATGACAAACCGGTTCTCGCGCCGACTGTCTTCATCGCGGGCGACCGCGACCCCGTTCTCGCGATGATGGGCCGCGATCCACTCGCGGCGATGACTTCGCTCGTCCCCGATCTACGCAACGTCGAACTCATCCCGGGCGCTGGTCATTTCGTGCAGATGCAGGAGCCGGATCCGGTCAATGCGGCGATCGTGGAGTTTCTTGGTGGGTTGTGACGCCCCATCCTGTCGAGTCGGTTGAGCGTCATCCGGATGGAACTGCCGATGAACTCGTCGGACCGCACTCCGTCGGTGAGCCACCAACCCACAGTTGTCGGATGATGTCCGAGGCAAGCTGTCGATGTCCGCGCAGGGTCGGGTGTGCGCCGTCGGACTCGAACAGCCGCGGGTCCGACAGCCAGCGCAGTTCGATGGGGTCGATGAACTGGACTTCTTTCGCCGACGTCGCCTGTACCAGCGCGTCACGGACCCGCTCGAGCTGAGGCAACGTAACCGCCGGCACCTGGACCGGGCCGACCGCGACCAGACGTGCATCGGGAAGGGCTGTGCGGACCGCGTCGTAGGTGCGTTCGGCCGCTCGGGTGATCTGGTCGGGTGGGTATCGAATGTCGTTGTCGCTGCCTTGGATCAGGACGATGCGCGGGTGTGCCGTCACTGCGCGCGAAACTCGCTCGAGGTAGGTCGACTGCCCGTTCTTGCGCGAGCCCGGATTGACGTACCCGGTGCCGTCCTCACCGTCGACCTCCACGTCCCAGCACGTCCGGTCTTCGATGACCTCGGGATAGGCGTTGTCCTCGCCGTGGGTGAATCCCGTCGCATAGGAGTCGCCGAGAACGTAGAGGACGGGCGCACCAGTCGTCGGTGTTGGTTCGGGCTCGGGTGATGCTGTGGCGCAACCGGCGAGGAGCAGCGCTGTCACGAAGCACAGAAATGGGCGGAGCCTGTGGTCTCGCGGGGTTCGGCGGTCAGGCGTCGACGCAGTCGCTGTGGCGGTCGACGACGGACTCATGTGTTCACGAAAGCACAGTTGGCGAGTGGAGGGGCGGATCGTGAGCTGTCTCGGCACCCTCGTCAGATTCATGATTTGGCTGACGGCTCGTTTGGCGCGACGTCATCGACTGCGTACGACGATCGACCGTCGGCTCAGATGACTCAATTTGGTTGAACTAGCTGCCGACGTCGGACGAGGACCACACGGCGTTGCCGACAATATTCTCTGTCGAGGACGGCGGAGAAGCGGCCTGCGTCTCCGACACCTGTTTCGGTTTGATCCTCCAGCAACTCTTCACCATGCGCGTACCATCCAGTTCACCATTGCCTCGCAAGGAACCATTGCTATGAAGCCTCGCAGCGCGCTCGCCGCTCTCGTATCTGCAGTCGCCCTGACCGCGACGATCGCCTCGACCAGCGCGGCTGGCGCCGCAGTACTGCCGCCAGGGCCCCAGGTAGATGGTGCTGCTTACGGCGTGGTGCGAGGCTGTAGCTACACCGTTAGCGCTTCGGTCGACGGTGACGAACCGGTGTACTTCCAAGCTTCAATGCCAGGATATTCCGAGTTCATCGGCTACGCGCAAGTGGTCAACGGCCGGGCGACCTCCTCAAACAAACTTCAGCCGCCGGTTGCGGGAGAATGGACGTTGTTCGCCTCGCAGGGCGAGCAGTATCCACCGCTTAGCACCCCGGTAACCGTCGTCGAGGGCCTGAATTTCGGCAGCATGTGCGTGGGGTTCTAGCTGCGTCGGTTGTGATACCGCTTGGATCTCAGCAGGTGTGGCGCGGCGACCGTCGACATGCCAGATCTGCAGTTGCTCGAGGGTAGAGAGCAAGGTGTTGAAATCCAGGCCGTATGGGCGATGCAACAGGCGACGAGGGCGGCGGCTCACGCCGGGACTGGTGAGCTCGATCGCGGGTACGGCGTTGCTCGTGACCATGAAACGGATTGTCGTCGAATCGAAGTCGAACGTCATGCCGTCGCCGAACCGGATCGACTCGGGGCCGACGAGCAGCGGACCGCGTTCTCGATAGGTGAAGAAGAGCAGCACGGGGATCACAGCGGCACCCATCAAAGACGGAACCAACATTCGTCCGGCGTCGCCGTAGCCAAGGAACACTGCTGCGAGCGACCCGCCGAACATGATCCCGATGACCGCAGACAACGTGATCCCCGCATGTGCGTAGAACGGCTGTCGATGAACCGCGACAGAATCGCGCCGAATCACCAGTTTGGTACGGACGGGCGCGCGAACCACGATCGGCAACAACGCAACTCCGACAGAGAAGATCACCATCGCCGGCATGGACAACGCCACCGAGACGACGCCGCACCACACTGCGATCACAAGAAGCCCGATACCCGACGCGCGAGACTGCTGATAGACCCAGTCGGTCCGCTTCGTCCAGATGAAGCGGAAATCGCGCCCTGCGTTCATCGACACGGTGCGGTCGATCTCATCATCGCCAGAGAGTACGAGAATCCGAACACCGATGACCAGCGGGACAATTCGGACACTGGCCGATCATCCTCAAGTGCGCTCCGCCGGTGCGCTAGAAGCCGCCCAGGTCGATGACCAATGCGATCGGTGCGGCGATGACGAAGATCGGCGTGAATCCCGCCCAGAAGGCACCGAGGAACCATCGGCACCTCGGGAAGCGCCCGAACGCGACGCTACCGACCCCGTACACAAGCAACGGCAGCAGCGCCCAGACCAACCAGAACACGAGCGGCGGGTCCGACACGTTCGAGTTGTGGTAGTCGGACGTCTTTGCCCCGGTAACGAGCAGCGGCGGAGTGATTGTGGACGCCACGTACGGCAAGTAGACCCCGAGACCGGTTCCCGCGAGGAAGACGAGGCCAGGTATCGCGATGTCGACGACATCCAGCCACCGACGCCTATCCGGAACGCTTCTCAACGGCTACTCCGTATTCACCCACCATGGTGGGACCGGTGTCAATCATTGCCTCAGCACGTCCCGACTCCCCGACAATGGCAGGATCTGGTGGACTGTCGCAAGGACAACCGCGACGAGTGCCATCGGGACGGCGACGAGGAGGAGAATCCAGAATCCCGCCCAGTTCGCGACACCCGCGAACGACAGCCCGCCGTACGCTGCGACCGCCAGCCAGGAACTCCATCGTCGCATCACCAGTGCGGCCACCAACGCCGGCGCGCACAGAAGCACTGCGAGCACAACGAACGGCCAGGCGCCAAGGACTTCGATCATCGGGGTGTCGCAATCGGCTCCGGGCGCGCTGTCGAAATCGAGTCGCCCCGTCTTGGAGCAGCCCAGCGACACGGTCGACATGGGCTCTCGGGTGCTCGTCACGGCATACACCAGTGCGAGCACAGCAATGAGTGACCACACGACACGCATGATTCTCACGCGCGAAGTCTATGGTGCCGGTGATTGCGTCTCGAGTCACACGGGCGTCGTGCCGTGCCTGTTCATAACGACGGCAGATTCGCGAAGAAGTCATCGATATCGATGAGGTACCGCCACGCCGTGTCTTTCTCCCGATCGTCAATCCAGTTGCAGACTTCGAATCCATCGGCACCGTGTCCGATCAGCACTCGCGGGATCTGCATTCCCGGTGCACCGAAGACGATGTTGTGTGTCGAATTGTATTGATAGAGCGCCTTATACACCAACAAAGCGAGGTCGACGTCCATGTCGTCGTCGATGAATTCGTAGCCACGTGCCAGAGTTTGCCCAATGGTCTCGCCCGGCAGCTGGGTCATCACAGGCGGGTCATCGCGGATCAACGCCTCGTTCGTTTCGAGCCATTCGAGCATCGGTTCGAGAAACAGATCCGCCTGAATGAGCACCTGGGCTGGCTGGTCGTCCAACTCCAGGAGGATCAGGGACAGATCCGGACACATTGTGCCGAATCTCGGGTTGTCCTGCCGGGCCGTCTTCTCCACGAACCGGAGACGTCGCACAGGACCGCTGGCGTCGCTCACGAAAAGTCACCTCTCAACATCTTCTTCATCTGCGCTGTTGTGATGTCGCCATGGTCCCTCAGGGTCTGCAGGGCCTTACCGGGGACGTCACTCGGCTCAGTCGCCGGATATCCGTGGTACCCGCCCGCCCCATCTGGCTGGAACACGTAGACCTTTCCATCGCGAACCCCATACCGCTGTTTTCCCGACTCCACCGAATTGTCGAGCACTTCCTGTGCCTCTTCGTCGGACAGATCCATCGGGGTGCCCTGCCGTCCATGATGAGGCATGCTCGTGTCGTGTTTGGGGCTCGGGACGTACTTGGGTGAGTCGTCCGACTCATCGATCGTCTCCGCGGTCAGCATCGCGAGGTGCTCGAGCGCACCGGCGGCCGTCAATCCGTGTGCACCGGCGAATGCGCCCGCACCTGCGACTCCCGCGCCGGCGAGTACAACGAGGAGTCGGCTGCCCGTGATCAGTCCCCGGATGGCGGTCGCGGCTTCAGCGATCATCGCGGCACCCGAGGCCGTCCCGGCGGCTGCTCCTGCCTCATCCGCACCTGCGAGGCTCAAGCCGCCGGAGAAGACGGTCAGCAGCACGAGCCCGACAACGACAGTTGCGGCCAACGCGCCGAGGGCGATCAGAAGCTGATGTGACCGATCGCCAACCGAGGTGCGGAGTTCGCCCAGCGCGCTGCTGTGGCTGCTGACCGGTGACGCCATTGCTGACGCGTATCCCGCCATCGAGGTCGCGGCACCCTTGAGGTTTTGCAGGTGCTCCCGGATGCTCTGTGCGTCATCGGCGTGCTCGGCGTCGAACGAATCATGCAGCCCCTGAAGGGTTGTGCTCGCTCCGCTGATGTGGTCGTGTGACGCGAAGTCGCTCCATGCGGTCGACGCTTTGGCCAGCTTCCCGGTGTCGCCGTTGGGCACAGGGATACCGATCTTCTCCAGTAAGCCCGGGACGTCGGTGTCGAGGCCGTCACCGTTGGAACCGACCGAGGTCGGCGGCAGTGCCGTCGCACCCGAGTAGAGCGGCCCACGAGATCGCGCCGGCGCTACTGGCCGGGGTCCCTTGTTCGGGTCCCGGTTGGCGTCGTAATTGGCGACTGCCCAATCGTGGCCGGCAACATTGACGACATCTCCGAAGTTCTCCAACGCATTCACGAGGAGTTGGGCGGAGTTCAGGAAATCCTTGGTCTTGGTGTCGTAACTGCCGCCCCACGACTGGGCCTCGGAGTAGTCGCCTGCCATGCCGCTGCATTGACCGAGCGACACCCGCAGGAGACCGATCTGGGCGCTGACATCCCCAGCCATCTGCCTGCAGGCACTACCCGCCGCGAAGTAGGTATGCGGATTGACGGTAACCACGTTCGTTACCTCAGCATCCGTGAATTGACCGCGTGGGCTGCGGAGTACCGCTCGTGGGCATGTCTCGCGGCAGCCTTCATCTCATCTACTCCGCGCGCGAACTCTTCGGCTCCGGCGACCCACTCCCGGTGTGCCTCCGCGTAGGCGTCGCTCGCATCGCTGGACCATGACGTCGACACCAAGCTCGCGGCCTGGGTATCGATACTGCCCAGCTGATCGCTCAACAGCTTGGCGTAGTTCGCCAGTCTCGCAATGGTGGCGTCGAGCTCGTCCAGATCTACGTGGAACGAGTCGCCCATCAGACGATCCTCAGGTCGACAGATCCTGCATCATGATCAGAGGTCTCGTAGCGCTCCGCCGCTCCATGGAGTTTCCCGGACAGTGTTGTGAGTGCGTGCAAGATCTCTCGACCACCGTGCTCACAGTCGGCCCACCCGTGACTGAATGCTCGCGCGGCATCCCCGCTCCATCCGGATGTCAGCAAGGTATCCACATCGTGCCCCGTCGCAGCGAGCGCTTTCCTCAACTGTTCGGCCGCTTGTCCGATCGCATGCCCGACCTTTGCTACTTCGTCCGGCACCACGTCAACGTGCGGACCTGCCGACCCCCCGACTGTCATGAGCAAAGGGTACGAGTGTGCCAATATCGTTGCCCACCCGAACAATTCGGACAAACGAGGCGAACCGGCTCCAGCGGCGGTCGAATCTCGGCATCTGCCTGTGAATGGCTACCGACTTCATCCGATCAAACGACAATCCCTGTCATTCACGCGCGCGACAATCAGCCTATGCGTCCAGGACTTCGTATCGTCGGCAGGCGGATCGCCCTCACCGTGGCACTCGCCGCAGGAATCGTCGCACCCGTTACCGGCCCCGTGTCGGCGGCTCCCGCACCCACCGTCATCCACGACTGCTCCGGCAAAGCCTTCGTCGAACCCGAGATGATCAACTCGATCTTCTGCGCCGACGTCGGCATCATCGTCACCGATATTCGGTGGTCACGATGGACAGCAGAGCTCGCCGTCGGGAACGGCGTCGAGCACCGCAAGACGTGCGTACCGAACTGCGCCGAGGGGCCGATCGCGGTGCAGCCTGTCGACGTCACCTTGTTCGCTCCGGAGAATGGCGAGTTCACCCAGATCCGACTCGGCGACGAGTACGGCGTCAGCAACACCTACGAACTCACGGGCACTCTGCGGCGGTAGCCCTTCACGAATCAACCGGTCTTCGTCCGGCTGGACGCATGACCGATCCACACAACCGCCGCACCGATCCCCGCCGCGACCGCGAACACCAGCCAGAGCGCCACCTGTTCCAGGAGCGCGCCGACCAACGCGCCCACCAGGATCGCGACGATGGCCGCAAGTCGGCGATTGACGATCGTTGTGCGTTGGGGCCGGGCGAACATGTCGGTGGCCCAGACAGTGATGGTCGACGTCACGACGACCGTGGTGACGTCGGCGACCCCGACCTTTCGTGCCGCCGCGGCCTGCATCCCCATGGCGCACGCGGTCATCGCCGCGGCAACGATCACCACCGTCGAATCGGTCGAGGTGATTGCGAGCATCACTGCCGTCGCAGCTACGAGGAGAACCGACGTCACCGCCACGGCAGTGAGTCGCGGACTCCATCCGGTCGGTGATGAGCGCATCGACAACCCGGCGAGGCCGGCTCCGAAGATGAACGTTCCCAGCGCAAGTGCTGGGCCTAGCACGGGCAATCCATCAGCCCCGGCGGCTCCCATGCCGAGGATCACGACGTTCCCGGTCATGTTCCCGACGAAGACCCGATCCAGGCCGAGGTAGCCGCCGGCGTCGACAAGACCGGTGACGAAGGTCAGCGCGAGCATCAACCCCAGGTGGCGGGAGGCGTCCTCCATTCGAGCGAGCGTTGTCATCGGAGATCGGCGGGTGGTGGGTGTGAGGGTCATGGGGTGGCCCTTCGTGACGCCCGCTCGTTCCTCGCAGGCTCCTCAGGGACCGAGGTCTGCGACCGCAGTCCCGAAGCCGGAACGGCCTCCGCAATCAACGCAACTTCGACCGGCGCACCGCCGGGTAACGCGTAGACCCCGACGGCGCTGCGAGCGGGCAGGCCTTCGGAACCGAACTCGACGGCAAGCACATCGGACGCACCGTCAGCCACCGCCGACAGCGCGGTGAACTCACTGCTACAGGCGACGTACACGGTCATCTCGACGCAGCGCAGACGCTCCCCGCCCTCGAGCAACGATCGGGCGGCAACGACTGCATTGCGGACGGCAACGGACGCGGCATCGCGCGCGGCGGCAACGTCGACTTCGACTCCGACTCGACCCACGATCTGCAACTGACCGTCGCGGCGCGGAGTCATCCCGGCGGTGCGAATCGTGGACACGCTACGGGTCGCCGGAACGTACCGTCCCTGAGGCTTCGGAACATTTACGGTGGCAATCTCATTCGAGGCCAAGTGCCACCCCCTCCTGCCGTGGATCACTGCCACCGATCAGAAGCCCTTGTGGATCCATCGAGATCACCTGGGCGCTGCCGGCTTCGCCGAAGGGCGTCATGTCCCGCACATCAAACCCTCTGCGACGCAGTTCATTGCGCGTGTCGGCGGCCACCGTGGTCTCGATGCGCAGCTCGGACTCCTTGCCGACGGCATTCGCGTCCGAGCCGGGGAAGACGGTGAATCTGGGTGCGGACACCGCTTCCTGCGGGTCCAAACCGTGGTCGAGCAGATGAGACAACAACTGCATGTTCCACTGCACCTGACCATCACCACCGGGGGTGTTACCGACCGCCATGAGGTGTCCGGAAGCGTCGGTCGCGACCCAGGCATTCAAGGTGTGCAGGGGCTTTCGTCGCGGCTTCACTTCATTGGGGTGACGGTCGATCAGATAGGCGCCGCGGCCCAATCGGTTGTTCAGCACGATTCCGGTATCCGGCACACTGAACTTGGCACCGAAGGTGAACGCCAGGGAGTGGATGAGACTGACCGACCTGCCGTCGTCGTCGACCACAACCAGAGACGTGGTGTCGCCTGCTGCGACAGCGAACTCACGGGTGCTCGCCGATCGTCCTGCCATACGCCGGCGGCCTTCCGCGATCATGTCGGCAGTGAGTGTGCGCTCCAGGCCGTCGTTGTCGGATCCACAGAACGCGAACCGATCCTCGAACGCCACCCGAGCCGCCGAAGCCATCCGATCGATCGCGTCCGCGCTCATCCATGGAGTCAGTCCCAGCTCGGGTCCGCACAGGCCCGCCTGCTGGAGCACCATCCACCCCGCCGACGGCGACGGCGTCTGATGGATCACCGCACCTCCGTACTCGGTGGTCACTGCCGCCTCCGGCGCAACGGAACCGGTCACCTGCCACTCGTCACCGCTGAAGGGCGCTCCGCCTTCCGTGAGCGCGGTGACACATCGCTGAGCGAGTTCACCTGTGTAGAACGACGCCGGGTCGGCCGCCAGCCGCCGGATGGTCTCGGCGAGGTCGGCCTGTGCCCGCCGCGATCCGATCAGTGGCACGCGACCGCCGTCGGTAAAAGCGGTGCGCAGGTTGTCGTCGTTCCGGATCGCGGTGAGGGCGTCGCCGACGTCGTCCCGGGTTTTCGCAGAACACGGCAGTCCACGCTCAGCGATGCGGGCGGCAGGCTCCCACAGGTCTCCGAGACTGCGGGTGGCACCGTTCGCATGCAAGGCGGCAAGCGCGGCTGGTGCGCCCGGAACTGCCACCGCCAGTGGGCCGTCCAGAGGTATCGCCGACAACCCGCGCTCACGGTAGAAGTCGGGCGTCCCACCGTCCGGCCCGAAACCGCTTCCGTTGACGGTCCACACCGATCCGTCCGGCTCGGCGACAACCGCGAACGCGTCGCCACCGATCCCGCACTGGCCCGGCAGAGTCAACCAGGTGATCGCGGCGGCGGCCAACGCGGCGTCGACCGCGTTGCCACCCGACGACAGCACCTGCAATCCGGCGGCACTGGCCAATGGATGGCTGGTGGCCACCATTCCTCGAGTGGCGATGGTCGGTGGGCGTTGCGGAATGCCGGTCATGAGGAGGCCCGGAGCTTCCGGCGTCGCGGCCCCTCCGGCGGCTCGGTCGGATCGATGCCCACAAAGATCTCGCCATCCCGCTCTTCGCACGGATAGGTCTTGATCGGTTCAGTGGCCGGAGGGCAGATCGGCTCACCGGTTTCGAGATCGAATGCGCTTCCATGGCAGGAGCATCCGATGCCATCCTGGACCAGCTTGCCCGACGAGAGCAGACAGTCCAGATGTGAGCAATAGTTCGAGGTGGCGTAGGCCTTGCCGTCGAGTCGCGACACGGCGACCTCGTACTCCTCCGCGTAGAACCGCCGGACGATACCTTCGGGAACCTGACCCGACCGGGCAACCCGCTTGAATTCCATGGCATTTCCTCTATCGAAAGTCGGTCCGTCAGCTGGTCGGCGTCAGGTAGATGGTCTTCTCGGACTGGTAGAACTGCATCATCGACGGTCCGGCCTGCTCTTTGAACGTCTGGGTACTCGACGCCTTGTACCCGCCGAACGGCGCATTCATCGCCATGCCGGTGGTGGGCTGGTTGATCTTCACCAGACCGGTCTGCGATGCGTGTGCGAACTCCATGGCCCGCTGCAGATCCCGAGTGATGATGGCGGCGCTCATCCCGAATCGGGTGGCATTCGCCAGGTAGATCGCCTCCGCATGATCGCGTGCTCGTTGGACCGCCAGCACCGGGCCGAAGATCTCTTCGTGCACGATGCGCATGTCAGGGGTGGCTTCGGTGAAGACCACAGGTCGGGCGAAGTAGCCTGTGCGGTGATCGGATTCAGGTTCCGGAGTCCGCAGGACGGCACCCTCGGCGAGCCCGGAGGCGACGTAGCCTCGGTACTTCTCGAGCTGAGCCGCACTGGCCAACGGCCCCATGGACACATCACCATTCAGACCCGCACCGACCACTAGTTTCGCCACTCGCTCGACGATCGCATCAACCAGCGCGTCATGGATCTCATCGACGACGATCAGTCGGCTGGTACCGGTGCACGCCTGCCCGGACAGCCCGAACGCACCCTTGACGACGGTCGCTGCAGCCATCTCGATGTCCGCGTCGCCGAGTACGACGGTCGGGTTCTTGCCACCCATCTCCAGTTGCACACGGCGCTGCGGTCCGACCTGGCGATGTATGGCGTGGCCGACGTCCGTGGAGCCGGTGAACGTCACCGCGTCGACCCGCTCGTCGGCGGCCACCGCGGCGCCCGACGAGCCACCACCCTGGACCAGCGCGATGGCTTCCACCGGGAGTCCCCCGGCCAGGAGTGCTTCCACCAACCGCTGGCCCATCAGCGGGGTGACCTCGGACGGCTTGAACAGCACGGTGTTTCCCGCGGCGAGCGCCGGCCCGATCTTGCGAGACGGGATGTTCAGTGGGAAGTTCCAGGGCGTGATCGCTCCGACGCATCCGACCGGTTCGCGGACGGTGTACACCAGACTTCCGGACGCCGCCGGGTACGTGGTGCCGCCGGACCGGACGGCCTCTGCCGCGTAGAACCGCAGATTCATGGGCGTGCGGCCGACTTCCATGGTCGCCTCGGCACGCGTCTTGCCCTCCTCCCGCACCATCTCCTCGATCAGCTGGGACGCATGGGATTCGAGTTCTGCCGCCGCGGCCTCGAGGACGCGAGCGCGTCGCTCGGGTGCGGTGCCGGCCCAATCGGACGCGCCCTTCGTGAGGGCGTCGACAGCGGCGTGGACGTCCTCGGCGGCGGAATCGGGGAAGGTGCCGATGACCTCAGCGGGGTCGGCCGGATTCACACTGACGAAGGTCGCACCGGAGGCTGCGGGAGCCCACTCGCCGCCGATGAAGTTCGCGCCGTCTACAGGGGTGTGTTCGGTCATGCCGGCACCTCTTCCTCACCGAGTTCCCACAGGTCGATGTCCTCATCGGCCAGCACTGCTCGATCGACCGGGCGGCCGATCATCTCGCGGGCGGCCATGATGTCTTCACCACGGTCGATGGCGAAGGCACCGCAGATCTGGCCCTCGCGCAGGTAGAAGGCCGAGAACTCGCCGTCGTCGACGCTGCCGCGAAACACCAGATCGTCGACTCCGGCACAGGTTCCGGTGAACTGCAGGTTGAGGTCGTACTGATCGGACCAGAACCAGTGCGCGCTGTCGTCGGGCCTGTCCTCGCCGAGGACCGCACGGGCGACCACCGCGCCCTGACGGTTGGCGTTGTCGACATGCTCGACCCGCACATGGCGGCCGGCCGATGCGGAGAACCGGGCGGCCACATCTCCGACGGCGAAAATTCCCGGCACAGAGCTGCGGCCACAGGCGTCGACGACGATCCCGTTGTCGACGGTGAGTCCGGCGGCGCTCGCCAGTTCGGTATTGGGCACGATCCCGATGCCCACGATCACGTCGTCGACATCGAGCACGGTCCCGTCCGACAAAGTGAGCTTCGCGCCCGTGTCGGTGACCTCCGAGGACGTGACGCCGACACCACATCGCAGGTCGACGCCCTTGCGCCGGTGGATGTGGGCGCACAGATCGGCGATTCGGGTTCCGAGGCGTGGCTCGAGAATCTGAGTGCCGCTTTCGATCAGGGTCACGTCCAGTCCGAATCCTCGAGCGGTGGCAGCGATCTCCAACCCGATGAACCCACCGCCGATGATCGCCAGACGCGCACCATGTCGGAGCCGATCACGAAGCCGTTGCGCGTCGTCCAGGGTGCGCAGGTAGTGCACGCGCGGCGACGACCCGATCGCGAATCCGGGCAACAGGCGCGGGCGTCCGCCGGTGGCGATGACGATCGCGTCGGCGGTCAGGGTGTCGCCGTCGACGAGTCGGAGCGCTCGACACTCGACGTCGATAGTGTCGACGCGAGTTCCGGTCCGGATGGTGATGTCGTTGTCGGCGATGACCTTCGGGGTCAGCAGCGCCATCGAGGTCTCGTCGGACGTTCCGGCCAGAAACTCCTTCGACAACGGTGGTCGCTGGTAGGGTGCGTGGAGTTCGTCGCCGAGAAGTGTGATGGCGCCATCGAATCCGCGTCGTCGGAGCGTGCGGGCGGTGACGGTTGCGGCGTGCCCGGTGCCGACGATCGCGACACTGCTGATGCTCATGAGATCGTCCTCTCCTGGTCGACACCCGTGCGCTGGGCGGCCAGGTCCACATAGATGGTGTCGTCGACCACGCGCACGGGATACGTGGGTTGGCAGACGTCCTGGTCCGCTTCGTACCCGGTGTCCAGATCGAATCGCCACTGGTGACCCGGACAGATCACGCGGCCGTGCAGCAAGGTGCCCTTGGCCAAGGATCGGTCTTGATGCACGCACAGGTCAGCGAAGGCGTAGACGTTGTCGCCGACTCCGAAGAGTGCGATCGCAGTGCCATCCAGATCCACGCGTAACTTGCGTCGGCGCTTCAGTTCTCGTGTGGTCGCGGCGGCCAGCCATTGGCCGGTCTCTGACACCGCGGTCGACGAATCCTCTGCCATGTGGTCTCTTCCCTCCGGGGCTCGCCGCCGTGAGGGTCCCGATGATCGGGGCCCTCACGGCGTGGTGCCGCGCTCGGAACCGTCGTCAGACTCCGGCCAGTTCCAGGTCGGACGCGACATAGGCGTCGTACAGGCCCTTGGTGTAGGAGAACCGCATCTCGGCTCCCCACCGCACCAACTGCAGGCACCGCTCCTGGAGCTGAGGGGTGTCCGCACAATCGAGGACGATCTGGTAGCCGCGCTCGCCGTGGACGACATCCGAGGTGATGTGCAGGTCGAAGAACTCGATCTCGTCCTCGGTGAAGCCGTACACCTCGCGCAGCGGGATGATCTGCTTCTTGTAGATGCTCGGGACCTGAGACTCCAGGCCGACGACCAGCGCCGCGGTGGCGACGACGAAGTGTTCACGCTGCGACACCGCGTAGCACCAGGACTGCAGCCCCCGCGTGATCGCATTCATGTTGCTCGGGTCCTCGATCCGTTCCCGGGTGGTACCGCACGCCTCACCGAACTTGATGAGCAGGTCGGTGTGCCGGATGTCCGCCAACTCCTCCTCGTACATGTTCTGCAGGGTGAAGTCCTTGGCGTCGGTGAAGTGGTCCGGGGTGTTGGCGTAGATGTTGGCGAGGTAGTCGGCGAACGGACCCACGTAGTGATAGTGGTTCTCCGCCCAGCGAGCGAAGTGATCCTTGGTGAGCTTGCCATCCGCCCACGCCTTGCTGAACGAAGCGTTCTTAGCCTCGCGGCCCTTGATGGCGTTCTCGAGTGCGGCCCGGAACTCGTCGCGTCCCATGAGAGTGGTCATGGTGGTGTCCTTTCGGAATTGCTGTCAGAGAATGAATTTGGGCTGGATGGTCGATATTCGTCCCGCGTCGATGCGGGAAGCTGCCGAAAAGCGTTCACCCAAATGCGCTTTCGACACTCGCGACACTATGAGCGGCCCAGGGGTGTCGCCACGGTCACTGTGTCCGCATATCGGCGGCCGATTCGGTGAAAGTGCACGTCTCAGCTGACACCGGCAGACACGACGGCCTCGAACTCCGCGAGCATGGCGGCCCCGACGGCCTTGTCCTGCTCGCCGTTGCCACCGCTGATCCCGACGCCGCCGACGATCTGTCCGTCGTGGACCAGCGGAAATCCGCCGACGAACGTGGCGAACTTGCCGGGCAGCATGTGCGAGATCCCGAAGGCCTCATTGCCGGGGAGTGCGGGGCCGTTCGGCGGCTCGTTGAACAGGTGGGTGGCACGCTCGTGTCCTGCCGCCGTGTAGGCCTTCGCCATCGAGATCTCGACACCCGTGATACGGGCGCCGGGAAGTCGGTGCAGGGCAATGACATTACCGCCGTCGTCGCAGACGCAGAGCGTCTGCTTGACGCCGATCTCCGACGCCTTGGCGGCGCCGGCCGCGAGAATCGGGAGTGCGTCGTCGAGAGTGATCCGCAGAATCCGATGCATGTGAGTCAACCTTTGATCGCGTGGTGGGGCTGGGTTGTCGCCGGTCGAGTGCGGCGTAGTGATCATGAAACCGGATCCGCCGCGCTCACGAACGTGTCAACATGACCTGAGAATGTGCGATTCGTTGACTACTCTGCACATAGTGATGGTGTGAGTGCCCTGGTAACTGAACAGGGACCACACTTTCGTGTCAGGTGCGCAGCCCCGCACCGCCCTACCGACAGCCCGGTGAAAGCAGGTCCTGATGGAACCGCACCCCCGTCTGACCCTCGGCGGTCTTCTCGACGAAGCACTCATGGAGGGCGCGCGCGTCATCTCCGATCACGCAGACAGTCAGGCCCCGGTGACCTGGGCGTTGCCGTTCGCCGAGGTGATGACGCGGTACGACGACCTCGCCGCAACGGTTGTCTATGCGCGCCCCGAATCGCTGGCCGCGAAGCCGTCGAGCATGAGTTCCCTTGCTGCACGTGGTGCTTCGGCAATCATCGTCGACGGCCCCCTACCGCCGGCGGTCACTCGCGAACAGATTCCGGGTGATCTCGTGGTGATCGAGATGGGATTCCCCATCGGGTTCTCGGCGCTCAATCGGCTCCTGGCAGAACGGACGTTGACGCAAGAGGTGCACGTGATGCGCTACGCGACGCACGTGCACCAGTCGCTGGCAGGTCTGCTGCATCGCGGTGCAGGCATGTCGATGCTGTTGCGTGAGGTCTCCGCACTGTCGCATTCGCCTGCGCTGGTGTTCGACGCCCGATGCGAGGTCGTCGCCCACAATGGCCTGGAGAGAACCGCACTCGACCTGCTGGCGCCTCCTCTGCGCGAACGCCTCGCCGAGCGCGAGGACATCCGCGACCATCACGACGCCGCGACGCTGACGGTGCCCACATCGGACGGCGACTGGACATGCACCGTGGCGCCGATTCGTCTCGGCAAGTATTTCGAGGGATGGGTTGCGATCCTGCATCGCGGCGACCGGCCCGGTGTGCACGAACTGGCCCAGCACGAGGTGGTCGCGAGTCAGGCCACCGCCATCATCGGTTCGGAGATGTTGCGGCAGCGCAGCGTCGAGGAGGCCGAGGAGCGGGCCCGCGGCGACTTCGTCCAGGCACTGGTTCACGGCGGATTCGGCTCCGAGTACGAGATGCGCACTCGTGCCGGGTATCACGACATCGATCTCGACGCGACCTTCGCCGTCTTCGCCACCCGGACATCGGTGTCGCGGACCGAAGGTGCTGAGCCCCAAGCGGATCGGACGCTCCTGCGGCTGGCGCGGTATGCAGCGAGTCTGATGCCGCGCAAAGGCGTTCGCTCGTACATCACCGTGCTCGGCGACATCGTGGTGGTGGTGCGCACGGTCCGCGGAACCACCCCGGCCGAGGTCGACGAGGAGGTCCGCGAGTACGCGGTGGCCATGGCCGACGATCTGACCGCCCGTGGGCACGCGTTGTCGGCGGTCGCGTTCGGCGCGGCTGCCGTCGGCGCGACGCAGATCCGGGAGAGCTACCGCGAAGCCCGTGTCGCCCTCGACATCGCCGACCGCATGCACATCACCGGTGCCATCGCGCACCAGGAACTGCGGTCATTCGGGGTGCTCGAGCAGATCGCGGATACCGAACGCAGTCGTCAGTTCACGTCCGATGTGCTGGGGCCGATCCGACTTGGTACGGAACTCCACACGATTCTTCTCGCCTACCTCGAGCACGGCGGCAACGTGAATGCCGCGGCACGTGCGCTGAACATGCACCGAAACACCATGCTGTCGAAGATCGACCGCCTGTCACGTGCCTGCGGCTGTGACATCCGGGTTCCCGAGAACCAGTTCACGGTGTGGCTCGCCCTCCGACTGGAGTTGCTCGACAGTCTCGGGTCGTCTCTCGCCCGCGAGATGAGTTATCGCTGACCGGCGAGCTCGGGTTCGGCCCTGTCGACGGCCTCCGGATCGGTACCGAGGAACGACGCCGCCAACCCGCATGCGGCAATGACCGTGGTCAGGGCGAACAGCACGGGATAGTCCCAGCGATGCAGCGCCACCGACACCCACGCGGCGCCGAGTGCCGAGCCGCCGAATCGGAGCAGATTGAACAGGCCGAGTCCGGTGCCCTGCGCACCGGCAGCGGATCGGGTGGAGCCGGCAGCCGCCGGCGTCTGCACCAGGGCGACGCCGATACCGGTGAGGACGAGGACGGTGGAGAGCCATCCGATCTCCACCGCGACGCCGGTCGCCAGCGCCATCGCGGACTGGGCGACGATGAGGACGACCAGCCCCGTCCGAAGGATCGGCCGAGCTCCGAATTGGTCGCTGACCCGTCCCACGGGCGGCGCCAGGATCGCCATCGTCGCCGGTAGGGCGAACAACAGCACCCCTGCCACCGTTGTGCTCGCACCCTGCGCCACGGCATAGAGGGGGACCGCGAGCAGCGTCGCACCGAGCGCGAACATCTGTGCAAATGCCGCGCCGGCGCTCCGCGCGAACCGCGGCTCGGTGACGGCGCGCATGTCGATGAACGGGACCCGGACACGCAAGCAATGCCAGATGGCAAACGCGAGCAGGATGGTCGACGAGGCGAGCAGCGCGGCGACCACCCATCCGGCAGCCGACTCCGCCCCGATCAGCGTGACTCCGAGGATCAGCAACCCTGAGCCGAGGGTGATGGCGACCGCGCCGACGATGTCGAGCCGCATCACCTTGCCCGGGAAGCGCGGCACTCGCCGCAGGGTGAGGACTAGACCGAGCAGGGCGATCGGCGCGAGCGGCACGAATACCCATCGCCATCCGGCGACATCGGCGAGCAGCCCACCGACCGATGGGCCGACCGCCTGGCCGATCCCGTTCACGCTGGCCCAGGCGCCGACCGCGCGGGCTCGACGTCGAGGGCCGAACAACCACGCGATCAGACCCATCACCGCCGGTGCGAAGACGGCGGCGGCCAGGCCCGCGAGCGCCCGCCACGCGATCAGGATCTCCAGCGTGGGGGCCGTCGCCGCCCCGATCGAACAGACCGCGGTGATCACGAGGGCGGCACAGTAGACGCGTCGCCGGCCGAATCGGTCCCCGACGTACCCGGCCAATGGCATTGCGGCCGCGAATGTGATGAGGAATCCGACGACGACAAACACTCCGCTGCCGAGTGGGGCGTCGAAGTCCGCAAGGATGGCCGACAGCGGCACATTGACCACACCATTGCTCAGCGTGCCGACGAATGTGCCGGTGAGCAGCGCCGCGAGGGCCAGCGGGGTCCCGGAGTCGTCGCCGACCGTTGTTCCGGGATCGGATCTGCGTGCCGTCATCGCTTCCTCTGCCTGGTGTCGCGGATTCTCGAAATCAAGGTCTCAAACCCTGATTGGTGGTCACGATGTTTCCACCCGGACGTGAGGATAAGAACTCGTGCACACCCACAGCATGCACACGGATTGTCGCGGTCCCCTGTGCACAGTGACCATCGACATCGTCGGAGTTGTTGCTGCCACGACCTGGGGCGAAACAACCCGTTCGCAACCGGGTTACACGCAGGTCACAGGACGCGACGAAACTGCGAAATCAGTTCAGTGTGCACACGAAACCCGGGAGCTACGTGTGCATCGTTCTGATTGACCGGTGAGGAAGGCGGGTGGAGTGTCTTCACCACCACAGCCCCGTTCGTTCCTCTCCCGTTAAGGACCTTCACTGTGCAGCCCATAGATCTCACTGCCGCCCATTGGGTATATCTGGCCGGCGTCATCGTCATCATCGCCACCATGGTCATGCGCAAGAACATCGTCGTTCCTGCCGTCATCGCAACGTTTCTCACGGCGTTCGCGTTCTCCGACAGCATCGTCACGGCGATCGCGTCGATCTTCAACGCCAGCTTGGTTGCCGCGAAGGAGCTGTTCAACATCTTCCTGATCATCGCGTTGGTGACCGCGATGTTGGGCGGTCTGCGCCAGATGGGCGCCGACCGACTGATGATCACTCCGTTCCGCAAGATCATGCGCAGTCCGACAAGCAGTTTCATCATTCTTGCAGTCGTGACATACGTGATCTCCCTGTTCTTCTGGCCGACGCCCGCCGTTCCGCTGGTAGGCGCCGTGCTGATCCCGGTGGCCATCCGTGCCGGCCTGTCACCGATGTCGGTGGGAATGGTGATCGCCATTGCGGGACAGGGCATGGCACTGTCGTCGGACTATGTGATGAAGGTGGCGCCTGGCATCTCGGCCAAGGCCGCCGGCATCGACGTCGACGGGGTCGCCGACAAGTCGCTCATCTTGTCGCTCATCGTCGGCGGGGTCGCCGTCGTCATCACGTGGTTGATGCAGCGTCGAACCTGGCGCGCTCCGTCGGCCGAACTGCTGACCGAGTGGGAGAACGAGGCCGACCGCCACGTCGAGTCATCGGACACAACCGCAGGCGACAACCATGCCAGCGGTGAGATCGAGGTCGTCTCTGCGGGCGGCGGAACGGCGGGGCACTCTGCCACCCGGTCGGCCGGTGCCTCAGGCGGGTCCGGTGACACACCATCCGGCTCACGTGGATCAACCGGCACCGCGGTGATCGATCCGGCTCCGCCGGCCAATGGCGGGGCCGATGGTGAACCCAGCAACAAGGCAAGAATTTTCGCCTGTCTCGTACCGCTCGCATACTTGGCGTTCATCGTCTACCTCGTCCTCGGCAAGATCGGGGTCGTCCCGTCGCTCGAGGGTGGTGACGCAGCCGCCATGGTCGGTGGCATCGCGGCGCTGCTGCTCTTTGCCGTCTGCGCCGCAGACGAACCCAGTAAGTTCCTCGAGACAACTGCGGACCACCTCGTCGACGGATTGGTCTTCGCGTTCAAGGCCATGGGTATCGTCCTGCCGATCGCCGGATTCTTCCTCATCGGCAGCTCCGACTACGCCGCGGAGATCCTCGGCCTGCCCGACGATGCCACGGGCCCGGCATTCCTCTTCGATCTCGTCAACGCGGCACAGTCGCACCTGCCCAATATTCCGATCGTCACGTCCTTCGGCGTGCTGATCGTCGGACTCGTCGCGGGTCTCGACGGCTCGGGTTTCAGCGGGCTGCCGTTGACCGGTGCGCTCGCCGGGGCATTGGCGCCCGGCTCCGGAATGGACCCGGCCACCTTGGCCGCGATCGGGCAGATGGGCAACATCTGGTCGGGCGGCGGAACTCTCGTCGCCTGGTCGTCACTCGTCGCGGTGGCAGGTTTCGCTCGAGTGCCTGTTCTCAGCCTCGCCCGAAAGTGCTTTGTCCCTGTGATGAGCGGTCTGATCATCGCGACGGTGATCGCGACGTACTTGTTGTAGGAGTTTATGTTTCGCTGTCCGTGGCCCCACCGCTATAGATGCGGTGGGGCCACGGTCGGGTTGACGGGTCGGTCCTGCACACGACGGCCCGCCCGATCACCGATTTTCACGACGTCCTCCAGACACTCCTAGCTGGCATGTCCGCGACCAACCGCTCCGCCGATGGCGCCCGGGCACAGTCGGCGAAATTCAGGGCACGATCGGCGAATACTGGGCACAGTCGGCGAGATTCAGGGCACGGTCGGCGAATTCTGGGGCACAGTCGGCGAGTTCTGGGGCACGATCGGCGAATTCTTGGGCACGGTCAGCGAGTCGAGGGCGGGGGCTGGGCTGGGCTGGGACAGCGACGTTCTCACGTCCCCGGAAACCCCTTCGGCAGCGGCGCCGGATAGTCGAGCTTGAACCGCGGACCCGGCGACGCTCCGCGCAGCACCGCGCTGATCCAGGCCTGCGCCGGCATCCAGCCCACCGCCGCGTTGGTGACGTGTTCGGGCAGCGGAATCGTCACGAAACGTAAGTCTGCGCCGGCCTGCCAATACTTGCGGACCACAGGTAGCACCACCGTCGACGGCGGGATCAGCTCATCCCAGATCCCGTGGAACCACAGCACCGGGGTATCGGGAATGTGCTTGTCCAGACTGAGGTCTCGCAGGAGCGGCATCACGCCTGGAGCCTTCTCGAGCGTCTTACCGGGTTGGAAGTAGTCGCGGATCGGCCGCCACATGCCGGTCATCGCAGCGGTGTACACGCAGCGGTCGCCGAGGTCGGCGACGATCTTCTGTCCCGCAGGCGTGAGGAGCCGCTTCGCGTCGAAGATCTCCGGATACTCGCGGGACAGCGCGGCGAAGCCGAGCCACATGGTGAAGTTGCTGATCCCGGTGACTCCCGGCTGCGCGCCCGTCGCGTAGCGGGCCTGCGCGGTCAGATCCGCAGGCGCGCCGCCCATGGCGGTGCCGAGGATCGTCACATCGGGGGCGTAGGTCTTGCGCAGGCCGGCCGCACGGATGGAGCCCGATCCGCCACCGGAGTATCCGTACAGCGCGAACCCCGACCGCCGCAGACCAAGCGTCGTGTCGTTCTTCACCGCGCGCAGACTGTCGAGCACCATCTTGCCCTCGTCCCAGGTGCTGAACGTGTTGAACTTGCCGTCGAAGTCGGGGACGTTGACCGCGAAACCCTGAGCGAGCCAAGACGTTGCGAGGGTTGCCTCCTTGAAGGTGCCCGTCTGCAGGGTGTGCGACGGGTTGCACGCCGAACTGGTGGAGTCGATCGCCTCCTGGAAGGAGACCACCGGACGCGGACTACCGGTCCATGGGGTGCCGGGGATGATCACCGACGTAGCGGTCACGATCGGCCGGCCGTGTGCGTCCTCCGACCGGTACAGCAACTGCTTGGTGTGCACCGGGAACGGGATGCCGAGAATCCGGGTCTGAACCACCCGCGTCCGCACGATCTGGCCAGGCCGGTAGGCGCCGATGTTCGGCGGATCGCGGTACCACGGGTCCGTGTCCGGGGTGGCGATCGGCAGGGCGCGATAGATGTCCGGCTCGCGTGGCAACTGCGGCAACTGGTTCTGGTGCGGCGGAAAGCTGTGCGGGAAAGCCGGATTCGCACCGGCTGATCCGGGCATCAGGAGACCAACGCCCACCACGGCGGCGACAGTCGCGAGCACGACGATGCGCCGCCATGTCTTGTGCGGCGCCCCCCGATCATGCGTGTTCGCGGATCGCTCCTGATCGATGTGCTGGATCTCCACGCGTTCTCCCCCGTCGTCGGTGATGCCGGTCACAGCAGTACAGCACACGCCCTTGTTTTGAACAAGAGCTCTTGTTGGTAATTGCTTCTACACTTCGTCAGGTGACCGGAAAAGCACGAAGCGCGGGGAAGCAGTCCCCCGCCGGCCGTCGTATCAAGGGGCTCGACGCGACGGAGCGGGCGCAGCAGCGACGTGAACTGATCCTCGACGCGGCGCTCGACCTCTTCACCCGGGACGGTTACGCGAACTCGTCGATCGAGACGATCTGCCAGATGGCATATGTCGGGAACAAGGCCTTCTATGAGCACTTCTCCACCAAGGAGGCGTGCTATCTCGAACTGCTGCAACGCAACACGCACATGATCTTCGAGAAGCTCTACGCGGCACCCGACGACGCCGACGACACCGAGGCCACCCTCACCCGTCGGTTGCTGACGATGTTCGTCGACGCCTTGGCCGACGATCCGCGGATCGGCGTGATCACCTTCGGCCAGTCAGGCGGCATCTCCCCCACCGTCGAACGGCAACGGCGCGCGAACCGTCGTCAGGCCGCCGACCTCATCCGCTCGGTGTGGTCACGCTTCGACAAGGGTCCCGCCGCCGCGGGCGAGCACCTGGCGATCGCCGTGACCGGCGGCCTGTTCGACCTGATCGCCGATGCGCTCGACCAATCAGACGGCGAGCTCACCGGCCGGACGCGCACGCAACTGGCCGACGACATGACCGACTTCGTGCTCACCGTGCGGGCGGGTATGCGCGGCGAGCAACCCTGATCTCCCTCCGACGAGCCGCATTCGGGCAACTCACCCTCCTCACCTTCGGTGAAGTGCGACGCTCAGAGGGACGCATCCGGCCCGTCAGGATCGAGGAGACCCATGCTGAGCACCATGCAAGACGCCCCGCTGTCCATCGCGCAGCTGCTGCGTCACGGCAGCACCGTCCACGGCACCGCCGAGGTGGTGACCTGGACCGATTCCGGTCCTCGCCGCCGCAGCTACGCCGAGACCGGCCGACGATGTGCGCAGCTCGCGCACGCGCTGCGTGGTCTCGGCATCACCGGCGACGAGCGGGTGGCGACGTTCATGTGGAACAACGCCGAGCATCTCGAGGCCTACCTGGCCGTCCCGTCGATGGGCGCGGTGCTGCACACCCTCAACATTCGACTGTTTCCCGAACAGCTGATCCATGTGGCCAATCACGGCGAGGACCAGATCATCATCGTCGATCCGACGTTGCTGCCGCTGCTCACGCCTCACCTACCGCACTTGAGCACGGTGAAACATGTGATCGTCACCGGCGATTCGACCGATGGGATCGACGTGCCCGACGGGGTGCAGGTGCATGCGTACGAGACCCTGATCGCCGAGGAGCCCACCGAGTTCGATTGGCCGGAGGTCGACGAGCGGTCGGCGGCCGCGATGTGTTACACCTCGGGAACCACAGGTGACCCGAAAGGTGTTGTCTACTCGCATCGTTCGATCTACCTGCATTCCATGCAGGTGTGTATGAGCGAAGGCCCGGCCCTCAAGCAGGGCGACCGAGCGTTGGCGATCGTGCCCCAATTCCATGCGATGGCATGGGGATTGCCGTACGCGGCCTTCATGATCGGGGCGTCGATGATCATGCCCGACCGCTTCCTGCAGCCCGAACCTCTGGCCGCGCTGATCGCTGCGGAACAGCCCACGTTCTCGGCCGCGGTGCCGACCATCTGGCAGGGACTGCACCAGTATCTCGAGCAGCATCCGCAGGACATCTCGTGCATGCATGACGTTCTCATCGGCGGTTCCGCCGTGCCGCCGTCGCTGATGCACACCTTTGACGAGGATCACGGCATCCAGGTGCTGCAGGGGTGGGGCATGACCGAGACGTCGCCGCTCGGCTCGGTGTCACGCCCGCCCGCCGGCACCGAGGGTGAGGAGCGGTGGCGCTACCGCTATACCCAGGGGCGATTCCCGGCGTCGGTGCAGGCGCGGCTCGTCGACGACCTCGGCGCGGTCGTGCCCAGCGACGGCAGATCGGTCGGCGAGGTCGAGGTCCGCGGCCCCTGGATCACCGGTTCGTACTACGGCATCGACGCCGCCGACAAGTTTCACGATGGCTGGCTGCGCACCGGCGACGTCGGGACCATCACGCCCGACGGTTATCTCACCCTCACCGACCGCACCAAGGACATCATCAAGTCCGGCGGCGAATGGATCTCCTCGGTCGATCTCGAGAACGAGGTCATGGGGCATCCGGACGTCATCGAGGCGGCCGTGATCGGCGTGCCCGACGCGAAATGGGACGAGCGGCCCTTGGTGGCCGTCGTGCTGCGGGAGGGTTCCGCCGCGAAGGTCGAGGATCTCCGAGAGTTCCTGTCCGACAAGGTCGCCAAGTGGCAGCTACCGGAGAACTGGACGGTGATCAACGAGGTCCCGAAGACGAGCGTCGGCAAGTTCGACAAGAAGCGGCTGCGATCGCAGTACAAGGATGGGGAGTTGGACGTCACGCGGGTGTGAGGAGCGGGCTCATTCGGGGTTCGCGGACTCGCCGGTGGGGTTAGCGTGGGTCGCATTCACCGCGCGCCTGGCCCTGGCGTCATCAGACTTCGGCGTCGGTCAGCTTCCACCGCGCCGAAGCATCCTGTCGGTCCCAGAAGGTAGCGAATCGTCCACCCGCAGCCAACAACTCCTCGCGAGTACCTGACTCCACAACTTTGCCGCCCTCGAGCACGATCACCCGGTCCGCGTGACGAATTCCCGCCTGACGATGCGCGACGATCACGCGGGTGCGATCGGTGATGTCGACCGACAGAGCATCCACCACGGCACGTTCGTTCTCGTTGTCCAACGCACTGGTCGCTTCGTCGATCAACAACACCGGCGCGGGTTTCACCAGCGCACGCGCGATGCTGATGCGCTGACGTTCACCGCCCGACAGCACCGAACCGGCCTCCCCCACACGAGACTCCGCACCATCGGGCAGCCGGCCGGTGATCTCGTCCACTCGGGCCAACCGCATCGCGGCGTCGATCCGCTGCGGCGACGCGCTCGGATCGCCGGCCAGAACGTTGTCGGTGATGCTGCCCTCGATGAGGTACGGCTGCTGAAAGACCACACTCGCGAGCGCGCGCCGGGTGTCGTGGTCGAGACTGGCCGCATCCACCCCGTCGAACAGAATGCGACCTGTGGTGGGTGTGTACAGGCCGGCAATCAGACCAAGCACCGTGCTCTTGCCCGATCCCGACGGTCCGATGATCGCGGTCGTCGATCCCGCTTCCAGCAGAAGATCCACACCGTCGAGCACAGGCTGGTCGGGGTCACCGTAATCGAATCCGACATTCTCGAACTCGATGCGCGGCGCCATCAGTGCACGGTGCGACACATCTCCACTCGGATCGACCGGCGCGTCGATCACCGCCTGGATCTTGCCGAGCACGCCACGCGCATTCTCCAGCCCCGATGCCAGATCACCCAGTGCAGCAAATGGTTCCAGGTACCGCACCGCCACGACGATCAGCGCGACCGCCTCTGCCACCGACAACGTGCCCCGGACCGTCAACCATGCCGTGACGCCGGCGAGCGCGAACAGCGCGAGCTGACCGGCAATGCTGAACAGCACCTGTCCGGGAATCTGCAGTGCCAGCAGTCGCGTCGTCGCACCATGTTGTCTGGCGAGTGCCGCGCCCGCCAGGCTGCGCTCGGGCTCCACTCGACGCGCCACGCGCAGCGCCTCCTGAGTACGCGCGAACTCGACGATCCGCTCGGTCAGTTCCGAATTGGCCTCGTCGGCAACGCGATCGGCGCGGCGCGTCATCGCGCCGGTCGCCCACAGAGCGCCGAGCAGCAGCGGTACTCCCGCCAACGCGACCACAGCGAGTTGCCACGACACCCCAAACAACACGAGTCCGATGGCGACCGGCAACAGCACGGCATTGACCACCGGCACCAGCAGGTACACGACCACACCGACGAGGTCGGGACCAGTGGCGGCGATCGCCTGCCGGGCAGTGGCGGTGTTGGCGGCGGTGAACCAGCTCAGCTGGATACGCGAAAGCCGCTCAGCCACTCGATGTTGTGTGGTGTCGAGAAGCGTGAAGCCCATCAGCGAACCCACTTTGGAGGCTGCGGCGTCGACAAGCCATCCGAAGAGCGTCACAACAGTCAATCCGGCAAGCCACAGAAGTGCGGTGCCGTGTTCACCGTCGACGAGGCCGGCGATCAGCGGCACCAACATCACCACGCCGACGGCACGCAGCAGGACCGACAGGATCGCGAGCCCGAAGAAACGGTTGATGGCGGGCCGGGACTCAGGCGGTAGTAGTGCGAGAAGAGTGCGGATCATCGCGATCATCGGTCGATTCCTGCCGTCTCGTTGTGCTTGGCCCCTAACGATTCCTGCTGCTCGCCTGCATTCCGCTCTAATGATTCCCACAGCGCCGCGTATCTGCCCCCACGCTCGACCAGGTCGCCGTGACGTCCTTCTTCGACGATCCGCCCGCCGTCGAGCGCGACGACGGTGTCGGCATCGACAACGGTGTGCAGTCGGTGCGCGATCACCAACACTGTTCGATCGGCGGCCAGTCGACTCAGGCTCTGCTGCACCAGATACTCCGACTCGGGATCGGCGAAAGCAGTTGCCTCGTCGAGGATGATCACCGGGGCGTCGGCAAGCAATGCACGCGCGATGGCGAGGCGTTGACGTTCACCGCCGGACAGCGCGGCATCGGGCCCGAGGACCGTGTCGTAGCCCCGCGGCATCCGTTCGATCCGGTCGTGGATGTTGGCGGAGCGAGCAGCTGCCTCGATACGTTCATGTGAGGCGTCGGGGACGGCGAGCGCGATGTTCTGCGCCACCGTTCCATGCACCAATCGGGTCTGCTGCAACACGAAACCGAGTTGCTGATACAGCTCATCGGACTCGAACGAGCGAATGTCACGGCCCCCGATACGTATTGCACCGGAGTCGACATCGTGGAATCGGGCGAGCAACGCGGCAAGCGTCGACTTGCCTGACCCGGACGGTCCGACCAGCGCGGTGACGGTCCCCGGTTTCAGTCGCAGTGAGATGCCCCGGAGAACCGGACTGTCCGGGCGATAGCCGAAGGTCACGTTGTCGAAGGCGACCGCGCCGGCGGCGTCGTCGATGGTCTCGATCGGCTCTGTCGACAGCTCTGCGGCATCGATGGTCTCCTGGATGTCGCGAGCCGCGATCATGCCCGATCTGAGACTCTGCAGACCGAAGCTGATACCCAGCAGCCGGGCCCCGAAGGTGGTGCCCAACAGGAGGAATGGCAGCAGGTCAACGGGATCCGCCCACCCCCACACCACGAAGAAGGTGCCGACCACCGCGATCAGCCACAGGAACGTGGTGGGCCGCGTCATCAGGTCCATCACGGTCTTGGCGGTGATGAACGGACGCTGCCAGTTGTTGAGGAACGAGAGGTAACCGTCGAGGTTGTGACGGAACCGCGAGGACATCACCCCGCCGAACGTCCGGATCACCGGCTGCGCTTCGAGATAGGCGGCGGCTTCGCCGTTCATTCGTTCGGCCCAGGTCTGCGCCAGGGGAATCTTGGGCCCTGACACCACCATCATCCGCGCCAACGTCACGATGTAGGCGAGCACCGGGATGAGCAGGAACAACGCGATGCGCCAGTCGACGACGAAGAGATACACGAGCACCGCGACCGGTGCCACCACCGCCGCCACCGCGTCGGGCACCGCATGTGTCACCAGATAGTGCAGGGAGAGCGTGTTGTCCTGGACGAGTGTTTTGATACTGCCCGCATTGCGGTCGGTGAACCACCCCAGCGGGAGGTGAGACAGCTTGGCCAACAGTCGTTGCCGCAGGTCGCGGGAGAACGAACCGTCGACGGAATGCAGCCAGATCAGCAGCGCCGACTCCAGTAGGGTACCGACTCCCAGCAAGACGACGGCGACGATCCCCAACAGCCACAGTTCCGACGAGTCGGCGCCGCCGAGGAGACGTCGCCCGAGTTCGACCAGCAGCAGATACGGGGCCAGCTGGATCAGTGTGACGATGGCCTGCAGTACGCCACCGGCAACGAGTGTGCGTTTCAGCGGTGCCAGCAACCGACCGGCGCCCGCGGCACGCCAGGTGCCCTGCGTCGGGAGGTCGCCCGTGGCGCTCGCTGCGATCACCGCCTCGGGTTCGTCGGCGACGATCTCCGGCTCGATCGTCTCGACGTCCGGCGCGGCGGCCTCGGCGTCGGGATCGCGCTCCTTACCCATCGCCTTGCCCTGCACCCAGTAGGCCTGTGCGTGGATCTCCGACTTGGGGAAGCCGAACTCTTTGATCCGCTTGCGCAGTTCTTTGAGCGACGCCGACTCCGGTCCCAGCCACGCGTACCAGTTGGACCAGTCGCGCGTCTCGAGGGCTGCGGCGACCGACGCGGCATCGGCCCGTTTCACCCAGTGGATCCGCAGCCGCGGATGCTCGGCGAGAGGCAGGTCCCGATCGAGCGCATCGTGCTCTTCGAGGTACAACTCGATGGGCAGGTCGTCGGGAACGATGTCGATGATCGTGCGGATGGCCGGGATGGACGCCGAGTCGCCGATCAGCAAGTACCCCGATGGTCGATTCTCATCGGGAATCTCGAACGGCAACGAACTCATCGAGGTCATCTCGATCGATGCGCCCACTTCGGCTTCTCTGGCCCATTGAGACGCAGGACCGGCGGGTTCGTGCAGAACGAAGTCGATGGCGAAATCGCCTGTCTCCGGATCGGCCTCGGCGAAGGTGTAGCCGCGTTGGAACTCTGTGCCCTTGTCATCCGGGAACCACGCCCGAATCCAGCTGGTCGGCCCGAACACCAGGTCGTCGAACAGGGTGTCCGAATGAAAATGCACGCGCACACAGTGCTCGGTGAGTTGCACCGACCCGGTCCTCGTCGCCGCGTGGTCGATCGCACCGTATGCGCGCATCACCGCGCCGGTGAATCCCCGTCCAGCCATCTGCACCCTCCGGTCTCGCTCCGGAGTGGCTTCGCGGTGTCTGATCAACACACGCACGTGCTCGTCACACGCACCACAGAAGCCACCCCTGGTCGAGATCAGGTTAGTGCGGCCTAAGTAACCGGGGATAGTCCCTGATCTGGTGACTCCGGTCGGTAAAGCCGCTCGCAGGTGTAGTCAAACGTCTCTCTCTGCGAGACGATCTACTACACCTGCGGGCGGCCTGGGTGGTCAGTAGTCAGGCAGGCGCACCCGCCACAGCCCGCGACTCATCGATCGCAACAGGAGTGCCGTCGACGGCGGCCTCGACCGGAGCCGGCTCGGCACCGGGTCCGAAGTGGGCGAACTGCTCGATGTGCTGGTCGAGCGACAGTGGGCTCGGGGTTCCGTAGGTGAAGTAGGTCTCCCACGGGAGCTTCGCGCCGCCGACAGCGAGGCCGGTGTCGATGTCGGACATCTGCCACGTCTTGGTCTCGGCGTCGGGGTCGAGGTGCAGGTAACCTGCCTCGCCGAAGAGTTCGATACGGTTGCCGCCGGGTTCGAAGACGTACAGGAACTGGCCCTGCGTGATGCCGTGGACGTCCGGCCCCGCCTCGATCTGGATGTCGTAGTCGCGGAACATCTCTGCCGCGTCGACGTTGTGTTGCCCGGTGCCGTAGTAGAACGCGACGTGGTGCAGTTTGCCGCGCCCGCCGGTCATGTCGCGCATGCAGGCGACCTCGTGGCCGAGGATGTTGGAACTCATCCACGCACCGATCTCCACCTCACCGTCGACGACACGTTCGGTGGTGCGGAAGCCCAGATGCCGCTCGAACTCGTTCTTGGTCGCGGACACGTCCGACGACATGAGGTTCAGATGGTCGATCCGCTTGACCGGGATGCCCGACAACGGCTTCTTCGACGGCCGTGACAGGATCTTGCTGCGCAATTCTTCTGGTGCAACGTACTTTTCGGCCTCCCACAGCAACGAGAGGTTGTGCCCGTCGGTGGACCGGTACTCGAAGGTCTTACCGAAGCCGAAGTGATCCTCCGTCCAGCCGCCGTCGACGTTGCCGTCCTTCAGCGATGCGACCCGACGTTCCAGCGCCTCGGGCGAACTCGTCCGAAGCGCCGCATGTCCCATGCCGGCCTCGGCCGACTCGGTGACCTTCAGGCTCCACTGATACGGGTCCTCGTAGCCACGCAGATACACCGACTGCCCTTCGCGGTGGGTCACATACATGCCGAGGAACCGGGTGAAGAAGTCCTCGGTCTCCTGCGGCTTCGGGCTGAACAGCTCGACACGCGCCAGGTGGGCGATCTCGAAACGGGTGGGGTTCTCGCTCATCGGTGCTCCTGAACTCAATCGTCCGGCACCCGGGTTCCGGGGCCGCTCCATCGGTGGATGACCCGAGCATGCCGCTTCGCTGTGACCGCAGTCACGCATGTTCGAGATGGCCGAACACACCCCTCCGACGACGCGCCGGTATCCGGACTGCCCGGTAGAGGCCCCGATCATCCGGCGAATCTTCGTACGGTCGGGCGAACGCGACAGCGAGTGGAGGAGATGAGAGATGAGTCGGTTGACGGCCGCCATCGTCGGTTCCGGGAACATCGGCACCGACCTGATGTACAAACTGCTGCGATCCGAACACGTCGACCCGGTGTCGATGGTCGGTATCGACCCGGACAGTGAAGGTCTGGCACGCGCCCGACAGGAGGGGCTGGAGGCCTCGGCCGGTGGGATCGACTGGCTGCTGGCCCAGTCGGAGCTCCCCGATCTGGTGTTCGAGGCGACGTCGGCGAAGATCCACGCGGCTGCCGCGCCGCGGTATGCCGACGCCGGGATCGTGGCGATCGACCTCACGCCGGCGTCGGTCGGACCGTATGTCGTTCCTGCGGTCAATCTTTCCGACCATCTACGAGCGCCGAACGTCAACATGGTCAGTTGCGCCGGGCAGGCGACGATCCCGATCCTGTACGCGATCAACGAGGTCGCCGACGCCTCCTACGGGGAGATCGTCGCGGCGATCGCCTCGAAGAGCGCAGGCCCCGGGACGCGACAGAATCTCAGCGAGTTCAGCGAGAAGACCGGTCGGGCACTGGCGCAGGTGGCGGGTGCCGACCGCGCCAAGGCCATCTCGGTGATCAATCCTGCGGAGCCGCCGATGAACATGCGCGACACCGTCTATGCCCGTGTGCGGCGTCCCGACGCCGACGCGATCGAGCGCGCCGTCGTCGACATGGTCGCCGAGGTGCAGCGCTACGTGCCCGGGTACTCGCTCAAACTCGTCGACGTCGACGGGGATCTCGTGACCGTGATGCTCGAGGTCGTCGGCGCGGGAGACTTCTTGCCCACCTACGCCGGCAACCTCGACATCATCACCGCCGCCGCCGCGCAGGTCGCGGACGTGATCGCACAGCAGAATCTCGTGACGGGAGCAACCCGATGACCAACCGCACCATGACACCTCGGTCCGTGACCCTGGTCGACACCACCCTTCGCGACGGCATGTCGAGCGTGTCGCACCAGTTCACCACCAGCGACGTCGCCGCCATCGCGGCCGGCCTCGATCGTGCCGGAGTGTCGACCATCGAGGTCGCACACGGCATCGGTCTCGGTGCATCGTCGATCCAGTACGGCTTCGCCGCGGCAACCGATCCCGACTATGTGCGGGCCGCCGTGGACGCAGTCGACACAGCAAGCATCGCTGCACTCTACGTCCCGGGCATCGCCACCCTCGCCGAACTCCAAGGCGCCATCGACGCCGGCATCTCGACCGTGCGCGTCGCCGTGCACTGCACCGAAGCCGACTGTGGGCAGCAACCGGTCGAGTGGGCGAAGAGCAAGGGCCTCACCGTCATGTGCTTCCTGATGATGAGTCACAAACTCGAACCGGAGCGGCTCGCCGAGCAGGCGGTGAAACTCGACTCCTACGGCGCGGACGTCGTGTATGTCGTCGATTCGGCCGGTGCGATGGTGCCCGATCAGGCAGGGGCGCGTGTCGCCGCGCTTCGTGCTGCGATCGGCGCCGACATCGGCTTCCACGCTCACAACAATCTCGGCGTCGGGATCGCCAATGCACTGACCGCCGCAGAGAACGGCGCCACCTACATCGACGGATCGCTACGCGGCCTCGGTGCCAGCGCCGGCAACGCGCAGACCGAAGTGCTCGCAGCGGCATTCGAGCGCGCCGGGTGGCAGACGGGTGTCGACCTGTTCGGACTGATCGACACGGCCGAGAACGTCGTCGCACCGTTGATGAAGGAACCGCAGATCGTCGACGAGACGGCGCTCGTCCTCGGCTACGCCGGCGTCTACTCGACGTTCTTCCATCCGACCAAACGTGCGGCCAAGAAGTTCGGGGTACCGACCCGCGACATCCTGCTGGAACTCGGGCGACGCGGCGTCATCGGCGGCCAGGAGGACATGATCATCGACGTCGCGTCCGAGTTGGCCGGACGCGCATACGAAACACCGGAGGTGGCAACGGTATGACCACATCGACCACACCGATCGAGGTCCGACATCTCATCGGTGATCAGTGGAAGCAGTCGTCCGACGGGGCGACGTTCCAGACACGCGATCCGCACGACGGGACGCTGCTCGGGACCGTTGCGCAGGGGACCGCCGACGACGGCGCGGAGGCGATCTCTGTTGCGCGTCACGCGTTCGACGAGGGAGCCTGGCCGCAGATGGCCCCGAAGGAACGCGCGAAGATCCTGCATCAGGTGGCCGATGCGGTCGACGAGCATCGGGAAGAGCTGGCGCTGTTGGAGACCCGCGACGGCGGGAAGACCATCACCCAGTCGCTGCATGCCGAGATCCCCCGAGTGGCGCACAATCTGCGGTTCTTCGCCGACTATGTGTCGATGGCGGCCAATGAGGCCTACCCCGATGGCGACCTGCTGTCGTACGTCCTCTATCCGCCCGCTGGTGTCGTGTCTGCCATCAGCCCGTGGAACGCTCCGCTCATGCTGGCCACCTGGAAGATCGCTCCCGCGTTGGCCTTCGGCAACACAGTGGTCCTCAAACCGGCGCCACAAACCCCACTCACCGCGAACCGGTTCGCCGAGATCGCCCTCGCCGCCGGCCTGCCGCCTGGTGTGCTGAACGTGGTGCACGGATTCGGCGGAGAGGCGGTGGCGGGGCCACTCACCTCGGACCCACGCGTGGATCGCATCACCTTCACCGGATCGAGCGCCACCGGCGTCAAGATCCTGCAGGCCGCCGCCGCCAACCACACCCCGGTGTCGGCAGAGATGGGCGGCAAGTCCGCCAACATCGTGTTCGACGACGCGGACCTCGATGTCGCCGTGCCGATGTCACTGCGCGCCATCTTCGGCGGCAACGGACAGGTCTGTCTGTCGGGCACACGCCTCCTCGTCCAGAACTCGATCCGGGAGGAGTTCCTCGAGCGGTTCGCCGACGAGGCACGCAAACTCGTCGTCGGCGACCCGAAGGACCCGGCCACCTTCATGGGTCCGCTCATCGAGCAGCGCCATCTCGAGAAGGTCCACGGCTACGTCGAACTCGCGCAGGAAGAGGGCGGCAAGGTCATCACCGGCGGCGAACGACTCACCGGCGGCGACCACATGAACGGTTTCTACTATCCACCGACCATCATCACCGGACTCGACAACCAGTCGCGCACGGCCCGCGAGGAGATCTTCGGGCCTGTGGAGACCGTGATCGGATTCGACACCGAGGACGAGGCTCTGCGTATCGCCAATGATTCCCCCTACGGCCTCGCCGGAATCCTGTTCACCGAGAACCTCAATCGCGCGCACCGGTTGGCCGCTCGGTGGAAGGCCGGGACGGTCTGGATCAACACCTTTTTCGAACGTGACCTGCGCCTGCCGTTCGGCGGCGAGGGAATCAGCGGACTGGGTCGTGAAGGCGGACAATACTCGCGCGAGTTCTTCACCGAACCCCGCGCGGTGACGATCCGGCTGCACCGGTGAGCGAGCTTCCGATGCCGTCACAGGAGACATGTGTCGTCGTCGGCGCGACCGGTGCGATGGGTTCGACGATCACCGAGCGCCTCGCCGGACGGGGGTATCGGGTCGTCGCCGTCGCTCGCGGCGCCGACGATCTGGACAAGCTCGCCACATCGAGCGACCGGATCGTGCCATGCGTCGCCGACATCGCGTCCGACGACGCGGTCGAGACCATCCGGGGCCGACTCGACGGTCCGGTCCGGATGGCCTTGTTCGCGGCCGGCCTGCCTGTGCGCGGATCAGTAGACTCCATCGAGCCGTCCGCCCTGGCACTGGCCGCCGACATCAAGGTGTCGGGCACGGTGCGCCTCCTACATGCTGTGCGTGATCATCTCCGGGTCGGCTCGAGCTTCATCGCGATCGCCGGTTCGCTCGGGTGGGAACCAGGCCCGCTCGACGCCGGGCCGGGCACGGCCAACGCCGCCCTGTTCAATCTCATGCGACAGATCAGCAGGCTGTACGGGCCAAAAGGTGTGTGCGCCCACACGATCGCACCTGGGCCCATCGACACCCCGCGGCTGCGCTCACTCGTTGAGACCCAGGCGGCCGAGACCGGACGTGACGTCGCCGACGTGTGGGCCGGCTATCTTGCGAAGACGTCGCTGGGGCGCCTGCCAACACTCGACGAGATCGCGTGGCTGGTCGACATGCTGCTCGCACCCGAGGCCGCCGTTCTGCACGGCGCCGTCGTGGCTGCCGATGGCGGCGTGCGGCACTCGATCATCTGACCCCGGAGGAATCATGCCCGTCGCACACTTCCATCTCCCGCGCGACCGATACACATCCGAACAGGAGCGCCGACTCGTCGTCGACGCGAGCATTATCTATGCGCGAGTGCTGGATTCACCGATCGAGCGGGTGCGCGCGTTTGTCGTTCACTACGAGCCCTCGGCCGTCGCCGTCGGGGGCGAACTCGTCGCCGACGGAGCGGCCGTGTCCCCCTATTTCACCGCCATCGTGCTTACCGGGCGACCGGTCGAGCAGCGCCAGGAACTGCTTGCGCAGTTCACCGACCTTCTCGTCGATGCTCTCGGTGTCGAGAAAGCTCATGTCCGCGGTCAGATCGTCGAGGTGGCGCCAGAGAACTGGGCGATCGGGGGCATACCAGCTGCCGCCGTGCGATCGGCGGAGATCGGTGCGCGGGCGGGTGCTAGCTGAGTGTTCGGGGTGAGGTCGCGGGTCTCGTGGCCTCGATACTGCTCGGGCCCGCACGCTCGCTCGCCCCTACTCGGCCAGCAGGAGGAGAGCCTCTCGGGCGGACCAGCACCGGTCACCGAGCGGCCACCGCGGCAACGGTGAACTCCTCCCGAAAGATTCGGCGTGGTGCCATCCGACGCCGCTTCAACGACTTCACCGCGGCCTCGATCATGGCCGGCGGACCACACAGGAACGCGCTCAGCCCCTTGCAGCTGCTGAAGTCGGCCAGGACGACGTCGGTGACCAGACCCGTCGCGCCCGTCCACGTCTCCTCGCTGAGCGCAGGCCGGTAGTGAAAGTGATCGTGGCGTGCGGCAAGGTCGGTGAAGAACTCGACGTCGTAGAGGTCCTCCTGACGTCGCCCACCGTGATAGAGGAACATCTCGGGGACCAGGTCGTTGTCGAGGGCATGTCGCACAATCGATTTCAATGGAGCGAGTCCCGTGCCGCCACCGACCAGGATGGCCGGCTCCGATTGTGGATGCACGATGTGGAACTGACCGAGAGGTCCACGGAGATCGATGCGGTCCCCCACCGACAGTGAGCCGAAGATCCATCCTTCGGTCGCCAGACCACCGGGAGAGAGCTTCACATGGAACTCGAGGCACCGACGTTCGCTGGGTGGATTGGCCATCGAATACTGTCTACCCACAGCGGCTCCGGGAACGAGGAGTTCGCAGTACTGGCCGGCGTTGAAGGTCATCTCCTCGTCGAGTTCGACGACGAGCCGGCGGGTACCGGCGGCGATGTCCGACAGTTCGATCACCTCACCGACGAAGTCCCGCAATGGATGGTGCGGAACACCGTCGTCGACCGCGCCGGTCGGCTCGACGACGAGATCGGAACACGGTTTGGCCATGCAGGCCAGGGCGAGTCCTCCGGCGCGTTCGGTCGCTGTCAGGGTGTACTCAGGCGAGTCACCGTGATCGACCGATCCGGACAGAACCTTGAGCTTGCACGTACCGCAGGTGCCCTGCGTGCACGAATGCGGAATCCAGGCGTTGGCGCGCAGCGCGGCGTCGAGGATCGATTGGTCCTCGCCGACCTCGAGGACCGCGTCCGCGCCCGTGATCTCGACCCGATGGCACATTCGGGTGGCCGTCACCTCACACCTCCCAGGTGACGTGCAGCTCGGTGGGTCCGCGGAATCCCCAGCCCCAGAAGTTCACCTCGTGGGCGGGATCGAGCTCGATGTTCGGGATGGTCTCGAACAGCTCCTCGAGCGCGATGCGGACGACTGCACTGGCGAAATAGGTTCCGGCGCAGGCGTGCACGCCGCCACCGAAGGTCATGTTGGGGATGACGGCACGATCGAGATCGTAGCTGGTGGGTGCGTCGTACGCGCTTTCGTCGTTGTTCGCCGACCCGTACGACAGCATCACGAGCGAGCCGGCCGGTAACGTGACGTCGCCGACGGTGACCTCGCTGGTGGACAGCTTGACTGCCGCCGACCAGATCGGCGCCACCCAGCGCATCCCCTCGCCGACAGCGCGCGGAATCAGCGCCGGATCGTCGATGACCCGTTCCAATTGTTCTGGCCTGCTGAACAAGCCGGCCAGTGTCGTGCCCATCGCGTGCCCCGGTTCCTGCATCGCGCCCAGCAGGAACACGTAGAGGTTGGGGTAGATGACCGATCGGTCGCGGGTCTGTCCCTCCGGCATGCCGTCGTGGAGCCAGTGGGAGATCGCCGTGTGATCGGGATGTGTGATCCAGTGGTCGATCTTCGGGTCGAGGTGCGCGATGATCTCGGCCTTGGCCTCGTCTCCCGGGATGAAGCCGTCCGGGTTGGCGAACTCGCCGTCTGGGGTCATGTCGGCGTTGGTGAACGAGACGCTGAGTTTGTGGAACCAGTCCCGCAAGGTGTCGGTGCTGACGTCGTCGAGCCCGAGCAGATCTCCGAGCGACCGGACGCTGACCGGTTCGAAGTACTCGGCCACGATGTCGGCGCTACCGTTCTCCTCGATGGCTGCCAGCCGCTCGCGGGCGAACGGCCGGACCAGGTCGTCGATGTAGCCGTCGACGGCCGAGGGCTGCAGGTGAGGCTCCACCATCCCCCGCAGGTCGCGGTGCTGGGGACCGTTCGTGTTGAGGATCGCGCCCTCGCCGAATGTCCGGCCTCCCGCCGGTGAGATGACCGCGGGCCAGTTCGCCGAGTCCTTGGATATCTCCATGCACAGGTCGCGCGTGGAGACGATGTGCAGGCCCAACTGCGGGATGTAGGCGATCGGGGCCTCGGCCCGGAGCCGCTGGTAGATCTGATGCGGATCGTTCTCCAGCTGTTCCATCGTGATGTCCTCGACCCATGCGGGAGTCAGAGATTGTGCAGTGGTCATGGCTTTCTCCATTCGGATATGCGGGATCGCGGCCGGAAACGGCGGGCAGGCGGTCCGGCGATGACGTCGGCCAGGCTTGATCAACCCTGTGATCTGGAACACTATGTCCAGGCGGAGGGAGTGAGAATGACCGATAGTGCACCGTTCGTTGATCCCGTGCGCACGGCGCCGGGTTCTGCGACGACCGTGGCCTTGAGCACCCGCCATCTGACGACCAGCGAGCAACGCGAGGTGTGGGCGGAGACGCTCGATTCGACGTACTGCGAGATGGACGTCGACTGGCCGTCCGGCAGCGACGCGTTCGCGGCCGACATCGTCGCGCGATCGGTCGGCAGCATGTCGGTGAGCGTCGTTCGGGCCGACCCGCACACGGTCGTCCGGACACCGACGATGATCGACTCCGATCCCGGTGACGATCTGCTGCTGTGCCTGATCACCCGTGGTACAGCGACGATTTCACAAGACGGTCGCACCGGTGTCCTCGACGGCGGTGCATTCGGGTTCGTCGACTCCGCGCGACCGTTCGTCGTACGCGGTGACACCGAGTTCGAGCAGATCGTCGTTCGGCTCGGCCGCGACCTGCTCGCACCGCAGGTTGCCGAGAACAAGCTGGATCACTCTCTCGGCCAACGGTTTGCTGCGACGGGCGGGATCGATCGCGTGGCGTCACACCTGCTGGTGGACTTGGCGTCGCACGACGACGAGTTCACCGCCGGCGACCTCACGGCAGTGACATCTGCCGTGCTCGACGTGATCGCGGCGGCGGTCAACACCCGTGTCTCGATCGGGTCGCTCACCGATCAGGCCCACGATGCCGACCTCCGCAGGGTGCAGCAGGTGATGATGCGTGAGATCAGCAATCCGGATCACCGGCTCACCGACGTGGGCGCCGAGGTAGGGATGTCGGTGCGCTACATCCACAAGCTGTTCAGCGCCGTCGGTACGACACCGCGGACGTGGCTGTACACCAAGCGTTTCGGACGTGCACAGGCGTTGCTGCTGCAGACCGACCTGCCGGTCTCGGAGATAGCCGAACAGCTCGGCTTCCGGGACGTGTCCCATTTCAGCCGGGCGTTCAGCCGCCACCACGGGACCAGTCCTGGCCGTTATCGCACCGAAAATGGTTGATTGGCAGTCAATTCGGTGCGGTGCTGCGCCGTTCGGCGATCGTGACGTCGCCGGCGGCGAAGTGCGTGGACGGCACCTCACGGACGACGACACGAATCGTGGCGGCCGGCGCTCCGACCGCCCGTTGGGCCGCGGCGGTCAGTTCGTGGATCAGGTCGCGTACCTGCTGCGGTGTACGCCCCTCAGCGAGGGTCACATCGATGAACGGCATGTCAGCCTCCTGTGATGGTGATCGAGCCCAACGTGGTGAAGTGGGCGGCGATGCGCGCGCCGGGTTCCACGGCGATGGCGTCCGTCATGCCGCCGGTGAGGACGGTCCATCCGGCCTCCAGCTGGTGACCACGGTCCCCGAGCGTGTTCGCGGCAAACGCAAGGGCTTCCGCCGGATGACCGAGAACGGCTGCGCCGGTGGCGCTGTCGATCACATGTCCGTCGACTTCGAGAAGACAGGCCTCCAGCCCGAGATCGAGGTCGGCAACACGGCGCATCACCGGTCCGGTGACGTACGCGCCGGACGAGTTGTTGTCGGCGACCGCGTCAGCGAGGGTGAACCTGAAACCGGAGTAGCGGCTGTCGATGATCTCGATCGCACCGACGACGGCGTCCACTGCGGACAACGCCTGGGCTGCGGTCACACCGGGACCCTTGAGCGGTTTCCCGAGGACGAAGGCGATCTCGGGTTCGATGCGCGGATGGATGAGCTGGGTGCGCGGAACCGGGAGCCCGGCCGGCAGAGCCATGGCGTCGGTCAGCCACGCCACCGACGGACTGTCGACACCCATCTGCTGTTGTTTTGCCCGCGATGTCAGGCCGAGCTTCACACCGGTGATCTTCTCTCCGCGCGCGAGGCGATCGGCCAATGCCACATCCTGGGCGGTGTAAGCGATCTCGAGGTCGAGATCCGGCCACTCGGCCTGGATCGACGTTCGGGCGGTGCGGGTGCGTTCGGCGGTCAGCAGGACGTCCGCGACCCGCGCGGCGCTCCACTCCACGCTCGACGACAGATCTGCGGTCATCAGCTCACTTCCTCTCCGAGAACGGCGGTGACGCTGCCGACGCCGGCGATGTCGGCGACGACCGCATCCCCCGGGCCGATCGGCACCGCCCTGGTCATGGATCCGGGCAGTACCACGTGCCCGGGTTCGAGGGTGACCCCCAGCGGGCCGACCGTATTCGCCAGCCACACCAGCGCGTTGAGCGGCGATCCGAGAACCGCACCCCCGGCGCCGGTCGCGACGAGGGCCCCGTTGACGTGCAGGGTGCAGCCCGCCAACCGGAGATCGACGTCGCCGAGCCGGACCGGGCGGCTGCCGAGAACCACGCCGCCGGACGAGGCGTTGTCGGCGACGGTGTCGAAGATCCCGATCGTCCAGTCCTGGATGCGAGAGTCGACGATCTCCAGTGCTGGTAGGCAGAAGTCCACGGCAGCAGCAGCTTCGGCCACCGTCACTCCGGGCCCACGGAGGGGTTTCCCCAAGACGAATGCCACCTCCGGTTCGATGCGCGGCTGGATGAAGGCGTCTGCCGGGATCGGTTGGTGCTCGAGATGGAACATACTTGCCGTCAAGTGTCCGAAGTCCGGTCGGTCGACGTTCATCTGCCGCTGTATCGCGCGGGAGGCCAGCCCGACCTTGTGCCCCTTGACCACATCGCCGTCCTTCACCCAGGACTCCACCTGGGCCAGGGCGATCTCGTACGCGGTCGACAGTGGCGCATCGGTGAAGTGCTGGGCGATCGGCGCGATCGGTCGTCTGGTCCGGTAGGCCGCGAGCAGGGCGTCGGCCGCCCGCTGCACATCGTCGGTCATGATCTCGCTCTCTCTGAGGGTGGTCATCCGGCGACGGCACGCAAGGCGGCGGGATCGTCGCGGTGTTGACCGAAGGGTTTGTCCACCGCCGCCACCAGCGACTTCGAGACCGCGCCTGCCGCGGCGATGACCGCCCGCCGGAACTCGTGGTGGCCGGCCTTGAAGCGCGTCTCGGGCGCGGTGATACTCATCGCCGCGACGACGACACCCATCTCGTCCCGGATCGGAGCGGCGACGCAGTGCACCTCGGCGACCGTCTCGCCCGTGTCGTACGCACATCCGTTGCGCAGCACCGATTGCAGTTCACGCTGCAGCGCTGCGGGATCGGTGATCGTCGACGACGTGAGTCGCCGTAGCGGCTTGTCGGTGATGTTCCGTTCGATCTCGGACGTGTGGCACTGCGCCAGTAGCACCTTGCCGACGGCACTGCAGTGTGCGTCCAGATGGGTGCCGACTCGCGCGCCGGACACGTTGATCACGTGATTGCCGAGCACTTTGTCGACGTACATCACGCGATAGCGCTCCATGATCGCCAGGTGAGTCGTCTCCCCGTACTCGTCGGACAGTGCCTGCAGGATCGGGGCTGCGCACGTCTTGACGTCGACCGTCCCCTGCAGTGTCTGGTTGAGTTCGACCACGCGCCAGCCGATTCGGTAGCGTCCGCGCGCCCGGCATTGCAGAAGACCGATGTCGACGAGTGACGCCAGCAGCGCATGTGCGCTCGACCTCGGGAGTCCGAGTTCGCCGGCGACCTCGGTGACCCCCCATTCCGGTCGTTGGACGGTGAACAGGTCGAGGACCGGTCCGATCTTCTGGACGGTTTGCAGTGCCGCCATGTCAGAACCCCCAGCCGTCGGCGGTGCCCTGCAGGTCCAGCGTCCGGAAGCTGCCCGTGTAGAACAGCAGTGGCCGGCCGTCGTCGTACCAGAGTTCCTCGACGCGCCCGACGTGGAGCGTGTGGTCGCCCGCCGGATGCGAATCGGTCACCGAGCACGACAGATGCACGAGCGCGCCGTCGAGGAGCGGTACGCCCTTGCGCCAGGTGAACCGCACCAGATCGGGTTCGTGTGCGGCACCGGCGAAGTGCAGCGACAGTGGTTCCTGATCGCCGGCGAGGATCGAGACACCATACCGTCCGGTGGCGGTGATCTTCTCGTTCATCCGCGCGCGGTTGGCGATCGAGACGAGCACGAGAGGCGGGTCCAGTGACACGGAGGTGAACGCGTTGGCGGTCATTCCGTGTACGGACTCATCGTCGTGACCTTCCGCGGTGGTCACGATGGTGACACCACTTGCGAAACGTCCCAGTGCTTTTCGCATGCGAAGTGGTGATGGTTCGAGTTCCATGAGGGTCGTGCGGGCGGGTGCATCTGTGGTCATCGTCGTCCTCTCTCAGTTCCGCACGATGGCCAGATCGTCGTTGCTGATCAGGTCGGGACGCGTCCAGCCGTTGACGTCGTACTCGGACATGCACTGCTCGGCAAATCCCTTGAGCGCCAGATCCTGCCCCGTGCCCTGGTAGGCGAACAGCGTCTGGAAGCGGACGGCTTCGTGATCGCCGCCGTAATTGCGTTCGTAGAGTTCATGGCGTCCACCGAACTCGGACCCCACTGCGTCCCACAGCAGCTTGAGCAACTGCACCCGGTCGATGGCGGCGATCCCGTTGGACCCCCGTACGTACTGGTCGAGGTAGGGCGCGATGTCGGGATTGCGCCAATCGTCGGCGTGGGAGTTCAGGTAGATGAGTCCGCTGCCGAGGACTTGCTGGATGATCTCCTTCACTCGTGGGTAGCCGACCCCCATGAATGTGCGGTAGGCCAAGCCGTAGTTGAGATTCGGCTGCACTGCACCGTTCACCCATTCGTCCGGCGACTTCGCCATCGCGTCGGACAATCCCCAGAACATGTCCCGCCAGTTGAGGATCTCACCGATCTGCATCTGCACACCGCGGAACCCTGCGGAGCCGGTCATCTCGACACCCTTCATGACACAGCCGGCGATGAAATCGAGTTTGACTGCGAGGCGTGCGCACCCGTGGAACATGAACCGGTTGAGGAAGCCTGAACGCATCACGAAGTTGTTCGACGTCTCGACGTCGTAGGCGAAGACGTTCTCCCACGGCACGAGAACCCGGTCGAGGATCATGATCGCGTCGTTCTCGTCGAATCGGCTCGACAGCGGGTAGTCGAACGGTGTGCCCATGACTGCCGCGTTCATCTCGTATGAGGTGCGGCAGAGCAGCTTGAGGCCCTTCGAGTCCATCGGCACCGTGAAGATCAGGCCGTACTCCTTCTTGCGGAGCGGCAGCCCGTAGTGCGCGATGAAGTTGGCGTTGGTGATCGCCGAGCCTGTCGCGACGACCTTCGCACCGGAGACGATCAGCCCCGCATCGGTCTCGTCGACGACGTGGATGCAGACGTCGGCGGTCTCGTCGGCGGGCTTGTCACGATCGATCGGCGGGTTCACGATCGCGTGATTGAGGTAGAGCATCCGCTCCTGTGACTTCTTGTACCAGTCCAGGGCGTTCTGCTTGTACTCACCGTAGAAATCGGCGTTGGCACCCAGCGTGCCCAGGAACGACGCCTTGTAGTCGGGCGAGCGGCCCATCCAGCCGTACACCTCGCGCTGCCACGTGACGATCGCATCGCGCGCGAGGACCAGGTCGTCGGCGGAGCGTGCGGTCTTGAAGAACGGATGGGTGAAGCCGCCGTTGCCGGTGTCCGTGGGCACCGCCAGGACTCCCTGCGCATCCGGCTGGTGCATCGCGTCATACATCCGGGCGATCGACCGCGCGGAATTCCGGAATGCCGGATGAGTGGTCACATCGTCGACGCGTTCTCCGCGAAAATAGATCTCCCGGCCGTCGCGTAGCGATTCCAGATACTCTGCGCCGGTCATCGGGCGGACGTCGTTGAGGGAGCTCACCTGTGGTGTGACCGTCGTGGTCGGGCTCGCGGTGGTCGGTGCTGATGTCACGGAACAAACCTCCTGGTACGGACCGATGATGTACCCGATCACCCGGGCACGGATCGAATCTGTTGTGTGACTGCCGAAGTGGCAGCCACTCGCGGGACGCATCCGATCCGATGTATCGTGACCTGGCCACGTCCCTGTGACGTAGAACACTAAGAGGCGGAGGTGTGGCGCGGAATGGCTGAGAACGAACAGTCACATGGCGGTTTGCGCACGCCCGGCGGCTCCGATGACGTCATCGCGTTGCGAACCGGCGAACTCGACTCGCGCGAGGGTCGCGCCGAATGGGTGAGCACAATCGGTCATCTCTATGGCCAGATGGACGTGACCTGGGAGAACCCGGGCGAACGGTACGACGCCGAGTGGGGCGGCCGGGCCTTCGGGAGACTGCACGTCAGCACCATCCGGTCTGACGAGCAGACGGTCGTACGTTCGCCGGCGATGATCCGTGAAGGCGATGGCGACGGGTACCTGCTGTTGTTGGTGACGGAGGGCGGTGTGGAGATCACCCAACGCGAACGTAGGGCCACACTCGGTCGGGGCGCATTCGCGATGGTGAACCTCAACGACCCGTTCGTCTTCCACTCGCCCGTCCCGTTTAACCAAGTGGCGGTGCGTATTCCGAGCGATGTGATGGAGTCGCGGCTTCCCCGCAGGATCGCCGGCGAGGCCATCGGGCGCACATACGAACCGGCCGGGTCGCCCGCGATCCTGGGGCGCCTGCTTGCCGACCTCGCCACGACAGATGACTCCGTATCACCCTCGGTACGAGCATCTTTCGCATCGGCAACGGTAGAGATGCTCGCCGCTGCTCTCGCCGAGCAGATCCCGGAGCACGGCCCTGACACACAGCGCGCACACGATCTCGCGCGGATCAACCGCACCATCGCCGAGCATCTGCACGACCCTGATCTCTCACTCAGCGACGTCGCCGGTGCTGCGGGAATGTCGTTGCGCAACATGCAGAAACTGGTCAGCACCACCGGTACGACGCCCGGCGGGCTTCTTCACCGAGCCCGCATCGACCGTGCCAAGATGCTTCTCACGACAACCGAATCGTCGGTGGCCGAAGTGGCCACCGGAGTGGGGTATCTCGACGTATCGCATTTCAGTCGGACGTTTCGACGCCTCACCGGGGAGAGCCCTGGGCGCTTTCGTGCTGGTGCGTCGGATGGTGGCTGACCGGGGTCGACGGTCACGCCGCCGAGGTTCTCCCGCTGTTGTCGTCGTCGCTCGTCGCCGATGGCGCGCGCCCAGAGACCCAGCGCTTCGACCAGCGTGGCGCGCGCTGCCCGGCAACAGTGGTGACAGTCCGGTCACGTGCCGGTCGCCCCTCGAGTCGATGAGATAGCCAAGACACCGCCAACGGGCCCGACAGCGGCAACAGCGAGTAGTGCTCGCTGAGCTGGTCACGCACATATGTCACCGGTACACCGCGATCGCGGTACCGCGCGACCTGTCCGTCGACATCATCGACGCTGATCACCTCGTCGTGCACCGCCTGCACCACCAGCAGTGGGATGGCGGGTGCGTGGCTGCCCAGTTGCAGGTCATCCATCATCTCGACGATCTCGGGTTCGGCGAGAACGTCGGCAAGCGGGCGATCGAGGAAGTCGTCGATGTCGTGATGTCGGAATCGGCGGATGGCGTCGAGTGTGGGCAGGTCGGCGATCTCGTCCAGTTGTCGGCGCCCCTCCTCTGTTGCGTGCTCGGCGATCATCTTCTCGAGCTGCGGATACACGCGACGCAGGCCCGCGATTGCCATGATCGGGAGACCCGCGTGCACGCCGCCGTTGAGTCTCATCAGCGCCGACGCCATATCGCCGACGGGCGACCCGAGAACCGCGCCGACGAGGTTGAGTTCAGGGGCGTACCGGGGAGCCATCTCCGCTGCCCACGACGTGGCCATCCCCCCGCCCGAGTACCCCCACAGGCCGACGGATGTGTCGGCGGGGAGGGCCAGATCGTCCAACGCGAGGGTCGCGCGTATGCCGTCGAGGGTGCGATACCCGGGTTCGCGCGGTGCGCCCAAGGCCCCGAGCATGCCCTCATGATCCGGGATACACACTGCCCAGCCCTTGGCAAGGGCACGGCGCACCACCAGGAACTCGAAAGGCGCGATCGTGCGAGCAGAGTCGGCACCCTTGCGCAGTGCGAACGAGGGGAAGCACTGTGAGGTGACCGCATCGATCGCGCATTGGAACGAGAGCAGGTGAAACCCGCTCTCGGGAGCGCGCTTCCGTGGTAGCACGACCGTGGTGACTGCGACGTCGGGGGCACCGTTCAGATCCGAAGACCGATACAGCAGTTGCCAGGCTCGACTGCGGTGTTGCGATGCCCAGTAGTCTTTGAGATCCACCTGACGGGTGCGGATGATCTCGCCGGGACGCAAGGAGTCGAGCGCGTCTGGTGCGTCGTAGAACGGGTCGTCGGCGGGAATCACTGTGGTGTCCTCGGCCACGACGGACGCGTTCAGCTGTGCGGTCATGCTGCACCTCGATTCTCAGACGGGAGCCGCATCGGGCTTGTCTGCCGTCTCTTCAACGATCCAACCGGGGTGACCATTCCGAGCGGATGGGGTTGAATCGCGGCATGGGCCGACGATGGCATCCGCTCGACGACGAGACTGCGGTGCGGCTGAGGGCTGCGTCTTTCACGTATCCGGAGGTGAGTGGAACGGGTGGCGACCTGCCCGTCGGCTATCACCACATCTGCGAGAGAGTTCGCCTGGGCACCGGAGTCGCCTGTTTCGAACAGGCGCGTGAGGACGTGCTGACGTGGCAGGTTCAGCTCCGCGCCGGCGTCGGGGTGTCGAGTTCCGGACCGCGAGTCGTCGACGGTGAGGTTGCCGTGGTGACGATCGGCATCGGCCGTCTGGGGCTTCGGGCACCGGTTCGGGTGGTGGACGTGTTCGATGACGAGTGTCGGGCCGGCTTCTCCTACGGCACTCTGCCCGGGCATCCCGAGTGTGGCGAAGAGCGGTTCCTGGTGGAGCGACACGGCGATGGCACAGTCACTTTCACGGTCACGGCGTTCTCGCGACCGCACGCCCTGCTCGCGCGGGCGGGTGGTCCGATCGGCCGGATGGCGCAGGCCTTCATCACGCGGCGATATCTGGGTGCGCTCGGGCGGTGACCAGGAGACTGTCGTTCAGCCGAACGACAGTGCTGCACCGGAACCATACTTGTTCGACATCCACTTGGGCATCGACCGGAACAGCCTGATCAGGCAGCGACCACATGTGGTTTCTGCCGTGACCTGACGAATCACGTCCTGAGAACTCCCGCTGAACTAATCCTGTCTCTTATACACCTCTGACGCTGCCGACGACTTAATAGGTGTAGATCCCGGGGGTC
>NZ_RKME01000079.1 GCF_003797825.1 Gordonia sp. OPL2
ATGTTGTTCAGCAGCGGTAAAGAGAACGCTGCGGTTTTACCGCTACCCGTCTGGGCCATACCCAGAACATCGCGGCCGCCCAGCAGATGCGGAATGCACTCAGCCTGGATCGGAGATGGTTTTTCGTAACCCAGATCGTTAAGCGCTTCAAGGATGGGAGCCTTCAGGCCCAGATCTGCAAAAGTGGTTTCGAATTCAGCCATGTAGTACGTGTGCCTCAAAATTAATGGCGGCCAGTCTACATAACTTATCGTGAAAATTTTCGGTAATTTTCATTGAAAAGTGTGAACCGGCTCAAAGTAGGTGTATTAACGAACAACAACGCCCTCACCCGCAAAGGTGATGGCAATCAAAAAAGGGCTGATGTGTTCGTCAGCTATTGCTGGTCCGATTCTGCCAGGTCATCTTGCTCCTGGCCCAAGAGCGATAATTCCAACAATGCGTATCGGTGCTCAACGT
>NZ_RKME01000080.1 GCF_003797825.1 Gordonia sp. OPL2
GTGCTGCTCACCCCCCGGGCGCACAATCCGACCGGGGCCAGCCTGGATGCGAAGCGGGCGCGGGCGTTGCGGCAGTTGTTGGCGGCGTACCCGCAGGTAGCAGTGCTGATCGACGATCACTATGCGCTGCTCTCGCAGCAGGCCTATCACTCGGTACTGCCGCTGGATGGGCGGCGCTGGGCGCTGCTGCGTTCGTTGTCCAAACCGCTCGGCCCCGACCTGCGGCTGGCCTGGCTGGCCTGCGATGAAGAAACCGCGATGCGGTGGCGGCTGCGATTGGCATCCGGTATCGGCTGGGTCAGTCACCTGCTGCAGGACGCGGCAACCTCGGTGCTGGCGTCGTCAACGCAGCGGGCGAAGATCGCCTCGGCAGGCGAGCGTTACCAGCAGCGCCTGCAGTCGCTGCAGGAACTGCTGCGCGCGCGTGGCGTGCCGACGCCGCTGCCGATGGAGGGATTG
>NZ_RKME01000081.1 GCF_003797825.1 Gordonia sp. OPL2
CTGGTCGATAACGTTTGCGTCAATAATGCACCTATACCAGTGAATGCGTGAGATCGGGTGGAACCGGCTTGGGCGCAATCCGTTTGTGCACCGCTGCCGACCGGGCAGCGGAGCGGACGAGGGAGCGCTGCGAACCGTGACGGCGGACATCGATCGGTCTCAGCCCCGACAGTCCATCGCCTGCGCCGACGCGGCCGCCCTTGCCACGCCGGGTGCCGCCTCCATCGACGGGCTCGTCTTCCAAAGCGCGCCCGGCCCGGTGGTGGGAGCGGATGTCGAGTCGCACGTCCGATGAATGAATCCTATTCTACTGGTACGAATGCATCATTGAACGCACTGAACAGGCCCACATCTGCCTGAAGGTCCAGGGTCTTCTCACGCACGACAAGGTGCCCATGACCGACGACAAGACTTCAGCGTCCGCCGAGCAGCTCAAGGGCTCGGTGAAGGAG
>NZ_RKME01000082.1 GCF_003797825.1 Gordonia sp. OPL2
CCCACCAGCGGATACGCCTGCGGCGTGGCCACCGGCTGCATCCGGCCCAGGCGGTGTTCGAAGCAGGCACTGATGGCCTCACCGAAGGCTACCTCGTCCATCGCCAGCAGCGCCTCGATCTGCCGCGGCGGCAGCGTGATCACCGCCGATGCCTGGCCCTCGTTGAGCGGCAGCAGCGCCATCGTGCGGCCGTAGCCGAACCACTCCCAGGCGGTGTGGTGATGGTCGCGCTCGACCTGCATGCGGCACACCAGCATCGACTTGCCGAAGTCGCGCATCTGCGCACCGATGCCGAGCATGCGGCGGGTGGCGGAGAAGCGGCTGTCAGCGGCCACCAGCAGCCGCGCATGCAGTTGGCTGCCGTCATCGAGTTTGACCACGTGGCCCTGCGCATCGGCCTGCACGCCCAGCACCTTGCGCCCGTCGAACAGCTCCAGGCCGTCCTGGCC
>NZ_RKME01000083.1 GCF_003797825.1 Gordonia sp. OPL2
CCTTAATGCCATTCGTACATTGATTACCTTACGCACGCGCAGCTTATGGGTAATGGCGATTTTTATTGTGCTGACTGGCGGAATTGGCCTCGCGAAGTTCCATCATCCTGTCGAACTATTGCCGGTTATCGGTACGATTGTCAGTACCTGGGCGCTGTTCCGCTGTAAAGGGCTCACCATGCGCTGCGTGATGTGGTTTTCAACGTGTTGCTGGGTGATTCACAACTTCTGGGCGGGGTCGATAGGCGGCACAATGATTGAGGTTTGTTTTCTGCTTATGAATGGCTTGAATATCATTCGTTTCGGGCGGATGCAGAAAAGGGGAATTTATCCGTTTAAAGTAGAGAAACCCCCTCCCGCCGTAGACGAAAGGGGTTAAACAATTAATTACGCAGGGCGCTATTTGCCAGACGATCGTCTTCCGCCTGGCAAGCTGCCGCAGTGAAC
>NZ_RKME01000084.1 GCF_003797825.1 Gordonia sp. OPL2
GGTACACGAACACCCAGTAGCCGCTGGCCAGCGTGCCCTTGTAGGCCAATCGCGCACGTACACGGGTGCCACCATCGTGGCCGACCTGGGTGTAGCCGTCGCTGCGGGTGGTGTCCCAGCCGGTGGAGAAGAAGTTGCTGCCGCCACCGCTCAGCTTCTGCGGCTGCCAGAGTTTTTCCAGGGTCGCCGTGCGCACCAGCTTGCCGGTCGCCAGCGCCTGCAGGAAACGGTTCATGTCGCCCACGGTGGTCTGCAGGTCGGCATGCGCCCAGCCGTAGTTGGGCCAGGGATCTTCATTGGCCGGTTGCAACGCGCCATCCTTGCCGATGTACGGCACCGCCGCGCTCTCGACCGGCACGTTGGCGATGCCCCATGACGTGCTGGTCATCTTCAATGGCTGCAGGATGCGTTCGCGCGCGATGGCCGGGTAGGGCGTGCGGTAGTGT
>NZ_RKME01000085.1 GCF_003797825.1 Gordonia sp. OPL2
GAGTATCGATAAAGGGGAATTTGTTGCAATCATCGGTCCTTCTGGTTCAGGTAAAAGTACTTTTTTGACTTTGGCAGGCGGATTGCAGACGCCTAGCAGTGGCTCTGTATTTATCAATGATCAAGAATTCAGTAATCAAAAAGAAAGCGAACGCGTTAAACTACGTTTTAAAGAAATTGGCTTTATTTTGCAAGCTTCCAATCTGGTTCCTTTTCTGACAGTAAAAAAGCAGTTATTATTAGTAGATAAGATTAAACATGAACATCGTCAAAAAGAAGCAAACGAATTATTTGAGCAGCTTGGCGTGGATAAGTTGATCAACAAGTATCCAGAAGAACTATCTGGTGGAGAACGGCAAAGGGTCGCAATCGCTCGTGCATTGTACAATGATCCGTCCATTATTCTAGCAGATGAACCAACTGCTAGTTTGGATTCAGAAAAGGCAC
>NZ_RKME01000086.1 GCF_003797825.1 Gordonia sp. OPL2
TCATAATCCGGTGCAGGAGCCGATATCCCCATCGAGCCTCGCGCCAATGCGTGCTGGCGCCCGCCCCTGACCGTAGATTCCATGTCCGACGGCAACGACACTGCAGTGCATGATGTCCACGCGGCTGATGCCGCGGACGAACGATTCCTGGTCCGCAACCCGCGCCAGCTGCGCCAGCTGCTGCGCTCGCTGATCGACCAGCGATCGCTGATCAACGCCCATATCGACGGCCGCGACCGTTCCTTCCCGACCGCCCTGCTCGACCTCGACGAAGACGAGGACTTCCTGCTGCTCGATGGCAGCCCACAGGAAGCCTCCAACCGCGCCGCCGAGCAGGCCGATCACCTGCTGTGCTTCGCCCAGCTCGAACGCGTGCTGGTACGGTTCCGGCTGCACGAACTGCAGCGCGTGGACAACGACGGCCATGTGGCCTTCCGTGCGC
>NZ_RKME01000087.1 GCF_003797825.1 Gordonia sp. OPL2
GGATCGCGGTGGGATCGACGCGGTGCAGGTCGATTGATTCGGACAGGCGCAGGTAAGCGGTCACTGGCGTGCGCGCGACGTACTGCGCACCGGCCGCGTCGAGATAGTCTTCGGCAGCCACGCGCACGCGGCCATTGATGACCTCCGGCGCAGCATCAAAGCGCTCGCCGAACTCTTCCGGGGTGCGGTAGCTGAGCATGGCGAACTGCCGGGCCAGGGCCAGGCCGTGGTCTTCGCCGCACTGCAGCTGGCCCAGCGCGACCGCGCGGCGCTGCAATGCGCGCCAGGCGGCGGCATACGGATGCGGTCGGTGCGCACCGCTGGCCAGCACCAGCTGACGCACGCGGGCACGATGACGGATCGCGAACTGCTGGCCGACCAGCGCGCCATACGAATAGCCAACGAAGGCCTTCAGCGTGCGGATGCCGAGATGGTCCAGCAG
>NZ_RKME01000088.1 GCF_003797825.1 Gordonia sp. OPL2
CGGTCGCGCGGATGTCCTCGTTGGCGAACATCGCCTTGGCATAGCGCAGGCGGCCGAACTTCACCGCCCACTCGTACACCGGGTTCTTGTGCTTGCGGTACATGCCGGACAGGTCGACGTAGTCGCACAGCAGGCGTCCGCACATTTCCAGGGTCATGAAGTGGCCTGAGACCAGCAGCACGCCGCGGCCTTCAGCCTCCATCTGCCGCAGGTGTTCCAGGCCTTCGATCCGTACCTGCGGGCGGATGCGGTCGATGCTGCCCCACCAGGCGCGGATGCACTCGAACACGCCCACGCCCAGCGCATCGAAACTGTCGCGCACCAGGCGCTGGCGCCAGGCTTCGTCCTTCTCGGGGAAGCACAGCTGCAGGTTGACTTCGGCGGCGCGGCGGCGGCTGCCGAGCAGGCGCCAGGTGATCCAGCCGACGCCCCGGCCCAGCG
>NZ_RKME01000008.1 GCF_003797825.1 Gordonia sp. OPL2
CCATCGAACCCCGAGACGTCGCCTAACCAAACACCGGCCAACCAGGGTCGCAACCACCGACCCCATTCCAGCATGCCCCAGGGGGTCAGCTACCCAACTCACCTCACCGAACTCTTCGGATCAGGGACCACCTGGTGGGTGACGCTCGCAAGCTCGCTCCTCAGGGACCACCTGGTGGGTGACGCTCGCAAGCTCGCTCCTCAGGGATCACTTACACCGGTCCCTGAGGAGCCTCGCGAGGAACGAGCGAGGCGTCACGAAGGGTTCGTCTGTTCTGTGGTGTGGACGTGCGGAACGAAGCGCCGGCGAAGTGGCTCGAAGGGTCACACCCGGGTCGACGCCGCCACGATCGCGTCGGCGACCGCGGCCGGCTCGTCCAGCGAGACGAAGGTGCGTGCGCCCGGAACGTCGATGAAACGCGAGTCGCCGAAGACGGCGGCGAACCGACGCCCGTGCTCGGGGGTGAAGCAGCGGTCGTCGGCGCCCCAGACCATCGTCACCGGGAGCGTCACCCGCGACATCCGAGGCGTGACCGCGGCCAGTTCGGCGGGATCGATCTTCTTCAGAAAGGCGATGAGGTCGTCACGAATCCGGGCGTCGGTGCGCAGTGGCTGAAACACCGACCAGGTGAGGTCGGGGTCGGGGTGGGCGAGCAGGAGACCGACGCCGAGCGGCGAATGCCGCAGAGCGCGGAATCGCATGGATTCGATCAGCGGCTTGAGCAGAGGGCGCTGACGCAGTAGCGCGAACAGCAACCGGAACGGCTGCGGTGGGAACAGGTCGAACGCATCGCAGTTGGTGAAGACGAGCGCACGGACGAACTCGGGGTCGGCGTCGAGCGCGAATTGGGTGACCGCGCCGCCGGTGTCGTTGGCCACCAACGTCGCGTCGGAGAGATTCAGTTCCGCGACGAACTCACGCACGAGGGTCGCCGCGCCGCGCGGGCTGCGGTCGGCCTGGGAACCCCAGGGGATGTGATGCGATCCCAACGGGAGTGTCGGTGCGTAACAGCGATATCCGGCGTCGGCCAGCAGTTCGGCGACGGGTTGCCACAGGCGGTGGTCGACCGCGACGCCGTGTACGAAGACGACCGGTGGGTGGTCCGAGTCCTCCGGTCCGTAGGTCGCGTACTCGATGGTGCCGGAGGGGAGTGTGATGGTCGTGATCGTCGCGGTCATGGTCACGTGGCCTTTCGATTAGGCTGATCGTCAACTTACGAACACTTGGTATGAAAGTTACGTGCAACCTGTATGAAAGTCAATCGTCGTACGCAGGCGGAACGGACCGCCGCCACCCGGTCAGCGCTCATCGGTGCGGGCCGCACCCTCTTCGGTGAGCACGGCTACGCCGCCGTCGGGACGCAGGCCATCGTCGACGCCGCCGGGGTGACGCGCGGCGCGCTCTATCACCAATTCGACGACAAGAAGGGTCTGTTCACCGCGGTCTACGACCACGTCGAGCAGGACATCACGGCGGAGATCGCTGATCGAGTCGGCGAGCTCGCACTCACCGATCCGGTCGCGGCACTCAAGGCCGGAGTCCGCGTGTTCCTGGAGCGCGTGACCGACCCGGCCCTGCATCAGATCTCGTTGGTCGACGCGCCGTCGGTCCTCGGGTGGAGCGAGTGGCGGGCCCGTGGTGAGGAGTTCGGATTCGCCCTCATCGAAGGCATCCTGCAGGCGGCGATCGCGGTCGGCCAGATCGAGGACCAGCCGGTGCGTCCGATCGCTCACGTCGCGATCGGGGCGCTCGACGAGTCGGCGCTGTATGTGGCGGCGGCCGACGACAAGGATGCCGCCACCGCCGAGGTACTCGTCGTGCTCGACCGGATCATCGACTCGTTCGTGGGGTGAGCGAGGGGCGCACGGCCTCGCGTGGCGATGCAGCCCGATCCGGGCAATCTGGACGCGACCGGTGCGCGGTAAGGTGACGGCGGCCGCTCTGCGGCACCGATCGTCGAGGGAATCCGGTGCGAATCCGGAACTGACGCGCAACGGTGAGTGCTCTGCCCTGGTTCGGGCAGGGGGCGAGTCCGATTACTGGATCGATCGGGTCAGGTTCACCTGGGCTCCGCGAGTGAGCTCATGACCAGAAAGTTCTGCACTTATGCGCATGTCAGCGACCCGCTGCGCCATCGTCCTCGCCGCCTCGGCGCTCGTGTTCTCCGGATGCGGCAGTACGGACTCCGACTCCGACGACGGGTCGTCGGCCGGTGCGGGTGCCGGTGGCTATCCGCTGAGTATCGAGAACTGTGGGCGCACCGTCACCGTCGATGGCCCGCCGGAGCGGGTGGTATCGCTCAATCAGGCGTCCACCGAGATCCTCTTGTCTCTCGGACTCGCCGACCGGATGGTGGGCACCGCGACCTGGACCGACCCGGTGCGGGAGAACCTCGCCGCCGCCAACGCATCGGTGCCTCGCCTTGCCGACACGAAGCCGTCCCTCGAGACCGTTCTGAACGCGGAGCCGGACTTCGTCACCGCTTCGTTCGGCTCGTCCATCGGCGACGGCGGGACGGCCGGGCGGGACCAGTACGAGAAACTCGGTCTGCCGACCTATCTCTCGCCCACCGACAACGGGTGCTCGGGCCAGGTGTCGTCGGCGTCCAATGCCGATGGTGCGCGCACAACGCCCTACAGCATGGACAGCGTGTATCAGGAGATCCGGGATCTCGCTGCGATCTTCGATGTCCGTGACCGCGGTGAGAAGTTCGTCGGCGAGTTGCAGGACCGCTACGCGAAGGCGTCGGGCTCGACCGATGCGAAGGGAGTGTCGCTGGCGTACTGGTTCGCCGACACCAACACCCCGTACATGGCCGGGTGTTGCGGCTCGTCCGGCGCGATCACGAAGGCGGTCGGCGCGACGAACGTCTTCGCCGACACCACCGACGAGTGGCCGCAGGTGACGTGGGAGACGGTCGCCGACCGAAATCCGACGGCCATCGTGATGGCGGACCTGAGCCGACGAAGCATCGACGGCGATGCACTCGAGAGCAAGATCGCGTTCCTCGAGTCCAATCCGGTCACCTCCCAGATGCAGGCTGTGCGCGAGAAGCGCTACATCATCGTCAATGGCGCGGACATGAATCCGACCATCCGTACCGTCGACGGTGTGGAAAAGGTCTCCGCCGCACTCCAGAAGTGGAATCTAGCCACGCCGCAATCATGAACGCGCCCGTAGCCGAATCAGATGCCTCGACCGGATCGCCTGGGGCGGCACGAGGGCGCAGACCGCTGACCGAATCGACGACCGTCCTCGCCGGAACCCTCGTCGGCGGGATGGTCGTGCTGGTGCTGTCGATCGCGGTGACCGTCACCATCGGGCCCGCGAACCTGTCTGTGCGGGACGTGTATGCGGCGATTCTCGACCACTGGGGGATCGGGAACTCGGGATTGACCCGTCTGCAGGACGGCATCGTCTGGGAGTTGCGACTACCTCGGACGTTGCTCGCCGCCGTGTGTGGTGCGGGACTCGCCCTCTGTGGTGCGATCATGCAGTCGCTTCTGCGCAACCCGCTGGCCGATCCGTTCGTGCTCGGTATCTCCTCGGGTGCCTCGACCGGCGCCGTGTCGGTCGCGGTGCTCGGCGTCGGTGGTGGTCTGCTCTCGTTGTCCACCGGCGCCTTCGTCGGTGCAGTGGTGGCCTTCGTGGCGGTCATCGCGCTGGCCGCCGGTGCGGGTGGTGGAACCGCGAAGGTCATCCTCGCGGGAGTCGCAGGGACACAGCTGTTCTCCGCGCTCACGTCGTTCATCGTGATGTCGTCGGCCGACGCCGAGCAGACTCGTGGTGTCTTGTTCTGGCTACTCGGTTCACTCAGCGGCGCCGACTGGACCGACGTCGTACTCTGCGGGGCCGTCACGCTCTTCGGCATCGTCGTGTGCCTGGCCGTGTCGTCGTCGTTGGACGCGTTCACATTCGGCAACTCGGCAGCGGCGTCGCTGGGCGTGTCGGTCCGACGGATTCGGATCGTGCTGCTGACGGTGACGGCGCTGATCACCGCGTCGCTGGTGAGCGCGGCGGGCGCCATCGGATTCGTCGGACTGGTCCTGCCGCATGCGGCTCGGTTCCTCGTCGGCCCGCGCCACGGTCGGCTGCTGCCTGCGACCGCACTGATCGGTGCGATCTTCATGGTGTGGGTCGACGCAGTGGCCCGGACGCTGTTCGCGCCGCAGGAGATCCCGGTCGGTGTGGTGACAGCACTGGTCGGGGTTCCGGCGTTCGCCCTGATCCTCTTCCGGATGCGAGGTACCCCGTGACCGATCGTGGTCGGAGGTACTGCTGATGCCTCTGCACGCCAAGCACATCGGCTGGAGCCGAGGCGGGAGCCTGGTCCTCGACGGGGTGACCGTCGAGCCGCATCCCGGCGAGACCATCGGACTTCTCGGCCCGAACGGGTCGGGCAAGTCGTCGCTCCTCGGCGTCCTCGCCGGCGTTCACCGGCCGGACTCCGGCCACGTGTTGCTGAACGACACCGACATCCGTTCCCTCCGTCGGCGTCAGATCGCACGGCGCGTCGCGACCGTCGAGCAGCAGGTCGACACCGAGGTGGACATCACGGTCACCGATGTCGTCCGCCTGGGCAGGATTCCGCATCGCGGGACATTCGGTGGCGATGACGCCGCCGACGCCTCGGCGATCGAGCAGGCGCTGCGCCACACCGGCATGCTCGACCATCGACATCGTCGGTGGCACACGCTGTCCGGCGGCGAGCGCCAACGCGTGCAGATCGCTCGTGCACTGGCTCAGGAACCCGACGAACTGCTTCTCGACGAGCCGACGAATCATCTCGACATCTCTCATCAACTCGAGTTGCTGGCGCTGGTCTCCGCGTTGCCGATGACCAGCTACGTGGCCCTGCACGACCTCAATCTCGCGGCGATGTTCTGCGATCGCGTCGTCGTCCTGGACCGAGGATCGGTTGTGGCGATGGGCATTCCGGCGGCCGTGATCACCGAGGAACTCGTCGAGCACGTGTATTCGGTTCGGGCACAGGTCACCGTCGACGACGGGATCCCGCAGATCAACTATCGGCGGGCGGTGAGTACCCGGACGGCCGGGTCACGTTCGCGTCACTGACCGAATGACTGCAACCCTGCCGCCAGCTTTTCCACTGCATCGACTTCCCGGATGCCGGGATCGAGTTCGGAACCGCTGAGCACCACGTATCGCTGACCACGGACGGCATCGAGCCGACTCGTCACCGGGTTCGAGGCCAAGAACGCCTTCTTCGTGTCCAGCGAATCTCCCTCGATGCGCTTGCGGCTGAGGTCGCCCAGCACGAGGACAGACGGATTGCGGTCGGCGACCGATTCCCAGCTCACCTCCGGCCAGTCCTCCCGAGCATCGGCGAACACGTTGGTGGTACCGGTCTCGTTCGCGTACAGCCCTGGAGCGGAACAACATCCGGCCATGTACGGGGTGTCGATACCGGAGAACCAGAACGCGATCGTCGGGGACTGCCCGTCGGGCACCGCCTCTGCGGCCTGCGCGGTCGCCGCATCCATCCGACCCCGCAGCTCGGAAACCAGAGCGGCGCCACGATCGCGGACATCGAAGATGGCGGCGAGTTCCCGGATCTCCTGATACAGGGTGTCGATGGTCAGCGGCGCGGTGCGGGTCACCGTCTCGCCGTCGACCGTGGCATCGACACACACCGACGGCGACTGGTAGGTCGGTACTCCCAGCTGTGCGAATGGCGCGCGATCGGCGACGACACCGGGAGTGAACGTATGTGCGCTCGCCGACGTCACCAGATCGGGATCGGTGGCGAGCACCGTCTCCAGCGACGGGTCGTTGTCTGCCAGCCTCGGCACCTGTGCGTTCGCCGCGGCCAGCTGGGGAAGAACCGGGTCGAACCAGGTGGACGTCCCGACCATCCTGTCCTGGAGGCCGAGTGACAACAGGATCTCGGTGGAACTCTGGTAGAGCGACACGGTGCGTTGCGGAGGCCCGTCGAAGGTGACCTTCTCGCCGCAGTTCTCGATCGTCAGAGGGTAGGTCGTCGCACCGGTGGCCTCGAGATCGGGTGTGCTCGGAGTACTTGTGGAGTCGTCCGAGGCGCCGCATCCGGTCAGGAGCAACTGCATCGAACAGGCGATGGCGGGGACGACCTTGGACCAGCGGGGCACGGCAGCTGCCTTCTTCAGGGGCCCGTGCGCGGGGCCCGTGGACAGGGTTCGGCTCGTCGAGACACCGCATCCCGGAGGCATTCGGACTCGGGGACACCCATACCGTTGCGCGTCAGTTCCGGATTCTCACCGGATTCCCCTGCCGGGACCGGCTCACTGTAGCAAGTCGGACAAGGCCCGCTTCGTCGTCCGCGGTCACCGTTCGAGCGCGGATCGATCCCAGCCGCCGGCGTCGGCGGCCGCCACGTAGGTGCTCTGCAGGAACTCGAGGAGCAGGGCATCGGGGTCGGCGGCCTCGCGAACGGCCGTGTACGGCAGCAGGAACTCGCCGAGCGACTCGTCGAAGGATGCGGCGTCGGGGCCGACCCGAGCCGCACGGAACCCGTCGGGTTCGGGATACGCGTACGAGTAGAAGCTGCCCTCGCCGTCCGGGCCTGGCCAGTATCCGGCGCTGCTGACCTCGTGCGAATACGCCTCCCACATCACGTGCGGACCGCAGTTGGGCGCTCCACCGGGATGCTTCGGTGCGGATCGACCCGAGAAACGGGTGACGGCGAGATCGCAGGCACCCCAGAAGAAGTGGGATGGACTCACCTTGCCGACATAGCACGATCGGAACTCGTCGAAGACGCGATTCATCTGAACAAGGGCGAGCCAGAACCGGTGCACCGCGTCGGCGTCGTAGGCGACGTGATCGCGGTCGGCGTCGAACGGGATGGCGTCGGGTATCTCGACCGGCATGGTCCAGATGTCCGTCTGCAGACCCAGCTCGTCGAGCATGTCCATGACATCGCGATAGAAGTCGGCGATCGGGCGTTCGCGCAGCGGCAGGGAGCGCTCCCGGCCGTCGGTGGTGGTGATGACCAGACGGTGGTCGACGAAGTCGAGGTCGATCGTGAAACCACGACTGCCATACGGGACGAGGCCGGTGGTCAGTCCGCGACTCGAGACGTACAGGACGACGTTCCACCAGTGACTCATGAGCGCGGTGTTGGCCATCCGGACCTTACCCACGATCTGCGTCATCAGTTGGAGGGTGTCCCGCGTCTGGGACCACTCCTCGACCGGTATCGCCGGCCACGCCGACTCGGGCGTCGAGATCTGCGCTCCTGACATCAGTCCCTCTCCGCGGCGACGAGTTCGGCGCACCGCTCGCCGACCAGCATCACGGTGATGTTGGGGTTGACCGTCGTGTGTGCGGGGAACACCGAGGCGTCGGCGACGCGCAAGCCGTCCACGCCCTTCACCCGTAGTTCCGGGTCGAGCGGCGACATCGCGTCGTCGGCCGGGCCCATCCGGACGGTTCCCACCGGGTGATAGACGGTGTTGTGGGTGCGGCGGATGTAATCGGCGAGGTCGTTGTCGGACACCGCGTCGGGACCGGGATACAGTTCTCGGGCAACCCATTCCGTGAGCGGCGCCGCGGCGGCGATCTCGCGTGCCTTGCGGATTCCCGCGATCATCACCCGCATGTCATGACCGTCGGGATCGGTGAAGTAGCGGGGGTCGACACGTGGCTTGTCGCGGAAATCGCGGGACCTCAGACGTACCGTCCCGCGGGATCGGGCGTGGGTGACGTTGGGCGTGAGGCAGAAGGTGTTCTCGCTGGTGGGGTAGCCCTGCCGCAGCGTGTGCATGTCGAACGGGACACTGCCGTAGTGCATCATCAGGTCGGGCCGGTCGAGCCCGTCGGTGGTGGTCGTGAAGATTCCCGCCTCCCACCACTGTGTGGACTCCCGGATCATCGGCCGGGTGGTCTCGAAACCGATCACCCCCTCGGGGTGGTCCTGCAGGTTCGCGCCGACGCCGGGCGAGTCGACGAGGACGTCGAGGCCGTGTTCGCGGAGATGCACGGTGGGGCCGATCCCGGACAGCATCAACAACTTCGGGGTGTCGATCGCTCCGGTCGAGACGATCACCTCGCGGTCGGCATGTACCGTGGTCGTCCTGCCGAAGGCGTTGTCGGTGATGTCGACGCCGACGGCGCGCAGTCCCGCCGACGTGCGCTCGATGACGATCCGCTTTGCCCAGGCGCCGGTGCGGATCGTGAGGTTCGGGCGGTCCAGGATCGGATGCAGATAACTCACCGACGAGGAGGACCGGACCCCATCCGGTCGGCGATTGATCTGGAAGAAGTTGGCGCCGTTGATCACTGTGGTCCCGGTGTTGAACTCAGTGCGGGGGATGCCGACGGACTCGCACGCGTCGAGTACCGCGACCCCGCACGGATCGTTCGGCGGCACCGTCATCAGGTGGACCGGGCCGCTGCGACCATGATGCTCGCCAGGTGCGTCGTTGGTCTCGATCTGCGGATACAGTCGGTACACCGACTCCGAACCCCAACCGGTGCATCCGTGGACGCGCTCCCAATCGTCGAGATCCTCGCGCGGCGCCCAGAACGCGATACAGCTGTTGTGGGAACTGCACCCGCCCAACACCTTCGCGCGCGCATGCCGCATGAAGTCGTTGCCGTTCTCCTGCGGTTCGATCGGGTAGTCCCAGTCGTATCCCGACTCGAGGAGCTCCATCCACCGGTCGAGTTGCAAGATGGCGTCGTCGCCGACATCCGACGGACCGGCCTCGAGCAGACAGACTGTGACGTCGGGATTCTCGGACAGCCGGGAAGCCACCGCGGCACCGGCCGAGCCGCCTCCGACGACCACGTAGTCGAAGGTGTCGCTCACGCCTGTCCTCCTCGATCGACGAACCAACCGGTCACTGCCGGTCGGAGGTTCTCGTACACATGCTTGGCCTCGCGATACTCGTCGAGTCCCGACGGGCCGAGTTCGCGGCCGACGCCCGAGTGTCCGAACCCGCCCCACTCGGCTTGGGGGAGATACGGTCCGAAGTCGTTGACCCACACCGTCCCGTGCCGCAGACGGGCGGCGACGCGCCGCGCGCGGGCTGCATCCGACGACCACACGGCCCCGGCGAGCCCGTACTCGGTGTCATTGGCGATGGTCACCGCCTCGTCCTCGGTGGTGAACGTCTCGACGGTGACGGTCGGGCCGAATGCCTCGTCGTGGACGCACGCCATCGACCTGTCGGCGTCGTCGATCACGGTCGGCAGATAGAACCAGCCGTCGTCGAGATCGCCCGAACCCTGGTCGCCGGTGGCGAATCGGCCGCCGGTGCGGATGGTGGCGCCGTCGCTGCGCGCCTGCTCGACGTAGGCGTGGACCTTGTCGCGGTGCGCCTTCGAGATGAGCGGTCCGGTCTCGGTGCCGTCGGCGAACGGGAGACCCAGGCGAATCTGCTCGGCGCGGCGCACGAGTTCGTCGACGAAACGGTCGTGTGCCGACTCCTCGACGACGAGTCGTGCACCCGCCGAACATACTTGGCCCGAGTGCAGGAACGCGGCGTTGAGCGCGTTGTCGACGGCGGCGGCGAGACGGTCGTCGGTGTCGCACGCGTCGGCGAAGATGACGTTGGGATTCTTCCCACCCAGCTCGAGGGCGACCTTCTTGACGGTCGCGGCGGCCTCGCGGGCGATGACCTTTCCGGTCGCCAGGCCGCCGGTGAACGACACCAGGTCGACGTCGGGATGCGACGAGAGCGGCGCGCCGGCCGTGGCACCCGCGCCGGTGATCAGGTTCGCGACGCCCGGCGGGAGACCGAGGTCGTCGAGCACCCGCATGATCAGGATCGACGTGTGCGGGGTGAGTTCGGCGGGTTTGAGGACGAAGGTGTTCCCGGCGGCGAGCGCGGGTGCGATCTTCCAGGCCGCCTGCAGCAGTGGATAATTCCACGGAGTGATCATGCCGCACACGCCGACCGGCTCGTAGACGATGCGGGAGTCGACGTCGGGGGAGCCGGCGTCGACGACCCGCCCGGCGTCGTCGGCGGCCAGCTTGCCGAAGTAGCGGAAACAGTTGGCGATGTCGGTCATGTCGAGATCGGACTCGTAGGGCCGTTTCCCGGTGTCGAGGGTCTCGGCACGGACGAACTCGTCGCGGCGGGCGTCGATCTGGTCGGCCACCCGCAGCAGCAGGTCACCGCGCTCGGCGGCCGGTGTCGCGCGCCATACGCCCGCATCGAACGCGTTTCGCGCGGCCGCGATTGCGGCCTCGGTGTCGTCGGCGCCGGCCTCGGACACCACGGCAACCGGGGAGTTGTCTGCGGGACAACGGATCTCCCGTGTGTCGCCGGACGCAGCACCTCGCCAGGCGCCGTCGATGAACAGGGTGTCGGTCATGGGGCCGGGGTTCCTTCGGGATCGCTGTCGGGGACATCGGCCACGGTATCCGTCGTCTGATGACCGTTCGCGGACCGACGCAAGTGCAGGTAACCGAGATGCCGCTCGTACTGGTCGAGGACGTCGCCGATGATCTGCTCCTTGCCGTACCCGTTGAGCGAGTAGCCCTGCGACCCCTCCGACAGGTAGACCTCGCACCGGAAGTACCGATCATCGGAACGCTGCGACAGCACCGCGTAGGTCGGTGTCGGCGCCGACACCGGCCACACGCAGTAGTCGAACCGGGGCTCGTGGGCGAGGTCGACGATGAGCCGGGGCGAGGGGAGACCCTCGTTGCTGGCCGACTCGTCGACCGTCGCGGTGATGCCCTCCTTCGCGAACTCACCCGCCACCTCGCGCATCGCCGGGAGGATCGTTCGCGTGATGAACCGATCGGTCGCGGCGGGACCCGGGTAACGCAGGGTGCCGAGCAGTCGCTGTCGCCAGCTGCCGTGCTCGGCGGGGCCACGTCCGGCGGCGATGACCTTCGGCAGGGTCGTCCGATAGCTGTCGGTCTTGTAGGACTCGTTGCGGACCGAACGCAGCAGTGAGACACCGATGAGGGCGAGGACGAACGAGAACGGCAGACCCATGATCACCGTCGCCGCCTGCAGGGTGAGGATCGATCCGTCGGCGCCACCGGCGAACAGCATCGACAAGGTCAGCAGGCCGATGGCGAGGGACCAGAAGATGCGCAGCGAACGCGCACAGTCGGCCATCGGGTCCGGGAGTCGGGAGGTGAAGTTGCCCATCACGAGTGAACCGGAGTCGGCGCTGGTCACGTAGAACAGCAGCCCGGTGATGGTCGCGACCCCGATGAGCAGCGGCGCGCCCGGATACTGCTCGAGGAGCGTGTAGAAGCCCGCCTCCGGTGTCGAGGCGGTGACCTCGGCGAACGTCGCATCGCCGCGCGCGACCTCGAGCGCGCTGTTCCCGAAGATCGAGATCCACAGCAGGATGAAGCTGAACGGGACGACGAGCACGCCGAACACGAACTGACGCAACGTGCGGCCGCGCGAGATGCGGGCCAGGAACAGCCCGACGAACGGCGCCCACGCCACCCACCACGCCCAGAAGAACAGGGTCCACCCGTCGACGAACGCAGTGGCGTCGTTGCCCGGCGGTGGGTTGATCTGATCCCAGGCGAACGTGTCCAGGGTGCGGTCGAGGAAGGTCGAGATGTAGTCGCCGGTGTTCTGCGCCAGACCGTTGAGCAGGAAGTCGGAACGACCCGCGACGAGGATGTAGACGAGCAGGAGGATCGCGAGCACTACATTGAGTTCGGAGAGCCGTCGGATGCCCTTGTCGACGCCGGAGGTCGCCGACGCCGTCGCGATCACCACCGACAGCACGATCAGTCCGATCTGAGCGGCCTTCCCCTGCGGAATGCCGAAGATCTCGTTGAGTCCGAAGTTGAGCTGCACGACCCCGATCCCGAGGGACGTTGCGATCCCGAAGATGGTGCCGAGCACGGCGGCCACGTCGATGGCATCACCCCAGCGTCCCTCGACGCGTTTGCCGAAGATCGGATAGAGGGCCGCGCGGATCGTCAGCGGCAGATTGTGGCGGAACGCGAAGTAGGCCAGAGCGCCGCCCATCAGGGCGTACATCGCCCATCCGGTGACGCCGTAGTGGAACACCGTCCAGGTGACCGCCTCCCGGGCGGCCTCGTTGGTCTCCGCGGGTCCCACCGGTGGCGTGAGGAAATGCGTGACCGGTTCGGCGACCGAGAAGAACATGAGGTCGATGCCGATGCCGGCGGCGAAGAGCATCGCGGTCCAGGTGAAGAGGCTGTACTCGGGCCGCGATTCCTCGGGCCCGAGGCGATAGCGGCCGTATCGGCTGACGCCCAGGAAGACGACCAGGGCGACGATCCCGGTCGCGAGGATGAAGTACCACCAGCCGAACCACTGTGTGATGAAATCCCGGACGTCGCCGATGACGGTCTCGGCGGCCTCCGGCGCGGCGAGTGCCCAGATCGCGAAGGCGAGCACGATGGCCGCCGACGTGCCGAAGACGACCCGGTTCGTCGTACCCCGAGCAGCCTCGGGGTGTGTTTCGGCGGGCGGTTCGGACAGCGGTTCGGAATGAGGTGCAGCGCCGTCATCCATTTGTGGGAGATTACTCGGAATGTCCGTTTCCGGAGCGGATCGGCGAACTGCGACCCGCGCTCCGGCTGACCTGCTCGGAACCCGCGGGTGGGGCCGGATCACGCGCGTCGTCGGCGGCTCGCGGTCCCGCAGCGGTCCTGCAGTGCACCGGTGTCGGCCGAGGACGCCCGCGCGGAGGTCTTCTTCACGCCCGTTCGCTGTCGGCGTAGCGGCCATGGAACACAGCCCCCACGTGCATGGTTGTACTGCGCAGATCCCCGCCGAAGCAGTAACAGAAATGTCCCTGGAGCGACGTTAACTGTAGCTGCACGCACAGCGACCACTAGACTGAACTCAAGCTGGTGGTCTCTATCGACACCGCCGCATTTGTCGCCGCTGTGGTCACCGACGGCCGGGGCGCAAGCTATGTGAGGGAGAACAATGTTCGAACGGTTCACCGACCGCGCACGTCGGGTCGTCGTCCTGGCGCAAGAAGAAGCGCGGATGCTCAATCACAACTACATCGGCACCGAGCACATCCTCCTGGGTCTGATCCACGAGGGTGAGGGCGTCGCCGCCAAGGCTCTCGAGTCCCTGGGCATCTCGCTCGAGGGCGTCCGCAGCCAGGTCGAGGAGATCATCGGCCAGGGTCAGCAGGCGCCGTCGGGTCACATCCCGTTCACGCCGCGCGCCAAGAAGGTCCTCGAGCTCTCGCTGCGTGAGGCGCTGCAGCTCGGCCACAACTACATCGGCACCGAGCACATCCTCCTGGGACTCATCCGCGAGGGTGAGGGCGTCGCCGCCCAGGTACTGGTCAAGCTGGGCGCCGACCTCAACCGCGTCCGTCAGCAGGTCATCCAGCTGCTCTCGGGCTACCAGGGCAAGGAGCCGCAGGAGGCCGGCACCGGCGGACGCAGCAGCGAGACGGGCACCCCGTCGACCTCGCTGGTCCTCGATCAGTTCGGCCGCAACCTGACGGCCGCGGCCGCCGAGGCCAAACTCGACCCGGTCATCGGGCGCGAGAAGGAGATCGAGCGGGTCATGCAGGTGCTGTCCCGCCGCACCAAGAACAATCCGGTGCTGATCGGTGAGCCCGGCGTCGGCAAGACCGCCGTCGTCGAGGGGCTGGCCCAGGCGATCGTCAACGGCCAGGTGCCCGAGACGCTCAAGGACAAGCAGCTCTACACGCTCGACCTCGGGTCGCTGGTCGCCGGCAGCCGCTACCGCGGTGATTTCGAGGAGCGCCTGAAGAAGGTGCTCAAAGAGATCAACACCCGCGGCGACATCATCCTGTTCATCGACGAGCTGCACACGCTGGTCGGCGCGGGAGCGGCCGAGGGCGCGATCGACGCCGCGTCGATCCTGAAGCCGAAGCTGGCCCGCGGCGAGCTGCAGACCATCGGTGCGACCACCCTCGACGAGTACCGCAAATACATCGAGAAGGATGCCGCACTCGAGCGCCGGTTCCAGCCGGTGCAGGTCGGTGAGCCGTCCGTCGAGCACACCATCGAGATCCTCAAGGGCCTGCGCGACCGCTACGAGAGCCACCACCGGGTCTCCATCACCGACGGTGCGCTCGTCGCCGCGGCCACGCTGGCCGACCGCTACATCAACGACCGGTTCCTGCCGGACAAGGCGATCGACCTGATCGACGAGGCCGGTGCGCGCATGCGTATCCGCCGGATGACCGCACCGCCGGACCTGCGTGAGTTCGACGAGCGGATCGCCGATGCGCGCAAGGAGAAGGAGTCCGCGATCGACGCGCAGGACTTCGAGAAGGCCGCCAACCTCCGCGACAAGGAGAAGCAACTCGTCGCCGAGCGGGCCGAGCGTGAAAAGCAATGGCGCAGTGGTGACATGGACGTCGTGGCCGAGGTCGACGACGAGCAGATCGCCGAGGTGCTGGGCAACTGGACCGGTATCCCCGTGTTCAAGCTCACCGAGGAGGAGACCACCCGTCTGCTCCGCATGGAGGACGAGCTGCACAAGCGGATCATCGGCCAGGAGGACGCCGTCAAGGCCGTGTCCAAGGCGATTCGTCGTACACGCGCCGGTCTGAAGGATCCGAAGCGTCCGTCGGGCTCGTTCATCTTCGCCGGCCCGTCCGGTGTCGGTAAGACCGAGCTGTCGAAGGCCCTGGCGAACTTCCTGTTCGGCGAGGACGACGCACTCATCCAGATCGACATGGGCGAGTTCCACGACCGCTTCACCGCGTCGCGGCTGTTCGGTGCTCCTCCCGGATACGTCGGCTACGAAGAGGGCGGTCAGCTCACCGAGAAGGTGCGTCGTAAGCCGTTCTCGGTGGTCCTGTTCGACGAGATCGAGAAGGCGCACTCGGAGATCTACAACACGCTGCTGCAGGTGTTGGAGGACGGCCGTCTCACCGATGGTCAGGGCCGCACGGTCGACTTCAAGAACACCGTGCTGATCTTCACCTCGAACCTCGGTACCGGTGACATCTCGAAGGCCGTCGGCCTGGGCTTCACCCAGGGCGGCAGCGAGGGGTCGCAGTACGAGCGGATGAAGCAGAAGGTCAACGACGAGCTGAAGAAGCACTTCCGGCCCGAGTTCCTCAACCGCATCGACGACGTCATCGTGTTCCACCAGCTCACCCAGCAGGAGATCATCGAGATGGTCGATCTCATGATCAACCGCGTCGAGACGCAGCTGAAGAACAAGGACATGGCCATCGAGCTCACCGACAAGGCGAAGAAGCTCCTCGCCCGTCGTGGATTCGATCCCGTGCTCGGTGCCCGTCCGTTGCGTCGCACCATCCAGCGTGAGATCGAGGATCAGCTGTCGGAGAAGATCCTCTTCAACGAGCTCAACGCCGGCCAGATCGTCCTGGTCGACGTCGAGGGCTGGGACGGCGACGACGACGGTGAGGACGCGCGATTCGTCTTCTCCGGTTCGGAGAAGCCGCGTGAGCTGCCCGACGCACCGGCCGAACTGACCGGTGCCGGCGACAGTAAGGGCGAAACCGCCTAGCCAGTCCAGATACCCCGAAAAACGCGAATCCACCTTGCTTCGATTGCAAGGTGGATTCGCGTCTTTCGGGGTATCTCCGTCTCGGGATTTCGACGCCTTCACGAACGTTCGCTCGGTCATCGAGTAGGTTGGATCGGTGACCTCTCTCACCCAGCAGACCGACGACAAGCACATCGTTCTCGAACGCGACGACGACGTCGCGATCATCCGGCTGAACCGTCCCGACCGGCTGAACGCCTTCACCCACCAGATGGGCGAGGAGATCCAGGCCGTCTTCGACGAGACCGACGGCGACGACTCGATCCGTGCGGTCGTGATCACCGGCACCGGCCGCGCCTTCTGCGCAGGCGCCGACCTCGGCGGGGGTGCGACCACCTTCGAGCTCGACCAGCAGGAGCCCGGGGAGATCCCGCGGGACATGGGTGGTCAGGTCACGCTGCGGATCTTCGCGTCGCTCAAACCGGTCGTGATGGCGATCAACGGTGCGGCCGCGGGCGTGGGCGTCACCATGACGTTGCCCGCCGACGTCCGGATCGCCTCGGAGGATGCGAAGTTCGGCTTCGTCTTCGCGCAGCGCGGACTGGTGCCGGAGGCGGCGTCGTCGTGGTTTCTGCCCAAGCTGGTCGGACTGCCGACGGCGCTGCAGTGGGCGATGGGAGCGAAGATGGTTCCTGTCGCGGAGGCACACGACCGTGGGCTCGTGCAGCAGGTCGTGCCGAAGGACGAAGTGCTGTCGACGGCGATCTCGGTCGCGCGTGAGCTGACGTCGACAACGGCTCCTGTGTCGGTGGCTCTCACCCGACAGTTGTTGTGGCGCATGGCCGGGGCGCCGAGCCCGTGGGTGGCGCACGAGGCCGACTCCAAGGCGATCTTCTATCGCGGGACGATGGCGGACGTGGCCGAGGGCGTGACGTCCTTCCTGGAGAAGCGCCCCGCCGCCTTCACCGACCGCGTGTCGACGGATCTACCCGACATCTTCTGACGCCGGCGCCGAGCCTTATGCGGGAAGGGGCGCGGCGTCCCGCGCCCGCAGCAGCAGCGACATCTGGCCGATCTCGTCGCCTTGTTCACCGAGCATCGTCAGGGCCATCTGTTTGGTCGCCGAACTGGCCCGGGGATCGTTGAAGGCTGCCGTCGCCATCGTCATACCGCCGCGGTGATGGCGGATCATCAGCTGGAGGAAGATGATCTCCGCATCGTGTCCGCGGGATTCGGCGAGTCGGTTGAGGTCGGCGGTGCTCGCGAGACCCGGCATCGGCGGCTGATCCGACGCCGACGAGCCATCCGCATGGCCTCGATGGCCTGACGCGTGCCCGGCCATCCAGGCCATCGGCCGATCGGCGGTGACCGGTTCGGAGAACCACGTCAACCAGCCCCGTAGCGTCGCCACCTCCGCGGTCTGGGCGGCGACCATCCGCGCTGCCAGTCCGCGGATCTCGGGACCGACGTCGGTGGGCAGGCTGTTCGACATCAGGATCGCCTGATCGTGGTGTGCCGACATGTCCTGTGCGAAACCGACATCGGTGATGCTGGGTGTCACGCGCTGTCCGGCGTCATCTCGCTGGCTCTGCCAGAACACGCCGCCGGCAACGCCCACCGCGAGCAGCAGTGTAGCGATGCCCAGCGAACCGACGATCCGTACCCAGCCCGCGTTCATCCGATGTGCGAGTCCTGGTCGGCGGGCGGCGTATACACCTTCGGACTCAACTGCAGCGCGTAGAAGCCGCCGTCGGCGCAGGTGGTCCAGAGTTGATTGCCGCGCCACTCCGGTGGGGACAGGCACCAGTCGGTGGCCATGTCACCGCCGACCACCATGCCGGTGCGCGGTCCGATCGTGTCGGCGAGCGAGACCCTGCCGTTGAGGACCGCCATCCCGAAGCTGAGGAACTCGACGGCCGGCACGCCCGAGACCGATGCCAACACGTGCGGAGAATTCGGCAGGTCGGCGACGGTCGCGTTCTTCTGCGCGGGCGGGTTGAAGTAGCCGATCTCCCTGATCTTCGTGGTGTCGCGGATGTCGAAGACGCGTATTCCGGACGACTCCCACGAACAAGCCAGGGCGGTGGGATTCGTCGGACGGTCGACGGCACAGTAGTGCGGGTTGCTGCTGAACACGCTGCCGCCCATCGACGACCGCAGGTTGGTGTCGAGGTTGCGGGGCAGGTTGATCTCGAGTTTGATCTGTGCGACATACCGCGGCTTGTTCACCGAGGTCACGTCGAAGAATTTGACGCCGCCCGAGCCCAGTTCATCGATGGTCACGATGTGTGGACGCCCACCGTAGGTCACCGGGATCGTGTGCTGGTTGACCTGGCCATCCGGCCAGAGGTAAGCCGCGACGTGCGGCACCTGTGGGTAGGGCGCCCGGCGCTGCACCGCGCTGATGTCGAGCACGGTCACTCCCGCCGCGTTCGACAGATACATCCGGTTGCCGTCCGGGGTGATACCGAATCCGTGACCGAGGAAGCTGTGCAGACCTTGCCAGATCACCCGTGGCGCTGCGGGATCAGCGATGTCGATGGCGGTGAGATGCCCGGGGAAGATGCCCGAGGCCCAGTAGGTGCGTCCGTCGGGCGAGAACCCGCCCTCATGAGACGTGAACGGCAGCGGGGTCGCAGTTCCCGGACCGCGATTGAGCAGCTTGGGGTGCTCGCAGTCGGAGATGTCGTAGACGGAGAAGAACCCGCCACCCCACAACAAGGGCACCGACGTCGCCGCGAGGAGCTTGCGTTGCTTGTTGACCTTCAGGGTCTCCCAGGTACCGCCGCGCATCGCGGGTTCGGCGAGAGAACCGACGACTCGAGGCGACCGCGGGTTCGCGACGTCGACGACCTGCACGCCGGGCTGTGGCACCAGATTGGTCCCGGGGAAGAGGCTGCCGGTGTAGCTGCAGTGATCGAAGGTCGCCGACACGATCCCACCGCCCGACGCCCGGACATGACCCAGCGCGGACATGTTGCAGCGGTAGCCGAGCCGACTGCGTCCCGAATTGCGGTCCTCGGCACTGACGTCGCCCTGCAGGCCCTTCTCGCGCAGCACGTCGGACGCACAGTCCGCCTCGGCGACCGACTTCTCGGAGATGTCGGGAAAGTAGTGGGTGGCCGCCTGCGCGGGTACCGCGAACGCTGCGGCGAGAGTGACGGCGATCACCGCCACCGCGATCGTGAGACGGAGTCGTCGGCGGGTCCGCAGACGAGGTAGAGCGCGCATCATCAGATCGCCAGACATCCCCGACTCGCCCCCATGCGTAGGTCTCACCTGTGTGGTCGCCGACCCTAACCGCTCGGCGGGTCGGGCTCGCCGGTTTCGCGGATATACGTTCGGTCAGAGGAACACCGGTGCGGCGCGCGGTGTGGCGATCGCAACGCGTGCCCGGGCGCTGATCGGTGTCTGGGATATGTGAGACTTCGTGGCATGCGTCGAGCGTTGCTCTCCCGATTCGCGACCATTGTCGCTTCCGGTGCCGCGGTCGCGGCGGTGGTGATCCCCGGGACGGCGGCCACCGAGATGGCCAGCCCACCTGCGCAGGCACACGGCAGTCCCAAGTCGGGCATATCCGCCATGGCGGGCAAAAAGTATGTGGCACTGGGCAGTTCCTACGCCGCTGGTCCCGACGCCGCATCGGTGCAGAACCTGCCGTGCCTGCGTACGTCCGACAACTATCCCCACCAGGTCGCGAGGGCGGCCGGCCTCCGCCTGACCGACGCTTCGTGTTCGAGCGCGACCACCGCCAACGTGCTGAGCAAGCCCCAACCGCCGAGCGGTCGGGTCCCACAGATCGCTGCTGTCACCCCCGATACCGGGCTCGTCACGATCACCGTCGGTGGCAACGACATCGACTACATCGGTCGCCTGACAGCGATCAGTTGCGCCAATTCGCTCACCGCGGCCACACATTCCACCCAACGGTGCGAGAAGAAACACGTCGTGCGGTCCGAACCCGACGCCGACGATTTCGGGCGCGTGCAGGAGTCTCTCACCGAACTGATCATCGCCGTGCATGTCCGCGCGCCTCGTGCCCGTGTGCTCCTCGTCGACTACCCGCCGGTCCTGGAGCCGGGACATCCGCTGTGTGCCAAGCTGCCGCTGACCGCACCGCAGGCCGCACAGACCGCGCGCGTCTTCGACGGACTGGCCGCGGCGACCGCCCGCGCCGCCGAACGTGGGGGAGCGCGCCTCGTGCGGGCGTCGAAGGCCGGTGCCGCGCACACGGTCTGCTCCTCCGATCCCTGGCTGAACGGATTCGAGCTGCCCATCCCGTATCACCCGACGCCGTCGGGCAAAGCGGGTATGGCCCGCCTGGTGCTGGCTGCCCTGCGCTGACAGCGCGCCGACCGACGACCTCGCGGGGTCAGACGATCTCCTCGGCATAGAGCGGTTGATCGCGATGCGTCCACTGCTTGGCGGCGACCACTCCCGCCGACACGATCAGCAGTGCGCCCGCGGCGGCGAGCAGATCGCCCGCCGGTACGCCCATCGCGTCGCGGACGATGATGCCGATGGCCACTGCCGCCATACCGGTCAGGACGGAATGCACCGGATTCTGTGATCGCCAGTCGATGGTGCTGCGGCCCGTCGTGATGAGGCTGATCGGGCTGCGTCGCAGCACCTCGACGACGAACACCGTGAGCGCGACGGTGGCCACGAACGAGACGACGATCAGCAGGCCGGGCGAGGAGTCGAGGTGTTGGTGAATGGTCGGTTCGAGTTCGGCGAGAGCCAAGGCGTGCGCGAGGTAGATGCCGAAGGAGCGGTCGGCCGCGGTCCTCATCACGGTGTCGGCGATGGAGCCGGGTCGTCGGCGGTCCTGCCACATCGTGCCCAGCGAGTACAACATCAGGATGATTGCGACGTAGGCAAAGGAGTTGTGTGCCATGAAGACATTGGTGGCTCGGACGATCGGTTCCCCGCTGTCGACGTCGTGCAGGTAGTACACCAGGGTGCCGGTGATGACCGCGGTGCCAAGGGTGAGGAAGGTCCACCGCCATCGGATCATGAAGGCCTGGAAGGCTTCGTAATGCATGGCCGCGACGCCGCCGGCCAGGATGAAGAACTGGTAGGGCAGGATGGTGACCACCAGGTGCCGCATCAGTACCTCCTGCGGGCCGTGGGTCAGAAACGGCAGCGGTGGATGAACCATGATGTACAGCAACGTCATCTGGATCGCGAAACTCGCCGTGAGTAGATACCGGTGGGCGCCCCACGTCTTGCGAAGCAGCCACAGCATCGCCGGGAAGACCGCATAGATCTGCATGCTCACCGACAAGAAATACAGGTGATACCAGGCGTTCCCGGTGATGAGGTCGTACGCGATGCTCTTGGCCGACAGTCCGACGTCGGACACCGAGTCGACGAGGTCACGTAGTCCGCCGAAGCCGCCACCCTCGTATCGGCCGTACACCCAGTAGAACAGGCTCCAGACCACGAAGGGGAGTCCGATCAATGTGTAGCGTCGTCGCCAGAACTGCACCGGCCGCAACTCGCGATGACGGTACTGGTAGGTCAAGACGAATCCGGTCAGCGCGAAGAAGGAGTATCTGGTGTAGCGCAGGAAGATTCCCACACCTCCGGCGGCCACGTTCGTCGGCGTCGCGATACCGAGGATCACATGATCGGCGATCACCCCGGCAAACGTGACCAACCGGACGAAGTCGATCTGATGGAGGTGCTTGTCACGCGGTGCGGACAACGCGACAGGTTGGACTGTCGCGCTGGGGCTTTCGTCCGTTTCGGCGGATTTCGAGACATTCGCGGGTAGCGAATCTGCGACGATGACTGCCCCTCCGTCCATTCGGCCACCGGGCATTTCGGCACGCGGTGTCGGATGCCCGGGGAGACAGTACTCCCCGAACCTGTGAGGGGCTGCCGGGGTTGCGGGGTGGTCCGACGACAGGGTCCGATTCACCGGAAAAGCGAAGGGGGATCAGGTGGTCGGGTGATCGGCGGCGGTGGTCTCGCGCATCCTCGGCGGGGTCGTGGAGCGACGCCGCCAGACGAGCACGCCCAGGGCCGCGGCGAGGAAACAGGCCGCCGCGCCGACACCCAGGCCCACACGAGCGTTCGTCGCCTGGCAGATGGCACCGATGATCGGCCCACCGATCGGGGTGGATCCCATGAACGCCACCGACCACAGCGACATGACGCGCCCCCGCATCCGCGGATCGGAATTGAGTTGCAGAGTCGCGTTGCCGGTCGACATGAACGACACGCTCAGCCAACCCACGAAGAACAGGGCGATGATCGCCACCGGGAGGGACGGGGCGATCGCGGTGACGGCGATGGTGACACCGAAGCCGCCCGCGGCGATCGTGAGTGGACGCAGTCCCGTCGTTCCGCGGGCGGCGACCAGAAGACCTCCGACGACGGCGCCGACCCCCATCGCCGACGTCATGAAACCGAGAGCCTGTGGCCCGCCGTCGAACACGTCACGCGCCGCCGCCGGCAGTGACACCTGGAACTCGTACGCGAGTGTTCCGACCAAGGCCATCATCACCAACGGAATCCACAGCGTCGGCAGCCCGGCGACATAGCGAAGGCCCTCGCGGAGCTGGCCTTTGGCTCGTGCGATCGGCTCCTCGTGCTCGATCGAGGCCGTGTTCATCACGATCAGCGAGACGACGACCGCGACGAAACTGGCCGCGTTGATGGCGAAGCACCAGCCCGCGCCGACGGCGGCGAGCAGCACGCCGGCGACCCCGGGCCCGATCGCGCGGGCGGCGTTGACCATCACCGAGTTCAGCGTCACCGCGTTGCGGATCAGCGATTCGCCGACGATCTGATGGATGAACGCCTGCCGGGCCGGATTCTCGAACGCGTTGTTGAGGCCGAGGAGGAGGGCGAGACCGGCAACCTGCCAGATCTGCACCCATCCTCCCACCGTGAGGACCGCAAGCACGGCGGCGAGCACACCCATCACCGACTGCAGGATGATCATGAGTCGTCGGCGATCGACCCGGTCGGCGATGACGCCCGCATAGGGCCCGAGCAGCAGCACGGGTAGGGCCTGTAGGGCGACGATCAGGCCCAGCACAGAGGCCGAGCCGCTGAGGGTGAGTACCAACCACGCCTGCGCGGTGGCCTGCATCCAGGTGCCGACGAGCGACAGCGCCTGACCGAAGAAGTACAGCCGATAATTCGGATTCGACAACGACGCGAATGCGCCCGTGCGGCGTGGTGGGGCGGGATCGGATGCCCGAGTAGCCGACTCGCACATCTCGGGCATCCGGTCTTCTGTCATCGACAACCATCGTATGCCCGCCTGCTCAGGTCGGTTCCCACGACCTGTTTTGTGCAATGTGGGCCGAAATCCGGGGAGTTCGGCGGCTCATTTCACGCGCCGACCGCGACCCATCGGCTCGCATCCCGACCGGTCCAGTTCGCGAGCTGTTCGGTCGGGCCGGCGTCGGGCCGTGGCTCGACGACGGGACCGAACGGGACCTGCTCGTCGGCCCGGATCTCGGCCGGGATGAACTGCTTGGCGACGCCGAGCACCGGTTCGACCACGGCGGGGTCGGTTTCGGCGGGCTGCCCGGTGGCGACGGCCAGGTCCCACCCGTGCACGAGGGTCTCGCTGACGTAGCCCCAGAGGGCCGCCGCGCCGGGCACTTCACCCCACGGGACCGTGACCGGGGTCGTGAGGGTGGTGTCGTCGGACCACAATCCGACGGCTGTGGCGACCCTGGCCGCGTAGGTGTCGGCATCGTGCTCATCGGCGAGACGGGGCAGGGCCAGGGCGTCGGCGCCCTCGGCGAGGGCGACCGCGCGGTTGGCGGTGGCGATCAGATGTGCGCCCAGCGTCCGGACGTCGAATTCCTCGCACGGTGTGGGTGCGGTCCACTGCTCGTCGGTGACCCCGTTCAGGAGTTCGGTCACCCATGAGGTCGCGGCCGCGTAGGCCGGGCGGGGGTCGGCGATCTGCGTGTTCGTCATGATCATTCCTCTCGTTCTGGGCTGGTGACACCAGTCAATCGCGTAAACACGACATCTTCTGTCATGTTTTCGGGAGAAGATGAGAAACATGCGAGCCGAACGTCTGATAGCGGTGCTGATGCTGTTGAAGAAGCACGACCGCATGACGGCCACCGCCATCGCCGCCGAGCTCGGGGTCTCGGAGCGGACGGTGCTACGCGACATCGACGCACTGTCGCTGTCCGGTGTCCCGGTGTACGCCGAACGCGGCCGGCACGGCGGTTTCGCGCTGCTGCCCGGCTATCGGACCGATCTGACCGGCCTGACCGTCGATGAGGCGACGTCTCTGCTGGCGGGGACCGGTCGCCTCGATTCGCCGGCGTTCGCCAGCGCGATGCGCAAGGTGGCGGCAGCGCTCCCGGAGGCCCATCGCGATCGTGCGGTCAGTGCGGCTCAGCGGGTCCTGGTGCGTCCCGAAGGCTTCGTTCGCGAACCCGACCCGCTCGAGGCGCTCGAGCCCGTGCAGCACGCGGTGCTCGACGGGCGGCGCCTGCGGATGCGCTATCGGCGCCGCGGTGACGACGTCGACCGCGAACGCACGATCGACCCGATCGGCCTCATCGTCGCGGGCGACACCTGGTACCTGGTGGCGACCGCCGACGGCGCCGAACGGATGTACCGGGTCTCCCGGATGACGGAGGTCGAGGTACTCGACGACGAGGCGCGTCGGTCCGTCGACGTCGACCTCGGCGAGATCTGGGAGCGTCGCCGACAGGAGTTCCGGGCATCGTTCGAGTTCGTGGATGTGGTGATCGACTGTCGCTCGCGCGACGTCGAGGGGATCGTCGGGTTCGCCGACATCCTGTCGCGAACCGGGCGAGACGACGATGTGGTGCGTCTCGAGTTGCGGTTCGCCGATCGCCGCCATGCGATCCGGGTGTTGTGGACAGGCTGTTTCGACCGAACGTTCACGATCGTCGAACCGGAGTGGGTGCGCGAGACGATCCGAGATCGCCTCGCAGCTGTTCTCGCGGGCTTCGGCGAGTGAACGGTTGTGCGTCATCGCTGCCGCCACTGACCTCGCCGACCGTGTCCAGTTTTTCGCCGACCGTGTCCAGCCGACCGGCCACGTCCGGCCCCGACACCGCGCCCAGACACGGTCGGCGCGAAACAGGGCACGATCGGCGGGTGAGGCTTGCGAGAATGGGCTCATGAACTCCCAGCCGGACACGTTGCGCATCATCGAGGAGCGGGTTCTGTGGCTCTCGACGGCGATCATCCATCACGCGAACCGGGTCCGCCCGAACACGTCCGGGCTGAAGGTAGGTGGCCATCAGGCCTCGTGCGCGTCGATGGTGTCGATCATGACGTCGCTGTGGTTCGAGCATCTCCGAGCCGGTGACCGTGTGTCGGTGAAGCCACACGCGTCGCCGGTGCTGCACGCGATCAACTACCTGCTGGGTGAACTCGACGAGCGATACCTCACGACGCTGCGCGAATACGGAGGGCTGCAATCGTATCCGAGCCGTACCAAGGATCCTGATCCCGTCGACTACTCCACCGGGTCGGTCGGTATCGGCGCCACCGCACCGATCTGGGGGTCCATCGCCCGGCGATACGTCGACGCGAAGTTCCGGTCCACCGGTACCGGTCGGCAGTACTCGCTCGTGGGCGACGCCGAACTGGACGAAGGGGCCGTGTGGGAGGCCATCCTGGACCCGACCGTCCGCGACCTCGGTGAGATCGTGTGGATCGTCGACCTGAACCGGCAGTCGCTGGACCGGGTGGTCCCGCAGATCGCGGCCGGCCGGTTGGAGAGCATGTTCGGCGCGGCCGGGTGGCAGGTGCTCACGGTCAAGTTCGGTGCTCTGCTCGAAGACCTGTTCACGCATGCCGGAGGAGATGCCCTCCGGGAGCGCATCTCGAGCATGCCGAACCCGGAGTACCAGCGTCTGTTGCGGTGTGACGCAGACGAACTGCGCATCCGACTGCCGGGCGACGGAGCTGGCACCGACGAGATCGCCGGCCTGATCGCCGAACTCGACGACGTCACGTTGACCCGCGCGATCCGGAACCTTGGCGGCCACGACCAGGAGGCGCTGCGGAAGGCGTTCGCACAGATCGACGACGCCCGGCCGACCGTGGTCATCGCATACACGATCAAAGGCCACGGCCTGCCGACCGAGGGGCATCCGCAGAATCATTCGTCGCTGCTGACCGTGGAGCAGTTCGACACGCTGGCAACCGAGATGGCCATGGATGCGGCACATCCGTGGTCCCGCTTCGCCGCCGACAGCGAGGCCGGCAGGCTGTGTGCCGAGACGGCGCAGCGGCTCACCCGTGCACCTGTCGAGTTCCGCACGCCGCCGGAGGTTCCCGACGACCTCGGCCGGACGCCGTCAGGGACGTCGACGACGCAGGCGGCCCTCGGTCGTGCACTGCTCGCGCTGACTCGTGACGCACCCGCGGCAGCCGAGCGCATCGTCACGGTCAGCCCGGATGTCAGTTCCACCACCAACCTCGCCGGATGGCTGAACAAGGTGGAGGTGTGGTCGTCGACCGAGCGGCGCAACTGGTTCGACGACGACTCCGAGACGATCATGCACTGGCGCGAGAAGCCGACCGGCCAACACATGGAGCTCGGTATCGCGGAGACCAATCTTGTCGGCCTGATGGGGGAGCTCGGCGCCACGTGGAGTCGTTGGGGCGAGCCATTGTTCCCAATCGGAGTCATGTATGACCCGTTCGTGGAACGCGCTCTCGAGCCCTGGTCGTATGGCATTTACGCCGGTGGGCAGTCGATTCTGGTCGGCACGCCGTCAGGCGTGACACTGGCCGCGGAGGGTGGTGCGCATCAGTCGATCACCACTCCGTCGATCGGACTCGAGCAGCCCGGGTGTGTCGGCTATGAGCCCGCATTCGTGCTGGACACGGAGTGGACACTCCTGGCGGCGATGCGACGGCTCGGCCGAGAGGACGGCGGATCGGCGTATCTGCGACTCTCGACCCGGCCGGTGGACCAGAGTCTCGCGCGCGTACCCGACGATCCGGCGGCCCGGGAACGCCGACGACGGCAGGTGATCGCCGGTGCCTACGCCCTTCGGCGGGCGGAGTCGCCCGCCGTCACGCTGGTCGGGATGGGCGCTCTGGTGACCGAGACGCTTCACGCCGCAGATCGCCTGGCGGACCAGGGAATCCCGTCTGATGTCATCTGCGTGACCAGCGCGGGTCTGTTGTTCGAGGCGCTCCAGGCTCGTCGTGGACTCGACGACGCGCCGTCGTGGATCCTCGATCAGGTCTTTCCGGCCGACCGTGCGATCCCGATGGTCACCGTGCTTGACGGCCATCCGCACACCCTGTCGTTCCTGAGCGGAATCCATGGTGTCCGCGGCGCGGCACTCGGCGTCAGCCGCTTCGGTCAGGTCGGCTCCCTGGCCGACGTCTACCGTCACCACGGCATCGACACCGACGCCATCGTGCGTGCCGCGCTCGACCTGGTCAGGTGACCGCGTCAGTGACCGTCGGTCGCGATCGTCCGACTGTCCCCGCGGAACTCGGCGATCACTTCTCCGCCGACGCTCACCGTGACGTCGTAGATCCCGTTGCGGCCGAAGCGCCGTCGTTCGACGGCCTCCGCGACAAGCACATCGCCCTCACGGGTCGGACGGAGGAATCGGATGTCGGCGCGGGCCGCGACCGCGGCGTCGTCGTGGCTGTTGCAGGCGAGGGCGAACGTGGTGTCGGCGATGATGAACACGTAACCGCCATGGGTGATCCCGTGACCGTTGACCATCGACGAGGTCACCGTCATCGACGTCCGGGCACGGCCGGGACCCAGATCGTCGAGCGAGATGCCGAGCGCGCGGGACGCCGCGTCGTCGGCGAACATCTTCCGGGCGATCGGGTGCTCGGTGACGTCGTCGGCCATGACGGTGTCAGCTGCCATCGAGAACCGACACCTCTTCGTGGGTGAACAGCGTGGCGCCACCGGTCGCGAAGTTGGGGACGTCAGCGGCCGCCGCGCCCATCTCGGGTGACGTCAGACCTGCCTGGAGGGTCTCGGCGTCCGGAAAGTACAGGCTCGCCACCGAGTAGTACGGCGGTTCGGACCCGTCCAGCGAACCCGCCTTGGAGTAGGTGTATCCGGTCAGCCCGGGGACCTTGCTCGCCAGCGGGATGTGCACGCGCTCGTAGTAGTCATCGAATGCGGCGGGATCCTCGGGGCGGCCATAGCAGACGGCGACGCGAATGGTCATGTCCATCACTCCTTCTCGGCTTTGGCGACCAGCGTCAGGACGTCGTAGGTCGCGACGGGGTCGTCGTTCTGGTTGGTGACGACGGCGTCCCACCGAACCTCACCGTAGTCGGCGCTCTGACGCGGGGTGATCTGTTTCGCGGTCAGGGTCACCGTCAGGCTGTCGTCGGCCTTGACCGGGGTGAGAAATCGCAGCCCGTCGACGCCGAAGTTCGCCAGCACCGGCCCCGGCGCGGGATCGACGAAGAGGCCGGCGGCGAGCGACACGACGAGATAGCCGTGGGCCACGATCCCGCCGAACAGCGGATTGGCAGCGGCGGCATCGGGATCGGTGTGCGCATAGAACGTATCGCCGGTGAACTCGGCGAAGTGATCGATGTCGTCGCGTGTCACCGTGCGCGGTCCGCCGACGATGGTGTCGCCGAGAACCAGTTCCGCGAGGTTCTTCCGGAACGGATGGATGTCGCCGATCACGCGGTCCGCACCGGCGACCCACCGTCGTCCGACGCTGGTGAGCACATCGGGCGTGCCCTGGATCGCGGTGCGCTGCATGTGATGCAGGACGCCGCGTATGCCGCCGAGCTCCTCGCCGCCGCCCGCCCGTCCGGGGCCGCCGTGCACGAGGACCGGCAGCGGCGAACCATGACCGGTGGATTCCTTCGCATCCTCGGAGTTCAGGACCAGAATCCGTCCGTGATAGGGCGCGAGACCACGGACGACCTCACCGGCGAGCTGCGCGTCCTTGGTCACCAGGGACGCCACCAGGCTGCCCTTTCCTCGTGCCGCGAGGTCGACCGCATCGGCGGAGTCGGTGTAACCGATGACTGTCGCGACCGGCCCGAAGGCCTCGATGTCGTGCGGCTCCGGTGCGGTCTTGTCATTCGCGCGCAACAGGATCGGCGACAGGAAGGCCCCTGATGCGCCGTCGGCCCCCACGACGTCGACGTGATCGGGATCGCCGAACACGATGTCGGCCGACTTGGTCAGACCGCGCAAGGATCGCAGCACCTCGTCGCGCTGCTCGACACTCGCCAGCGCGCCCATGCGGACACTCGGGTCGGCCGGGTTGCCGACGGTGATCGCGGCGAGACGGTTGGACGCCGCGTCGACGACCTGATCGACGAGCGCTTCCGGGACGAGGGCACGGCGGATGGCGGTGCACTTCTGACCGGCTTTCACGGTCATCTCGGTGACGAGCTGCTTCACGAACAGGTCGAACTCCGGATCCTCCACCGCGACATCGGCTCCGAGGATCGAGGAGTTGAGTGAGTCCGCCTCGGCGGTGAAGTGCAGACCGGAGGAGACGACCTGGGGATGCGCTCGCAGGGTCGCGGCGGTGTCGGCCGAACCGGTGAAGGCCACCGAGTCCTGGCCGTCCAGGTGGCCGAGCAGATCACGGGCGCTGCCGCACAGCAGCTGGACGGAACCGTCGGGCAGGATGCCGCTCTCGATGATGCGACGGAAGACCAGTTCGGTCAGGTAGGCGGTCTGGCTGGCCGGTTTCACGATCGAGGGCACGCCGGCGATGAAAGCGGGTGCCAGCTTCTCCAGGAAGCCCCACACCGGGAAATTGAAAGCGTTGATCTGTACCGCGACACCCTGCCGCGAGGTGTAGATGTGCTGACCGAGAAAGGTGCCGGCCTTGCCGAGCTGCTCGAGGGCACCGTCGAGGACAACTGTGTCGTTCGGCAGTTCGCGACGTGCCTTGCTCGCGTAGCTGAGAATCGTGCCGAAACCGCCGTCGATGTCGACCGCCGAGTCGCGATCGGTCGCCCCGGTGTGGCGGGACAGCTCGTAGAACTCGTCCTTCCCGGCCATCAGGGTGAGACCGAGTTGCTTGAGGAGTGCGGCTCGCTCGTGGAAGGTGAGCGCGGCCAGGGCCGGTCCGCCCACCTCGCGGCCGTAGGCGACCATGCCCGCCAGATCGAGTCCGGTCGAGGAGATGCGGGCCACCTCGTGACCGTCGACGGCACTCGCCAGGGGGGTGCCCTCGTCGGACGCGGTGAACCACCGGCCCTCGGCGTAGCTCTGCAGCAGGTTGCTCACGATCACTCCATTCCACCGTCCATTCGGTCGGTAATTACCATCGCCGCATTCCAGTGCCGTTGTCAAGGAGTGCGGGTGGGCTACTTGCGACGGAGCCCGTTGAAGGTCATGCCGACGACGGCATCCGCGAGCTCGTTCGCGGACGTGCCGGCCCGGGGTCGGTACCACTCGATGAGGGAGTTCACGGTGCCGAACAGCAGGCGGGCCACCAGTGCGGGATCGATGTCCGGATCGAGATCGCCCTCCTCGGCGGCGGCGGACACCAGATCTCCGACGAAGGCGTCGAACTCGCGCCGACGAGCCAGTGCGCGTCGCTCGACGGCGCTGTTGCCGCGCACGCGCAGCAGCAGCGTGACGTAGGGGAGTTCGGCGACGAGGATCTCGACACTGCGTCTGACCAGGTATTCCAGCCGATCGATGTAGCGGCCGTCGGTCGCCTGCGCCTCTGTCGTCGCGGCGAACAGGGCGTTGAGGGCGCGGTTGAGTGCGAGCTCGAGCAGATCCTGCTTGCCGGCGACGTGATGGTAGATCGACGACTTGCTGAGCCCGAGACGCTCTGCGAGGACGTCCATGCTCGTGCCGTCGTAGCCCTTCTCGTTGAAGACCTTCACGGCGACGGCGAGGAGGGAATCGAGGTCGTAACCGGGACGCCCCGGACGTCCGGTCCTGCGAATCGCCGGTTGGGTGCTCATGGGCTCATCCTTTCATCCAGGCCTCGGAAAGCTCGACCGATCGTCGCCGAGGACTTGTATACCGACCAAAGGTTCGGTTATTAATGAGGGGTGACGACGAACACCATCCGGATCGACGAGACCGAGCATCGCTATGTGGTGACCCTCGACCGCCCGTCGCGGCGCAATGCGATCAACGCCGAGATGATCCGTGACCTGCACGACGCGTGCGAGCGGATCGAGCGTGCACCCAAGCCGGTCCTGCTGAGCGGCGCGGGTGAACACTTCGCGGGCGGAGCCGATATCGGCGAGCTCCGCGACCGCGGCCGAGCCGAGGCGCTGGCAGGCATCAACCGCACCCTGTTCGACCGGATCGCCGCACTCCCGCTACCGACCGTCGCCGCGGTGTCCGGGTACGCGCTGGGCGGCGGTGCCGAACTCGCCTACGCCTGCGATCTGCGGATCGCCACTCCGACCGCCGTGTTCGGCAACCCCGAACCGGGTCTGGGCATCCTCGCCGCGGCAGGTGCGAGCTACCGGTTGCCCGCGTTGGTGGGGCATTCGGTCGCCAAGCAGGTGTTGCTGGCAGGCGCCACCCTCGACGCCGACACCGCCCTGCGCACCGGCCTCGTGATGTCCGTCGTCGACGACCACGTCGCGGCCGCACACGCGGTGATCGACCGGATCAACCGCCAGTCCCCGTTGGCGTTGCGCTTCACCAAGACCGTTGTCGACGCACCGGGATCGCACCCGTGGGCCGCCGACATAGCACAGGCGGTGCTGTTCGAGACCGAGGACAAGAACCGCCGCATGACCGCATTTCTGGAAGGGGCCCGATGAGCACAGCCACGAATCCGGTGACACCGGCGTCACCGGCCACGCGGATGCCGACGACGGTCGGAGTGATCGGCGGCGGCCGCATGGGTGCCGGGATCGCGCAGGTCTTCGCCACGCTCGGGTCGGCGGTCACCATCGCCGAGAGCCACGATTCCGAGGCCGCGCTCGACCGGGTACACACCGGACTGTCCCGCGCACACGAGCGCGGGGCGCTGAACGGGCGTGATCCTCACACGATCGCCGAGCGGGTGTCGACCGTCGACGCCGTCGAGCACCTTCCCGGAGATCTGGCGCTGGTCATCGAGGCCGTTCCCGAGCAGCCGTCGCTCAAGATCGAGGTGCTCGCTGCCGCCGAGAAGGTCGTCGGAGACACCGCGGTGATCGCATCCAACACCAGCTCGTTGTCGATCGCCGAGCTCGGTGCCGCGCTGCGGCTTCCGGGGCGTTTCCTCGGACTGCACTTCTTCAACCCGGTACCGGCGTCGTCGCTTGTCGAGATTGTCCGGTCCCCGGACACGTCCGACGACACCGTTGCCGCGGCGAGGGCCTGGGTTCGCGCACTCGGCAAATCCGAGGTCGTGGTCAACGACGCCCCGGGATTCGCCACCAGTCGTCTCGGCGTCTGCCTTGGGCTCGAGGCGATCCGGATGGTCGAGGAGGGCGTCGCGTCCCCGGCGGACATCGATCGGGCGATGGAACTCGGCTATCGACATCCGATGGGGCCGCTGCGCTCCACCGACCTGGTCGGCCTCGATGTGCGGCTGGCCATCGCCGACCACCTGGCGCGGGAGCTCGGCGATCGGTTCGTTGCGCCGAAGCTGTTGCGTGACAAGGTGTCCGCAGGTGAACTCGGACGCAAGTCCGGACAGGGATTCTACGACTGGAAAGCAGGTGCACGATGACGGTCACCGTGACCACGGCCGACGAGCTCGCCACGATCACGCTCGCGCGGCCCGCGGCGCACAACGCGCTCGACGTCACCACCAAGGTGGCATTCCTGGAGGCGGTGCGCTCGGTGGCAGACGACCCTGCCGTACGCGCTGTGCTGCTCGCCGCCGAGGGCCGGAACTTCTGTGTCGGACAGGATCTCGGCGAGCACGTGTCGGCGCTCGAGGCGGACCCCGCCACCGCCATGGACACCGTCGGCGAACACTACAACCCGCTCATCCGAGCGCTCGCCGGTCTGCGGGTTCCCGTCGTCGTCGCCATCCAGGGCGCCTGTGTCGGTGCGGGTCTCGGCATTGCGCTCACCGGGGACATCCGCGTGGCCGGTGAGGGCGCGTCGTTCGCGACGGCGTTCACCGGGATCGCGCTCGCCGCCGACTCGGGTCTCAGTCACAGCCTCGTCGCGGCACTCGGGCCGAGTCGGGCGTCGGGGCTCATGTTGCTCGGCGACAAGGTCGGCGCCGCTACGGCGGCGGACTGGGGTCTGGTGCACCGCGTCGTGCCCGACGACGCTGTCCTCGGTGCCGCCACGGAGATCGCGGCCAGGCTTGCGGCCGGCCCCACCGAGGCCTTCCGGCAGGTCAAGTCGCTCATCACGCATCCGTCGCCTGACCTCGACCACGCGCTCGATCGGGAGGCCACCGCGCAGTCCGCCCTCGGCGTCACCGTGGACCACAAGGCCGCGGTCGGCGCGTTCCTGGCCAAGCAGAAGCCGGAGTTCGTCGGCCGCTGAGCCGTCGTCGAGCCACGCCTTGTGTTGTGGCTCACTCTCCTGCATACTGATAACCAACCGATCATTCGGTATTGAAAGTAGGAAGTATGACCACGTCACGTGCCATGAGTGCCGACGCGCATGACGAACATCAAGAACTCTTCGACGACACCATCGCCCACGATCAGCGCATCGAGCCGCGCGACTGGATGCCCGAGGGATACCGCAAGACGCTCATCCGGCAGGTCGCCCAACATGCGCATTCGGAGATCATCGGAATGCAGCCGGAGGGCAATTGGCTGACCCGGGCGCCGTCGCTGCGCCGCAAGGCGATCCTGATGGCGAAGGTGCAGGACGAGGCCGGTCACGGCCTGTATCTGTATTCCGCTGCGGAGACACTCGGTGCCGATCGGACCGAGCTCACCGAGAAGTTGATCGAGGGCAGGCAGAAGTACTCGTCGATCTTCAACTATCCGACGCTGACCTACGCCGACGTCGGCACCATCGGTTGGCTCGTCGACGGCGCAGCCATCTGCAACCAGGTCCCGTTGTGTCGCAGCTCTTTCGGGCCGTACGCGCGGGCGATGATCCGGGTGTGCAAGGAGGAATCGTTCCATCAGCGGCAGGGCTACGAGTTGCTCACCACGATGATGCGCGGGACCGCGGCGCAGCGCGAGATGGTGCAGGAGTCGGTGAACCGATTCTGGTGGCCGGCGCTGATGATGTTCGGCCCGCCGGACGACCAATCGCCGAACACCGAGCAGTCGATGGCCTGGGGTATCAAACGACACACCAATGACGAACTGCGACAACGATTCGTGGACATGAGTGTGCCGCAGGCACAGGCGCTCGGAGTCAGCTTCCCGGACCCGGACCTGGTGTGGAATCCCGACCGTGGGTCCTACGACTTCGGCGAACCCGACTGGAGTGAGTTCACCGCGGTGGTGAAGGGCAACGGACCCATGAACGTCGAGCGGATCGCGGTGCGCCGGGCCGCCCACGAGGACGGTGCGTGGGTCCGCGAAGCCGCCACCGCATTCGCCGCACGACAGGAGACGAACCGATGAGCGAGAACAGCCGCAGTGCTCCGATCGCTGAGGAGCGAGCTAGCGAGCCTCGTGATGTCTCGATCCCTGAGGAGCGAGCTAGCGAGCGTCACGAAGTCTCGATCCCTGAGGAGCGAGCTCGCGAGCGTCACGAAGGGCCACGCGCGGACTGGCCCCTGTACGAGGTCTTCGTCCGCGGCAAGCGCGGGCTCAACCACGTCCACGTCGGTTCGCTGCGCGCCGCCGACGACGAGATGGCCTTGCGGCACGCACGCGACGTCTACACCCGCCGCAACGAGGGCGTCAGCATCTGGGTGATCAAGTCGGAGTCGATCATCGCCACCAGCCCGTCGGAGAAGGATCCGTTCTTCGCGCCGAGTGGAGACAAGGTGTATCGGCACCCGACCTTCTACACGATCCCCGACAACGTCCCCCACATGTGAGTGAGCCGATGACACAGCACGACAATGCCTACGACGGCCTCGTCGACGAGGACTCGCACGGACAGTGGGCCTTCGGGACCAGTTTCGACGATCCCCTGGCCGGGGTGGACACCACGGTCCCCGAGGACGTGGACCTCACGGCGCTGAGCGCCTATTGCCTGATGCTCGGTGACGACGCGCTCGTGAGCGCGCAGCGACTGGCCGAATGGAGCACGCACGCACCGGAACTCGAGGAAGAGGTGGCCCTGGCCAACGTCGGACTCGACCTCCTCGGTCAGGCCCGGTTGCTGCTTGCCCGCGCCGCGGCCGCCTCCGACACCCATGTACCGACGCTCCCGGAGAGCTCGCCGGTGCCCGCGGAGGACGCGCTGGCCTTCTTCCGTGATGAGCGACAGTTCCGCAACGTGCACCTCACCGAGCTGCCCAACGGTGACTTCGCGACGACGATGGTCCGCCTTCTGGTCATGACGACATGGCGGCTTGCCCTGTTCACCCGACTGCGGACCTCCCGCGACCCGGTCCTGTCGGCGGTGGCCGACAAAGGTGTCAAGGAACTCACCTATCACCGCGACTACGCGGCCCGGTGGGTCGTCACGCTCGGATGCGGGACCGACGAGTCACGCCGACGCCTGATCGCCGGACTCGCCCAGGTGTGGCCCTACACCGACGAACTGTTCATCCCGACGAGCGAGGAGCTCGCCCTCGCCGCGGTCGGCGTCGCCGTCGACCCACGAGAACTACGCGACGAGTTCGATCAGATCATCGGACAGGTTCTGCACGCCGCGGAGGTGACAGCCCCCGACGGGCCGCAGGTCGGACGCGTCGGCGGTCGCGCCGGACGGGCCGGTGTGCACACGGAGTGGATGGGCTACATCCTTGCCGAGATGCAGAGCGTTGCACGCGCTCACCCTGAGGGGGTGTGGTGACATGTCCTGTGCCACAGCCCTCTCCGCGCGATCGGTGGTCGCCGAGATCCTCGATCCCGAGATGCCGATGGTGACGCTCGATGACCTCGGGATCATCCGCGACGTCGAGGAGATCGCCGCAGACGGATCCGTGATCGTGACCATCACCCCGACCTATTCCGGGTGCCCGGCGATGGGGACGATCCGCGACGACATCACCACGGCCCTGCGTCGCAACGGTTTCGGTAGTGTCCAGATCCGGACGAGTCTGCATCCCGCGTGGAGCACCGACTGGATCACCGACGACGGCCGACGCAAGCTCGCGGACGCGGGCTACTCCCCGCCGGGTCCCACACCCCGGCGCGACGCGGGCCCGATCCCACTCACCCTCACCGCCCGCCCGCGGATCGTCGCGTGTCCGCAATGCGGATCCGAGGACACCCGAGTGGTGTCCGAATTCGGTGCGACGCTGTGCAAGGCACAGTATCGATGCCTGGAGTGCGATGAGCCGTTCGACCACGTGAAGGAGATCTGAGGACATGTCGAGCAGCCCGGTCCTCGAGACCACCGCGGTGCCGGTGGACACGAAGCCACACACTCGCGGATTCCACACGCTCACCGTCGCCGACGTCGAGTCGTTGTGCGACGACGCGGTCGCGGTGCGATTCGACATACCGGACGACCTGTCGTCCGAGTTCGACTTCCGGCCCGGCCAGTCGCTGACCCTGCGACGCACCGTCGACGGAGTGGAACATCGCCGGAGCTATTCGATCTGTGCGCCCGCCGGACGGGCACCGCGGGTGGGGGTCCGCGAGGTCAACGGTGGGCTGTTCTCGAGCTGGCTGGTCCACGAGGTCCGTGCCGGTGATCGTATCGACGTCCAGGCTCCCTCCGGCACGTTCCAGGCCGACCCGTCAGCCGGCGGACGACATCTGTTGATCGCTGCCGGTTCGGGGATCACACCGATGCTTTCCATCGCCGCGTCCATGCTCGAACACCCGGACGCCGAGGTGACCCTGATCTACGCCAACCGGCGTACCCGCTCGGTCATGTTCGCCGAGGACATCGCCGATCTCAAGGATCGGCACGGCTCCCGGCTCGACGTCATCCACGTCCTGTCGCGTGAGCCGCGAGAGGTGGAACTGTTCAGCGGTCGACTCGATCGCGAACGGCTCGACGAGATCCTCGACTCCGTCGTGCCGACCGCCGACATCGACCATTTCTGGCTGTGCGGACCCCTCGGGATGGTCGAGACCGCGCAGGAGGCCATCGCCGATCGCGGAATCCCGAAGGACCGCATCCACTTCGAACTGTTCTACGTCGAGGCGACGCCGCCACCCCAGGAGAAACACCGGGAGTCCGGGACCACCGGTCCGACCAGCGAGGTCACCATCGTTCTCGACGGCCGTTCGGTCAGCGGGACCCTGCCTCGCGACGAGTCCATCCTCGACGCAGGCGAGGAACTGCGCTCGGACCTGCCGTTCGCCTGCAAGGGCGGCGTGTGCGGCACCTGTCGCGCCAAGGTCGTCTGCGGCGACGTCGACATGCGGCGCAACTACGCGCTCGAGGAATCCGAGGTCGCCGACGGATTCGTCCTGACCTGCCAGACCTTCCCCGTCGGTGACCAGGTCACCGTCGACTTCGACGCCTGAACCCACCCGAGACGACCCCCGGAGATCCCATGACCAGCACCCTGCCCGCTCCGCAGGCCCACGACAGCGCCGACATCGAGTACGCGTCGCGCGACCGTATCGCCGCACTGCAGCTCGATCGCCTGCGGTGGTCGTTGCAGCACGCCTACGACAATGTTGCCCACTATCGGAAGGCGTTCGACGAGAAGGGGGTTCATCCGTCGGACCTGAAGGACCTGTCGGATCTGTCGCTGTTCCCGTTCACGGGCAAGGCCGATCTCCGCGAGAACTACCCGTTCGGAATGCTGGCCGTTCCGCAGGAACAGGTCTCCCGCATCCACGCGTCGTCGGGGACCACCGGGCGGCCGACCGTCGTCGGGTACACGACCAACGATCTGGACAGCTGGGCCGATCTCGTGGCGCGCAGTCTCCGGGCGGCGGGCGTGCGCCCCTCCGACAAGGTGCACGTCGCCTACGGGTACGGACTCTTCACCGGCGGACTGGGTGCACACTACGGCGCGGAACGACTGGGCTGCACGGTGATCCCGATGTCAGGCGGGATGACCGACCGACAGATCCAGCTCATCGAGGACTTCGCGCCGGACGCGATCATGGTGACGCCGTCGTACATGCTGACGATCCTGGATGCCATGATCGCCAAGGGCATCGACCCAGCGGCCACCTCACTGCGGACCGGGGTGTTCGGCGCCGAGCCGTGGACCGAGCAGATGCGTCGCGAACTCGAACAGCAACTCGGTATGGACGCCGTCGACATCTACGGTCTGTCCGAAGTGATGGGACCCGGTGTGGCACAAGAATGTGTCGAGACCAAAGACGGCCTGCACATCTGGGAAGACCATTTCTACCCGGAGATCATCGATCCGATGACCGGCGAGGTCCTGCCCGACGGGGAGGAGGGCGAACTCGTGTTCACCTCGCTCACCAAGGAGGCCATGCCGATCGTGCGCTACCGCACCCGCGATCTGACCCGGCTGCTGCCGGGGACGGCGCGGACGATGCGGCGGATCCAGAAGATCACCGGCCGCAGCGACGACATGATCATCCTGCGCGGGGTGAACCTGTTCCCGACACAGATCGAGGAACTGATCCTGACCGAGCCGGCGCTCGCACCGCAGTTCCAGTGCGTTCTGGAGCGCCCGGGGCGAATGGACACCCTGACGGTGCATGTCGAGTACCGTCCCGAGGTGTCGAGTGACCAGCATGTCGCCGCGGCGGCGTCGTTGAGGAAGCTCATCAAGAACCGGATCGGCGTCACCGTGGACGTGGCCGTCGCCGCGCCGGGCACGTTGCAGCGTTCCACCGGAAAAGCTCGACGACTGGTGGACAACCGGCCGAAGGACTGATGCCATGATCGCGACCACAACGTCTGCAGACGAACCGTTGCGCGACATCGGTTTCGACGGGTGGCGAGCTGCGATCTCCGAAGCCTTCGTGCCGCTCGACGCCGCGCCGATGGCCGGGCAGGCGTCCGCCTTCCGGGGTGGGCTGTCGAGCGTCGGACTCGGTCCGCTGCAATTGTCGGATGTCGTGGGCGCCCGGGTACACGTGCGCCGGTCCGCCTCGACGATCCGTCGTTCCGATCCCGGCGTCATCAAGGTGGGCGTGCAGATGCGGGGGACCTCGACGGTGTCGCAGCACGATCGAGAGGCCCGGCTCAGCGCGGGTGATCTGGCGATCTACGACACCAGTGAACGGTACGAACTCGCGCTCGGCGACTCGTTCGACATGCTCGTCGCGGTCATCCCGCGAGCCTCGCTGCGGGTGACCGACAATGAGCTCCACGAGGGCACTGCGCGCACGATCACGTCGAGCACGGGCATCGGTGCGTTGATCACGCCGATGCTGGTGTCGCTGCGGTCGCAGGCGCTGTCCGGGTCGGGCGCATGCTCGTCACCTCTGGTCGGCGATGCCGTCGCAGACCTGGTGAGCGCCGCGCTGCGGGCATCCGCTCCCGACGACACGTTGGGAGCAGGGGAGACCGTGCTGCTGTCAGCCCGGTCGTACATCGAGGGCAACCTGAGCGACAGCGGGTTGTCGCCCGCGAAGGTGGCCGCGCACCATCACGTGTCGGTGCGGTATCTGCAGAAACTCTTCGCCCACGACGGGCACACCGTCGCTGGTTTCATCCGGCAGCGCCGGCTGGAACGGTGCCGGCGTGATCTGACGGACGCGACGCAGTTGCATCGCAGTGTCGGATCGATCTGCGCCGCCAATGGATTGGTCGACGCCGCGCACTTCTCGCGGCTGTTCAAGAGTACGTACGGGATGACACCGCGGGAGTTCCGCGAGAGTCGTGGAGGTGTCGCCGGCCCTTCGTGACGCTCGCACGCTCGCTCCTCAGGGAACATTCGGTCCCTGAGGAGCCCGGAGCCTGCGGAGGGCGTCACGAAGGGGTTTCCCACCCGGTCCCTGAGGAGCCCGGAGCGTGCGGAGGGCGTCACGAAGGGGCATCCTCGGGGACCGAAGCGATCTCAGTACATGATCACGCCGCGCACATTCTCCGCCTTGCGCATCGCCTCATACCCATCGTTGACCTGATCGAGCGAGTACGTGCGGGTGATCATCTCGTCCAGCTTGAGATGACCCTCCATGTACAGACGCAGCAGGTGGGGGATGTCGAAGCGGATGTTGGCATTGCCGAACCAGGCGCCCTTGAGCGTCTTGCGCATGGCGGTGAGATCGAACAGGCTCAGGCTGACCTCGGTCTGGGTCAGATCTCCGACCGAGACCTGAACGCAGATACCGCCTTTCGCGACCAGGCTCATCGCCGGCGCGATCAGGGCACCGTCGGCGACGTCGACGGTGATGAGCACCTTGTCGGCCAGTTGCCCCCAGGTGAGATCCTGCAGCAGCGTCAGCGCCTCGTCGACAGTGGCGACCGCGTGCGTCGCGCCGAACACCTTGGCCTGATCTCGCTTGAACGGAGAGGGGTCGACGAGCACGACGTGCCGGGCGCCCGCCAGGGCCGCTCCCTGCACGGCGCCACAGCCGACACCACCCATGCCCAGGACGACGACGGTCTCACCGGCAGACACCTCCGCGGCGTAGACCGACGAACCCCATCCGGTCGTGACACCGCAACCGACCAATGCCGCCTTGTCGAGCGGGATGTCCTTCGTCAGCTTGACGCAGGAGGCCTCGTTCACGACGGTGACCGGCGCGAAGGTGCCGAGCAGACACATGAGTCCGGCGTCCTGGCCGTTCACGTGATGACGCGCGGTTCCGTCGGAGAGCTGCACGCCGGCAAGGAGATTGGCGCCGAGGTCGCAGATGCTGGACTTGCCGGTCGCGCACGACGGGCAACGGCCGCACGCCGGGATGAACCCCAGGGCGACGTGGTCGCCGACCTCGACCGTCGTCACGCCCGGGCCGATCTCGGTGACCACACCGGCGCCCTCGTGCCCGCCGATGTAGGGGTACATCCCCACCGGTACGCTGCCGTCGCGGACGTGCTCGTCCGAATGGCACATCCCGGACGCGGCGAGTTCGACCTTCACCTCGCCGTACTTCGGCGCGTCGAGCACGAGTTCCTCGATCTGCCAGGACTGACCGGGCTCCCACAGAACTGCTGCTTGGGTCTTCATGATTGGTGTCTCCTTCTCGTGGTCACCGTCAGAGGACGACGGTGACGACCTTCTCCTCGGTGTTGGCGACGATCCCGGCCCAGCCGAGTTCGCGGCCGACACCGCTGGTCTTCATGCCGCCCCACGGCAGGGCGGGATCGATTGCGGCCCATCCGTTGACCCACACCGCACCCGCGCGGACCTTCGACGCCAGCGAATGGGCGTAGGAGACGTCGCGAGTCCAGATACTCGCGGCGAGACCGTAATCGGTGTCGTTGGCGATCCGGATGGCGTCCTCGACCTCGTCGAAGGGAATCACCGTGCCGACGGGACCGAAGATCTCCTCGCGGGCGATGGACATCTCGTTGGTCGCATCGGCGAAGATCGTCGGCTGCACGAAGAACCCGGTGTCGGAACCCTTCTCGCCACCGGCGACGACGCGTGCGCCCTCCCGGGTGCCTGCCGCGATGTACTCCAGCACGGTGTCGCGCTGTTTCGCGTTGACCAGGGCACCCATCGTCGTGCCCGGATCCAGTGGATCGCCGAGGACCTGTGCGTTCGCGGCCGCGGCCAGACCCTCGACGACCTGGTCGTAGAGCGACCGGTGCACGAGCACCCGCGTGCCGGCGGCGCACACCTCGCCCTGATTGAAGAACAGTCCCATGGCGGTTCCGTTGACCGCGGTCTCGACGTCGGCGTCGGCGAGGATGATCTGCGGCGACTTGCCGCCGAGTTCCAACGTGGTGCGCTTGAAGGTGTCGGCCGCCGCCTTGGCGATGTGCCGTCCGACGCGCGGCGACCCGGTGAAGCTGATCTTGTCCACATCGGGATGGGTCACCAGAGCCTCACCGGCCACCTCGCCGAGGCCGGGCACGATGTTGACCACACCGTCGGGCACGCCGGCCTCCTGCAGGAGCCGACCCAGATGCAGGATGGACAGCGGGGCGTCCTCCGGCGGCTTGACCACGACGGTGTTGCCGGCGGCCAGTGCGGGTGCCAGCTTCCACGCGGTGATCATCAGCGGGGTGTTCCACGGGATGATCGCGCCGATGACGCCCACCGGTTCACGCACCGTGTAGGAGTGGGTGGGCTGACCGAAGTAGCCTGCCGTCGGGATCGTCTGACCGGTGATCTTGTCGGCCCAACCGGCGAAGTGGCGGAAAGTGGCTGCCGCGTTGGGGATGTCGAGCATGGAGGGCTGCCCGACCGGCTTGCCGATGTCGAGCGCCTCGAGACGGGCGAGCAGATCCCCGTCGCGCTCGATCAGGTCGGCGACCGCGTTGAGGATCTTGCCCCGCACGACCCCGGGTGTCGCCGACCACTCACCCGACAGTGCCCTCCGGGCGGATCGCACCGCGTCGTCGACATCGGATGCGGTGGCGGAGGCGACCGTCGCGAGCAGCTCTTCGGTCGCCGGGTTGAGATCACTGAAAGTCGCGCCTTCGGCGGCCGCGCGCCATCGCCCGTCCACGAAGAGTTCTGTCGCCGTCGAATCCGGCAGTGTTGCACGGACTCTGGTGTCGTCTACCGCAGTCATGGTTCTCCTTGCCTCGCAGGTGCAGACCGGTCACGAACGCTCGGTTGTGACCGTTGCCACAAGTCTGGGCACCGGGGAACGCGGATACTTGCACGGATGCGCATGGATCCTTGTCGGATCGCGCACGGGTCGGGGGACGAGCGCCGGACACCCTCCCGCCATCGCCTCCGGATAGCCTTCGCACTGTGAACGAGACCCCGCGCCCCGCCTACGCCGACGACCTCCGGATCGGACACGTCTACCGGCTGGGGTCGCATTCCGTCGGCGAGGATGACCTCGTGGACTTCGCGCGGCAGTGGGATCCGCAGAGCTTCCACGTCGACGCCGAGGCCGCGGCGGCCGGCACGTTCGGCGGATTGATCGCCAGCGGTATCCATACCCTGGCGATCTTCCAGCGACTCGCGGTGCAGGGCGCCTTCGCCGACTGGCAGGTGATTGCGGGCCGACGGCTCCTCGATGTCGAGTTCCGCCGGCCCGTGCGGCCAGGCGACGTCCTCACGGGCTCGATGACCATCGACGACATCGTCGTCGACGAGCGTGGTCGCGCGCTGGTGACGGCAGCTGCGGCGTTGGTGGATCAGGATGACCGGACGGTGCTGACCACCGTCATCGAGGTCCTCGTCCGGGCTCACCCCTGATCGTGCGTCCGGGGGTGACGGGACACCCCCTGTACTCCTTTACTAGGATATGCAACTATCGGTTGGGGTAATCGGACAATCATGCGAGGAGACCAGGTCATGACGGTCGAACCATCTGTGCTGTCGGCGGTCGATGCCGGGGTTGCGACCCTGACGCTGAACCGTCCGAAGTCGATCAACGCGCTCGACCACCCGATGGTCACCGCGATGGATGAGTTGCTCCGCGGCTGGGCCGCGGAGGCCGACGTCAGTGCGGTCGTTCTCGCCGGCGCCGGTGAGCGCGGGTTGTGCGCCGGTGGCGACATCGTCGCCATCCACCGCGACGCATCGGCGCTGAGCGGGTCGGACGCCGGTGACGATGAGGCGGCCGCATGTGCGTCTGCACTCTTCTGGGCCGACGAATACCGACTCAACGCCGACATCGCGCGCTACCCGAAGCCGTACATCGCGATCATGGACGGAATCGTCATGGGTGGGGGCGTCGGCATCTCCGCCCACGCCAACACCCGCGTGGTCACCGACCGCACGCGTCTCGCGATGCCCGAGGTCGGTATCGGCTTCGTTCCCGACGTCGGCGGCACGCATCTGCTCGCCCGGGTCCCGGACAATCTGGGCGTATACGCCGGTCTCACCGCGACGCACCTGTCGGGTGCCGATGCACTCGCGCTCGGCCTGGCCGATCACTTCGTCCCCGCCGACGACCTGGACGCGTTCCGGCGGGCCGTCGGCGAGGCGGGACCGGCCGACGCCCTGGCGAAGTACGCGCAGGAGCCGCCCGAATCCGCCGTGGAAGGCCGACGCGACTGGATCCGTGATGCGTTCGCTGCCGACACGGTGGCCGAGATCATCGAGCGTTGCCGTGCGGTCGGGACTGAGGACGCCGACAAGACCGCCGCTTCGATCGCGGGGAAGAGCCCGACCGCGCTGGCGGTGACACTGCGTTCGCTGCGCGACGAGAAGCCGACCCTGGTCGAGACGCTCAAGCGTGAGTACCGCGTATCGCTGCGCAGCCTGCTGCATCCGGACATGGCCGAGGGGATCCGCGCCCAGGTCATCGACAAGGATCGCACCCCGTCGTGGCGTCACACCGAGCACCGCGACGTCCCGGCGGCCGAGATCGACGCCTACTTCGCGCCGCTCCCGGATGACCTGGAGTTGACCATCAACGCTGCACCACAGGAGGATTCGAGTGTCTGATCACGAGACGATCATCGTCGAACGCGACGGGCGGGTCGGTGTCATCACGCTGAACCGGCCGAAGGCCCTCAACGCGTTGAACACCACCCTGATGACCGAGGTCGTCGGCGCTGCCACCGAGTTCGACAAGGACGCGGGAATCGGGGCGATCGTCATCACCGGCTCGGAACGCGCGTTCGCCGCCGGTGCCGACATCAAGGAGATGTCGTCCAAGAGCTACAGCGACGTCGTCGGCGAGCAGTTCTTCGGTGCATGGGACGATCTCTCGCGGCTGCGCACGCCGATCGTCGCCGCGGTCACCGGGTATGCGCTCGGCGGTGGGTGCGAGCTGGCGATGATCTGCGACATCCTGATCGCCGGTGACAACGCGGTCTTCGGGCAGCCCGAGATCAACCTCGGTGTGATCCCGGGAATCGGTGGCTCGCAACGACTCACGCGTGCTGTCGGCAAGCCCAAGGCGATGGACATGATCCTGACCGGCCGGAACATGAAGGTCGACGAGGCCGACAAGCTCGGCCTGGTGTCGCGGGTGGTTCCGGCCGAGGACTGCCTCACCACGGCCAAGGAGGTCGCGGCGACGATCGCGTCGAAGTCGTTCATCGCCGCGTCGCTGGCCAAGGATGCGGTCAATCGCGCCTTCGAGTCCGGTCTGGCGGAGGGGATTCGCGCCGAGCGCGCACTGTTCTACTCGACCTTCGCCACCGACGACCAGTCCGAGGGAATGGCCGCGTTCGTCGAGAAGCGGGACCCGGCTTTCACGCATCGCTGAGAAGTGATCCCTGAGGAGCGAGGCGCCAGCCGAGTGTCACGAAGGGCCCCTTCGTGACGCTCGCAAGCTCGCTCCTCAGGGATCGGGTGCCCCCACCCTCACCCAGCGAAGATCCGACGCAACGCGGGCGCGACGTCGTGATCGGTTCGGATGGGTATCGCCCGGCCGCGCCCGACGCGGGCGAGGTCACGTCCGAGGTCGGTGTCGTGCTCGCCTGACACATCGAGCAGGACGTCGAGACGGGGGAGCGTCGCAGCGACGATCCGAGGATCGGGTCCGGCGTTGTGAACGCAATCGCTGAGCAGCAGGACGCGAGCGTCCGCGGAGGGCGTCCCACGCAACTGTTCGGCGGCCACCGAGAGGGCGAACGACACGTTGGTCAATCCCTGCGAAGTCAACGTGAGCAGCTGATCGACAACACGATCGGGCTCGATCGGCTCCCCGAGCGGCGAGATCAGCGCTGCCGCCGACCAGAAGGCGATGACGCCCACGGCGTCTCGGCTCAGCTCACCGACCAGGGCACCCACCGTCGCCGCCGCGGTCCGGACCTGTTCGCCGCGTGCCGATCCCGAGATGTCGACGACGAGCATGATCGACCGGCGCCGGCGAACCCGTTGCCGGACCAGGATGTCGTCGTCGGTGGGGAGCGGATTCGCGGCGATCGCCTCGAGCGTCGCGTCGAGGTCGATCTCGTCGGAGTCGCCACGCCACCGCCGGGTCACCAGTGTTCCGGTCGCACCCCGCGGCGCGTGTCTCGTGTGCAGGACCTGCGCGAGTGCCAGTTTCCGGGCGATCCGGCGGGCACGGTGCCGCGCGACGTCGTCGACGACGAGAGAGTCTGCCTCCGTGGCCACTTCACCGTCCTCGTCGGTCGCCGACGGCGCGCCGGGCCCGCCGGGCGGCGCGGTCGAGCCGGGCTTCCCGGGTCGATGATCCGTGACCACGAATCCGCCACCCGACGACGATGCGACGAGGAGGTCGGGTTCCTCCTCGAGGGTCTTGGGTCGTCGGCGTAGAGGTTTCAGTGTCCGCGAGGGTCGCTCCCGAGAGGAGCGTCGCGCCAGTGGGGAGTCCGCCTCGACGGCTCTTCAACCGGGCTCGGCGGCGGCCGGATTCAGCAGGAAGTGATCCTGCCAGATCTCGGTGAGGATGCCCTCGGCGGTGGTGAAGGCCGTGTCGTCGAGGTGGATTCGGCCGGAGAGTGTCACCAGCATGGCGTCGAGGAACGCCGTCGTGTAGTCGGTCGGGAGATCGCGCGGAGGGTCGATGCCCGGCGCCGCCGGGACCGTGACACCGCGCATCGCGCACAGTTGACCGACCACCAGCGCCAGGTCGATGGCACCGCGGACGCTGCTGCCCTGACGGACGTCGTCACGGTCACGCGTGGCGCGGGTGACGGTGACGGCGTCGGCAGTGACCCGCATGTCGACCGGAGCGGCTCTACGTGAGACGATCTCGCGCTCGGCCCCCGCATCCTGATAATCGACGACGAGTCGGCACATCCGATCGTGGACCGACGTGGACAGACGGGTGGTTCCCACGTTGTCGTACGGATTCATCGATGCGACGATGCGGAACGTCGGATGCGCGGCCACCGCGCCCACGCGGGGCACGGTGATGACCCGCTCGGCCATCGCCGTCAACAGGGTGTCGATGGTGTCCTCCGGGGCACGGTTGAACTCCTCGACGTAGAGGAACCCGCCCCCGCGCATAGCCTCGAGCAGTGGGCCGTCGACGAAGTTGGCGGCGCTGTAGTCCTCCCGCAGTACTCTCGACGGATTGTGATGACCGACAAGCCGACTCGGCGTCAGGTCGGCATTGCCCTCCACCAGGACCAGCGGGATGCCCCACTCGGCGGTGATCGCGCGCAGCACAGTGCTCTTCGAGGTGCCGGGCGGTCCCTCGAGGATGAGGTCGCGGCCGGCGGCGACCGCTGCGAGCACGAGGTCGAGTTCACGGTCACGACCGACGACCTGCGCGGCGATCCGGCTCCGGATCGCGGCGAGGTCGTCGACGCCGTGACGCACCGAACCGTTGACGGTCACGTCACCGGTTCCTGGTTGACGCCGGTCAGCAGCATGTGGCCGGCATCGACCGGGATGGTCACGCCGGTCACCGTCGCCGCGAGATCGGAGTTGAGGTACAGCGCCGTGTTCGCGATGACCTCGGGCGGCATGAACGTGGTGGCCTTGAGTGCATGGAAGCTGTAGCCGCCGGCGACCAGATCGTCGCGCGTGCCTCCCTCGTGCCCGGCGAACATGTCCCAGGCCGCTTGCTGATTGGTCATCGGCGTGAGGATCGCGCCCGGATTGATGGAGTTGCAGCGCACTCCGTGCGGCGCGAGTTCGAGCGCGATGTTCTTCATCAGACCGATGACCCCGTGTTTGGTGGCCACGTAGTGCGCATAGTTCATGCCCGGTTCGAGGCCGTTGACCGACGAGGTGATCACGATCGACCCGGTCTGCCGCTCGATCATATGGGGCGCCACGGCTTTCGCCGATTTCCAGACACCGGTGAGGTTGACATCCATCATGTCCTGCCACATCTCGTCGGTCATCTCCCAGAACGGGGCGCGGGTCCAGATGCCCGCGTTCGCGATGAGGATGTCGATCTTGCCGAACTCGGCGATACCTCCGGCGACGACCTCGTCGAGCTGTCCCTGATCCCGGACGTCGGCATCGAACGAGAGTGCCCGCCGGTCGAATTGCTCGACCTGCCGGACGGTCTCGGCCATGTCGTCGGCGGTGGCGAGCGGGTAGTTCGCCGAATCGATCTGTTCGGTGATGTCGAGGAGGATGACGTCGGCACCCTCACGCGCCGAGGTCACGGCGTGCGCACGACCCTGCCCGCGGGCGCCGCCGGTGATGAGTACTGTCTTGCCGTCCAAGAGACCCACGGTGACTCCTTTGTCGTTGTGGAGGGCTGGTTTTCAGCCAGGGGAAGTCGATCGTCGGCAGATCAGAGTCGCCCGCCGGCGTCGACGACATGGGTCGTTCCGGTGACGTACCGGCCGTCGTCGGAGACCAGGTAGAGGACGGCGTTGGAGATGTCGATCGGCTCGACCATCGCGACCGGCAGGGTGTTCATCTCGCGAGCGGCCTCCTCGTAGTCGGCGCGGCTGGGGTGCTCGAGATCGGGCCGGAAGAGCTGATAGGTGGCGTCGTTGAGGACCATGTCGGTGGCCACGGTGGTGGGGTGCACCGTGTTCACCCGGATTCCCTGCGGGCCCAGCTCTTTCGCCAGCGTGCGCATCAGACCGACGAGTCCGTGTTTGGCGGCGGAGTAGTGCGCGATGTTCTCGTAGGCGATGACGGCGGCCAAGGAACTGGTCAACACGACCGACCCGCCACGGCCACCGGAGACGATGTGTGGAACCGCGGCCCGGACGGTCTTCCACACGCCGGTGAGATTGATGCCGATCATCGTGTCCCACATCTCCTCGGACATCTCGATCGTCGGTGACATGGTGCTGATCCCGGCGTTGGCCAGGACGATGTCGAGCCGGCCCAGTTCGGCGACACCGTCGTCGGCGGCCTTCTGCAGCCCGGCGAGGTCGCGCACGTCGACCTCGGAGGCGATGATCCGTCGATCGAGTGCCTCGACCTCCTTGACGGTCTGATCAAGATCGCCCGGACGTGCGGTGTCGTAGGGGACCGTCGCGATCTGCTCGCTGACGTCGACCGCGATGATGTCGGCGCCTTCCTGCGCGAGGCGGATCGCGTGACTGCGTCCCTGACCTCGCGCTGCTCCGGTGATGAAGGCGACTTTGCCGTCCAGCTTGCCCATGTGACCTCTCCCTTTCGCTGTGACGTGTGAGCCACGTCTCAGTCGAAGGATATGTCACTCGGTGTCACAACGCCAGGGTGTCACGCCGGGATTTCGGGGCGCGGGGGTGAGACGATGGTCAGATGGCTGAGCAGCGCGTGCCGACCGGTGCGGGGGTCGACGTCCACGCGGAGGTCGACCGGGGTGGCCGACCCGCGAGCACCAGTGCACACGCGCTCGCCGCCGCCGCCCAGCGACTGTTCCTCCGGGACGGCTTCGATCAGACCACCGTCGAGGACATCGCCGCCGCTGTCGGTGTCAGTCGTCGTACCTTCTTTCGGTACTTCGCGACCAAAGCCGACGTCGTCTGGGTGGAATCCGACGCCGAGCTGGCCCACTTCCGCGAGATGATCCAGGCGGCGCCGAGGTCCGCGAATCCTGCCGACGTCGTCGAAGAGGCCTTCATCGGCGCCATCGACCACCGTGGCGCAGAGCTCGAGTGGGCACGTCAGCGCGCTCAACTCATCCTGCACACCCCGGCTGTCCAGGCCCACGCCAACGCGGTCTACCGGCAGTGGCGATCGGTTGTCGCGGACTTCGTCGCACAGCGGACGGGCACCGTACCGGCCGACGAGTACCCGATGGCCGTTGCCTTCGCGGTGCTCGCGGCGTCGTCGGCGGGCCACGAACGCTGGCTGGCCACTCCTGATGCGGACCTGGCTGATTGTTTGCGTGCGATGTTCGGATTGATGGTCCCGCGCACGCCGCACGTCACAAACGCCTAACAAGGCCGTCCTCGGCTTGGGGCGCATCACTCCCGGCGGATACGATCTGAGACGGTTGTGACAATTGTTACTGAAGGGAATAGCGGTGGGCGCACGTTCGGGTCGGGGACGGTTGGCGTGGGTGGGTGCCGGAGTGGCGGCGGCGGTCGCGCTGACCATCGGTGCAGCGGCGGCGCAGGCGGCGCCCACACCGGATCCGAATGTGTCTCGGATCGACACGATCATCCACGACAACAAGCAGCAGGTCACCGCGATCGTGTACTCGGCCGCGATGCGGAAGATGATTCCGATCACCGTGCTCCGCCCGCGCGATGCGAGCAAGCCGCGACCCACCTTCTACCTCCTCAACGGTGCGGGCGGCGGTGAGGACTCGGCGACCTGGGCTGCGAAAACCGACTATGTGAAGTTCTTTGCCGACAAGAACGTCAATGTGGTCACGCCGATCGGCGGGGCCTTCTCGTACTACACCGACTGGCAGCGCGACGACCCCGTTCTCGGTCGCAACAAGTGGCAGACGTTCCTCACCAAGGAACTCCCGCCGCTCATCGACAAGGAGTTCGACACGACCAAGGTCAACGCGATCGCCGGGATCTCCATGGCCGGCACGTCCGTGCTGAACCTCGCGATCGCCGCCCCGCACCTCTACAAGTCGGTCGCCGCCTACAGCGGGTGCGCGCGTACCAGTGATCCGGTGGGGCAGGCCTACATCCGGATGGTCGTGGCGGATCGTGGGCAGGGCAGCCTCGACAACATGTGGGGACCGGTCGGCGGAGCGGGCTGGCGACAGAACGACCCGTTCGTCAACGCAGCCAAATTGCGCTCGACGAAGGTCTATATGACCACCGGCACCGGGCTGCCGGGTCCGTACGACCGGCCGGAAGCCCGTCTGATCCAAGGCAATCCGCTGACGCTGGCCAATCAGGTCGTCCTCGGCGGGATCATCGAGGCCGCGGTGAACCAGTGCACTCAGCAGATGGCGCAGCGGATGCGGAGCCTGCGGGTGCCGATGACGATGCTGTCGAGGCCGAACGGCACTCACTCGTGGGAGTACTGGGAGTCGGACCTGCGTCGTACGTGGCCGAAGATCGCGGCCGATCTCACCCCGAAGGCGCCGGCGAAGAAGGTCGCGGCGGTCGCCGGTCGCTGAGTGCGCAACTGGACCCGATCGGCGAGATTCTGGGCACGGTCGGCGCGAAATTGGACACGGTCGGCGCCGTTGACTCCGACTACAGGCGGTCCTTGAGCAGCAACCGAACGGTCAGCTCGAGGCGATTGGTGACGTCGGTGGCCGATGCGCGACGCGTCAGCCACTGCACCAGATTCGACATCCACACGTCGGCGAGGACGCGTGCGACCGCGAGATCCTCCTCGGTGGGCTCACCTTCGTCGACCATCGCGCCGGCGAGTAGCCGGTCGATGATCCCGGCGACCTGATCGACCTCGGCGGTGGCCGAGGCGTCGGCGAACATGAATGCGCGCGTCATCGCCTCGGTGAGGAGCGGATCCCGTTGCATCGCATAGGTGATCATGTCCAGGACGTGTCGCAGGCGTTCGACGGCGTTGTCGCCGCGCAGTTGTGAGCGGTCGACCCGTGATTCGACCCGTCCGAGTTCGCGGGCGAGCGAGGTGACCAGCAGGTGGACCTTCGAGGGGAAGTACCGGTAGAGCGTGCCGACGGCGACGTCGGCCTTGTCGGCGACGGTCCGCATCTGGACTGCGTCGTAACCGCCCTTGGACGCCAACGCGAGGGTGGCGTCGAGGATGCGGCGACGGCGTTCACGTTGGGCAGCCGAGCCGGTCTCGGTTCCCACGGACGTCGACGTGCCGTTGGACGGGGCGGCGGTGGCCGCCGAGTCGACGGACGCGTTGGCCGGTGCAGAACGTGCCATGTGTTCGCAGACATCCTCACGTGATCGGTCGAGACGGGGTGCCTACCGGTCGGCATTCACCCATGGCATATTAGAACAGGTTCTATTTGCCCGTCACAACCTGACATACAGAGGAATCACGTGACAATCGCCACGTCTACCGAACAGATCGCCGTCTGTGACGCGATCTCCACCTGGGCGCAGGGTGTCCACACCACCGAGCTGGTGCGCGCCGACATCGACAAACCGGCCGACCAGTGGTCGGGCCTGCTGCCCCAACTCGCCGAGTTCGGCGTCTTCGCCGGCGCTCTGCCGGAGGATCGCGGCGGCTTCGGTGCCACGTTCACCGATGTCGCCGCGATGGTCGAGCAATGCGGGGTCAGCCTCGTGCCGGGGCCGATCGGCCCGATCGTCGCCGCCGCCATCGGTCTGTCTCGCAGCGCCGACGAGGGTGCCGCTGATCTGCTGGCCCGCGTGGTCGCGGGCGAGGTGGCGGTGGCGACCCCCGCACGGGCACATGCAGGACATGATCCGCTCGACATCGTCGACGGAAGCGTCGATCTCGGATTGGTACCCGCGGCCGTCGACGACTGCGCGTTCGTGGTGCCGATGACCGTGCCCGGTCGTGCGGGCACGTGGTGGATCGTCCCGCCGGGCACGGGTGCCCGCGACATCGCGCCGCACGTCCCGGTCAGCGGCACCGAGTCGGTGTCGACGGTTCGGCTGTCGGGTCTGCTCGCCGACGATCTCATCGCGCTCGGCGATGGTGGACCGGGCGACGCGGAGCTGATGGCGGGCGTGCTGTCGGCGATGTCGGCGGCCTATCAGAGCGGCGTGGCGCGCTGGTCGCTCGACACCGCCGTCGCCTACGCGAAGGTGCGTACCCAGTTCGGTTCGCCCATCGGCTCATTCCAGGCGATCAAACACATCTGCGCGGACATGCTCTGTCGCAGCGAGGAGCTCACGGCTGTCGCGTGGGATCTCGCGCGTGCGGTCGACGAGATGCTCTTCGGCGCGGCCGACGAGAACGCCATCGCCCAGCTGGCCCTCAGCCGGTATGCGGCCGACGTGATCGTCGCCGACGCCGCCGTCGCCAACTCCAAGGACTGCGTGCAGATCCTCGGGGGCATCGGCTTCACCTTCGAGCACGACGCGCATCTGTACCTGCGGTCGGCGACGACGGCACGGTCGGCTCTGGGGCAGGCCACGCGCTCCCGACGTGCCCTCGGGCAGTTGGGACTCGACGGTGCCCGACGCGATTTCGAGATCGACCTGTCGTCGGTCGAGGACCGGCGGGCCGAGGTCAGGGAGGAGGTGGCGCGCATCGCGGCCACCGAACCCGACCGGCAACGACAGGTGCTCGCCGAGTCCGGCTACCTGATGCCACACTGGCCGCGCCCGTACGGGCTGGCCGCGGAACCGGCACTGCAATTGCTGATCGACACCGAGTTCGACCGCGCAGATGTGGTCCGCCCCGATCTCGTGATCGGCGCCTGGGCGATCCCGACGATCCTCGAACACGGCACCGACGCCCAGCGTGAACGGTTCGTCGGTCCGACCCTGGCCGGCGATCTCGTATGGTGTCAGCTTTTCAGCGAACCCGAGGCGGGATCGGATCTGGCCGCCCTGCGTACCCGGGCCACCCGCGTCGACGGGGGATGGTCTCTCACCGGGCAGAAGATCTGGACCTCGCAGGCCCACAACGCGACCTGGGGTGTGTGTCTCGCACGCACCGACGCGGACGCGCCGAAGCACAAGGGCATCACCTACTTCCTGATCGACATGGCCGCCTCGGGCATCGACATCCGTCCGCTGCGCGAGCTCACCGGCCGGGCCAATTTCAACGAGGTCTTCCTCGACGACGTGTTCGTCCCCGACGAGTGCGTCGTCGGCGAGATCAACGGCGGCTGGCGACTCGCCCGCACCACGCTCGCCAACGAGCGGGTGGCGATGGGTGGCTCGGGCCTCGGCAAGGAGATGGACGCCGTGCTCGGCCAGATCTCCGGGTCCGGCCGCGACCTCGAACCCGGCGAGTTGGCGACCCTCGGCGGCCTCGTCGCCGAGGCACACGTCGGCCGCGTCCTCGACGCACGAGCGGTCACCCAGCGGCTCGCCGGGCACGACCCGGGGGCGCTGTCGAGCGTGCGCAAGCTCATCGGCGTCCGCCACCGTCAGGCGGTCCCGGAGTTCGCTCTCGATCTTCTCGGCGTGGACGGCATTGCCGCCGGCGAGGCCTCCGACCTGTTCCTGCAGAACCGGTGCCTGTCCATCGCGGGCGGAACCACGCAGATCCTGCGCACCGCGGCGGCGGAACGCATTCTCGGTTTGCCGCGCGGCTGACGGCTCGCGCCGCCCCGGAAAGCCTCGAATCGGCAGTTGAGGACCCATACCGACCCCTGGGGTCGTGACGTCTGATACAACTAGAACAGGTTCTAATTTGTCGCAAGGAGGCAGTGGGGTGGACTTCGCCCTCGACGACACGGCCGTCGCTGTTCGCGACGCGGCCGCGGAGGTATTCGCCCGGCATCAGCCGGATTGGGAGAGCAGGTTCGATCAGCCGGGGGGCGGTGGCTTCGACGACACCCTCTGGGCGTCGGTCACGGGCGCCGGACTGCTGGCGCTGCCGTTGCCGGCCGATCTCGGCGGCGACGAGGTGGCGGTGAACGATCTGCTCCCGTTGCTGCGGGCCATGGGGTCGGCCGCCGCGGTGACACCGGCGATCGGCACGCTCGTCTCGGCGCTGACACTGCGTCACGCGTCGGACGCGGCGACCGCGAAATGGGGTCGCACGCTCGCCGACGGTGGGTGGCACGCGACAGCGATCGGAGAGCAGGGCGACGCTCTGACCTCCACACCGCACACCACCATCCGCGACGGCAGACTGACCGGGACCAAGACCGGAGTGCTGCATGCCGAGGGTGCGGCTGCGCTGGTCGTCGCAACCGACGGTGGCGTGGTCGTCGTCAGCGGCGACAGCCCGGGGGTGACCCTCACGCGCACCCCGTCGTCGGCCGGCTGGGGCGAATACACCGTCCGCTTCGACGACGTGCAGTTCGACGAGACCGATGTGCTGACCGCGGATGTCGATGTGCTGCGTGACCACTACCGATTGCTGCTGGCGGCCTATGCGGACGGGCTCGTCGACGGCGCCGCCCGTCTCACCGCCACGCATGTCACGCAACGCGAGCAGTTCGGCAAGCCGATCGCGCTGTTCCAGGCCGTCGGCCAGCAGCTCGCCGATGTCTACATCGTCGGCCGGTCCCTCAACCTCGCCACCACGGCGGCCGCCTGGCGGATGACCGAGGGCCTGGACGCCGCACAGGATCTCGGCATCGCGGGTTATTGGCTGGCAGCCGAGGTCCCGGCGACACTGCGGACGATGACGCACCTGCACGGCGGGATCGGCGTCGACGTCACCTATCCGCTGCACCGGTACTTCTCCATCGCCAAGGATCTCGCCCGCCTCGTCGGCGGCGCCGATGCGCGACTCGACGAGGTCGCGGACGACTCCGACGCGCGCCTCGACCCGAAAGCGCAGGCAGCACATGTTCATTGATCTCACACCGGAACAAGCCGCGTTGCGTGCCGAACTCCGCGAGTATTTCGCCGGGCTGGTCAGCCCCGCAGACGCAGAGGTCATGCTCACCGAACGCCATGGTGAGACCTACCGCAAGGTCATTCGCCAAATGGGCAAAGATGGCTGGCTCGGCGTCGGCTGGCCGAAAGAGTACGGCGGCAAAGGGTTCGGCCAGATCGAGCAGCAGATCTTCACCAACGAGGCCGTCCGCGCAGACGTCCCTCTGCCGGCCGTCACTTTGCAGACCGTCGGCCCGACGCTGCAGGAACACGGCACCGATGAGCTCAAGCGGAAGTTCCTGCCGGACATCCTCGCCGGGGAGGTTCACTTCGCGATCGGCTACACCGAGCCCGGAGCCGGTACCGATCTCGCGTCGCTGACCACGAGCGCAGTTCTCGACGGCGATCACTATGTGGTGAACGGACAGAAGATCTTCACCACCGGCGCACACGACGCCGACTACATCTGGCTGGCCGTGCGCACCGACAAGGAGGCGCCCAAGCACAAGGGCATCTCGATCCTCATCGTCGACACGACCGATCCCGGATTCAGCTGGACGCCGATCATCACCGCCGACGGTGCCCACCATGTCAATGCCACCTACTACAACGACGTGACGGTGCCCGTCTCGATGCGGGTCGGAGACGAGGGTGAGGGGTGGAAGTTGATCACCACCCAGCTCAACCATGAGCGCGTCATGCTCGGCCCGGCCGGTCGGATCGACGGGCTGGCGGCGCGGATACGCGCCTGGGCGCAGCAACCCGGGCCCGACGGGACCGTGATCGCCAAGCATCCCGACGTCCGGCGCGCCCTCGCCGAGATCGAGGCCTATGCCCGGATCAACGAACTGCTCAACTGGCAGGTCGCGTCGAGCGGTGAGTCGATCTCGATGGCGGACGCCGCGGCGACCAAGGTCTTCGCCACCGAGCGACTCCAGCACATCTGCCGACTCATCAACGAGATCGTCGGCCGCCACGGCGATTTCACCGATCCCGCGACCGCCGCGCTGGTCGACTGGCTCGATGTCCAGCAGAAGCGCAACGTTGTCATCACCTTCGGTGGTGGTGTCAACGAAGTCATGCGCGACATGATCGCCACCGCCGGACTGGGATTGCCGAGGGCCAAGCGATGACTGTGTGTGCATCCCCGAGGAGCGAGTGTGCAGGTGATGGGACTGTGTTTCGGTCCCTGAGGAGCGAGCTTGCGGGTGACCTGACTGTGTTCGGGTCCCTGAGGAGCGAGTATGCAGGTGAAGGGACTGAGTTCGGGTCCCTGAGGAGCGAGTGTGCGGGTGACTTGACTGTGTTCGGGTCCCTGAGGAGCGAGCTTGCGAGCGTCACGAAGGGCGATGCTGCTGAGGTGACGAGACCCTTCGTGACGCACGCTCCTTCGTCGCGGGCTCCTCAGGGGGCGGGAGACGGTGCCGGACTGGGATTGCCGAGGGCCAAGCGATGACCGCATCGACCGCCGATGAGATCCGCGCGGCCGCCGACGCCATCAAGGCCGGCGGCCCCAGTGCGCCGACCAAGGGGCGCGACCCGATCAACCAGCCCATGATCCACAACTGGGTCGAGGCGATGGGCGACGAGAACCCCATCTACGTGGACGAATCCGCGGCCCGCGCCGCCGGGCATCCGGGGATCGTCGCACCGCCCGCGATGGCACAGGTGTGGACGATGCGCGGCCTGCACGGTCGCCGCACCGCCGACGATCCGCTGGGACGGGCCAGCGAACTGTTCGACGAGGCCGGCTACACCTCGGTTGTCGCGACCAACTGCGACACCGTGTACCACCGCTACACACGTCCGGGCGAGGAGGTCACGCTCTCGGCCGAACTCACCGACGTGGTCGGTCCCAAGAACACCGCGCTCGGGGAGGGATGGTTCTTCACCACCCGCAACATCTGGTCGGTCGGTGAGGAAGTCGTCGCAGAGATGTCCTTCCGCATCCTCAAGTTCCGCCCGCCTGCGCAGGCCGATCCCGCTCCCGGGGATGCCACGGCGTCGTCGGTCCCCGACGATCTCGATCCCGCACGGATGCTGCGCCCCAGTGCCTCTCGTGACACCGAGTTCTTCTGGGAGGGCGTCGCAGCGCACGAGCTACGCATCCAGCAACTCGAGGACGGGACGCTGCGGCACCCGCCGATCCCCGCCATCTGGAAGTCACGACACCCGGATGGCACCGTGCCGCGAACGGAGTACGTCGTCGCATCGGGACGCGGCACCGTGTTCAGTCACGTGGTGCATCACGCACCGAAGGTCCCGGGCCGGCAGCTGCCCTTCGTGGTGGCCCTCGTCGAGCTCGACGAAGGCGTGCGGATGCTCGGTGAGCTCCGCGGGATCGCTCCCGAGGATGTCCGGATCGGACTTCCGGTCGAGGTCACCTTTCTCGACTTCCCGGCCGACGACGACACAGGGACCGCTGGGTGGACCCTGTACGCGTGGACACCGATCGACAACGAGGAGCAGAAGTGACCAGCGTTGCGACACAACCGGTCCGAGTCGCCGACACGCTGCCTCCGCTGACCGTCGACGCGAGTCCGACGTTCGTGGTGGCGACCGCCCTGGCCACCCGTGACTTCCAGGATGTCCACCACGACCGTGACCTCGCGCAGGCCAAGGGTTCCAAGGACATCTTCGTCAACATCCTCACCGACACTGGCCTGGTCGAGCGGTTCGTGACCGACTGGGCGGGGCCGACGGCGCGTATCCGGTCGATCAATCTCAAGCTCGGCGTGCCCTGGTACGCCTACGATTCGGTGACCTTCACCGGTGAGGTCGTCGAGATCACCGACGCCGTGGTGACGGTGTCGGTGACCGGGACCAATTCGCTGGGCAAACACGTGATCTCGACGGTCACCGTGACATTCGGCGGTGACGTCTGATGGCCGGGCTCTCCGGAAAGGCGGCGATCGCGGGGATCGGGGCGACCGAGTTCTCCAAGGACTCGGGCCGCAGCGAGTTGAGATTGGCCGCCGAAGCGGTGTCTGCCGCCGTCGCCGACGCAGGCCTGAGTCCCGAGGATGTCGACGGCCTGGTGTCGTTCACGATGGACACCAACGCCGAGATCGCCGTGGCGCGTGCGGTCGGTATCAAGGAGATGACCTATTTCTCCCGAATCCACTACGGGGGTGGCGCGGCGTGCGCCACGGTGCAGCAGGCCGCGATGGCGGTCGCGACCGGAGTCGCCGATGTCGTCGTCGCCTACCGCGCCTTCAACGAACGGTCGGGACTGCGGTTCGGTCAGGTGAACAGCGCTGTCGCGAACCAGGAGAACTCGTCGGGCACCGACAACGCGTTCGTGTATCCCCACGGACTGTCCACGCCGGCGGCATTCGTCGCCATGGTCGCGCAGCGGTACATGCACGAGTACGGGGCGACCAGTGAGGATTTCGGCCGAATCGCCGTCGTCGACCGCAAGCACGCCGCGGTCAACCCGAACGCCTTCTTCCATGGCAAGCCGATCACCTTGGAGGACCACCAGGCCTCGCGCTACATCGCCGAGCCACTGCACCTGCTCGACTGCTGCCAGGAATCCGACGGCGGTGTGGCCATCGTCGTCGTGTCGGCCGAGCGTGCGCGGGACCTCCCGCACACCCCGGCGGTCATCGCCGGCGCGGCGGCGGGAAGCGCCGACGACCAGTTCATCATGTCGAGCTACTACCGGGACGACCTCGCCGGCCTACCCGAGATGGGTCTGGTGGGACGCCAGCTGTGGAAGCAGTCCGGGCTGGGGCCGTCGGACATGGACATGGCCATTCTCTACGACCACTTCACGCCGTACACATTGATGCAGCTCGAGGAGCTCGGCTTCTGCGGTCGTGGTGAGGCGAAAGACTTTGTGCGCCAACCGGGTGCACTCGAGGTCGGGGGTCAGCTTCCGCTGAACACCCATGGGGGACAGCTCGGCGAGGCCTACATCCACGGGATGAACGGCATCGCCGAGGCGGTCCGGCAGATACGCGGTGACTCGGTCAATCAGGTCGAGAACGCCGAGAAGATCGTGGTCACCGCGGGCACGGGCGTTCCCACCAGCGGTCTGGTGCTCACACAGTCCAGCCGATAGCGGCGAGCTCAGCAGAGGGAGTAGACATGAAGTTCAATCTGGCCGATGTGTTCGAGACGGTTGCCGACGCGGTGCCCGAGCGCATCGCGTTGAGTTATGAGGGACGGCAGATCAGCTATGCCGAACTCGACGGTCTCGCCAACCAGGTCGCACATCTGCTGTCGGGCGCCGGGATCGGTGCGCACGACAACGTGTCGCTGTTCCTCAAGAACAGCGTGGAACACGTGACGAGCCTGCTCGGACTGCTCAAGATCCGTGCCGTACCCGTCAACATCAACTATCGCTACACCAACGCTGAACTGCAGTACATCTTCGACAACTCCGACTCGCGCGCGATCATCGTCGAGGTGCCCGAGCATCAGCGCAGTGTCGCCGCCCTGCTGCCCGAGTTGTCCACGGTGCGTGCCGTCTTCGTGATCGGCGAGGTCGTCGACGAGTTGGCCGCGGCGGCGGCCGACCTGCCAGGCGGACGTACCGTGCAGATCGTGTCGTTCGCCGATACTGCGCAGCAGTCCACCGAGCGGGACTTCGAGGCCCGCAACGGTGAGGAGCTCTACCTGCTGTACACGGGTGGCACCACCGGATACCCGAAGGGTGTCATGTGGCAACACGACGACTTCTTCCGCAAGCCGCTCTCGGGTGGCAACCCGTACGGTGACGCGCGCAAGGACCTCGACGAGATCGCCACGGCGGTCAAGGATTTCCCATCGATGGCGTTCCTGCTGGCAGCGCCGCTGATGCACGGTGCCGCGTCGTACTCACTGTTCACGTTCTTCACCCTGGGCGGGCGACTCGTCATCCAGCGGGACTTCAACCCGGAGGCGATCGTGTCCGAGGTGGAGAAGGAGAAGGTGCAGATCATCCTCATCGTGGGCGACGCGATGGGTATGCCGCTCGTCGAGGAGTTCGAACGTCGCGCCGGCGAGGTCGACCTGTCGTCGCTGTTCTCGGTCACCTCGGGTGGCGCCATCTGGTCGCAGCACGTGCGTGACCGGTTCCTCGGGGTGAAGCCGGATCTGGTGCTGCGCGACAACTTCGGTGCCTCGGAGTCCGGAAACGACGGCGAGATCATGATGGACGACAACGGCAACCTGCGGGTGCCGCCGACCGAGAAGATGATGGTCGTCGACGAACGCCACAACAAGATCGAGCCGGGCTCCGGCGAGGTCGGCTACATCGCCCGCATCGGCAACGTCCCGCTCGGCTACTACAAGGACGAGGAGAAGAGCGCCAAGACGTTCCCGACCCTGGCCGACGGCACGCGCATATCGATTCTCGGCGACATGGGTACCGTCGAGGCCGACGGCAGCATCGTGTTCCTCGGTCGCGGCTCGCAGTGCATCAACACCGGTGGTGAGAAGGTGTACGCGGAAGAGGTCGAAGCCACGCTGCACGCCCACCCGGCGGTGGCGGATGCGTTGGTGGTGCCGGTACCGGACGAGCGATACGGCCAGCGTGTCGCAGCGGTCATCGCGGTCGCCGACGGTGCGATCGAGCCGACACTGGACGAGATCCAGGAGCACTGCCGCGAAACCCTGGCCCGCTACAAGGTGCCCCGCACCGTGGTCTATGTCGACGAGGTCAAGCGGACACCGGCCGGCAAGGCCGACTATCGGTGGGCGAAGTCCGCGGCGGCAGCGGCGGGAGAGACCGCAGGCGCGGCTAGCTGATCGACAACCCCGCCCAGAGCGCGACGACCGCCGCGGCCAACGTCGGCGGAACCGTCAACGCACCCAGCATCAAGTACTGACGTGATGCCGGGTGCGCGCTCTGCCGGTGCATCACATCGCGCCACAAGAGGTTTGCCAGCGACCCGAAGTAGGCGAGGTTCGGGCCGATGTTCACCCCGAGGAGTACGGCGAGCACCAAGGCCGGCTGGTGGGCCACCAAGGGCACGAGGAGAAGGGTCGCGGGCAGGTTGTTGAGCAGGTTCGCCAGAACCGCCGCGAGCGCCGCGACTCCCAGCAGTGCGAACAACCCTGTGCCCGAAGGGATCAACGAGCTGACGGCGTCACCCAGCGGTCCTTGACGGACGGGCAGGATGATGACGCCCAGCGCGGCGACGAAGGCCAGGAACGGCACGTTGATCGCTCGGACCGTGTGGGCGAGGGTCTCTGCCGGCGCGCGGAACAACAACGGCGTCACCATGATCAGCGCCCCGATGCCGGCAACCGCCGCCAGCGGGATGCCGAGCGGTTCGGCGACGACGAAGGCCACCAGCAGCAGTCCCAACGCGATGAGGACGGCACGCGGAGTGTGCGGGGCCGGAACCTCCGGCGCAGTTCTCGAGCTGTCCGCGCACTCGGCGCCGTCCCCGTCGCCCCGCCGCGGAGAGGGTGCCGCGAGCGCGTCGGCGAAGAACCACCGAAAGATCAGATACTCGACGACGATCGCGACCACCCATGGCGCTGCCATGAGGCCGGTGAAGCCCAGGAACGTCAGGCCGGTGGCGCCGAAGGCCAGGAGGTTGGTCAGGTTCGAGACCGGGAACAGCGTGGACGCGCTGTTGGCGAGGTGGTTGCTGGCGTAGGCCACCGGCGCGATCCGCGCACCGACACGGCGAGCCGTGGCGACCGCCACCGGGGTCAACAACACGATCGTCGTATCGATGGACAGGACGGCCGTCGTGGCGGCGGCCACCAGGAAGACGATGCGCAGCAAGCGATTCGGCGATGACCGGCTCCACCCCGCAAGCACTGTACCGATCCAGGTGAAGACCCCGGTGCGGGCGCACACATCCGCGACCACGAGCATCGCTGCCAGGAAACCGATCGTCGGTGCCATGAACCAGATCTCGTCGAGGGCGTCGTCGAGATCGGTCAGGCCCAGCAGCACCACCAGCACGGCGACGGGCACCGCGACGAGCGCGGCCGGAATCCGCCGTGCACCGACCGTCGCGATGATGACGATCACCAGGAGCGCGACGGCGATGATGCTGCCGACGACGCCGGAGGCCGACACGACCGGTCAGTCCGCAGTGGTGTCCGTGCGCGACGGCGCCGAGGCATCGGTGGTCCGCGCGCCGACACCGACGTCCTCGTGCCGCTCACCGTCGGCTTCCGTGCCGTCGTCGGTCCTCGGGGCATCCGGCGAGACGGCGACAACCCGGCGAGGGGCGAGCCACGCGAGGACGAACGCGCTCGCGACGAGGATGGCGCCGAGGACGATGTACGCCTGTCGCATCGGCTCGAGGAACGCGTTCTGGGCGTCGTGGGCGATCTGCGTCGCCAGTGGTCCGGCGCGGTCCGCGAGGCGCTCGACGACGGCCGTCGCCTCGGCGAGCGAGCGTCGGATGTGGTCGGCGGCCTGACCGGCCTGCTGCACGAGCATCTGACCCCCGAGCTGATCTCCGGCGGCGATGCGTTGTTCGCCGGCGGCGGTCAACTGGGTGCGTGCGTTGTCGGCGACGGCACCGATCCGGTTCGAATAGCCCGCCGCCATGATGCTGCCGGCCACCGCGATCCCGATGGCCGCGCCGATCTCGCGTGCCGTGTCGTTGACGGCGGACCCGATCCCCTGGTTGTCCAGGGGTGTGTTCGACATGATGGCGGTCGTCGACGATGCCGTCGCGAGTCCGATCCCGATGGCGCACAACACGATGATCCAGATCGCGGTCCAGTACGTCTCGTAGTGGACGACCCCGAGCAGGACGATGCCCACGCCGGCCAGCAGGATGCCGCCGGCCAAGACGAAGCGCAATGCGTCGAACCGGACCGCCAGCCAGTTGCCCAGCAGGGCGAAGGTGCCGACTCCCGCCACCATCGGCATGAGCGCAAACGCCGACTGCAACGGGGAGTACCCGAAGACCAGCTGCAGCTGCTGCAGCATCAGATAGAACACGCCGAACGACGCGAAGAACTGCATGGCGATCGCCAGAGAGCCCGACCCGAATGCGCGGTTGGTGAAGAGGCGGACGTCCAGGAGTGGTGATTCCCGGCGCAATTCGAGGAACACGAACGCGACCACGAGGATGACTCCGCCGATCAGCCCGATCAGGACCAGCGGATCGGCCCAGCCGCGGTGCGGTGCCTCCAACAACCCGAGCACGACACCGGTGATGCCCAGGATCGACGTCAGTGAACCGGCGACGTCGAACCGTCCGGGGCTGCTGTCGCGGGAACTGCCGATGGTGAAACACAGTGCCGCGGTCACGACCGCCGACGCGGCGAACGTGATGAAGATCGAATGCCAGGTGAAGAACTCCAGCAGGATGCCGGTGACGAGGAAACCGGCGATCGCACCGCCGCCCGCAACAGCGGCCCAGATGCTCACCCCGAGCGCGCGGCGACTCTCCGGCACACCGGAGGTGATCAGCGACAGCGTCGTCGGCATGATCAGTGCGGCGCCCACGCCCGCGAGCACCCGGGTGGCGATCAGCTGCGTCGGATCGCTGATCCACACGGGCAGCACCGACGCCACGGCGAAGACGAACAGTCCGACGATGAGGACACCGCGTCGTCCGAACCGGTCACCGATCGCACCGGCCGGCAGCAGCAGCGCGGCGAGGGCGAGCGTGTAGCCGTCGACGATCCAGGTCATCTGGCCGGAGTCGGCGCCGGTGTCGATCGCGATATCGGGGAGCGCGGTGTTGAGCGCGGCCATCGCGGCGACGACCATGCTGACCGCGGCGCATGCGATCGTGATCAGCCAGACCGAGCGGAGATCGGTGGAACGCAACCTCGTCATCGTCACCCTTCGAAGCGGTACCTGCCGAACGTGTTGCCTGATCGTTATCGCGACACGCAGTGTGGGAGACCACCATCTTGATGCAACATGTGACACATTTATCACTGCAGTAACAAGAACCCGGCAGCTGTCCTCTTGGTCAATCGTCCGGGACTACCGAAAGTGAGAGATCATGGCCTCACCTCAGGTCGCCTCTTCACAAGGTACCGACTACACACCTGTTCGCGTACATGTATGGCGTGTGGTGTCGATGCTCGCGGCACTGGTCGCGGTCGTCGCCGGCCTCCTCGTCATCGTGACGTCGGCGGCCTGACTGCGCCAGACGTGACTGCGCCCCGCCGAGCGGACTCGACGAGGCGCAGCGGACGAACTCGTGGGTCAGGCGGCGTGCTTCTCGATGACGCCGCCGACGCGGGGCAGTGCCGCGATGACGTAGCCCTTGGCCTTGCCGCGCAAGGAGTTGTAGGCCTTAGCGAGCGCAGGCTTCGCAGTGGCCGCCTGATCGTCGGTGACGGTCAGCAGTGCCTCGGCGACCGCGTCGTCGTTGGCGACGAGATGATCGGCGAAGGCGATGCCCGTGGGACGCGAATCCCAGAACGGCGCGAGGGCCGACAGGAAGTCCGGCAGCATCTTGTCCGTCGCGGACGCGACCACCCCCGGCTTGACCTTCTGGGCGGCCGCGTAGGCCGTCTTGACGGCAGCGCCGCCCAATCCCTTCTGGTCGGACACCTCCGCGTCGATGACGTCGGCCAGATCGGCGACCACGGCGGCGCGGTCGGTGTCGAGCAGGGACTGAAGCGAATCACTCATGGGATCTCCTCGGTGCCCGGGCGGGCATCAACTTCTCGGCGGATGTGGTCCGCGTCGAGGTTAGCCGATCAGTACTTCTCGGACTGACCTCCGTCGATCGGCACGACCGTGGCGTTGATGAACGACGCCTGCTCGGACAGCAGGAAGGCGACGAGGGCACCCACCTCCTCCGGACGGCCGAAACGCTTCATCGGGTTGCTGCTCACGAACTCGCGGCCGACCTCTTCCCAGTTGTCGGCATCGATCTGCTTGAGCGATCCCTCGACCATCGGGGTCATGATCGCCCCGGGGGCAATGGCTTTCACGGTGATGCCGAACTGCCCGTACTCGATCCCCGAGTTGCGGGTCAGTCCGACGACACCGTGCTTGGCGGCCGCATAGCCCGACTGGTTGCCGACGCCGCGGATCCCGCCGACCGAGGCGGTGTTGACGACACTGCCGGAACCCTGCTTCTTCATCACGGCGAGAACGTGCTTGAGCCCCAGGAATACCCCGCGCAGGTTGATTGCGACGACCTTGTCGAACTCCTCGGTCCCGAAGTCCTCTGTCAGGTCCTGCTTGCCCTCGATGCCGGCATTGTTGAAGAAGCCGTCGATCCGGCCGAAGGTGGAGATGGTCTCCGCGACATAGCGAGCCACGTCCTCCTCCTTCGACACGTCGGCGACGATCTGGATCACCTTGGCGGCGGAGGCGACGTCGGCGATCTGTGCCGCGGTCTCCGCGAGGCCCGCCTGGCTGACGTCGACGAGTGCGAGTGATGCACCCTCCGCGGCGATCTGCGTGGCGGCGGCGCGACCGAGTCCTGACCCGGCCCCGGTGATGAGAACGACCTGATCGGTGAAACGTGCGGTCATGGTGGACTACCTTCTTTCGTCAGAGATCCGCCCCGTCGCAGCGGCGGGACGTACAGTCAGAATAACGAGACACGCAGTCTCGATATTCCGGGACGGAGGAGCATGGCCGAGCCGAACGATGCGCAACCCGAGGGGCGGGGTCGTGGTCGACCGCGCGACCCGGACCTCGACGCGCGCATTCTCGCGGCGACCCGTGCACTCGTCGGCGAAGTCGGATATCACCAGGTGGGGATGGAGTCGATCGCTGCCCGAGCCGGCGTGGGCAAGGCCAGCATCTACCGACGATGGCCGACCAAGGCGGCCGTGATCACCGATGCGTTCGCCGTCGAACTCTCGGCGCCACCGATTCCGGACACCGGTTCGGCCGGCGAGGACGCCCTGGGATATCTCCGCGACCTGGTGCACACATTGACTCTGCTGGGTGGGCCCACCGTCGTCGCAGGTGCGCTCGCCGAGCGCGGCGAGGAGGGACAGGCCGGCCTCCGCGACATCCTGCGCGCGCGGTTCGAGCCGGGCGCGACACTGTTGCGCCGCGGCATCGATCGGGGGGAGTTGCCGGCGTCATTGCCCGTGGATGTCGTCGTCGACGGATGGGCCGGGTACCTGCTCTACCGTGTGGTCTTCGTGAGGGAGGTCCCCACCGACGACGATCTGCGGGCGCTGATCGAACTGTTGCCGAGGCGGTGAGCGCGGTGATCTCGATACGACGCCTCGCCTGGCGGCTCGGTGTCTACTCGATCAACGGAAGGAGCGAAGCGTCTCCTCGATCCCTGAGGAGCGAAGCGTCTCCTCGATCCCTGAGGAGCGAAGCGTCACCTGATCCCTGAGGAGCGAAGCGTCTCGAAGGGCCTTCGTGACGCTCGCAAGCTCGCTCCTCAGGCACCGTGGTGACGCTACTCCTCAGACGCAGTGGTGACCTGGTCGTCGAAGAACCTCAATCGGCCACGGACAGAACGACATTGCCCAGGGCGGGCGCGCCGTCACGGTCGGCCACCGATGCCGCGATCAGGAGTCGGCCGTTCTCGTCCCAGATGTCGACATCGAGTGTCTCGCCGGGGAACACGACGCCGGCAAAAGTGGCCGAGAAGTCGGCCACCGCCGCGGCCTCGCCGTCGAGTACGGCGTCGGTGACAGCTCGGCACACCGTGCCGTAGGTACACAGGCCGTGCAGGATCGGGCGGGGGAATCCGGCGTTCGAGGCGAATGCGGGATCGGAGTGCAGCGGATTGCGATCGCCACACAGCCGGTAGAGCAGGGCCTGCTGCGGAAGGGTGGGGACCGAGAGTCGGTGATCCGGTGCGCGATCCGGGTAGGCGACCTTCGACGATGTCCCGCGTTCGCCGCCGAAACCGCCCTCACCCTTGGCGAAGATGGAGGACCGCGCCGTCCACAGTGGGCTCCCGGTGTCGTCGACGGTGACCGACTCCTGGATGATCACCGCGGCCGATCCTTTGTCCTGGATCTCGGCGATGGTGGTCCGGGTCGTCGCCTTGCCGCTCGCCGGCAGTGGCTGATGCGCGGTCACCTGCTGGCTGCCGTGTACGACCTTCGCGAGGTCGATGTCGATCCCCGGGAACGAGACCTTGGGCGCCTCGGTCGCGTGGAACGATGCGGCAACAGTGGCGAAGGAGGGCAACACCTTCGGCGACACGTCGTCGACGTAGGCGAGTCCCGCGGTGTCCATCGGGTCGGCGGCCGCACCGACGGCGAGGTGATAGAGCGCGACATCAGAGGCCGACCACTCGAAGCTGACCTCGGGCAGTTCGGCGCCGAGCGCCACGGACGGATCGATGGGCACGGTCTCAGGCTCCTGTACTGGTCGGGGTGGCGGACGATGACGAGGCCTTGGCGGCCGCATCGAGGGCTGCGAGATACCCGAACACGAGTGCGGGTCCGATGGTCGCGCCCGGACCGGCGTACGTGTGGCCCATGACCGGGGCGCTGGTGTTGCCGGCCGCGTAGAGGCCCTCGATCACTGATCCGTCGGCGCGCAGAGCTCTTCCGGCGGAGTCGGTCTCGAGGCCACCCTTGGTCCCGAGATCGCCGGGCACCATCTTGACCGCGTAGAACGGTGCCTTCGTGAGAGCGCCCAGACTCGGATTGGGCTTGTTCGTGATGTCGCCGTAGTAGTGGTCGTAACCACTTGTGCCACGACCGAAGTCGGCATCGACACCCGAGCGCGCGAATCCGTTGAAGCGTTCGGTGGTCTGTGCGAGCGCGTCGGCGGACAGTCCGATCTTCTCGGCGAGTTCGCGGATGGAGCCCGCCTTGACGACGACGCCGGAGTCGAACCACTTCTTGGGAAGTGGTTGCCGTGCATTGATTCCGGCGAAGAGGTAGCGGTTGCGGCAGGTCTGGTCCATGATCAGCCAGGCCGGAACGTTCTCGCCCGGACCGTCGCCCTGGCCGTACTCGCCGCCGTACATCTGATGGACCGCTTCGACGTAGGGCAGCGATTCGTTCATGAACCGCTGACCACGCTCGTTGACCATGAACGTGCCGGGAACGGCTCGTTCGGACAGTGCGAACCACGGACCGCGCGGGAGCGGGATGGTCGGGCCCCACCAGGCGTCGTCCATCAGGGCCACGGACGCGCCGATCTTCAGGCCCGCGTTGATGCCGTCACCGGTGTTCGACGGTGCGCCGGTCGTCCAGTCGGAACCGATCGGCTCCCGCTGATACTTGCGACGCATCTCGGGATTGTTCTCGAAGCCGCCGCACGCCAGGATCACGCCGTGCCGCGCATGGATCGGATAGGTGGCACCATCGGATTCGGCGATCACGCCGACGACCCGCCCGTCCTCGGTGAGCAGATCGGCGAGGCCGGTGTTCAGGCGCAGCGGCACGCCGAGCTGCCGGACACCGAGCAGGAGTTCGGCAGCCAGCGCGGCACCCATCGCGATGAGCTTCTTGCCCCGCGAGCGGGCCCAGAAGAAGCGCGAACCGACCTTGGCCATCCGCACCGGGCCTCGCCAGTGCCGTAGACCGGTGTTGAGCCATCGGTAGTCGGACTGCAGCACCACCATGTTCAGCGGAGCCTTCGTGTACTGCGGGTGCAGCGTCTTCAGGTCGTCGCCCAGGGCGCGGGCGTCGAAGGGCCGGGGCTCCACGGACCGCCCGGCGAGCCGGCCGCCGGGGGCCTCGGGATAGTAGTCGGAGTAGTTCTTGACCCATTCGAGGTCCAACGGGGCGTGCTTCATCAGGAAGTCCAGCGCCTCGGGGCCGCGATCGATGTAGGTGTCGATCCGTTCGGCCGGCGCGTGTTCGCCGATGATGGCGTGAACGTACTCGCGGGCTTTCGCCACCGTGTCGTCGACGCCGTCACGCTTGAGTACCGAGTTGTTCGGAATCCACACACCGCCGCCGGACCGCGACGTCGAGCCGCCCCAGTACGGGGATTTCTCGATGATCACCGTCTTCAGCCCGCTCGCCGCCGCGGTGATGGCCGCGCTCAAGCCGGCCGCGCCGGCACCGACGACGATGACGTCGAACGTCTCGGGAGAGGAGGGGGTGTTCTGTGCTGCGGGTTCGGTCGCGCCGGCCATGGGGATCCCTTCATGCGCCACGGGTGGAACGTGTTCTTCCTAGAATTAGAACACGTTGCAGAAATAGGGCGCCAGGGGCGGGCCCGGTGAAGTGCTCATCCGGCACTACCGGAGGCCACCGATCCCGCGAAGGGCATGGTCGGACCTCGCTGGATCAAGCGCGACCGGAGTGCGCGGAGATCGTGGTCGGACAACTGCAGGCCTGCGGTGAGGAACCGATCGAACGAGCCGTATGACCTGCGGATCTGGTCGAACGACGCGTCGAGGAAGTCGCGCTGGACCCCGAGGATCGGCGCGAAGAGAGCCGGATCGGCGACCAGGCCCTTCTCGACGAGGTAGGCCATCTGCGCACGATTGCCGGCCGCCAGGTAGGTAGTGGAGGCCAGGTAGTCGCGGCGGACCGTCTGCTGATCGACGCCGAGGGCGGTGAGCATCACCGCCGACAACAACCCGGTCCGATCCTTACCGGAGGTGCAATGGAACAGCACCGGGGTCGGCGACGCCCCGATGTCGCGCATGGTCTGGGCGAGTGCGGAGCGTGATGTCGCGCTGGTGATCATCCATCGGTAGTAGTCACGCATGAGCCTCGCTGCACCGCCGTCGCCGAGCGCTGCCTGCTGTGCTGCGGGCCCTTTCGCGATGATGCGGTTGACCGTGAGATAGAAATCGGCGCCGGAGTCCCAGATGGGTCGTCGGATGTAGGCCACCGGAGGCAGGTTGTCCGGATTGGCGGCGACCTCGTTGGGGGAGCGCAGATCGATGACGGTGCCGATCCGGCGCGCGACCATCGTCTGCTTGTCGGCGTCGGTGAGGGTGGTGAGGGCATTGCTCCGATACGCGACGCCGGTGCGGACGGTCGCGCCGGAGCGCGTGCGATACCCGCCGACGTCACGCGCGTTCGCGGCCGAGATGCCCAGGGTCGGTGCGGCGGCGGTCGGTGTGGCTGCGATCGGCGCGGCCGCCGACCAGGCGGCGGTCGTCAGGCTCGGTGCGGCAATGGTGGCAACGGCGAGGGCCGCGACGGTGAATCGACGGGTGGCCGACGGGCTGTGGCGGGGCGACATGAAAGGTCCTGTTCTCGTGGGAGTCGGGCGGTCGGAGGATGGATGAGTCGGAGGGGGATGAGTCGGGGTTGCCAGCTGGTCAGAAGCGGATCCGTGCGACGGCGCTGTCGGGTCGGGCCTGGCAGGCGAGTACGTAGCCTGCCTCGATGTCGTCGGCGTCGAGAACCCCCGGGTCCGTCATCACGACGTCCCCGCTCACGACGGTGCAGGCGCAGGTTCCGCAGCTGCCCTCGCGACAGGAGTACGGCACCTCGAGTCCGTGCGAGATCATCACGTCGACCAGGTTCGACGAGCGTGGCCACGACAGGCGGTGTGTCTGACCGTCGGTCTCGACCTCGACGACGGTCGCGTCACTCGTGTCGTCGGCGGTACCGGAACCGCCGGACGTCGGTGCGGCGAACGGGTCACCGGTCAGGGAGGTGAAGATCTCGGCGTGAACACGGGAGCGGTCGACGTCGAGGCGACCCAGTGCGTCCTTCGCGGCGGCCATGAAACCGCCCGGCCCGCAGATGTATGACTGACGGTCGGCGAACGGAGCTGCGAGGGCGGCGAGCTGCTCGGCTGTGGGCACATCCAGAAGTGACTCGAGCCAATGGATGACGGTGAGCCGATCGGGGTGACGAGCGGCGAGGCGGCGCAGGTCATCGGCGAAGATGACCGAATCCGGGTCTCGGTTGGCGTAGATCACGGCGACGCGCCCGCGGCCGCCGGCGAGTGTCGCCTTCAGGATCGAGAAGAGCGGCGTGATGCCGCTGCCCGCGCCCCACAGGAGCAGGTCGTCGTCGGGTGAGGAAGGCGTGAAGACGCCCGACGGTGGGAGCACATCAAGTTCGTCACCCGCGGATACGTTGTCGCACAACCAATTCGACCCGTAGCCAGAGCGGGTGCGCTTGACGGTGACCATCAGGTGGTCGTCCACACCGGGAGCACTCGCGAGTGAGTAGCAGCGTGCGACGGACCCGGTGCGCGCGCTCGGCACCCGCACGGTCAGGAACTGGCCCGGGCGATAGGCGAACTGCGTGGCGGCCTCTGCCGGCACCTCGAAGACGAGTGATCTGGCATCGGCCGTCTCGTCGATGACGCGGGCCACACGGACCGTCACCGAACGTGGCCGTGCCGGGGGTGGCGCGATGGTCGTCACAGGCGAACCTCCTTCAGTCGCTTCGTGAATGCTGGGGCCCGCCTGGTGGTCTCGCCGGTGACGGATTCTGCTGGCCGGGAGGAAATCTCCGACGACCCGCTGAGCGGGAACACGCCATCGCCGATGTCCAGAACTCGGTCGTACGGTCCGCGCATGAGTGGATACAGACAGTCGCGACGAGCAGGGAAAGAGCGCCGATGAGCAGGATGGCAGGACGGGTCGCCGTGGTGACCGGGGCCGCGCGGGGGATGGGGCGCAGTCACTGTGTGCGGCTGGCGGAAGAAGGTGCCGATGTCGTGGCGATCGATCTGATGTCTGCGGCCGACGACCTGGCGGACACGGCAGCGGCGGTGGAGCGAACCGGACGGCGCTGTCTGGTGGGAACCGCGGACATCCGCGACCTCGACGAACTGTCGGGAGTTGTCGCTTCCGGGATGGATCGCTTCGGCCGGATCGATGCGGTCGTGGCCAACGCCGGGGTGTATCCGACCGCTGCCTCCACCTGGGAGCTCGACATCGACACCTGGCGCGATGTCCTGGGGGTGAACCTCACCGGCGCCTGGCACACCGTGAAGGCGTGCGTACCGATGATGTCTCCCGGCGGGGCGGTCGTGCTGATCGGATCGACGAACGCGATCAAGGGCGCGTCCGGAGTCGCCCACTATTGTGCGAGCAAACACGGTGTGATCGGTCTGGCTCAGACACTCGCGAACGAGATGGGTGCCCAGGGGATTCGGGTGAACACAGTCAACCCGGGCTCGGTCGGGACCTCGATGATCCTCAACCACAACGTGTTCGCGCGACTGCGACCTGATCTGGAGGTGCCGTCGGCGGAGGACGCCGCGCAGGCGCTTGCCTCCCGGAATCTCCTCGGTGTGCCCTGGGTCGAGCCGGAGGATGTCAGCAACGCGGTGGTGTTCCTGCTGTCCGACGACGCGCGGTACATCACCGGTACGAATGTCGTCGTCGACGCCGGACTTCTGGCGAAGGCCTCGTGATGGGCCGGGTTGCGGGAAAGGTCGCCCTGGTCACCGGAGCCGCGCGCGGGATCGGGCGCGCCCAGGCAGTGCGCCTCGCCGAGGAAGGTGCCGATGTCATCGTCGTCGACATCTGCCGACACATCGAGACGACGGTGACCCCGCCGGCGTCCCGGGAGGAACTCGAGGAGACCGCCCGCCTGGTCGAGAAGCAGGGTGGGCGAGCGACAGTCATCGTCGCGGACGTCCGGGAGCGAGACGAGCTGGCAGCGGCTGTGGACGCTGCAGTCGTCCGGCTCGGTGGCCTCGACATCGTCTGTGCAACAGCCGGTATCACGTCCAAGGGTGCAGCTGTCGAGCTGACCGATGAGGCCTGGGACACCATGCTGGACGTCAATCTGACCGGGGTCTGGGCGACGTGTGCGGCAGCGGCGCCGCATCTGATCGATTCGGGTGGAGGAGCAATGGTCCTCACCAGTTCGATCGCCGGGCTCCGCGGACTGCCCGGTGTGGCGCACTACACCGCGGCGAAACACGGTGTCGTCGGGTTGATGCGCAGCCTCGCGAAAGAGCTGGCACCGCACGGCATCCGCGTCAACACCGTCCACCCCACCAACGTGGACACGCCGATGATCCAGAATGCGGCGGTTCGCTCGTCGTTCCGGCCCGACCTCGCCGAACCCACGCGCGAGGAGTTCGCGGTGGCAGCACGCACGATGAACATGCTGCCGGTGCCGTGGGTCGAACCCCGTGACATCGCCAACGCGACGTTGTTCCTGGCATCCGACGAGGCGCGATACATCACCGCGGCGACGTTGGCCGTGGATGCGGGCGCCACTCAGATCTGAGCTCGTGGGCGTCGAATGACCCTTGCGCGCACCATCTCCCGCCAGGTGGGAGATGCCGGTGGTGTTGTGTGCGGCGGCCGACTGTGATGTGACTGGTGCCACACTGTGTAGCACTTCGGATTCAGATCACAGTCGGCCGTTGAGGTTTCGACTGATCCACGAAAGGTATGCGATGCCTGCTCACCCCATTCCGACCGGCCCCGACGGCACCCCGTCGACCGTCGCGTCGTCGGCCGACGACGGGACGTGGTCACCGCGTCTGGTTCTCGGCCTCATCTCGCTCGTGCTGCTGCTCGAAGTCCTCGCAATCAGCTATCTGATGATCTCGACGGCGTTGCCGTTCATCGTGACGCACTATCAGACGACGCAGGGCGCGTGGCTGCTGACGGCGTTCCTCCTCACCGGAGCCGTGACCTCACCGGTGATCGGGCGGCTGTCGGATCTCTACGGCAAGCGCCGTCTGCTCCTCGTCTGCGTGGCGCTTGCTGCGGTGGGCTGCCTGTTGTCGGCCATCGCCCCCGGCTACGGCGTGATGATCGCGGGCCGTGCACTGTCGGGATTTCTCGTACCCTGTCTGTTCCTGGGGTATTCGCTCATCCGGGACGTGTTCCCGCCCCGAGCCGTCGCCTTGTCGGTGAGCATCGCGACGACCGGCATGGGATTGGTCGCTGTGCCCGCCCCGTTCCTGACCGGCTGGCTCATCGACGATTTCGGCTTCCGGGCGATCTTCTGGTTCCTGTTCGCATGTGTGATCGCGATCGGGTTCGCCATCGCGGTGACGGTCGACGAGTCGCCGCTGCGGGTCCGGACGTCCGTCGACCTGATCGGGGCGGTCCTGTTGGGTGGTGGGCTCGCGGGTGTGCTGATCGCCGTGAGTTTCGGCCCGACGTGGGGGTGGACGGCGTCGGAGACCCTGACATTCCTCATCGGTGGCGCCGCGCTTGTCGTCGCGTGGCTGGTGTCGGCACGTATCGTGTCCCAGCCGTTGATCGACCTCGCAGTCCTCGCTCGACGTCCGGTCTACCTGACCACGGTCAGTGCCGGTGTCGCCTACGGAATCTCGGGCCTGTTCGCGATCCTGGTGCCGATGATGGTGATGGTTCCCGGCATGATGCAGCTCGGATACGGGTGGGGCCTGTCCGCCGAACAGTATGCGGTCTTCCAGTTGCCGATGGTCATCGCCATCGTCGTCGGTGGTCTGCTCGTCGGGGTCCTGGCGAGCCGGCAGTTCCCGCCGCGCCTGCTGATGTCCGCCGGTCTGGCGTTCATGGCCGCCGGTCTCGCGGTTGTCGCAGTCGATCATTCGGAGAAGGCGACGATCATCCTCGCGGCCACCATCCTCGGATTCGGGCAGGGCATGTCGTATGCGGCCGTGCCGAACCTGGTGATCGAGGCGGTGTCGCCGCAATTGCAGGCGACCACCGCGAGCATCGTCGCGGTGAGTCAGAGTGTGTTCCCGGCGGTCCTGTCGGTGGTCGCGTTCACCGTGCTCAACAACTCCCACGTCGCGATGGTCGCGCAGGGGGTCGCGTTCTATGACACCGACGGCTTCAGCGTCGTGTTCCTGATCGGTGCGATCGTCTCCGTGGTCGGGGCGGCGGTGACCCTCGCGATGCCCCGTCGGGCCGCAGTTCCGGTCGGCGCGGCGATCCCGGCGGTCGGTGCGGCCTGATCGTTCCACGCACTCGTGGTGGCCGGTCACTCGATGAGTGGCCGGCCATCGGCGTTGCGGAGCACTCCGAAAGCGAGCGCCCCGCACCGCCATCGCGGAGAAATGCCATGGCGATGTATCTCGGAAACGCGCCCTGGACATCCACCCGCTGCGACAGCCGCCGTCGACATATCGTCGACGGCGGCTCTGCGTGGGGCGGGTGTCCGGAGTGCTTCTCCGGGAGGTGGGGCCGGTACCCGGTGGATGGGGTGAGGACGGGGTCGGGTCAGGATCTCTGCAGAAACGAGAGGACGGTGTCCTCGAAGGCGGACTTCTGTTCGATCATGGCCCAGTGTCCGCACTGCGCGAAGACGTGCAGCTCCGCATTCGGGATGGTGCGCATCGGCACCAAGGCCATGTCCAGCGGGCTCACTCGGTCGTCGCGCCCCCAGGTGATGAGCACCGGCGCAGACACGGTGTGCAGCATCGACCACGGCGGCGGGGTCGTCGAGTTCTCCATCGCCGCCATCATCGCCGCGAACGCCGCCGATCCGTACATGCGTCGAGCGCTCTCGAGTGTTGCGGGATCGGTGGCCTGGGCCCATCGTTCCTCGATGAGGGCATCGGTGATCAGAGCGGAATCGAACACCATCGAATGCAGCCACCGGACAAGCCGTTCCCGCGAGGGATCGTCGGTGAACTCCTGGAGTAGGCGTATCCCTTCACTCGGGCCGGGACCGAAGACGTTCTTACCGATCCCACCGATGGTGACCACTCGGGACACCCGATCAGGATGTGCCGACGCGTAACTCAATGCGACACCGCCCCCCATCGAGTTCCCGACGATCGCCACGGTGTCGAGCGCGAGGGCGTCGACGAGTTCGACCACCGCCTCGAGGGCGGTGTGCATCGGATGTCCACCGAAGTCGTCGCTCACGCCGAAACCGGGGAACTCCAGCACGATGCAGCGGAAGTGCTCGGCGAAGCGGGGCAGGTTGTCGCGGAAGTTGCGCAGTCCGGTGACCCCCGGCCCCGAGCCGTGCAGCATCAGCAGCGGTGCTCCCTCACCGATCGTGTGGTAGCGGAGTGCGCCACGCGGCGTGGAGATCTCGCGTGTGGTCAACTGGCTGTTCGTCATTGTGTCGGTCGGTGGGGTCACCGTGGTTCCTCGTCTCGTCGTTCGTGTGTGGAAGGAGTCATCGGCCCATCGTGTAGGCGACGGTGGGTCCTGCGGTCCAGCCGCCGTCGACGGCGATCTCGGCGCCGGTCACATAGGAGGAGTCGTCGGACAGGAGAAAGGCGACGGCACCGGCGATCTCGTCCGCGACGCCGACGCGGCACATGGGTGTGTTGGGATAGCCGCCCTCGCCCTGCTCGATGCCGATCGCCGACGTCATCGGGGTGTAGGTCATGCCCGGGTGCACCGAATTGACCCGTATCCGGTCCGCGGCGAGCTCGACGGCCGTGATCTTGGTCAGGCCTCGCACGGCCCACTTCGACGCCCCGTACCCGCTGGTGAGTGGCAGACCGGTGAGTCCGGCGGCGGACGAGATGTTGACGATCGAACCCCCGCCGGCCGCGCGCATCGGTGCGATGGCCGCTCGGATGCCGTTGAACACACCGACGAGGTTAACCTCGAGAACCGTTCTGAAATGGTCGATGTCATCCTTCTCGACGAGTTGGCCGGTCGAGATCCCGGCGTTGTTGACGACTCCGGTGAGACGACCGAACCGATCCTCGGCCAGCCGGACGGCGTCGTCCCACTGCGCCGGATCCGTGACGTCGAGATGCGTGTACTGCGCGGCATCACCGAGCTCCTCGGCGGTCCGCGCACCGTCCGCATCGAGGATGTCGCCGACGACAACGGTGCCGCCTCGTTCGGTGATGCGGCGGGCGAATGCGGCTCCCAGTCCTCGTGCGCCGCCGGAGATCAGGGTGACGGTTCCCGCGAGTGAAGGTGCGGTGGTCATGATCAGGTCCTTTCGTGAGCAGCGATCAGTTGCCCGCGTGCGGGTTCGGAGCGCCTCGAGTCGGTGGCGAGCAGTCCGGATCGGGCCGACCGCTCGATGGAGTCGCGGAGTGCCGGACACGTCGGAATTGAACTGGGATGCATGCCCGCAGCGACCTCACGGGCAATGCGTGGGCATTCTCGTGCCGCGTCGTCGAGCCATTGCACACTGGTGTGGCTCGGGCTGAACTTCTCGACCAGCACGGTCGTCGCGCAATCGGCGCAGGTGATCTCTTGCATGATGGTGCCTCACCGACCCGCGGCGGCCGTCTGCGCGGCCACATATCCGAAGACCATGGCCGGACCGATGGTCGCACCCGCCCCGGCGTAGTCGTTGCCCATCACCGATGCCGACGTGTTGCCCGTGGCATACAGGCCTGCGATGACGGACCCGTCGGAACGCACGACCCGTGCCGAGGCGTCGTGTACGAGACCGCCCTTGGTGCCGAGGTCACCGGCGCGCATTCGTAAGGCGTAGAACGGGCCCCGATCGATCACGTCCAACGTCGGGTGCGCCAGGCTGGGGTCGCCGTAGTAGTTGTCGTAGGCGCTCTGTCCCCGGCCGTGATCGAGGTCGCGGCCGTCGCGCGCCATTGTGTTGTAGCGACTGACGGTGTGCGACAACGTGTCGCCGTCGACGCCGATCGCGGCACCCAGTTCGTGGAGCGACGCAGCCGACTGGATCAGTCCGGACGCGTACCACTCCTCTGGGAAAGCCTGACCGGGCATGATCCCGCCGATCGGGTAGCGGGCCTTGGCCGTGCGGTCGAAGACGAACCACGCCGGGTCGTGTCCGCCCGCGATCTGGGCATGAACGAAGGTCACGTACGGGGCGGCCTCGTTGGTGAACCGCCGGCCGTGCTGATCGACGATGATCGACCGCGGGACCGACCGTTCCGAGACCAGCACCTGATTGATGCCGTCGGGCCGCTCGAACGACGGCATCCACCAGGCGTCGTCCATGAGATCGGTCGCGGCGCCGACGGCCACCCCGGCGGTGATCCCGTCGCCGGTGTTGTCCACAGAACCTGCGCTGTAGTCGTCTCGTCCACCGGCGGGTAGATGCTGTTTGCGCATCTCGTGGTTGTGCTCGAAACCGCCTGAGGCGAGCAGCACTCCGGCGCGTGCGCGGATACGCAGCGGCCGACCGTGCTGCTCGGCGACGACTCCGACGACAGCACCCGCCTCGTCGGCCACCAACGTCTGCATCGGTGTCTCGAGCAGCACCGGAACGCCGGCGTCGTTGACGGCCAGGCGCAGGCGCGCGATCAGCGCCCGGCCGAGCGTGTCCATGCGTCGACGCAGCAGGAGTGCCGTCACGGCGCGCAGACCGGTGAGCAGCGCGGTCCGCCGTCCTTTCCACGTGCGCATCACCATGTTCAGCGCGACGAAGTCCTTCGACGTGATGAACAACCCGGGCGGTGTGGCCAGCGCAGCCGGGCGCAGAGAGTCCTCGTCGTCGCCGAGACGACGCAGGTCGATCGGCAGCGGCTCGATGGACCGGCCCTCCGCGCGGCCACCGGGCCGCTCCGGGTGATAGTCCGAATAGCCGGGGCACCACTGGAACCGCATGTGTGGACTGGCGGCTTCGAGGAACTCGAGCATCCGGGGACCCTGATCGATGAACGTGTCGATGTTCGCCGATGGGACGCGATCGCCGACGACGGCATCCAGGTAGGCGCGGACGTCCTCGCGCGTATCGACGATGCCCTCACGCACCAGGGTGGGATTGTTCGGTATCCAGATACCGCCGCCGGACAGGGCGGTGCTGCCGCCGTAAAAGGCGGCCTTCTCGATCACGAGGGTCGACATCCCGGCGGCAGCCGCCCCCAGTGCCGCGGTCAGACCTCCCGCTCCGCTTCCGACGATGAGGAAGTCGACGTCGCGATCCCAGTGTGTACGTGTGTCATTCATGGTCTGCTCCGGCCGCGCGGGATTCGATGGAGAGGTCGTCGGATGACCAGATGGCGCGCATGCTGGTGATCCGGGCATCGGCGTCGAAGGTCATGACGTCGATGGGCTCGACGACGATGACCTGATCGGCCGTCCGGGTGGTCACCCGGAAGTGGAAGGCGGCGGTGTCACCGGCGACGCGCAGACTGATCAGTTCGGTGTCCCGGTCGACGCCGTCGAGTGCGCCATAGAACTCCTCGATGGCGGAAAGACCGCTCCGGATCTCGGCGCCGACAGGGTCCTCGACCGTGGCGTCCGGTGCGTACAACGCTGCGATGTCGGCGGGGCGGCCGGCGCCGACCGCCGTCAGGTAATCGGCGACCCGTCCGCGGATCGTCTCGGTCGATGGCATGGGAACTCCTGGAGGTGTGGTGTGTGATCTGGCGGGCCGCATGTGCGGTGGTCGAGGTGTCATGGCTGGGCGAGCATGTCGAGAACGGCGAGGTGGCTGAAGAGGACCGACGCGCCGATGGGGTTTCCGCCGCCGGGGTAGGTGGTCCCGCTGACCGCAGCCATCGTGTTGCCCGAGGCGTAGAGGCCGCGAATTCGTTCTCCGTCGGCGGTGAGGACCGCGGCGGCCGTATCGGTCCGCAGTCCACCTTTGGTGCCGAGGTCCGACAGCCCGAATGCTGCTGCGTGGAACGGAGGCTGGTCGATCGGGACCAGTGGGGACTCGCCCCCCGAGAAGGCGCGGTCGTAGGCCTCGTCGCCCCGGCCGAACTCGGGGTCGGCACCCGCAGCGACCATCGAGTTGTATCGGGCGACGGTATCGGCGAGCCCGTCCGGGTCCACCCCGATGATCTCGGCCAGTTCGCCGAGGGTGTCGGCGGTGTGCCAGAGCCCGGCGGCCGCGTACTCACGGGCCTCGACCATCGAGACGTTGGGGGCCTTCACCGGGGGGACCGCGCCGTCCCGGTCGTCGTAGATCATCCAGAAGGGCAGCGAGGTCGCGCCGTCCCCGATGGATCGGATGATCTCGCGGCCCAGGCGGTCGTAGGGTGCCGACTCGTTGACGAAGCGCCGGCCGTCCTGGTTGACGAAGATGCCGCCGGTGAACCACAGCGCGAAGGCCGCGCGACCGTCGGGGTGGATCAGACCGGGGGACCACCACGCCTGATCCATCAGGTCCAGATCGGCGCCGATCGACTCCGCTGCCCGGTGGGCCGCGCCCTGATTGGTGTTCGGCCCCATCGTGTCCCGAGATCGTCCGGGGACACCGTGGGCGTCGCGCATCGCCTGATTGTGTTCGAATCCGCCCGCGCCGAGCAACACACCTCTTCTTGCCCGGATCGCGCGCCGGGAACCATTGTGTTCCACGACCGCGCCCAGTACGGCGCCGTCGTCGACGATCAGCTCGACGAGGGTGGTGTCCAGATGCAGCCGTGCCCGGGGGAAGCGTGTGAGGGCGAGCAGGAATCGCCCGATCAGTGCACGTCCGCCGATCAGGAGATCGGGTGGTGGTGTACCGAGTCGGTCGGTGTCGAGGGGACCACGTACACGCTCGGCGAGGTCGCCGAGCGTCTCGGCCGGAAGCGGGACGGGGATGATGTGCCGCTGTCCGTCGAGTCTCGCGTGCGGTGCGGCACCGAAATAGTCCGGCCACGGGTACATCTGGAACTCGAACGCGTCGTCACTCTCGAGGTACTCGACCACGTCGGTGCCGCGGCGAACGTAGGTCTCCCGCAGTTCGTGCGGGGTTCGATCGCCGACGACCGCGTGAAAGTACTCGAGGGCGTGCTCGATGGTGTCGTCGGTGCCCGCCCGACGCAGGACGGGGTTGGCGGGGAACCACATACCGCCGCCACCGGAGTACGCGGTGGTCCCGCCGAAGGTGTCGCCGGCCTCGACCACTGTCACCCGCACGCCCTCGCGAGCGGCGGTGTAGGCGCCGCACAGCGCACCTCCCGAACCGGCGACGAGGACGTCGGTCTCGGAGTCCCAGTGCATGTCGCCTCCCTCGTCGTGCTCCATCCCAACCGGTTGCGGCTGATCCCGTTGCATCTGATCCCCTTTCGTGATCCGGAACCGACGCTAGGACAGCGCCGGGTGTCGGGAGTCGCCGTCTCCCGATGATCGGGAGGCGGTCTCTCCGATCGCGCGGACCGATCAGCGGGAGGCCGGGGTGGCGGATCGCGTCCAACCCCGGTTGTCTTCTCGCGATCCCATCGGACACATCGATCGGCCCTCGGGAAGGAAGCCCTCTGTGCGTATCTCCGACACATCACCGACCACACCCTCGTCTCCCGCATCACCACGCCCCCGCGACCACGTCGACGTCGTCGTGGTGGGCGCGGGCATCGCCGGACTCTATGCGCTGCACCGACTTCGATCGGACGGATGGTCGGTACGTGTCTTCGAGGCCGGGCCCGACATCGGCGGTGTCTGGTTCTGGAACCGGTATCCGGGTGCCCGCTGCGACGTCGAGAGCGTCGACTATTCGTACTCCTTCGACACAGCACTGCAGCAGGAGTGGGACTGGAGCGAGAAGTACGCCACCCAGCCGGAGATCCTGCGGTATCTGCATCACGTCGCCGACCGTTTCGACCTGCGCCGCGACATCACTCTGGACACCCGTGTCGTGGACATGTCGTTCGACGAATCGTCGTCGAGTTGGACGGTGCGTACCGACCGCGGTGAGGAGGTCACCTCCCGGTTCTGCGTACTGGCCGTCGGCCCGCTCTCGAGTGCGAACATCCCCGAGATCCCGGGACTCGACTCGTTCTCGGGTCAGATCGTGCACACCTCGTCATGGCCCGAGGACGTCGATCTGACCGGTAGGCGGGTCGGTGTCATCGGTACCGGATCGTCGGGCATCCAGGCGATCCCACACATCGCCCGCGAGGCGGGGGACCTCTACGTCTTCCAGCGCACGGCCAATTTCAGCATCCCGGCAGGAAACCGCCCGCTGGATGCGCAGACCCGTGCGCAGTACAAGCGCTCCTACGACGAACGTCGGCGCCTCTCGATGGAGAGCGGAGGCGGGTCGCCACACCGCCCGCACCCGGAGTCGGCACTTGCCGTCACCGACGACGAACGTCGCATCGCCTACGAGAAGCGTTGGCAGTTGGGCGGTGTGCTGTTCAGCAAGACCTTCCCCGATCAGCTCACCGACCGCGCCGCCAACGACACCGCGCGATCGTTCTGGGAGCAGAAGATCCGTGCCGTCGTGGACGACCCGGCCGTTGCCGAGCGTCTGATCCCCGGCGACCATCCCATCGGCGCGAAGCGGATCTGTACCGACGACAACTATTTCGAGACCTACAACCGTGCGAATGTCCACCTCGTGGACGTCCGGCAATCGCCGATCGACTGCGTCGTCGCCGAGGGGATCAGGACTGCCGGCGAGACCATCGGACTCGACGTGATCGTGTTGGCCACCGGGTTCGACGCGATGACCGGGTCCATCGACCGGATCAACATCGTCGGTCGGGACGGCCAGACCCTCAAACAGGCGTGGAGCGCCGGTCCGAGAACGTATCTGGGCCTGGGCGTCGACGGCTTCCCGAACCTGTTCAACATAGCGGGTCCGGGTAGCCCGTCGGTGCTCGCCAACATGGTGCTCCACGCCGAACTCCACGTCGACTGGGTGGCCGACGCGATCGGCCACCTGGACGCGGCCGGACGTCGCAGCATCGAGGCGACCACCGAGGCGGTCGACGCGTGGGTCGCCGACTGTGCCGACCGCGCGGACAATACCCTGATGCCGCAGGCGAACTCGTGGTACCTGGGTGCCAACGTCCCGGGCAGGCCGCGGGTGTTCATGCCGTTCGTCGGTGGCTTCGGCGTCTATCGAGAGATCATCGCCGACGTCGCGGCAGACGGATACCGGGGCTTTGCCCTGATGCCCGCCGAGGAGCTCACCTGACCCGGCCGGCGCCACAGACGAACGAGGGCTCCCCGCCACGGTCGGGGAGCCCTCGTCGTCATCGGCCCGAGAAGCCGCCGAACGTCCCGCGGAAGAACAGGAGCGGTGGCTGATCCTCGTCGGAGGTGACGCCGGTGACCCGGGCCAGCGCGATGGTGTGGTCGCCGGCGTCGTACTCGCCGACGACCGTGGCGTCGATGTGGGCCATCGCGCCGCGAACCGCCGGCGAGCCGTTACCGGTCGGGGCCCACTCGACGTCGAGGAACTTGTCTGTCCCGGTGCGTGCGAATGCCCGACACAGATCGTGCTGGTCGTGGGCGAGGATGTTGACGCACAGTGCACCCACGGTTCGCAGTCTGGGCCAACTCGTCGAGGTGCGGGCCGGGCAGAAGGACAGCAGCGGGGGATCGAGGGACACCGAGACCAGCGACTGGCAGGTGAATCCGATCGGTTCCCCGTCGTCGAGGGCGGTGACCACCGCCACGCCCGTGGCGAAACTGCCCCACACCCGGCGGAGATTGGGCGCACTCAGGTCCTCGTCGAGGAGCAGGACGTCGTCGGTGTTCATCATTCCTCTTCCTCCGAAAGTTGTTTCCTCCCAGAAGGATCAACGATCGGACCGGTCGGGTACAACCATCCGTCCCGGTCAGCGGCGACCGCGTCGGGACGGCCCCGTGACGACGGGTTGGTAGCATCGTGCGGTGACCTCGGGATCAGTGCGCTTCGAGGATCTGCCCGATCTTCCACCGACCAGCTGGGCGGTCCTCGGCATGCTCTCGTACGGCGAGGAGGTCTCCGGGTACGACATCAAGAAGTGGACGGACTGGAGCATCCGTCACTACTACTGGAGTCCGTCGTTCAGTCAGGTCTACTCCGAGCTGAAGCGCCTGGAGAAACATGGCTTCGCGACCTCGCGCATGCTCCAGGGCGACGGTGCCCGCCAGCGTCGGATGTACACGATCACCGACGCCGGGCTGGCGGCCATCGCCACGTGGGAAACCCAGGCGCCCGTCGATGCCCCCATGTTGAAACATCCGGTGCTGTTGCGGGTGGCCTTCGGTCACCTCAGTACGCCTGACCGGCTCCGGGAGATGTTGCGCCGGCACATAGAGCGGGTGGACTCGCTGGCGCATCGGGTCCGGGTCGATTCCACCGCGGCGGAAGCCGAGCCGGCCTGGGCGTACGCGCGGATCGCGATGCGATGGGCCGAGCGGTACTACGCCGCCGAGCGGGAGCTCGCGCTGGCGCTGATGGATGAGCTCGACGGCGCCGCCGAGGTCATCGCGGCGGCTGAACCGGCCGAGGGGCGATTCCCGGTTCCGCGCCCCGGACACTGGCGTGAGGTCGAGCAGCAGGTGCGCGAGATCGATGCGGACGAGGCCCGCGGCACCGGTAGCTGATCATCCCGGCGTGGGTGATCGTCGGACGCGAGTCGTCGAGAGCATCCCGCGCAGGTCGAGCCACGTCCGCTCCCGTGCCTCGGCGCAGATCGTGAGTGTCGGCATCGTCATGAAACCGTGGATCGCGCCCGGATGATCGCGATGGATGGTCGGGACACCGGCCGCGTCGAGCGCCCGGCTCAGCTGCGTCCCTTCCGACCAGAGCGGATCGTGTCCAGCAGTGACGATCAGGGTGGGGGGCAGGCCCGTCAGGTCCGCGTGCAGTGGCGAGGCGTGGGCGTGGCCGCGATCATCGGTCGACGGGACGTATTGATCCCAATACCAGCGCATGGCGGACTCGGTGTTGTAGAAGCCTCGACCGAACCGTCGATAGGAATCCGTTGTGAAGTCCGCGGCCACAACGGGATACAGCAATGCCTGACCGCTGAGCACCGGACCGCCGCGGTCGCGGATGAGTATCGCGGCGACGGCCGCGAGGTTTCCGCCGGCACTGTCCCCGGCGACCACGACCCGATCGGCATCGATGCCCAGTTCGACGGAGTGGGCGTTCACCCAGCCGATCGCGGCGGCGACGTCGTTCGCAGCGGCCGGCCACCGGTGCTCCGGGGCGAGTCGGTAGTCCACCGAGATCACCACCGCGCCGACGCCGTTGGCCATTGCCCGGCAGAGATCGTCGTGGGTGTCGAGGTCGCAGAAGACGAATCCCCCGCCGTGGGCGAACACGATGGCGGGCAGTGACGCCGTGGAGGAGTCCGGCGCCGGCTGGTAGATCCGGACCGGCAGATCCCCACCCGGGCCGGGGATGGTGCGGTCGTCCACCCGATGCATCCGCACCGGCGTGGGGTTGCGGCGGAAGCGTGCACGGATCGCCTTGCGCGCCTGCGGCCCCGTCATCGACTCGACCCGGGGAAAACCCGCCTCGAGTGCGTCGAGCAGCGTGGCGGTCTCGCGGTCGATCATCGCGCCAGCAGGGTCGGCACGGCTGGTCGAGAGCTTCCGGTCACGCCGGACATGCCGGGGCGCATGCCCATCCGCAGACGGGGGGAGCGCTGCAGCGTCGGTGCGACGCGATCCGAACCGTCTTCCAGGTTGCGCCAGATCGCCAGCGCGGTCATCCGGACAGGCCCGGCGAGTCGATGATCGAAGGTCATCCGGTCGGTCGGCCCGCACACCGAGACTGCCGCGACGGCATCGCCGATGTCGCCGACGGGCGCCGCCACGCAGCCGATCCCGGGTACCGATTCCTCACGCTCGTAGGCGATCCCATGGGCACGCACCTTGGCCAACTCGGCGGAGAGCTGGGCACGCGTTGCCAGGGAGTACCGCGTCTTGCGGGGCATCGGCTCGGGCACCGTGATGTCGGCCGCCTCGTCGAACGCGAGGATCGCCTTGCCGACCGCCGTGCAGTTCGCCGGCTGTCGGCCGCCCACGCGGGTCGGGATGGATGCGGCCAGTACGCCGCCGATCTTCTCCAGATAGAGGACGTCCGAACCGTCGAGGATGGCGAGGTGGACGACGAACCCTGTCGCCCGGTGCAGTTCGTGCAGGAACGGGGTCGCGGCCTGATGGAGGCGGTCCTGGTGCACCGCGATGGAACCCAGCTCCATCAGTCGGGTGCCGAGTTCGTAGTCGCGGCCGTGTCTGCGCAGCCACTTGAGTGCGACGAGACGCTCGAGCATGCGATGTGCCGATGAGCGCGGCAGGCCTGTGCGGCGGACGATCTGGGCGAGCGTGAGCCGGCCGGGGCCGTCGAAGGCGTCGAGGACGAGTGAGAGTCGGTCCAGGGTCGCATGCGGGGTGGACGCTTCGAGTTCGATGGTCATGGCGCCTCCAGGGGCTGGTCGAGAGGCCGGCGAGTCACCGGTATTTCTAATAGGCATATGCCTAATAGGAATATAGAGTGTGTTGCCAGTCACATCAAGTGCCCAGGTGGCTGCGGCGCCACGACTGATCGACAGGGATGCCGACGATGAGAGCGCCCGTCCGGTGGACGGGCGCTCTCAACCTCGATTGCAGGTGCCTGCTCACATGGCGGCGAGTGGTTCGCTGCCCGTCCAGTCGTGGCCCCAGTAGCTGTCGGCGGTGATCTCCTCGGCGGTGTAGTGCGCCTCATCGACCTTCATGCCCTCGGTGCCGAATTCGATGTCCCAACCACCCGGTGCGCGGACATAGAACGAGACCATCTTGTCGTTCGTGTGGCGACCCAGCGTCGACGAGACCGAGAAACCGTCCTTGATCACGCGGTCGAGCGCCTGACCCACGGCATCGAGGGTGTCGACTTCGACCATGACGTGGATCAGTCCCGGCGCGCCACCGTGCGGTGCAGGGCACAGTGCGAGGCTGTGGTGACGCTCGTTGACGCCGAGGAACCGGATGCGCATGGGCCCGGCCTCCGGCGGTGCGGGAAGCCTCATCGCCCCGCGCGGCAGGAAGCCGAGCACCTCGGTGTAGAAATCGAACGCGCCCGACGGGTCGACGGTCGGCAGAACCACATGCCCGAGCCCCTGCGAGCCGGTGACGAACGCCGATCCGAATGGTGTGACGACCGGACTGTGGTCGAGGACAGGGCCGTGGAAGATCTCCACCGTCGCGCCGGTGGGATCGGTGAAGCTGATCGCCGACTCCACGCGCCGGGCGTCGGCCTCCTCCACCGAGAGCGGCTTGACTGCTACCCTCGCTCGTTCCAGGGCGACCTGTACCCGCTCGAGTGCGGCGGCATCGCGCACCTCCCAGCCGATGTCGACCACCTCGTCGGACTCGCCGCGCACCACCACGATGCGGGCGGCGCGCTCGTCCATGCGCAGGTAGAGCGCATCCTCATCGGGGCCGGAGCCCTCGGCGAAACCGAGGACGTCGAAGGCGAATGTGCGCCAACGATCGATGTCGTTGGTCTGGATCTTGATGTAGCCGAGACCTCTGATCTCTGTCATGACGGTGTCCTTTGTCGCGGTGTGATGGTGGTCGTGAGGTGGGTCAGATCATCTTCTGCAGCGTCTCGGGCGGTTCGACGCCGAGCGAACTGAGCGACGACGCGTGGTAGACGGTGCTGGGCACGTGGATCGCGTGATTGAGGCCCGCATGGGCATCCCGCCAGAATCGTTGCAGAGGTTTGTCCATGCGCAGGGCGTTGCCGCCGGACCGTGCGAAGATCTGATCCACCGCCATCACCGCTCGCCACGCGGCGCGGACCTGGGTGCGACGGCCTGCGGCGCGCTGTGCGAACGAGACCTCGCGACCGGAATCGACCAGGTCCCACATGGTGTCGACGGTCGCGAGCAGTTCTTGGCGAGCCGCGTTGATGTCCGCTGCGGCCTCGCCGATGGCGAACAGCACGTAGGGATCGTCCTTGACCGCGGTTCCCTGGGCGCCGACGCGATCGCGCTGATAGTCCAGGTGTGCGGCGAGCGCGCCCTCGGCGATACCGATGACCGCCGAGGTGATCCCTAGTGGGAACATGTTGGACCACGGCATCTTGTACAGGGTCTCGGTGGCGCCGTAGTCGCGTTGTGCGGTCCCGTCGATGACCTCGTCCCCGTTCATGACGCGATACGACGGCACGAACGCATCGGACACGATGATGTCCTTTGAGCCGGTGCCCTTCAGGCCCACGACATTCCACGAGTCGTCGACGATCTGGTAGTCGCTGCGCGGGAGGATCATGTGCAGCATCGTCGGCGGTTCGGCGATGCTGCCGTCGGCGTTGCCGAGCATCGCGCCGAGGAAGATCCAGTCGCAATGGTCGGTGCCCGAGCTGAACTGCCAGCGACCGTTGAAGACGTAACCGCCGTCGACCGGTACCGCGATACCCGTGGGGGCGTAGGGGGAGGCCATCCAGGTGTCGTTGTCGGCACCCCAGACCTCCTCCTGGACACGGGGAGCGGCGAAGGCCAGCTGCCACGGGTGCACCCCGACGATGCCGCACACCCATCCGGTCGCGCCATCGAGGGCGGCGGCGGCCATCACGGTCTCCGCGAACTCGCGCGGATGGGCTTCGAACCCGCCGTACCGCTTGGGCTGCAGCAGTCGGATCGGGCCGGCCGCCTTGAGCTTCTTGGCGGTGTCGTCGGGCAGGCGGCCGAGCAGCTCGGCTTCGTCGGCCTGCGCACGGATCTCGTCGGCGATCGCGGTGAGATTGTCGAGTGCTTCGTTCATGATGTCCTTCTCGTTCTGTTCGGTTGCTCAGGCGTGAGGTGGGCCGCGCCACGTGGCGCAGGCCTCAGCTGGTCTGCAATGTCCTGCCGCCGGCGATGTTCTCGGCGACCTCGGCCTCCCAGCTCTGCACGGCGCGTTCGGTGTCGATCTCGAACTCGAAGCGGTTCGTCATCTCCTCGGTGACGTCATCGACGTCGACGTAGAACTGCTCGTACCAGCGACGCAGCTGATAGACGGGCCCGTCCTCCTCGGAGAGGAGAGGATTGTCGATGGGCGCCTTGTTCTTCCAGATCTCGATGTCCTGTTCGAACCCGACCTCGACGCCGGCGGCGAACTGCGCCGCCATCGCCTCGGCCGCCTCGTCCGACATACCTGCCGGCTTCTTGACCATCGCGCCGTACTGCAGGACGAAGGAGTTCGCCGATACCGGGTAGTGGCAGTTGATCAGGACGGTTTCGATGGTCATGCCCTGCGCCTCGCTCCACAGGCGGTCGATCATGTACGACGGACCGAAATACGATGCGTCGGAACGCAGTGTCGAGTTCGGGTCGTCGTAGTTGGTGCCGACCTCGATGTCGTGGCGAGGTGTCGAGCGCATGTACTGGGTGGCGACGTGGCCCTCGAAGACGTTCTTGAAGTAGCGCGGGAAGGCGTAGTGCACATAGAAGAAGTGCGCCATGTCGACGACGTTGTCGACGATCTCCCGACAATGCGAGCCCTCGACGAGCAGCGAGTTCCAGGTCCAGTCCGTCCACTCCGACGACCCGTATCCGTCGATCTCCGGGATGGTGACGTCGTCGGTGGGTCTGCTGCCCTGCGGATCATGCCACACGAACAGTTGTCCATTTCGTTCCAATGTCGGCCAGGAACGTGTCTTCGCGAGCGGTGGAACACGTTTGGCGTACGGGATGTCGGTGCATCGTCCGTTGCCACCCCACCTCCAATCGTGGAACGGGCAGGCGATCGAGTCGCCCTTGACCGTGCCGAGGGCGAGGTTGCCGCCCATGTGCCGGCAGTAGGCGTCCAAGACGTGCAGGCGACCGGTGCTCTCGGCACGGAAGACCACCAGGGTCGTACCGAACGCCTTCACCTGATGTGGCTTTCCGTCCCGGAACGATGACAGGAGGCCGAGACAATGCCATCCGCGCGCGAATCGCGTCGGGGCGGCGGCGGCCTCGATCGTCCTGAATTCTTCTGTTCCCGAATGAGTCCGACCATTCGCGGGGTGAACCGACATCGAGACCTCCAACTGTTGCGGGCTGTGGTGTGACGGGATCGATGGTCGTCGTCGACGGGTGTCGGCGGATGTGGCGTCTCCCGGTCAGCGGACCGCGATCTCGGAACTCCCGCTCAGTGGTTGGTGAAGCGCCGGCGTCCGGCATCCGGTGATGAGATGCTCAGGTCGATCAGAAGATGAGGAGCTGTCGAGATGCAACGATTTGCGGGGCGACGCGCCCTGGTCAGCGGAGCGGGTTCGGGTATCGGGCAGGCCACCGTGCTACGTCTGCTCGCCGAAGGGGCGACGGTGGTCGGTGCCGACGTCAGCGAGGCCGGCCTGGCCGACACCGCCGAGAAGGCCGGTGCGTCGACATCGTTGCGGACAGTCGTCGTCGACGTCGGCGACGAGGCGTCGGTACGCGCCGCCGTGGCGTGGGCGGTGGATGCCCTCGGCGGGTTGGACGTGCTGGTGAACGCGGCCGGCATTCTCCGGTCGGCGCACGCCCACGAGACCTCGCTGGCGGACTTCGAGACCGTCATCCGGGTCAACCTCACGGGCACGTTTCTGATGATCCGGGAGTCCATCCCGGCACTGCTGCTGGGTAGGGCACCCGCCGTCGTCAATTTCAGCTCGACGTCTGCGGCGTTCGCACACCCGTACATGAGTGCGTACGCCGCGAGCAAGGGCGGCATCCAGGCGATGACCCACGCGCTGGCTGCGGAGTACGGCAGGGCGGGTGTCCGGTTCACCGCCGTGCAGCCGGGCTCGATCGCCTCGGGCATGACCGACGGCTCCGGGGTCAGCCGGCAGAGCGTGGGGCCGGGCCTACCCGACGATGCGGACTTCTCGCTGTTCCCCGCCCCACTCCTCGGCCAGGGATTCGCCGGACCCGAGACAGTCGCCGGCGTCGTCGCGATGCTGGCGAGTGAGGACGCGGCCTTCATCACCGGGACCGAGATACGCGTCGACGGCGGTTCGCACGCGTGAATGACACCGTGTCGTCGATCGGGCATGTTGCCGAACTGCAACATGTTCTAAACTAGAACACGTTCACTCGATGGGATTGGGGAGAAAATGGCGGTCGATCAGGCAATTCGCGAGCAGATCGCGGCTGATCTGTGGAACGCGGAGCAGACCGCGGTGGCGATCGACCGGCCGACGGATGCGCACCCGGGCCTCGACGTCGTCGATGCCTACGAGATCCAGCTGATCAACATCCGCAAGCGTCTCGAGGCCGGGGCGACGGTGGCCGGGCACAAGGTGGGGCTGGCTTCCGAGGCCATGCAGAAGATGATGAATGTCGACGAGCCCGATTACGGCCATCTTCTCGACGAGATGCAGTACTTCGAGGGGACGCCCATCGATCGGTCGAGCCTGTGCTTCCCGCGGGTGGAGGTCGAGGTGGGGTTCATCCTCGGCAAGGACCTGCCGGGTGCGGGCTGCACCAACGACGATGTCATCGACGCGGTGGAATGGGTCGTGCCGTCGATCGAGCTGATCGATTCGCGCATCACCGACTGGAAGATCACGCTGTGCGACACGATCGCCGACAACGCGTCGTCGTGCGGGTGGATTCTGGGGGAACAGCGTGTCCCGATCAGCGAGATCGACACCGGGGACATCGACGCGGTGTTGCACCGTAATGGGGAGATCGTCGCGAAGGGCAACTCGTCGGCGGTGCTGGGTCATCCACTGAATGCGGTGTCGTGGCTGGCGCGCAAGGTCGAGGGTTTCGGGGTACGTCTGCGCAAGGGTGACGTGATCCTGCCGGGCACGGCGACCCGCGCCATCGACATCAGCTCCGGAGACCATTTCGTGGCCGAGTTCGCAGGCCTCGGTTCGGTCACTCTCGACTTCGACTAGCAGATTTTCGGTCCCTGAGGAGCGAGCGTGCGAGCGTCACGAAGGGATGCGCAGGGGCGGTCCTTCGTGACGGCCCTCCGCAAGCTCCGGGCCTCCTCAGGAGCCGGACGTAACCAACGAGAGGAGTTGTTACATGGCAGCCAAGCTGACCGCAGCGATCATCGGGTCGGGCAACATCGGCACCGACCTGATGTACAAGCTGCAACGATCCGAGGTCATCGAACCCCGCTGGATGGTCGGCATCGACGCCGACTCGGAGGGCATGAAGCGTGCCGCCGACCACGGGCTCATCACGATGAGCGGTGGCGCGGACGAGTTGCTCGGTTCGTCCGACAAACCGGACCTGATCTTCGAGGCGACCTCGGCCTATGTGCATCGTGAGTACGCACCGAAGTACGAGGCAGCCGGGATCACCGCTGTCGATCTCACTCCCGCGGCCGTCGGGCCCGCAGTGGTCCCGCCGGCCAACCTGCGTGAGCACCTCGACGCACCGAACACCAACATGATCACCTGCGGTGGACAGGCCACCATCCCGATGGTGCACGCGGTGTCCTCGGTGGTGCCGGTGCCCTACGCCGAGATCGTCGCATCGGTGGCGTCGGTGTCGGCAGGGCCGGGGACCCGTGCCAACATCGACGAGTTCACCAAGACCACGTCGAAGGGTATCGAGACCATCGGCGGTGCCGTGCGCGGCAAGGCGATCATCATCCTGAATCCGGCCGACCCGCCGATGATCATGCGCGACACCATCTTCTGCGCGATTCCCGAGGATGCCGACACGGATGCCATCGCGGAGTCGATCCACAAGCGCGAGAAAGAGATCCAGTCGTACGTGCCGGGTTATCGGCTGCTGCAGGATCCGCAGTTCGACCCGCCCTCGGCGATCAACGGCGGCCACGCCCGCGTCTCGATCTTCGTCGAGGTGGAGGGTGCCGGCGACTTCTTGCCGCCGTACTCGGGCAACCTCGACATCATGACCGCCGCCGCCACCAAGGTGGGCGAAGAAATCGCGAAGACCAAGTTGGGAGCATCGGCATGACAACCGCCACCCCGGATCTGATGGCCAACGCCCGCAAGTACTCCGACACCCTCGACATCCGTATCACCGACTCCTCGTTGCGCGACGGCAGTCATCACAAGCGGCACCAGTTCACCGAGCAGGAGGTGCGCGACATCGTCGGCGCGCTCGATGCGTCGGGTGTGCCGGTGATCGAGGTGACCCACGGTGACGGGCTGGGCGGATCGTCGTTCAACTACGGCTTCTCCAAAACCCCGGAGCAGCAACTGATCAAGGCCGCGGCGGAGACGGCGAAGCAGGCCAAGATCGCGTTCCTGATGCTCCCCGGGCTCGGCACCAAGGACGACATCCGTGCCGCGCAGGACAACGGTGGACAGATCTGCCGGATCGCCACGCACTGCACCGAGGCCGACGTCTCCATTCAGCATTTCGGTCTTGCCCGTGATCTGGGGCTGGAAACCGTCGGGTTCCTCATGATGAGCCATTCCCAGCCACCGGAGAAGTTGGCCGAACAGGCCCGCATCATGGCCGACGCCGGGTGTCAGTGTGTGTATGTGGTGGACTCCGCGGGGGCCCTCGTCCTGGAGGACGTGACCTATCGGGTGCAGGCGCTGCGCGCCGAACTGGGCGACGACGCGCAGATCGGTTTCCACGGACACGAGAACCTCGACATCGCGGTGGCCAACTCCATCAACGCGATTCGTGCCGGAGCGCAGCAGATCGACGGCTCCATCCGTCGCTTCGGTGCCGGCGCCGGTAACACGCCCACCGAGGCGTTCGTCGGGGTCTGCGACAAGCTCGGCATCACCACCGGTGTCGACTTCATGAAGATCGCCGACGCCGCACAGGATGTCGTGCGCCCCGCCATGCCGTCCGAGTGCCTGGTCGACCGGTCGGCGATGATGATGGGCTACGCGGGCTGCTACAGCTCATTCCTCAAGCACGCCGAGGGCCACGCCGAGCGTTACAACGTCTCGGCCGCCGAGATCCTCATCGAGGCCGGCAATCGGAAGTTGGTCGGCGGTCAAGAAGATCAGCTCATCGACATCGCGCTGGAACTGCGCAAGAAGCAGGACGCCAACGCCGGCGTCTGACAAGCACCTCATCTCGACGCGACCGGTTTTCGCATGAAAGTCACCGCAGGGCTCGGACAGGTGGACTATCCACTCGACCCATGGCTGCGGTGACTTTCATGCGTCCCGCTGTCTACATCCCGGCCGGCGGATGCCCCAGGCAGATCAGCGCACCGTTGGGATCCTTGATGGCCGCGAGCGTGCCGTAGGGCGTCACCTCGCCGGCCATCACGATCTCGGCGCCGAGCGACTCGGACTGCTTCACCGTGGCCGCGACGTCGTCGACGGTGATGTACACCTGCCAGAACGACGGGACCTCGGGCGGAAAGACCTTGACCGCATCCATGATCCCGGAGTACGAGCTCTCGCCGACGAAGATCTGCCCGTAGAAGTCCGGTCCGACGGCATCCGGATCGCCTCCGGTACCGACCTCCTCGATCCGCGCGCCGATGACGTCGGTGTAGAACTCGATGGACTTCTTGTAGTCCTTGCTCTGGCACTCGAACCAGTACGGGGTGCCGTGATCGCCCCATTCGGTGAACCCGACGTGGCTGCCGGGCTGCCAGAAACCGATGACCGCGCCGGCCGTATCGGTCACCACCATCATCGACCCCATGTCGCCGATCGGCATCGGCGGCACCATCGTCGATCCGCCGGCGGCCTCGGCCGCCTTCATGGTCGCGTCGGCGTCGGCGGTGTGCAGGTACACCGACCAGATGTTGGGCGGGCCACCCGCCTCCTCCCAGTACGGACTCAGTCCCGCGACGCGTTTCCCGTTCTTGGTGAAGTTCTGATAGCCACCGAACTCCTCCTGGGGCGGACCCTCCACCTCCCAGCCGAAGATCGCGTTGTAGAACTCCGCGGCCTTGCCCGTGTCGCTGCTCATGAGGTCGAACCAGATCGGCGCCCCGAGAGGCGCGGAGTAGTCGGACATGACGGATCCTTTCGAGAGGGTGTCGATTCATAGCGGCTGACATCCAGCGTGCGCAAAACTCATCGCCCGTGTCGCCGATTCGTCTGTTCGTCATCAGTTCGTCGTCGATGAGTTCCGACGACGAACCCGGTCACACCTGTTGACGACCACCGCCGACGACAGGAACCGCCATGTACACAGCCCAGATGCAGGCCGCCGCCGAGGAGATGGTGAGGCTCGCCGCCAAGGTCCCCGACGAGTCCCTCGAACGGCCGACCCCATGCGCCGACATGGATCTGGCCGCGCTGCTCGGCCACGTCGTGGGTCTGTGTACTGCTTTCGCGGCGGCGGGCCGCAAGGAGTTCGGCCCGCTGACCTCCACTCCGCCGGACCCGAGTGCATCCGAACTGCCCGGCGACTGGCACGAGCAGCTCACGATCAACCTGCGTGACCTCGTGCAGAGCTGGCACAGCCCGGGGGCCTGGGAGGGCATGACGCAGGCCGGTGGCGTCGACGCGCCGGCCGAGATCATGGGGACCATCGCATTGAGTGAACTGGTGTTGCACGGCTGGGATGTCGCACGCGCCATCGGCGTCGACTACGGGGCCGACGACAGTGTGCTGGCGCCGGTCTTCGATCTCCATCACCCGCCCCAACCGCAGAGCGAACGCGAGGGCATGTTCGGTCCGGTCGTGGAGGTGCCCGACGACGCACCTCTCCTGGATCGGCTCGTCGGACTCTGTGGCCGGGAGCCCTTCTGGCCCCATGGCACCCTGGAGGGGTGAGGAACCCGACCGCTCCCGCCGACCGGGTGGGCCCGACATCTCGCATCGACCCGGTCCGGCGCATCCTGTGGCCCGCCTCGTTCATCGGGGGCCTGCTGCTCGTCGCGTTCGGCCTCGCCCCATGGGGAGTGTCCGATCAGGGTGTCCGGCCGAAAGTCAGTGGCGTGGGCCGTGTCTCGGTGCCCGGCGCCGGCCCCGAGGATGTGGCGTTCCTGGAGAACCACACGCAGCGGCCGGCCCTCGTCGTGATCGTGCTCGCGGTTGTCATCGTGCTCGCGGCCGTCGTCGGGTGGTGGCGGCAGCCGGTCTTCTGGCCGGCCACCGTTGCGGTGGCCGTCGGCTCGGCGGCGGTGACGGTGTGGACCGCGATCGTGTTGACCGCGCCCGACGAGCACCTGTTCGACGACAACGTGCTCGGGGCGCTCGACGCGCCGTCGACGATCCTGATGCCCGGCTACGGACTGATCGGGGCGCTGGTCGTCGCGGCTGTCGTGCTGATCGGTTCGGTCATCGCGATGGTCATGCGTCTGGGCGTACGCGGCCTGCCCGTGCCGTCAGCCGAACCGCCGGATCGTCTTGATGTGTGACCAATGGTTCAGTGGGGTGAACCCGATCGGCACACCGTTCGGGCCATACGCATTGAACACCTGACCGAAACCGGCGTAGATGCCGACGTGGCTCGCGTCCCGGTAGAAGACGATGATGTCGCCGGGCGCCAGCGCCGACAGCGGGATCGCATGCCCGACCTTCGCCTGTTGCTGGCTCGTGCGGGGCAGCCGGATACCCGCGGTCGAGAAGGCCCACTGGATCAGCCCCGAGCAGTCCCATGCCCAGGGGCCGGTCCCGCCCCATTGGTATGGCCGGCCGACCTGCGTCATCGCCGCCGTCAGGGCTTGCATTCCCGCCGGGCTGGGGACGGGTAGGTAGATCTCGACCGAACCCGACGACCCGGACGACCCGGTGTCGGCGAACACGGGTCCGGTCGCAGTGAACGAGACGCCCGCGGCCACGCACGCGGTGCAGAGAACGCCGACCGCGCGGCGCCGGAGACTGACCATGCCCACCAGGGTGACGGACCGTTCTCCGCTTGTCTCAACCTTTGCTTGAGAGTGGTGAAGATGTTACCGAAGTGGTGAACGGGACGTGTTCACCAGTAACCGTCCGGGTCGGAGTCCGGTGACTCCGCCGGGATGATTCCCTCGGCCACGCCGTGATCGATACTCGCCGACAATCGCGGACAGGTCGGCATCATCGCTCCGGGGAGCAGCGCCTTGCCGGAGTCGTCGGCCGGCTCGAGTTCGTTGCACCGCTCGCGCGCGTCGGTCGTCCACTGCACGCTGGTGTGGAACGAGCTGGTCTTCTTCACCAGCACGCACGCGTGGCACGATCGGCATTCGATCTCGCTCATCCCGCCACGCAGGTAGTGGGCGCGGTCGCGTGCGGTCGCCGCGCTGACCGCAGCGAGCCGATCGGGGTCACCGTGGAAGTCGGGAGCCTTGGCCCATTCCCCGCCGGTGATCCCGTCGCGTTCGACCGCCCGCGTCATGAGATCAGACCTCCGCCTTCTCCGACGACTCGGCGGTCTCCGGGGAACTCTCGGCCGCGGACGCCTCCTCCTGCTGGCGCCTTAGGTTCTCCTCGATCTCGATTCCCCAGCTCTCGAGTGCCTTGGAGGTGTCGATCTCGTACTCGAAACGCTGGGTCATCTCGTCGTCGACGTCGGCCTTGTCGACATAGAACTGGTCGTACCAGCGTCGGAGCTGATAGACGGGGCCGTCCTCCTCGACGAGCAAGGGATTGTCGATCCGCGTCTTGTTCTTCCAGATCTCGACGTCCTGCAGGAAGCCGACCTCGACGCCCGCAGTGATCTTCTTCGCCATCTTGTCGGCCTGCTCGGCGGTGAGTCCGTCGGGCACCTTGGCCATCACGCCGTACATCAGCACGAACGAGTTGGAATCGATCGGGTAGTGGCAGTTGGTCAGGATCGTCTCGACCGCGTACCCGCCGTAGTACTGGACCATCGGGTTCAGCATGTAGGACGGGCCGTAGTACGCCGCGATCGACTCGAGACGGCTGTCCCCGTAATTGGTTCCGAGGGTGACGTCGGGCCGACCGTGCGAGTTCATGTACTGCGCGGCGATCTCTCCCTCGAAGACGTTCTTGAAGTAGTCGGGCAGGGCGAAGTGCACATAGTAGAAGTGCGCCATGTCGACGACGTTGTCGATGATCTCGCGGCAGTTCGAGCCCTCGATGACGATGCGATTCCACGTCCAGTTGGTCCACTCGTCGGAGTCGACCTCGTCGAGTTCGGGGATGATGCACTCGTCCGGCGGTGGGTTGCCCTCCGGATCGTTGTAGACGAACACCTGCCCGTTGCGGATCATCGTCGGCCACGCCCGGGTCTTGGCGAGCTTGGGGTTGCGCTTGGCGTACGGCACACCTGCGCACCGTCCGCTGCCCTTCCACATCCACCCGTGGAACGGGCAGGCCACGTTGTCGCCCTTCACGACGCCCTGGGACAGATCCCCACCCATGTGACGGCAGTACGCGTCGAGGACGTTCACCTCACCCTTCTGGTCGGCCCACACCACCAGCTTGGTGCCGAAGATGTGCACCGAGTGGGGCTTGCCGTCCCTGAACTCCTCGGCCAGTCCGAGGCAGTGCCATCCGCGCGCGAAACGCGTCGGGGGTGCCCCGGTGTCGATCTCGCGTACGTCGACGTCGTCGCCGCCAGGGGCTGCCTGGCCGGTCATCGTCTCGGGTGTCGCTGACATCCCTCACTCCTGTCCTCTGGCGCGTGACTCGCTCGTTCGGTGCGAATCGCCTCGATCCAATACTAGAACATGTTACAAAAATGGGGAGCCGATCTCGGCCCCGGGTCGTGATCGGGCCAGGAAATGGGCACAAAGGCCCAGTGCTCGACATAAATGAGAACGTGTTCTAATCTCATGAACAGACGAGAACCAGGGGCGACCGGAGGGTCGTCGAGCAACGAGTAGGAGCGGGCGACATGCCAGCACAATTCGGCGCCGGGAGCGCAGCCAGCGGGTCCGGTCACGGGCGGAGCGAAGCGGCCGAGCAGGTCCTGGAGAAGATCAGCGCCCTGCTCCCGGAACTGGAGCAACGGGCTCAGCAGACCGAGGACCTGCGTCGAATCCCGGACGAGACGATCTCCAGCCTGGAGGGTGCCGGCTTCTTCAAGCTGATGCAGCCCGAACAGTGGGGTGGCTACCAGGTCGACCCCGTCACCTTCTACGAGGCGGTCCGCCGGATCGCATCGGCGTGCGGGTCCACCGGCTGGGTGTCGGGCATCATCGGCATCCACAACTGGCACCTGGCGCTGTTCGACCAGCAGGCGCAGGAGGACGTGTGGGGGGCCGACACCAACGTCCGGATCTCGTCGTCCTACGCCCCCATGGGAATGGGTGAGGTCGTCGACGGCGGGTACAAGGTGAACGGCTCATGGGCGTGGTCGTCGGGCTGCGAGACCGCGGACTGGGTCTTCGTCGGTGGTCCGGTGATCAAGAACGGCAAGCCCGTCGACTTCGTGAGCTTCCTCATCCCGCGCAGCGACTACACGATCAAGGATGTCTGGAACGTCGTCGGTCTACGGGGCACGGGGTCCAACACGATCGAGGTGAAGGACGTCTTCGTTCCGCGTCACCGCATGCTCAGCATGCGCACGATGAGCATGGGCGAGAGCCCCGGGCTCGAACGCAACACCGCGCCGGTCTACAAGATGCCCTGGGGCACCATCCATCCCAGCACCATCGCGTCGCCCATCGTCGGAATGGCCTACGGCGCCTACCACGCTCACGTCGAACATCAGGGCAAGCGTGTGCGCGCGGCCTACGCAGGCGAGAAGGCCAAGGAGGATCCCTTTGCCAAGGTGCGGATCGCCGAGGCCGCCAGCGACATCGACGCGGCATGGCGGCAGCTCTCGGGCAATCTGCAGGCCGAGTACGACCTCATCCTCGCCGGCGAGGAGATCCCGATGGAACTACGTCTGGCCGCTCGCCGGGATCAGGTGCGCGCCACCGGGCGTGCGATCGCTGCCATCGACCTGCTGTTCGAGAACTCGGGTGCCCACGCACTCGAGAACGGCACGCCCATCCAGCGCTTCTGGCGTGACGCTCACGCCGGTCGCGTCCACGCCGCCAACGATCCGGAGCGCGCCTACGTCGCCTTCGGCAACGGTGAGTTCGGGATTCCCATTGGCGACACCATGGTCTGAGTTCTCATGTCATCGTCGAACGTTCGGTCCCTGAGGAGCAGGCGAGGAACGAGCGTGTGTCACGACGGATCGCCCCTTCGTGACGCTCGCAGGCTCGCTCCTCAGGGAGCAATCCGAGGCGGACCTGCTCCACGGGGAGCGATCCGGGCACGCGCGCTCCGCACGGGGGCGCAACACAGAGGGGTCAACACATGAGTGACAGTCCGATCAGGTCTCTCGGCTACATGCGGATCGAGGCCACCGACGTCGAGGCGTGGCGCGAGTACGGACTCAAGGTGCTCGGCATGATCGAGGGGAAGGGCCTCACGGAGGGGGCGCTCTATCTGCGGATGGACGACTTCCCCGCGCGGCTGGTCATCGTGCCGGGGGAACACGACCGCCTGCAGAGTTCTGGCTGGGAGTGCCCGAATGCCGAAGCGCTGCAGGACGTCCGTGATCGGCTGGCGGCGGCGGGTGTCATCTTCCGAGAGGGGAAGGAAGAAGAACTCGCCGACCGACGGGTGGTGGAGATGGTCGTCTTCGACGACCCGGCCGGCAACACCATCGAGGCCTTCCACGGTGTCGCACTGGAACACCGGCGCGTCGTCAGCCCGTACGGGCACCGATTCGTCACCGAGGAACAGGGACTCGGGCATGTCGTCCTCACCTGCGACGACGACAAGGCTGCGTTGGCGTTCTACCGCGACGTCCTCGGGTTCTCGCTGCGCGATTCGATGCGGCTCCCGCCGCAGGCGGTCGGTCGGGAAGAGGACGACGAGGCACCGTGGCTGCGCTTCCTCGGGTGCAATCCACGACACCACTCGCTGGCATTTCTGCCGATCCCGAACAGCACCGGCATCGTCCACCTGATGGTCGAGGTCGAGAATTCCGACGACGTCGGACTCGCGCTCGACCGGGCGCTGCGCAAGAAGGTCAAGATGTCGGCGACGCTGGGCCGCCACGTGAACGATCTGATGCTGTCCTTCTACATGAAGACGCCAGGCGGGTTCGACATCGAGTTCGGCTGTGAGGGAAGAACAGTCGACGATGAACAGTGGATCGCGCGGGAGAGCACCGCGGTCAGCCTGTGGGGCCACGACTTCACCGTCGGGTTCCGCTGACATGTCGAGCCCCGACATGACGCGCACTCCCTACGGCTCCGCGGAGTTCGACTCGCGGCAGTTCCGCACGGCGATGGGCCAATTCTGCACGGGCGTCACCGTGATCACCACCATCGATCCGGGCGGCGCGCCGGTCGGCTTCGCGTGTCAGTCCTTCGCCGCCCTGTCGCTCGATCCGCCGCTGGTGTTGTTCTGCCCCAAGAAGACCTCGCGCAGCTGGCCGGTGATCGAGGCGGCCGGCAAGTTCTGCGTCAACGTCCTCTCGAACCGGCAGCAGGACGTCAGTGCGGCGTTCGGCGCGCCGGGCGACGACAAGTTCCGCAACGTCACCTGGGATCCGTCTCCGGCCGGACTGCCCGTCATCCGGCACGCGCTCACCTGGGTGGAATGCGACGTGGACCAGGTCACCGACGGCGGCGATCATCACATCGTCATCGGTCGGGCGCTCACGTTGGGGGAAGTCTTGCAGGACAAGCCGTTGCTGTTCTACCGCGGCGGCTATCTGTCCACCGAACACCCGCGGGTGACTCCCGCACAGGCCGAACTGGAGAACTTCCTCACCTGGACCGGAGGCGATACCTGGCTATGAGCACCGAGGCGCAGACGACGACCGGAACCGCCGTCGAACGACCCGTGGACGTCACCCGACCGCTGACCGAGGCGATCGCGGAATCCGAGAAGCTCATCGCGTCAGCGGAATTCGTCGAGAGCCAGCAGGATCTCGCAGAGGGCTACGACTACTTGGCCGGCAGCATCGCCGCCATCGTCCAACTCGTGCGGTCTCGGCAGAAGAGCCACCCCAACTTCATCACGTCGACCGGACCGACGACGAAGATGGGGTTGGACAACCCCGACACCCTCTACTACCACGCCGATGTGGAGCCCGGTGGTACGTATCTGGTTCGTGGACATCGGGGTACCACGGCGGATCTGAGCTTTCAGGTGCTCAGTGGCGATTACACCCCGGACGCGGTACCGGGCGGAGACGAGGCGTTCGATGACCGCCGCATCCCCATCGATGCCGACGGCGACTTCGCCATCACCTTCGGCCCGCCGATGGATGCCAAGCGGGACGACTATTTCGTCCTGCCCGACAACGCGTCGATGCTGGCCGTCCGCGAGGTCTACGCCGACTGGACCCAGACCAAGGGCACGATCTCGATCGAGCGTGTCGACACCGTCGGGACACCGCCGCAGGAGCCGGATCTGGCGCGGGTGACCCGCCGCTACGCGACCGCCGGCAAGATGCTGACCTCCCGGATCAACACCTGGTTCAACTTCCCCAAGTGGTTCTATCTCGACGAGCCGGTCAACACCTTCACCGCCCCACGACTGACGCCGGGCGGTCTGGCCACACAGTACTCGTCGGTCGGACACTTCCGGCTGGCCGACAACGAGGCCATGGTGATCACGGTGCCGCGGTCGGACGCTCCCTATCAGGGCTTCCAACTCGGCAGCATGTGGTACATCTCGCTGGACTACGTCAATCACCAGACGAGTCTGAACTCCGCTCAGGCGCAGGTCGATCCGGACGGGATGATCCGGATGGTGGTGTCGCGGCGAGATCCCGGGGTCGCCAACTGGATCGAGACCACCGGCCGCGTCACCGGGATCATGCAGTTCCGATGGCAGCGTGTCGACCATCCGATTCCGCCGGAGGGCGGACCGAGTGCCCAGGTGATCGACATCGACGACGTCGAGGCCCACCTGCCGTACTTCGCACACAACACCATCGGCCCGGCAGGGTGGGCCGACCGTATCGCCGCGCGGCAGCGCGCCTTCGCCGAGAGGATGCTGGGATGACGGCCGACAGCAGTGGGGACGCCGCGACGGGTGGCCTGCTCGCCGACAAGGTGGTGGTGGTCTCCGGTGTGGGGCCGGGACTGGGCCGGTCGATCTGTCTGCGGGCCGCGGCGGCGGGGGCGAAGGTCGTGCTCGCGGCCCGGACGGAGTCGCGACTGAAGGAGGTGGCCGCGGAGATCGATCTGGCCGGCGGGACCTCGTTCGTGGTGCCGACCGACATCACCGACGACACCGCAGTCGACGGACTCGTCGCCGCGACCACCGATCAGTTCGGCCGAGTCGACGTCGTCGTCAACAATGCCTTCGCGCTGCCGTCGATGAAACCGTTGGCCCGCACCGATTTCGACCACATCGCCGCCAGCCTGGATCTCACCGTGCTGGGCACCCTGCGTGTGATCAAGGCCTTCACCGAGTCCCTCGCGACCACGAAGGGTGCCATCGTCAACATCAACTCGATGGTGATCCGGCATTCCGAGCCGCGCTATGGCAGTTACAAACTCGCGAAGTCCGCGATGCTGGCGATGTCGCAGACCCTGGCCACCGAGCTGGGCGACAAGGGGATCCGTCTCAACACGGTGGCGCCCGGCTACATCTGGGACGACCAGCTCAAGTGGTACTTCGGTGAGGTGGCGAAGAAATACGGGATCACCCCCGAGCAGGTCTATGAACAGACGGCGAGCAAGTCGGATCTCAAGCGGCTGCCGGAGCCCGACGAGATCGCGGAGGCCGTGGTGTTCCTGGCCTCGCCGATGGCCAGTGCGATCACCGGCCACACGCTGGACGTGAATTGCGGTGAGTACCATGACTAGTCCGACAGCGAGCGGGCCGCGTACCAACGTGGGCACGGTCGACGATCTGCACGAGGCGGCTACCCGCGCAACGGGTCTCGACGACTTCGGTGACCGTGGCGACTACATCGAGGCGCTCGAGGTGCTGTTGGAGTCGTATGCGCGCGACGCCGACCTCACCGAATTGGGCAGCAAGATGTTCCGGTTCTTCCTCAAGGGCGCGCTGATCGCCCGCCTGCTGTCGGAGGCGTCGTGGAAAAACAATCCCGACTACGCCGACGTGCCGATCACGCGACCGATCTTCGTGACGGGGCTGCCGCGTACCGGGACGACCGCGCTGCACCGTCTGCTCACCGCCGACCCGTCCCATCAGGGTCTCGAGATGTGGCTGGCGGAGTTCCCCCAACCGCGGCCTCCACGCGAGACGTGGGCGTCGAATCCCGTGTTCGAGCAGATCAATGCCGGACTCGAGAAGCACCACGTCGACAATCCGGAGTTCATGGGTCTGCACTACATGGATGCCGCCGAGGTCGAGGAATGCTGGCAGTTGTTGCGGCAGAACGTCATGTCGATCTCGTACGAGTCGCTGGCCTTTCTGCCCACCTACTCGCGGTGGCTGGCCGGGCAGGATTGGACGCCGACGTATCGACGGCATCGACGGAACCTGCAGATGATCGGACTCAACGATCCGGAGAAGCGTTGGGTCCTCAAGAACCCGAGTCACATGTTCGCCCTCGACGCGTTGATGGAGGCCTATCCGGATGCGTTGGTGATCCAGACACATCGGCCGCCGGAGACGATCATCGCGTCGATGTGCAGCCTCGCCGAGAACGCGACACCGGGATGGTCGACGACCTTCGTCGGCGAGACCATCGGGGCGGCGCAGCTGGAGCTCTGGTCACGCGGACTGCGCGAGTTCGAGTCGGCACGGACGAAATACGACCCGGCTCAGTTCGTCGACGTCGACTTCGGAGATCTGCGGAGCGATCCGTTCGGGACCGTGGAGCGGGTGTATGAGGCGCTCGGTGCCGAGGTGTCCGACGACGCTCGCGCCGCCATGGTGGCACTCGACGATGACAGCAAGTCGGGAGACCGCAAGCCGCAACACCGGTACAGCCTCGCCGACTACGGACTGACCGAGGCCGCCGTCGCGGACGCGTTCGCCCGCTGAGCTGCTCGGTCGCACCTCTTCTGCCGCAGCGCAGCGGCCCGCCGCCGGCGGCAGTACTGTCCCACCATGGCGGGTGAACGTCAGACCGAAGAGGGATTCCGGCGACTGATCGCATTCTCGGATGCGGTGGTCGCCATCGCGTTGACGCTGCTGGTGCTGCCGCTGGCCGACATCCCGGAGCAGGTCCGCGAGGACACGTCGGTGAGCGATGTGTTCTCCGGCCACTTGCAGGCGATCGTCAGTTTCCTGATCAGCTTCGTGGTGATCTGGGTGCTGTGGCGTCATCACCACCGGACCATGGAACACTTCCGTGCCTACGACCACACGCTGTTCGAACTGCACTTCGTGTGGCTGTTGACGATCGTCGTGTTGCCGTTCGTGACGGCACTGATGGACAAACGTGCCATCGCCTATTCGAACGTGCTGTACATCGGGGTGTTGGCGATCTCGATCCTCGCATTGCTCGCAATGGTGGCGTGGGGTCGACGACATCCTGAGCTCGTGGTGTCCGACGATGCCACCGACAGTTTCCTGCGGTCGTCGTCGGGTGCAGTGACGTTCGCGCTGCTCGTGGTGGCGCTCGTGATCGCGGCGATCTTCCCGACATCGGGTGTGTGGCCGCTGCTCCTGCTTCTGTTGTCGGGTCCGATCGACGGCGCGCTGCGGCGAGTGCGCTAGCTAGCCGCCGGTCGATGCGCGAGCGACGAGTTCGGGCTGGAAGACCGGATTCGACGGCATGTGCCGCCGGGGGTCGTCATCGGCGGCGGCGATCAGGAGATCCACGGCGGTGGCACCGATCCGGGCGGTGGGCTGGCGAATCGAGGACAGCGGAACGACCGCCGATCGGGCGAAGTCGATGTCGTCGTAACCGATCAGGGCGATGTCGTCGGGTACCCGCACCGGGCCGCCGAGCATCGTGAACGCCTGCAGGACACCGATGGCCAGAAGATCGTTGGCGCAGAACACGGCGTCGGGCCGGTCGTGCGGCCCCCGACGGATCAGCGCGGCACCGATCTCACGTCCGGCCAGCACACTCAGCGAGGCCGTCTCGACGACCTCGAGCGTCGCCCCGTCGACATCGGCGACGGCGTCGGCCGCCCCGCGCCGACGATCGGCGACCTGCCGCAGACCCGCAGGCCCGCCGACGAAGGCGATGCGGCGACGTCCGGTGGCGCACAGGTGGGACACGGCGAGGCGCCCGCCGGCGATGTCGTCGACGGCGACGGAGTCGAACGGGGACCCGCCGGCATCGCGGTCGACGAGGATGACCGGGGTGCCGCGACGGCGGAGCGCATCGAGGCGGTCGAGGTCGTCACCGATGGGGGAGACGAGCAGCCCGAAGACTCGTTGCTCGTCGAAGGCATCGATGTAGGCCTGCTCGCGGGACACGTCGTCGTCGGACGTACCGAGCAGAACGGTCAGGTCGTGATCGCCGGCCCGACGCTCGGCGGCGCGCGCGATGTCGGTGAAGAACGGGTTGCCGACGTCGAGCACCACGAGTCCGACGCACCGCGACCGCCCGGCCCGCAGCTGGCGGGCGGCGTCGTTACGGACGAACCCCAGACGGTCGATCGCCGCCTGGACACGCGCCACCGTTGCCGGTGCGACCTTGTCGGGGGAGTTGAGCACGTTGGACACCGTGCCGACGGACACCGACGCCGCGGCGGCGACGTCACGCATGCTCACTCCCATGCGTTCATTGCACCAGATCGGGTGCTGTCGAGCGGGCCGCCCGACACGCTGCCGGATGGTTCACTACAAGGATGTCGATGTCCACCGACCCGTTCTCCGATCAGTACCAGCCGGATCCGCGCCGGTGGAAGGCGTTGGCCGTCTGCCTCGTCGTCGGTTTCATGACGCTGCTGGACGTCTCGATCGTCAACGTGGCGCTCCCGTCGATCGAGAAGGGGCTCGGCGCCACGTCGGCGGACCTGTCGTGGGTGGTGTCCGGCTATGCACTGACCTTCGGCCTCGTGCTGGTGCCGGCCGGCCGGGTCGGCGATGCGCGCGGCCGCAAGACCACCTTCCTCGTCGGTCTGACGTTGTTCGTCGTCGCCTCGGCGTCGTGCGGTTTCGCCCAGGGGCCGGGGATGCTGGTGATCTCGCGGCTCGTGCAAGGTGTCGCGGGCGGCATCCTCAGCCCGCAGGTGTCGGGTCTGATCCAGCTGCTGTTCCGCGGCGCCGAGCGGGGCCGGGCCTTCGGCATGTTCGCCGCGACGATCGGGATCTCCACGGCGGTCGGCCCGCTCCTCGGCGGCATCCTGATCCAGCTCGGTGGTGTCGAGCACGGTTGGCGCTGGGTGTTCTTCGTCAACGTGCCCATCGGGATCGTCGCCTTCGTCGCCGCGGTCCGGCTGATCCCCGCGCGACCCGCCGACACGAAGCAGCCACTGCGGGCGTCGTCGTTCGACCCGTTGGGTGTGCTGCTGCTCGGCGCAGGCGTCGTCGCTCTGATGCTGCCGCTGGTGCAGGAACGGCAATGGCCGGGCGCCGGGAAATGGTGGTTGCTCGTCGTCGCCGCGGTGTTGGTGGTGGCATTCGTGTTCTGGGAGCGTCATCAGGGGCGTCGGGGTCATCAGCAGCTGATCGACCTGTCCCTGTTCTCGCTGCGGTCGTACTCGCTGGGATGCGTCATCGCACTCGTCTACTTCGCGGGATTCACGACCGTCTTCTTCATCTACACGCTGTATGTGCAGCAGGGCCTGGGGTATTCGGCGTTGATGGCGGGCCTGGCGGTCACCCCGTTCGCGCTCGGATCGGCGGTGTCGGCCAAGATCGGCGGCGACATCGTCAACCGGGTCGGGCGGCGTCTCGTCATCGGAGGACTGCTCCTCGTGTTCCTCGGGATGGTCGGCACGATCATCGCCGCGCACCTCGTGCCCGGTCAGCATGTCGGCTACGCGGCGGCGTTCCCGATGCTGATCGCGGGAGTCGGCTCGGGGCTGGTCATCTCGCCCAACCTCACCCTCAGCCTCGACGAGGTCCCGGTCTCGAAGGCAGGCATCGCCGGCGGCGTGTTGCAGACCGGTCAGCGGATCGGGTCGGCAGCGGGGATCGCACTCGTCGGTGCGGTCTTCTTCGCGCAGGTGGCGAGCACGCACGGCGACTGGGCCAAGGCATTTCAACTCGGGTTGTCGACCGCGGCGCTGCTGGTCCTGGTCGCGTTGGCCGTCGGCCTGGCCGACCAGATCGCGGAGCGTCGGTCGGCCGTGATGAGGTGACGGGGCGCCGGTCGACACCAGGATCACCGCTGGGTGGTCATCGACTGGATGGTCCGGTCGTCGACGCGTCAGCGGTGATCCTGATGTCGAGGAGATGCGGGGTCAGCGTGGCCGTGGCACGAGTCGTTGGAGTTGAGTGACGTGGCCGGGCTCGAGTTCGTCGAGACTGGACACCCCGAGCAGTCGCATGGTGCGGGTGATCTGTTCGGTGAGGATCTCGATCATGCGGTCGACTCCGGCTTCGCCGCCGGCCATCAGGCCGTAGAGGTAGGCACGCCCGACGAGGGTGAAGCGGGCGCCGAGGGCGATGGAGGCGACGATGTCGGCGCCGGAGGAGATGCCGGTGTCGAGGATGACCTCGGTCCGGTCGCCGACCTCGCGGGCGACTTCGGGTAGCAGGTGGAACGGGATCGGAGCCCGATCGAGCTGTCGTCCACCGTGGTTGGACAGCACGATGCCGTCGACGCCGAGGTCGGTGACGGCCTTGGCGTCGTCGAGGGTCTGAATGCCCTTGACCACCAGCTTGCCCGGCCACTGGCTCTTGATCCACGCGAGATCGTCGAAGGTGACGGTCGGGTCGAACATGGTGTCGAGCAGTTCGGCGACGGTGCCCGACCAGCGGTCCAGGGATGCGAACGCCAACGGCTCGGTGGTGAGGAAGTCGATCCACCACTGTGGTCGTGGCAGTGCGTTGAGCACGGTCTTGGCGGTCAGCGCCGGTGGGATGGACATGCCGTTGCGTTTGTCGCGCAGCCGGGCTCCGGCGACGGGGACGTCGACGGTGACCAGCAGGGTGTCGTAGCCGGCGTTGGCGGCGCGCTCGACCAGTGCCATCGACCGTTCGCGGTCTTTCCACATGTAGAGCTGGAACCAGTTGCGGCCGTGCGGGTTGGCCTCCTTGACGTCCTCGATGGAGGCGGTGCCCATGGTCGACAGGGAGAACGGGATGCCGGCACGGGCGGCGGCGTGGGCTCCGGCGTACTCGCCCTCGGTCTGCATCATCCGGGTGAATCCGGTCGGTGCGATGCCGAACGGCAGTTCCGAGCGTCCACCGAGGATGGTGCAGGAGGTGTCGACCTTGGACACATCGCGCAGGATGGCCGGGTGGAACTCGATGTCGGAGAACGCCTGCCGCGCACGGGCGATGGACAGTTCGGCCTCGGCCGAGCCGTCGGTGTAGTCGAATGCGGCCTTGGGCGTCCGACGTTTGGCGATCGTGCGCAGATCCTCGATCGTCAGCGCCGCATCGAGCCGACGCTTCCTCGCGTCGAACTGCGGCTTCTTGAACTGCATCAGCGGTGCCAGGTCGCGGGGCCGGGGGACGCGGCGCCGGGTGTGCTTGTTGCCCTGCATGGTCATGCCTTTCCTGCCCCGACCGCAGCGTGCGGACTCGTGCTGCGGCTGTGTCGGGGTGCATAGTGTTGCGGCGGGAACCTATCGGCGACAATAGTCCGCATCGCCTCGAGGTCGCCATCGATCAGTTCGTGGGCTCGTGCCGTGATCAGCACGTTGCCCAGGGCGGTCGCCTCCACGGGACCCGCCTGCACGGGCAGTCCCAGCCGATCGGCGGTCAACTGACAGAGCAGTCGGTTCTGCGATCCGCCCCCGACCAGATGGACGGTTCGTACGGCGGTGCCGGACAGATCTGCAGCCTGCCGCACGGTGTCGGCGAACGCCGCCGCGAGGCTCTCGACGATGGCGCGGACCATCTCGGGTCGCGTCATCGGCGGACGCATGCCGCGTTCGGTGTACCAGCCGCGGATGCGGCCGGGCATGTCGCCGGGCGGCAGGAAGCGCGCGTCGTCGGTGTCGAAGACGTCGAATCCGGGGGTGACGTCGGCGGCCTGGGCGAGCAGCTCGGACAGGTCCGCACGATAGCCGTCACGGTGATACTGCCGGACGGTCTCGCTGAGCAACCACAGTCCCATCACGTTGTGCAGGTAGCGGATTCGACCGTCGGCGCCGACCTCATTGGTGAAGTTGGCCTTCCATCCGGCCCGCGACACATTCGGCGATGCCAGTTCCACGCCGACGAGACCCCAGGTGCCACAGGAGATGTACGCCGACGACGACGGATCCATCGGGATGGCCGCGACGGCCGATGCGGTGTCGTGGGAGGCGACAGCGATGACGTGCGGTCGCGCCGCCAGCCCGAGACGGTCGGCGACGTCGGTGAGCAGCGGGCCCTGGTCGGCCCCGGTCTCGACGATGTCGGGAAACAGCCCGACCGGCAGGTCGAGCCGTTCCATCATCGCGTCGTCCCACTGCCCGTTCACACCCAGCAAACCGGTCGTCGACGCATTGGTGCGCTCGGTCCCGCGACGTCCGGTGAGCCAGTAGGTGATCAGGTCGGGGATCAGCAGTGCGCCGTCGGCCTGATCGAGCAGGCCGTCGGCCTTCTCCGCCGCCAGCTGGTAGATGGTCGTGAACGGCAGGAACTGCAGTCCGTTGCGCAGGTACAGATCGACCGGTCCGAGCTCGGCGTGGACTGCCTCGACGCCGTCGGCGGTCCGCTCGTCACGGTAGTGATGCGGCAGACCGAGCATCCGACCCTCGCGCATCAGTGCGTAGTCGACGGCCCACGAATCGATGCCGACCCCGACGAGGTCGTCGGAGCGACGACCGGCCTCGGCGAGTCCGGCGCAGGCGTCGCGGAAGAGGCCGGGCAGATCCCAGTGCAAGGCGGTCCGCTTGCCGTTCCAGATGTGCACGGGCTCATTGGCGAACCGCGCCACCTGTTCGAGTTCGAGACGGCCTCGCGAGATGTCGGCGAGCATCACGCGTCCGCTGGTCGCGCCCAGGTCGATTGCCGCGACCTGGGCGGACCGGGTGGAGCGACTCATCGGAGGAACGCGGCCGCGACACCCGCATCGACGGGGACGTGCAGACCCGTGGTGTGCGAGAAGTCGGAGGTGCAGAGCGCGAACGCGGCGTTGGCGATGTTCTCCGGCAGCACCTCTCGCTTCAGCAGGGTGCGCTGGGCGTAGAACTTGCCCAGATCCTGTTCCTCGACGCCGTAGACCGCGGCGCGCTGGGCGCCCCAGCCGCCGGCGAAGATCCCCGAACCACGCACCACGCCATCGGGATTGATGCCGTTCACCTTGACACCGTGCTCACCGAGCTCGGCCGCGAGCAGCCGCACCTGATGAGCCTGGTCGGCCTTGGTGGCCGAGTAGGCGATGTTGTTCGGGCCCGCGAACACCGAGTTCTTCGACGAGATGTAGAGGATGTCGCCGCCCAGCTTCTGGTCGATCAGCGCCTGTGCCGCGGCCTTGCTCACCAGGAACGAACCGCGTGCCATCACGTTGTGCTGCAGGTCCCAATCGGCGGCCGTGGTGTCGAGCAACGACTTCGACAGGGACAGACCGGCGTTGTTCACCACGAGGTCGATGCCGCCGAAGGCGAGGACCGTCGCGTCGATGGCGGCCTGGACGGCGGACTCGTCGGTGACGTCGGCCGCCACGCCAATCGCGACGTCGGTGGAGCCGATCTCCTCGGCCGCGGCCCGAGCCTTCTCGGCGTCGAGGTCGGCGATCACGACGCAGGCGCCCTCGGCGGCCAGACGCTGCGCGATCGCCTTGCCGATCCCCGAAGCCGCGCCGGTGACCAGCGCGATGCGTGTCGCGAGCGGCTTGGGCTTCGGCATGCGGGCGAGCTTCGCCTCCTCCAGAGCCCAGTACTCGATGCGGAACTTCTCCGACTCATCGATGGGGGAGTAGGTCGAGACGGCCTCGGCGCCGCGCATCACATTGATGGCATTGAGGTAGAACTCGCCTGCCACACGGGCGGTCTGCTTGTCCTTGCCGAAGCTGAACATGCCGACGCCCGGGACGAGGACGATGGCGGGATCGGCACCGCGCATCGCCGGACTGTCGGCGGTGGCGTGACGCTCGTAGTAGCCGCGGTAGTCGGCGCGGTAGGCCTCGTGCAGCTCGGCGAGACGTTCCTTGCATTCGTCGACGGTCGCGGTGGCCGGGAGGTCGAGTACCAGCGGCTTGACCTTGGTCCGCAGGAAGTGGTCGGGACAGCTGGTGCCGAGCTCGGCGAGACGCGGATGCTCCTCTGCGGCAAGGAACTCCAGCACCGGGGCGACGTCGGTGAAATGGCCGACCTGCGGCCGGTCCATCGACGCGAGACCGCGGATGAACGGCGCGAGGGCTGCCGCCTTGGCCCGACGTTCGTCGGCGGGGAGAGCGCGGTAGCCGTCGAGTTCGGCACCGAACGGCTGTGGGCGGCCGTCGGCGGCGATGTACTGCTCGGCGGTTCGGATGATCTCCAGCGAGTGGGCCTGCGCCTCCTCGGAGGTGTCACCCCAGGCGGTGATGCCGTGTCCGCCGAGGATGCAGCCGATGGCCTGCGGGTTGGCCGACTTGATCGCGGAGATGTCGAGGCCGAGCTGGAAGCCGGGACGACGCCACGGCACCCACACGACCCGGTCACCGAAGATCTTCTGCGTCAACGCCTCACCGTCGGCCGACGTCGCGATCGCGATGCCCGAGTCGGGATGGAGATGGTCGATGTGTGCGGCATCGACGAGCCCGTGCATCGCGGTGTCGATGGACGGTGCAGCGCCTCCCTTGCCGTGCAGGCAGTAGTCGAACGCGGCGACCATCTCGTCTTCGCGGTCGAGGCCCGGGTACACGTCGACGAGCGCGCGCATGCGGTCGAGACGCAGCACGGCCAGGCCGGACTCGGTCAGGGTGCCCAGGTCACCGCCGGAGCCCTTGACCCACAGCAGGTCGACGTTCTCACCGGTGACCGGGTCGGTGTCGGTGCCCTTGGCAGAGGTGTTGCCGCCGGCGTAGTTGGTGTTCTTCGGGTCGGAGCCGAGCCGGTTGGAACGCGCGATCAGCGCGGCAACTGTCGGGTTGGTCATGGGAGGGTGCTCCTCGATGTGTCAGAAGGTGTCGGGGTGGATGGAGTCAGGCGCCCCAGGAGGACTGCGTGCCACCGACGCGCTCCTCGGCGATGCGTGCGGCGTGGCCGGAGGACGCGTAGGCAGCCATCGGATCGGCGGGCAGCCCGCGGGCTTCACGACGCCGTGCCAGCATCGGGCGGACGTCGGTGTAGAAGGCATCCATCAGGATGGCGTTGGCGCCCAACACGTCTCCGGCCTCCTGCGCCGTCGTCAGCGCATCGGTGTCGACGAGGAGCGCACGCGCGGTCATCTCCTGGACGTTGAGCACCGAACGGATCTGCCCGGGGATCTTCTCCTCGACGTTGTGGCACTGGTCGAGCATGAGGGCCACGGGCGAGCCGTCGTCGAGACCGCCGCCGCGGATCACCTCGAAGAGGATGCGGAAGAGCTGGAACGGGTCCGCGGCGCCGACGATGAGGTCGTCGTCGGCGTAGAAGCGGGAGTTGAAGTCGAACGATCCGAGCTTCTGCAGGCGCAGCAGTTGCGCGACGATGAACTCGATGTTGGTGCCCGGCGCGTGATGTCCGGTGTCGAGGCAGACCATCGCACGCTCGCCGAGAGCGGTCACCTGTGCGTACGACGTGCCCCAGTCCGGGACATCGGTCATGTACATGGCGGGCTCGAAGAACTTGTACTCCAAGACGAGTCGCTGTTCGTCGCCGATGTGTTGGTAGATGGTCGCGAGTGACTCGGCGAGACGATCCTGGCGTCCACGGATGTCGCCCTGCCCGGGGTAGTTGGTGCCGTCGGCCAGCCAGATCTTCAGGTCGCGCGAACCGGTCGCGTTCATCACGTCGATGCAGGCGATGTGGTGGTCGATGGCCTTCTGCCGCACGGTCTTGTCGGTGTGGGTGAGGCTCCCGAACTTGTAGTCGTCGTCCTGGAAGGTGTTCGAGTTGATCGTGCCCAGGCGGACGCCGAGGTCCTCGGCGTAGACGCCGAGTGCGCGATAGTCGTCGACGGTGTCCCACGGGATGTGCAACGCGACGGCAGGCGCGAGCCCAGTGAGTTCGTGCACCTTCGCAGCGTCGGCGATCTTCTCTTCGACGGTGCGTGGGGTGCCCGGGGTGCCGAACACCTTGAACCGGGTACCGGAGTTGCCGAAGGCCCAGGAGGGGAGCTCGATCTCGAGATTGTCGAGGATCGTCTCGTCAATGGTGGTCATGAGATGTCTTTCGTGTGGGTTCCCCGCCGCCGACGTCGGTGACTGCCGGCGGCGGGGAGGTGTGAATCGTTTCAATCAGGCGGGATGGTGCGCGGTCACGCGAGGGTGCGCGCCGACGGCTCATCGATCGCGACGTCGCCGGTGGTCGGCTGTCCCGAGCTCGAGCCCGCGTCGTCAGTGAGTTCGGGCGACAGCGGTGCACCGTAACGCTCGACCTCGATCTCCTGCAGCGTCTTGCCCTGGGTCTTCGGCGCCCAGATGGCGCCGATGACGAGGGCGACGGTGAGCAGGCCGACGAGCAGGATGCCCACGGTGGTCAGCCCGGTCGCCGCGAGCATCGTCGGGAAGAAGTAGCTCAGCAGGCCGGTCGCGGCGCGGACGACGAAGAACATGACACCCTGGGCGCTCGCCCGGTACGGCGTCGCGAACATCTCGCTCGCCCACAGGCTGTAGAAGGCCTGCGCGCCGATGCCCGAGGAGACGCCCCACAGGATGGCGAAGACCAGCATGGTGGCGATGCCGCTGTCGGTGAAGGCGACCAACACGATCCAGGCGACGATGCCGAGTGCGGCGCCGAAGACGTAGAGAGCCTTCTGGGAGACGCGGTCGGCGTAGCGCATGAACCCGAAGTAGGTGGCGAGGACGGTGCATCCCCAGACCAGAACCTGCAGGAGGTTCTGCTGGACGGCGCTGTGCAGGCCGGCGGTCTCGTAGACGCGAGGCATGAAGATGCCCGCCTGTCCGGCCACGGTGTTCCAGAAGAGGTAGATGCCGCCGAGGAACAGCAGCGCAATGATGTTGACCCGCTTGGAGAACAGGCCCTTGACGCCGCGGACGCCGACCGAGGAGCGGAGCGCGCGGGTCTCGTCGACCGCCTCGTCCTTCCAGATCTTCGATTCCGCCAGGCCTTGGCGAATCCACCACACGACGGCGGCGACGACGAACAGATGCAGGAAGATGAGTCGCGACCCGAGTAGGCCCAACGGAGCAAGAGCGGCGGCGAGGGCGAACCCGATCAATGGGCCGACCGACCAGGCCAACTGGGCCGTGCCGACGTGCTTTGCCCGTTCGACGGACGGGGCCTGTTCGGCGATGTAGGTCCACGACGCCGGGACACCTGCGCCGACGGCGAGTCCGGTGATGATGAACGCGATCAGCAGCATCGTGAAGTTCAACGCGAAGGCCGCGATGAGCACGCCGACCATGTAGACCAGCAGGTCGTAGGTGTAGATCGCCTTGCGGCCGAAGCGGTCACACAGTGGACCGCCGACCGCAGCGCCGACGGCCGCACCGAAGGCGTTGGCGCTCAGTGCGGCGAGCAAGCCCACGGCGAAATTGCTGATGCCGAACTCGTCCTGCCAGAACGCCAGGCTCGTGGCGATGGCGATGATGGATCCGGCCTCGATGTAGTTCGACATGGCGACCGAGATGGTCGCCCGCCAGCCGGTGGTGGAGCGCGCTCCTACTTTCATGGTGCTTCCTTGCGTCGGTTCTCAGTAGAGAGGGTGTGGATCGGTGAGGTCAAGCCGTGGGGGCGGGTATGGGGTCCTCCGATCGAGGCGGGGCGGATCTCGGGTCGGGATCTCATCAGTCGAGGTGGAAGTACTCGATGAGCTCGGTGCGGATGGTGTCGGGGTTGGCCCCGGCGGCGGAGGACGCCGGGTCGGATGCACCGCCGGCGGGCGGGAGGAAGAACTCCGCCATGTGTGCCTGCCAGCGTGCGTTGACGTCGGTGGCCTCCATGGCCTTGGTGGTCCGTTCGAAATCGTCGGTCTCCACGTAACCGATGACCATGCCGTCCTCGGGGCGCAGGAACAGTGAGTAGTTGTGCCACCCGGTGTCGCGGAGTGCGTCGAGCATCTCGGGCCAGACGGTCGTATGAGCGTCGAGGTAGTCGTCGACCCGATCGGGACGGAGCTGGAGGACGAAGCACGCGCGCTGTCGGTCGGTCATGAGCGCTCCTTCGGGGGTAGCGGCGTTCACAGAGCCGAAAACGGTCGCTTGAAACGTTTCAATTTGTGATTGCGGCAACAGTAGATGCAAAGGTGTGAGCGAGTCAAGGGCTCGTGCGGATGCCGGGTTGGCGGTGCGGGTGTGATCTCAGCCGAATGCGTGTGCCGAGAGTTCGGCGACCACCTCGTGCGGCTGGCCGAAGAGCTGGGCCGATCCATGGGCCCGCTTGAAGAACAGCTGGATGTCGTGCTCGGCGGTGATGCCGATGCCGCCGTGCAACTGGATGCCTTCCCCGGTCACCGAGGTGAAGGCCTCCGAGCAGTAGACGTGCGCGGCGGCGGCGAGGTCACCGGCGTCGGCTGAGCCGGTGGTGGCCGCAGCCACGGCGGCCCGTGAGATCGACCGGGCGGTCTCGACCGACGCGTACATGTCGGCCATCCGGTGTTTGAGCGCCTGGAAGGACCCGATGGTCCGTCCGAACTGTTTGCGTGATCGCGTGTAGTCCACGGTGAGTTCGAGAGCCGCGGTGGCGCCCCCGACCTGCTCGGCGGACAGCAGCGCCCAGCACAGCGAGCGCAACCGCGTGGACAGGTCCGAGTCCGAGGCGATCGCGATGCCGGATGCCTCGTCGAAGGCGACCCGGGCCAGCGGCCTACTGGGATCGACGACGGGCAGCGGCGTGACCGTAACGCCCTCGGCATCGGCGTCGACGGCGTGCAGGGTGAGCGCCCCGCCGCCGCCCGCAAGCACCAGGAAGAGATCCGCATTCTCGCCGTCGATGACGTATTCCGCTGTGCCGGAGAGAAGTCCGGCGTCGGCGGTCACACCGGGAGTGATCCACCCGGTATCGCCCGCCCAGCACAGCGTCGCGATGCGCTCGCCCGCGGCCATCGCGGGCAGGAGCTGCCGGTTGACCTCCTCGTCGTCGGCGAGCAGCAGCGCTGCCGTGGCGAGTGCGGTTGCGAACACGGGTACCGGACTCAACGTGCGGCCGAGTTCCTCGAGAACGGCGGCGGTCTCGGCGAACGTGGCGCCCGCCCCGCCGAACTCCTCTGGTATCGGCAGCGCGGCGACGCCGATCTCGCTGCACAGGGTCTGCCAGAGCTGGCGGTCGATGCGCGGGGTGGCGCGCATCGCTGCGCGGGCGGACGCGGGGTCGGCGCGACGACGGACGAGGTCGCGGATGGCCTCGGACAGCGCCTCGCGTTCCTCGGCCGAGATGGCGGATGGCGCGGCGGCGGGGGAAATGGTCACAGTGACTCCAGAACTCGCTGTCGCAGGGCGGCGGGGGTGCCCCATGCGGTCAGCAGTGCACGCGTCTTCGTCAGGTAGAGCGACAGGTCGTGTTCGGTCGTGTAACCGATGGCGCCGAGCACCTGCAGGGCCCGACGTGATGCGAGGTGGGCGGCGTCGCCTGCGGCGACCTTTGCTGCTGCGACATCACGGCGGACGTCGGTGCCCTCCGGCACGAGTCCGTCGATTCCGAGGGCGGCCGCGTGGACGAGTGGCCGTGCCATCTCCACCGCGATCGCGACGTCGGCGAGGTGATGTTTGACCGCCTGGAACGATCCGATCGCGCGACCGAACTGGTGGCGGGCCTGCGCGTAGTCGGCGGCCAGGGTGAGCATGGCCCCGGCCATGCCCAGGAGCTGGGCGGCAGTCGCCAGGGTGCCGATGTCGAGGGCGTCGTCGACCGGGACGCCCTCGGCGATGGTCTCGGCGGGATCGAGTTCGGCGACGTGCCGTGTCGGGTCGACGGTGGCGACCGCGGCGGCCGCAGTCGCCGTGCTGAGCACACCGTCCTGCACGAGATAGGCGATGTCGGAGACCGGGGCGAGCGGGGCCACCGGTGGGATCGCGCACGTCGCGAACGCGCCCTCGGCCAGCGCCGACAGCCGCTCGCCGGTGATCCCGCCCGATCGGAAGAGCACCGGGAGGACGGCGATGCTCTCCACCACCGGCCCCGGCAGCGCATGACGCCCGATCTGCTCGAGCGCGACCACCATCTCGATGGCGCCGGCCGACGAGCCGCCCGACGACTCGTCGATCAGGAGGCCGTTGACGCCGGTCTGGGCGAGCGCGGTGAAGACCTCCTCGACCGGCCCGCGATCGCCGCCGATCCACGCGCGTGTGCGGGCGGGCACGTCGGCCTTCGTGAGCAGCGCATCCACCGTCGACGCGAGGTCGTCGTGTACATCGGAAAGCAGGAACTCCATGCGTCTCACCTGTCCCCACGCGGCAGGCCGAGCAGGCGTTCCGCGATGACGTTGCGTTGGATCTCGTTGGTACCGGCGTAGATCGGGCCCGACAGGGAGAAGAGGTAACCGTCCATCCAGGCGTCGTCGAGCTCGGCGTCGGTGCACTGCAGGTCCAGTGCCGTCTCGTGCGCGGCGATGTCCCACTGTGACCAGAAGACCTTGTTGATCGACGATTCCATCCCGAGTTGTCCGCCGGCCGCCAGTCGGCTGACCGTCTGATACGTCGACAGCTCATAGGCTCGTGCACCGATCCACGCGTCGGCCACCCGGGCGTCGGCGTTGGCGGTCGGCCACACGCCGTCGCGGTTCTGCTTCCACAGCCGGACCAGGCGGTCGGTGGTCGCCAGGAAGCGTCCGGGTGACCGCAGTGAGAGTCCGCGTTCGTTGGCCGCGGTGCTCATCGCCACCTTCCAGCCGTTGTCGACGGCCCCGATCACGCCGGAGTCCCCGCGGTTGTCCGGGTCGTCGGGCACGAAGACGTTCTCCAAGAACAGTTCGGCGAAACCTGCCTCGCCGTCGAGTTGGGCGATCGGACGTACCGTGACGCCCGGGCTGCGCAGATCGAACATGAAGTAGGTCAGGCCGCGATGGCGCTGGGCCTCCTTGTCGGTGCGGAACAGCCCGAATGCCCAGTCCGCGAAGCTCGATCGCGAACTCCACGTCTTCTGTCCGTTCAGCAACCAGCCGCCGTCGGTGCGGGTGGCCGTCGACCGCAGGGAGGCCAGGTCGGACCCGGCCTCGGGCTCACTCCACGCCTGACCCCAGATGTCGTCGGCGCGCGCCATCCGAGGCATGATCCGGGCCAGCTGATCGGGGTGGGCGTGCTCGAACAGGGTTGGGGCCAAGAGGAAGATCCCGTTCTGACTGACGCGCCCGGGCGCGCCCGAACGGTAGTACTCCTCCTCGAAGATCACCCAGTGCAGCAGGGGGACGTCGCGACCGCCGTACTCCTGCGGCCAACTCACCACCGACATCCGGTCGGCGGCCATCGTGCGCTCCCATTCGCGGTGAGCCTCGAATCCCTCGGCGGTGTCCATCGAGGGGAGTGGTTGCGCGGGAACGTGTTCGGCCAGCCACGACCGGATCTCGCCGCGAAACTTCTCGGCTGCGTCGTCGAAGAAGAGATCCATGTCAGCTCCCCTGTCCGGACGAGGCCTTCATCGACTTGGCATCCATCCCGCCGAGCGAGTCACCACCGGATTCGGCGTTGGCCGCATGGGCGAAGTGGTGCCAACCGAACACCGAATCCATCGAGTTGCGCAGTCCCATCTGGTCTTCGCAGATGTTGACCGCCTTCTTGCTGAGGAACAGGCCCTGCAGGGGCATCGCGACCATCTTCTCCGCGATCGCATCGACCTTCGCCGACAGATCGTCGCGCGGGACGACGTGGTTGACCATGCCCCACTCGGCGGCCTGCGCTGCGGTGAACCGTTCGCCGGTGAACAGGATCTCCTTGGCGCGACGGGTGCCGAGCGCATAGGCGTGCGCGAAGTACTCGACTCCCGGGATGCCCATGCGCGCGACGGGATCCGAGAAGAACGCGTCGTCGGAGGCGACGATGAAGTCGCAGACCCAGGCCAGCATGAGCCCGCCGGCGATGCAGGCCCCGTGCACCTGCGCGATCACCGGCTTCGGGATCTCTCTCCAGCGGCGGCACATGCCCATGTACACCTCGGTCTCGCGGGCGAGACGCTGATCGGCACCGGACTTGTCGGTGTGATCCCAGTGCAGTGAGGCGACGTTGTCGTAGTAGGTGTCGAAGTCGCGCTCGGGGGTGCCGATGTCGTGGCCGGCCGAGAAGTGCTTGCCGTTGGCGCGGAGGACGACGACCTTGACGGCGGGGTCGTCGACGGCCTTACGGAACGCCGCGTCGAGCGAATACGTCATCACCGAGTTCTGCGCATTGCGGTACTCGGGGCGGTTGAGCGTCACGTAGGCGACGGCGTCGTCGGGCCCACCGACCTCGTAGGCGATCGGGGCGGTGTCCGGGCCGAGGTCGTCGGGTCCGAGTGCAGGCGGGATGACGGCATCACTCATGCGATCGAGAGTAACCTAGCAAGTGCTTGGTTGGTAGGGAGGGCTGCGTCGGGGCGGGATCACGACGCCATGTGTTCGAAGAACGTCTTCCGTTTCCAGTCGGTGGTGTACAGCGCCCCGAAGTTCGCCTCACCCTGCGTGCTCCGCGTGTTGGTGTCGCGGATGGAGTAGACGAACGCGGGGCCCGCGTACTCGAGGCCGGCGATGGCGCTCATCACCAGCTCGATCTGTCGTGCCTGCTCGGCCTGGGTCACGTTGAACGCGCCGCCGAGTGTCGCCAGCCAGGCGGGACCCCACCGCGGCCCGGTCGGCGCACCGAACTCGGTGAACCAGATCTTCTTCGACGCGTCGCCCCTCGCGACCATGAGCGAGCGCACCGACGCGACGTCGAGCCAGCCTCGTGATCTCGCCCCGGCGAGGGTGCCGTCGCCGCCGGCGATATAGGGATGCATGGCCAGGGCGTCGAAGAACCCGTGTGCGCCCGCGGCGTACATCGCGGTGACGAAGGCAGGCGGGGCGTCGGCACCGTCGCCGCGCGACAGCCCGGCGGCGATCACCGGTGTCGTCGGCGCGACGGACTTCAGAGCCGGATATGCCGCTCGGAGGATCTTGGTGTAGCTCGCCGCACGATTCGACCACTGCCCGCCAAAGAAGGTCGGCAGGTTCGGTTCGTTCCAGATCTCGTAGGCATCGGTCTGGGAGCCGTAGCGCTGTGCGTACTGACGGGCGAAAGTCGCGAATGTGGCGGGATCGCGTGGCGGCGCGGTACGGCCGACGACGCCGGCGCGGCCGTTCGCCCACGTCGGGGCGAACGTCAGGTTGGCGAGGATCCTGATGCCGCGGGCCTGCGCCTGGTCATAGATGTAGTCGAGGGTCGACCAGTTCGGTTTGCCCCGCTGCGGCTCGATCCGACTCCAGTCGACGCCGAGCCGCATCCACGAGCCCCCTGCCTCCCGGATCGCGTCGAGTTCGCGTGTCGTGTCGGCGCGTCCGTTGGTGAAGATCATCGCGCCGCCGTCGCTGAACCCGTATCCGGCGGCCGGGATCGTCGGCCTGGCCTGGGCGGGAGCCGCCGACCACGACACAATCGCGAGCGTCATCGCGATCACGAAGATCAGACTTCTGCTTCTCATGGAGCTCCCCGACGTCGGCACCGTCTGCTGTGCAGGTCACCCGCCATGCCAGCGGTTCTCCGGCCGTTGCGCGAGGGATGTCGATGATCTGTGACGAAGACGTGATGGTGGGGCAGGTGTCCTTCGGGTGATCGATGTCTCATTTCGAGAGTGGAACCTGCGCGTGTTGTGCCGCGTCCAATGTGTGACCGGCCATTGAGAGCCATGCTGTCGAACCAATGATGTGGGGGCGTTGAGTCAGATGGGTTCACCGGATTCAGAGGTCTCGGTCGACCTCGATGATGTCGCGACGATCGCCAGGGTCCTCGCCTCGATGGGGGAAACCTCGCGGGATGGATGGAACGTCCTGCACAAGACCGCGGACCTGTTGCGCGAGGGGTGGATCGGTCGACGCGGAGATACTTTCGAGACCGAGTTCGCCGAACTGCGCAAGCGTGTGGAGAGTGCGCTCACTCGGCTCGACGAGATTCCTCCAAAGTTGACGAACGCGGCCCGGACCTTCGAAGCGGAGGACTCTCGCTCCGCCTACGAACTCGAACGACTGGTGTTGTGATGGCCGGCCGGTTGGTCTTCGATCTCGAACAGATCCGCGACGGCAAGCGGCGATTCGACTCATTCCGGTCGGAACTCGAATCGGCGACGAAGCGGGTACGGGGAGAGTCGGTGCGGTCTGAGGTCACTTTTCGCGGTGAGTCGGGCGACAGATTCCGCGAACTGGCCGAGGAGTGGCTCGGTTTCTCCAAGGAGCTCGACGCGGCGCTGGGCGCGCTGTCGGATTGGCTCGGCGACGTCGGCGACGGTTACGAGAAGGCGCACAAGATCAACCGTTCGATGTTCGGCGGTAGCTGATGCCAACGGACATCGTCTACGAGCGGTACTTCCAGATCGCACGCGCAGCCGATGACGCCTCCAGGCATCTTGCCGATGGCGCAGCGGTTCTGACCTTGTCACTCGCGGGAACCGGGTCGATGGCGGGCTCCGACGTCGCAGGCAGGCAGTGGGGGACCGAGTACGACGCCGGCGCAAGGACGATGATGTCCGGGATCACCGGCACGTCAGCCGCACTGGTGTCGTTCTCCTCCAGGGTGAAGCAGACGGCCTACAACTGGGCGGAGTCGGACGGCCTCACCGCGGCGCCGGGTGAACACCATGTCACCGGTGTGACACCGATCGTGGCGGATTCGCTGCCACCGCCGAGTGCTGTCGGTGACTCGGGCGCGGGATTACAGGGTGTGATCGATCTGGTCGGTGAGATCGGTGTACCGGTTCCGAACGGCGACACCGGAAAGCTCGTCAGTGCTGCCGACGCGTGGAACGCGTATCTCGGAGGCGGTGTCGCTTCGGCGATTCGCTCGATGGAGAGCGGGAGCCGCGTCATCGCGGATGATCGGAGCCCCGAGATCGACCTGATAGAGGGGGAGTTCACCACTCTCACGGCCGCGGTCGCCGAGGTCGACGCCGGCGTACGGCACCTCGGGGTGGCGAGCGGCGAGTTCAAGAAGACACTCGACGACCTTCGCAATGACATCAAGGACGCCGTCGAGCAGATGATCGTCGAGCAGGTGGCGGCCACCGCGGTCGGCATCGCGCTCAGTTTCGTGACTGCCGGTATCGCGACTGCGGCGGGTGTCGGAGTGGCAGCGTCGAGAATCGCGTCCACCGCACGCAAGATCAAGGGCTTTATCGACCTGATAAAGAACACCGCCAAGCTCTCGAAGACCGGGAAGAAGGTGGGGCACGGGCTGTCTGAGCTCAAGACCAAGATCGACGAGATCGCAGGGCGATCCCCGAAGACCCTGAGTGGGAAAGCAGACGATCTGCCCAAGCCGGTTCCGAAGTCGGTGCAGGACACGATCGACTATGCGCGGAACCCGAACAATTACAAGCACGTGACCGACAACCCGGAGCACGGATTGCAAGACCTGATTGCGCAGTACTCGTCGCCGGCCGACTTTGTCGAGGAGTTGTCGGTGAAGGCTCGAGAGCTGCCAGGCCTTACGCCGGGGACACCGTATGGTAGGTCGAACCCGCTGACCGTGGTCATGAACGGGACACCAGTCACGGTGCGTGGCTATCTCGATCCGACAGGCGCTTTCAAGATAAGTACCGCGTTCATTCCACCCGCATGAGTATGACGAACATTCGCACCGAGGGAGAGAGGGAACATGGCTGCACGGCCGCTCGACGCTCGTGAGGCAGCGATCCTTGATCGGATCGTCCAGTTGGTGCCAGGCGGCGCCGGAAAGGATCTTGCAGCGCAACTCGGTGGACTGAGAATTGTCGAGAGCGAAGATCCGACGCACCGCTTCTGGCAGTTCGACAATAATGCGACTCGGCGTGCCGAGATCTCTGATGGGCCGCTGCCGGTGTCGGCTGAGGTGTGGGAGGCGCAGACGTTTGAGGGAGAGATCATTGTGTTCGTGAGGGAGGGACTTCTCAGTTCATTCGAGTTTGCCTGGGTCACACAAGATCCACCCAGTGGCCTGCCCGATGCAGATTCTGTCAGGTACTACGCGGGATGAAACGAGAACCTGCGCCAGAACCGAGGCGAAGGTGTGGAGTCATCGACCGCACACGTGAACTGACTCCCGACAAAAGGCGTCTGGTCAACTGATTGATCGACGTGCTGCGCCAGTCGGAGCGTGGTGTGCTTCGAAATCAGCTGGCAGAGGCGTCGGTGGTCGGCGGCGATTCGCCGGTTCAGCTGCCGATCGCCGTCGACTCGGTTGACGAAACTGACTCGTCGTCCGACGGACTGTTGCCGGTCGCCGCTCAGGTCCGTGATGGAGGGCGCTACCTCGGCGATGTGCTGCTGTACGTGATGGATGGTCGGATGTCGTTACTGGAGTTCGCCTGGGTGACCGATGTAAGGCCCTCCGCCTTCCCGCGTCGCGACTCGATTCTCATCGAGGCTGCGAAGTAGCTCGTCCTCGTCCGGTCGCCCGCATGAGGATCACCCCAGAGCGGAGGTAAGTGGATTATCCACTTATCGGCGCTCTCTGGTGACTCTCATGCGGCCGATGGGTTGCCCTCACTTCGTCGACGTATCGATGAGGGAAGTCGGCCCTGCAGCTCGGGTCACCCCACCCGCATGGTGCCGCTGCACGCTGTACTGGGGATGGCCCACAATGCATTCCGGTTCACGGCACTGAACGTGACGCGTACTGTGCCCGGTCCGGTGTTCACATGGAACGTCGGGCCGCCGACGTAGAGGCCGATCGATGCGGCGTTGACGGAGGTGCCCTTGCGGCCAGTGGTCAGGTTGTGCCAGTCCAGCCGTCCGACCGACTGATAGCCGCCGGTGGGAATCCAGAAGCTCGACACATCTCTCACTCGGGCGACGACCCGGCCACGGCCTTCCGGACTGACGAAGAGGCGGGCCGTGCTGAATGGCTGGTCGACGATATTCGGGCTGACTCCCCAGCAGCGCTCGAGGGGGACCACGGTCTCCGCGGACGCGGTACCGGTCCCGGCCGTGGCGAGGCCGATCGCCGCGGTGGCGGCCAGTAGGGCGCCGGCGAGCCGGGTGCGGGTGGGCCGTGATCGCATGTCTGTGTCCTTCCGTGGGAACGGGTGCTGCCCAACGATTCGTGACGGATGCGTCCCATGTTTCACGACTGCCGGAAACGTGATGCTTCTGTGGCCTGGATGTCGTCCTGTTGACGGACACGGTCATGCGATGTGCATCTGTCCCAGATGACACGTCGGCGAGGCGCCAGGCCCGCACCGTGCGCCGATCGGTCGCTGAGGTGTCAGTGGGGACAGCGGCGTCCCTGTCACGCCAGGTGCGCGGAGATCTCGTCGGCCGCCGACCGTGTCGCGGCGGCGAGGTCGCCGAGGTCGCCGACGGACAGGGTCGTGTTGGGGCAGGCGACGATCGACGCCACCACCCGCTGCGTGGCGTCGACAATGGGTGCGCCGACGGTCACCGCAGCGATGTCCCCGTGGAGTTCGTCGGGCAGGTAGTCGGTGACCGACAGCTCGGTCAACAAGTCACCGACCCGCGCGCGCAGGCTCTCCGACATCGTGTCCAGCGAACTGAGGGCCTCCACCATGGCGACATGATCGTCGGTCATCCGCTCGATCGAGTAGCCGCGCTCGGCGATCACATCGAGGACCATCCGCAAGCGGGTGCGCGTCGGCTCCGGAGCCTGTGCGATCCAATCAGCCCGGGCCTGCGCCGGCTCCCAGGCGATGAACTCACGGCAGATGGGTGGGCGCAGTCGGATTCGGCTCCCGTGACGGAACCACGGCGAGGGTTCGGAGCCGTCGGACAGATGTGCCGGCACCGCGTGCGCGGCGACGGTGATCATGTCGGCCGAGGTCCGTCGCGCCACGAAGCAGGCGATGCCGAAGCGGTCGCTCAACTCGTGTGCGGCCGACGACGCCCAGCGGTTGAGGAGATCCGCGCTGCCGGCGGTCCGGGCGAGGGCGACGAATCCCGGTCCGATGCCGAAGGTCCCCGCCGCCGGTTCGCGGATCAGCCAGCCCCTCTCGACGAGTTCGCCGACGATCGCGTGTGCAGTGGCGCGCGAGAGTCCGGTCTGACGGACAATCTCGGCAAGGGTCAGCGACGGCTGGTCCGCACCTGCCAGGAGTTCGACGATGCGCACGACCCGGGTCGTCGGAGGTGAGGCGGCGCGCGATGGTTGACGCGCGTCGGAGGAGTCACCTACGGTTTGTGTCACATAGTCAATACTTAGTGTCGAATATTCGACATGTCAAGGAGATGGTCACGGTGCCGAGCACGACCGACGCGGGAGATCACCGCGTGCACCACGGGTATGAACTGACGCACCTGGCGGCCCTCGAGGCCGAGTCCGTGCACATCATGCGAGAGGTCGCGGCGACCTTCGAGCGGCCGGTGTTGCTGTTCTCCGGCGGTAAGGACTCGGTGGTCATGTTCCACCTGGCGCGCAAGGCCTTCTGGCCGGCGCCCGTCCCGTTCCCGCTGATGCATGTCGACACCGGCCACAACTTCGACGAGGTCATCGAGTATCGGGATCGAGTCGTCGAACAGACCGGTGTGCGTCTGGTCGTCAGTTCAGTGCAGGACGACATCGACGCGGGTCGCGTCGTCGAGGACACGGGGCCCGGCGCCAGCCGCAATCGTCTGCAGACCACCGCCCTGTTGCGCGGGATCACCGACAACCGGTTCGACGCGGTGTTCGGCGGCGCGCGCCGGGACGAGGAGAAGGCCCGCGCCAAGGAGCGGGTCTTCAGCTTCCGCGACGAGTTCGGCGCCTGGGACCCGCGTGCGCAACGACCGGAGCTGTGGCGGCTGTACAACGGGCGCCATCACAAGGGTGAGCACATCCGGGTCTTCCCGTTGAGCAACTGGACCGAACTCGACATCTGGCAGTACATCGGCACCGAGGACATCGAGCTCCCGCCGATCTACTACGCGCATGAACGCGAGGTGATCCCCCGGGACGGCATGTTCCTCGCGAAAACTCGTTTCCTGCAGCAGTATCCGGGTGAACAGGTGCAGACGGCGACGGTCCGGTTCCGCACCGTCGGTGACGCGACGTGCACCGGCTGTGTGCTGAGTGACGCAGATACCAATGACAAGGTGATCTCGGAGATCGAGATCACCCGGGTCACCGAGCGGGGGGCGACACGCGCCGACGATCGGATCTCGGAGGCGGGTATGGAGGATCGCAAGAAGGAAGGCTACTTCTGATGCCGAAGGAACTGTTGCGGCTGGCCACGGCGGGGTCGGTCGACGACGGCAAGTCCACTCTCATCGGACGCCTGCTCTTCGACTCCAAGAGCATCTTCACCGATCAGCTCGAGTCCATCGAACGGACCAGTGCCGAGCGTGGCGACGAGTATGCCAATCTGGCGTTGCTGACCGATGGGCTGCGTGCCGAACGGGAGCAGGGCATCACGATCGATGTCGCCTACCGGTACTTCACCACGCCCCGACGCAAGTTCATCATCGCCGACACCCCTGGTCACGTGCAGTACACGCGCAACATGGCGACAGGGGCGTCGACCGCGGATCTCGCGATGATCCTCATCGACGCCCGCAAGGGTGTGCTGGAACAGACCCGGCGACACGCCTTCCTGTCGTCGCTGTTGGGCATTCCGCACCTCACCATCTGCGTCAACAAGATGGACCTGGTCGATTGGTCGCAGGATCGGTTCGATGAGATCGTCGACGACTTCGTCTCGTTCGCAGCCAAATTGAACGTGACCGATCTGACCTTCATCCCGTTGTCGGCGCTGGCGGGGGACAATGTCGTCGAGCAGTCGGTGAACATGCCGTGGTACGAGGGCCGACCGCTCCTGAGTCACCTGGAAAACGTCTACATCGCGTCGGACCGCAATCTCATCGACGCCCGCATGCCCGTGCAGTACGTGATCCGTCCGCAGCGCAGCGACGGCGCAGACCACCGCGCGTACGCGGGCACGGTTGCGGGCGGGGTGTTCGCGCGCGGAGACGAGATCGTCGTCCTGCCAGGTGGTTTCAGCACCACGATCACCGAGATCTGGGGCCCGGGCGGTACGAAGGTCGACGAGGCGTTCGCGTCGATGGCGGTCTCGATGGAACTCGCCGACGAGATCGACATCGTCCGCGGTGACATGCTCGCGCGCCCGAACAACCGCCCGTATGTGGGCCGCGACCTCGACGCGATGGTGTGCTGGTTCTCCGACGACACGGAACTGCGGAGCGGTAACCGTTACCAGCTGATGTGCGGGACCCGGCTGACGAGGGCGCAGATCGGCGGGCTCAACTACCGCCTCGACGTGAACAGTCTGCATCGTGACGAGTCGGCGGACTCGTTGAAGCTCAATGAGATCGCCCGGATCACCCTGCACACGCAACAGCCGATGCTGTTCGATGCCTACCGCAAGAACCGTGAGACCGGGAGCTTCATCCTGATCGACGAGGCGACGAACAAGACCGTCGCCGCCGGGATGATCACGGCGCCGGTCAGTATGGACAGTCATGTGGTGTGGCAGACGACGAAGGTGGCCCGCGATCAGCGCGCGCACCAGGGCGCGACGATCTGGCTGACCGGTCTGTCGGGGTCCGGGAAGTCGTCGTTGGCCACCGAACTCGAGCGGCGGCTGGTCGCCGAGGGGCGCCCCGCATATCTGATGGACGGGGACAATCTGCGTCACGGCCTCAACTCGGATCTCGGCTTCTCCGACGACGACCGGCGCGAGAACATCCGACGGACCAGCGAGGTCGCCGCCCTCTTCGCAGACTCGGGAAGTGTCGCCATCGTCTCGCTGATCAGTCCCTTCGCCGAAGAGCGTCAACGCGCTCGGGAGATCCACGCGGAGCGGCGCCTGCCGTTCTTCGAGATCTTCGTCGACACCCCGCTCGACCTCTGCGAACAGCGTGACCCGAAAGGGTTGTATGCCAAGGCTCGTCGTGGTGAGATCAGTCAGTTCACCGGCATCGACTCGCCATACGAACGGCCGCAGAATGCCGACATCGTCGTGTCGCCGTCGGATGGATCACCCGCGGAGGTGGCCGACTCGGTCATCCGCAATCTGGGACTGTAGAGGAGAGACGTGGCGACCGACCGTGCACTCGCCGGTGAACTGGCAACGGCTGCAGGCGAATTGTTGATGGACATCCGCGCCACGAGCGGGCTGACGGGCAAAGAGCTCGGCAAGGCCGGCGATCTGCGGTCCAATGAGCTGTTGCTGGAGAGACTGGCTGCCGAGCGGCCCGACGACGCGGTGCTGTCGGAGGAGTCCGCCGACGACAAGAACCGGCTGTCGGCGGACCGTGTGTGGATCGTCGACCCGGTGGACGGCACCCGCGAGTACGGCACCGACGGCCACACGGACTGGGCCGTGCACGTCGCACTCTGGTCCGCGGCCGACGGCCTCATCGCGGGGGCGGTCGCGCTTCCGGCCCTGGGCATCACCTATCTCGACGACGACACGACGGTCGCTCCGGTGGAGGGGCTCGCGGCCTCACCCCGGACCGACCGGCCCCGTGTGGTGGTGAGTGCCTCTCGGCCACCGGCGTTCTCACAGGCGGCCGCCGACGCCATCGGGGGCGAGGTGCTGCAGATGGGATCGGCCGGCGCGAAGGCGATGGCCGTCGTCCGCGGTGAGGCCGACGCCTACGTCCACGCGGGCGGTCAGTACGAATGGGATTCCGCTGCACCGGTGGCCGTCGCGCAGGCCAAGGGCCTGTGGTGTGGTCGCATCGATGGTTCGCCGCTGGTATACAACCAGGACGACACCTACTTGCCCGATCTCGTGATCTGCAGGCCGGAGTACCGCGACGCGATCATCGCGGTCACCGCCGCGGGGTGATCGGGTCTGGGGCGGGACCCTTCGTGACAGCCCTCCGCTGGCGCTTCGGGCTTCCTCAGGGATCGGGTTGGGCTGCTGGGGAGCGGGCGGTCAGCTGATCGACTCGACGAGAATCTGCGCGATCGATTCGAGGCCGCGCTGATCGCTCTCGAAGAACCGGTCCGTGATCGGGCTGTCGAGATCGAAGACGCCGATCAGCTCGTCGCCGCGCACCAGCGGGACGACCACCTCGGAACGGCTCGCCGCGTCGCACGCGATGTGGTCGGGTACGGCATGGACGTCGGCGACCCGTTGTGTGGCGCGCGTCCGGGCCGCGGCTCCGCAGACTCCGCGGTCGAGTGGGATCCGTACGCACGCGGGCTGTCCCTGGAAGGGACCCACGACCAGCTCGGTGCCGTCGAAGAAGTAGAAGCCCACCCAGTTGACCTGCGGCAGAGCGTGATACACGAGGGCTGACAGATTGGCGGCATTGGCCACGAGATCGGTCTCGCCGGCCACCAGGGCGCGTGCGGCGTCGGCGAGTTCGGTGTACTGCGCGCTCGGGTTCCCGGCGAGGGTGGGGACGTCACTGCTCATGGGACCAGGGTAATCATCTCGATCATGCCCGGGACCGTTGTGTGCGCGGTGATCAGTTCGGGCCGCCACGGCGGAGCATGTCCGCGAGGGTGGTGTCCGGCTGCCCGGTGCACAAGACCGAGAAGATCCGGGCGACGGGAACGAAGTTGCGCGTCGCACCCAGCGCCTTCAGCACGGCGACCTGCGTGGACAGGTCGAGGTCGACGAACTCGCGGCAGGTCATCGTCGCCGAATTGGCCGGAGCGGGTACGTCTCGCACCGTGTCGTCGGGCGGCGGTGCGAACGACGGCGGCCGGGTGGGATAGCTGGGGTTGGAATAGCTCGGAACAGACGAGTATGTCGTCGTGGAGGTCGGCGGTGCCGGGTCGGCGATTGGCGTGCCGTCGACGGTGCACCCCGCGATCAGCAGGGCCATACCGAGAGCGGACGTGAGCGCCGCGCCGCGCCTCATCGCTGCAATCCCGACAGCACGCTGCGTATCGCGGTGCGCACGTCGTCGACCTCGATACGCATCAGGTCGTCCTGGGTGAGCGACTCGAGGTCGCCCATCGTGGAGAGTCGGTACTCGCGCTCCTCCTCCGCCGCCTCCACGACGTTTCGGATGAAGCGTCCGTTGCCCGCGATGTCGGTGGCGCGTCGGGAACCTGAGATGTCTTCGCGCACATCGTGGTACAAGGGAGTGCAGGCCTGTTCGAGCTCGCTCATCGCCTCGGGTGTGAGGAGTGAGTCCCGTCGCTTCGCGATGAAGTCGCCGATCCGTGCCAGTTCGTCGGGGGTGTAGGACTCGAACCGCACCCGGCGGGCGAACCTCGAGGACAGTCCGTCGTTCGAGCGCAGGAACCGGTCGATCTCCCCGTCGTACCCGGCGATGATCACGACCAGCCGATCCCGGTCGTCCTCCATCCGCGCCAGCAGCGTGTCGACCGCCTCCTTGCCGAAGGCGTCACCGCCGGTCAGTCCCTGCTGGATCAGCGTGTAGGCCTCGTCGATGAACAGCACCCCGTCCATCGCCGAGTCGATCACCGCCGACGTCTTCGGGGCCGTCGAACCCAGGTGCTCACCGACCATGTCGCGTCGCGTCGCCTCGATCACCTTGTCGGTCTTGATGAATCCGAGTCCGCAGTAGATCTTGGCGACGATGCGCGCGACCGTCGTCTTGCCGGTGCCGGGCGGTCCGGTGAACGCGAGGTGCAGGCTGCGGGCCGAGGTGGTGAGTCCACGGTCGGCGCGCACCTTGGCGAGCGTGGCCGCCGACTGCAGTTTGGCCACCTGCTCCTTGACGGAGTCGAGGCCGATCTGGTCGGCGAGCTCGCGCTGGGCCGCGGTGACCATCTCGGTCATCTCTGGCCCACCGGCGTTGTCGGCGACGAGGGTGTCGGCGGCGTCGGCCGCCGATGTCGGGTCCCATGGATCGCGACGGTCGGCGATCTGGTCCGGGGTGGTGATGACGAGGCGGAAGCTGGGAGACTTCAGCGCCTGGCCGGCCGCCGAGTTGGGGTTGCGCGCGTACGCCTGCTCGAACATCATCCGGGCTTTGTCTTCCTGACCTTGTTCGCGGAGCGCCATGCCCATGACGAACATCGCGTCACCGACGAGCGAGGGCAGTGGACCGTCGATCGCGGTCTGTAGGCGGCGCGTCGCCTCACCGAACATCCCGAGTTGCGCGCACGCCGCTCCGGCCATGAAGTCGGCGGCCACACCGAGGAAGCCGTCGTCCCATCGATCGGAGCGGTGCAGAGCGGTCAGGACGTCGGGCCATCGCTGTGCACGCGTGAACAGATACCCCTGCACGTACTCCACGATCGGAACCCGGTGCGCGGCCGGGATCTCGTCGAGCACGTCCTGGGCGCCGGCGAAATCCTCCCCGCGTGCCAGCGACGATGCGTACGCCGCGGTCGCGGTGGTGGCGTCCGACAGCGGGTAGGTGATGAACGGGTCCACCGTCCACCGGCCCGCCAACGTCCGCTGCGGCAGCCCGAGACGACGCTGCTCGTGCCCTATGCCCGATCGGGTGCGGTAGAGGGCCAGCAACACCTCGTCGGTGTTCTCCCCGCACGCCAGACGTCCCAGCCAGGCGTCGGCCATCGACGGGTCCCACTCGCTCGCGCGGGTGAACGCCTTCGCCGCCTGTTGCGGGTTGTTGACCGGCTCCTGACCCTCGACGGCGATGCCCAGCGACAGCACACCCAGTTCGAACAGTTGCCGGGCCTTGCGGACGTCGGCCATCTATGGTCCCCCCAGACGCATCTTTCGTGCAGGTCACGTCGTCACCGGCGACCTGACCGTGTCAGGGGCCCAGCCTAGCGTCGAGCCCGATCACGCCACCACACGGCCATGCGGGTGCCTCACCTACACTTGTCAGAGTGAGTGCGCAGGTGGATACCGTTTCAGCCGCAGCCGGCAGCCCCGATCAACCCCAGCCGTTCCGAGAACTCGGACTGAAGGACGACGAATACGCGCGGATCCGTGAGATCCTCGGCCGTCGACCCACCGACGCCGAACTCGCGATGTACTCGGTGATGTGGTCGGAGCATTGCAGCTACAAGTCGTCGAAGGTGCACCTGCGGTACTTCGGTGAGACCACCACCGAGGAGATGCGTGCGAGCATGCTCGCGGGCATCGGTGAGAACGCCGGCGTCGTCGACATCGGCGACGGCTGGGCGGTCACCTTCAAGGTCGAGTCGCACAATCATCCGAGCTACGTCGAGCCGTATCAGGGCGCGGCGACCGGCGTCGGCGGCATCGTCCGCGACATCATGGCGATGGGCGCCCGCCCGATCGCGGTCATGGATCAGCTGCGGTTCGGTGCGGCGGATGCGCCGGACACGCGTCGTGTCGTCGACGGCGTCGTCCGCGGCGTCGGCGGCTACGGCAACTCCCTCGGCCTGCCCAACGTCGGCGGCGAGACCGTCTTCGATCCCAGTTACGCGGGCAACCCGCTGGTGAATGCGCTGTGCGCAGGCGTCCTGCGCACCGAGGATCTCCACCTCGCATTCGCCTCGGGCGCGGGCAACAAGATCATCCTGTTCGGTGCGCGTACCGGACTCGACGGCATCGGCGGCGTGTCGGTGCTGGCGTCGGAGACGTTCGACGACGCGGACGCCGGGAGCGAAGCGAGCGGGTCCAATGACGCAGGGAGAACTCGACCTAGTCGCAAGAAGCTGCCGAGCGTGCAGGTGGGCGATCCGTTCACCGAGAAGGTGCTCATCGAGTGTTGCCTCGAGCTCTACCACGCCGGGCTCGTCGTCGGCATCCAGGATCTCGGCGGTGCCGGTCTGTCCTGCGCCACATCTGAGCTGGCCGCCGCCGGCGACGGCGGCATGCACATCGACCTCGAGAAGGTGCCCATGCGCGCCGAGGGCATGACCCCCGCCGAGGTGCTCTCGAGCGAGTCGCAGGAGCGCATGTGTGCGGTGGTGACGCCGGAGAACGTCGACGCCTTCCTCGCCGTCTGCCGGAAGTGGGATGTGCTCGCGACCGTGATCGGTGAGGTCACCGACGGCGACCACCTCGTGATCACTTGGGACGGAGAGACCGTCGTCGACGTGCCGCCCCGCACCGTTGCGCACGACGGCCCCGTCTACGAGCGGCCGGTTGCCCGGCCGGAGTGGCAGGACGGCGTCATCGAGTCGACGTCAACCCCGCTGGAGCGGCCCGACACCCCGCACGCGCTGCGCGACACCGCCCTGCAGATGCTGGCCTCGCCGGCACTGTGCAGCCGCAAGTTCATCACCGAGCAATACGACCGCTACGTCCGCGGCAACACCGTGCTCGCCGAGAACGCCGACTCCGGCATGGTCCGCATCGACGAGTCGTCGGGACGCGGCATCGCACTGGCCACCGACGCGTCGGGCCGCTACACGTTCCTCGACCCGTATCGCGGTGCGCAGCTCGCGCTCGCGGAGGCCTACCGGAACGTCGCGGTCTCGGGTGCCGCGCCCAAGGCCGTCACCAACTGTCTCAACTTCGGGTCACCGGAGGACCCGGCCGTGATGTGGCAGTTCCAGCAGGCCGTGCGGGGACTCGCCGACGGTTGCGCGCAGTTGGGCATCCCGGTCACCGGCGGCAACGTCAGCTTCTACAACCAGACCGGTTCGACGGCGATCCTGCCGACGCCCGTCGTCGGAGTGCTCGGTGTGATCGACGACGTGCACCGTCGCGTACCGACCGGATTCGGCACCGAACCGGGGGAGACCCTGATCCTGCTCGGCGAGACGCGCGATGAGTTCGACGGGTCGATCTGGGCGCAGGTCGCACACGACCACCTCGGCGGCGTTCCGCCGCAGGTCGATCTCGAGCGTGAGCGGCTGCTCGCCGACATCATGGTGGCGGCCTCGCGCGACGGACTCGTCTCGGCCGCGCACGATCTGTCCGAGGGCGGGCTGTTCCAGGCTGTCGTCGAGTCGGCGCTCGCCGGTGAGACCGGCTGTCGCATCCTGCTTCCCGAGGACGCCGACCCGTTCGTGTGGCTGTTCTCGGAGTCGTCGGGACGTGCGGTCGTCGCCGTCCCACGCACCGAGGAGTCGCGGTTCACGTCCATGCTCGACGCCCGCGGGATGCCGTGGGTCCGCATCGGTGTCGTCGACCAGGGCAGCGACTCGGTGTCGGTGCAGGATCAGTTCGAGGTCACCCTCGACGAGCTCCGCGAGGTCCACGAGGCCACCCTGCCGGCTCTGTTCAGCTGAGTGCGGTTCGCCACGCTCAGGCGATCAGCGGCTCGACCGCGGCGAGAATCCCCTCCGCGTCGTCGGTGGTGATCTGGTCGACGCGCAGCTCGACGAGCCGTAGCACGTCGCGGATCGACGCGTCGTCGGCGGCGTACACGGTGTAGGCATCGACCGTGCGTCCGCGGCCGTGGAACGCCTTCACGAGGTCGTGCCCACGCCGGTCGGCGTCCAGGACGAGCCGTCGTTCGAGATAGACCATCTCCGCACGGGGCGAGGCGGCCACCGCCGCGTCGGCGAACTCGTCGAAGCGTCCGGAGCGCAGCACGCGGTCGACGGCACCGCCGTGGCACGGGTCGAAGCCGATGCGGATGTCGGGGACGGGGTCGGTGAGCAGGGCGACGGCCTCGGCGTCGCCGCAGGACAGTATCGCGCTGCGTGCGAAGGGTGTGACGGCGTCGGCGAACGTCGCGATCGCGCGCTCGTCGAGGTCGGCTGCGGTCTCCTTGAAGTCCAACTGCAGCAACGCATCCCGATGCACGTCGACGTCGGACAGGACCTCGGCGAGGTCCTCGATGAGCAGCACCGGCTGGTCGAGGGGAGTGCCGTCGTCGGACCGGAGGAAGAGCGCTCGTATGTGGTCGGCGGAGAGCTGCGAGATGGTGCCGCGGCCGGTCGTGCCGTGGGCGACGTCGCGGTCGTGGAGGACGGCGAATCCGCGGCCGGCGTGGATCACGAGGTCGATGTCCACGGAGGCGCCGACCGTCATGCCCTCGACGATGCGGCGCGTCGTGAATGCCGGGTCGCCGGCCCGACGACGGGCACGGTGCCACTTGAGTGCGGTCGAGTGGCCGTCGCGGACGATCGCCACCGGAGCAGAGGAGTCGGTCACGGTCCTCGACGCTACGTGAGCTCGGCGAACAGCGGGTGTCGTGGAAGGGCAGTCGTCGACCGCGCGAAAACACCTCCCGAGAATTGAAACATGTTCTACTTTGGGGGCATGACTCTTCGTGTTGTCGAGTGGTCGACAGGAACCGTGGGACGCCATGCCATCGCCGGAATCGACGCCCACCCCGATCTGGAACTCGTCGGCGTGTGGGTCTCGGACCCCGCGAAGGTGGGCCGGGACGCCGGGGATCTCGCCGATCTGGGGCGCGAACTGGGCGTGACGGCCACGAATGATCGCGACGAGCTGTTGGCGCTGCGGCCGGACTGCATCGTGCACACCGCGATGACCGATGACCGCATCTTCGAGGCCATCGACGACCTGATCTCCTTCGTCGAGGCCGGGATCAACGTGGTGTCCAGCGGTCCCGTCGTGCTGCAGTTCCCCCAGGGCATCCTGAACCAGGACCTGCTCGACCGCGTGGCCGCCGCCGGGCGGACGGGCAACGCGAGCCTGCACGTCAACGGGATCGATCCCGGATTCGCCAACGACGTCCTGCCGCTGGCGATGACCAGCCTCTCGCAGCGCATCGACGAGATCCGATGCCTGGAGATCGCCGATTACTCCACCTATTACCAACCCGTGGTCATGAAGGACATCTTCGGTTTCGGGCAGCCGATGGACGCCACGCCGCTGCTCCTGTTGCCCGGGGTCCTGTCGATGGGCTGGGGCAGCGTCGTCCGTCAGCTCGCAGCCGGGCTCGGCCTGACGCTCGACGAACCGCTGATCGAACGGACCGAGCGCGTGGCCGCCGACCGCGACTACCCGACGGTGTCGGTGGACATCGCCGAAGGAACCATGGCCGCTCTGCATTTCGAGGTCGTCGGACAGGTCGACGGTGTCGATCGCATCGTGCTCGAGCACTACACACGCACTCACCCCGATCAGTGTCCGGACTGGCCGACGCCGGCCGAGGGCGACGGCTGTTACCGCATCCTCATCTCGGGCGAGCCCGAGATGAAGGTGGAGTTCTCCCACCACGGCGAGAACGGTGACCACAACGTGTCGGGCATGATCGTGACCGCGATGCGGCTGGTGAATTCGGTTGCCGCGGTGGTGGATGCCAAGCCCGGACTGGTGACCGCGCTGGACCTGCCGATGGTGTCGGGGCGGGGGTTGGTCGCCGGCGGGTGAGGCCGTTGCCGGCGTAGCGAATATCGTCGCCCGCAGACGGTTTCCGCTACGTCTGGCGGGGCGCTGACGTCGACGGCCACCAGATCCGGTCACCGACGACGGCCATCGCGGCCGGAACGAGGATGGTCCGGACGATCGCGATGTCGAGCAGCAGTCCGACGGCGATGGTGAAACCGATCTGCACGAGGTTGAGCACGGTGCCGCTCATGAGTGCGAACATGGTGAGCGCGAACACGATTCCGGCGGTGGTGATGACGCCACCGGTGCTGCCGAATCCGCGGATGATCCCGCGGACCATGCCGCCACGCGCGGACTCCTCCCGGATGCGTGAGGCGAACAGCATCGAATAGTCGGCGCCGACCGCGATCACCGCCATGAACGACACCGGGATCACCGACCAGTCCAGGTCGACACCGATGATGTGCTGCCACACCAGGACACTCACGCCGACCGCCGATGCGAAGGACAGGATCACCGTGGCCACCAGCAGGACCGGGGCGAGCACACTCCGGAGCAGCACCATCAGGATGAGCAACACGGCCAGAACGGCGACGGTCGCAAAGAGGAGGAAGTCGCGTCGTACCTGATCCTGCATGTCGGCAGACAGCGATGCCAGACCTGCGGTGGAGACGTCTGCGTCGTCGAGGACCGTCCCGGACAGCGCGCGCGCCGCGACGACAGGCAGTTCGCGGCTGGCCCGAAGTGACTCCTGCCCATACGGATTGACATTCCAGGTGACCAGCATGCGGGCGGTGCGGCCGTCCGGGGAGATCAGCAGTTTGCTGCCCTCGACGAATCGTGGATCGGTCAGTGCCTCGGGTGGCAGATAGAAGCCGGCACCGGGCCCGGACCGGGTCGCGTGCCCCATCGTCGACAGGTACTCCGATGCGCGCCGCAATCCGTCGTTCAGCTGCCCGGTCAGGGCCACGGTCTTGTCGGTACCTGCCTTCACCTGCCGCAGTCCGTCGGCGAGACGGCCCATGCCGCCGGCGAGTTCGGAGACACCCGCGGACAGGCGGGTCAGATCGGCGCGGATCTCGGTGCTCGAACGTCCGCCGAGCTGTCGCGTCAGGGAGTCGACTGTCTGCAACCCCGCCCGCAGCTCGGGCAGTAGCGCTCGCAGGCGTTCCACTGTGGTCGGTGCGGCATCTGCTGCGACGTCCAAATCGGTGAGCGCGGCCGACGCGCGACCGCCCAAGGCACGGTCGAGGGCGGCGAACGCCACGCGCGCCGCCATGCACTGTGCGTCGGAACGACATGCCGCCGTGGGACTCCCACCCTGAAGAGGACCGAACGTCGTCTGCACCTGACGGAGCGCCGAAGTGGCGACTCGATCACGCCCGTCGAGTGCCGCCACGATCGTGGCCAGCGATCCCAGCGTGGTCCGCAGGGTCGGCAGGACCTCACTCAGCGACTTCCCGTCGGTGGAGAGGGCGACGATGCGTTCGGTGCGGTCGAGTCCGTCGAGCACGGTGGACGCCATCGAGGTGACCTCGCGAGTGCCGTCGACGAGTTCCGGCATACGCGTGACGGCCGACTCGGCGCCGGTCGCGAGTTCGTCGACTCCCGCCGCGAGACGCTTGAGTTCCGGTGTCGCGGCGGTCATCTGACGATGTGCGTCGCCGAGTTGGGCGCCGACGACCCCGCTCTGGAACCCGGTGGCGGCCTCGGGAAGAGGCTTGCCGTCGGGTCGGGTGATCGAGCGCACGATCGCCACCTCCGGCATCGACGCCACGGACATCGCTGCCAGCTCGAGTGCGGCCAGGTCGCGGGTGTTGCGGACGTCGTGATCGGCTCGCACGGTGAGGTAGTCCGGCGCGATCTCGTTGTGGCCGTAATGCTGGGTCACAGCGTCATAGCCGCGCGTCGAGTCAGTCGGCCGGATCGGCATCGCCGACTCGTCCCAGTTCATCCGGTAGGTCGTGCTGATCAGGGCGGTCCCGATCAGGAAGAGCAGGGCCGCGGCGGTGTACACCCCGGCATGCCGGATCACTCGGGCACCTCGACGGCGCCAGGCGCGCTCGGTCGACGCCCGGGGTTCGGCCCAGCCGCGTCGCCCGGCGAGTGAGAGCAGTGCCGTGGGCAGGGTCAGGGCGATCGCCAGGGTGATCAGGACCGCCAGCGCGGTCGGCGGCCCGGCCGTGGTGAACATCCCGATCTTGGTGAAGATCATCGACCCGCACGCCGCGGCGATGGTCAGTGCCGAGGCGATCAGGATGGGTGCGGTCCGCCCAGAGCTGCGGGCAACGGCGTCACCGACGGAGGCGCCCGCCCGACGCCCCTCGTGATAGTTGGCGATGGTGAAGATCGCGTAGTCGGTTCCGGCGCCGAGTACCAGGGCGGTCATGATCGCGATCGTGAAGTTCGAGATCGACAGTGCGCCGGTCGAACCCAGCGCAGAGATGATCGGTCTCACCACCGCCAGGGTGATGCCGATCGTCGCGAGCGGGATGAGCGCGGTCACGAGGTCGCGGTAGGCGACGAGCAGCAGCAGGGTGATCAGCAGGATCGAGACGCCGGTGATGATCAGCAGTGACACGTCGATGGCGCTGAAGAGGTCGGCGAGCGTGGCGGTCGGGCCGCTGTAATGGACCCGGAGCGATTCCGGCTTTCCGATGGCCTCGATGTGCGCCCGGATCCCGTTGGTGGAGTGATGCGCCCGCGTCGAGCCCACCGAGCCCTCGGAGGCGATGAAGAGGGTCACGGCCTTGCCGTCGGGACTCAGCGCGATGCTGCGCGTGACCGGGTTGCCGAACGTGTCGAGGACATAGGCGACGTTCTCCTTGTCACTCACCAGGCGCGCCAGCAACTCCCGGTAGTAGCGCTCGTCGTCGGCGTCGATCCCGCTCTCGTCGACGAGGACGACGCTGCTGACCGCATTCGACGGCGGCACACCGAAATCGGCTGCCATGCGTTCGAGGCTCTGATTGGCGGGCAGGTCGCGCGGCAGGAAGTCGGCGGACCGGCTCGCCACGGTCTGTTCCAGTTGCGGCACGGCGAGGTTGAGGCCGGCGGCGACGGCGATCCAGAGGAGTAGGACCATCCCGGCGTGCCGGTGAATCCATCCTCCCGCGACGGTCAGTGCGCGACTCTGTGTCGATGCTGCCACCTGATCTCCCCTCCGCGGACTATGTATGCAGGACGACATAGTCGATAGAGGCAAGCTATCTGTGACTCGAAGTAACGGTCAACCACCTCGGGGTGGATGGCGTTGTGCGTTGCGCTACCGCAGGGGAGGCGATGTGGTGCAGGTCATATCGACCAGGTATGCACTGGTTCGCCCTCGTGCATGAGGTCGACGTAGTCGCGCAACATCCCCGTGAGCGCGGCCTCGCGGCTGTCGCCCGCCGTCTCGCGGGCCAGGACGGCCTTGCGCTGCCAGGCCGATCCGGTCTGCCGGTTGATGCAGCGGCCCTCGATCACCGACAGGTAGCGCGAGCGCGCCTTGCCGGACACCCCGAAGGACTGGAGGCCGGCGTCGGCGAGGGGGAGCAGTCGGCGCAACGTCAACTCGTCGGGCCGTACCCAGCCCACATTCGGCCAGTAGAGCTGGGCCTCCAGTCCGGCACGGGCTCCCGACTGCAGGTTCTCCGCTGCGGCGTTGAACGACATCTGCGACCACAACGGGCGATCGGATTCGACGAGCCCGCGGACCGCCCCGTAGTAGAACGCCGCGTTGGCCATCGTGTCGACGACGGTCGGACCGGCCGGCAGGACCCGGTTCTCCACCCGCAGATGTGCATGCCCGTCGACGACGTCGTAGACGGGCCGGTTCCATCGGTAGACGGTGCCGTTGTGGAGTCGCAGCTCGTCGAGGGTCGGTGTGCGGCCCGAGTCGAGTTCCTCGATCGGATCGATGTCCGAGCAGACGGGCAGCAGTGCCGGGAAGTAGCGGGTGTTCTCCTCGAACAGGTCGAAGATGGTGTTGATCCATCGCTCGCCGAACCAGACCCGCGGTCGCACCCCCTGGTTCTTCAGCTCCAACGGTCGGGTGTCGGTCGCCTGCTCGAAGACGGGGATGCGACTCTCGTGCCACAGGGCCGTGCCCGCCAGGAACGGCGAGTTGCCGGCCAGCGCGACCTGGATACCTGCGATGCTCTGCGCGGCATTCCAGTGCGCGGCGAAGTCCTCCGGCGCCACCCGCAGATGCAGCTGGAGCGAGGTGCATGCGGCCTCGGGGAGGATGGAGTCGATGGCGGTGTGCAGCCGCTCGGTGGAGTGGTTCTCGCTCAACGGGATTCCGCTGATGTCGATCTCGATGTCCTCGCCCCGCGCCGCGAAGATCTGCTCGTTCAGCAGGTCGTAGCGTGGATTCGCCGAGATCCATTGATGGGCAAAGTGTTCGGAACGCAAGGTCGGCAGCATGCCGATCATGACCAGGTGATTGTCGGTCTGGGCCGCGCGCTTCTCCGCGCGGTTGAGCGACGTACGCAGTGCCTGTTCGAGAGAGATCGTGTCGTCGGTGACGAACGGCCGTGGGGAGACGTTGATCTCGATGTTGAACTGTCCGAGTTCGGTCTGGTAGTCGGGGTCGGCGATGGCGTCGAGAACGGTCGCGTTGGCCATCGCCGGGTTCATGTCGTCGTCGACGAGGTTGAGCTCGACCTCCATGCCCAGCAGCGGTTCCGGTGGCTGCCCGTGGTCGGTGAACAACCCGTCGGCCAACATCCGGGCGATCGCCTCGGTCCCGCGGCCGACCTGTCGGCGGAACCGCACCCGATCCTCGCCGGTGAACTCGCGTTTGCCCACGTCGGTGCCCATGGACCCATGGTGCATGATGGTCGGCGTGACAGCGCGCAAACCGATCGATCCGGGCGAGGCCCGCGCTGCGATCGTCGCCGTTGCCGAGTGGATTCGCGACGACTCGCTGCCGGCACCCGCTCGGCCCGCCCTCGCCGCCGCCGTACGGATGAGTGCGCGCACTCTGGCGCAGATCGCACCGGGTTCGTCGGTCGAGGTGCGTGTCCCGCCGTTCGTGGCCGTGCAGTGCATCGAGGGTCCGCGACATACCCGTGGGACGCCCCCGAACGTCGTGGAGACCGATGCGCGCGCATGGCTTCAACTCGTGATCGGCGACGCCGAGCTGTCGGATCTGGTCGAGCGGGGAGCCGTCACCGCCTCGGGGTCACGCGCCGGCGAGGTGGCTCGCTGGATGCCCCTGTTCCCCCTGTGACCGTTGACCCTGTGACCGTTGACCCTGTGACCGTTCCCCCCGTGACCGTGTTTCTGTCTTGCGGCCGTCGTCCGTCCGGTCAGGTGGCGGGCTCGATCCTGCGGCGCCGCACGACCAGGACGACCGCGAGAACGACATAGAGCACGATAGCGGCGAACGATCCGGGATAGCCCGCCTGGTCGACGAGGATCGCGGTCCCGCTGAGCAGTGCGAAGTCGAACAGGCCGTGGAGCACGGAGTTGAGCACGTTCGTCCCGGACACCCGCCGGATCAGATAGAAGAAGTAGCCGGCGACGGAGACCACGAGCGCCTGCGGGATCGCGGTCAGCCCGTGGCCGATCGCATTGGTCAGATGCACCGCCCCGAAGATCACGCTCGACCAGAGTGCGACCCGGCCCTCGCCGAGCCCGTGCTCGCGCAACACGGTCACGCCGAGGCCGCGGAACATCAGCTCCTCGCCCCAGCCCACGAGCTGTGTGGCGATCAGCAGGGTGAGGACGAAGCCGGTGGTCGTGTCCGCCAGCGCGCCGTAGTCGATGGCGATCAGGATGGCGACGACGAACGCCACCGGGATCACCCACACCCATCGCGACACACGCCGGTCGTCGCGCAGGACCGGTCGCCACCACCCGAGGTAGGTCACGACGCCGATCACGAAGACCAATGCGACACCGAGCGGGATGATCATCCCGACGACGACGCCCCGGGTCGTCGTCGTCGAGTCGACGTCGGTGAGTTTCTGCAAAAGCAGACCGCCACCCTGGATGATGACGAGGTAGACGAGCACCACCGCGGCGAACCCGGCGTAGGAGAGTCGTCGGACGCCGGACGTCGCTGGGGTGGTCATGTCGGACAACCTAATGCGCTGCGGCACCACGGTATCGGCCGGTGGTGGCCGCGTGGTGCACCTCACACGGGGAATATCCGGGCTCGCCCCGCCGCTGCATGATTCGCAATCGGCGTCTACCGACCGGTAAACTGGGACTCCTCCCAGCCCACCGACGTCGCGACGTCTCTCGCAGCCCCCAGGGAGCGCACCCGTATGACCGACTTGTCGATCAGCAGCAAGAACCTTCTCGCACCGGCGCGTACCTGCGGTACCGCCTCCCCGATCGACGAACCGGAGAACGAACCGCGCGAGGAATGTGGTGTCTTCGGCGTGTGGGCGCCGGGTGAGGACGTCGCGAAACTCTCGTACTACGGCTTGTATGCGTTGCAGCATCGCGGCCAGGAGGCAGCCGGGATCGCCGTCGGCGACGGCTCTCAGGTCCTGGTCTTCAAGGATCTCGGTCTGGTGAGCCAGGTGTTCGACGAGCAGACGCTCGGCGCGATGTCGGGACACGTGGCGATCGGGCACTGCCGGTACTCGACCACCGGCTCCACCACGTGGGAGAACTCACAGCCGATCTTCCGGACGACGACGGCGGGAACGGGTGTCGCCCTCGGACACAACGGCAACCTCGTCAACACCGCGGATCTCGCCAGCAGTGCTCGTTCGCTCGGTGTGATGAGCACGGCGGCGACGTCGGATTCGGACCTCGTCGGTGCCCTGCTGGCGCATGGCGCCGCCGACAGCACCCTCGAGCAGGCCGCCATGGACCTGCTGCCGACGCTGCGCGGAGCGTTCTGCCTGACATTCATGGACGAGCACACGCTCTACGCCGCCCGTGACCCGCACGGTGTGCGCCCTCTCTCGCTCGGTCGTCTCGACCGCGGATGGGTCGTCGCGTCGGAGACCGCGGCACTCGACATCGTCGGTGCCTCCTTCGTGCGTGACATCGAGCCCGGCGAGTTGCTCGCGATCGACGCCGACGGCGTGCGGAGCTCGCGCTTCGCCGAGCCCACCCCGCGCGGCTGCGTCTTCGAGTACGTCTATCTGGCCCGTCCGGACAGCGTGATCCACGGCCGTTCGGTGCACTCCACCCGCGTCGAGATCGGTCGTCGGCTGGCCCGTGAACATCCCGCCGAGGGCGACCTGGTCATCCCGGTGCCCGAGTCGGGGACCCCGGCCGCCGTCGGCTTCGCCCAGGAATCCGGAATCCCGTACGGCCAGGGCCTGATGAAGAACGCGTATGTGGGACGCACGTTCATCCAACCGTCGCAGACCATTCGTCAGCTCGGCATCCGGCTCAAACTCAATCCGCTCAAAGAGGTCATCCGCGGCAAACGACTTGTCGTCGTGGACGATTCGATCGTCCGCGGGAACACTCAGCGCGCGCTGATCCGCATGCTCCGTGAGGCCGGGGCCGCCGAGGTGCACGTCCGGATCGCCTCCAGCCCGGTCCGCTGGCCGTGCTTCTACGGCATCGATTTCGCGTCGCCGGCCGAGCTCATCGCCAACGGCATGGAATCCGAGGCGGGGATGGTGGAGGGTGTGCGTCAGGCCATCGGCGCCGATTCGCTCGGATACATCAGCATCGACGAGATGATCGCCGCGACCGACCAGACCTCGGACAACCTCTGTGCGGCGTGTTTCGACGGCGAGTACCCGATCGAGCTGCCCAAGGAGACGTCGATGGGCAAGGCCGTCCTCGAGCAGATGCTCGCCAACGCAGCCGGCGACAACAACAATCGCGTCGATCCGCTCACCGCGACCAACGACAACGTGAGCGCGGTGATGCGGCCCTGAACTCGGGGCCGTCGCATCCCACACCGCAGTGTTCACATGCATCCACACCGAGCCGTACGGCCGCACCGACGTCGGGTAGCGTATTCGCCGTCGGGGACTCGTGTGTGACCGCCAGAGCGCGAGCCTGCCCGATCACGCGACGACGGAGCCTGGGGAACCATCCGAGGATCCGACCATCTGGATTTCGACAAGGGGTGCTCAGCTAGATGACCGATCGGGATTCGGCTGCCGACAATCAGGCCAACCACTCGCACACCTCTGGTGACCCGGTGTCCTACGCCACGGCGGGCGTCGACATCGACGCGGGTGAGCGGGCCGTCGAACTCTTTGCACCCCATGCCAAACGTGCGTCGCGACCCGAGGTCATGGGCGGACTGGGCGGTTTCTCCGGTCTGTTCGCGCTGAAGGGCAACTATCGCGAGCCGGTCCTGGCGGCGGCCAGCGACGGGGTCGGCACCAAGCTGGCCATCGCGCAGGCGATGAACAAGCACGACACCGTGGGCCGCGATCTGGTCGCGATGTGCGTCGACGACCTCGTCGTCTGCGGCGCGGAGCCCCTCTTCCTGCAGGATTACATCGCCGTCGGCAAGGTCGTGCCCGAGACGGTTGCGCAGATCGTCGCGGGCATCGCCGACGGCTGTGTCGACGCAGGGTGCGCGCTGCTGGGCGGGGAGACCGCCGAACACCCCGGGCTGATGGACGAGGATCACTACGACCTCTCGGCCACGGCCGTCGGTGTCGTCGAGGCCGACGCCCTGCTGTCGCCCGAGCGGGTCCGTCCGGGGGATGTGGTCATCGCCATGGGATCGTCGGGCCTGCACTCCAACGGGTATTCGCTCGCGCGCAAGGTGCTGCTCGAATGGGGCCACATGGACCTCGAAGGGCATGTGGAGGAATTCGGTCGGTCCCTCGGCGAAGAGCTGTTGGAGCCGACCCGGATCTACGCCCGCGACTGCCTCGCGCTGGCCGCCGAGACCGATGTGCGGACATTCGCGCACATCACCGGCGGCGGACTCGCCGAGAACCTGGCCCGCGTCATCCCGGCCGGCCTCGTCGCCGAACTCGAACGCGGTACGTGGACGCCCGCGCCGGTGTTCGCCCTCATCGCGCAGCGTGGTCGTGTGGCGCGTGAGGAGATGGACCGCACCTTCAACATGGGTGTCGGCATGGTCGCCGTCGTCGCACCCGAGGACACCGAGCGCGCGCAGGCAGTCCTGACCGCCCGCCACGTCGACAACTGGGTCCTCGGATCGGTGAAGCGGTCGTCGGAACCCAAGAACCACGAGCTGCCGCGCGTCGCACTCACCGGGGAGCACCCGCGCTTCTGACGGGTCCTCCGGCCGCGTCGTCACGGCCATCGCGATGTCGCGCACCCTCGACGTCTTCAGGCCTCGACGGCACGCACTGTCGACGTCACCCGCGTTCGACGGCACGCCCCCTCGACGTCTCCCGCGTTCGACGGCACGCCCCCTCGACGTCTCCCGCGTTCGACGGCACGCACCGTCGACGACGACACGTTGTCGGCCATCGACCGACGGCACATCGACCGACGATCCCATCACCCGTCGACCGTGCCCTGTATCGCGCCGATCGTGCCCGGCTGTCGTCGAACGAGGCGCCGCGAGAGATCAACTGCCGCTGCGGGTCTCATGCCACGACCGGTAGGCGGTCCAGCTCGGACCCGATCGGCGTGATTCCGGGCACGATCGGCGGAATTCAGGGCACGATCGGCGTGGGAGGCTGCCCGATCAGGGCAGCACACAACCACACCTGAGGGCTCGACGGGGCGACAGTGCCCACAGCGAACCGCTCAGGTGTGGCTTACGGTGATGTGCACCGAGATCGGTGCAAGAACGGGAGGGTGATACCGACGTCGGTGGCGTCAGGCTCGACGCCACTCGTCCTCGTCGGCCCACTCATCCACCGGATCACGGCGATCCGGCGCCGTGTCCTCCGACCCGGACAACTCGCGCTGCAAGCTGTCGAAGTCGGTGTTCGGAGTGGAGTACTTCAGCTGACGAGCAACCTTCGTCTGCTTTGCTTTTGCCCGGCCGCGGCCCATCTGGGACCCCCTCGCACAATGACGGGGCGGCCAAACACTTGGCGGCCCCGTTCTCTAGGTAATGATTCTGTCGTGGGACCCAGTTTAGCGCGCTCGTCTCGATAATGCGGATCGCCCTGCCGACGACGCCACGACCAGTTGTGACGACATGATCACGATGGGTCGAACCCTCAGACCCGGGCGAGTTTGCGCGACGCCTCTCGCCGGACCTTGGCGGGCAGGTCCGTGGCCGACAGCAACGCCGACAACCCGTCGTGATCGGCCTCGACCGTCGGCAGCAGATGCCGGACCCGCACACCGTGGTCGGGCCGGGCGACGACACGTACCGAGTCGCCCACGCCCACCGTTCCGGGACGCAGAACGCGCAGGTAGGCGCCGACATCGGCGCGATCCATGAACCGCTTGACCCAGTGCGGTTCGCCCGACCACACGGCGAAGGTGCGGCACGGGGTCCGCGGGATCGTCGTCTCGAGGAGCAGCCCGTCGTCGCCGACGGCCCACTGCTCACCGACGACGGCGTCGGTCACCGGCATGCCGTCGATGCGCAGATTCTCGCCGAACCAGCCGTGGGGGAGCGGTCGTCCGAGTTCGTCCGCCCAGCGGAGTGCTTCGCGTTCGCTGTAGGCGTAGACCGCCTGGTCGATACCGCCATGGTGCTTGGTGTCGACGCTGTGGTCGGGTGTCAGACCGAGGTCGCTCACGGGCACCCGGTCGGCGAAGGGACGTTTGTCGATTCCGCTCGCCCCGATCTTGTCGAGGACCACGTCGTCGGTCGCGGCGCACACGGCCAGTACCACGCCGGTGTCATCTGCGGTCGTCACGAATCGGCCGGTCCACGCCGGAGACGTTCGATGGCGACGCGCCCGGCCTGTGGACGATCGTCGGCACGGATGGAGTCGGGATCGATCCGGGCGCTCATCGGGTGCTCGCCGTCGACGAGGAGATCGACGTCGGCGCCGACGGCACGCTTGACCAGGGCCAACGCGATCGGTCCGAGTTCGAAATGGTCGACGACGGTGCCGACCCGTCCGACGGTGCGCCCGGCGGCGGTCACCGGGTCGCCCGGGGCCGGTCGTTCGTCGGCGCTGCCGTCGAGATGCAGTAGCACCAGCCGTCGTGGCGACTTGCCCAGGTTGTGCACGCGCGCGACGGTTTCCTGTCCGCGGTAGCACCCCTTGTCGAGATGAACCGCACCCTGCTCGGACGGGTCGCCGATCCAGTTCACCTCGTGCGGGATGGTGCGGTCGTCGGTGTCGACGCCCAACCGCGGGCGAAGTGCCGCCACTCGATGGGCCTCGTACGCCCAGGTGCCGGCCATGCGCGCCCCGGCGTCGGTCAGCTGAGTCCACCAGGTGTCTGCCGAGGACTCGGGGATGACGAGGTCGACGACGGGAATCCGTCCGCCCTCGCCGATCGGTGGCATCAGTCGCCAGAAACCGAGCGGCTCCTCCTCGTGGTGGAGTTCGGGCAGGTCGCCCGCGGCGTACACGGGTGCGTCCGGGGTGAGTTCGAGGAGCTCGGCGATCGGGCCGCGGACGACGTCGGGCCCGACGACGGTGAGCACAGTCATGTCCGGCCGCGCGCCGGGTTGCACCTGGGCCCAGAACACCATCTTGGTGAGGAAGTCGAGCAGCGGACCGCCGCGAACTCCCTCGGTGTCGATCCAGGTGACGCCGTCGACATCGGTCAGGATGAAGTGTTCTTCCACCCGGCCGTTCAGGTCGAGCGACAGGTTCTCGGCGCTCATGCGGTCCGGGAGGCCCTGGACGTGCTGGCTGGAGATGGTGTGCAACCAGGTGAGGCGTTCGGGTCCGGGGAGTTCGATGACGGCCCGGTCGGATCGGTCGACGATCACCGCCGAGCGTTCGGCGGTGCGCTGTTCCCCGAGCGGATCTCCGTAGTGCCAGGCGACCTCGACGAGGTCGTCCGGGCCGTCGGCCGCGGTCGGGCCGGGAACGGCGCCGTGAGTGGATTGCCTGGTCAGAATGGGTGACGCGGTCACGTGTCGATTCTACGGGTCGACACGCCCACGCGGCCGCGGGTGATGACAGCCACACGCCGCGCCGGCCCGTAGCCTCGACGTCATGGCGCAGCAGATCCTGGTGACCCTCGACGGTACGGTCCACGATTCCGACGCCCCGTTCCTGCACGCCGACGACCTGGCGGCGCTGCGTGGCGACGGGGTGTTCGAGACGCTGTTGATCCGTTCCGGCCGGGTCAGGCGCGTCGGTGCCCACCTCGATCGCCTCGAGCGCAGCTCGGACATGATGGGATTGCCCGCGCCCGACCGCGAGGCATGGCGCTCGGCCATCGAGGTGGCCGAGAAGCAGTGGTCGGCGAGCTCCGGTGGAGAGGGCGAGGCGTGGCTCCGGCTCGTCTACTCGCGCGGCCGGGAGAGCGCACCCGACGCGGGCCCCACCGCGTATGTGATGGTCGGTCCGGTCGCCGAGCGCATCCGATCCGCGCGCGCCGACGGCATCTCGGTGGTGACCCTCGAACGCGGATTCTCGACCGACCTCGCCGACGCGGCGCCCTGGCAGTTGCTCGGCGCCAAGACGCTCAGCTATGCGACCAACATGGCGGCGTTACGGCATGCCGCCGCACAGGGTTTCGACGACGTCATCTACCTCAGCAGCGAGGGATCCGTCCTGGAGGGGCCACGATCGACCGTCATCGCCGTCACCGGTCGGACGCTCGTCACGCCGCCCGCGGAGATCGGCATCCTGCCGGGGACCACCCAACGCGCGGTGTTCGAGACGGCCGCCCAGGAGGGATGGACGACGAGGACCGAACCGCTGCGCCGCGCCGACCTCATCGCCGCAGAGTCCGTCTGGCTGGTCAGCAGTGTGGCGCTGGCGGCCCGGGTGACCTCGTTGAACAGATATGTGATGCCGGAGTCGACGAAGAACGACGAATTCGCCCAATTGGTGGACCGCGCCATTTGCGTTGATTGAGAATGTGTACGTCCGTGCAATCGGAGATGATCGACGTCGGGTGACCGGCGTCGCACATCGGCGCGGTCAGTATTCATCCCACAATTCAATCGCGGTGCGATGAGGACTTTGGTCGCTTGAACTGTTCGATCGGTGCAGCGTAGCGTCGGAGGGGTATTTCTACTACTTTGTGTAGTAGGAACGGTTCGGCAGTCATTTCGCACACCGGCCCAGCCGTGTACCGCAGCCCGGTGCACCGACTCTGATAGAGGCGACATGGACGCTCTTGATGTCTCCCGATGGCAATTCGGGATCACCACCGTCTATCACTTCATCCTGGTCCCGCTGACCATCGGTCTCGCGCCGATGATCGCGGTCATGCAGACCGTCTGGCATGTCACCGGAAACGAACAGTGGCTGCGTGCCACCAAGTTCTTCGGCAAGCTCTTCCTCATCAACTTCGCGCTGGGTGTCGCCACCGGAATCGTGCAGGAGTTCCAGTTCGGGATGAACTGGAGCGAGTACAGCCGTTTCGTCGCCGATGTGTTCGGCGCGCCCCTCGCGCTCGAGGGCCTTGTCGCGTTCTTCCTCGAGTCCACGTTCATCGGTCTCTGGATCTTCGGGTGGGGAAGGCTGCCGCGCCGGGTGCATCTCGCCTGCATCTGGCTGACGGCGATCGGCGTCAACGCATCCGCGTACTTCATCATCGCGGCGAACTCGTGGATGCAGCATCCCGTCGGCGTGGAGTGGGATCCTGTCCGAAACCGCCCTGCCATGAACGACTTCTGGGCGGTCATCACCAACAACACCACCCTGGCGGCCTTCCCCCACGTGATAGCCGGGGCATTCCTGACCGCGAGTACGTTCGTCGCCGCGATCGGATGCTGGTGGATGGCCCGCAACATGTGGCGCGCCAAGAAACTCCGCGAGGCGATCGAGACCGGCGACACATCGGACATGCCGAAGACGACCTCGCCGAGCCACATCGACGCCACGCCGGAGGATCTCGAACGAGACGCCCACCAGCTGTGGCGCCCGGTGACGCGATTCGCGTTGTGGCTCACCCTGGTCGCCGGTGTCGCGCTCTTCATCACCGGGGACACCCAGGCGCAGATCATGTTCAAGCAGCAGCCGATGAAGATGGCTGCGGCCGAATCGCTCTGCGACACCGAGACCGGTGCGGGCTTCTCCGTCCTGTCGATCGGCCGCCAGAACAACTGCGACAACATCGAACACGTCATCGAGATCCCCGGCATGCTGTCGTTCCTCGCGACGCACACCTTCGACTCCACGCTGCAGGGTGTCAACCAGTTGCAGGCGCAGTACGAAGAGGCGCTGCAGATGCCGAATCAGAACTTCGCGCCCAACCTCTTCGTCACCTACTGGGGATTCCGGGCGATGATCACCTGGGCGCTCGGGTCCGTGGTGGTGGCGCTCGGCGGGCTGTGGTTCACCCGACGCAAACGGGTGGTGGAGTCCCGCAGATTCGGCCTGTTGGCGCTCTGGATGATCCCGACGCCGTTCTTGGCCAACAGTTCTGGCTGGATCTTCACCGAGATGGGTCGCCAGCCATGGGTCGTCGCACCCAACTGGCAGGACGATCTCGATCCGACGCAGATCCACATGCTGGTCCAGGACGGTGTGTCCAACCATGTCGCGGCCACCGTGTGGGTGACGTTGATCGGGTTCACGGTGCTCTACGGAGCGCTCGGTGTGGTGTGGTTCTTGCTGCAGCGCCGCTACATCATCGAAGGCCCGGCGACGCACGACGCGGTGCCGCCGGACGAACCATCGCCCGACGATGATGCCGATGAGTCCAAGAAACTGTCGTTCGCGTACTGAGGAGATCACCGATGGGACTGCAGGAGTTCTGGTTTCTACTCATCGCCGTGCTGTTCGTGGGCTACTTCGTCCTGGAGGGCTTCGACTTCGGGGTCGGCATGCTCATGCCGTTTCTCGGACGGAGTCACACCGGTGGGGACGAGCAGGTGGCCTCGACCGACGACATCGCCGATCCGGACCGGCGGCGCAGAGCCATCCTCAACACGATCGGTCCCGTCTGGGACGGCAACGAGGTCTGGCTGATCACCGGTGGCGGCGCGCTGTTCGCGGCCTTCGGCGGGTGGTACGCGACGATGTTCACCGCGTTCTACCTGCCGCTGTTCCTGATCCTCATCGGACTCATCACCCGCGTGGTGGCGATCGAGTGGCGCGGCAAGATCAACGATCCGAAGTGGCGCATGTGGTGTGACGTCGGCATCGGGCTCGGATCGTGGATACCGGCCATCCTCTGGGGTGTGGCCTTCGCCAATGTGGTCCGCGGCCTGCCGATCGACGCCGACGCGCAGTACACGGCCGGCTTCTTCAATCTGCTCAACCCGTACGCACTGCTCGGCGGTCTGACCACGCTGCTGGCGTTCCTCACACACGGTGCAGTGTTCTTGGCGCTCAAGACCGGTGGTGTCCTGCAGCAGGATTCGATGAAGTATGCCTCTCGCCTGGCGATCCCCACACTGGTGGTCGCCGCGGTGTTCCTGCTCTGGACGCAGTTCGCCCACGGCAACGGGTGGACCTGGATCCCGGTGCTCATCGCGGCCGTGGCCGCGGTGGTCATGGTGGCGGCGACCCAGCTCAAGCGCGAGGGCATCGCATTCCTGGCGACGTCGATCGCGATCGCCGGCACCGTGGCGACGCTGTTCTCCGTGCTCTATCCCAATGTCCTTCCCTCGCTGACGGACCCGGCCTACAACCTCACCATCGACAACACGTCGTCGAGCCACTACACCCTGACGATCATGACCTGGGCGGCGGTGTTCATGACGCCGGTCGTCATCGGCTATCAGGCATGGAGTTACTGGGTGTTCCGCAAACGGATCTCGGTGGAACAGATCCCCGCGCCCGGTGGCCTGCCGTCGCTGCGCGTGCCCACTGAATGACTCGGGCAACGGTCGCCGACGACACATCCCGCGACGACGAGGAGCGCACGTCCGTCGGGCCCCGCACCGGGCCGATCGATCCGCGACTGCTGCGGCACTCGTCGCAGGCGCGCGGCTACGTGATCGTCACGGCGGCGTTCTCGGCGGCGACCGTCGTCGCGATCATCGTGACGGCGGCGATGGCGGCGTCCATCGTCTCCGAGATCATTGTCGAGCCGTCGGCACGGTCACTCGCGGCCCAACAGGCACACCTGACCGTGCTGGCGTGTGCCCTCGCCGCGCGCGTCCTGATGAGCTTCCTGCACGATCGGTACGCGCAGCGGGCGTCGGCACGCGTGATCGCACAGCTGCGCACCGGCGCGCTCGAGGTGCTCACCGATCCGGCCCGGACGTCGCCGCGGGAGCTGCTCGCGCGCCGCGACCACGCGACCACGGTCCTGCTGCGCGGCTTGGACAGCCTCGGGCCCTACCTGTCCGGGTATCTGCCCGCGCTGATCGTCACCGGCACCGTCACTCCGACGGTGGTCGCGGTGATCGCACTCACCGACTGGCCATCGGCGCTGATCATCCTGATCACCCTGCCGCTCATCCCGCTGTTCATGGTGCTGATCGGTCTGATGACCAGGGATCGGACGGCCCGCAAACTCGCGACGATGAGCCGATTGACGGCCCAGATGCTCGACCTGATCGCCGGCCTGCCGACGCTACGGGCGATGAACCGCTCCCGGGGACCCGCCGACCGGGTCGCCGTGCTCGGGCAGGCGCATCGGCGCAGCACGATGTCGGCGCTGCGTGTGGCCTTCCTGTCCGGGGCCGTTCTCGAACTGCTCGCCACCCTGTGCGTGGCACTGGTGGCCGTCGGCATCGGCCTTCGCCTCGTGTATGGCGAGATGAGCCTGTACGCGGGAATTCTCGCGTTGATCCTGGCGCCCGAGGCCTATCATCCGCTGCGCCAGGTGGGTGCCCAGTTCCACAACTCCGCCGATGGCGTGACGGCCGCCGGTGAGGTGATCGACCTCATCGAGGGCACGGGCGCCGCCCCCGCGCCGGCACCGGGGCGGCGTACCTGCACGGTCGCGGGAACGCCGATCACGCTGCTCGATGTCGGCGTGCACGGCCGCGACGGCTGGGCTCCCTACCAACTGAGTGCCGTGATCCGCCCCGGTGAGCTGACCGTGCTGACCGGTCGTAACGGCTCCGGGAAGTCGACGACGCTGCTGGCCGTCATGGGTCTGCTCCATCCGGACGAGGGGTCGGTGCTGGTCGGGTCGATCTCGGTTGCCGAACTCGCGCCGGATGCGCTGCACGAGCAGGTGGCGTGGTTGCCCCAACAGCCGGTCGTCGTGCCGGGCACGGTCACCGACAATCTTGCGCTGTTCGGCACACTGGACCCGGTGGCCATCCGGACTGCCGCGGCGGCAACGGGTTTCGACAGCGTGCTGGAAACGCTGCCGGAGGGACCCGACACCGTGCTCGGTGCCGGCGGGGTGGGGCTCTCGGCCGGTCAGCGGCAACGTCTCGCGCTCACCCGCGTGCTGGCCTCGCCGTCGCCGTTGGTGCTGCTCGACGAGCCCACGGCGCATCTCGACGACGTCTCGGCGACCCGGGTTCTGGACGCCCTGACTGCGCGGGCTCGTGCCGGCGACACGGTCGTCGTGATCGCGCATCAGCCGATCGTCCGGACCTTCGCCGATCAGATCATCGAGGTGGGCGGGGGAGACGATGTCGCCTGACGACGGACCGACTCGAGGCCGCGGCGCCCGCGACCCGTTGCGCCGTGCGTTCACCTTTCTCGGACTCCGTGGCCGCCCGGTGGTGTCGTCGGTGCTCCTCGGGGTCGGCGGGTCGTTGTCCGCTCTGGGACTGGCCGCGTTGTCGGCGTGGCTGATCACCCGGGCCTGGCAGATGCCGCCGGTCCTCTACCTGTCGGTCGCCATCACCGCGGTCCGCGCGCTCGGCATCTCGCGCGGTGTCTTCCGCTATCTCGAACGTCTGGCCACCCACGACCTGGCGCTCGGGGCTATGGCGACCGCGCGCGAACGCATCTACCGGACACTGGCCGCCGGGTCGCCCGCGTACTCGGTGACGTTACGACGCGGCGACCTGCTCGCCCGCACCGGCGACGACATCGACGAGATCGGCAATGCGTTGATCCGCGGGGTCATCCCCATCGCGGTCGGCGCGGTGACCAGCGTGGCGGCGGTGGTCATCATGGCGTTGGTGTCCTGGTGGGCAGCAGTCGTTCTCGCGGTCGCACTCGTCGTCAGCGGCCTGGTCGCCCCGTGGCTGGCTGCCCGCGGGGCCGCGACGGCGATCGCCGACGGTGCGATCGCGTCGACGCGGACCTCGGATGCGGTGATGGCAGCCCTCTGGCATGCGCCCGAACTCACCGTCGCCCGGCGCCGCGAACAGGTGCTGGCCACCGCCGCGCAGGCAGATCTCGCCGCCCGTGCGGCCGCCGACCGCGGTCTGCGTCACGAGGCGGCGGCCGCCGCGGCCACCCCGCTGTCGCTGGGCGTCTCGCTCCTCGCGGCCTGTCTGATCGGTGTGCATCTGGCCTCGGCGGTGCCGGGATCGCTCGCGTCGGTGGCGTCCGGTGAGGGCCTCACCCCGATGATCCTGGGTGTGTTGATCCTGCTGCCGCTGTCCGCATTCGAGTCGACCGCCCCGCTCACCGAGGCGGGCATTCAGCTCGAACGCAGCCGACAGGCCGCCGCGCGGGTGATGGCGCTCGTCGATCGGGCCGGCGCCGGGAGCGAAGCGAGCGGGCCGAATGATGGCGGCGCCGGGAGCGAAGCGAGCGGGCCGAATGATGGCGGCGCCGGGAGCGAAGCGAGCGGGCCGAATCACCGTGGCGCCGGGAGCGAAGCGAGCGGGCCGAATCACCGTGGCGCCGGGAGCGGAGCGAGCGGGCCGAATGTCGCCGTCGCGCCCGCGACCGCCGGGTCCGGTCCGGAAGTCGGACCTTGGGACGTGCCGCCACACACCGGGCCGGTCACCGTGTCCACCGAGGCGCTGCACTGGGGCTGGCCGGGCGGGCCCGATCTGGCCGACCCCGATCGCGGCGGCTCCGATCTCGTCGGCCCCGATCTCGCCCCCACCGATGGACTCACGACGCGTCTGACACCCGGCGCACGGATGGTGGTGACCGGGCCGAGCGGGTCGGGCAAGTCGACGTTGCTGGTCACGATCGCCGGTCTCCTCGATCCGCGCGCCGGCCGGGTCATCGTCGTCGACGACGCCGGCGGCCCGGTCGACCCACGATCCGCGGTCTGTTATTTCGCTGAGGAGGGGCACGTGTTCTCGACGACGGTCCGCGAGAACTTGCTGCTCGCGCGCGGGGATGCGACCGACGACGACCTGATGGCGGCCCTCGACACCGTCGGTCTGCGGCCGTGGGTGCAATCGCTGCCCGAGCGACTCGACACCGATCTCGTCGGGGGCGGGGAGGCCGTCAGCGGCGGCCAACGTCGTCGGCTGCTGCTCGCGCGGGCGCTGCTGCACCCGGCGCCCGTCGTGCTGCTCGACGAACCCACCGAACATCTCGACGCCGACGACGCGTCGGCGGTCATGCGTCGTCTCCTGGCCGCCGACGGCGGGTGGTTCGGTGGTGACCGGACGGTCATCGTCGTCACGCATCACGTTGCACCGCACGAGGTTTCCGCGATGAACCCCGACTGCCTACTCCTCGACATCGCGCCTGCTGCGGCAGATCGGTAAATCCGTTGCCGGTCGTCGTCGGCGAGCGTATCTTCGGCTGTACACGAGGAAGGAGGTGGTTCGAAGTTGTATGACTGTTGGACACGTGAGGTGACCATCCGCTAGCGCGGACCCCGTGGCATTCACTGCACGGTGGTGTGCCGGAGGTGTTCGGATACCGGACCCGTACCGCACTCCCCGCGCCGGCGAATACCCGATGGTCACCCGGCCCCCGCACCTCGATCCTGTCCGATCGACGTCGCCCGTCCCCACGGGTGGTGCGGGGGCCGTTTCATGTCCGGAAGGGTCCGTTCGCACCACATCGGCGGCGTAACGCAGGTCACTGCGGATGCGACCACCAAGTCAAGTAGTCGACTACTCGTGCTCGAGCACCGGATCTGACGTGAACTTGCCTCAGAGGCGTGATCGACCCGATCACCCATCCCATCCGCGACGGCGCGGGATGCGAATCACTGACACGAGGATCACTTCCGAGGAGACCGACATGACCACGACACATGCACACGTGGTGTCCGCCGACGACACGGCGCTCGCCGTGCCCGCACCCGTGCACGAGCTCCCGAGCGTCGACCGGCACGTCTCCGACGGCCGTGCCGACGACAGTGTCCGCGGTCGGTTCCTCACCCCCGACGACGCCGACTGGACCGACGACGGTGCGGCCACCTGGATATCCGGCCACATCACCGGCATCACCTACAGCTATTCCGCCGGGTCCGGCCGGGTCGTCCTGCACAACCGCGGTCACCGCGACCTGGGTGTCCTCTCGACGCCGGAACTGCCGGGTACCGACGGCACACGCTTCACCCATGTGCCGGTGGGTGATTCGGTGGAACTGCCGGCCGCCGAGTTCCACATCCTGCAGACCGAGAGGTGCAGCGGCCGCCCGGTCTGCGTCGGGCAGATCACCGCGGCGCCCGACCCGTACGGCGACGAGCCGCTGTTCGTGCTCGACGGTCCGGGACCTGACGAGGTGCGCTGGTCCGACCGGGATCCGGACGGGTTGTTCTGGAAGCCGGGTGACGTCGACTTCGGGGTCCCGACATCACCGTCGTTCGTGTTCGCCGATCCGATGGCGGCAGGCGTGCACCACACGCGCGTCGACGGCGAGGTGGCCATCCACAACCGCGGTACGGGAACGGTCGGTGTGCTCACGGTGGGGGCAGACGGGCCGCTGGACCTGGTGATCGCCGCGCCGGGCGAGTCGGTTCCGGTGCCGCCGGGCGACTCGGTGTGCTACGTCCAGGCGCCGCGGACCGACGGCAGCCCCACCCTCCTTGGGGTCATGTGGCTCGCCGGCGGTGAGCTGATGCCCAGCGTCCTGCCGGTCCCCGGACGTCGGGAGTATCTCGATCATCACTTCCTGACGCCGTGGAGCGCCGACTGGGACTGTGGTTATCCCCAGCAGATCCACCTCGACGCCGAGGCGTCCGGGGTGACCTATCAGTACCGGACGGGCGCGGAGTCGATGACCATCCGCAACACCGGCGACGAGTCCGTCGCGGTGCTGTTCAATCGTGGCGAGGAGCGAGCCGTCGCCGAGATCGGGCCGCGCACGGCGATGACGTTTCCGGTACGGGCCGACGCCGACACCGGGCAGGTGTTCTCGGTGGTCGGTGAACGGGTCGACAGCAGGCCGGGGCGGTCGGCGTCGTTCGCGACGTCCGGTTCCGTGATCCCGGGCACGAGTGGAAAGCCGGGCACCGCAACGAATTACGGCTCGGTGGTGATCATGCTGGGGACGGTCGTGTACAGCGCGATCCCAAAGAAGAATCTCTATCTGGCGTGGTCGGATCGCCGCTGGTTGCGCCGCGGCCGGTGAGGCGGGGCGACGCGGTTCAGCCCGCGTAGCGACGGAGTTTGGCCGACAGTCGCGGGATGAGATCGCCGTCGGCGTCGACACGTTCCTCGACGTAGGCGAGGTCGCCGTCCTCGACGAGACCGTAGAGCCGTTTGGCCCCGCCGGTCCGCCGTCCGGAATCGGCCTTGATGACGACGTCGGTCGCCAGTTCCCAGGAGGTCTGAGTCAGCGGCCGTCCGTAGAACAATTCGATCGACCCCTCGGCGTGCGCGAGGAGGAGCTCGATCGTGTCGTCGTCGCCGATGCGCCAGTAGCCGGTCTCGCGGAGGTCGGGTCGCACGAACCGGGCGTCCTCGTCGATCACCCAGGAACGCGACTGCCAGTTCAGGAAGCTCTGGCCGTCGTGACTGATGATGATCTGCTGCGCGAAGTGGTAGTCCTCGCCGGTTTCCGGATCGTTGCCCTCGCCCTCGCCCTGCCAGACCCCGACCATCGGCAGCAGTGCCAGCAGGCCCGAGTGCAGATCGGCGCCGTGACGCAGGTTGGCGGTGTCGTGGGGGAGGGGGAGCTCACCCCACTCCGGGAGGTTGCGATCGGCGGTCTCCTTGGCGCGCTCGGCAGCCTGATTGATCGCCTCGTCGCCCGATCGGCGGATGTCCGGCCGACCGTTCTCGTCGTTGCTGTCCGCGTCGGCGGAGGTCACGACTCGTCGTTGATCAGACGGTAGAGGACGTAGACACCGAACCAGGCGATCAGGATCGATGCCAGGATCAGGAGGATCTCGAAGAATATGACCACGCCGGCGAGTTTACCGCGCGCGTCGGACGCTCTCGACCCGAGGTCGGCCGATGCGATTGGATGGGCAGATGACCGATGACACGCGCGTCTCGACGGCCTCCCGGTTCATCTCCGCGGCGCCGGAAGAGATCTTCGAACTGATCGCCGACCCGACCCGGCAACCGGAGTGGGACGGTAACGACAACCTCGCGGAGGCGGCCCCGGGCCAGCGGGTGACCGGCGTCGGCGACGTCTTCGCGATGACCCTCACCAACGGTCAGGTGCGCGAGAACCACGTCGTCGAGTTCGAGGAGGGACGGCTCATCGCGTGGCGGCCGGCCGAGCCGTCGTCGGCGCCGGTCGGTCACCTGTGGCGATGGGCTCTCGCCCCAGAGGAAGGCGGCACCCGCGTGGTCCACACCTACGACTGGACCGACCTGCACGACCCCAACCGCCTGCCCACGGCGCGCGCGACGACCGCCGAGCGCCTGCGGGCCTCGCTGGACCGTCTCGCGGAGCGCGCCGAGCGCGGCTGAGCAGGACGCGCAGCGCCGGAGCGCAGGGGTACGACTCGACGACGCAGACGATTCAGGGCCCGGCCACCATGTGGTGACCGGGCCCTGAATCTCCTCAGATGTCCGGAGGTTACTTCGCGACGACGATGTCGTGCTCGTGGACCCCGGGGCCGTCCGGCGTGATGGTCACGTCGCCGTTGCCGACCGAGGACAGCGCACGCAGTGTCCAGGTGCCGGGCGCGGCGAAGAACCGGAAGTCGCCGGTCGGGCTCGCCACGACCTCGGCGGTGAACTCACCGGTCGAGTCGAGCAGCCGGACGAAGGCGCCGGCGACCGGGGTGCCCGACGAGTCGTTGACCTGGCCGGTGAGGACGGTCTCCTTCTCGACGTCGACGCCTGCCGGCAGCTTCTGTCCCTGCTTGGGTGCAGCACACATGATGGTTACTTTCCTTCTCCGAGCTCGATCGGGACGCCGATCAGCGAACCGTACTCGGTCCAGCTGCCGTCGTAGTTCTTCACGTTCTGCTGGCCGAGCAGTTCCTTCAGCACGAACCAGGTGTGGCTCGAGCGCTCGCCGATGCGGCAGTACGCGATGGTGTCCTTGGAACCGTCGAGGCCGGCCTCGTCGTAGAGCGCCTTGAGGTCCTCGTCGCTCTTGAAGGTGCCGTCCTCGTTGGCCGCCTTGCTCCACGGCACGTTGATGGCGCCGGGGATGTGGCCGGGACGCTGGCTCTGCTCCTGCGGCAGGTGGGCCGGCGCGAGGATCTTGCCGGAGAACTCGTCGGGGCTGCGGACGTCGACAAGGTTCTTGACACCGATGTCGGCGACGACCTCGTCACGGAATGCGCGGATGGTGAGGTCGGGCTCGCCGGCCTTGTAGGTCGTTCCCGGACGGCTCACGGAGTCCGTGCTCAGCGGGCGTCCGTCGAGCTCCCACTTCTTGCGGCCGCCGTCGAGGAGCTTGACGTCGTTGTGGCCGTACAGCTTGAAGTACCAGTACGCGTACGCGGCGAACCAGTTGTTGTTGCCGCCGTAGAGCACCACGGTGTCGTCGTTGGAGATGCCGCGCTCGGACAGCAGCGTGCCGAACTGCTCGGCGTTCACGAAGTCACGACGGACCGGATCCTGCAGATCGGTCTTCCAGTCGAGCTTCACGGCGCCGGCGATGTGGCCACCGTCGTAGGCGGAGGTGTCCTCGTCGACCTCGACGAAGACGACGCCGTCGGTGGTGAGGTTCTGCTCAGCCCAATCGGCGCTGACCAGGACGTCGGAACGTGCCATGGTTGATCCTTCCCGGATTCCTTGTAGGACATTGATTTCGATGGGGATTCGAGGTGATGCCGACCGGTTGATCCGTTACGCACCGCGCTCACCGACGAAGACTCGGATCAGTCGCGAGGTGGGAGGAGGACATGCAGAGAACCGCACCGGCCGCCATCGTCGCAGTGAACGCGCCGACCAGGCGCCACGTTCACGGTCTAACGACAGCAACAATCGGCGACGCGACAGAAGTCGATCGCACGACGGCGAGTGAGCATGAACTCACGGCGCGTTTGCATGCCGACCAGCGTACAAGAGACCGACCGTGGGCCCCAACCCCGGTCCTGGCCGCGCGGGCGTGCCTCAGAAGGCGTCGGGCCGCAGGTCGCGGGGCCCGACGTGGCCGGCGAGCAGGACGTCGCTGCCCTCGCTGTGCGCCTCGGTGGGGGCGAGGTCCCAGGGCAGGGGCAGGACGGGGAGTGTCGCGGTGAACGCGGACAGCACGAGATCACGGAGATCCTCAGCCACCTCGGCGTCGGCGTGACGTTCCGGACCTCGATAGAAGTCGGTCGCCTCCAGATGCAACCGCCCGTCGACGACCGACAGGTCCACGAGAACACTGACCCGCACGGTCGGTCCGTCGTACGTCGACGCCGACGGCGCGACGTCCGTGGACGCGCTCGACGACGGCAGCGGCACCGTGCCGGTCAGCACGACCCCGGTCGATCGCCGGAGCAGTCCGTCGCCCGGGCCGCCGCCACCTGCCTTGTCGGCCGGGGCGGGGGTGTTCACGGTGAGATCGACGATCCCGAGCATCCGTCCCAGGTTCACCGAGTCCAGCCGCGTGTATGCGCTCAGGGACTCGGTGTGCACGATGTCACTCGGTTCGATCGAGAAGCCGTCCGGGACGGTCATGGGGCCGAGGGTGGCGCCGAGTTCGGCGTGACACCCGTCGCGTGGCGGACACGCCACCGACACCCCGCGGGCGGTGATGACCGCACCGCTGAACCGCCCGTCACGCGCATGAGTGAGAAACGGAAAGCCGCTGATGGTGACCTCGGGTTCGTACGTCAGGCCCGGCGACGTCAGCAACGCGCGGGAGAACCCGTGCTCCGTGCGCATCGCGGCGACGGTGTCGGTGACAAGCGCGGCAACTGTGACGACGATCACCACGATGATGCCGACCCCGAGGATGCGACGTCCGAGGTGTGACCGACCGTGCGCGGCCCGGGTGCGCGTGTCTCGGCCTCCCCTGAGCGCCTTGTTGACAGCGGATCCCGACATTGGCGCTATTCTGTCACCTATCGCGCACACGTTGGTAAGGCGGCGTAAACAATGCGTCGCCGCGCGAACCGCGACGGAACGGTCGGAGCTCATGGGCCGAAACGCTGCGGAGACGACCGGACCGGGGAACGAACGAGATCGGAGTGGTTCATGGATCTCTTGCTGCTGACAGCCGATCCGAACCCGGAATCCGTCCTGCCCTCGCTATCCCTGCTCGCGCACACGGTTCGGGTGGCGCCTACCGAGGTCTCGTCCCTGATGGAGGCTGGCAACGCCGACGTCGCCATCGTGGACGCCCGTACCGATCTCGCCGCTGCCCGTGGCCTGTGCCGTCTGCTCGGCAGCACCGGATCGTCGGTGCCCGTGGCAGCGGTGCTGACCGAGGGCGGTCTCGTCGCCGTGAACGCGGACTGGGGACTCGACGAGTTCCTGCTGCCCGGCACCGGACCTGCGGAACTCGATGCGCGCCTTCGGTTGCTGGTCGTCCGCACCCGCGGGATGACGACCGAGGAGGCCAGCGGGAAGGTCACCCTCGGCGAACTCATCATCGACGAGGGCACCTACACCGCCCGACTGCGCGGGCGGCCGCTCGACCTCACCTACAAAGAGTTCGAGCTGTTGAAGTACCTCGCGCAGAACGCCGGCCGCGTGTTCACCAGAGCTCAACTGCTGCAAGAGGTCTGGGGATACGACTTCTTCGGTGGCACCCGCACGGTTGACGTACATGTCCGGCGCCTCCGCGCGAAACTCGGCGCCGAGCACGAATCCCTGATCGGTACCGTCCGCAACGTCGGCTACAAGGCGGTGCGTCCGAATCGTGGCCGCTCGGCCGGCGGCGGGGGCGATCTCGACGTCGTCGTCGACGATGCGGATGACGATCTCGATCCAGACGATCTCGACGGCCCGTTCGACGAGGAGTTCAGTGCCAGCGCCAACGGAAACTGATCCGGCCGGGGCCGCCCCGGTGGTCCATGATCGACTGACCCCTGATCTCGCGGACTTCGCCCGCGGTCTCGTAGCGGCGGCAACCGCCGCGGACGGGGTGTCGCCGCTGGCCGAACAGGCGGTGCACGCCATCGACTCCGGTGTGGAAGACGGTGTGCGACATGTTGTCTCCGACGTGGGATATGCCAATGTGTTGGCCGGTCGGGGCGGTGAACCGGCGATGGTCGAGGCCGTGGTGGGTCCGGATGCGCGACGTCGCGGACATGGCCGGGCGCTGCTGACCGTGGCACTCGACGTGGCTCGCGAGCTCGTGGCCGATCCGTCGCCGCGTGCCTGGGCCCACGGCGATCTGCCCGGCGCGGTCGCCCTCGCCGCGTCGTTGGGACTGCGTCGTCGGCGCGAACTGCTCCGGCTGCGACGGCCGTTGGGTCCCGAGGCCGACGAACTCCCGGCGCTCGAGGTCGACGATTCGCTCGTGTTGCGGACCTATGCCGGTTCGGCGGACGACGCGGAGATCCTGCGGGTCAACAACGCGGCCTTCGACTGGCACCCTGAGCAAGGCGGGTGGACGACGGCGCAGATCACCGAGCGGGTGAACAGTTCATGGTTCGATCCCGACGGTCTCTTCCTGGCGTTCGACGCCGGGGATCCGCAGCGCCTGCTCGGATTCCACTGGACCAAGCGTCATGATGCCGAACTCGGCGAGGTCTACATCGTCGGCGTCGACCCCGATGCCCAGGGCCGCGGGCTCGGCCGCCTCCTGACCCTCGCCGGGTTGCATCACCTGGCCGACCGCGGCATGGCCGAGGTCGAACTCTACGTCGAGGGCGACAACACCGCCGCGCTGCACACCTACCACCGACTCGGGTTCACGCAGTACGCCATCGACGTCGCCTACGGCTGACCGGGCGCAGGCGACGCGGCGCCGACGCGGTGGACACCGCCGACGGCGCCCATGACAGGATCGACCGCATGCGTGGACTGCTACGACTGTTCGGGTGGGGTGCGGTCCTCGTCGCCGTCGCCGGGATCGCGGCCCACTACTCCGGTCTGGTCAGCAATCTCGCGTCCCGCGTGGCGTCGTTCACGCCGGTGCTGATCGTCGTCGGCGCACTCGGCCTGGTGCTGTTGCTGTTCGCCCGCGCCTGGATTTCCGCGACGATCGCCGTGCTCGTGCTCGCCGTGGGCGTCATGGCGCAGGCCCCGCTCTATCGGGGTGTGGACGAGCAGGTTTCGGACACCGACCTGACCGTGATGCAGGCGAACATCTTTCTCGGACAGGCCGATCCGGACGCGCTGGTGTCCCGGGTGCGTGACTCCGGCGTCGACGTCCTGACGGTGATCGAGCTGACACCCGAGGCGGTGGGGGCACTCGAGCGGGCGGGGTTGCGCCAAGAGCTGCCGTTCGCTTTCGTCCATCCCCGCGACGGTGGAGGTGGGGCCGGGATCTATGCGCGGGCGCCGCTGACCGACGGGCAACTCCTGCGTGGATTCGAACTGTCGAATCTTCATGCGCGACTCACACTTCCGAACCGCTCACCCATATCGGTCTATGCCCTGCACCCGTTGCCGCCGTACCCCGAGCCGTCGTGGCGCTGGGATGCCGAGCTCCGTGAGTTGCGCTCGATCCTCTCCGCCGACGCGGCTCCGCTGATCATCGGTGCCGACGCCAACTCGACCTACGATCACCGCGCCTTCCGGCAGCTGCTCTCGGGCTCGGACGCACCGGATTCACCCCAGCTGACCGACGCCGCAGAGCATCTCGGCTCGGGCATCGTCGCGACCTACCCCGCGAGTCGGCCCTACCCGTCCCTGCTCGCGCTGGATCGGGTGCTGACCCGCAACGGTCCGACACCGACATCCTTCCGGCGGATCGATCTGCCGGGCTCCGATCATCACGGTGTGCTCGCGACGGTTCGGCTGTGACCGCTCGGGCGTGATCGTCGCGCGCGGAACGGCGACGGTGTCGTTCGCTGCGCCCGCGGGCCCCGCCCGGTGACCGGTCTCACCGGCCCCGAGCTGGGACGATGTCGCAGGTTAGGTTACCCTTTCTGCATCGGTGTCCGGCAGCGAGAAAGTGACCACGGCGTGCTCAATGGTGATCGGAGCGCGCGGACGATCCGTCCCTCGGGGCAGGTCCGGACGGGTCGACTCTCGCTGTCGGTCGTCATCCCGATTCATCGCAGCGAGCGGTACATCGGCGAGTGCCTCGATGCCGTCCTCGCCCAGGAGCATCCCGTCGAGCAGGTCGTGCTCGTCGACGACCTCGGCGGAGATCGCTCCATCGACATCGCCGTCGACATCCTGACCGCGGCCGGTGTCGACCACACTGTCGTCCGTCAGGACCGCAACCGGGGTGCCGGATGTGCCCGCAACGCAGGGGTGTCGGCGACCACGGGACAGGTCATCTGGTTCTTCGACAGCGACGACCTCGCCGACCCGGCGTTCACCCGTGTCATGGTCGACGCCCTTACCGAGCACGGCGCCGACGTCGCCGCCTGCCGCACCGCTCTGGTCGGGCCCGACGGCCGTGCGCGCGGAATCCTGGAGGACGCCGCGCCGCGGGGCGCGGTCACCGGACCGGGATTCGTCGAGTTCCTGGTGACCGGCACGGTGAAGGCGCTGCCCGGCGGCCACGTGTTCCGGCGGGAGGTACTCGGCTCGGCTCCGTGGGACGAGCGTCGGGCGTACGAGGACATGGTCGCGACGGCGCGCATGGCACTGCGTGCTGATCGCGTGGCCATGGTGGACGCTCCGCTCTATCGATACCGGCAACGCGCGGACTCGGTGTCGCGCACGGTGAACGGCCACACGCTCGGGCTGTTCGAGATGGGCGAGGAGATGTCGGAGGTGATCGGGTCGATCGCGGACGGGCAGCGTCGTCGCGGACTGCGACTCCGACGCCGCTTCAGCTATCGCGAGGTGCTGATCCCGGCTGCGCACATGGCGATGCGTGCGCGCCACGACGGTGCCGACGAGCAGGTGATCGACGGACTCCTCGTCGGCGCTCGCGAACGCAGCTCGCTGCGGGATGTCGTCCCGCTGCTGGTCGACCGGCAGTTCCGGTCGGCGGTGTTCGCCGCCGGGATCGTCGTCACTCCGAAGTTGTACTCGCGCATTCTCCGTCGGCGACCGGATCGCGTCCATCTGGGCTGACGTCGGCGGCCGAGGACTGTCGATGTGCCGGCACGTTGCTGTCGGCGTGGACGGGGTTGCCGTGGGCGTGGATGGGGTTGCTGTCGGTGCGGATCGGGTTGCCGTCGGCGTGGATGGGGTTGCCGTCGGCGCGAATGAGGTTGCCGTCGGCAGGTGAGGGTGATCCTCTGGACGCGAGGGTGAGCAGGCCAGGGTACCCTGATCCGGTTGGGGATTCCTGGGAGGCGCCTGTGAGTTCGGCAAGGGGGGCGTCGCACCGAGGTGCGGCTGCCCGGATCTCCGTGGTGATACCGGTGTTCCGCAGCGCGGACTACATCGCGGCCTGCGTGGAATCGGTGGCGGCGCAGCACCGTCCGGTCCATGAGGTCGTCCTCGTCGATGACTGCGGTGGGGACGATTCCATCGCGATCGCCGAGGCTGTGCTGACGTCCTGCGGAGTCGCGTCGACCGTCGTCCGGTTACCGGCGAATCGGGGAATCGGGGGTGCGCGCAACGCGGGGATGTCCGCGGTCAGCGGTGATCTCGTCTGGTTTTTGGACAGCGACGACCTCGCACACCCCGCGTTCACCGCGACGATGGTGGAGGCGATGATCACCCACGACGCCGACTTCGTCGCCTGCGGAACCGAGTTCATCGACGAGGACGAGACACCCCTGGGCGCGGTCGACGTCGGGCCGTCGGAGCCGGCGATTGCAGGACCGCGGTTTGCGCAACTGCTCGTCGACGGCAAGGTGAAGGCCTACGCCGGAGCCCGCCTGTTCCGTCGGGAGGTCCTGTCCGACGCTCCGTGGGATGCGCGGCGGGCCTACGAGGACATGGCCGCGACGGCACGGATGTCGTTGCGGGCGAACGTCGTCGCCATCGTCGGGTCGCCCCTGCTGCGCTATCGGCAACGGCCGAGTTCGGTGTCGAACTCCGTCTCTCCGAACAGCGTGGCGCTCTTCGAGATGGGTGAGGACATGGCCGGGCTCATCGACCGGATCGCCGAGCCCGCACGACGACGCCCGGTCGCCCGAAACTTCGCCTATCGCGAGGTGCTGATCCCGGCAGCCCATATCGCCATGCGCGCCGACCACGCCGGCCTCGGGGACGATCCGGTGGTCGCCGCGTTGATGACCGGGGCGCGACGCCGGAGTTCGTTGTCCGACGTCGTGCCGCTGCTGGCCGACCGGCAGTTCCGGTCGGCGGTGTTCGCCGCCGGGATCGTCCTCACCCCGAATCTGTACTCGCGCATCCTCCGACGGCGCCCGGATCGCGTATGAGCGGCGTCGACCACCGCGGTCGACGCCGACCGCGTTCACCCCGGCTGAGGCTCAGCGGAGGTCGAGAGACTCGCTCATCGCGTCGATGACCTCGGCGATGTGCGGTGCCCGGATGATCGACATGTGGTCGCACTCGAGACTTCGCACGGTGAGGTCCCCGAGGGTGATGTGCTCGGACCAGATCCGTGGGTCGTCGTGGTTCTCGCTGCCCTGGACCAGCAGCACCCGACCGTCGTACGGTCGCGGCCGATGGAGCAGACCGACTCGACGCCCGACCTCCTCCATCGCCGCTGCCGCGGCCACCGGTGACATCGGGACGATCCCGGCGAGTGGCAGACGTGCACGGCGGCGCCACAGTTCGGCGCGCGGCAGCGGAGCCTCGTCAGGCGTCACCGACAGATCGGACGCGCTGTCGCGGACGGCGCCCGTCACCCGCGGCGGGACGAAGGTGTCCAGGACGACCACCATGTCGACCTGTTCGCCGTCGGAGCGCAGTCGCCGAGCGGTCTCCAGTGCCAGGAAGCCGCCGAGCGAATGTCCCACGAGCACATACGGTCCGGTCGGTTGAAGTCGACGCAGGTCACGCAGATGCCGCCGGACCGCGCGGTCGATCGTCCAGTCGGGCAGCCCCCGATTGTCCAGTCCGTGGGGCTGGAAGGCATATACCGAGCCGACGCCGTCCAGTCGGGACAGGTGATCGGCGAACGGCACGAACGCCAGTGCTGACGCCCCGGCGCCCGTGTAGCAGAACACCTTCCGGCCGCCGGATTCGCGCAGGCGGATCGTCGTCGGCGCGAGGCCGCCGCGCGCCGGCCGGCGCGGGCCGTCTCGGTGCGCGCTCGCGGCGACCGCCATCTCGGCGACGGTCGGTGCCCCGGCCGCGTCCGCCTGGGTGAGGGCAATGCCCAGCTGATCGGTGATCTGCACCAGGATCTGCTGCACCGTCAGCGAATCCGCGCCCAGGGCATAGACGTTCTCGGTACGGCCGACGGTCTCGAGACGGAGTTCGCGCGCCCAGATGTGGGCGATCGCCGCCTCGAGGTGCCCTCGGGGTTCGTCGATGACACGTTGCGGGGCGGGTAGCGCAGCCCGGTCCACCTTGCCGCGCGCGGTCCGGGGGAGCTCCGAGAGCTCGACGATCGTCGCCGGGACCATCCACGTCGGCAGCTGCTCGAGCAAGCGCATGCGCAACTCCGTCGGTGCGGGAGTGCGTACTCGACCGTCGGGCACCACATAGGCGACAAGGGTTGCGTCCGGGGTGGGGGGCGCGAGCGTTCCGGCCGGCGCGTCGGTCGTGGTGTCCTCGGTCGAGTCCGGACGCTGCACGATCACCACGGCCTCGGCGATGTCCCCGTCGGCCAGCAGGGCCCGTTCGATCTCGGCGGGCTCCACCAGGTAGCCGCGGATCTTGATCGCGTTGTCCGCGCGTCCGCGCAGGTGCAGGACACCGTCGGTGAGTTCACCACGGTCTCCCATGCGGAAGATGGTGCGGCCCAGAGAGTCCCGGTCGAAGTGTCCGGTATCCGATGCGGCGTCGAGATATCCGAGCGCGAGGTAGGGCGACGACACCACGATCCGTCCGTCGGTGTCGATGGCGATGATCTTCTGCGGTGCGGCTCTCCCGGCGGGGAGGTTCCCGGCGGCGATCGTGTCGCCCGCTCGCACGTCGAAGTATGCGAGTGCAGAGGTCTCCGACGACCCGACCCAGTTGGTCACCGTGAGATGTGGTGCCCGGTCGAGCGCCGCGCGGGCGACCTCTCCGGTGAGCGCCTCGCCGGTGGTGATGACGCGTTCCATCCCGGTCCACGCGGCGAGATCCTGACCGCCGGCGCCGGAGAGGGTTCGCAACAGCGAGGGAGTCATGAACGCGATCGTCGCACCTGCGTCGAACATCCGGTCGAGCAACTGCCCCGGCGAGGTCGACCGTGGATCGATCGCGGTCACCTCGGCACCGTTGAGCAGGGAGCCGATGAGGACGTTGAGCCCGGCGCCGAAACTGATCGGCAGGCAGAGCGCCACACGACGACCGGGCGCGATCCCGAAGGGCCCGTTCATCAGATCGGCATCGCAGAGCCACATGGCGTTGGGATGCAGGACGCCCTTGGGGGTTCCGGTGGACCCCGAGGTGAATTGGATGCTGGTGACGGCACGTGACTCGTCGGGCGCCCGCGATTCGACCGCCACGGCAACGGGTTCCGTCACCAGTGAGCCGAGCGACAGGTCGTCGACCCGGATGATGCCGGGTGAGCCGTCGGCGGCCTGGCGGGCGACGGACAGGTGCGTGTCGTCGGCGATCATCATCGCGGGCGGACGTCCGTGTGTCCTCAACTGATCGAGGATGACCCGCAGACGATCGGCCGGTAGCGCCGGGTCGATCGCCACGAGGGGCCGCCGGGAGAGGAAGACGCCGAGGACGACGGCGACGGCATCGCCGGACATGGCCAGCTGCACGACGATCGGCTGCTCGCCCGGTGTCGCGGTCGATTCGATCGCCGAGCACACCCGTCGGGCGCGGTCGAGCAGGGTGCGATAACCGATGCCATCGGTGCCGTCCCCGGAGACGGTCCGCACCGCGATCGCGTCGCCGTACGCCGCCGCGGCGGCCACCAGCCGGCCGGCGACGCTCGCAGACGCCCCGCCGTCGTCACGGGGAAGCCGGGCCGTCGGATGCGCCGTGGGGATGTCGGTCTTCTCGACGGGAACGTGGGTCGTCACTCTGTCTTCTCCGGATGTACTGGATCATGCTCTGGTGTCGGGGATTCCGCAGCCGGGTATGGCCGCAGCACCTGAGCCGGGCGTGCCGGCGTGGCGCGGTGTCGTCCCGGCGCGACGGCGGCGGCCACGCCGTCCTGTTGACCGCTCATCGCGTCGTCGGCGGTGGTGGTGCGCAGCGCCCGTCGGATCATCCGGATGCCGGGGATGGCGACGATGGCGGCGATGATGACGTCGGCGGCGAGGTACACGTACGCGACACCGATGATCCCCCAGCGATCGGTGCTGAATGCGATGCCGGTCACGACGACGACGCCGAACACGACCTGGGTGATGACGGCGAGGCGCAGTCGGCGTTCCACACGCGCCAGCGCGGTGTAGATGGTGACGAAGGCGACCGTCGGCAACGTCAGTGCCATGAGTCGGATGAGGTCGGTTCCCTCGGCGGCGTACTGCGGACCCATGATCGAGAGGATCCACGGGGCGGTCACGACGAGGGCGATGCAGCCCACGATGCTCGCACCGCCACAGAGTGCGATGAAACGCAGAGTCGCGTGTCGCAGATCGGTGCCCGGTTCGGACGCGGTCGCCACGAACGGGGCGGCGGTCGCGTTGAGCAGGATCGCCGCGGTGCTGATGACGAGCCAGCAGATGGTGAAGTAGGCGTTCATCTCGGTACCGAGGCGTGCCACGATGACGAGCGGCACGACCAGTGGGACGACGACACCGACGGCGGTCATCGCGAACGAACCGGCGTAGAAGTGGACGATCTCGGTGCGGCGGGGCAGGATCGACGGTCCGGTCATGGCACGGGCGCCGTCGCGGATCGCGGTCATCCCGATCCACAGCGAGATCGCCGCAGCGGGCAGCACCCACGCCCACACGACCGCCGACCCGGTGCCGAGGGGGATCAGCGCGGCGACCAGGATCAGCTTGATCGTCGACTGCGTGATGTTCTTGGTGGCGACGGTGCGCGACCGGCCGAGACCGATGAGCATCGAATCCTGGATCGCGAAGATGCCCAGCACCACCACGAACGCCGGGTACAGCCACGCCTGCGTACTCGAGGTGAACAGGGTGTCGCGCGGTCCGAGGAGGACGAACCCGACGCCGAGGACGGCCGCGGTCGCGATGATGACCGACCTGCCGAGCACGAGCAGACGGTGCGCGCGGGCTCCGGCGACCGGCAGGAAACGCTCGTAGAGGCTGTTGATGCTGAGGTTCGAGAGCGTCGCCAGCAGGGTGGCCGAGGAGATGATGGCCGAGGCGCGACCGACCTCCGCGGTGGTGTAGCCGCGCGCGGCGATGGTCCAGAACACGAAACCGAGTGCGCCGGTGGCGAGACTCGACGTCATGATGGCGACGATGTCGACGCCGAGGCCGCCTTGCTCCCGGCGCAGCAGGGACCGGCCCCGGTTGTCCGTCGTGGTCATGGGATGGACGTCACTGGGCGCCGCCGGCGGCCCGCACCGGAACCGGCCGGCGGAGTAGGGGAAGCAGGAGGTCGGCGGCGATCTCGGCCTCGGCGGCCAGCGGCCAACCGGACAGGATCCACACGTCGATGCCGGCCTGGCGGGCGACCGCCGACATCGCCGCGGCGACGTTCTCGGCGCTGCCGACGAAGTAGGTGCCGGTGCCCTTGCCCGCGATGTCGAACGGCGGTTCGGCCGCTGTCCAGGTGGTGAGCCCGGCCGCCATGTTGGGGGCGAACTCGAGATCGGCGCGACCCGGCAGTCGGCCCGCGCGGAGGGCGTCGATCCGACCCTGCACCTGCGGATTGTCGCTGCGGATCTCGTCGAGGCCGGGATAGCCGAAGCTGCGCAGATTGCGATCGGCGGTGGCCAGCACCGTCTCCGGCCGGGTCCGGCCCAATTGCCACTCGAAGCGTTCCCACGCCTCGTCGTCGGTCTCCCGCACGATCACACTGGCGAGCACACCGAACCGCAGAGTTCGTCCCCGCTCCGCGGCGGCCAGCCGGACACGATCGAAAAGACCGGTGAGAGCGGCGGGTTCGGACATGAAGGACAGGTAGACGTCGAGGACCTCGGCAGCATGGGCGATGCCCTCGGGGGAGGCGCCGGTGCCCCACACCTCGATGCCGCCCGGTTGCCGTGGGCCCGGGATCGGCGGCTTGTATCGCGGTCCGTAGGAGAAGAACTCGCCGTCGAAGGGTTCGGCGTCGTCGAGGTAGAGCCGTTTGACCTGGGACCAGTATTCGGCAGACACCCGATAGCGCTCCGCCTTCGATCCGAATCGCCCGTAGCGATGCAGGACGGGATCGGCGCCGTTGACCTGGTTGTAGATCAGTCGTCCGCCCGAGTACTGATCGAAGACCTGCGCCTCCTCGGCGAGCAGCACCGGAGGCTTCACACCGGGGTACTCGGGGATCAGGAACCGCAGGTTCTCGGTGTCGGCGACGAGGGAGATCGCTTCTCGGGCCGTGGTGAGCGCCCCGTAATAGCCGAGACGGTCGAGCGTTCGCGCCTGGTGGCGGATCACCTCGAACGTCGGGGTCACCCGCTGGGTCGGTTCCCACGGGACATCTCCGTCGGTGGGATTGATGTACCAGAGAACCTGCGGGGAGGTCTGTTCCGGATCCGCACCGTGCTCGGGTGCGAGTGCGGAGATGCTCACGACGACCTACCGCTCGTCGCAGAACTCGGTGATGGGCAGCCCGACGTGCCGGGATTCCTCGGGGGCGTAACCGAGGAGCTTGTCGCCGGGCTTCAGGTCGGTGACGTTGTTGACCGAGCCGCCGGGTCCGAGGAGCCGGACATGCCAGTCGTCCTGTGCGATGACGTTGACCTTGCGGCCGTCGGGTGCGGTCGCCGAGACGGAGATGAGCGGGCGCCGTTCGATCTTCACGCGACCGATGCGGACCTCGCGGACCTCGCCGGTGCTCCGGATCGCCAGGATCGGCTGACCCGCCTGGAGTTCGCTGACGTAACGGGTGCGGTTGTCGGGCACCAGGACATAGGAGTGCACGGCACCGGCGTTCCAGCGGAACGGACGGGTCGGCATGTACGGCAGCGGATGGGTCTCGCTGCACGACAGGAACATCCCGGTGGAGAACGAGCCGATCAGGCAGCCCTCGTCCTTCTCCAGCAGCGAGCAGGTGTCGATGCACGCACGCTCACCCATGCCGATGTGCTCGACCTTGGTGACGGTGAGTTCGGAGAGCTCGATGCGGTCGGCGCTCGGTCGGATGACCTCGGCGAGGGTGGCGACGTCGTCGGCCGATCGCGGACTCAGCAACAGACCGTCGGAGCCGTGCTCGAGGACGAGCTTGACGATCTCGGCGTCCTCGATGTCGTTCACGACGGTCACGGTGCGCCCACCCGAGTTCTCGGCGGCCGCGATCACGATCTCGAGCGGGATCTTCGTCGGGTCGGTGAAGGTCAGCACCGTCCAGGGTGCGCGACGCACGGTCTCGCAGGCGTGACGCAGGGTGTCGGCGTCCGAGACCACCACGTGAACACCGGCCTCGGCGGAGGGGCCGGCGTCGACGATGACGTTCTCATCGTCGCCGGAATGCGCACCGAGGACGACGTCGACGGTTGCTGCGACGTCGGCGTCGACGGAGGCGCCGGTGGCGGCGAGCACGCGACGCACCGTCGGCGGAAGGTCGGCGAGCAGGTCCGGGTCGTCGCTGACGATGCCGCTGATGCGGTGATGGATGGCGGCCTGTACCAGGGCGTCTCGCAGATGATCGGCGACGCCGCGGACGTCGATCCAGGCGAGGTGCTCACGGCGGGTGGCGGTCTCGATGGCGGAGGGGTCCGAGGCGACCGCGGACAGGGGGGTGATGTCGTCGGTGACGATGTCGGTGGAGGTGCTCACGATGGTCTTTCTGGCTGTCGGGACTAGAGATTCGGTGGTCATCCGGGCGGGGTGGCTGTCAGCCCGGGTGGATGTGTTGTGGCCTGCGGTTCAGGCGAGTTCGAGCGCCGGGGTCAGCGGACGGGACGGTATCGCCTCGCGATGGAGCCGGTCCGCCAGGGTGGAGGCGACCCGGTGCGGGTGCTCGGCGCCGAAGATGAGCCGACCGAAACTCAGGCCGGCCACCCGGGATTCGACGACCTGCAGACCGAAGTCGATCGCGGCGTCGTCGGACGCGGTGGCCGGTCCGCCGGCGACGAGGATCGGCAGTGGGCAGGTGTCGACGACCTCGTCCATCCGCTCCGGCGATCCGGCGTAGTCGAGCTTGACGACGTCCGCTCCGAGGTCAGTGGCGATGGCGCCGAGGTGCGAGAGGGTGGCCACCGAGGTGTTACCGGCATCGGCGATCCCACCGCGGGCGTACATCATCGCGAGGAGAGGGACCCCGAGGCGGTCGCATTCGGCGGCGACCACACCGAGATCGGCCAGCTGTTCGGATTCGGTGGGGGCACCGACGTTCACGTGCACACTCACCGCGTCCGCGCCGAGGGCGAGGCATTCCTCCACCGAACCGACGAGGACCTTGCGCGTCTGGTCGACGGCGAGGCTCGTACCGGCCGAGAGGTGCACGATCAGACCCATCGATCCGAATCGCGACGGGGTGATGGTGCGGGCCCGGCCCTTGTGGACGATCAGCGCGTCGGCCCCCGCCCGTTCCAGTACCGCAGCGGTCTGATCGGCGTGCGTCGACGTGCCCAGCGGCCCGACCGTGACCGAATGGTCCATCGGCACGACCAGCGCGCGGCGACTGGCTGCGCCGAAGATGCGCGACAGTCGGATCTGCTTGCCCGACAACATGTGTCGACGGGATTCGTGGTTGTCGATCACATCGTTCTCCGATCGGTGGAGGCGGTTGTCGGGGGTGGTGTCGAAGGAGGGGAGGAGGGAGCCGAAGTGCGGGTCATGCGGGTACCACCTCGGGTTGCCACGAGGTGGGGAACGGCAGTCCGAGGTAGACCTCGCCGAGGGCGCGTTCCTCGTCGGCCGATGACGTCCACCGTTGCAGCCGAGCCCGTCGCAGCTGCCAGTCGAACTCACCGTCACCGAGACGATGCAGGGTGGTGGTGAGGTTCCACGAGAATGCCTGCGCCTGCCAGATTCTCGGGAGTGCGGTGGCCGAGTAGGCATCCAACGCGGAGCGGTCGGAGACGGCGTACCACACGCCGAGGGCGTGGGAGAGCACGCACGCGTCGGAGACCGCGAGGTTCAGGCCCTTCGCCCCGGTAGGGGGGACGATGTGCGCGGCGTCGCCGAGCAGGAACAGTGAGCCCTGCTGCATCGGGTCGGTGACCACGCTGCGCAGCGGTGCCAGGGACCGTTCGATGATCTCACCGGTCTCGAGTTCGGGATGGTCGTCGGCCGCGCTGCGACGGCGCAACTCGGTCCAGATCCGCTCGTCGGACCAGTCGGCAAGGTCGGTGTCGGCGGGCACCTGGAGGTACTGCCGGGTCAGTTCCGGACCGCGCATGCTGTGCACCGACAGGCCATCCGGGTGTGCGCAATACATGCCCTCGTCGGTCACCGGCGTGGTGCGGGCCAGGATGCCCAGCCAGGCGAACGGATACGACCGGTCCATGACGCGGATCGCGGTCCGGTCGACGACCTGCCGGCAGATGCCGTGGAACCCGTCGCATCCGGCGACGAAGTCGGCTGTGATGCGAGTGCGTGATCCGTCATGGGTGAACTCGACGGTTGGGCGATCGCTGTCGATCCCGTCGACCGTGACATCGTCGGCGTCGAAGTACAGCGGGCGGGCGGTCTCGCGCCTGGCGTCGATCAGATCGGCGACGAGTTCGGTCTGCCCGTAGACGAACGCATGTCGACCCAGGTGGCGGTGGAAGTCGAGATGGTGGGTGGTCCGGTCGAACCGGATGTAGAAACCGTCGTGCACCAGAGCTTCTCGGTGAAGGCGGTCGGCGAGTCCGATCTCGGTGAGCAGGTCGACGGTCGTCTGTTCGACCACACCGGCACGGATGCGCGCCCGGACGTGGGTTTCGGACTGTCGCTCGACCACCACGGTGTCGATACCCTGCAGATGCAGCATGTGTGCCAGGGTCAGGCCCGCCGGGCCGGCGCCGATGATGGCGACCTGACACCGTATCTCGTTGTCAATCATGTCTTCTCGATCTCAGAGTGCGATGCGCGAGGTGTCAGTCGGCGACGCGGGTGGTGGCGGAGTTGATACTCCGTTGCCCGGCTCGTCGCGACCGCCGTTCACGATCGATGGTCCGCAGGACGCGCAGTCCGTCGCTGAACGCGTTGAGATTGCTGCGGCCGTGGATGCGTCGACTCTCGTGACTGCCGACCTCGTGGATGATCAGGTCTGCGCGCGCCATTCGGACGTTGATGATCGTCTCGACCTCGAATCCGTCGCCCCACTGGGCGTCGGTGGCGTCGACGTCGGGCAGGTCGATGACCGGCAGGTGCCGGCGCCAGAAGGCGTTGTAGCCGTAGCAGAGGTCGGCGAACTCGGTCGCGAAGATGCGGTTCACCAGCCAGTTGAGGCCCTTGTTGCCGAACCTGCGCAGGGTGGTGATGTCGTCGCTGCCGCCGCCGAGCGAGAAGCGGCTGCCCTTGGCGAGGTCTGCCCCCTCGATGAGCGTGGCCACGAAGGCGGGGATCTCGGCGGGATCGGTCGACCCGTCGGCGTCGATCATGACGATGACATCGCCGGTCGCGGCGGCGAATCCGCACGCGAGGGCGTTGCCCTTGCCGCTGCGGGTCTGGTGAACGATCACGGCCTGCGGCCAGAGTCGTTGCGCGACATCGACGGTGTTGTCGACCGACGCGCCGTCGACGACGACGATCTCGTCCACCTCGGGCATGCGCTCGGCGACATACGGGAGATTGAGAGCCTCGTTGCGGGTTGGGATCACGACGGTGACCCGGACCGCGTCTCCGCCGAGGGGCGGAGCATCCTCTGCGGGAACGGAATTCGACGGTACGGTGTCCGACGGCACGGTGTCCGAAGACGCGGAGTCGGCGGGTGCGGTCGTGTCGGTGAAGTCGAAGTCCTGCTCGAACTCACTCATGTCGCCGACCGGTGGCGTGGCGACGGCCGGAGCCGCGCCGAGGTCATCAGAAGCGTTGGTCAAGGGAACCCCTCCAAAATCGGGACCGTGCATCTTCAGCGGAATGTCTTCCGAACCCCCGGCCGGACGGTGATGTAGATGATCGGCTGGTCAACATACTATTCTCTTAGGTAATGCTAGCCTAACGCACAGGCTCTTTTGTGTCTCATTTCACGACAGCGATCGCTCCACTGGTCAGCGTGGGCCGGTGCCGGCGTCGTGCCGGAAGATCGCGTTGTCGCCGTTCTGGTACAGCAGTGTCCATTCCGGCGATTCCGACAGCGCCTCCTTGAACAGGTCCACCGAGCCGGGCGCGTACTCCCCGTAGTACTCGATCGAGCGTTCGGACTGGGTGCTGAAGGCAACGATGGTCGGGTGCTCCTGCTGATCGGCACGCCAGTCCAGGAAACCGAGCTGTTCGGCTGTGGGGAAGGAGAATCGGCTCTCGGCGAGGTCGTAACTCAGCGGGTAGTCGAAGTAGGGGTTGGCGAGGGTGAACGCGGCATAGTCGGCCGTGGTCCGACTGGGCATTCCGCCCGGCGTCATCATCATGATCCGCGTACCCGGCTCACTCGAGGCCACCAGCGAGTTCATCACGTCGATCTGCGTGCGCGTCTCCGAGACCAGCGGCCACAGTGCGACAAAGGAATACAGGCCGGCGAGCGAGGCGAGGCACATCCCGGCGGTGGCGACGACGGCGCCGACGGAGCGGAGCACGCCGCGGCGCCACCCATCGAGGAGTGCGACGACGGCAGGGGCGATCAACAGGGAGCAGCCGAGGAGGCTGTACAGGTACACACGGAAGATCGCCTCCCCGCCGTAGCTCTGGCCCAGGAGCAGGCACAGAGCGGAGAAGGCGAGGATGACCCGGGTCAGCACGTGCCGTCGACCCGTGCGCCACGCCCAGATCGCTGCGACTGCGGCCGTCGCGAACACGCCTGCCGACAAGCCGCGACAGATGAGCGAGGTGAACTCCTTGGCGGGTACCCCGGCCGCGGTGATGTTGCTCGTCGCGTTCTCCACCGGGTTGCCGCCGGACAGGATGCCGTAGGGCGCAACGGCGTCGAAGTTCAGCACGAGGTAGATGCCGGCGATGGCGATCATCGCGGCGACGGCCCACCAGGGGCGGATGCGCCGGAAGAACACCAGCAGGGTTGCCGCGCCCAGGAGCCAGAAGGGGGTGAGCTGATGGGTCGGGACGGTCGCGGCGAACGGGATGATCGCCAGAACGGCCATCTGCGGTGCACCCCGGGATGCGAGGAGCAGGGTCAACAATCCGAACGCGAGCAAGAGGGTCCATGCCTGCGGTGAGAAGTAGTCCTGCCCGACCCAGTTGGCCACCTCGGCGATGAACGCTGCGACGAGGGCCACGCGCGGTGTCTGCCCGAGAACCCGTGCGGCCGAGTAGACGATCACGGCCAGCACCACGTGTACGAACGGTGCGAACACGTGCGCCATCGTCATCGGGTCGAGACCGGTGACCTCGGAGAACCACGCGGACGTCACGAAGAAGGCCGGCCACTGGGCGTAGATGTCGGTGCCGTTGGGCTGGATCAGATCGTGGGTGACGATGTAGCGCACCACGCCGATGTGCTTGTAGGTCCAGTCGTAGAGCGGGACCTCGGTACCGAGCCAGGTCGTGACGCGTGCGATGACGATCGCGGCGCCGATCGCCAGGACTGCCGCACCGAGACGGCGTGTGACCGTCGCCCAGACGAATGCGATGGCGGTCAACAGTATCGCCGGGATCAACAGACGTCCGCTGCCCGAGGCGAGCAGTCCGTAGAAGCTCGCATCGGTCCCGGGAAGCGTCGGCAGGGCGATGGCCCAGATGATCAGCGCGATCGCCACGATGACCGTCGGGGGATTGAGTCCGGGAGCGGTGATCACCGCACGGCAGGTGTGTGCTGCGGCTACCGGCCAGGTGCGGACGTCGGGCCACGCACCGGTACGGACGTACCAGACTGCGCTGCTGCCCGCCGACGCCACGCAGAGCAGCACGAGGATTGCCGTGGGTTCCCACCGATACGACCACATCGCGGTGATGGACGCGATGGTCACGATCGCCATGCCGAGCGTGGGGATCGCGGCCGCGCGGGCCGACCGCGGGACCCGCACCCAGGTGGCCAGTGCCGCACCCGGGCCGAGCAGCACGAAGGTGATGACCAGGATCGCCTTGAGCGGGCCGCCGAGCGGAAGCAGGCCGGCGAGTCCCGCCGTCGCGGCGACGAGCGCGATGTCGGCGGGCCGGAATCGGCTGCGCGAGAGCCTCTTCTGATCCACCGGGGTCGACGCCTGCGGACCGTCGTCGTGTTCGACATCGGGCGGATGGATGGTGGCGGTCATGAGTGCTTTCCTGCCAGGTGAGTGTTCGCGGCCGCCCGACGTACACGGGAGCGCCGTCGTCGGCCCTCGCGCCACAGCGCGCTCGGTCCCGCCAGCACGGAGAAGACCTCGACCCGACCCACCGACGAGGGCACGCTGCTGAGGAACTCGGGCGGCGGGGCGGCGATCGCGCCGTACGCGGCCCCCGCCCGTGCCACCGCGCGATGGCGCCTGCGCAGCACCGAGAACGCGAGTCTGCGGTGCTCGCGGGTCACGGCGACCTTGGTCAGCCAGGCACCCAGCCCGACTCCGTAGCCGCGGGCCTGCGACAGGAGTGCGTCGTTGTCGCTGCGATGGCGATGCCAGATGATCGACGACGGTTCCGTCGCGAGTGCGTGCCCGGCGACCAGGACCCGGAAGAACATGTCGAGATCCTCGCCGCCGCGGGTGACGGTGCCGGCGCCGAGCCGTTCGTCGAAGGCGCCCAACGCGATCGCCGCATCCCGACGGATCGCGAAGTTGGCGCCGGTGCCGTAGACGCCGACCTGGAACGGGAACAGCGGGACATCCTCGGGGGGCATCGCCATCGAGTACACGCGCGGTTCGAGGTTGTCGGCCCAGGACACCCGCCAGTCGAAGTAGGCCTGCGGCAGTGTCCGGAGCTCGCCGCTGGGCACGGTGCCGCACACGCACACGACGTCGTCCGAGCGGGAGAAGCCCAGTGCCAGGCCGCGCAGCCATCCAGGATCGGCGACCACGTCGTCGTCGGTGTAGGCGACGAGCTCGTGTCGGGCCGCGCGCAGTCCGGCGTTGCGTGCACTCGACAGGCCGGCCACCGGTTCGACGATCCGGCGCACCCGCTCGTCGGCGATCTCGGCGACGACCCGTTCGGTCGCGTCGGTCGTCGGGGCGTTGTCGACGACGATGATCTCGAAGTCGGGGTGATCGACCAGGAGCAGCGACGCGAGCGCGCCGCGCAGATGGTCCGGCCGTTCACGTGTGCACAGCACCACCGACATGGGCGGGAGCGAGACGTCGTCGACGACGTCGCGATCGGGTGTCGACCGCGTGGGAAGGGGCAGTCGCACACGCCCGTCGGCCAGCGGCGCCTCGACGAAGTGCACCGGTGCGAGTCCGTCGCGGATGAGGATGCGGGCCCGCCCGAAGCCGTCGGAACCCGGTGCGACGCAGACTGCCTCGGTGATGGTGGGATCGTCGCCGGTTGTTCGACCGGTCGCATCGCCGGCATTCGGGTCGGGGTCGGCCGCGAGATCGGCCAGATCGAGGATGCCGATCCAGGTCGCGCCCGGCCATTCGGGAGACCCCTCGACGGACATCGCGGGACGGAGGATGTGGTCGGTCACAGCGCGCTCACCCGCACCCAGTCGACGAGCATGGTGGACGGATCAGGAGTCGACTCGTCGGGCGGTCCGGGCCAGTTGCCACCGACGGCGAGCGTCAGGAGCAGATGGAACGGGGCGTCGAACACCCACTGCGAATCGGCCGCGAGATCGGCAGGGGTGACGACGAACAGGGGAGTGTCGTCGATGCCGGTCTCGATCCGGCCGGGGGACTTGGTCATCCAGTACGTGTGGAACGTGCCCGCGAGCGGAGTGGGCGGCGCCCCGGACGCCGACACGGTCTGTCCGCGCACCGACGACTCCTGCGGAGCGTGGATGCTGCTGTGGAACTCGCCGGCGTCGTTGACTGTCTCGATCACGTCGATTTCCCCGGCTCGTGGCCAACCGACCTGATCGAGGTTGTCGCCGAGAAGCCAGAACGCGGGGTGCAGACCCCGCCCGCCGGGCAGGGAGATGCGTGCCTCGACGCGCCCGTAGGTGACCGACTGTCTGCCCGCGGTGGTCAGCCGGGCGCTGGTGATCGTGGTGCCGTCGTAGCGGGCCGTGATCGCGAGGTGCCCCTCGCCGTCGACCCGGACGTTCGCCAGGTCGTCGGTGTAGACCTGCATCTCGTCGTTGCCCCAGCCGCCGCCCCCGGTCTGGGCCTGCCACGGTGCACCGACCGGCCCTGCGGGGCCGTCGAATTCGTCGGCGAACAACGTTCGACCAACGGATGGATCGGAGGTGGCGTTGCCGAAGGGCAATGCGCACGCGGACAGGCATGCGGTCATCGTGATCGCACCGGCGACGACACCCCATGCGGGGCGCGGCGGTCTCACGCGGGGCCCGGGGTGGTGGCGAGCTCGGTGGTCTCGGCGTCGGCGTCGGCACGGTCCTCGGCGCGGTGTGCGCCGGCCCGGCGTCGGTCCGGTGCCGCGGACGTGCCGGCGACACCGGCCACCAGCAGCCCGACGAGAATGCCGTAGATGATGGCCCGTTCGGTGCCGCCGCTGCCCAGCCAGGCGGTGAGGCCGCCGGCGAAGCAGAAGTAGGCGACGGTCGCGACGCCGCCGCCGATGGTGAGTGCGGTGCGGGAGGTCTTCGGCAGTCGCGTGGGTCCGGAGACCCCGATGAGAAGACAACTCAGGGCGCCGAAGACGTAGAAGACGGTCATCGCGGTGACATGCACTGGGTAGTCGGTCTTCTCGGTGATGACACCGGCGACGACGAGTGCACCGCCGGCGATGGCGAGTGCACCGCCCGCGGGCACGGCGACGGCACGCCGGATCAACCAGGAACCACCGATGACCGCGATGGCCAGGCCGGTGATGACGAACGAGACGTTCATCGCCGGGTACAGCGCGCTGCAGGGCCAGGTGCCCTGCGGGCCGCAGAACGGGATGCCGAGCGGACCGACGGTGTCGGTCCGGTAGGCGTATTCACCGCGCCACGTCGCGGACACGACCCATTCGACGGCGAAGTACTGCAGCAGCACGATCGCGCTGACGCGGGCGACGCGTGGATCTCGCAGGAAGGCGTCGGCTCGGCTCATCGTCGGGAGTCCTCTCGGGGCAGGTCACGCAGGCGGGTGGCGACGGTGCCGACCACGAAACCTCCGGTGGTGGCGGCGAATCCGACGACGAGCGCCAGGGCCCGCAGCGGTCTCCGTCGGTGGAGCCAGAGTCCCGATGTCAATGTCCGGGCGGCATAGGAACGTTCGCTCGACAGCGCGGTCGAGGTGGAGGCGAGGGCGGCGAGCACGGCCTTGGACCGGCCCTCCTGGAAACAGCGGTGCAGGAAGTAACGGATGGTCGCGCGGTCGGCGGTGACCCGGTGGCGGACCCGGAACGCGGTGTCGCGGACGATGTCGGAGGTCGGGAAGTGTTCGCGCAGAGCGATTCCCATCAGGGTCTCCTCGCACCCGGCGGGGAAGGTGCCCCGCCGACCGAGCTGGTGAGAGAAACCGCCGATCACCGTCAGCGCGTCGCGGCGAACGGCCATCGCCGCGCCGATCGGGTTGCGGATGGTCGCACCGTCGGCGGGAAGGCCCCGGTAGTCGCAGCCGACGACCCAACCGAACTCGGACGGGAACCACGATGGTGGGCGGTCGCCGTCCCACTGCGCGTCGACCGCGCCGCCGACGGCGACGAGCTCCGGTCGGGCGAATCGGGTGCGGATGCCGGCCAGCGCCTCCGGTTCCAGCGCGGCGTCGTCGTCGAGGAACACGACGACCTCACCGGTCGCTGCGGCCAGTCCGGTGTTGCGTGCGCCCGAGAGTCCGCGGGTCTCGGTGTTGGGCACGACGTGGACGCCGCGCCGGGTGGTGTCGTCGGTGCGCAGTCGTTCGAGGAGGCCGGTGTTGTGATCGACGACGACGATCACCTCGTCGGCGGCTCCGATCTGAGCGGTGGTGCTGTCGATCGCGGCGCGCAACGCCTCCATCCGATCCGTCGTGTAGCAACAGATGATCACCGACAGGCGGGGGGAGGGGACCGACGGTGACACCGTCGGAGCGGGGACAGACACGAGACCACGGGACTTTCGAGCGCAGGAAGTACAACAGACGTGGTTTACAGTAGCGCATCTCTAAGGGGAGGCTTACCTAGCTAAGGGTTCCCTATCAGAATGTGCTCGACGTCACGCGGTGATGACCCGTTTCGCGTGGTCGGCGAGTCCGGACAGCGCGGAGCCGATCCGCTCGCCGTCGAACACCGACGGGTGGAATGCGGCCGTCACGCAGAGTGCGTTGTCGCCCGACGTCGCCGACGTCACGGTGATCCCCGCAGGCGACACCGGATCGCTGACGATGAGCGTCGCGGCGCGGTCGGGGTCGGTGAAGGGTGAGTACGTCGTCTGTGGGATGCGGCCCACGAAGGAATGCAGCAGGTCGGCGCGCGGTGCGGTGGCGGGGACCGTCCGCGGATCCTCTGCGGCGAGGAGATGTGATCGCCTGGCCAGATGCACCTTGACTGTGCTGACCGCGAGGTTCGCGACCGGACGTCCCATGCGGGCCGCGGCGGTCATCATCGCCTGCAATTCGTCGGCACGTGTCGCGACGTCGAGGGGGAAGGCCAATCCGGCCGAGAAAGAGGCGAGCGTTCCCATCGACGCGGGCAGGTACGGTCGCGCGTCGAACGGGATCGTGACGTCGCGGTTGGTCGCGATGCCCGCATCGTCGAGGGCGGCGAGCAGTGCGCAGGTGTGGATCACGAACATGCTCACGCCTGGCAGGTGGCGGTCCCGGAGCGAACGCAGTGCGGCGACGTCGTCGTCGGACAGTCGGACCGTGCGTGCGTCGGGCGCCGAGTGCGCGATCGTGCGGGTGCGGCCGGCGTCCACCGGCGCGGCGGGCAGTCGTCGGTGATGGAAGCGCGCGAGGTCGACCAGACGTCGAGGGTCGCTGCCGAAGGTCCGGGCGGCCGCCGTCAGCAAGCGCGAGCCGCGCCGACGGTAGGGGTCCCAATGGGTGTCGGTCAGCGGCACCCCGCCGAGCATCACGTCGACGACGGCCTGCGCGAACGCGACATCGCCGAGGCCGTGGCTGAAATCGATGGCGGTGGTATCGCCGGCGAGGACGATCCGCACACCGGCGTCGGGCAATGACCGGACGGTCTCGAGCAGGGTGAGCGGATCCCCGTCTCGGGCGAGGGGAGCCACCTCCGTCACTGAGTCGGCAATGTCGGAAGCCGTTGTTCGCCAACGTATCTGCGATGCCGACGGCACCAGTCCGAGGCGGAAGGCAGGTCCGGCGGCGATCATCTCCCGCAGTCGTCGCACCGCGACGTCGCGTGACGGGAGGGCCATCGGGCCGAAGACCGCCGACGAACGGCGGCGACTGTGCTGGAGATCGACCGCGGCGACCCGGACGGACGAGCGGGATGTGCCCGCCGCGGCATGCGCGGCCGCAGAGAGGATGCTCATGATGATCGCTGACCAGCGTAGCAAAGGGCCACCTTACTATCGTGCCGCGCCCAATTCACCCTCCGTTCACCTGGTGTCGGCAGATCGTCCACCAGCCCGGCCTAGCGTCTCAATTCGGACACCCCGGAGTGCCGGGGTCATCGATCGAAAGGCAACGTGACGCGGTGAAGATCAATCGGAATGGCGCGATGGCGGCAGTGTCGACCATTGCAGCGGTGGCCCTGCTCAGTGCGTGCAGTGGCGGTGGGGATAGCCAGACCGTGAGCGGCGAGGGGTCGACCGCACAGCAGAAGGCGATGGAGCACTTCAGCCAGGTGCTCACCGACAACTCCGACATCGTCCTCGACTACACCGGCAGCGGCTCCGGCGACGGCATCAAGAAGTTCATCGCCGGCGACGTCGACTTCGCCGGTTCGGACTCCGCCCTCAAGGGCGATGAGATCACCCAGGCCAAGGAACGCTGCAACGGCAACGACGCCTGGCACCTCCCGCTCGTCGCGGGACCGGTTGCGATCGCCTACAACGTCGAGGGTGTCGACAACCTCAACCTCAACCCGACGGTTCTCGCCGGCATCTTCGACTCGAAGATCACCACGTGGAACGACCCGGCGATCGCCGCGCTCAACCCGGGTGTGACCCTCCCCGCCGAGGACATCGTGCCGGTCCACCGCAGCGACAGCTCGGGCACCACCGACAACTTCCAGCGCTTCCTGCAGGCGTCGGCGCCCCAGGCGTGGCCGTACGAGCACAGCAAGGAATTCCAGGGCAAGGGTGGTTCGGGTGCCGCCAAGTCCACCGGTGTCGGTGACACCGTGAAGAAGACCCCGGGGTCGATCACCTACGTCGAGTGGGGCTTCGCGACCGAGAACGACCTCGGCGTCGCCGCCGTGGACTTCGGTGCAGGCCCGGTCAAGCTGACCAACGAGACCGCGGGCAAGGCGCTCGACACCGTCAAGTTCAAGACCCCGGGCAGCAAGGACCTCGTGGTCGACACCGACTCGCTGTACGCGTCGAAGGAAGCGGGTTCCTACCCGCTGCTGCTGACCCCGTACTCGATCGTCTGCTCGGCCGGGTACGCCGACGAGGCGACCTCGAACACGCTGAAGTCGGCGTTCACCGAGATCCTCAACCAGGGACAGGACGGCCTCGCCGAGATCGGCTACGTCGCACTCCCGCAGGGTTTCAAGACCACCCTGCAGGGCAGTGTCGACGCACTCGGCCAGGCCTCGGGCGGTTCGAACTCCCAGTGACCACCTGATCGATGTCGCGGGGCCGCCATCTTTTGCGGCCCCGCGACATCGGTTGACAGACTGATACCTGACGATCACGGGAAGTGACCGGCCATGACCAGAGCCGAACCAGAAGGACGCATGACCTCTCTCAGCGAGCAGCAGGGTGAACACCCCGGTGACCCGACGCTGCCCGGGGCCCCCATCGAACCCGGAGGCGACACCGAGGGCCTGCGTTCGGGCAAGAGCAGCCGACTGGGCGACCAGATCTTCCGTACCCTCTCGGTGGGTTCGGGCATCCTCGTCTCGGTCATCATCGCGCTGATCGCGCTGTTCCTGCTGGCGCAGGCGATCCCGTCGCTCGCGAAGAACACCGCGAACTTCTTCACCTATCAGGGCGAGTGGATCACCACCGGAACCGAACTCAAGTTCGGCATCCCTCAGCTGTTCTACGCGACGGTCGTGGTCTCGGTCATCGCGCTGATCCTCGCGATGCCGATCTCTCTCGGCATCTCGATCTTCCTCACCGAGTACGCGCCCAAACGGCTCGTCGGGCCGATCACCTACACCGTCGACCTCCTGGCCGCGGTGCCGTCGATCGTGTACGGCCTCTGGGGCATCCTCGTGCTCGGGCCCGCGCTGGTCCCCGTCAACGAGTGGCTCGTCGGCCATCTCGGCTTCCTGCCGTTCTTCCAAGAGCCCACGCAGGTCGCCAACATGTCGACCGGCGGCACGCTGCTCACCGCCGGCATCGTCCTGGCGGTGATGATCCTCCCGATCATCACCGCGGTAACCCGCGAGGTGTTCATCCAGACGCCGAAGGGGCACCGCGAGGCCGCGCTGGCGCTCGGCGCGACGAAGTGGGAGGTCGTGCGGGTCGCCGTCCTGCCGTTCGGCTTCTCCGGCTACATCAGCGGCTCGATGCTGGGCCTCGGTCGTGCACTCGGTGAGACCATGGCGCTGCTGCTGATCATCTCGACCGCCGGACCCATGAACTTCAACCTGATGGAGAGTGGCGAGACGTTCGCGACGAAGATCGCCAACAACGCGGCCGAGTTCGACTCACCCGCCAAGACCGGTGCCTACATCTCCGCCGGCCTCACCCTCTTCGTGCTGACCTTCCTCGTCAACGCCGCCGCCCGCGCGGTGGTCACCGGAAAGAAGAAGTGACATGTCCGTGACCACAGAGAACCCGGGCACTGACCCGGTCAAGACCCGCCCGGCCGGATTCATCCCGCTCTCAGCACGCCGCAAGATCGGCAACAGTGCGGCCGGCGTGCTGGTCACCCTCGCCCTGCTGATCGCGCTGGTCCCGCTATTCTGGCTGGTCATCACGCTCGTCGCGCGGGGCATCGAGCCGATCCTCGATCCGGACTGGTGGTTCCGTGCCGAACGCTACGGCGGCGCCGCGAACGCCATCGTCGGCACGTTGATCCAGACCGCGCTGGCCGCGGTGATCTCGGTGCCGCTGGGCATCTTCGTCGCGATCTATCTGGTGGAGTACAGCAACCGCAAGTCGCTGCTGGCCCGTGTCACCACCTTCATGGTCGACATCCTCTCCGGTGTTCCGTCGATCGTCGCCGCGCTGTTCGTGTACGCGGTGTGGCGCACCACGCTGGGACTGCCGCGGTCCGGCTTCGTCGTCGCGATCGCGCTGGTGCTGCTGATGGTGCCGCTGGTGGTCCGGGCCACCGAGGAGATGCTCAAGATCGTCCCGCAGGATCTGCGCGAGGCCTCCTACGCCCTGGGCATCCCGAAGTGGAAGACGATCGCACGGATCGTGTTGCCGACGGCCATGTCCGGCATCATCACCGGCGTCATGCTCGCCATCGCCCGCGTGATGGGCGAGTCCGCACCGGTGCTGATCCTGGTCGGCGCGACCCGGGCGATGAACTGGAATCCCTTCGACGGCAACCAGGAGTCGTTGCCGCTCATGATGGTTCAGCAGTACAACAACGGGCCGAGTGCCTTCGACACCGTCTGGGGTGCCGCGCTCACCCTCGTCATCCTCGTCGCGATCATCTACTTCGGCGCCAAGGTCGTGTCCAAGGTGTTCGCCCCCAAGGGCTGACCGACCGACCCGGCAGAACCCGACCACTTCTCGACCACGAACGGACAGATCATGGCCAAGCGCCTCGACATCAAAGACCTGAACATCTATTACGGTGCCTTCCATGCGGTGAAGGACGTGAGCCTCGAGGTTCCGCCGCGCTGCATCACCGCCTTCATCGGGCCCTCCGGCTGCGGCAAGTCGACGGTGCTGCGGACCCTCAACCGCATGCACGAGGTCACCCCCGGGGCGTACGCGCAGGGCAAGGTGCTCCTCGACGGCGAGGACATCTACGCCAAGGGCATCGACCCGGTGAGCGTCCGGTCGACCATCGGCATGGTCTTCCAGCGCCCCAACCCGTTCCCCACGATGTCGATCCGCGACAACGTGGTCGCCGGTCTGAAGCTGCAGGGTGTCCGCAGCAAGTCCCAGCTCGACGATGTCGCCGAGCGCAGCCTCAAGGGCGCGAACCTGTGGGAAGAGGTCAAGGACCGTCTGGACAAGCCGGGCGGCGGCCTCTCCGGCGGTCAGCAGCAGCGTCTGTGCATCGCGCGTGCCATCGCCGTGTCGCCGGACGTGCTGCTGATGGACGAGCCGTGCTCCGCGCTCGACCCGATCTCGACGCTGGCGATCGAGGATCTGATGGGTGAGCTCAAGAAGGAGTACACCATCGTGATCGTCACCCACAACATGCAGCAGGCGGCTCGCGTGAGTGATCAGACCGCGTTCTTCAACCTCGAGGGCGTCGGTCAGCCGGGTCAGCTGGTCGAGATCAACGACACGGAGACGATGTTCTCCAACCCCGTCAAGAAGGAGACCGAGGACTACATCTCGGGACGCTTCGGCTGATCGGACCGCGGCTGGTTCATCGGCCACAGCACGGCATCTGCGCCGGGAGTCGGATCATCGGCTCCCGGCGTTGCTCTGTGTGAGAGCGGGGACTTCGGTTGCGATGTGGGCGTCGCCCTTCGTGACGACCCTGCGCTGGCGCTCCGGGTCTCCTCAGGGATCTTCTGCTGACGGCGGTTTACGGTCCCTGAGGAGCGAGCTTGCGAGCGGTTACGGTCCCTGATCCGAAGAGTTCGGTGAGGTGAGTTGGGTAGCTGACCCCCTGGGGCATGCTGGAATGGGGTCGGTGGTTGCGACCCTGGTTGGCCGGTGTTTGGTTAGGCGACGTCTCGGGGTTCGATGG
>NZ_RKME01000089.1 GCF_003797825.1 Gordonia sp. OPL2
ACAGTGGCGAATCTTGCAGGTAGTTTAATCCCGATGCTAATGGATCGTCTAGGATTTGATCCAGCAGTAGCAAGCGGTCCCTTTATCACGACTTTGAGCGATTTGACGAGTGTACTGATTTATTTCAATATTGCTTCTTTATTTATGGGCTATTTTATGTAAAAAAACAAAACCATTTGCAATAAGCATTATGCCTGTTGCAAATGTTTTTTTGTTTATAAGATTATAACTGAAGATCCACGATTTTGGTTCCGTGTACTTCTCGTACGTTCAATTCTTTAGCTACATGTGCTGCATTCTCTGCAGTGACACCACCACCAGGCAAAATGATTAAGCGGCCATCTGTATAGGCAATCAATTCTTTAAGCCGTGGGAAATTTTCTACAATAGTTTTGTCAGCAGGACCGCCATGAGTCAAGATACGGTCAACACCATGTTCT
>NZ_RKME01000090.1 GCF_003797825.1 Gordonia sp. OPL2
GAGATAGTTTGCCCCGGTGGGTAAATTGTCCGCCTGGGATAGTGCCGCCCAGGCGGCAAGATGAGAGTTGAGCGACATATCGGCGCCAAAGGTCACGTCCCGCCAGGCGCCGTCCTGCATGCGGTTCGCCCCGCCGAAATCCGTCGTCAACTCCTGGTTATAGCTCACCTGAGCCCACGGATGTACGCCCCATAGCTTCTGATAATCGACCCGCCAGCCCAGCGTATTCACGTAGCCGGTTCCGGCCGCATTGCGGGTAAGCGGCGGCGACGTCAGATCGGAGTGTAAACTGGCGACCGGGCCGGACGTCATCCCCTCGGTCAGAGAGAAATTCCAGCCGACGCTCATACCGCGTGCGCTATCCACCGGAGAGACCGCCTGATTAAACGCCAGTCCGGAAGGATCGTCGGACGCATTTATCCGCTCCGCGAGAA
>NZ_RKME01000091.1 GCF_003797825.1 Gordonia sp. OPL2
GTGTCCTCCAGCGGCAAGGCCATTCCGGCCTCGGCCATCGACCTGCACGCGCGGGCGTTGTCGATGGGCAAGCTGCACCACGCGATGATGGGCACCGCCGCCGTGGCGATCGGCACTGCGGCGGCGATTCCGGGCACGCTGGTCAATCGCGCGGCCGGTGGTGGTGAACGCGAAGCGGTGACCTTCGGCCACCCTTCCGGCACGCTGCGCGTGGGTGCGCAGGCCGGCCTCGTTGACGGCCAGTGGACAGTGACCAAGGCCATCATGAGCCGCAGCGCCCGCGTATTGATGGAAGGCAAGGTGCGGGTGCCGGCCGAATAACCAGCCGGTCGGCGCTGGCATCACATGCTTCGGTAGATGCCAACCTTGGTTGGCATGGCATTGGCACCGCCCGGGCAACGTCCAGCGCCAACCAAGGTTGGCGACTACCGGGA
>NZ_RKME01000092.1 GCF_003797825.1 Gordonia sp. OPL2
TGCCCCGGGCTATCCGCGTACGCCGCTGGTGGATCTGGCCGTCGGCCGCGATGCTGCGCTGGCCGCCTACCGGCAGACGGGGGCTGGGTAAAGCGCGGGCTGAGCGTTCCAGTCAGTTAGCTGAACGCGGCCCTGTTGCCGCGACCGATCATCATCCCGACATCGCATCGGGCTGTTTATTCTCTCTGCGCCCGTAAGCCGCCGACCCGACCGGAAAACAAGGAGAACCACATGATCCGCAACACCACCCGCAACGTCGCACTGGCCCTGATGAGTGCGGCCGTCCTGTCGGCCTGCGCCACCGGCGGCTCCTATGTGCAGAGCGACCAGTACGGCAACCCGACCGAACAGCAGAACCGTACCGGCCGCAACGCGCTGATCGGTACCGCCATCGGTGTGGCTGCCGGCCTGCTGACCGGTGACAGCGCCACCG
>NZ_RKME01000093.1 GCF_003797825.1 Gordonia sp. OPL2
CGCTTCGGCAATCCGGCCCGTCATCGCCGATGGCCTACAATCGGCGCATGACTGATTCACCGCGTAATGGCGAACTGGACCTGGCAATCATCGGTGGTGGTGCGGCCGGGGTGCTGGTGGCGATCCAGGTGTTGCGCCAGGCCCAGGCGCCGCTGGCGCTGGCCATCTTCGAACCGGCTTCGCAGCTGGCGCAGGGCATCGCCTATGCCACGCCGTGGCCGGAGCACCTGCTGAACGTGCCGGCGGCGAAGATGAGTGCGTTTGCCGACCAGCCCGGCGACTTCCTCGACTACCTGATGGCCGCCAATGCCTACCCGGGCGAGGCGCGCGAGGTGCTGGGCGAGCGCTACGTGTGCCGCCACCACTTTGCGGCCTACCTGCAGCAGCGCCTGCAGGAGGCTGCCGCAGCCAGCCCGGCGCAGCTGCAGGTG
>NZ_RKME01000094.1 GCF_003797825.1 Gordonia sp. OPL2
GCTGTGAGCCGCGCGGCATCACGGCCGCTGGCTTCGATCAGCGCACGCAGGCCGACACAGCCCTGCCCCGCGCGCAGACGCCGCAGGCCCGCGCTGACCAGTGCCCGGTTGTTCGGATCCAGCGCCACCAGGTCGGCGACGGTGCCGACCGCCACCAGGTCCAGCAGCGTGGTCAGGTCCGGCCCCTTGCCATCGGCGAAGACGCCGGCCTCGCGCATGTGCCGGCGCAGCGCCATCAGCACGTAGAAGATCACGCCGACGCCGGCCAGCGACTTGCTGGGGAAGGCATCACCGTCGAGATTGGGATCGACGATGACATCGGCCGGCGGCAGCTGCGGCCCGGGTAGGTGATGGTCGGTGACCAGCACCTGCCAGCCCCGCGCCTTGGCCGCGGTCACACCCGCATGGCAGGCGATGCAGTGGTCGACCG
>NZ_RKME01000095.1 GCF_003797825.1 Gordonia sp. OPL2
GGGTGACCTGAGCTGGCGCCTGTGAGCGATGCGCTGCCGCTGATCAAGCCGCTGCGGCGGCCGCGGCTGTGGACCGCACTGTGGTTCAGCGCGGTGTTGCTGGTGATCGTGGTCTGCCTGATCCCACCGCCACCGATTCCGTTGCCGGAAAACGGCGACAAGGGTGAGCACTTCCTCGCCTATTTCATCCTGGCTGGCAGCGCGGTACAGCTGTTCCGGCGCGGACGTCCGCTGCTGTGGGTGGGCGTGGGCCTGGTGCTGATGGGGATCGGCATCGAGTTCGCGCAGGGCGCATTGACCGATGACCGCATGGCCGATCCGATGGACGCGCTGGCCAACACGATCGGCGTGCTGGCCGGCCTGGCTACGGCACTGACCCCGCAGCGCGATCTGCTGCTGCGCTGGCGCGGGTAAAGTTCCTGTAGAGC
>NZ_RKME01000009.1 GCF_003797825.1 Gordonia sp. OPL2
ACCGCCACCAGCGACACCCCCGCCGACGACACCCCCGCCTGCGCCGCCGCCGATGACACCGCCACCGGCGCCACCTGCACCGATACCGCCGGCGAGACCTCCGCCGGCACCGGCGATGGCACCCAGCCCTGCGCCGGCTCCCGCCGACACCAGGCCGGCGTCGGCGACCAGCGGCGCGGCCGCCGAGATGTCAGCGGGGCTGACCCCGTGCAGGCCGGCCGCGGCGAGGGTCGCCTCCGGGTTGCGGCAGTAGGCGTTGATCGACTGCTCGTCGCGCAACAGGCCGAGAATGAAGTCCAGGATGGCGTTGGTGCTCATGCGAGTCGTCTCCTCGTCGGGCGAGATCGGGTCGATCCCGTGATGGTGTCGACGCTAGGCACCGGCAGGCCGACCGACATCGGGGAAAAGCCCTAGTTCGCCGGTTCCCCCTACGCCGGGGCGTCGATCCCCGGGGTGCCGCGCGCGCATGGGGGACGGGTCGGGGATCGGCCCCCTACTTGGTCTGGACCGCTAACGGCCAGGTCCCCGCACACGACACACTCAACAAGCGCGCCGCATGGATGCCGTGCGGTGCAGACAGGAGTGAGGCGATGACGCTCGGGATCGGCGTGACCATCGGGGCCGACAACTGTGTCGCGTCTGCGGCCTCCGCGGACGCCTGGGAGACCACCGTCCGACGATCGACGGTCGAACTCGTGGGCCGTGACGACTTCATCGACCGCGTCGGCGACCCGGTCGGCATCGTCGACGACAACGGCGACCCGGTACCTGCGGCAGACGTCTACGCCGAGGCGGTGGACGCCATGGTCGACGCGGTCCGCGCCGACCTCGGCGACCTGTCGGATGCCCGCCTGACCGTGCTGCATCCGGACACCTGGTCTGCTGCCGCCGTCGACGAGGCCCGCGACGCCCTGCACGGCTGCGACGGCCTCACCGGACTGACGATCGGCTGGGCGGCGACGTCGTCCGCAGCCGTCGCCGCCGCAGAGCACTCCCACGGCGCATTTCCCGACGGTGCGACCCTCGTCGCCTACGACCTCGGCGCGTCCACACTGACCGCCACCGTGGTCCGGGCGGGGGAGGTCCCGGAGATCGTCGGCCGGCCCCTCGCGTCGTCGGCGATCAGCGGCCGCGAGTTCGACCGGCTCATCCTCGCAGACCTCCTCGACGTCACCGGAGTCTCCGGCGGGCTGGCCACCATCGCCCACGACGACCCATCGGTCATCGACGACCTCGCCGAACTGCGGGAACGGTGTCGCGCGGCGAAGGAAACCCTGTCCGTCGACACCGACGCGGTGGTCGACGTCGCCGTCGGTGAGCATCACACCGAGGCGCGACTCGTCCGCGAGGACGCGGAGAATCTCCTGCGGGCACCGATCCTGGAATCGGCGTCGCTCATCCGCGAGGCGCTGATCGCCGCCGACGTCACACCCGATCAGGTCACCGCGATCGTGGCGACCGGCGGTGGTGCGTCGATCCCGCTCGTCACCGAGCTGCTGTCGACCACCCTGCGACTGCCTGTTCTGCTCGACCCGGAGCCGCTCTCGGCGGCGGCCGCGGGTGCCGCGTTGCTCGCCACCCGTGGTGTCGCTGAACCAGCGACCGACCTGCTGCCGGTGGGCGCCGGCGCGACCGAGTCGACGGCGGTGCTGCCCGCCCAGCCGCCGGTGCGCGAGGTCATCCCGGCACCGTCCCTCACCGCCGACGAACCCGCACCCCGACTCGGCCGCGGTCGTCGCGGAATGCTCATCGGCGCCGGAACCCTTGTCCTGGCGGCGATCACCGCCACCGGGCTGTCCGTCGGGACCGGGCTGATCGGTCCGGCCGCCGACCCCGTCACCCCGGCGCCGGCCGGCGCCGCCACATCGGAGAGGCCACTGACAACAGCGGGGACGACCGGGGCCACGACCGCGACCGGCACGACCGCAGGCGCGGCACCCGTCCAGACGCAGCGTCCCGTCGGAACGCCGCAGGGTGCGCCGACGAATCAGGCTCCCGTGAACCAGAATCCGGTTGCGCCGAACTCCCGCGCGCAAGCGCCGGCCACCCAGAATCCGTCACCGGCGAATCCGGGATCGCAGAGTCCGGCGCCGGCGAATCCAGCACCGGCGAATCCGGCGCCGTCGAATCCCGGGTCGTCGAATCCGCCTGCGCCCTCGACGAACAACCCGCCACCGGAGTTCCCCGAGTCCTCGGGCGGCGGCGGTAACGGGGGCGGCAACGGTGGGGGAGGCAACGGTGGCGGTTCGGGCGGTGGCGTCACCCAGCTGCCGGGCCGCGTGCTCGAAGGTACCGGCGACACGGTCTGCGGAGTCGCGGGCATCCTCTGCCGGTGACCGACCGATCAGCCCTCGCCAGGATCGTCCGGGACGTCGGCGTCCGCGGGGCCGCTCTCGACTGCGCCCTCGTCGTCGGGCCGCCCGGAACCGGACGATCAGCCATCCTGCGCTCCGTGGCAGAACTTCTGCGTGACAACGGTGTTCGTGTCATCGTCGGAGTACCGGCCGACGATCTGACGCCGGATGTGGACGGATCGCGCCGGCCGATCGTCGTCGCCGACGACCTGCACATGTGGCCGGTCGAACTGCTCGACACCCTTGTCCGGCGACTCGACGACGGAACGGCGGGCGTCGTCGGCGCGACCGAGAACCGCGACCGTGATCCCGCGATCGCCGGTCTCATCGCCCGCGCCCGCCGCAGCGGCGCCGACCTGCTTCGCCGTCCGATGTCGACCGGCGCAGTGATCGATCGTGCTGCTGCGCAAGGACTCTCGCTCGACGCGACGACCGCCTCGCACATTCGTCGCCGATGTTCCGGCGCCTCGGCCGTGATCGACGATGTCCTCGCCATCATCGCCTCGGGCGACGTCGAGGCCGGCGACGACGGCCTCGACGTCGGTAGTGATGTCGGTGACCTTGCCGGACCTGTTCGGCCGGTGCGGGATCCGATCTCCATCGCCGAGAGTGTCGCCCGCGATCACCGACATCGGGTGTTCCGAACCCTCGACGACGACACCTTGTCGGTGCTCGCGCTGGCGTCGTCGCGCGCCGCGCTCGACCCGGTGTCGGTGGCTGCGACGCTCGAGATCACCGCCGACGATGCGGCCATTGCGCTCGACCGTGCCCGCGGCAGCGGATTCCTCGGCGGCGCCGACGTCTTCCCGGCCGTCGCAGCCGAATCCCTGTGCGACGTCATCGGTCCGGAACGACTCCACGACCTTCGACGCCGCGCCGTGCAGGTTCGCCTGCGCTCCGGTGCGCCGACCGTCGACGATGCGCTGCGCGCCGTCGGCGCCGGCATAGTCGATCCGGTCGTCGTCGAAACCCTGTGTGCTGCGGCGCGAGAGTCCGAACCCGCTCGCGCCGCGACACTGCTCGAGGCCGCAGAGGCGGCCGGTGGCGACGCCGCCTGGCTGCGGCCGGCGCGCGCACGACTCGCGCTCGACGCCGGGGATCTCCCCGGTGCGGCGCGACTCGTCGACGACCTCATCGCCGACATCACCACGCCCACCGACCGCGCTGCCGATGCGCTCGCCGTCGCGGCTGCCGTCGCCCGCGCCACCGGACGTCACACCCAGGCAGCCGACTTGTTCCGGTGGCTCGGCCCGGACCTCGTCGCCGGCCATCGGGTCGCCGCGGTCGACGCGCTGCTCGCCGTCGGCGATCGCGCCGGCGCAACGACGTTCGGGCAGCCGGGACGACGAGCACCGACGGCTTCGCGCTTCGCCGAGGACGCCGCCATCGCCGCGATGTTGTCGGCCGACGTCGAGCCGGCAGTCGAGGAGCTGATTCGCGCATGGTCGTCGGTCGGCGACCCCACACGGTTGAGGGAGCTGGGCTGGACCTCGTTCGCGCTCGCCGTGCAGTGCGGTGATCAGATCGCCGCGGCTTCGCTCAGGGACCTGATCTGGGCAGACACCGACGACCCCGACTGCGCGCTCGCCGACGCGTGGTCGGCGCTCCACGCCGGGGACCTGGACGCGGCCGCCGCGGCGATCGCCGCCGAGTCCCCGTCGACCGTGCCCGCCGCCCGCCTCCGCCGGCTGGCGATCGCACTGGGCGTCGCCGGACGAACCGGCGACATGGCCGGGCTGGCGACGACCTGGCGTCAGGCCGTCCCGCTGATCGTGTCGGTCGAGATCGGCCTGGCCGACGTCGCCCTCCTCGGTGAACTGTGGCTGGCCGCCGCCCGGATCGGGGACGCCGCACGGGTCGCCCGACACGTCGCGGCCGTCGACGCCCTCCTCGACCGGCTCGACGACCGTGCGGTGTGGCGGCCACTGTGGACCTGGTACGCGGTCCGCGCCGGACTGTTGGCCGGTGATCTGACCGGTGCACGATCCCGCGCGGGTGACCTGGCAGCGATGTCGGCGCAGGCGGGGGCCACCCGATTCGTGGCGGCGTTGAGCGAGGCAGCGGCGGTCTCGGTGGCGGTGGGCGCGGATGTCGGCGGTGCCGGGCAGCCCTCGGTGTCCACGCAACGCATCACCGCCGCCGTCGCAGGCCTCGAGGCCGTCGGACTGCGTGGAGATGCCGGACGACTCGCGGCCGACGCCGCCCTGCGCGCCGACGACACGGCCGTCGCGACGAGCCTCTTGCGAACGGCCCGGTCGGTGGGCCCGGATCGCCCGGCGAACGTGGGCCGGACGGTTGCGGGTGGGCTGAACAACGACGTCGACGGCCCGCTCACCGAGCGTGAGGCGGAGGTCGCGCGCGAGCTGCTTGCCGGATTCACCTATCGTGAGATCGGCGAGCGACTGTACATCTCCGCCAAGACCGTCGAGCACCACGTCGCACGCATCCGCCGCCGACTCGATGCCGGGTCGCGGTCCGAGCTCCTCGCCGCAATTCGCGCCGCCGGGTACCAATGAACTTACCGCACGGTAAGATGATTCGAACGCCACGACCGTGGTGCGACGATCGGCGAAGGAGTGACGATGGCCGGCGGTACGAAACGGCTGCCCCGCGCGGTGCGGGAACAGCAGATGCTCGACGCCGCCGTCAAGGTCTTCTCCGAAAACGGCTTCCGTGAGGCGTCGATGGATGCGATCGCGGCCGAGGCCGAGATCAGCAAACCGATGCTCTACCTCTACTACGGTTCCAAGGACGAACTGTTCAGCGCGTGCATCGAGCGTGAGTCCGGCCGGTTCATCGATGCGATGAGCGTCGGCTTCGACCCGTCGCTACGCCAGCGCGAGCAGGCCCGCACCGTCGTCAAGGAGTTCCTGCGGTTCGTCGACGAACACCGGCAGTCGTGGAAGGTCCTGTACCGCGTCGCCGTCGGCACCCAGACGTTCGCCCACTTCGTGACCGACAGCCGCAAGCGCGTCACCGAGATGGTCACCGAACTCATCCGCGCGGGCACCACCGTCGAGGGCGCGCGTGACATCGACTTCGAACTCACCGCCGTCGCACTCGTCGGCGCGGGCGAGGCCGTCGCCGACCGCATCACCGAGGGCGACGTCGACCTCGAGACCGCGACCGACCTGCTCGTCGGCATCACGTGGCGCGGCCTGAAGGGTGTCGGCACCGCGGACATGCCGGTCGAGTGAGTCCGACGCGGCGCGGTCGTCGACGTCGGTGACGACACGCACCTCATCTGTCAGGAGCCACCTTCGGAGCCGCGAAGGTGGCTGCCGACCGATGAGGTGGCTGTCGGCCGGCTGCTGCGGTGGTCGAATCGCATGACGTTCCGCGGAACGCCACGACTTTCTCCGCATATTCATCTGAACGTCTGCCGGATTTGACAGATTTGCACCCCTGCCATATTCAGGAGATCGAGCGATCGGGGGAACGATGTCGGAATTGGTGGTCGACCCATCTGCAGTTGGTGCAGCGGCGACGGAGATATCTCGTTGTGCATCGCGGCTGATGGCGCAGGAACTCACCTCGTACGCGGGCCTGGAAGGGACCACGGCGACTTTCAGTCAGCTGGCGGGACAATTCACAGGGGCGACGAACGATATGTCGGTCGTCGCAACGACCGCGGATCAGCAGATCTCTGCGTCCCTGGGCAACGCGTCGGGAACGGTCTCGGCGTTTTCCGAGTTGGTCGTCGGCGTCAAGAACACCACTGTCGACACCGATGAGCAAAGTGCGGGCAAGCTGCGTGATGCCGTCCCCTTCCCCGCTCGCCAGGGCCAGCAGACTGACCGTACGGTTCCGATCGATGTCTTGCTTTCGGTGAAGTAGCGTATGCCACCCAGCTACAACGAGGTCATGGCGTGGAATCCCGACGTCTTGACCTCCATCGCAAACGGCGTGATGAAGATCCAGGCGCACCTTGAGATCGAAGCACCCCGGGCCGGTAACCCTGTGCTCAACTTGACTGCTGCGCAGTGGGCGGGTCAAGCACGTGGGCCCGCCGACAATCGGGCCGCCGGTATCACGCGATGGCTGAAGGAAGTGGCCGACGAATACGGCGATCTGGCCGCAGCGCTCAACGCCGGGGCGCCCGACATCCGTGGGGCAATGACCGCACTGGCGAATCGAACGACCCTCGCCGATGCCGACGGATACATCCTGGATCGGGGTAGCCGGAGCTACACCGTGAGTTTCCAGCCCAGCCGCGCGCCGGATGGCGCCGAGTACGACGCCGGCACAGCGTACGAACATCAGACCGCTCTGCACAATCTTGGAGCTGCTGCGGATACCGCTGTGACGAATGTCAGGAACTCAGTCGTATCCGCGCTCTCGGAGATCGGGGGAATCACGCCCTCATCTATCGCGGTGAACAGGGGAGCGATCGACCCGGCGCTCGCCGCTGGTGACAGCGAGGCCATTCGCAACGGCACGGCCACACCGGAGCAGAAGGGACGGTTTGCTCGGGCAATGAGCCTGACGCCTGACCAGCTTGCCAAACTCCAGGCCGGCCAGCCGGTCGACATCGACCCGTCGAGGCTTGCGTATATCAAGAACGCGCTGGGGGCGGACCCTGGGAACAGTGATATGACGAGCCCAGCGGTGACCGCGGCAATCGCGGCTGCACAGCGACGCGGAGAAGACATCGCGGATGCCTATAGTAGGCCCCGCCGGTCAGTCGGTCAGGCCGGAATGAGTGCTGACGACATCTCTCGACTGAACACACTGGGGAAAACGATGGCCCGCGGGTCATTTGTGCTTGGTGCAGGCGTGACCGTCTTCGACGAATGGAGTAAGTACGATCGCGGCGAACAAGACGGTGGGGACGCGACCGCTGCAGTCGGCGGTGCGCTCGCGGGGGGCGCGCTCGGTGGCGCCGCCGCAGGGGCGGTGGTCGGGTCATTTGCGGGTCCAGTAGGTACGGCGATCGGCGCCGGTATCGGCGCCGCCATCGGCAGCAAGGCCGGTTCCGATGCGGCCAAGGTCGTGAAAGGATGGTTCGATTGATGCGACCCCGTGAGTCCGGCGAGAACGAGCATCAGGCTCGGCATCGTGCCGATTCAGCGTCCACATCGTGGAGTGCGCAAGCCTCCTCGAAGCGGTCATTGTCTTCTTCGCTGTCGGACGGCACCTTGGGCTTTATGATATTCACGCCGCTGATCTGCAGCCCGACGATCGCAGCTTTTGTTATCGGTCTGGTGAGCGGAAACGCGCTGTCGCAGTGACGGGCACGATAGGACGCGCATCATGATAGCGGCAACCGAATACGCGATCGCTCGCTACGGCTGCACGGTGACACTCTGTGCAACAACGGAATTACTGGACTTCGCTCCACCCGCCGCCTGGTACGACCTGGATTCCCGGTCAGCTCATGACGCGATGGCGAGCAGGGTGCTCCTACGTTCGGTCGATCCGATCCCGAGGTTCGTGCCCAACGTGGCCATCCAGTACTTCGACCTCGGTGCGACCGACGTGATCGATCTCGCTGAGATCGACACCGGTTTCGACATCGGCGCCTTGGATGGAGGCACGATCCTGAGTCACGCGGTCACGCCAGACGGACGTCTCAGCGTTGACGAGGGGACGTACCACGCTGGTGAGGCAGAACTGCGTGTTCGTCGTTCTCAGCTTGCCTATGTGACAACTGCAGGCGACTCGATGTTGTCGATCCTGACGGCAACAGCTGCGGTCAGTGATTGGGACAGCGCAGACTACGAGATCAAAGACATGGAGGAGAGTTGGCTCAAGGTGACAACTCAATCGACTGGCGCAGTGTGAGGACCTACTTCACCGGAAAGGTGTCGGTGCTCGTGACCTATCCGATCATCGGATTCGCTGCCGGAATCCTCGTCGGCTATCTCGCGGGCTGAACTGGTGTGCCGGAGCCGAACTCCTGCACCGGTCGCCGAATCCCGCGTTGACCACTTGAGGTGCAGGCAGTAGCGCACGTAGTGACATCAGGCGCAAGAACTCAGCCCGGTAACCTCTGATCCGTGCACACAATCGCCGACTGGCTCGTCGAGGTGGTTCGGTCGGTGCCCTCCTGGGCGGTGTATCTCGTTGCGTGCGCGGTGGTCTACGCGGAGACCTCGACCCTGATCCTCGGTCTGATCCTGCCCAGTGAAGCCGTCCTGTTGGCGGCGGGTGTCGCCGCGGCCGTCGGCCCGACGTCGGTCGGCGCCCTCGCCGTCGCCGTCTGTGTGTGCGCGATAGCGGGTGACGCCACCGGCTACTGGATCGGGCGCAGCTCCGGTCATCGGGTGAAGGCGTCGCGAGCGGGCCGACGATTCGGTGAGCATCGGTGGAAGTCTGCCGAAGAGCGCATCGACCACGACGGCATGGTCGCCGTGGCAACCGGTCGGTGGATCGGATATGTGCGTACGCTCGTGCCGCCGGTGGCAGGGATGACCCGGATGCGGCCACTCCGATTCGGCATCGCCGACGCCATCGGTGCCATCACCTGGGCGACCACGGTGCTGCTCGTCGGATACTTCGCCGGCGCGGCGCTGGGCGCGACCTTGCTGCTCTACGCGGGCGTCGCGGTCGTGCTGGTGGCCGGCGGCTGGTACCTGTGGCGGTGGTGGCAGCAGCGACGACACGCCTGAGTTCTTCCCCCACAAACGCATTCGTCCCCCGGCCGCAGCCGGGGGACGAACACGATTCGGGCGGAAGAACTCAGGCTCCGCGCTCAGGCTCCGCGGGTGGTCGCCGTCAGATGCGGATAACCCTTGCGACGGTTGAGGATCGAGATGTCGAAGCTGCCGGACGCACTCGGCCCGCTCGCTGCGCTTCCGGCGCCGGACGCACTCGGCCCGCTCGCTGCGCCGGCACCATCGATCCGCCTGGTGTAGAGATTCACCTTCGCCGGCAACAGGATCGGCTTGCCGAAACGCACCGAGTAGGTGACGTCGTCGGGGAGCTGGGCCTCGACGTTGGCGACCGCGGCTGCCGCACTCCACATCCCGTGTGCGATGGCCTTCGGGAAGCCGAATGCCTTGGCAGACAGGTTGCTCATGTGAATGGGGTTGCGGTCACCGGAGGCCTCCGCGTACTGCCGGATGCGACCCAGATCCACCGACAACACGGAATCCGGTGGCGGCGGGGTGGTCTGCTTCGGCTCCGGTCCGCGCGGCTCGTCGGACAGGCTCGTCCGCTGCTGCTTGAGGAACGTCGCCACCTGGGTGGTCACCAACTCGGAACCGACACTGATCTGCGAGACCATGTCGATCAGCAGGCCCTTGCGGTGCTCGCGCAGGTTCTCCGCGTGCGTGTCGATAGTCAACGGCTCGTCGATACCGATCGGGCGGAGCCGATGGATGCTGTTCTCCACATGGACCGAACCGACGGCCCCGAACGGGAAGTCGTTGTCGGTCATGACCTTCATGGCGAGCGGGAACTGCAGCACGAACGGATAGGTGAGCGGCAGCGTCGCGCCGAAGCGCTGGCCGGTGACCCGCGTGTAGGCATGCAGCTTGTCGGCGTCCACCCGGACGTTCTCGAGTCGGTAGTTGCGGTCGGGGATCGTGGCGTCGGCTCGCACCCTCGCCGGCTTCCCGATGACCGGCAGCATCGCGCCGACGGCCTTGGAATACACCTCGGCGGTGCCCGGAGCGCCCTGCAGTGTGATCGTCTTACCCATCACGCACCCAGGAATCCCTGGCCGCACACGCGGACCACGTTGCCGGTGATGGCGCTCGACGCCGGGCTGGCAAAGTACGCAACGGTTTCTGCGACGTCGACGGTCTGGCCACCCTGCTGCAGCGAACTCATCAGGCGTCCGGCCTCACGTGTGGCGAGCGGGATCGCGGCGGTCATCTTGGTCTCGATGAAGCCCGGGGCCACCGCGTTGATGGTGATGCCCTTCTCACCGAGGATCGGCGCGTAGGTGTCCACGAGTCCGATCACGCCCGCCTTGGAGGCGCCGTAGTTGGTCTGGCCGCGGTTGCCGGCGATGCCCGCGATCGACGACACGTCGATGACTGCGCCGCCCTCCCTCAGCGCACCCTTGGCCAGCAGGTCGTCGACCAGTCGCTGCGGTGCGATGAGGTTGACACCGATGACCGCGTCCCAGCGGGCGTCGTCCATGTTCGCGAGCAGCTTGTCGCGGGTGATGCCGGCGTTGTTGACGATGATGTCGATGCCGCCGTGGCGCTCGAGCGCGTGGTCGGCGAGCTTGGTGCCTGCGTCGTCGGCGGTGACGTCGAGCGGGAACGCGGTGCCCTTGATCCGGTTCGCGGTCTCCGACAGGGCCTCGCCTGCCTGCGGGACGTCGGCGGCGATCACGTGGGCACCGTCGCGGGCGAGCACCTCGGCGATCGTGGCGCCGATACCGCGCGCGGCGCCGGTCACCACGGCGACCTTGCCCGCCAGTGGCTTGTCCCAGTCGGCGGGTGCCGTGGCGTCGGCCTCACCGACGCGGATCACCTGCGCGTCGACGAACGCCGACTTCGCCGACAGCACGAAACGGATCGTCGACTCCAGGCCCGTCAGGCCGGTTTTCGCCTCGGGGGAGACGTAGACGAGCTGCACGGTCGCGCCCTTCTGCAACTCCTTGCCGACCGAGCGGGTGAAACCCTCCAGTGCGCGCTGCGCGATGTGCTCGTTCGGCTCCTTCACCAGCTCGGGCGTGGTGCCGATGACGAGCAGCCGGGCGCACGGCGCGAGTGACCGCATGTTGGGCTGGAAGAACTCGAACAGTTGCCGCAGTTCGCCGGATGAGGTGATGCCGGTCGCGTCGAACACCAGCGCGCCGTACTTGTCCGCGCTGCGGCCGGTCGTCGCGTTCTGGATGACGTCGTAGTCGGGGGTCGACAGGATCTCGCGCAGCGGCTCGACGATCCGGCCGCTGCCGCCGAGCAGCACGGGGCCGGGCAGAGCGGGCTCGGACGGCTTGTAACGACGCAGCGTCGGCGGGACCGGGAGCCCCGCCTGCTTCGCGATGAACGAACCGGGCGCGGAGTGGACGAAGTTCGAATACAGGCCAGTGGCTGCCACGGGAGATCTCCTCTGTCTTCAACGGTGTCTTCGACGGCAGGTCGAGGTGGGAAGCAGGTGTGCGACGACGCTCACGCCGAGCGACGTTCGACAACTAACTTACTCATGAGTAAGAATAGCGTACAGACATCGAACTACACCCCCTGGGAGATCGAAGTGGCTCAGCAACCCAAGACCCGCACCCTGCGTCCGGTCGCGATCCTCGGCGGCAACCGAATCCCGTTCGCCCGCCAGGACAAGTCCTACGCCGAGGTCAGCAACCAAGAGATGTTCACCGCCGCCCTCGACGGCCTGGTGAGCCGCTTCAACCTGCAGGGCGAGCGCCTCGGCATGGTCGCCGGCGGCGCGGTGCTCAAGCACTCGCGTGATTTCAATCTCATCCGTGAATGTGTCCTCGGATCGGCCCTGTCGCCGTACACGCCCGCCTTCGACATCCAGCAGGCGTGCGGCACCGGCCTGCAGGCCATCGTCGCGGTCGCCGACGGTGTCGCGTCGGGCCGTTACGACGTCGCCGTCGGCGGTGGCGTCGACACCACCTCCGACGCCCCGATCGGTGTCTCGGAGTCGATGCGTCGGCAGATGCTGCAGGTCAATCGGGCCCGCAGCACCAAGGATCAGCTGCTGGCCGCGGCCAGGCTGCTGCCGAAGCTCGGCATCGAGATCCCGCGCAACGGCGAGCCGCGCACCGGCATGTCGATGGGTGAGCACGCCGCGATCACCGCGAAGGAGTTCGGCGTCAAGCGCGCCGACCAGGACGCCCTCGCCGCGGCGAGCCATCAGAACATGGCCGCCGCCTACGACTCCGGGTTCTTCGACGATCTGATCACGCCGTTCCTCGGGCTGACCCGCGACGAGAACCTGCGTGCCGATTCGTCGGTCGAGAAGCTGGCCAAGCTCAAGCCGGTTTTCGGTGTCTCGCTCGGTGACGCGACGATGACCGCAGGCAACTCGACCCCGCTCACCGACGGCGCGTCGACCGTGCTGTTGGCCAGCGACGAGTGGGCCGACGAGAAGGGGCTGCCCGTGCAGGCCTATCTCGTCGACAGCGAGACCGCCGCCGTCGACTACGTCAACGGGCCCGACGGACTCCTCATGGCGCCGACGTACGCCGTGCCGCGCCTGCTCGAGCGCAACGGACTCACCCTGCAGGACTTCGACTTCTACGAGATCCACGAGGCGTTCGCCTCGGTCGTGTTGGCGACCCTGGCCGCGTGGGAGTCCGAGGAGTACTGCAAGGAGCGTCTCGGCCTCGACAACGCACTCGGTGCCATCGACCGGGCGAAACTCAACGTCCACGGTTCGTCGCTGGCCGCGGGACATCCCTTCGCGGCGACCGGCGGTCGGATCGTGGCGCAGGCGGCCAAGACGATCAAGGCGAACGGCGGCGGTCGGGCGCTGGTCTCCATCTGCGCGGCAGGTGGACAGGGTGTGACGGCGATCATCGAAGGCTAAATCGTTATTTAGACATCTCAAATCGATAAACAACGGCCCTGACCTGCGGTGAATGGATCGATCCCACCACCCGGGTCGGGGCCGTTGCGCAACAATCCGGTCACACTCCCCGGAAAATTGTTCGCGGAAAGATGTAACGCGACGCGAAATAGCGTAGATATACGAGTAGCTCCGGCTGAGCTGCCAGACCCCCGACCCGGCAGCTCGGTCGGGGCGCCTTCTTTTCCAGCGCCCCTTATGGTTGTGACGTGAGCAGATACCCGGCCGTGCGTGCGGTGGTGCGCATCGTCGTCGGAGTTCTCGCACTCGCCGGCATCGCGCTGGCCACCGATCTCATCCTGACCAAGGGCTCCACGGCGCGCGGTGTCGTCGTCGCCGGCATCCCGGCCGGACACCTCGACGACGCGCAGGCGCAGTCCGTCCTCGACGACCTCGCCGACCGCGCCACCCGGCGGGTCGCGCTGGCCACCTCGACCGGCACCGTGACCGTGCCACCGGACGCGCTCGGGCTGACCTTCGACCGCGACGCGACACTAGAACGACTGATGGAGCAGCCCCGCAACCCCGTCACCCGTGTGCTCGGCCTCTTCGGGGTCTCGCGGACCGTCGAGCCGGTCGTGCAGGTGAACCGTGCGGCCGTCGACGCCACGCTCGATGAGCACCGTCCCACGCTGGAGAAGGCCGCCGTCGAAGGCGGTGTCCACTACGTCGGTGCCACCCCGGTCGCCGACCTCCCGGCGGCCGGCAAGCGGGTGGCCCGCGACGCCGCGACGGCGACGCTGGCGCAACGATGGCTCTACGCCACACCGGTCTCTCTTCCGCTGGAGGATTTCTCGCCCACCGTCTCCGCCGACGTCGTGCGACAGACCGTGGCCGGCGCCGCCACCCGCGCGGTCGCCGGGCCGCTGACGTTCCGCGGAACGCGACCCACGACCGTCCGCGTCGAGCCGGCGCAGCTCGGTTCGATCCTGACGTTCGGCCCCGACGGCAACGGTGGGCTCCGCCCGGTGATCGACCAGAAGCGTGGCATTGCGCTCCTCGGTCCACGCCTGGCCCGGACCGAACGTGCACCCGTCGAGGCGACGATCAGCGTGTCGTCGGGAAGGCCGACGGTGGTCGGGTCGCGTGACGGCTCCCGGGTCGACTGGGAGAAGACATTCGACTCGGCGACGTCCGTGGCCACCGGCGCCGACGCCTCAGACGCGCGTGTCGTCGAGGTCGCCTACGAGCCGGTCAAGCCGCGCCTGGACACCGCGGCCGCGAACAAGCTCGGCATCCGCGAGGTCGTCAGCGAGTTCAGCACCTCTGGTTTCAGCAGCGCGTCGGGGGAGAACATCCGCCTCGTCGCGCAGGAGGTCGACGGTGCGCTCGTGAAACCCGGAGCGACGTTCTCGCTCAACACCCACACGGGGCCGCGGGGTAGCGCCCAGGGGTACGTGACGTCGACGATCATCGATCACGGACATGCCGAGAAGGCCGTCGGCGGTGGCATCTCCCAATTCGCGACGACGCTCTACAACGCCGCCTACTTCGCCGGCCTCGAGGACGTCGACCACACCGAGCACAGCTACTACATCTCCCGCTATCCCGAGGCGCGTGAGGCGACGGTGTTCGAAGGTGCCATCGACCTGAAGTTCCGCAACAACTCCCGCACGGGCATCTTCATCGAGACCGGATGGTCGCCGTCGGGCGTGACGGTGCGGCTTTGGGGGACCAAGACGCGCGAGGTGCAGTCGATCACGGGCGACCGGTCGGCGTTCACCGATCCGCCGTCGCTCAAGTTCCCGAAGGGCGACAACTGCATCGCGTCGAGCGGCAGCCGCGGCTTCACCACCTCGAACACCCGGATCATCACCGACGTCCGAACCGGCGCCGAGATCGGCCGCCACACCCGGACCGTGAAGTACGACCCGGAACCGAAGGTGTCCTGCGTCTGATCCCGATCTGGTCTGATCCCGATCTCGTCGATCCCGGTCCGGTCCCCTCTGGACCGAGCGATAGAACGCTCGATAGGCTCCGGAACGTGGATATCAATGGAGCAAGTGCAATTGTCACGGGCGGCGCATCCGGGATCGGTGCGGCGTCGGTTCGCCAGCTGGCGGCCAAGGGGGCCAAGGTCGTCGTCGCCGACCTGCAGGCCGACAAGGGGGAGGAGCTGGCCAAGGAGGTCGGCGGCATCTTCGTGCCCGTCGACGTCACCGACACCGCTCAGATCGAGGCGGCCATCAACGCCGCCGGCGAGCTCGGTCCGCTGCGGGCCCTGGTGAACTCGGCCGGTATCGGTTGGGCGCAGCGCACGATCGGCAAGGACGGCGAGTTCGCCTCCGCCCACAATCTCGATGCCTACAAGAAGGTCATCGCGATCAACCTCGTCGGCACCTTCGACTTCATCCGTCTCGCCGCCACCGCGATGAGCCGCAACGAGCCGCTGGAGTCCGGCGAGCGCGGCGCCATCGTCAACATGGCCAGCGTGGCGGCGTTCGACGGTCAGATCGGCCAGGCGTCGTACTCGTCGTCGAAGGGTGGTGTCGTCGGCATGACCCTGCCGGTCGCCCGCGACCTCGCCGCCGTCGGCGTGCGTGTCAACACCATCGCGCCCGGCCTGATCGACACCCCGATCTATGGCGAGGGTGAGGCCGCAGAGGCGTTCAAGGCGAAGCTCGGCGAGTCCGTGCTGTTCCCGCATCGTCTCGGTAAGCCGGACGAACTGGCATCGATGGTCGTCGAACTGGTCACCAACTCGTACATGAACGCCGAGGTGATCCGCGTCGACGGCGGCATCCGGATGCCTCCGAAGTAACAGTCGCCGAGAACAGTCCGAAAACAGTTCTCCCCCCGGCTCTGCGTTCCTCCGCCTTGTGCAACTGGCGGAGGAAAACAGAACCGGGGGAAGAACTTTCAGGGTCGGTACGCCGTGCGGGTCAGAAGACCGCTTCGTCGACCTCCATGATGTCGGCGTCGAGGTTCTCGACGGTGGCGCGGATCGCGGTCAGCTGCGGGAGCATCGACTTGGCGAAGAAGCTCGCGACGGCGATCTTGCCCTCGTAGAACGACTTGTCCTCCGACGACACGCCCGCATCGAGTGCGGCGAGCGCGATCTCGGCCTGACGCAGCAGCAGCCAGCCGATCATCAGGTCGCCGACGGAGAGCAGGAACCGCACTGATCCGAGGCCGACCTTGTACAGCTCGGCAGGGTTCTCCTGGGCGTTCATCAGATACCCGGTGAGTGTGGCGGTCATCGCCTGCACGTCGTCCATCGCGGTCTTCAGCAGCGCACGCTCCGCCTTCAGGCGGCCGTTGCCGGCCTCGGTGTCGAGGAACTTCTGGATCTGCCCGGCGACGTGGGCGAAAGCCTGGCCCTTGTCGCGGATGATCTTGCGGAAGAAGAAGTCCTGCGCCTGGATGGCCGTGGTGCCCTCGTACAGCGAGTCGATCTTGGAGTCGCGGATGTACTGCTCGATCGGGTAGTCCTGCAGGAAGCCCGAACCGCCCAGCGTCTGCAGCGACTCGTGACCGAGGATGCCGTAGGCGCGCTCGGAACCGACACCCTTGACGATCGGCAGCAGGAGGTCGTTGACCTTGTGGGCCATCTCGGCGTCGGCGCCGGAGACGATCTGGGCGGCGACGGCGTCCTGATGCGATGCGGTGTAGAGGTACACGGCACGCAGACCCTCGGCGTAGGCCTTCTGGGTCATCAGCGAACGACGCACATCCGGGTGATGGGTGATCGTCACACGCGGTGCGGTCTTGTCGGTCATCTGCGTCAGGTCGGCACCCTGGACACGCTCCTTGGCGTAGTCGAGGGCGTTGAGGTAACCGGTCGACAGCGTGGAGATCGCCTTGGTGCCCACCATCATCCGGGCGTGCTCGATGACATCGAACATCTGCGCGATGCCGTCGTGGACCTCGCCGACGAGCCAGCCGACGGCAGGGGTGCCGTGCTGACCGAAGCTGAGCTCACAGGTGGCCGATGCCTTGATGCCCATCTTGTGCTCGACGTTGGTGACGAAGACGCCGTTGCGCTCGCCCAGTTCGCCGGTCTCGTGGTCGAAGTGGAACTTCGGCACGAAGAACAGCGACAGGCCCTTGGTGCCCGGCTTCGCGCCCTCGGGGCGGGCCAGCACCAGGTGGAAGATGTTCTCGGTCATGTCCTGGTCGGCGGAGGTGATGAACCGCTTCACGCCGTCGATGTGCCAGGTGCCGTCCTCCTGCTTGACGGCCTTGGTGCGCGCGGCGCCCACGTCGGAGCCGGCGTCCGGCTCGGTGAGCACCATCGTTGCGCCCCAACCGCGTTCGGAGCAGATGGCGGCCCACTTCTTCTGCTCGTCGGTACCGTTGTTGAAGAAGATGTTGGCGAAGCCCGAGCCGGCCGCGTACATGAAGACCGGGGGATTGGCACCGAGGATCATCTCGCCGATGGCCCAGTACAGCGAACGCGGGGCGGGCAGGCCACCGAGCTCCTCGTCGATGCCGATCTTGTCCCAGCCGCCCTCGACGAGGGCGTTGTAGGAGGCAGCGAAGCTCTTCGGGATGGCGACGCTGTGGGTCTCCGGGTCGAAGACGGGCGGGTTGCGATCGGCGTCGGTGAACGACTCGGCGATCGGTCCCTCGGCCAGGCTCTTGACCTCGCGGAGCATGTCGACGGCGGTCTCGTGATCGAGGTCGCCGAAGTCCCCGTCTTCCAGGACCTTGTCGAGTTGGAACAACTCGAACAGGTTGAAGTGCAGGTCACGCATGTTGCTCTTGTAATGGCCCATGGAAAAACTTCCTTCTCTGACAGGTCTGGGTGGGCTACGAGTCCTTGGCGCGAGAGTAAGTTACTCGCCGGTAACTACAGGATAGCGCCATCCGGGGTACAGAGCAATTGATCGGTCTGTGATCTGCGTCGACCGAGGTGGGCAGGCGTGGCAGACGGCCTGCGGAAGAGCCGGAGAGGGCGTGTCTACAGGGCTTCTCGCAGGTAGGCGAGATCCGTCGGGATGCCCTCGGCGGGGGTCTCGAGGATGACCGGGGCATCGGCCGCGGCGGCCACCGCGACGAGGACCTCGGGATCGATGTGCCCGTCGGAGAGATTGGCGTGCCGGTCGCGACCGGAGTCGAACTCGTCACGCGAGTTGTTCAGGTGCACCAGATCGATCCGCCCGGTGATGCCCTTGACGCGCTCGACGAGGCCGACGAGATCCTCGCCGCCGGCCCAGGCGTGGCAGGTGTCCAGGCAGAAGCCGGCCTGCTCGAAGTCGCCGACCGACTCCCACAGACGGTCGATGGCCTCCAGGGTCCGGGCCATGGCGTGGTCGCCGCCCGCGGTGTTCTCGATGAGGATCGGGACGCCGAACCCGCCCTTGTCGACCTGGCGGTCGAAGAGCTTGCGCCAGTTGGCGAATCCTTCCTTGGCGTCCTCGCCGTCGCGCAGGTGTCCGCCGTGGACGACGAGGCCGAAGGCGCCGAGTTCGGCGGCCGCGGTCGCCTGCTGCTCGACCGCCTTCCGCGACGGCATCCGCAGCCGGTTGTTCAGGCTGGCGACATTGATCTGATAGCTGGAGTGGACGACGACGTCGATCTCGGAGTCGCGGATCGCGGCCGCATCGTCGCGGGCCTCCGGCTTCTTCCAGCTCTGCGGATCGGTCACGAACATCTGGAAGACGTCGATGCCGAGATCGCTCGCGGTGGACAGGGGGTCGGCGTCCTCACGCAGATGTGCTCCGATGCGCATGGATCAACGATAGTGCCCCGGACCGACAGTGCAGTCCGACAGTGCTGTCCTTCGGTCGTCGCGGTCCTCAGTCGTCGAGCGCGGGCACCGTCTCGATGGTGATCGGCACCCCGGTGGCGATGAGGAGGCGGCAGGGCGCGTCGCTGCCGTGATAGAGACTGAGCCACTCGTGACCCCTGCTGCCCTCTGCGTACACGGTGTCGAGAGCGCGGTTGAGTCGCTGTTCCGCTTCCTTGGTGATGATGTAGCGCTGGTCGCCGTAACGCAGATACCGGTCGGGCACCGAGACTCCTTTCATGGGTGTGATACCGATCACCATCGTAGGTGTTGTCCCAACTGTTCACCCGGTGCCCGGCGGTTTGCGGGTCCCCCAACGGGGAATGATCACTAGGCTGACGGCAGGTGAACGTGCAGGGTGCCCCGACGCGGGCGTGGGTGGGCAGGAACTCGGGTGAGCATTGACGACACGGTGAACTCCCGGGTGCCCGACGAACCGACCACCTCCGACGCTCCCGCCGACGGCGTCGAACCGATCCTCGACGACATCTCGGCCGCCGCTGCCCCGGACACCGAGCCGGTGAACCGGCGCGACCTGACGATGGTGCGCCGCATCGCCATCGCCGCGTGGGCGGCGTTCATGATCTACGAGATCGCGGTCAACGGTGTGGCCTTCGACCGCACGCAGCTGATCGTCCTGCTGTGCCTGGGCATGCTCGCCGCGACCATCGGCCGCCGCCGCGCGATCAGTGTGATCATCGACTGGCTGCCGTTCGCACTGATCCTGATCCTCTACGACTGGACCCGCGACGTCGCGCGCATCGTGGACATGCCGACGCAGTGGCATCTGGCCGCCGACGTCGACCACTGGCTGTTCGGCGTCAACCCGACGGTGTGGCTGCAGGAACACCTCAAGGAGGCGTCGCCGCCCTGGTGGGAGGTCGTCACAAGCGTCATCTACATGTCGTACTTCATCGTGCCGTATGCGGTCGCCGCGGTGCTGTGGCTCAAGGACCGTTCGGCGTGGCGACGCTATGCGGCGTGCTTCGTCGCGACCACCTTCCTCGCGCTCGTCGGCTACACCCTGGTCCCCGCGGCACCGCCGTGGGCGGCCGCCCGCTGCACCGCCGAACAGGTCGTCGACCATCCTCGCGAACCGCAGTGCATGGCGTACGAGGGTGCGGTCGCGGGCGGCGGAATCCTCGGTGAGGTCACCCCGACGAATCCGGACGCACAGCCCTACGTCGAGCGGATCTCTGCGCGCGGCTGGAACTTCCTCAACATCCACGCGGCGTCGACGCTGGTGGAGGTCGGGCAGGGCAAGGCCAACCTGGTTGCCGCGATCCCGTCCCTGCATGCGGGCCTGACGATGCTGCTCGCCCTGTTCATGTGGCCGCGCGTGAAGGCCCTGGGTAAAACACTGTTCATGGGATACGCCCTCGCGATGGCGTTCACCCTCGTCTACACGGCCGAACACTATGTCTTCGACATCATCCTCGGCTGGGGCCTCGCGGCCTTCGTCATCCTGGTCGCCACCGTCGTCGACAAGAGGTGGCTGACACCGCGAGCGGAACGTCGGCGCGCACAGCGGGAGGGCGCGAATCCCGAACGCCTAGATCCCGAACTGCACGATCCCGAACGGCAAGCGCCCGAACCGGACACGGAAGTGCCCGCACCCGGCCGGTAGGGTCGTCCCCATGTCCTCGGCCCGTGTACGTCCGCTGATGCGTGGCGTCGCGGGCGCCGGGCTCCTCCTGGGGTTGGCGATGGCGATCCTCGTGATGCACTCCGTGGTCGCGCACTGCGCCACCGGCCACGAGTCGTCCGGCCAGGAGATGACCGGGTCGCACAGCCAGTCGTCGATGCACCCCGTTCAGCAGGCCCTCGACGATCGCGACACGATCGGCGGTGCCGGCGACTGCGACCCGCACGACCACGCGTGCGTCTTCATCCGGGCCGGTGAACCCGCCGTCGTCATCCTCGGCATCCTGGTGCTGGCCTGGGGATTTCCGATCCCACCGCTCCTGCGCTCGATCCGCGTCGGGCGCTCATTGCGGGCCGGCCGTCCACCACCGTGGGCGATGCCGACCCATCTGCAACTCCAGGTGATCCGCTGCTGATGGACGTTCACCGGACCCTCGTGCGCTGAGCGCGGTGGGTATCCGGTCGACGTCATCTCCGCCTGCCCATGTGACAGAGCGGTTGCGCAGCACTGCCTTCTCGAGCAGTGACTGTCGTAGCACATTCAACGACAAGGATCACGTGTGAAGAATCGACAGAAGTTCCTGTACGCCACCGTCTCGGCCTCGGCGGCAGCCGTCATCCTCGGCGGGTGCTCGACCTCCGATGGCCCCAGGTCGGAACCGGCGACATCGGCGACATCGATGGACCACGGTGGTGCGCATTCGACGCCTGCGTCGTCGGCGTCCGCACCATCGGAGTCAGCACCATCGGAGTCGGCCTCCCACAACGCCGCCGACATCACCTTCAATCAGATGATGATCCCGCATCATCGGCAGGCGGTCGAGATGGCCGGCCTCGTCGAGGGACGCAGCACCGATCCCGCGGTGCTCGATCTGGCGACACGGATCGCCGACGCCCAGCAACCGGAGATCGACGAGATGACTGCTCGCCTGTCGGGCTGGGGGATCGGCCTTCCGGGTGACGGTGCCGCCGACGGCCATGCGGGACACGACATGTCGGGCATGATGAGTGAATCGGACATGTCGGCCCTGCAGGCGGCCCGCGGTGCGGAGTTCGACCGACTGTGGCTCGAGGGGATGATCGGCCATCACGAGGGCGCCGTCGAGATGGCCGACGACGAACTCGCCTCCGGGATCGACGGACCGTCGCGCGCATTGGCCGAACAGGTGAAGAACTCCCAGCAGGCCGAGATCGACGAGATGAGAAGAGTGCTCGGACAGTGATCGCCGCGCAGTGATCAGATGGGCCGGGCGTGCGCCATCGAGGTTCGCCCGGCTCGTCTGCGGCGGCCGTCTTCTGCGGTCGACTACTGGGGTCCGTCTACTGCGGTCCGGCTACTGGGGCCGACGCAGCGGCAGGCGCATCAGGTAGACCTGATAGCCGGTGTAGATCGAGTACGTGAAGTAGAGGTTGTTGCCCTTCGACCATGGATGGATGAAGGGTGCGTAGCCGGAGTAGGGATTGTTCGCCGGGACGACGACCTCGCCGGAAGTCCATGGGCCCCACGGATTGTCGGCGGTCCGCAGCACCACACCGGAGTCCTTGGTACCGAGCGAGATGTACTTGCCGAGGTAGTCGTTCCATGCGACTGACAACTCGCCGGTCGGCGCACCCATCACCGGGGTGGCGGCGTCCGGGTTGTTGCGCACCCACCGGCCGTAGGAGAAGTACTCGTACTCGCCGAGGTGCTCGATGTCCTTCTCGTCGACACGAGCGAGATAAACTGCGCCCCAACGTCCGTCGGAGGTGCCGTAGGTGTAGACGGTGTGGCCGACCTTCAGGTAGGCGGCCATCTGGAACTTCGCGTTGCCGCCGCCGTTGGGCCGGAAGGCGTTGACGGCCCGCCAGTTCTGCCCGTTGTCTGTCGACGCGGCGAGGCCGGACCAGTTCGTGTACCAGACACCGGGCTGTCCCCAGTGCTTCACCGACATCACGTTCATGTACTGCTTGCCGTTCGCGGCGACACCGGCGGTGGGGATGATCGTGATCTCGCGACGCAGGTTCGGCTTGAGCAGACGCTTGGCGTGTCCGGGCGGGCCTGCGTGTCCGGTGAACGTCATGCCGTCGGCAAGGTTGCGGTCGCGGCTGCGCAGCAGGACATTGGAACGCCAGTACCAGAGTTCGCCGTAGAGCAGCGACCAGCCGTTGAACGACTGGGTGTCGCCGAAGGCGGCCATGATCTCGCCGTGCCCGTTGTCCCACAGGACGCCGAGGTCGGTGCCGACGATGTTGTATCGGCCGATGGTGTCGTTGATCGAGCCCGGTCCGGTGAGACGCGCGACGATGGTGCCGTTTCCGGCCGCCACAGGTGCCGCGTCGGCCGTCGGGGTTGCCAGTCCAGCGGTGAGTGCGGTGGCGAGCGCGGTGACCGCCATCGCCATACCCCACCGTCGGTTGCGCCGCGTCATGCGCGTGACCCTATCAAGACCACACGGTGATTGGCGCGTGACGTGAGACGATCGTTCGGTTTCGCCTCGGGCCGGTTCCTCACGCCTCGGTGTATCGGCCTCCGGTGTCGACCGCGGTGAAGTCGATGGTGGCGGCGGCGTTGTTCACCCCGGTCACCATGCCGACGCCGAACTGTCCGTCCACGTCGTACAGATTGGTCGTGCTCGTCGAGATCCCGTCGACCTCGACATGGGCGGCCGCCTCGACACCGATCCGTGACCCGACCGGTAGCCGCGACAACGCGACGGTGAGATCGCAGTTGATGAACGCGATCCCGGCGCTGCCCCAGTTGCACACCAGGCTGGTCGACTCCCCGCTGATCGCGGCCCGTTCGAACGCCGACGGTTCCTCGCCGGCGACCGTCGACACCGCGCGTGTCCACAGCCACTTGCGCCCGCCATCCTGGTGGGAGCCCATGTCCTGACTCCAGATGATCTCGCCGTCCGGACCGGCTGCGCCGTACCAGGGGTAGTGGTCGTCGGGATCGGACTCCGGTGGCCGGAACCGGATCGACTCGACGGGGCGCGTCCATCGCTCGCCGGGTGGGTTGTCGCTCTCCTTCACGAAGACGGTGGTGCTGCGGGCGACGATCACCGACTCCGAATTGTCCTTCGACTGGACGACATCCACCTCGACCACCTTGATCCGGCCGCCGTCGCGGATCAGGCGCGCCCGGGTGCTCGTCGGGACGTCTCGAGCGACCTTGAACAGGTCGATCGTGAAGCGGGCGGGCCGGAAACCGGCCGCGCTGAACTCCTCCTCGGCGGCCCGGGCCGCGACGGCGCAGACGGCCGGTCCGTTCAGCGTTCCCGGTGCCCAGAGACTGGCCGCGAAACGCGTCGGGATCAGGCGGTCGTCGTCCCGCGAGAAAAAGGCGATCGACGACATGTGTCCCCCTCGGTCGTAATAACCTTCGTCCATGACAATTGCAGATTACGCACGCCAGATTCCCGACGAATTGGTGGCCGCGGTCCGTTCGATGATGATCGTGACCTCCATCGTCGGAATCGTCCTGGGCATCATCGCGCTCGTGTGGCCGGCCGCGACCCTGTTCGTGATCGGCGTCCTCTTCGGAATCTCGTTGATCGTCGCCGGATTGTTCCGTCTGTACACCGCTTTCGCGTCCTCGCTGCTCTCCGGTGGCTGGCGGTTCGTGCTCGGACTCATCGGCGCCCTCATCCTGATCGCGGGAATCATCGCCCTCTTCAATCCGGAAGAGTCGCTGCTGTTCCTGGCCATCTTCATCGGCGTCGGCTGGATCTTCCAGGGCGTCGCGGACCTGTCGCACGCGGTTGCCGGCTCGCTCCACACCCCGCGGTGGCTGCTGGTGCTGTCCGGGGTGGTCGCGATCATCGCCGGCATCGTCATGCTGTTCATCCCGGGCCTCGCCCTCGCGACATTCCTGTGGGTGGCGGCGATCATGCTGATCGTGGTCAGCGTCGTCACCCTGTTCACGCTGCCGAAGAAGGTCGATCAGCCGGTCTGAGGCGTGACGCCGGTCAGGCGATCGCGAGACCGTCGAACGTCACCGAGGCCCGCGCGGCCTCGGTGTCGTCGGCGATCAGGTCGATCATGGCGGTGATCGTCGCGAGTACGTCGCGGCTGTGCACGAGCCGCGCCCGGTCGACGAGACCGGGTTCGCGGTCCATCATCGTCCGCGGATCGTCCTCACCGCGGTGTGCGACGGCCGCGGCCAGCAGACGCCGCGCCTGTTGCTGGTCGTCATCCCAGAGGGCGTCCGCGGTGGTCAGGTAGAGACGGACCGCCGGCGGATAGTCGTGCAGATGGACCAGGGCCCACGCCCAGTGCTTGGCGACGTCGACGGTGTCGGACTGGGCCGGACCGTGGGTCCGTAGATACTTGCCGTGCAGCTCCCGGCACAGCGGCGTCGAATCCGCCCAGAGCTCGAGATGCGACATGCAGCGCACGCAGTCGTGCAGATTCGACAGGTACATCAACGAATACGGACCCTCGCGGCGCGAACGGATCTCGCGGAGGACGGAGAACTCGGCGAGGGCGTGCGAGAACTCACCGGCCGACAGGTACGTCTGGGCCTCTTCCTGCATCTCGTCGAGCATGATCCGATTGTCGTCGAGTTCGGCGAGCAGCGGGTGATTTCCTCGGAAACGACTCGGCCGCCACCCCTTTCGAGGTGGCGGCCGAGTCGTGTCAGTCGGTCGGTACTGCGGGAGCGCCGGAGCGCTGGACCTCAGTACTGGGGGTTCGGCGGGTACGGCGGCGGTGCGACCCCACCGGGTGCGCCGATCGGTGCGATCAGCCCGCCGGTGAAGTACCGGTAGGCGTAGTTCGTCGCGATCATCGTGACCGGCAGGGTCACCAGCAGACCGACGAGGCACAGGATTGCGCCGACGATGTTGAGGCCGATGACCGCCAGCGCCAACAGGAACAGCGGTCCCGCGTTCTTGCTGATCACCGAGAAGCTGGCCTTGATGCCGGCGATCGGGTCGAGGTCACGGTCGACGACGAAGGTCAGCGACCAGTAGGCCAGGAAGGCGAAGACGATGCCGGGGATGATGAGCAGGATCAGGCCGATGAAGGTACCGAGGCCCACCAGGAACGCGGTGATGATCACCGCGCCGATGTTGACCTCGAAGAACCGGCCGATCGACGGCTTGGTGCCGCTGGTCTCGTCCAGTGCACCCCGTGCATAGGCGCCCTGGAAGATGTAGCCGACGATGGTCGAGATGATGCCGAACAGCGCGCTGATCCAGAAGATCCGGCCGTAATCCGACGACACGTTGTTCAGCCAGCCGATCAGGCCGGAGACGACCAGCGAGATCAGGATGACGACGATCCAGGAGACCGCGTTCTCCTTGTACCGGTTCCATCCGTAGCTGATGGCCTCGCCGATGGAGAACTGCGCGGCCGGCGGGGCGCCGAATGCGGCGGTGCCGTAGTTGCCAGGTGCACCCGGGGCGCCGTAACCGCCGCCCGGTTGACCGTAACCGCCGGCCGGTTGTCCGTAGCCACCCGCGGGCTGGCCGTAACCGCCGCCGGGTTGTCCGTAGCCGGGGTCAGCGCCGGGCTGGCCGTAACCGGGTGCCGGCTGGCCGTATCCGCCACTGCCGGGCGGCGGTGGCGGTGGTGTCGAGCCGGGGGGAGGCGAGCTCGGGGGAGAGTAGGAACCCGGCGGAGGATAACTGCCACCGCCCTGCGGCGGAGTGGACTCCGGCGGCGGGTACGACCCCGGGGGCGGGTAGGACGGCGGCGGGGTACCGCCGGCGTTCGGATCGTCCGGCGTGCCGGGATTGTGAGGATCGGGCGGTGTGGTCATGGCTGGGAGGATACGGCCACAGCGGGCAGGTCAACAGTGTTTCTGTCGACGCGTCGTGTCAAAGAATGACGAATTCACCCCGCGGCGGTCATGTCGGGTGAAGCTGGTCACAGCGTCGGGTGGATCCGCCTCGACAGGACTGGCATCGTGAACATCGTGAGTGATGACATCGGCAGCATTTCCGAAGGCTCGGACGGCGAATACAGTCTCGACGACGACGATCAGCTCCAACCCGAGGACACGCTGGACGATCGCGGCGTCGACGACGTACTCGACGAGGGCTACTCCCCGCCGGATCATCCCCCCAGCGGGGCGCGCCGCGGATTGACGGCGCAGGAACAACGCGAGGGCGAGACGCTCGACGAGCGACTGTCCGAGGAGGAGCCCGACGTCGGCGCATCGGATCCGCTCGATGACATCGACGCCGAGAACCGAAAGGACTGGCGGTCACACGCATCTGATCGCGACGCCGACTACGACGAGGCCGATCAGTCAGGTGAGGGTCGCGCCGGACGGTTGATCGCCCCCGACGAGGGGACCGGCATCGACGACGAGCAGGAACAGGTTGCGACCGACGCGGGTATCGACGGTGCCGGGGCCTCCGCCGAAGAGGCGGCCGTGCACTACATCGACACCGATGCCGTCGAGGAGTCCGAAGAGGCCGCGGAGGACGGCTGAATCACTTCTGCGTGAACTGATCGAGGGTCTCGAGGATGAACGTCCGTGCCGCATCGGCACGCACGCCGAGGGTTTCGAGTACCGCAGCGAGTGCCGGATCGGCGAACAGCGCCAGCAGAAGGTGCTCGGTCCCCACGTAGTTGTGGCCCATGCCGACAGCGGTGGTCACGGTCTTCTCGAGCACGGACTTCGATCGATCATCGAAGGGCACCAGTGACTTTCGGTTTCCCGTCTCCTCGGGGGCACCGGCCGGCACGGTGCAGGCCTCCGCCAGCGCGGCCAGCTCGACGCCCTGGGCTCGCAGCGTGAGATCTGCGACCGATTCGGGTGCAACCGTCAGGCCTCGGGCGAGATGTTCCGGCGTGACCGACGCGGCATGCTCGGCGATCGCCAGATTGTTGGCTTCGGCGACGACGTTGCGGGCCCGAGGTGTGAAGCGCCCGAACGGATTCGACTCGTCTGCGAGCGACGTGTCCGGGGTGGGCGTGACGAAGCGCTTCTGCGCGGCCTGCTTGCTGACGCCCATGCTGGTGCCGATCTCGGTCCAGGAGGCGCCAGCGCGACGGGCCTGATCGACGAAGTGGCCGATGAGGTGATCGGCGACCTCGCCGAGGTGCTGACCCGCGACCACGGCGTCGGAGAGTTGTTCGAGTGGATCGTCGTGCACCTTGCGGATGGCGGCGATCAGGTCGTCGAGACGGATGTTGGTCATGATCACGGGTTCCGGCATGCGTCAACGATAGGTTGACGCTCCACGTACGTCAACCATCCGTTGACGGCGAATCGTGGTGAGCGGTTTTTGTCGGTGGCCTGTGATGCGATGACGGCGAGTGTCTCGACTCCGGTTGTTCGTTGACAGCGGTGAAGGCCGTGGGAACGATGGAGCCGAGGGTTGCCCGTCCATCCGCCGGTTCAGCACGAGCCGGTCCGCAGGAACCGGGAGGTACCGGTGAGCATCACCAAGCCCAGCATCACCCCGTCCGAGACGGCAGGGTCGTCGTCAGCTCAGTCGTCGTCAGCAGGGTCGTCGTCAGCTCAGTCGTCGTCAGCAGAGTCATCGTCGGCGTCCGCCCCGCCGTCGCAGTCCGAGAGGTTTCTCGAGGTCCGCGGACTGACCGACGCCTTGACCTCGAGTCTGTCCGCGGAGGACCAGACGCCGCAGTCGATGACCGACGCCAGCCCGGTGAAATGGCATCGGGCGCATGTCACGTGGTTCTTCGAGGAGTTCATCCTCCGCAATGATCCGTCGTACGTGGTCTACGACGAGACCTTCCGGTATCTCTTCAACAGCTACTACGAGGCGGTCGGTGCGCGTCATCCGCGCCCCGAGCGCGGGCTGGTGACCCGGCCGGGTGTTGCCGATGTCGGCCACTATCGCGAGTACGTCGACAACGCGATGGCCGACGTTCTCGAGCGCGGCGCCCTCGACGACGACGTGCTCGCGCTCGCCGAACTCGGATGCAATCACGAGCAGCAGCACCAGGAACTGCTGCTGATGGACCTCAAGCACCTGTTCTCCACCCATGCGTTCGCGCCCGTCTACGTCGACCGCGCCGCCGACGAGTCCGGTACGCCTGATCCGCTGACCTGGCGGTCGGTGTCGGGTGGGGTGACGGAAATCGGCGCCGGGAGCGGAGCGAGCGGGCCGGGTCAGCTCGGCGCCGGGAGCGGAGCGGGTTTCTCCTACGACAACGAGGGTCCGCGGCACCGGGTGTTCCTGGAGGACTTCGAGATCGCAGAGCGTGCGGTGACCAACGCCGAGTGGCTGGAGTTCATCGCCGACGACGGCTACCGGCGTCCCGAGTTCTGGCTTTCCGATGGGTGGGCACACATCCGCGAGACGGGATGGCAGTCACCCGGGTACTGGCAACAGGTCGACGGGGAGTGGGCCACGTTCACCCTGTCCGGACGCCGCCGGCTCGTCCTCGACGAGCCCGTCCTGCATGTCTCGTTCTATGAGGCCGATGCCTATGCGCGGTGGGCAGGTGCGCGTCTTCCCACCGAATTCGAGTGGGAGACGGCTGCTGTCACCGGGTCGTCGACGCGGGGGCAACTGCTCGACCCGGCCAGATGCCATCCGGGCCGAGCCGGGAGCACGATGATCGGCGACACGTGGGAGTGGACGGCCAGCGCCTACCTGCCCTATCCGGGATTCGTCCCCGCGAACGGTGCCGTCGGCGAGTACAACGGCAAGTTCATGTGCGATCAGCATGTGCTGCGCGGGGCGAGCGCGGTGACTCCGCGCGGCCATGAGCGCGCGACCTACCGCAACTTCTTCCCGGCCTCGGCGCGCTGGGCGTTCTCCGGATTGCGGTTGGCCCGGTGATCACCGGTATCGAGGACCCGCTGGCCGCCGACGCCGTCGCCGGATTGTGGGCCGACCCGCCGACCCTGCCCACCAAGTGGCTCTACGACGAGCGCGGCAGCAAGCTGTTCGACGAGATCACCCGGCTGCCCGAGTACTACCCGACGCGGCGGGAGACCGAGATCCTCGCGGCACGCAGTGCGGAGATCGCGGCCGTGACCGAGGCGTCGACGATGGTCGAACTCGGGTCGGGCACGTCGACCAAGACCCGCCTGCTGCTCTCCGCTTTCGCCGAGCGTGCCGATCACGAGGGCCGGACGTTTCGCTACGTCCCGCTCGATGTGAGCACGGAGATCCTCGAGTCGTCGGCGGCCACACTACGAGTCGACTACCCGGACATCGACATCGTCCCGGTGGCCGGCGACTTCACGAGCCCCGACCTCACGGTGCCCCCGTCCTCGGGGCCGCGTGTCGCGGTGTTCCTCGGCGGCACCATCGGCAACTTCGACGACGAGGCGCGAGCGACGTTCCTGCGCACGATCGCCGGAGCCCTCGACCCGGGCGACTACTTCCTGCTCGGCGCCGATCTGATCAAGGACACCGGTCGGCTGGTCGCCGCCTACAACGACAAGGCCGGGGTGACCGCCGATTTCAACCGGAACATGATCGAGGTGTTGCGGACCGGGCTGGACACGCGCGGACTGTACGCCGACGACTTCGATCACGTCGCCCGGTGGAACCCGAAGCGCCACCGCATCGAGATGTGGTTGCGCGCGCGACGCGACATCGTCGTCGACATCCCGCTCCTCGACCGTCGATGGGAACTGTCGGCCGGAACCGAGGTGCTCACCGAGATCAGCACCAAGTTCGACCGTGCGGCGCTGGCCGACGAGCTCGCCACCGCGGGGCTCGGCGTGACTCACACCTGGACCGACGATGCCGGCGACTTCCTGCTGACTCTCGCCCGGCGGTGACCACGCTGGTCAATCGGCGAGCAGTTCGCGCACGCGCGGGATCACCTGGGTGCCATAGAGTTCGATGCTGCGCATGAGTTTCTCGTGCGGCAGGGTGCCGTGCGAGTACTTCATGTCGAAGCGGCTCAGGCCCAACGTTTTCGACGTCGCGGCGATCTTGGTGGCGACCGTCTCCGGCGAACCGACGTACAGCGAACCCGACGGCCCCGTCGACCGATCGAACTCGATGCGCGTCGGCGGGGGCCATCCACGCTCCCGGCCGATCCGTTCGACGTAGACGCGGTAGTGCGGCCACAACTCCTCGCGCGCCTGCTCATCGGTGTCGGCCACGTGGCCGGGGGAGTGCACGCCCACCGGCAGGTCCGTCGGCTGGTCGAGTTCGGTCAGGGCCCGGCGATACAGATCGACGTACGGGGCGAATCGGAGAGGATCGCCGCCGATGATCGCCAGCATCAACGGAAGGCCGTAGGACGCCGATCGGATCACCGACTCGGGGCTGCCGCCGACCGCGATCCAGGTCGGCAGGGGCGGGTCGGCGAGTTGGGGGAACACGGACTGCTCGGTCAGCGGGCCGCGAGTGGAACCCGACCAGGTCACCGGCAGCCCGGAACGCAACGCCGCGAACAACGACAACTTGTCGGTGAACAGTTCCTCGTACTCGGACAGGTCGAAGCCGAAGAGCGGGAACGACTCCGTGAACGAGCCGCGGCCCAGGATCACCTCGGCCCGACCGTCCGACAACGCGTCGAGGGTGGCGAACCGTTCGAACACGCGGATCGGGTCGTCGGAGCTCAGCACGGTCACCGCCGAACCCAAGCGCATCCGCCGCGTCCTCGCGGCGACCGCGGCGAGCACCACCTCGGGCGCGGAGATCGCGTAGTCGTCGCGGTGATGTTCTCCGACACCGAGGAAGTCGACGCCGACCTCATCGGCCAGCACGGCCTGCTCGAGGACGTTACGGATGGTCTGTGCCGCTGTCAGCGGGGCACCGGTGTCGTCGACGGTGACGTCGCCGAAGGTGTCAAGGCCCAACTCCATGAGAGCAAATCGTAGTCACTCCCTGCCGAAGTGAATGTGCTGTCATAAGCTGAACGCGCGCTGGCGACCGTCGGCCACTCTGACATGCAAGGAGCACTTTCCCATGTGGGATTCGTTCTGGGACTTCCTCTGGTACACGATCGTCATCTTCGCGTTCGTCGCGTACCTGATCGTCCTGTGGTTCATCATCACCGACCTGTTCCGCGATCACAAGGCGTCCGGCTGGGCCAAGGCCGCGTGGGTCATCTTCCTGGTGATCTTCCCGTACATCACGTCGATCGTGTATCTGCTCGCCAAAGGACGCGGCATGGCGGAGCGCCAGCAGGCTGCGGCCAAGGAGGCCAAGGCCGCTACCGACAGCTACATCCAGTCGGTCGCCACGAAGAGTCCGGCCGAACAGATCGCCGACGCCAAGTCACTCCTGGATTCCGGCACCATCACCCAGGACGAGTACGACGCCTTGAAGGCCAAAGCTCTGGCGTAAGGCAGTTCTCCCGCCGAGGGCAACCGCTTTCGTGCCGAGGGCAACACGTTTGTCGCCGACAGCACCCACCGTTGTGAAGGTGGGTGCTGTTCGCATGTCGGGGTGGGTGCTGTCGGCGACAACCGTGTTGCCCTCGGCCGCCGTGGTGCGGGTATGGCGCGGGTAACGCAGCTATGTTGCGAAGGGATCGGCGGTGTGGCCGACGAGATCGGCAACCGAACCGATGACGCGGGTGGGTCGGTAGGGGTACAGCTCCACCGAGGTGGGGGTGGAGATCCCCGACAGCACGAGAATCGTCTGCAGGCCGGCCTCCATACCGGAGATGACGTCGGTGTCCATGCGGTCACCGATCATGAGCGTGCTCTCCGAATGCGCCCCGATCTGCCGGATCGCCGACCGCATCATCAACGGGTTCGGCTTGCCGACGTAGTACGGTTCGCGGCCCGTGGCGCGGGTGATGAGAGCGGCCACCGCGCCGGTCGCCGGCAACGATCCGCTCGCCGACGGCCCTGTCGCGTCCGGATTGGTCGCGATGAACCGGGCACCCCGCTCGACCAGGCGGATGGCCGTCGTGATGGCCTCGAACGAATAGGTGCGTGTCTCGCCGAGCACCACATAGTCCAGCTCTGAATCGGTGATCACGTAACCGATGTCGTGCAAGGCCGTGGTCAGCCCGGATTCGCCGACCACGGATGCTTGGTGTGAGCATATCTGAACACAGTTCAGTCTGACTGCCTTCTGTGCTTGCGCCCGCCTTGACACGCGCCTGCTCGCCGAGCAATATGAACATAGTTCATATTTCGGCCGAACGGAGTCACCATGGCGCGTCCCTCATTGCGCGGGCGCGCCTTCGACGTGGTTCCGCAGCGTGGCACCGGAACTGCGGACCAGGAACATTCGCGTCACGTCGATGCACATGCCGCTCATCCGCACCCGGATGAGCGCGCCCACGCCCAGCATGCGCAGGCTTCCCGGCCTGGACCCCGAGCACGCCGCCCAGATCGTCGCCGCCGTGGTCGACGGGCCGCGCTCGCTGGCACCACGGTTTTCGTGGCCGCTCGACGTGGCCTCCACCGTCGCCCGAGGCGCCTTCTCCGCCGCCTACACGCTGGCCTTCCGGTTCGGCGAGGACTCGCCGTCGCACTCACCACCTTTCGCATGGTCGGCGCCGACGCCTGTCCGGTGGTCGGCTCCTTCGGTTCCCATGACCCGTTCCTCCCGTTCGGCGAGCGGCGCCTGCGACGCGTCCTCGACCGGGCCGGCGTCCCGTCGGACCTGAACACCTATCCGGGCGTGGGGCACAGCTTCGCCAACCGGCTCGAGTTCGCCCCCGACGGGGTCCTGCGCGTGATAGGCCTCGGCTATGACGAGGCGGCGTCGGCCGACGCCTGGGCGCGCGTCTTCGCCTTCTTCGCGGCACGCTTCGCGGACGGGAGTGCCGCATGATCTCCCGCGTGCACCACCTCAACTGCGGCACACTCCGCCCCCTCGGCGCGCCGTCCATGGTGTGCCACGTGCTGCTCCTGGAGACTGACGCCGGGCTCGTGCTCGTCGACACCGGACTCGGGCTGGCCGACATAACGGCACCCGCGGCCCGCCTCACCGGAGGCCTGGCCCGGGTAATTCGGCCCGACTTCGCGCCCGTCGAGACCGCCGCCGCGCAGGTCGAGGCGCTCGGCTTCGACCGGTCCGACGTGACACACATCGTTGCCACCCACCTTGACTCCGACCACACGGGCGGCATCGACGACTTTCCCGGCGCGACCGTCCACACGACGGCGACGGAGCTGCAGTCGGCGCGGGGAACACGAGGCATCCCCGCAGCCGTCCGGTACCGGCCCTGGCGCCGTTCGAACGAGCCCGCCGTGACGGCCTACGACATGTTCCGCGCGGACTGGTTCGGGTTCGCCGCGGCGTACCTGAAGCCGCTCGGCGACGACGCCCTCCTGGTCCCGCTCCCCGGTCACACCCCCGGCCATGCGGGGGTCGCGGTGCGGTCCGGCGACGGCTGGCTGTTGCACTGCGGCGACGCCTTCTATCACCGCGCCGCGGTGTTCGGCGGCCCCGTGCCCGCGTCTCTGCGCGCCGGGCAGTTCATCTCCGCGACCGGGAGGCGGGAGGCGCGGGCCACCCGGGACCGCCTCGCCGAGACGTTCGCCGACGGTGCCGGATCGGTGCGGCTGGTCTGCGCGCACGATCCGGTGATGTTCGCCGAGGCGGCGCTAGGCAATATCGAACGGTGAGCAGGACTACAGCGACGAATGCCACCCGGTGGGGGGATCGCGACCAGCGGCGGATCGACATCCTCCTCGCCGGCGAGGAACTGCTCCGCGACGGTGGCTACGCCGCACTGCGAATGCGCGACGTCGCGGACGGTGCCGGGATATCTCTCGGCACCGTCTATACGTACTTCGCGACCAAGGAGGACCTGTTCATCGGCATCTTTGCCGAGAACGTGGTGCGGCTGACCGGGAAACTGCGGAGACAGATCGAGACCGCGTCCGACTTCGCGGAAGTGTTCATCGCCACCGCCACTCAGTACCGCGAGCAGTACCAGGTGTTCGGTCGCCAGTTCGACGCGCTGGGACTCGTTCAGGAGAGCGGCGGTTTACAACCGGCTGTCGAACAACGCCTCCGAGCCGCTACCGCGGATCTTGTCGCGACCCTGGGCCGGGGGCTCATCGACCAGGGGTATGAGGGCGATGTCGGCCTCGCGATGACACTGCTGTGGTCGACGGTGACCGGCCTCGCGAATCACTACACGACCGCACGCCAGGAGTTTCTGACGGTTCCGTGGGAGGACGCAGTAGCCTTCGCCGCAGAGAGCCTTGGACGAAGCCTCGACGTGAACTGAGTCGCGCCAGGTGGAGCTCGGACGCGGTCACTTGCCAGTGCCGACGAGCGGCGCCAGCGAATTCCCGGGTGCGATGTTCCCACAGGTCGACAACGGCTTCCGGCCGGCGAACCTGTCCTCGATGAACTTGATTGCCTCGGCCTCCGCGGGCAACGCCGCGATCGAGTGCGAAAGTACCGGGTACTCGATGTACTGAACGGAACGGTTTCCGCTCGCGCAGTACTGGCGGAGCAACGAGCGGACGTCGCCGGCGATCATGACGCCGTCGCCTGAGTCAATCGAGGGCTTGTTCCCCGCCGTCCCCTCCAGCCACCCGTTGAGCGCCTGCGCGACCTGGAGGGGAATCGTCGGAGTGGGCTGCGAGCCGAGATTGATCCGATTGGCCACGTCGACGAAGGGCTGCACCGATCGCGGGTCGGCGTACTTGGGCAGCACGAGATCACTCCACCGCAGGCCCGGGTACCTAAACAGCACGTCTGCGATCGAAGCCCGCTGGATCGAGCCCACAAGCTGCCGCCCGCGTTCGCTGAGGTACGGACGAAAGTCGATATCGTACGAGCGGCCCAGACCGGCGATCGCCATCACGGCGACACCCGACCATCCCAGACTTCCGTCGACGTAGGTCAAATTGCTGGCAGGAGCGACCAGGAGTCCTCCGGATGTCGCACCCACCAACCGCCGGTTGACATCCGGAGCGTACCGCGGCGCCAACGCCGCAGCCCAGTTCGTTGCGATCGCACCGCCCGAATATCCGTACAGCGCAACGCGCGTCGTGTCGGAAAGCCCGGTGCTGGAGACACGTCCAGCGGCACGGATCGCGTCGATCGTGTTGTAAGCGTATTCGGGCCCCGCGGCGAAATTCGCACGCTGCCCCTCGGTATCGGTGACGATCACCGGATAGCCGCGAGCGAGCAGCGGAATGAGGAATACGGACTCCATGTTGTTGATCAGGCCGCCGAACGAGACGCTCCCCGCTACCGATCGTGACGGACTGTGCTCCGGGTCCAGCGAATCGTAGAACGACTGGTAGGACACCGCCGCTCCGGCGCGGGCGGGCCCCGTCGGCTTGAGCACACTCGTGACGTTGCTCGTGGGGCGGCCCTTCACGTCGGTCGTGCGATAGACGATTTGTACCGCGGTGACGGCCGTGGGTACACCCGTGATCCGGTACGACACCGTCCGAGTTCTCAACACATCACCCGGTTGCGCGTTCGCCACCGCAGCGACCCCGTGCCCGCTGGCGTAGAACGGATCACTCGCTGACGTCACGCCGGCACCGACCGAAGTCATCACCATTGCCGCCGCGATTAACGCAGCCGCGAAGCACCGAGCAGGCAGTGACATGGGGCCTGATCCTCCCGAAGCACAGGGCTGGCTCGGATGCGATGCTCTGCGTCGAAGCAAGCCAATATGAACATTGTTCATATTACTATACCGAATGATCGATACGCGTGTCAACGGGTTCGCCGGTCCACACCGTCGGAGGTCGATGCCGCGCGCAACCACGCGCTTCCTCCAATAGTGTTCTGCTCCAGTCAGTTTGGAGACCGTTTGACTCGCCCTACCATCGCCCCTCCCGAAGCACTGGCCCTTGCGGCAAATTTCCAGTCAGTGTATGGTTCTGAACCAGTCGGTGACGTTATTTGTGTTACTGAATCACGGCCCAGTGCCGTTTGCCCGACGGAACCAGCACCGGCACGCAGGCGGGGTGGGAAGTCGTCCTGCAGGTGCGTACGACAGGGAACGAGAGAGACGATGACGAACATCGAGAACAAGGTCGCCGTAGTGACCGGCGCCGCTTCAGGAATCGGGCGGGCTCTCGCGGTCGACCTAGCAGCGGCCGGATGCAGGGTGTCGATCTGCGACTGGGACGCGGAGGGGCTCGAGGAAACGCGGGCACGACTCGCGACGATGGGTGCAACGGTCGACAGCAAGGTCTTCGACCTGCGGGAGCAGACACTCGTCGAGCACTACGCGAGTGACGTGATCGACAAATTCGGCGCCGTGAACCTGGTTTTCAACAACGCCGGGGTCGACCATCACGGATCCGTGACCGACACGAGCTTCAAGGACTATCAGAGGGTGATGGATGTCAACTTCTGGGGCGTGGTGAACATGACCAAAGCTCTTTTACCGCAACTCATTACCGCGAACGAGGCCCACATCGTCAATGTTTCTTCCATCTTCGGGCTTTTCGGCGTAGGTGACCAGAGTGCATACAACTCATCGAAGTTCGCGGTCCGCGGCTTCACGGAGGCACTGCGCATCGAAATGCTCGCGTCCCACCCGCATCTCAAAGTCACTTGCGTGCACCCGGGTGGGGTGAGGACCTCTATCGTCAAGAACGCCACGGTATCTGAAGGCACCGACCATAAGCGTATGTCGGAGGTATTCGACAAGCACCTCACCATCACGACACCGGAGTCTGCCTCGAAAACGATCCTACGAGGAGTCCGCAGGAATCAGGCCAAGGTGCTGATCGGGCCCGACGCCCACTTCTTCGATCTGTCTGTTCGAGCACTCGGATCGAAGTACCAGCGAGTCGGGGCGGTGGCGCGAAAAGTCGCGGGCGCCCTGCTCTGACGGTCGTGGAGGGTCCCGTGACCGGCAGTCGTCGAACGGCGTACAGGCCTAGCCGACCTGCACCGCGCGCAACTGCGAAAGCAGGATGTCACGGTGCGCTGGCCACTGCAGCGAGACGGCCCCCTCCACTACCAGCCGGGAGATGATCACCTGACCACGCATCGAGGCGATCGCCTGGAGTAGCCATTCGTCGAAACCCGGTGTGCGGCTCAGCGTCGGCATGAGGGCCCGCCCAGACTCCAGAGTCATTTCCTGCGCACGATTGGCGATATCGGACATCTTCTCGCGCACCGAATCGTCGCTATTGGCCACCGAAAGAAGTTCGATGACAGCCCGAGAAATGGGAAGATTGTGGACCCGCCATAGACTCTCCATGAGCCTCTCCGCCGCACGCCATTCGTCGATCTCGGAACCATCGGACGGATCACCCGCGGCGGTCCGCCGTGGTCCGATGCGGTCGAGCAATTCGTTCAGGGCCGCCTCCACCATGTCGACCTTGGTTTTGAAATGGTATTGGATCGCACCCTGCGATACGCCCAACCTCGCTGCAATCCCCCGGGTAGAAGTAGCGGCGAATCCATGCGTGGCAAGGCGTTCCAGCGTGGCATCTAGAATCGCCGCCCTCGTCTGATCGCCCCGACCACGACGCGCGTCCCGCTCAGCTACCACCCGATCAACCTACCTCACAGCGTTCCGACACCCATCAGGAGAATGAACTCAATGGCGCCCCAGCTTGATTCTGCGATCACACTTCCGTGTGGCGCGGCCCTTCGCAACAGAATCATGAAATCCGCACTGAGTGAAGGCCTCGCGGACGCCTTCGGCGCGCCGGACATACGGTTGACCCGGCTGTACTCGCGGTGGGCGACTATTGGCGGGTTCGGTCTGCTGGTCACGGGCAATGTCATGGTCGATCGACAGCATCTGGGCGAGCCTGGCAACGTTGTCGCCGACGAACGATCCGACCTCGCCGCTTTTGCACGCTGGGCCTCCGCAATGCGCGGGACGGGAACTGCGATGTGGATGCAGATCAATCATCCCGGTCGCCAGGCCAACCCGATAGCCGGCGTCAGACCGGTCGCGCCCTCTGCGATACCCACCGGCATTCCGGGAATGGCAACACCCCGCGAACTCTCGGCGCGCGAGATCGCGGATATCATTCAGAAGTTCGCCACCGCAGCGGTCATCGCGGCGGAGTCAGGCTTCGACGGCGTTCAGATCCACGCAGCTCACGGCTACTTGATTTCACAATTCCTCTCTCCGAACAGTAACCGACGCGAAGACGAGTGGGGCGGATCATCCATCGAGAATCGATCCCGCTTTCTACTTGAGATCCTCCGCGCGATTCGCCGGGAAACCGCCGGTCGAGCAGGATTTGCAGTCGGCGTAAAGATCAACTCTGCCGACTTCCAACGAGGCGGCTTCAGCGAGGACGACTTCCGCTGCGTCGCCCGCCTTCTCGAGTCAGATGGCATCGATATGCTCGAGATCAGCGGGGGAACATACGAATCTCCAGCCATGACTGGAAGGGCACCCGAACTGACCGCCAGTACGATGGCTCGTGAAGCGTACTTCCTTGAGTTCGCTGAAGCGGTACGGCGCGAGACCCAAGCCTCGCCGATCGCAGTGACCGGTGGATTCAGGACACGGGCGGGGATGAGCGACGCAATCAGCTCCGGTGCCTGCGACATCGTCGGCGTCGGACGTCCGTCTGCCACGACTCCAGACGCGGCGACCCGGATCTTGAATGGCTCTGCGGACCTGACTACGCGTGCCGTCACTTTCGGTCTGCCGTCAACGTTGGCACGAAAACAGTCGATCCGCGCGCTCGAGGGCGCCCTTGAGCTTCAATGGCACACCGACCAGCTTCATCGGATCGCCGCCGGAGCGGAACCCGACCTTCGCCGTTCGATAGTGAGGACTGCTGGGAGCGCGATCCAACGCAACGGGCTCGGCGCACTTCAGGGTCGCGGCCGCCGTCGTTAGGGGCCTGAAACTCCGGCTCGCTGCACATCACCGGCAACTCGCGCGTCAACGTTTCGGTGAGCCAGCCGAACCAGACGCAAAGCTGACATCGACACATCCAGTTCGAGCAGGGTCGCGGAAGCATCTACGAGATGGCCTTCTGAGCGTGCGGATGGAACCCTAGGGAAGTCCCATTCTGTCACTCAGACAGGGTATTTCGTCTATCCCGCACCGCCCGTTTCCAGCCAAATCGGTGAATCGAGGTTTAGGCGCCCAGGCGCCGAGCCGGAACAAGTTGGTGCCGGAGTCGTCGAGCGGGGAGGCGAATCCGATCTTGGTGTTCTGAATCCTACAAACAAGGGCCGACTATATTGTGCGGCGCGAGTGGGTTCGTGGACCCGAAATGGCGCCGGCGCCCAGCATCCGCGCATCTGGTTGAGAAGGACGGCGTGGACGTCTCACTGGACCTCCACACCTTCACCAGTCGAGCGTGAGTCTCTGATGTCCGTCCCGTTCGACGACCTGGATCGCTCACGGGCGTTGCGCACGCCGGCGGAACTACGGGAACTCGTCGAGGCGAAGCGCGATTGTCTCACAACCATCCGGTCCGGTCTGCGTCCTGTGATGACCCGAATCTCCGGCGCGGCGGGGCTGGTGCCGGTGATGTCGCTGGCTGAACACGCGAGTCTGTCAGGGTTGGCACGCGAGCATCTGACGGTGCCGACCGACAAGGGGTCCAATCCGGATCGGAAGGTGTTCTCCCTGGTCGCAGGGATGGTCGCCGGCGCTGACAGCATCGATGACATGGCTCTGTTGCGGCACGGGGCGATGGGGCGGGTGTTCGACGACCCCTATGCACCGTCGACGTTGGGATCGTTTCTGCTAGAGCTCTCCCTCGGGCATGTCCGCCAGTTGGATGCGATCGCCACCCAGGATGCTGGCCGGACTTCATGCCCGGACCCCGGTGCTGGCCGGGATCGACGGGCCGGTGATGGTCGACATCGACGACTCGATCGTCGAAGTCCACGGCCCCGGCAAGCAGGGCCTTGGGCTCGGCTACACCCGGGTTCGCCGGTTGAACTCGGCGATCACCACCATCACCTGTGGTGAGGGTGCACCGGTGATCGCCGTCCAGCGTCTGCGCAAAGGGGCGTGCAACTCCGCGCGTGGCGCCCACCGGCTGGATTGCGGACACACTGGCCACCCTTGGTCACCGTGGACCGATCGACCTTGTACTTCTCGGCCGCTTCGCGCTGGGTGGATTGGCCGGTCAGCACCGCCACCCACATCTCGTACTTCTGACTCGGTTGCAACAACCGCCGCTTCTTGCGTGTGTTCGACACCCTCTGATTCGACACTTGCACTGACCTCCCAGCCGTCCAGGCACGCCGCATCCTGGCTGGTATTTTTTCCAGGCCAAATGCCGAACTAAGTCAGACGCAAAACACCCAAACCCATTGAAAATGCCGACATTCGAGATCGGCAACCCCCTCACGCCCGCCGACGACCCAAACGTGCTCAACACCTTTCACGACACCACAGATCATCGATCGGTGGATCGGGGTTTAGGTACCGACGCGGCCGAACCGGTTGAAGCGGTCACCAGCCGCGCTCGGCGAGGCGGTGCGGCTGCGGATGTAGTCGACGTTGATGCCGACCATCGCCTCACCCAGGCCGCGCGAGACCTTCGCCAGCACGTCCGGGTCGTCGTGGAAGGTGGTCGCCTGCACGATCGCCGCGGCGCGCTGTGCCGGGTTGCCCGACTTGAAGATGCCCGATCCCACGAAGACGCCCTCGGCGCCGAGCTGCATCATCATCGCGGCGTCGGCCGGGGTGGCGATGCCACCGGCGGTGAACAGCGCGACCGGCAGCTTGCCGGCTTCGGACACCTCGGCCACGACGTCGTAGGGCGCCTGCAATTCCTTTGCCGCGACATACAACTCGTCTTTCGGCAGCGATGTCAGCCGTCGGATCTGGTCACGGATCTGGCGCGTATGGGTCGTCGCGTTGGACACGTCGCCGGTGCCGGCCTCGCCCTTCGAGCGGATCATGGCCGCTCCCTCGGTGATCCGGCGCAGGGCCTCACCGAGATTGGTCGCACCACACACGAACGGCACGGTGAAGGCCCACTTGTCGATGTGATTGCTGTAGTCGGCCGGGGTCAGGACCTCGGACTCGTCGACGTAGTCCGCGCCCAGGCTCTGCAGGACCTGCGCCTCGACGAAATGACCGATGCGAGCCTTGGCCATCACCGGGATCGAGACGGCGGCGATGATGCCGTCGATCATGTCGGGGTCGCTCATCCGCGACACGCCGCCCTGGGCGCGGATGTCGGCGGGCACGCGCTCGAGAGCCATGACCGCCGCCGCACCGGCGTCCTCGTCGATCTTCGCCTACTCGGGCGTGACGACATCCATGATCACGCCGCCCTTGAGTATTTCTGCCATGCCGCGCTTGACCTGGGCCGTGCCCTGGCCGTTCGTAGTCGTTTCCATCATCATCCCGTCTGCGTCATTCGTCGGATCTGTGTCGTCGCGACCGTGAGAGCCTCCACATTCGTGGCGCCGGACCGGCGCAACTCGTCCAACGTCCGCCGGCAACGACTCAGGCGCGCCCGGTTCTGCTGTTCCCATTGCCCGATGGCGGCGACCGGCGAGTCAGCTGCCTCCGTCGAACACTTCACAACATCGACCGAGAGTCGCCGCAGCGACCGGTAGAGGTCCTCTCGCAACGCGATTCGTGAGAGGGATTGCCAACGATCCCCACGGGGTAACGAGGAGACCGCGATGAGTAGTTCGTCGATGCGAAGGTGATCGGACAGCGCGTAGTACACCCTTGCCAGAGCGTCCGGCTCGAGGTTGACCTGTGCAGCGATCTCGACGATGTCGAGCAGGCTGTAGGCGTAGAGCGACTCGGCCAGCCGCTGCGCGATCTCCCGGGGCAGATCTCGCTCGACCATCGACCGGGTCGACGCTTCGACGGTGTCTGCCTCGTTGCCGCACAACATGTCTGCGACCTCACCGGAGAGACGGCTGACGACCGGCTCGAATCGGTCTATCTCGACACCGATGTCGAGCGGTTGAGGACGATTGCTTAGGAACCATCGCGACGCGCGATCCAGAAGCCGCCTGCTCTCGACCACCAGCGCATTCGTATCCGCGGTGGGAAGGTCTGCGCCACGGATGCTCGTCCAGAGATCAGGTAGACGGAAGACAGTCGTCGCGACGGCGTAGGCGCGGACGATGTCCGACGCCGTGGCCCCGGTGTCCTCGACGAGACGGAACGGATAGGTGATCCCGGCAGCTGCGATGATCTCGTTGACGAGCACTGTCGCGGTGATCTCACGGCGGAGCGGGTGCTGATCGATGGAGTCGCCGAGCAGGGCGGTCAGGGCGTCGGGGAAGTACGTCGAGAAAACCGGCTCGAACCACTCGGCCTCCAGCACCTCGTCCTGTAGGAGTTGGGATTTGAGGTCGAGTTTTACATGTGCCAGCACTGTCGCGAGCTGTGGGTTGACCAGACCCTGCTGGTCTCGTTCGAGGATGTCGAACTCGGCGGCCTCCGGAAGGCACTCCAGTCCGCGGTTGAGGCCCCGCCGAGATTCGAGATCGGCAACTATCCGGCCGTACACATCGGTGAAGTGCGCGGAGTTGAACCTCGCATCGCTGAGCACCTCGTTGTGGTGACGATTGTTCCGCAACACGTGCGCTGCGACGTCGTCGGCCATCGACGCCAACAGCGAAGCGCGCTCCTCCGGCTCGAGTCGTGCAGTGACGTCACTGCTCGCGAGTTGGATCTTGATGTTGACCTCGTGGTCCGAACTGTCCACTCCGGCGGCGTTGTCGATAGCGTCGGAGTTGATCAATCCTCCGCGGCGGGCGAACTGTATCCGCGCACGCGGCGAGACACCGAGGTTGCCGCCTTCTGCGATTGCTCTGGCCCGGACACTCGTCGCGTCCACGCGCACACCGTCGTTGACCTTGTCCCCTATGTTGGCGTGGCTTTCGTCCGAGGCCTTCACATAGGTGCCGACGCCTGCGCTCCACAACAGGTCGACCGGAGCGGTGAGGATCGCAGCGATCAGTTGGTCAGGAGTGAGCAGCTCGACCTCGTCGTCGACTCCGAGACTCGCCCGCATCGATGCCGAGACCGGTATGGACTTGGCCGTCCGGAACCACACACCGCCGCCGTCACTGATCAGCGCCCGATCATAGTCCCCCCAGCTCGAACGGCCCTTCTCGAACAGGCGCCGGCGTTCCGCGAGAGATCTAGACCGGTCCGGGTCCGGGTCGACGAAGATGTGCCGGTGATCGAAGGCCGCGACCAGACCAATGTGCGCACTCAACAGCATTCCGTTGCCGAAGACGTCGCCGCTCATGTCGCCGATGCCCACCACCGTGAAGTCGTCCCGGACGGTGTCGATACCGAGTTCGCGTAGGTGGGTCTGGGCGCTGACCCAGGCACCGCGGGCGGTGATACCCATCGCCTTGTGGTCGTATCCGGACGACCCGCCCGACGCGAAGGCGTCCCCGAGCCAGTAGCTTCGGTCGCGCGCAATGGCATTGGCGGTGTCGGAGAACGTCGCCGTGCCCTTGTCCGCGGCGACGACGAGGTAGGGGTCGGCACAGTCGTAGATGACCGTGGAGCTGGGGGGCTCGACGACTCCGGACGTCGTCTGATTGTCGGTCACGTCGAGGAGTCCGCTGATGAACTGCCGGTAGCAGGCCCGACCGTGCTCCGCGGTTGCCGGCGGCAAGGCGCGACGACCGGTTCGGACCCGGGATGGTGTCTTGGCGACGAACACCCCCTTGGCGCCGGCCGGGACGATCACCGCGTTCTTCACCGCTTGGGCCTTGGCGAGACCGAGGACCTCGGTGCGGTAGTCGTCCAGCCGATCCGACCAGCGCAGTCCGCCGCGTGCCACGAGGCCGAAGCGCATGTGGACTCCCTCGACCTCGGGCGAGAACACGAAGATCTCGGCCAGGGGACGGGGCTGCGGGAGTTCGTCGACCGTCTCGGCGGCGATCTTGAACGCCAGCCAGGTTCGCGTCGACGTGAACGCGTCCGGGCGATACGCGTTCGTCCGCGTGATGGCCATGATGACGTTCCGGTAGCCACGGAGTATGCGGTCGGCGTCGAGGCCGGCGGCCTCCTGGATGTGCCTGTCCACCTGCGCGAGAGTCGCATCGACGCGAGCACACCGTTCAGGTGCGTCCGACGGAGTCGACGGCCTGGCGAAGCGCGCGTCCATGAGTGCGGTCATCGCGACCGCGGACTCGGGGGTGTCGAGGAAGACCTGTTCGATGCGACTCTGGCTGTAGGGTAGACGAGATTGCCTGAGGTAGCGTCCGAGTGCGCGCAGCAGCACCACGTCACGCCACGTCAGGCCGGCCGTCGGAACGAGGGCGTTGAAGCCGTCGGCATCAGCGAGCCCTTCACGGACCGCGTGGAAAGTACTGGTAACCCGCTCGTCGAGGTCGGTGGCTCGGTCGGCGTCGTTGGCGGCCGAGACCACCGCCTCGGCGGCGTGCCGACCCGCCTCGAGCGTGAACTCGTGTACGTGGCAGGTCGATCCGTCCGCTCGCGAGGTGATCTTGGTGTGCTCCTCGATCGCCTCCAGGTCCATGCTGTCGAAGACAGGGAGTATCTGGCGCATCGGCACGACTTCGTCCGCGTGCAGGATGAACTGCAGTCGCGAGGATGGTCCGTCGACACCAGCCCGCTTGATGTAGACGGAGACGTCTTCACGATCACATCCGCTGGACCCGCCGACGTGCGGGTTTCGGTTGTCATGCCGGCGCTGGTACTCCGATGGGGTGTCGGTCGTATCCGAGACGGTGGTCGGCGAGCGCATCGTTGGGCTCCCTCAGGCGGTGGTGATGGATGATGGCAGATGCTGCGGAGGAGGCATGGACGGCGGCCGCCCCCGCAGCACTCTGCGGATGATCTCGCTAGGTTGTGTAGCCGTCGGCGATTTCGAGTGCGCGATCGAGGATCGCGATACCTTCTCGCGCTTCCTGTTCGGTGACCGTGCACGGCGGCACGATGTGGATGCGGTTGAAGTTCGCGAACGGCAACAGGCCGTTCGCCTTGCACTCCTTGAGCACTGCGCCCATCGCCTCACTCGTCCCGCCGTAGGGGGCGAGGGGCTCTCTGGTGGTCCTGTTCTGCACCAGTTCGAGTGCCCAGAAGACGCCGGTGCCGCGGACTTCTCCGATGCCCGGATGCCGTTGCGCCAGTTCGCGAAGAGCAGGTCCGATCACGTCGCGGCCCACGGACTCTGCGTTCTCGATGATGCGTTCCTCAGTCATCGCGTTGATCGTCGCCACGGCCGCAGCAGTGGCCAGGGGGTGGCCGCTGTAGGTCAGGCCACCGGGGTAGGGCCGGTTGTCGAAGGTGGCCGCGATCTCGGGACTGATCGCCACGCCGCCGAGTGGAACATAGCCGGAGTTGACACCTTTGGCGAAAGTGATGAGGTCCGGGACCATATCGGCGTGCTCGATCGCGAACCACTTGCCTGCGCGCCCGAACCCGGCCATGACCTCGTCGGCGATGAGCACGATGCCGTGGCGGTCACAGAGTTCGCGGACGCCTTGCAGGTAACCGGGCGGAGGGATCATGATGCCGGCGGTTCCGGGAATCGATTCCAGAACGATCGCCGCGATCGTGGCCGGTCCTTCGAAGCTGATGAGCTGCTCGAGGTGCGCCAAGGCACGCTGGGTCTCCTCGGCCTCGTCCGTGGCGTGGAACTGCGACCGGTACAGGAACGGCCCGAAGAAGCGAACGACCCCGCTGCTGCCGTAGTCGTTGGGCCAGCGCCGCGGGTCACCTGTCAGGTTGATGGCGGTGTCCGTGCCGCCGTGGTACGAGCGATAGCGCGCGAGCACCTTGTACCGGCCCGTGTGTAGGCGAGCCATTCGGACGGCATGCTCATTGGCATCGGCACCGCCGTTGGTGAAGAACACGCGGTTGAGGTCGCCGGGCGACCGCTCCGCGATTAGGCGCGCGGCTTCCGATCGAGCAGCGTTGGCGTGCTGAGGCGCAACTGTGCACAGCTTGGCGGCTTGCGCCTGGATGGCGTTGACGACCGCCGGATGCTGATGACCGATGTTGGTGTTCACCAGCTGAGATGAGAAGTCGAGCAGCCGGTTGCCCTCGCCGTCCCAGATGTAGGACCCCTTGGCCGCGAGGATCGTCATGGGGTCGATCTGCGCCTGCGCTGACCACGAGTGGAACACATGGGCGCGATCGAGCTCGTACGCGCGCCGGCCCTCTGCGATAGCCTCTTCGGTAGATGTGCCACTGGGAATCGGCATCGAATGAATCGTGGATGTCATTATTTCCTCGTTCCGATATCGCGGTTCGACGTCAGGCGTTCTGCGGGAAGCCGAGATTGAGTCCGCCGTGTGACGGGTCGAGCCATCGTGTGGTGATGGCCTTGGTACGGGTGAAGAAGTGGATTCCCTCTTTGCCGTGGGCATGGGTGTCGCCGAACAGCGAGTTCTTCCATCCGCCGAAACTGAAGTAGGCCATGGGAACCGGGATCGGTACGTTGATCCCGACCATGCCCACCTCGACCTCGTTCTGGAATCGACGTGCTGCGCCACCGTCGTTGGTGAAGATCGCGGTCCCGTTGCCGTAGGGGTTGTCGTTGATGAGGTCGAGCGCCTCGTCGTACGAGTTGACCCGGACGACGGAGAGGACCGGCCCGAAGATCTCGTCCCGGTACACGCTCATGCCGGTCGTGACATTGTCGATCAGCGTCGGTCCGAGCCAGAAACCGTCTGCGCCGCCGTCCGGGTTGACATCGCGGCCGTCGACGACGATGGTGGCGCCGTCGGCCTCACCGGCGTCGACATACGACTTGACCTTGTCGCGATGGACCTTGGTCACGAGCGGCCCCATATCGGAGTTCTTGGTACCGTCGCCAGTCTTGATGGTTCGGGTTCGCTCGGCGATCTTCTCGACGAGGGTGTCGGCAATGGGACCGACGGCCACGCAGGCCGAAATGGCCATGCAGCGCTCGCCCGCCGAACCGAATCCGGCATTGACCATGGCGTCGGCGGCGAGGTCGAGGTCGGCATCCGGAAGGACGATCGCGTGGTTCTTGGCTCCGCCGAGGGCTTGGACGCGCTTGCCGGCGGCGGTGCCGGTGGAGTAGACGTACTGGGCGATCGGCGTGGACCCGACGAAGCTGACGGCCTTGATCGACCGATGCGTCAGCAGTTCATCGACGGCGACCTTGTCGCCCTGCAGGACGTTGAACACACCATCGGGCAGGCCTGCCTCCTTCCACAGTTCGGCGATCCACAGCGACGCCGAGGGGTCTTTCTCCGAGGGCTTCAGCACGACGGTGTTGCCTGCCGCGATGGCGAGGGGGAAGAACCACATCGGGACCATCGCGGGGAAGTTGAACGGAGAGATGATCGCGACCGGACCCAGCGGCTGGTGCGCCGAATGCGCATCGATCTTCGTCGACGCGTTCTCCGTGTAACCGCCCTGAAGCAGATGCGGTATGCCGCAGGCGAACTCCACGACTTCCTGGCCTCGGGTCACCTCACCGAGCGCATCGGAGACGACCTTGCCGTGCTCGGAAGTGATGATCTCGGCCAGCTCTGCCTTGCGCTCGTTGAGCAGCTCGCGGAAGCGGAACAGCACTTCCACGCGCTTGGTGAGGCTCGTGTCACGCCACCCCGGGAACGCGGCCGCGGCGCTGTCGATGACCGCCCGAGCGTCTTCGACGCTCGCCAGTGACACCTGCTTGGTGGTCTCACCGGTCGCCGGATTGGTCACCGGCGCCGTGTTCGAGCTTGACCCGGGGAACACCTTGTTGTTGATCCAATGACTGATGGTCGTCACAGACATGAGCTGGGACCCTGCCTTTCGTGATGGTGGTTCGACGGCAAGCCGTCCTGCGTAGTCCCTCCATCGTTGGGCCACACGAGGCGGTTCAACGGCTACGCTCTGTAACAATCCCGGGGGTTGGAATTACACTGTGTCGGTGATACCAACTGTCGGCGATGTCATCGGACTGTCCGTCGTCCAAGCCGGTCGGCCGACGGTGATCAATGAGCAAGGGCTCGATGGCCCGGTCCGATGGGTACACGTTAGCGACGTGGCCGATTTGACCGACCTCCTGCAGGGCGGCGAACTCGTGTTGACCACTGGTCGAGAACTCCTGCGATCCCCGCGGGACTACCTGCACGGCCTGGCTCGTGCTCGGGCTGCGGGTGTGGTCGTCGAACTCACCGACCAGGCGCTTCCGGAGGAAGCAGCGCGAGTCGCGCACGAGGAGGGACTCCCGTTGGTCGTACTGCAGCGAGTCATCAGATTCGTCGAGGTGACCGAAGAGGTCCATCGAATGATCGTCGCCAACCAGTACGAGCAGGTGGACTTCGCTCGCCGGGCGCACGAAGTCTTCACCGAACTCACCATGACCCGCGCGTCGATCGACGACATCGTTCAGGCGGCCGCGGGCTTGCTGGGTGAACCGATAGTGCTCGAAGACCTGGGTCACCGCGCACTGTCGATCGGCGATGCCGGCAAATCAGTCGCGCCTCTGCTGAACGACTGGGGCCGCCGTTCCCGGATGCATGCGGCCGGGCGCAGAGAGAAGGAGCTCGAAGGCGGCTGGATTGTGACCCCCGTGGGGCCGATGAACGAGGTGTGGGCACGGTTGATCGCGCCGACACCCCCGGCCGACCTCGACCGGACCTCGATGGTCCTGGAACGGGCAGCACAGGCACTGGCCATGCATCGGATGGCCGAAAAAGGGCGCGCCGACGTCGAACACCGAGCTCAGGCCGGACTGATCGACGACGTCCTGCGCGGTCGCGCGACTAACGGGCAAGACGTCTTTGCGAGAGCGCTCGCCTTGGGACTCGACGACAGCGGTGAGTACGTACCGGCGACAGTGCGCGCCGACTACGGTGTCGTCGACAACGACCAGATGATCGAGCGACTCAACACGCGCCTTCGTGATCTGGTGACGCACGCTGTCCGAGGCTCGGGCCACACGGGTCTCTTCTCGATCCGTGCGCGCGGTGAGGTAGGGATGATCATCGCCCTGCGAACTCCTCGTGACGGCGATCGACATGCGTTACTCGACGCGCTGGGCCAACGCATCGCACGCGACGTCAAGCACGACGGCCACCTCGCCGACCCCGTACTCGGAGTCGCCGAACCAGTGAAAGACCTGGTCGTCTGCATCAAATCCATCGATCGGTCTGCCCATGTGGCCGACGTCGCGCACTCAACACCCGGTCTGCGCGCCCCGTACTTTCGGGCATCCGATCTCCGACTTCGCGGACTCATCGCATCGCTGCGCGATGACCGGCGGCTGCAGTCGTTCGCCGAGTCGGAGTTGCAGGCACTGATGCTCGATGACATCGAAAAGGGCGATAGTGGAATCGATTTGCTGCGCGCCTTCCTCGAGACAGGTGCAAACAAATCCGTGCTGGCCAAGCGCCTGCACATGAGTCGTCCGGCGCTGTACGCGAGACTGAACGAACTCGAACGCACGTTGGGAGTCTCGCTCCTCGACAGCGAGTCGCGAACCTCCCTGCACGTGGCGATGCTCATCTTGGACGCGTCCAGCACCGGCCAATCTCCGCGGCGGCGATGACCGGTGCCCAGTCGCCCAGCCTGGGGACACGCCTTAACTCCGAACCCGAACGACGGTCCGTCCGCGATTGTCCCCGCCCAGAATCCGCTGTAATGCATCTGGGACCTCATCCAAGCCGATGACCTCGGTGGCCCCATCGTTGACGATTACCGGCCGGAGGTCGTCGGACAGCCGCGTCCAGACCTCGCGCCGGCGGAAGATCGGGGTCCGCACCGAGTCGATGCCGAGCAGTGCGACACTGCGCAGGATGAAGGGGAACACAGTGGTGGGGAGTTTGACCTCACCGGTGTTACCCGAGGCAGCGACGGCCGATTGATATCGCATGGACGCCAGGGCCGCAGCAAGCGTCTCGCCGCCCACGCAATCGATTGCGCCGGAACACTTCTCGCGCTGAAGGGGCCGGGACGCGTCGAGCTCGTCGCGTCCGTCCGATCACCTCGGTGGCGCCCAGAGAGCGCAGCCACTCGGCCGCATCTGGCTTACCGGTGACCGCTGTGATCTCGTAACCGCGGTTCGCCAGAATGAAGACCGCTGTGCTGCCGACGCCGCCGGTGGAACCGGTGACGAGGACCGGTCCGGACTCGGGCCGTAGACCGTGGTCCTCGAGCGCGATCACGCTGAGAGCGGCGGTGAAGCCGGCTGTTCTCAATGCCATCGCCTGTTGTTGGGTCAGCTGCTCGGGGAGCGGCACAACCCATTCGGCCGGGACGCGGGCGTACTCCGAGTACCCACCGTGGTGCGCGACTCCCAGGTCATATCTATGTACGACCACCGGGGTGCCGGCGGCGAATTTGGACGAACCCGGCTCAATGACGGTGCCCGCGAGGTCGATACCCGGGATGATCGGGTCGAGACGTGCGACCTTACCGTCTCGCCGCGACGCGAGGCCGTCCTTGTACTTGGTGCTGGACCAGTTCACGGCGATCAACACATCCTCGCCACCGAGGTTCCCCCATCGGGACGTCTCGAATTTGCAGAACGCTGTCGGAATCGGAATGGTCGGCAACCAGGGCGCGGCTCGTGGCCGGAGTTTTAATCATGTTGTCAGAGTTCGAGATTCACCCGGACGGGCAACTTCACATTTGTATACCGGCGACGCTATGGGTTTACAGCTTGTCGCATCAGGTGGGGGTGACTCCACATCAGGATGTCGTATGCCTCACTTGCAGCGATACAGCCCGCGTTCTATCGCGGTGGGGGCTTCGCCTTCACGGTTCATCGGGCACGTCGCCCTGGATTATTGCCGAACGCTCGGCTATTCCGGCCGGTGGTCGCCGTTACGCCGCGCTATTCTGATGTACTCGGTGTGCCCGCAGTACCCAGGCTCACCGACCTCGACAAACCCGTCGATCTTGCCGTGGTCCAGGTTCGTGCCGACCGTGTGCTAGGCGTCATCGAAGACGGGCTGGCCGCCGGCGTCTCGACCTTCATCGTTCCCGGTGTCGGCGCGACGGACTCCGGGTCGCGACTGATCTCGGTTGCGAACCCCAACAACGACAGTCCAATCACGACTTCGGCGTCCTCGGTCCGAACTGCATGGGCCTGGTCGACCTGGTCACGGGTGCCGCACCAATATGTCGGCACGGTCGGCTCCGAACTCCGCCGTGGGTCGGTCGGCTCGTCGCTGCGAGCGGGGCGGTTGTCGAGGCGTTCGTCAACACCGGCCCGCGAGTTCCGTTGTCGACGGCGATCTCCTCGGGGAGAAAGCAGTTCTCGGGTTGGCCGATCAACTTCGGTTCTTCGCCGAGGATCGGCACCCGCGCGTGCCGATCGTCTGCGATCTCGCACCGAGGTGACGGGGGCTGCGGACGACACTCTTGCAATCGGGTCGGGCCGCGGCGCACCGGTCACGACGTCTGACTATCCGCAATCCTCGTCGACCGGGATGTCCTCAGGAGATCTCGTGCACGCAGAGCCAGCCACATCTCCGAGATATGACCTGTCACAGACAGATTCCGTCCGGTCAGCTCCTCGACACGCCGAATCCGGTACACCACGGTCTGGCGGTGTACGCCCAAACTCACGGCCGCCTGCTGCCACGACCTGTCGCAACTAAGGAAAGTGTCGAGTGTCTTCAGCAGTTCGCTACCGTGTGACTCGTCGTATGCCGCCACATCCGAAAGGGTTCGATCGACGAACAACCTTGCCTCTTCGGTATCTCGCATCACGGCCAGCGGCGAAGCCTCAGCGTAACGACTGATTCGGCCGGGCGCGGTCTCCGCAGCCCGCAGCGCCCAATTGGCTTCCCGCGCCGCGTCAGGAGCCCGGTTCGGTACCCCAAGCGGATCACTGACTCCCAGGGCGGCGCGTGGACCGAGTCGGCGGTGCAGGATTTGTGCAGCCTCGCGGCTGTCGGAGAGCAGCGCGTACAGTACGCCCGCCCTCCGAAGCAGCAAGTTCGGCACCGCGCGGCGGTGCAAGCTCAGGTGCACGCGATGTTCGTCGGACTCGCGCCCACCGGCACATGCGACAAGGACGCTCGACTCGGGGAACAGACCGCGGCTCGTGAGCCCGACTCGCGCCTCGACGTCTCCGACTCGCCCGTCCACCAGAGCCGCCAGCAACTCCCCGCCGATCCGTCGTTCGTGCTCTCTGCGTATTCCTTGCTGGGCCAACAGAACCGCCGCTGCCGTCGCGATGTGCTGCAACAGCACGATGTCCGGCGGTTCGGCTCTGAACGCATGCGTCAGCAGCACCGTCGGTTCTTCGTCGGGCACATCAACCAGGTGGGCGCGGTTTCCACCTGACTCGAGGTGGACGACCCCCGGCAGCGCCCCGCCCCGCCGACGGACTTCGGATACGACAGCTTCCTGCAATTCGGCCGGCACATCCGGGCCGTCATCGAGTGCGGAGCGGCCGGTCTCGGCGTCGAGGACAGCGATCTGGCATGCAAGGTCTCTGGCGAGGGGCTGCATCACTTCCACAGCTGTCGTATCCGCCACGGATCGCCGGATCATGGTGTACACCCGCCCCGTCAGCGCCAGTCGTCGACTCTCGTCGCTCACGTTCTGATCGGCGACCGCACGGCCGATCGCGCCGAAACCGACCGAGTACGGCGCGACGATGATCGGGAAACCACGAGTATCCGCTGCGGAGAGGGCCTCGGCGTCGATCGTCGGGGTTTCGGGATCGATCCCCAGAACGAGTCCACTGATCGCATGATCGGCCAGCTTGTTCACGAACTGGACCTGGTCGTCTGCCGCCGCCGGCATCGTTCGACCGTTTTTCATGAGCAACTCGCCACCGGTCATCCAGTCCCATGGGCTGTCCAGATCGGAAGTCTGCGCCCACGTGACTGAGCGATCGACACCACTCGCACCACCCCGCAGGTTCAGCCGCAGGTGTCTCATCGCGACCAGGTCGGCGATCGTTGTCAGGGCCATCACACCACTCTCTAGTCAAACGTATAAACAGATCGCCGTAGTTTAGACGATCCGAGTATTAACCCGACCTCGGTTGGCGCTCATAGTTGCAGGAACACTGCGTGAGGAGCGTCACTATGAGTCAATTCGAGGCCGAGGGTCAAATGCCCCCAGGAAGTACAAACAACAACCACGGTGCTGGCGTCGTCGTCGACACCCCGGTCGGACCGCTCAACGGTCTGGTGATCCCGCGGTATGCGGGGCATTCCACGTTTGCGCGCCTGCCCCGGCTCGAAGACATCGGTCGCCACGACGTGGCGGTGGTCGGGGTGCCGTTCGACACGGGCGTCACCTATCGGCCGGGCGCGCGGTTCGGCCCGGCGCATATCCGACAGTCGTCGCGACTGCTGCGCACTTACAATCCGGCGCTCGATGTCGAACCTTTTGCGAATCAGCAGGTCGTGGACGCCGGCGACATCGCCTTCAACCCCTTCGACATCGACACTGCAGTCGGGCAGATCGAAGCCGGGGCATTCGAGCTGATCCGCAACGGTGAACGCCTCGTCACCCTCGGCGGCGACCATACGATCGCCTATCCGCTGCTCAAGGCGATCAACCGAGTTCACGGGCCGGTCGCCCTGGTGCACTTCGACGCTCACCTCGACACATGGGATACCTATTTCGATACACCGCTGACCCACGGGACGCCCTTTCGACGGGCCGCCGAGGACGGCTTGTTCATCCAGGGCCACAGCGCGCATGTGGGCATTCGAGGATCGCTTTACTCGCCGAACGACCTGCGTTCAGACGCTGAACTCGGATTCCACGTCGTCCATTGTCGCGACTTCATCCGCCGACCGATCGACGACGTCATCGACGAGCTCGAACAAACCATCGGAGCGTCGACGCCGTTGTATGTCTCCATCGACATCGATGTTCTGGATCCCGCGCACGCGCCGGGAACCGGCACCCCGGAGGCGGGTGGGATGAGCAGTCGTGAACTGATGGAGATGGTCCGCAGCTTCGCGGGACTCAATCTCGTCGGCGCCGACATCGTCGAGGTGTCGCCGGCCTATGACCACGCCGAGCTCACGGGAGTGGCGGCGGCCAACCTGGCGTATGAGTTCGTGTCGCTTCTGGCGAAGCGTCGTCGATGAGCCCGCTGCTACCCGCTGCCCCGTGGCCTGGCCCGAAGGGAAAGTGGCGGCTGCCGCGTTCACCTTCGATGTCGATGCCGAATCAGCGGTTCTGGGAGCGGATCTGTGCTCAGCAACTTGATCAAGGATGCGATCTCTGGCCCCGACGTCTGGATCGCGCCACTCGATGAAATCGCTACGCACGTTCGTAGTCAACAGCTGGCCCCGCGTTCGATCACGCGCCCAGACCTCAACGAATTCTCCTAGAAAGAGCACCTCTCATGGATATCGCAATAATCGTCGTCTATCTGTCGGCGATGCTTCTCTTCGGCTGGTGGGGTAAGAAGAAGTCGGCGAACTCAGCCGATTTCCTCGTCGCCGGTAGGCGTCTCGGACCGGCGCTCTACACAGGCACTCTTTGCGCAGTCGTCATCGGCGGAGCCTCGACCGTCGGCGGTGTCGGCCTCGGGTACCGCTACGGTATGGCGGGGATGTGGCTCGTGGTGGCGGTCGCGACCGGCGTCCTGCTCCTCAGCCTGATCTTCTCGCCTCGCTTGCAGAAACTGGGCATCTACACGGTGGGCGACATGCTCCGGCTTCGGTATGGCGTCGAAGGGACCCGCGCTTCGGGCATCCTGATGGCCATCTACACCCTGATGCTGTGCGTGTCGTCCACCGTCGCCTACGCCACCATCTTCAGGGTGCTCTTCGATCTGGGACAGGCCCAGTCCGTGATTCTCGGCGGCGCAATTGTAGTCTTCTATTCCAGCGTCGGTGGCATGTGGGCGATCACGCTCACGGACATGGTTCAGTTCATCGTCAAGACCATCGGAATCTTCGCCTTGATGCTGCCGTTCACCTGGTCGCGAGCCGGCGGATTCGACGGCATCACCGACCGACTCGGTGACGAGGTGTTCGACATCACCTCGATCGGTTGGGCCAGTATCGTGACGTACTTCGTCGTCTACACCCTCGGAATTCTCATCGGTCAGGACGTTTGGCAACGCGTCTTCACCGCGCGATCGCCGCGAGTGGCCCGTTGGGGTGGCACAGCCGCCGGTGTGTACTGCGTGCTGTACGGAATCGCGGGTGCCGCGATCGGTACGGCAAGCGCAGTCCTGATTCCGAACGCCGAAGCGTCTGACGACGTGTACGCTGACGTCGCCGCCCAGATTCTTCCCGTCGGGATCGCCGGCCTGGTGCTCGCCGGAGCTGTCGCGGCGATGATGTCCACTGCATCGGGAGCACTCATCGCGACCGCGACAGTATGCCGCAATGACATTGCCCCATTTGTGAAAACACTGCTCGGCCGTCCATCGCACGGCGACGAGATCGACGACACAGAGCAAGATGTTCACGGCAACCGCGTGTACATCATCGTCACCGGAGTCCTCGCTGTCGGGTTGTCCATCCTCATCAACGATGTCGTCGGCGCGATCACCATCGCGTATGACGTCCTGGTCGGTGGACTCTTCGTCCCGATCGTCGGCGGGCTCGTCTGGAAACGGGCCAACGGGGCGGGAGCGATCGCGGCGATGGTCGGCGGTCTGATCGCAACTGTCACTGCCCTCCTGCTCGTGGACGACATTCTCGACGTCATGCCGGTGTACGTCGGCCTGGGCACTTCACTGTTTCTTTACGTGGTCGTCAGTCTGACCACCGCGCCGACCCAGGAACCGGTTCGGCAAGAATGGAAGATGCGTTCGTCGGGGCGACACAACGGCAGCGCGATGAACTCGAACGTCGCCGACACCCGACCGACGGCTGTCGAAAGCTGACACCCCGAGGGCGGTCGATCGTCACGCTGTCGCGAGATTGGCCACCCGGGTGTCGCGTCAACTCGTGAAACGACGCCAGGCGCGGACAATGGGTCCGCGCCTGGCGTCGCCTCCGGACCGGGGGCGCAGCGACATGCCGTACCGTCGCGAAACCGGGATCGTTGCCGACGAAGTGTATGTGCATAGGCGATATCGACGTCGTTGCGCTCGCACGGATTTGTGCGTCGCTCGACGGTGGGGCTCGACGCGCAACGGCAGCTCCCGCGCGAGCCTGGCGGGGACCATGCATCGAGGCGACCACGAATAGTCATCCCGCTAATTCATTGCGACTCACAAATTTTCAATGTGTTGCCGAATGTCGACCACTTCCATGGTGGGTCCTCCCGGTGTAGGCCGGTCGATGCCAGGACGCAGCGGGGTCAGGTGCGCGCGATCGCAACTCGTGGTGCAGCGCCTTCAATCCCATAACCCCGCTCCACATTACGCTGCCGGCGTGTGCCGTCGCCGTGGTGCTCTGACCTCGCCGAGCATGGTGGTGGCAAGCTCGCGGCCCGCGAACAAGTGCGCGCGCTGCTCGATACCAACCAAGCGACCTTGCGGAACTGTCGAGAAGGACGCATCGAACCGTACCTGAGCTCGGCAACACCACCAGTAACACAGAAATCAGGAGTGCCGTCCTTACACAGAAATCTTGTCAAGCTCGTTGTGGCAGCGTGCACACGAAGGCCATCCAGTTATCGCCGGACACCTGATCCACCACTCCGACGCCGGATCGCAAGCCTGATCAATACACGTCGGTCAAGCTGACCGCTCACCTCGATCTCGAGAAGATCGCGGCATCGATCGGCTCAGTCGGCGATGCCTACGACAACGCTCTGATCGAGTCGGCGAACGGGCTGTAAAAGACCGAATGCATCCGCACCACCGTGTTCCATGCCGGCCCGTACAAGACGATCTCCAACGTCGAGTACGCCACCGCGGGCTGGGTCGACTGGTACAACTGCGACCGTCTGCACTCCAGTATCGGACTGCTTCCGCCCAACGAGTACGAGCACGACTACTACGCTGCCCTCAACACCGAGGTCCAGCCCATCAACGAGGCGGCACAAAACCTAAGGTGATTCAGGGGCAAACCCATGCCTGGCGCCCGCGACACCTACCACCTGCATCGCTAACCCCGCACTGCGAGAGAGAAGCCGACAAAATGGCGACCGCACAACACACACCCAGCGCCACCGCATCCACCGAACCCGATGCAGGGCCTCCGGTGCCGTGCGACTGCGAGTGTCACCAATTCGAGCAGCTCTGTGAACACTGCTGCCTGGACCCCGCTACGGGTTCTGAGGCGACTGCTGCTACTACCTGCAGCCCAGCTTGGCCGCACCGGCAACACAATCAGATCTGATCAGCGTCGCCGCCCTGTGAACTGAAATGGCCACTGCACAGATCCATCCCGGAAAGGGAACTCGACATGACTGCGTCCTCCTCATCTGCGTGGCGCTCCTTGCACTGGCTGGCGCGCTGTACTTTCTGCGGCCGTAGCAGGACGTACCACCAGATCATCGGCAGTCACCGGTCCTGGGCATCGCGGTCGTCGCCGCCGCGCTTGTAGCGCTTGTCGTGCTCTACGAAATGCCCCCGGTTGTGCGTGCGCCCGCGACACCGACGGCGCGCTAGAGCCGACCCAACCAGGTCGACATCGCCGCCGGTGCGCCAACTCAACTGGGTCGTCAGGCGTGACCACATAGGCCGACCCACCGGGTCGTTGTGAATCGAGGAATCGGGCCGTGGCCAGCGCCGACGTCCAGATCGCCGACTCCGGGATGTCGAGGCCGGTGCGCAGCAGGCGCGCACGGAGATCCCGCGGCGTGCGGATCGAGTTGTTGGTGAGGACGATGAACGGGATCTCGTTGTCGCGCAGTTCGGTGAGGAACGCATCGGCGCCGGGGATCAGGTGTTCCTCGCTGACGAGCACTCCGTCCATGTCCATCAGGTAATTCCAGGCCATGCCCCGAATTATGGCGGGATCACACCCGGGTCGCGCCAAACCCGGCGAATACGCCCGCCCGCTGACACAATGACGCTGACACATTGACGCTGACAGAGAAGACGGGACGCCAGACCAGCCCCCAGCCCGAGCAGAGGTCGTAGGTGATCGGTTACCTGTGCAAGCGCATCGCCTCGTGGGCGGTCCTTGTCTTCATCGCCACCAACTTCGCCTTCTTCCTGGCCACCTGGTTCCTCGATCCGCGCTCGAACTACGCACAGCGCAAACCGCCACTGCCGCCCGAGATCGTCGACAACACGCTGAGCACCTACAACCTCAACGACAAGACCCCCGTCCTCGCGCGGTGGTGGACGTGGCTGACCGACATTCTGCTGCACTGGGATTGGGGTTCGACGCCGGTCGGGACCAGTGTCAACGCCCAGGTCGCCTTCCGATTGTGGTCGTCGGTCCAGCTCCTCGCCGCCGCGACGGTGCTGGCCACGCTCCTCGGCATCGCCCTCGGCGTCTACACCGCACTGCGCCACTATCGTCTCGCCGACCGCGCGTGGCAGTTCGTCTCCATCGTGATGATCAACGTCCCGGTCGCCGTCGCCGGACTCGCCGTCGTCCTCGTGGGGATCGCGATCAATCAGCAGGTCGGGCACACCGTCGTGTTCGTCGCCGGATCGTCGAGCATCGATGTCCATGGGTTCTTCCCGGTCCTGCTCGACCGGCTCAAACACCTGATCCTGCCGACGATCACGCTGGTCGTCGTCCAGTATGCGGGCCTGCACCTGATGCAGCGGTCGCTGCTGCTCGACACGATCGACGCCGACTACGTGCGGACCGCGCGGGCCAAGGGGCTCACCCGAGGGGTCGCGGTCCGCAGGCACGCGCTGCGCACGGCGATCATCCCGGTCGCGGTGGGCATCGCCTTCGCCATTCCGGCCGTCTTCACCGGGGCTGTCATCACCGAGACCATCTTCGGGTGGGAGGGCATGGGCCGCTACTTCGTCACCTCCATCAACACGAACGACGTCTACGGGGTCGTTGCGGTCGCCGCGTTCGGTGCGGTCGCCACGGCGGTCGGTGCGATCCTGGCCGACATCGCCGTCGTCTATCTCGACCCCCGCGTGCGGGTGACCTGAGATGGCGAGGACCGAGAGGGTGAGATCGACGGTGGTGAGTTCGATGGTGGCGAGATCGATGGTCGCGAGGTCGACGGCGGTGAGGCCGACATGGTGATGATGCCGCCCGAACCGAATCGCGAGGAGTCGCCCCGCGCCGACGTCGCGCGCCGTCGCGGCCATCACGACCCCACGGCCACCGCCCCCATCATGGGGGAGACGGGCGGACTGCTCGCCGACGGCGTCGGCCCTGTCGAGGACAGCCTCGAGACACCGGTCGCCCGCGGACGGTCGGGCCGAATCCTGCTGATCGCCCGGCGATTCGCACGTAATCGCACCGCCCTCGTCGGCCTGGTCATCTTCGTCCTGCTGGTGCTGTTCGCCGTGTTCGGCGGTCTCGTGACCCCCTGGTCGTACACCGACACCGACTTCCTCGCGATCGGGTTCCCGCCGTCGTCGGGCCACTGGTTCGGCACGAACGACGCAGGCAACGACCTCTACGCGCAAGTCGTCCACGGGCTTCAGCGGTCCCTCGTCATCGCACTTACGGTGTCGATCGGGACCACCGTCATCGCGGCGTTCGTCGGCGCGTTCGCCGCCTACTTCGGCGGGTGGGTGCAGCGCGCCATCCTCGGTGTCATCTATCTGCTGCTGGTGATCCCGACGTTCCTGATCATCGCGCTGATCTCCAACAAGACCGGTGGGGACTGGCGCTGGCTCATCGTCGTGTTCACCGTGACCGGCTGGATGATGTTGGCCCGCATCATCCATTCGATGGCGCAGTCCATCCGGGAGCGCGATTACGTCGCGGCCGCACGGTATCTCGGAGAGCCGCCGCTGACCATCGTCGCCCGCCACATCCTGCCCAACCTGGCCTCGCTGCTCGTCATCAACTTCACCCTCGGCGTCGTCGCGACCGTCCTCGCCGAGACCGGGCTGTCGTTTCTCGGTCTGGGCGTGAAGATCCCCGACGTCACCCTGGGCGCGTTGCTGCAGTCGGGGGCGGGAGCGCTGTTCGCCTCGCCGTGGCTGTTCTACTTCCCCGCCGCGGTGCTGACCCTGCTCACGGTCTCGATGGCGCTGATCGCCGACGGCCTGCGCGACGCCCTCGACCCCACCTCGGGATCGGGGGCGCGGGCATGACGGCGGGCACGGAGACGGGCGCTCCGGTGTTGTCGGTGCGCGATCTCCACGTCGCGTTCGGCTCGGAGGCCGGACGAGTCGAGGCCGTGCGCGGCCTGTCCTTCGACGTCGCCCCGGCGACGACCCTGGCGATCGTCGGCGAGTCGGGGTCGGGGAAGTCGGTGTCGGCGTTGGCCGTTCTCGGCCTGTTGCCCGGATCGGCGGACGTCCGCGGGTCGGTGACGATGAACGGCCGCGAGCTGATCGGGCTCACCGACACGGAGATGTCGTCGGTGCGCGGGCGGGAGATCTCGATGATCTTCCAGGACCCGCTGTCGTCGCTGACCCCGGTGTTCACCGTCGGCGCGCAGATCGTCGAGGCACTGCAGGCCCATCAGTCCATCGGGCGCAGGGCCGCGACCGACCGCGCGATCGACTTGCTCGACCTCGTCGGCATCCCCGACCCGATCCGCCGGTCGACGTCGTACCCGCACGAGCTGTCCGGCGGGATGCGTCAGCGGGTGATGATCGCGATGGCCATCGCCAACGATCCGGCGGTGATCATCGCCGATGAACCGACCACCGCCCTCGACGTGACCATCCAGGCGCAGATCCTCGACCTGCTCGCGACGGCGCGCGCCGAGACCGGTGCCGCGATGGTTCTCATCACCCACGACCTCGGTGTGGTCGCCGGCACCGCCGACGACGTCATCGTCATGTACGGCGGGCGTGCCGTCGAACGGGCGGCGGTGGATCCGCTCTTCGACGAGCCGCGGATGCCGTACACGATCGGACTGCTCGGGGCGATGCCGCGAGTCGACCGGGTCACCGAGTCGCTCACCCCGATCCCGGGCAGCCCACCGGTGTTGATCGACCCACCCGACGCCTGCCAATTCGCGCCGCGGTGCCCGATCGTCGTCGACGACTGCCGTCATGGCGAACCACCACTGGCCGCAGTGACTCCCGGCGCCGCCCACGACGCCGCGTGTATTCGGCTCGGGGAGATCGCCGCCGACGGCACCGTCGACGGCAGACCGGTCTTCGACGATCCCGGACTGCCGCCCCACTCCACGCCCACCGACCGCAGTGACGAGGTACTCCTCGAGGTCACCGGGCTGCGCAAGGAGTTCCCGCTCACGAAGGGGCTGCTGCGCCGTCGGATCGGGACGGTGCGGGCGGTCGACGGCATCTCGTTCGGGATTCGACGCGGCGAGACCTTTGCGATCGTCGGCGAATCGGGCAGCGGCAAATCGACGACGCTGCTCGAGGTGATGGACTTCGCCCAGCCGCCCGGGGTGGTCCGGCTGTCGGGCACCGACCCGTCGTCGTTGTCGCGCCGTGCGGCGCGAGTGTTGCGTCGCGACATGTCCATCGTGTTCCAGGACCCCGCCGAGGCGCTCGATCCACGGTTCACCGCGTTCGACATCGTCTCGGAACCTCTACGGGCGCTGGGATTGTCACGATCGGAGACCGATGACCGGGTGGCCCGGCTGCTGCGCCGCGTCGGGCTAGACCCGGCGCACGCCGACCGCTATCCGTCGGCCTTCTCCGGCGGGCAGCGACAACGCCTGGCGATCGCGCGGGCCCTGGCCACCGATCCCCGGCTCATCATCCTCGACGAGCCGTTGTCGGCGCTCGACGTGTCCGTGCAGGCCGACATCGTCAACCTCATCCGGCGTCTGCAGGCCGACGGGGACGTCTCCTATCTCGTCGTCGCACACGATCTGTCGGTGATCCGCCACATGGCCGACCGGGTGGCGGTGATGTACCTCGGCCGGTTCGTCGAATTCGGTTCCACCGCAGAAGTGTTCGAAAGTCCCGCACATCCGTACACCCAGGCGCTGCTGTCGGCGGTCCCGATCCCGGATCCCCATGCCGAACGGGCGCGGTCGCCGATCGTCCTCCGCGGCGAGCTGCCCAGCCCGTCGGAGGAGATCGTCGGATGCGCCTTTGCCGGGCGGTGCCCGTTGCATCAGCGACTGCCCGAGTCGGACCGCGTGGTGTGCCGCACCGAGGTGCCGATGATTCGCGAGACCGACTCCGGGCACGGGTCGGCCTGTCATTTCACCGATCGCATGCCCGTGTCGGGAGGGGACGACCGATGAGACACCCGATCGTCCGTCGACTGTTCGTGCTCGTCGCCGCCGTCGTGCTGGGCGTCGTCGGCACCGCCGGTTGCGGTGTGGCGCTGGACGACTCCGCGATCTCCACCACAGGAGCAGACCTCAATCCGCAGCCGCGGGAGAACATCCGCGACGGTGGGAGTCTGACGACCGCCGTCCCCGAGGTGTCCCCGCAGTGGAACACCTTCCACGCCGACGGTTCGGCCTACACGCTGCTGATGTGGCGGTGGTACAACCCGACGCTGGCGTACTTCGCGCCGGACGGCACCTACTCGTTCAACCGCGACTACCTCACGGACGTGCGCAAGGAACTCGTCGACGGCAAGACCGTCGTCACGTACACGATCAACCCGAAGGCGTACTTCAACGACGGCACACCGATCGACTACCGATCGTTCGTCACCACCTGGCGCACCAGCAGCGGTACGGATCCGGACTACATCGTCGGGGCCACCGACGGTTACGACCAGATCGAGTCGGTGACCCGGGGCGTCGACGACCGGCAGGCCGTGGTCCGGTTCCGAGGTGTCTGGGCGTGGCCCGACGGACTGTTCAACCTGCTTCTGCACCCGAAGGTCTCGACCGCGGATCTGTACAACCAGGGCTACCTGCAGAACCCGCACCCCGAGTGGGGAGCGGGGCCGTACACCGTGAACAGCTACGACCCGAACACCGGTGTCGTCGTGTTCACCCGCAACCCGAAGTGGTGGGGCAAGCCCGGAAAGCTCGATCGACGGGTGTTCCGACAGATGGAGGATCAGGCGGCGATCAACGCGTTCCGCAACGGCGAGCTCGACGCCATCGGCGTGGCGAGCAAGGACTCCCGCGCTCAGGTGATCACCATGGGAGGCGTCGACATCCGCACCGCCGCGTCGCCGCAGCAGTCGCTGCTCGTGGTCAATCTCGACACCCCGATCCTCGCCGATCGCCGCGTTCGCGAGGGACTGTTGTTCGGCGTCGACCGCAGCACCCTGGCGCGCATCCGGTTCACCGGCCTGAACTACTCCGAGCCACTGCCGGGATCGTTGCAGATGTACTCGTTCCAGCCCGGCTACGAAGACAACCTCGACGGCGTCATCGGCTACGACCCGGACCGGGCACGGGCCATCCTCGACGAGGCCGGCTGGGCGGTGGGGGACGACGGCATCCGCGTCAAGGACGGCCGACGCCTGTCCGTGACGCTCCCGATCCTCTCCGACGCCGCCGCCAGCCAGAACCTGGCCCGTGCGTTCCAGGCGATCCTGAAGCAGATCGGTGTCGATGTCGTCATCGCCCTGCGCCCGGCGTCGGACTTCTCGAAGGTCGTGGTGAACAAGGAATTCGACCTGTTCCTGATCGGCTTCTCGTCCAGCGATCCGTTCGGCATGGCCTATCTCTGCCAGACATGGTGCGAGGGTTCGCAGCTGAACAAGGCGGGAGCAGGATCACCGGAACTCGACGCCGAGATCGCCCGGGTCGCCGCCATTCCCGAACCGGCCGCCCAGATCGCCGCCGGCAACAAGGTGGAGCGACAGGCCTTCGCCCAGTACTCGGATCTCCCGCTGTTCAACGGGCCGTCGATGGTCGCGGTCAAGGAGAAGCTCGCCAACTACGGCGCGGGCCAGTTCTACATCGGACCCGTCGAGGACATCGGGTGGCAGAACTGATCACCGCCGGCATGAGCATCACCACTGAGTAGTGGACAACTGGATAGTCCAGACATCCCCACATCAGCGGTGACGCTCATGCGGTCAGACTTTCCTACTCGCGGCTCCGGCCCGGGGATCAGCTCTGGACCGAGACCCGCCACAGCGGATTGACCGGCCCGTGGCCCGCGCCGAGCGGATACGCCGCCTGCAGACCACGCGTCACCCAGCGTTTGGCGAAACCGACGGCATCCGGTACCGAATATCCATGGGCCAGAGCGCAGGCCGTGGCGGCAGCCAACGTGTCGCCGGCGCCGTGGTCGTGGCCGGTGTCGATCCGCGGATGATCGAACTCGTGGAACTCGTGGCCGTCGAACAGCAGATCCGGGCTGTGATCCGACGACCGCAGATGGCCGCCCTTCACCAACGCCCAGCGTGCGCCGAGATCGTGCAGCGCCTGTGCGGCGGACCGCTGCGATGCCGGGTCGACCACGTCGATCCCGGTGATGAGCCGGACCTCGTCGAGATTCGGTGTCACCACGGTCGCGAGCGGGATCAGCCGAGACCGCAGCGTGTCCAACGCCTCGCTCGCCAGCAGCGGATCACCGTGCATCGACGCACACACGGGGTCGACGACGAGCGGCACGTCGGCGTCGCGACCGATCCCGAGCTCGTCGCACGCCTGGGCGACGGCGTCGATGATCGGAGCCGACGCCAGCATGCCGGTCTTCGCGGCGGCGACGCCGATGTCGGGCACCACGCTGTGCATCTGGGCGGCGACCGTCTCCGGCGCGATCTCCTGAAAACCCTGCACGCCCACCGAGTTCTGCACGGTCACGGCGGTGACCGCAACACAACCGTGCAGACCCAGCAGTGCGAAGGTCCGCAGATCGGCCTGGATGCCGGCACCGCCGCCGGAGTCCGAGCCGGCGATCGTCAGAACCCGGGTCGGGGTGATCCCCGGTGCGGCGGTGGGCAATCGGAGGTCGCTGAGCCGAGAATCGGTCATGGTGCGCCGGCCGCCTCGAGGGGCAGGTACACGCGACCGCCGGCCTCGGTGAACTCGGCCGATTTGGCGGCCATCTCCTCGGCGATCTTGCGATCGATGTCCTCGGCGGTCACCAGATTGTTCTCCTCGGCGTAGGCGCGGACATCCGCCGAGATGCGCATCGAGCAGAACTTCGGCCCGCACATCGAGCAGAAGTGCGCGGTCTTGGCGGGCTCGGCCGGCAGCGTTTCGTCGTGATACTCACGAGCGGTGTCGGGGTCGAGCGCGAGGTTGAACTGGTCGGTCCAGCGGAACTCGAAGCGCGCCTTGCTCAATGCGTCGTCGCGTTCCTGCGCGCGCGGATGTCCCTTCGCCAGGTCGGCGGAGTGTGCGGCGATCTTGTAGGTGATGACGCCGACCTTCACGTCGTCGCGGTTGGGCAGGCCGAGATGCTCCTTCGGGGTGACGTAGCACAGCATGGCCGTGCCTGCCTGGGCGATCATGGCGGCGCCGATGGCCGAGGTGATGTGGTCGTATGCCGGCGCGATGTCGGTGGCGAGCGGGCCGAGGGTGTAGAACGGCGCCTCCTCGCACAGTTCCTCCTCGAGGCGTACGTTCTCGGCGATCTTGTGCATCGGGACGTGACCCGGGCCTTCGATCATCACCTGCACGCCATGCGATTTCGCCTTCGTCGTCAACTCGCCCAGGGTGCGCAGCTCGGCGAACTGGGCCTCGTCGTTGGCGTCGGCGATCGATCCCGGCCGGAGGCCGTCGCCGAGGGAGAACGTGATGTCGTAGCGGGCGAAGATCTCGCACAGTTCGTCGAAATGCGTGTAGAGGAACGACTCCTCGTGGTGGGCCAGGCACCATGCGGCCATGATCGATCCGCCGCGCGACACGATGCCGGTGACCCGGCGGGCGGTCAGCGGCACGTACCGCAGCAGGACCCCGGCGTGCACCGTCATGTAGTCGACACCCTGCTCCGCCTGCTCGATGACGGTGTCGCGGTAGATCTCCCAGGTCAACTTCGTGGGGTCGCCGTTGACCTTCTCGAGTGCCTGATAGATCGGCACCGTGCCCACCGGCACCGGCGAATTGCGGAGAATCCATTCGCGGGTCATGTGGATGTCCTTGCCGGTGGACAGATCCATGATGGTGTCGGCGCCCCAGCGGGTGGCCCACACCATCTTCTCGACCTCCTCGGCGATCGAACTCGTCACCGCGGAGTTGCCGATGTTGGCGTTGACCTTCACCGCGAACCGCTTGCCGATGATCATCGGTTCACATTCGGGGTGACGGTGATTGGCGGGGATCACCGCCCGCCCCGCGGCGACCTCGGTGCGCACCAGTTCGACGTCGACGTCCTCGCGGGCCGCGATGAACCGCATCTCGTCGGTCACGATCCCCGCGCGGGCCCACGCCAGTTGTGTCGTGGCCCCGTCGACGGGGTCGGGCCGGTGCCACGAGTCGCGGGTCGGCGCCAGGCCCTTCTCGACGTCGATCGTCGCGGTCGCATCCGTGTAGGGACCGGAGGTGTCGTAGACGTCGAGGTGCTCACTGTTGGTCAGCGAGATCCGTCGCTGCGGGACGCGCAGATGGTCGATCTCGCGGTAGTGCTTGGCGCTGCCCTCGATCGGGCCCGTCGTGAGGGTCGAGACGGTGGGTGTGGACGCAGATGTGGATGCAGATGTTCCCATGAGGGGCTCCCTACGCCGGCATTATCCGGACAGGTTCAGGCGGTCGGCGACCGCCTGTCGCCATCTCAGCCCCTGGTCATCGTGGGAGCCCCCGCGTTGTGTATTTGTCGGGCCCGGAGGCTGTCGCCGGGCCACTGCACACCCTAACGTGTCCTGGCTGCCGAGGTGTTGTTCGCCGTGCGAAAAATCTGCTCGGGTTTCGCGCGACCTACGGCATCGTAAGGTAGAGTGTGACCCGGATCACAAGGGTCCGCGTCGTCGTCGGGAAGGGGAGTCCGGGCTGCGGCGATCAGTGCAGTGTGTCCGCAGGAGGGGATCGTGCAGAGGAAGAATCGACAGCGGCCACCGCAGTCTGCGCAGGCGATCCTGCAGCAGATCGCCCAGGTGGTCCACAACACCGACCGGGATCGTTTCGAGCTGTGGGTCGCTGGCGACCTCGTCGGAGTGCTCGGCTACAGCAGGGAGATCGTCGACGGCCGCCCGACCGTCACGATCCTGCACACCGTGCTATACGACGAGTACACGGGCCACGGGCTCGGCACCCGATTGATGGTGGGTGCCATCGGCTACGTGCGGGAGCAGGGTGCCCGACTGCGTCCGGTGTGCTCGTTCACCAAGTCGTACCTCGACTCGCATCCCGGGATCGTGGCGCTCGCGCCCGCGTGATCGTCCGTCCGAGGGACGCAGCACCAAGTTAGCGTAGGCTAAGCTGGCGATCGTTGCTGCATTCGAGGGGAAGGCCCGTCCGGACATGGTCGAGACGAAATCCAAGTCGCGGGGATGGCAGGGCGCCGTCCTCAAACTGCTCGGCGCCGATGACTACGAGTTGACGGTCACCAGCAACGAGAAGGTCACCGACCAGTACATCCGGCTGGGCTTCACCGGCGGCGGACTGCTGGCCGATCGTCCGGTCCACCCCACGATGTGGGTTCGCATCTGGTTCGAGAACAAGCACGGCAAGATGCATCAGCGCGGCTACACGCTCGTCGACCCCGACCGCGCGACGGACTCGTTCTCGATCGAGTTCGCGATCCACGACGGCGCGGCCGCGCGATGGGCTCTCGCCGCAGAGCCCGGGGACACCATCGGTGCGACATTCATGGGTTCCAAGTTCGCCATCCCCGAACCGGCGCCCGCCGGGTGGCTGATCGCCGGCGATCCGGCCGCACTCCCGGCGATCAACTCGCTGCTCGACGCCATCTCGGCGTCGGCCAATCCGTCTGCACCGGCGACCGTGTGGTTCGAGTACACCCACGAGTCGGACAAGACACTCCCGCTACGCCTCCGGGATCACGACACCATCAACTGGATTCACCGGGGGAGCGACGGAGACGCGATCGCCGACGCCGTGAAGGACGCGGCGTTCGACGCCACGGGTCACTTCGGCTGGGTCGCACTCGACATGAAGGCCACCCGTGCGGTGTCGGCGTCGTTCAAGAACGACTACAAGCTTCCCAAGACGGCCGTGAAATCGCAGGCGTACTGGCGCGCGAACGGCCCCGAGTCCTGAGTCGGTCCGGTCCGCCCCTACGGCTCAGCTCGCGCGCTGGTCGAACCCGCGTTCGCTGACCGTGCCCAGATTTTCGCCGATCGTGCCCAAGTTTTCGCCGATCGTGCCCGAAATCTCGTCGATCGTGCCCAGATTTTCGTCCATCGTGTTCTGACGCGCCTTCACGCGCCGAGGTGCCCGCTCGGTCGGCGTGTCTGGTCCGGCGCTGGGCACGATCGGCGAGAATCTGGACCCGCTCGACGGAAATTCGGGTCGCTGTCGGCGAGTCCGACCGACCGCACCTCCGGCTGAAGTAGGTCTGCCTAACCTATAGTGGAACGGCACAGAACCTCGACGACTGGTGACGCCTGTGAGTGTGGATACCGCGGACCGACCCGCCTCCCCGGGTGCGCCCGGATCGGTGCGGCCCGGGGCAGGATCACTGTCGCGGGCCGCGATCCTGTTCCTGCTGATCGCCACCGTCGTCGTGCTGACATTCGTCGGTTTTTTCGTCGGCTCCGGCGATTACTCGGTCTCCGACGCGTGGCGCGCCCTGTTCGGTGAGGGAGATCCGACGACGCTGGAGGTGATCCGCAACAACCGAGTGCCGCGTACCCTGTTGGCCGTCCTGGTCGGGATCGCCCTGGGGGCGTCTGGGGCGATCATGCAAGGCCTGACGCGAAACCCGTTGGCGGACCCCGGAATCCTGGGTGTGAACTCGGGTGCGTACTTCGCGATGGTCGTCGCCGCGGTGGCCTTCGGGATCAGCTCGATCAGCGGCTACATGGTCGCCGCGATGGTGGGAGCGTTCGCCGCCGCGACACTGGTGTACGTCGTCGGCTCCCGCGGCATCAGTGGCGCCAGCCCGGAGAAGCTGGTGCTGACCGGTGTGGCCGCCGGGTCCATCTTCAGCGGAATCGGTTTCGGTCTGACGATGATCAACCCCAAGTCGTTCGACGCCATTCGTAGCTGGCAGGTGGGGACGCTCGACGGCCGCGACTGGTCACAGGTGACGGTGGTGTGGATCCCGATCGTGGTCGGTGCCCTGGTCGCCATGGTCCTGATCCCGTACCTCAACGGACTCGCACTCGGCGACGACCGGGCGCGTGCGTTGGGCATCCCCGTCGGTCGGGTGCGCCTGGCGGGCTTCGTGATCGTCACGGTGTTGTGCGGTTCGGCCACGGCGGCCCTCGGTCCGATCACCTTCGTCGGGCTCATGGTGCCGCACGTGGTGCGCGTCCTCTTCGGCCCGGACAACAGATGGCTGCTGCCGACGTGCCTCGTGGTCGGTCCGATCGTCATGGTGGGCTCCGATCTGATCGCTCGTGTCGCGACCTCGAGCGAGTTGCCGGTCGGCATGGTGACGGCATTCCTCGGTGCACCGGTGCTCATCGCATTGGTCCGGCGAAAGGGAGGTGCCGACGAATGACCGTGCAGGACCGTGTCTGGCCACCGACACCGGCCCGGTGGCCGCGCCGGATCAAGTTCCTCCGGACCCCGATGCTGAGTCTGCGCATCGACATCGCCTCGCTGGCGATCTCGGTGCTGCTCGTGATCGTCGCCCTCGTCGTCGGTACGTGGTCGCTCGGAGTCAGCACCACCGACAGCCCGGGACTCGGCCTCGGGCAGATCCTGTCCGTCCTGGCCGGGCAGACGTCGGGCGCACCCGCCGACCTGGTCGCCGCGGCGCTGCCCGCGGTACTCCTCGCGCTCGTGGGCGGGGCGGCGCTCGCGTTGTCGGGAGCCATCTTCCAGACGATCACGCGGAATCCGCTGGGTAGTCCGGACATCATCGGCTTCACCACCGGCGCCTACACCGGCGCTCTGATCGCGATGCTCGTCCTGCACCTCGATTCGGGCGGTGCCACGATCGGCGCCCTTCTCGGATCGCTGGCCACCGCCGGCGCCGTCTACTACCTCGGCATGCGCGGAGGTACGAGCGGCTACCGATTCGTCGTCGTGGGGATCGGCATCAACGCGATGCTGGTCGCCTTCAACGGCTATCTTATCGCCACCGCCAACGTGCAGAATGCCGCATCGGCCGCGTCGTGGGGCATGGGCGATCTGCACGACATACAGATGTCCGACACCGTGCCCGTCATCGTGGGGCTGGCGATCCTGGTGCCGTTCCTCACCGTCGTGGCGCCCCGGATGCGTATGTTCGAGCTCGGTGCCGACTCGGCCCAGAGCAAGGGTGTCGACGTGGCGCGGACCCAGTGGATGCTGCTGCTCATCGGCGTGGGATTCGCGGCGGTCATCACCGCGGTCGCTGGGCCCATCGCGTTCGTCGCACTGGTGGCTCCGCAACTGGCGGCGCGGATCTCGCCGACCCCCGGCATCCCGCTGGTCACGTCGGCGGCGGTGGGGGCGGTGCTGCTCGTCAGCTGTGACGCCATCGCCCGGACGATCCTCGCCCCGGACGTACAGCTGCCCGTCGGGGTCGTCACCACCTCGATCGGCGGCGTCTACCTCCTCGGACTCCTGATCGCCCAGTCACGAAAGGCGAGGCCATGACCGCTGATCCAGTCGTACCCGGGCGTCTGTCCGGCGCGGGACTCGACGTCGGCTACGACGACCGCACGATCCTCGCGCAGCTCGACGTGACCATCCCCGACGAGTCGTTCACCGTCATCGTCGGACCGAATGCCTGTGGCAAGTCGACCCTCCTGCGTTCCCTGTCCCGCCTGCTCGCCCCGCGTGGTGGCGCCGTGTTGCTCGATGGCAAGGACGTGAAGGGATACGGCGGAAAGGAATTCGCTCGTGAGGTTGGCCTGCTGCCCCAGCAGTCCATCGCGCCGGAGGGCATCACCATCATCGATCTCGTGTCGCGGGGACGCTTTCCGTACCAGACCATGTTCCGGCAGTGGACCGATGCCGACCAGGCCGCGGTCGACTTCGCGTTGCAGGTGACCCGACTGACCGATCTCGCGCAGCGGCGCGTGCAAGCGCTGTCGGGCGGTCAGCGACAACGGGTCTGGATCGCGATGGCGCTCGCCCAGCAGACGCCGATCCTGCTCCTCGACGAGCCGACCACCTATCTCGATCTCGCACACCAGATCGAGGTCCTCGAACTCTGCACCACCCTGAACAAGAGCGGCACCACGCTCGTAGCGGTGCTCCACGACCTCAACCAGGCCGCGCGCTACGCGAGTCACATCATCGCCATGCGCGGCGGAGAGATCATCGCCGAGGGTGCCCCGGCCGACGTCATCACCGCCGACGTGGTCCATCGCACGTTCGGGGTCCGGGCCCGCATCATCGCCGACCCGGAGACCGACACCCCGCTGGTCATCCCACTCGGCGACGGCGCCGTCTCGTTCGACGAGGTACCCGGCGACACCGCCACACTCCGCTCACGACAGTGACCGGCGAGCCCGATGAGAGAAGAGGAGATCCGATGGCCACCATCGTGCGCCGACTGACAGGTGTGATCGGGATCGTGATGGTCCTCGCGCTCGCGCTGAGCGGGTGCATCCAGTCCGACTCGACCGAGAACACCGTGTACTCCGACCCATCGGCGACACCAGATCTCGGTCTGCCCGACAACCCGCGCGTCGTCGCCCTCGGCTGGTCCGACGGTGAGATCGCCCTCAGCCTGGGCGTGAAGCCGGTCGCGATCTACGACTGGATGTCCTTCGGCGCCCAGAGCAAAGGCGTCGGGCAGTGGGCGTCGGCCGAATTCGGCAGCGACACACCGCAGATCATCTCGGCCGCCAGTGCGGGCGACTTCAATTACCAGCAGATCAAGGAGCTGAACCCGGACCTGATCCTCAACGTCCGGTCGAAGTCGGACTCGAAGGTCACCGACAGTCTGAAGGCGATCGCGCCGGTGGTGACCGCGCCGGCCGGCACCCCCGACTACGCGATCAACTGGAAGATGCAGACCCAGCTGATCGCCAACGCACTCGGCAAGTCGGCCGAGGGCGACGAACAGATCAAGCAGACCACGGACCTGCAGACCTCGTTGAAACAGCAGAACCCCGGCTTCGCCGGCAAGACGTTCGTGTGGGGCGCGAAGTTCGGCTCCGCCTACGGTGCCTACCTGCCGGGTGACGCCCGCTTCGACACCATCGCCGAACTCGGGTTCGTCCAGTATCCGCCGGTCGCGCAGTTGCAGGCGCAGGGCTTCTTCGCAGCGGTGCCGGTGGAGAAGGTCACGGCGCTCGACGGTCAGGTCGCGGTCTTCGCGCCGATCGGTATGCCGTTGTCGCAGTTGCAGAATGACAACCTCATCAACTCCCTGCCGGTCACCCGCGACGGACGCGCGATCGAACTCGCCGAGACGGACCCGATCGTGCAGGCGATGTCGGCGGGTACTCCCGAGTCCCTGCGGTTCGCCCTCGAACGTCTCACGCCGATGCTCGCCACCGCGGCCGCGAAGGTGCAGTGAATCGCAAAGGTGCAGTAATCGCGAAGGTGCAGTAATCGCAAAGATGCGGTGACTCCGAGGGACTTCGCCGATCGTGCCCAGAATCGTGCCGATCGTGCCCAGAATCTCGCCGATCGTGCCCAGAATCGTGCCGATCGTGCCCAGAATCGCGCCCACTGTGCCCGGACGGCTCGCCGATCGGGCACGTGATGGCCAGATTCCGTGGAGATCGTCCGATCGGAGGATTGGCCCGATGCCGCAGCCAGGTTAGCCTGGCCTTCATCGTGGGGCTCGGGGGCTGTACTCCCGGAGAGGGGATACGGCACAGTGGCGGAGTTCGACTACGACGCGAACGACGACGGTCGCGCGTCAGGCTCGGGCGTGAGCATCGCGACGATCGTGGCATCGGCAGGGGTTGCGGCCATCGTGTCGGCGCTCATCGTCACCATCGGCGTGGTGGGGATTCTGGTTGTCGACCAACGCGCAGGCAACACTCCGGGCTCGCAGACCCCGACGGTTGTCAACCTCGGAGCCGCCGGGACGCCTACGGGTCCGGCCGGTACGGCACCGAACGGTGTCGTCGTCCCGGACGGTGCCGCACCTGCGCAGGATGCCGCTCCGGGAGGCCAGGGACCTACGGGCGAGCAGGTGCCGGAAAGCGACGGCGGAGCCGGCGCTGGTACTTCTGCGGCCCCGCCTGCCGGAGCGCCGCAGGGTGGGGCTGCTCCCGTACCGCCGGCGGCGGCGGGCCCGGCTCAGCCCGCTCCCGCGGCATCCCCGTCCGCCCTCACACCGGGGCAACTCAACACGAAGATCAAGCTGATCATGAACACCGGAGCCGCGCGGGCCACCCGCGCCGACGAATTGCAGAGCGGCGAGCGCGGACTGCGGTCCATCGACCAGGTCGCGCAGATGCTGCGGGTGAGCGGAGCCGGGTTCACCTACCAGATGATCGGTCCGGTGCGGCGCAACGGCACCAGCCTCAGTGCGACACTGCAGATGTCGTTGGTCGGCAACGGCTCTCGCTATCGTCAGCTCACCTGGGTGTGGGCGGGGAACAAATGGAAGCTCTCCGATCGCAGCGTCTGCGATGTCGCCTCGTATGCATTGATCCCGTGCTCGGTGTGAGCGGGCTGCCCGACATGCGACGGACCGGAGGTCTGTGCGGGGTCCGCAGGTCGTGGGTCGTCGTGCTCCTCGTCGCGGCCGTCGCGCTGATGGGTGCCGGCTGCTCATCGACCGATGAGCAGTTCACTGCCCCGGTGCAGATCAACCTGCCCGACGGCCGTCAGGTGACCGTCGACGGCACTCCGAAGCGGATCGTGACACTCGGCGGCCAGTGGACCGATGTCGCGTTGTCCTTCGGCGTCGTCCCCGTCGGCTATTTCGACTCTCTCCGGCAGCAGACGGGCAGCACGCCGCCGTGGTTCGGGGACAAACTGGCCGATTCGACGCCGATCGAACTCGAGGGGGATGTCGTCGGGGCCGTCGCGGCGCTCGAGCCTGATCTCATCCTCGCGCCAGGGTTTGCCTCGATGTCGGGCAGTTTCGAGAATCTGTCCAAGCTGGCGCCGACCATCGACAAGATCAGCGGTCAGCAGGTCGACCCGTGGGAGGACATGGTCACGCTGATGGGCACGATCCTGCATCAGCCCGACAGGGCCACGGAGATCATCGCCGGGGTGACGGCGAATACCGATGAGATCACCAGAGAATTCCCCGGACTCCGGGGTAAGACCTATACGTTCGCGTATCTGTACGGCTCAGATCAGCTGTCGGTTCTCGGTGATGCATCGGACGGCGCGGCGAAGCTCTTCACATCGCTGGGGCTGCGCATGGCACCACAGGTGATCCGACAGTCGTCGCGCACCGGACAGCCCCGTTTCCAGGTCAGTACCGAGAACATCCCGATGCTCGGCTCCGATCTGTTGGATGGCAGCGCAGACACCCGCCCTGCAGGAGCGCATGGAGGCCTTGCCCGGGTATCGAAATCTCCGCTCGGTGCGGACCGGTGCCGTCGCGATGATGTCGACAGTTCAGATCAACGGATTGAATGAGCCGTCACCCAACTCGATTCCGTACGCGTTCGAACAGATGAGGCCCGCGCTGGCCGCTGTCTCCCAGTCCTGACGGCGACCCCGGGCATCGCGGACCCGGTCGGCGCGATTCTGGACCCGGTCGGCGAGAATCTGGACCCGGTCGGCGAGAATCTGGACCCGGTCGGCGAAGAACTGGACCCGGTCGGCGAGATTCTGGACCCGGTCGGCGAGAATCTGGACCCGGTCGGCGTCGGAAAGGGCGTCAGCCCAACGACTCCCGCAGTGCCGTCTTGTCGATCTTGCCGACGGCGGTCACGGGCAGTCCCGGGACCGTCACCAGCGTGTCGGGGAGTTTGAACGACGCCAGCCCGCGATCGGTGAGAAAGGCACGCACCTGCGGCAGGCGGAGTTCCTCGCCGCGCGGATGCTCGTGCGACAACACCACCGCCGCGCAGATCCGTTCTCCCAGAGACTCATCGGGCACACCGATCACCGCTGCCGCGCGGATCGACGGGTGTGCGAGGAGATTCTCCTCGACGTCGTCGGCGGCGACGTTCTCGCCCGCGCGCACGATGGTGTCCTTGATGCGGCCGGTGACCGCGAGATGTCCCGAGGGCAGTCGGCGGACGCGGTCCCCGGATCTGTAGAACCCGTCGGGGGTGAACGATCGGGCGTTGTGCTCGTCGGCGCGGTAGTACCCGCGGATCGTGTACGGGCCGCGGACGAGGAGCTCTCCCTCGACACCGTCGGGGACGTCGTCGCCGTTCTCGTCGACGACCCGCACCTCGTCGTACTCCGACATCGGTGCCCCTTGGACCCGGTGCACCAGGTCGCGCGGGTCGTCGAGGCGGGTGTAGCAGATCAGCCCCTCGGCCATGCCGAACACCTGCTGGACGACGTCGCCGAGTGCGGCGTCGAGGGCGACCGCGTCGGGTTCGGCGAGTTTGGCCCCACCGACCTGCAGCAGCCGCAGCGACGAGATGTCGGCGGGTTCCCATTCGGTGGCGGCGCACCACACCTGGGCGAGCGCGGGTACGAGGGCGGTCGCGGTGATCCGATGCTGCTCGATGAGATCGAAGGTGTTGTCGGGGCTCGGGTCATCGGTCACGATCGTGTGCCCGCAGGCCCACATGATGCCGAGCATGCCGGGACAGCACAGGGGGAAGTTGTGCGCGCCGGGCAGCGCGACGAGGTAGGCGTCGTCGGCGGTGAACCCGGCGATCTCGGCCGAGCGGCGTGCGTTGAAGGCGTAGTCGTTGTGGGTACGCGCGATGAGCTTCGGCAGGCCGGTTGTGCCACCCGAGATGAGGAACACCGCGGGCGTGTCCGGGTCGGTGGCGGTTGCGTCGGGAAGGCCGACCTCGGCCGGATCGGCGTCGGGTAGCGGCTGATGCGACCCGGGATCGCCACTGACAAAGACATCGCGCAAGCCGCGCACCCGCGACTGCAGTTCGATGGCGAGGTCGCGATGGTCGAAACCGCGTCGACCGTCCTCGGTGACGTAGGCGACGGCGTCGGAACCGGCTGCCAGATGGGCGATCTCGGCGATGCGGTGGGCGGGGAGCGTCATCACCGGGACGATCCCGGCCCGTAGGAGACCGAAGAAGGTGATCACGAACTCCGCGGAGTTGTGCTGCTGCAGGATCACCCGGCTGCCCGGGGCGAGTCCGGCGGCCACGAAACCGGCGGCCCGACGCCTCACACGCTCGTGCAGTTCGGCGAAAGTGAGGGTCGTGGGCCCGTCGATGGAGGCGTCGGTCAGACCCGGTGCGTCGGGTCGTCGCGTCGCGGCACGCTCGAGCACATGCCACAGCGGCACCTCGGCGAAGAGACCCGCTTCCCGGTACCTCGCAGCGGCGGCGGGCGGGTGTGGCCGGAAGCCCTCGGCGAGGTCGTCGGCGACGTCACTCATGGAGGTATTCAAACACATCGGCCATTAGGGCAACCTAAGTCACAACAGGTGTTCTGGGCCTGGCCGGGCCGGTAGATTAGCCTGGCCTAAGGCATTTCTGTCCGAGGTGCTGTCCTCTGGTCGAACCACAAGGAGGTCCGGGTCATGTCGTTGACCGTCGACTCGACCCCCACCGGGGATCGCCGCACGTCCGGCGACAGCACCGCCCATCCCGCGCAGATCTGTGCGGCCTGGGCGGGTGCGGGTGTGGTCGCCGAGTACGTCGTCTACGAGCGTGCGCGACGATGGGTCTTCGCGGCCGGGGTCGCGGCACGCATCGTGCTCACCGCCGAGACCTTGGAGATCACCGAGACCGACGGCACGCGAACCACACGCCCGTGGAGCGGGGACCCGTCAGCCGCCCTGACCGGTGCCCTGTCGGCACTGTCGTCGCCGGAGTGGCGGGTATACGGCTGGGTGGGTTTCGACTACTGCGCGCCGCATCATGACCTGGCCGATCGCATCGCCGACGACACGATCCTCGCCCACCTGATCATCCCGGAGTTCGAGGCGTCCGTGGACGTCGACGGCATCGACACCGGTACCGCAGCGCCGGCGGTCGCCGCTCGCCTGCGAGAGCTGGCCGAGTCGGTCGCCACTACCGCGGCGCCGTCGCCGATCGACGTCCGCGACGATCAGGACGACTATCGCGGACGGGTCGCGCGGGCCGTCGGTGAGATCGCCGCGGGGCGCTACCAGAAGGTCATCATGTCCCGCCGCGTCGACATCCCATTCCCCGTCGACCTGCCCGCCACCTATGCACGTGGACGTGTCGAGAACAGCCCGGCGCGGTCCTACCTGCTGAGCCTCGGCGGGCTGTCGGCGGCCGGCTTCAGCCCCGAGCTCGTGGTCGCCGTCGACACCGACGGCACGGTCGTGACCGAGCCGCTGGCCGGAACACGCGCGCTCGGTCGGTCCGCGGAACTCGACGCCGCGGCCGGAGCCGAGCTGCTCAGCGACGCCAAGGAGATCGCCGAGCACGCGATGTCGGTGCGGGCGTGCTTCGACGAGATCGCGTCGGTCTCCTTGCCGGGCACGACCGCGGTGAGCGAGTTCATGGTGATCCGCGAGCGCGGCAGCGTCCAGCACCTCGCGTCGACCGTGCGCGGTGAACTGCGGCCCGACGCCGGGCCCTGGCAGGCGCTGACCGTCCTCTTCCCGTCGATCACCGCGTCCGGCATCCCCAAGGCGGCCGCGCTCGACGCCATCTATCGGCTGGAACCGGACCGCCGTGGGCTGTACTCCGGGGCGGTGGTGACGGCGACGTCCGCGGGCGAGCTCGAGGCCACCCTGGCGTTGCGGACGATCTTCGACTCCGACGACGGTGCGTGGCTGCGTGCCGGTGCCGGCATCGTCGGGCAGTCCGACCCCGACCGCGAGTTCGAGGAGACCTGCGAGAAGCTGGCCAGCGTGGCGCCCCACGTGATGCGCCGGCACGGGTCGTGACCGCCGACCGCACGGCCACCAGTCATCCCGACAGAGAGGAGTCCGCATCGATGAACGCCGAACACGAGGTCCGGCAGGCCATCGCATCGGCCCTCGGTGTCGACGCCGACGAGATCGGTGACGACGCCGACCTCATCGAACTCGGCCTCGACTCGATCCGCATGATGAAGATCGCCGGCGGCTGGCGCAAACGCGGCCACCGCCTGAACTTCGCGCAGCTGGCCGCCTCCCCGACGGTGGACGCGTGGGCGACGATGCTGGCGGCGACCGCGCCGGCCGTCGCCTCGCCGAGCGACCCGCGTGAGTCCGACGCCGGTGAGGCCGCCACTCCCGAGGCCGCAGCCCCAGAGCTCGACACCGCGGCATCCATCGACTCCCCGATACCGACCGCACCGGCCGCCGACGACCCGTTCCCGCTCGCCCCGATGCAGCACGCCTACTGGATCGGCCGGACGGATGCCGCCGACCTCGGCGGCGTCGCCGCCCACCTCTACGTCGAGTTCGACGGCGCAGGACTCGAACCCGACCGTCTCCATGCGGCGGTGAACGCGCTCGTGGCCCGACACCCCATGCTGCGGGCACGGTTCCTCCCCGACGGCACCCAGCAGGTCCTCGCCCGCCCGGCGCGTGACCCGTTCTCGGTGCAGGACCTGCGTGATCTGGCCGCCGACGACGCCGACCGTGTCCTCGAGGCGACCCGCGACCGCACCAGCCACCAGAAACTCGACGTCGCGTCGGGGCAGGTCGTCGACATCACGCTGAGCCTGTTGTCGGCGGGACGGCACCGTCTGCACGTCGACGTCGACATGCTCGTCGCCGACGCGATGAGCTACCGCGCGCTGCTGGCCGATCTCGTCGACCTCTACGACGGCGACACCCCGCCAGATCTCGGCGTCACCTACCGTGACTATCTCCGGCATCGCACCGACAACCCGGACCCTGCCCACGACCGTGACCGCGAGTGGTGGGCCGGGCGCCTCGACGACCTGCCCGCCGGCCCCGCCCTGCCGACCCGCTCGGACGTGCGCGCCGACGACGCGAACCGCGTTGTCCGGCATCATCACTGGCTCGACGCCGACGCCAAGGACGAACTGCTGGCGGCGGCCCACGAGCGCGGTGTCACCCCGGCCATCGCGCTCGCGGCGGTGTTCGCGTCGACCCTGGGTGCGTGGTCGGCCGACGACCGGTTCCTGCTGAACGTGCCGCTGTTCCACCGCGAACCCGTCCATCCCGACATCGAGCGGGTGTCCGGCGACTTCAGCTCGTCGATCCTCATCGACGTCGACACACGCCATGCCGATTCGGTCCTGGGCCTGACCCGGTCGATGCAGAAGACGATGCACGAGAACGGCTCCCACTCGGCGTACGGGGCGCTGGAGGTGCTCCGCGACCTCGGTCGGGCCCGCGGGGAACAGGTGCTCGCCCCGGTCGTCTACACCAGCGCGCTCGGATTGGGAGAGCTGTTCTCCGAGAACGTGCTCGAGCGCCTCGGCGATCCGTCCTGGATCGTGTCGCAGGGACCGCAGGTGATCCTCGACGCGCAGGTGACCGAGGTCCGGGGTGGGCTGCTGCTCAACTGGGACGTGCGCGAGTCGGTGTTCCCGGACGGTGTGGTGGACGCGATGTTCGCGCACTATGTCTCCGCCGTCGAGCGTCTGCGCCACGGTGACGCCGGATGGATGGCGACCTCCGCGCCGTCGCTGCCGGCGGATCAGCGCGCGGTCCGGCAACGGGTCAACGACACCGCCGGGGCCACCAGCGAGCGCGTACTACACCAGGAGTTCTTCACCCGCGCGATCTCCGAACCCGAACGCACCGCGCTGATCTGGCGCCACGGAGAGCTGACCTACGGCGAGCTGGCGCGCCGCGCGCTGACGGTGGCCGGCGCGCTGCGGTCGGCCGGCGTCCTGCCCGGCGATGCGGTCGCGGTGTCGCTGCCCAAGGGGCCCGATCAGGTGATCGCCACCCTGGGCGTCGTCGCGACCGGTGCCATCTGGGTGCCCGTTGCGCACGACCACCCGCCGCGACGTCGCGCCACGATCCTGCGCACCGGCGACATCAGGGTCGTCCTCGGTGAGGGACGTGCTCTCGACGATCTGCCCGAGGGCGTCGCCGGCCTCGACCTGACGAGCGCGCTCGACCATCGCACCTCTTTCACCGAAGCCGTTCTCCCGCCTCGGGAGTCGGTCGCCTACATCCTCTTCACCTCTGGATCGACGGGGACCCCCAAGGGGGTCGAGGTGTCTCATCGGGCGGCGATGAACACCATCGACGACATCAATGACCGGTTCGACGTCGGACCCGCCGATCGGACGCTCACCGTCGCGGCCCTGGAGTTCGACATCTCGGTCTACGACATCTTCGGCATCTTCGGCGCCGGCGGTGCGGTGATCGCGGTGGGCGCCGACGACGCCCGTGATCCCGCCGCCTGGCTCGAGCTGTCGTCCCGCCACGGCGCCTCGGTGCTCACCTGTGTCCCGAGCGCACTCGACATGCTGCTGACCGCAGCCGAATCCGGCCGGGCGACAGGAGATCAGCACACTCTGGACTCGCTGCGCGCCGTGCTCCTCGGGGGCGACTGGGTGGGCGTCGACCTGCCACGCCGGCTCCACGCGCTCGCCCCCGCGGCCCGGTTCGCCGGTCTGGGCGGGGCCACCGAGTTCGCCATCCACGGCACGGTCTGTGAGGTCGTCGACCCGCCCGCACACTGGACCGCCGTCCCGTTCGGCACCCCGCTGCGCAATGTCGAATGCCGCGTGGTCGATTCACGCGACCGAGACCGCCCCGACTGGGTGACCGGAGAACTGTGGGTGGGTGGTGCCGGCGTCGCCCATGGCTACCGCAACGATCCCGACCGCACCGCAGAACGCTTCGTCGAACGTGAGGGGCGTCTCTGGTACCGGACCGGCGACCTCGCCCGGTACTGGCCGGACGGCACCATCGAGTTCCTCGGTCGCGCCGACCACCAGGTGAAGGTACGTGGTTTCCGCGTGGAACTCGGCGAGGTCGAGGGAGCGCTGCGCTCGGTGGACGGGGTGCGTCACGCCGTGGCGATGCTGACCGGTGCCCCGGACGGCCCGCGGGCGCTCGCCGCGGTCATCACCACCGACGCGCCGCCGGCGGCGACGACGGCCGAGAAGATCCTCGGCGAGCTCCGAGAACTGCTGCCGGCGTACATGATCCCGGCGCGGCTCGAGATCGTCGATGAGTTGCCGCTGACCTCCAACGGCAAACTCGACCGCGCGGCGATCGCGCGGTCGGTCGCCACCGCGGACGGCTCCGACGGTGGCGACGCGAAGCGACGCGTCGAGCCCGCCGACGACCTCGAGCGCGCGTTGCTGTCCATCGTCGCCGAGGTGCTGCGTGCGGACGCCGATCGTCTCGGTGTGACCGACGACTTCTTCGCCGTCGGTGGGGATTCCGTCCTCGCCACCACCGTGGTCGCGCGCGTGCGGGAGTGGCTCGACGCGCCCCAGGTCGGTGTCGTCGACATCTTCGCCGCGCGGAACGTCCGCGATCTCGCCCGCCGCATCGACGCCGCCGACGAACGGCCGGGCCGGCTCGAGCAGGTGGCCGCGTTGTATCTGGAGGTCGCCGCCATGGACGACGATCAGTTGTCGGAGTCGCTGCGATGACCGCACAACCGACCGAGCGCCTGCTCATCATCGGTGCCGGACCGAAAGCCCTCGCCGTGGCGGCGAAGGCCAAGGTGTGCCGCGACCTCGGCATGCCGGCGCCACACGTCCGTGTGATCGAGGCCCACGCCGTCGGCGCCAACTGGCAGTCGATCGGCGGCTGGACCGACGGGCGGCACCGCCTCGGCACCAGCCCGGAGAAGGACATCGGCTTCCCCTACCGCTCGGCGTTCGCCGGGCGTGGTGGCAAGGACGCTGCCGGCGGCGATCTCAACGCCGAGATCTCCCGACGGATGCTCGACTACAGCTGGATGTCGTTCCTCGTCGAGCACCAGACCTATGCCGAATGGATCGATCGGGGCCGACCGAATCCGCACCACCACGTGTGGGCCCGCTACCTGCAGTGGGTCGCCAACCGCATCGATCTCGACATCGTGAACGCCACGGTGCGTTCGGTGTCGGCGGACGACGAGACCTGGACGCTCGAAGTCGTCGCCGCCGACGGGACGAGCAGTGAGATCATCGGCGACGCACTGATGATCACCGGGCCGGGCGCCAGCGAGACGGCGCTGCTCGACGACGAACGGGTGCTGTCCATCGCATCGTTCTGGGATCGGGTGTCGCGCCGCGACCTCCCGGTCGCCTCACGCGCGGCGGTGATCGGCGGGGGAGAGACGGCCGGTTCGGCACTCGACGAACTCGCCCGCCACGAGGTCATGACGGTGTCGGTGATCTCGCCGGGCGCGACCATCTACACCCGCGGCGAGAGCTACTTCGAGAACGCCATGTTCACCGATCCGACCGGATGGGCGAACATCTCCCCGGAGGAGCGTCGTGAGGTGATCCGGCGCACCGACCGGGGTGTGTTCTCCGTTCGGGTCCAGGACAACCTGCTGGGCGACAACAGGATCAACCATCTGCAGGGTCGGGTGGTCGCCGCCCGGCGGGCCGGGGAGATGATCGCGGTCACCCTGCACAATCCGGGACGGCCGTCGGCGACCCACACCTTCGACCTCGTCGTCGACGCGACCGGTGGCCAGCCGCTGTGGTTCCTCGACCTGTTCACCGACGATGCCGCGGACCTCCTCGAGCTCACCCTCGGGTGGCCGCCGACGCTCGAGCGCGTCGAATCGGTGATCGGACACGATCTGGCGGTCACCGGCCTGACGCCGACGCTGTTCCTGCCCAATCTCGCCGGCTTCGCGCAGGGGCCCGGATTCCCGAACCTCAGCTGCCTCGGGGAGTTGTCGAACCGCATTCTGCGGATCTCGACCCGCCGACGCCGCGACAGCCGTGCGACCTCCATCGGTGAGGTCGGCTGATGCGACGTTCAGAGTCCCTGCGGGACGTCCTCGGGGGTGCGGCCCAGGATGTGCAGCGCGATACGGCGGTCCGGCCGGACGTCGAACTCGCCCACATCGGTCCAGCCGCGCCGGAGCAGCGCCCTGCGCATCCGCTCATTGCGGGCGTCGGGCTCGAGAACCACTCGGCGACACCGCGGCTCGGTGTCGAACAGGACGCCGGCGAGGTCGGCCATGAATCCCGACATCACTCCTCTGCCGATCAGCTCCGGATCCGCGGTCGCGACGTGCAGGCCCATGTCGTGCGGGTCCGCCGGGTACAGCCGTGCGATCTCGTCGCGTGCCGGACGGTACAGCTCGATGTAGGCGACGTCGGTGCCGTCGCGGGAGACGATGAGCGGGCGGGAGTAGTCCCCGGACAGTCGATGCCCGGAGTCGGACTGCCACCGCTGCGCCGACCAGTCCTGCTGTTCCCAGGTCTCCGCGAGGTGTGGCCGGGTGAACCACGACACCAACATCGCGGCGTCCCGGGCCGGATCGACCGGACGAACCGTGAAGCGTCCGACCGTCGTCGGTACGACCGGCGGTCCCGCCGCCGCGACTTCGGCTGGGACATCCGTGATCTCACGGCCGATGGCGTACTGGTCGCTCGACCCCGTGTCGGCGGAATCCATTCCGGACGTCTCCGTTCGGTCTCGGTGATGCGGTCACGCCAGGCTAACCCATGCCCCGACAGCCCCAGCCCACTCCCGGAGGCGACATGACGCAGAACCAGGACAGCCCCACCCGACCGGCGCTCGGCGCGTTGCGACAGTTCCACCAGCCGCTGCGGCCGGATCTGCCGCCGCTGCTGATCTTTCCGCACGCGGGCAGCGGGGCGTCGGCCTATCGCGCACTCTCCGAGATCTTCAGCAGACAGTTCACGGTGCTGATCATGCAGTACCCGGGACGGCAGGATCGGATGCGCGAGCCGGCCGCGGCCGACCTGGGTGACCTCGCCGACGAGGCCGTGGACCACTACCTCGACCGTCCCGACGCGGCGACCGCGCCGCTGACGGTGTTCGGCCACAGCCTGGGTGCGCTCGTCGGTTTCGAGTTCGTCCGCCGGGCCGAGCGCCGGTCCGTCCCGCTCACCGGACTCGTCGTCTCCGCCGCGACCGCACCGAGCCGCGTCGCCGATCTGCCACCGCACCCGACCGACGACGAAGGCCTGATGGCGCACCTGTCGGTCCTGGAGGGAACCGGCACCGGCGTGATGGGCAGCGAGGCGGTCATGCGGATGGCGCTGCCCGTGCTGCGGGCCGACTACCAGGCGTTCGACGGATACCGGTGTTCCGCGGACGTCCGCATCGCCACGCCGATCACGGTGATCGGTGGCGCCGACGACCCGGTCATCAAGCCGCACGACCTGCACACCTGGTCGGCACACGCCGACGATGTCACCGTCAGTGTGTTCGACGGCGGGCACTTCTACCTGCACGAGAGCGGGCCGGAGATCCTCGAGGTGCTCACCGAGACACGCGATGCCGCCCGACCGGATCGGGCGCGACGATGACACCCGGCGTCGAACCCGTGGTGATCGCCGGGATGGCCGTGGAGGCGCCCGGCGGTATCGAGACCCCCGAGGACTACTTCACCGCCCTCGCCGACGGCGTCGAACTGATCGAACCCTTTCCCCGCGACCGTGACTGGCCGGTCGACCAGGTGCTCGCGCTCGGCAACCTCGACGGCTGGGGATCGGTGCCGGACGCTGGCGGATTCCTGCGCGGCGCTGCCGAATTCGACCCGCTGTTCTTCGGGATCAGCCCACGCGAGGCGGTCGCGATGGATCCGCAGCAACGCGTCGCCATGCGCGTGGCCTGGCGTGCCCTGGAGAACGCGGGCATCAATCCCGCGTCCCTCGGCGACGAGGAGGTCGGCGTCTACATGGGCGCGTCGATCGCCGAGTACGGACCACGTGCGGCCGCCGTCAACGAGTACTCCGGTCACCGGATCGCCGGCACCGCACTCGGTGCCGTCGCCGGACGGATCTCGCACTCACTGGGCCTGATCGGGCCGTCGATGACCGTCGACACCGCCTGTGCCTCGTCGTTGACCGCACTGCATCTGGCTGCGGCCGCCATCCGCTCCGGCGACTGCGAGTGGGCGTTGGCCGGCGGGGTCTGCGTGATGGGATCGCCTGCCGCGTTCGTCGAGTTCGCCAAGAACAACGGACTCGCCACCGACGGGCACCTGCGGTCCTACAGTGCGTCGGCGACCGGCACCCTGTGGGGTGAGGGCGCAGGAGTCGTGATCGTCGAACCCGAGGGCCGGGCCCGACGACTCGGCCACCGCGTCCTCGGTACCGTGCTCGCCACCCGGGTCAACCACAACGGGCGGGGCGCTCCCATCGTGGTGCCCAGCGCGTCGGCCCAGCAGCGGCTCGTGGAGCGCACCATCGCCGCCGCGGGGATCTGCCCGGCGGACGTCGACGTCATCGAAGGCCACGGGACCGGCACCCCGCTCGGCGATCCGATGGAGCTCGAGGCACTGCAGAACACCTACGGCGCGTCACGACCCGCCGACGACCCGGTCCTGCTCGGTTCGGTGAAATCCAATGCGGGACATGCCCAGGCGGCGGCCGGCATCATGGGCCTGATCAAGATCCTGCTCTGCGGGGCGAACGGGGAGACGGTGCCGAGCCTGTTCGCCGACGACCCGACCGACAAACTCGACTGGGACCGTGGCGCGCTGCGCCTGGCGACCGAACGACGCGAGTGGATTCCCCGGGGAACACACCGATACGCGGCGGTGTCGAGCTTCGGGGTGTCGGGCACCAACGCCCACGCCATCATCGGCATGCCCGTCCCGAACTCCGCCGACACCGAGGGCGCCCATGTCTGAGCATCCGAGTGCCACACCGGGGCCCACCCTGCCCGACGGCCGCGTCCCGATCCTCATCTCCTCGGACACGGCCGAACTCGTCGTCGAGGAAGCGGCCGCCATCGGTGACTGGGTGCGTCGGCATCCCGACGTCGGCCCGGCGCGAGTCGGTGCCCACCTGTTGCGCACCCGGCCGGCGCGGCGCCATCGTGCACTCGTTCTCGCGAGCGAACACGCGCAACTGCTCGACGCGCTCGACGCCCTCGCGGCCGGTCGCGTCCACCCCGACGTCGTACGAGGTGCAGGTGCGGCCGCGCCGCGTCGGATCGCCTACACCTACCCGGGGCAGGGTGGTCAGCGTCCCGGGATGGGGGCCTCGTATTACCAACTGTCCGAGCACTATCGGCGTGAGGTCGATGCGTGTCACGCACAGTCGATGAGACTGTTCGGCGAGTCGCCCCGCGACTACGTCCTCGGCGAACTCGCCGCCGACGACCCGTCCGCGACCGACGTCCGGACCATCCAGCCTGCCCTGTTCATGCAGATGGCGGGACTGACCGCGATGTGGGACGGGGCAGGTGCGACACCGGCGGCGACCGTCGGACATTCGCAGGGCGAGATCGCCGCGGCGTACCGCAGCGGCGCGATGACCCTGTCCGACGCGCTGACGATCGTGACCGTCCGGGCGCGCCTCGTCCACGAGTTGTCGCCCCGCGGACACACGATGGCCGTCGTCGGTATCGACGTCGACGAGTGCGAGGACCTGCTCGCGCGGAACTCGGGGTGGGCGCAACTGTCGGTGGTGAACTCGGCCCACATCCTGTGCATCTCGGGCAAACGCGAGGCCGTCCTCGGCATGGTGGACGCGCTGACCGCACAGGGCAAGTTCGCCAAGGAGATCCGCGTCGAGTACCCGGCCCACACCAGCATCGTCAGTGAGTATCAGCCGGCGTTCCTCGATGCACTGGGCACCTACCTGGAAAACGAGTCGATGCTCGCCGGGGCGATGCCGTGCATCGGCGCCACCCTCGGCCGCGCGGTCGACGAGACGATGTCGTTGGGTGACTACTGGTTCTGGAATCTGCGCAACCGGGTCCGCTTCGACAAGGCGATGACCGACGCCGTCGTCGGCCACCGCGCCGACTTCTTCATCGAGATGTCCGAACATCCGACGCTCCTGCTGGCCATGGGAGAGACGCTCTCCGACGTCGACGAGGCCGGCCTCGCTGCGCGGCCGGTGATCGGCACGTCCCGCCGCGACGCCGCCGGACTCGAGGAGTTCACCCGAAACGTCGCCGCCGTGGCCGTGGCCGACAGCGGATTCCGCTGGGACGCACTGCAACCCGTCGATGATCCCGTCGGCCCCGGTGAACCGCCGCTGCTCGGCTTCCCGAACACCGTCATGCGTCGCGTCCACCTGTGGGCCGATCGCGAGGCGGGGCGCGACGACGAGGTGAACCTGCCCGGCTGGGCAGCGCGACAGGCAGGCAACGCGGTCCATCGTCTGGTGGAGACGTGGCGGCCGTGCAAGCGTCGGAGTCTCTTGCCGCCGAGGCGGATCGCGATCCTCGATCCGACCGACCAGGGTGCCGGCCTGGCGCGGGCCATCGAGGCCGCCGCGGAGCAGCAGGGCGCATCGGCAGTCGTCGTCGGCGCGGGTGATCAGCCCCTGGACGCCGACACGGCGGTCCTGCTGGTGGGGCCGGCCGGCACGAAACCCGATGGCGCGCCGGATCATCTGGCCGACGTCCTCGTCGACGGTCGGTGGCGTGCGGGGCTCGATCCGATGCCCGGGCAGTTCTGGTGGGTGACCATGGGCGGCGAGCAGGTGGTCGACGCCGACCAGACTCCGGATCTGGTGCACGCGTCGCTGACCTCGGCGCTGCGCTGTGCAGCAGCCGACCACCCGGCGGTCCGATTCCGGCACCTCGATCTGGACCCGCTCTCCGACGGCGATCCGGGTGCCGAGGTGGTCTCGGCCGTGCATGTCGCCGACGAGGCCGAACTCGCGGTGCGCGCCGGAACGCTCTACGTCAAACGGCTCACACAGGCCGACGGTGACGATGGCGAGGAGGGCGATGAGGGTGACGTCGTCACCGAGTCCACGCCGGATCTCACCCATGTCCTCATCACCGGGGGCACCGGCAAGCTGGGACTCGAGTTCGCTGATCATCTGGCCGCGGCGGGTGCCGGGCGGATCACCCTCGTCAGCCGCTCCGGCGGGACCTCCGACGTGGCCCGCCGCATCGAGGCCGTGCGTCGGCGGCACGACACCGTCATCGACGTCGTGCGCTGCGACATCGCCGACGAGGCCGCACTCGCCGGTCTCGCCGCGGCACTGCCCGAGCCGGCGACCCTGGTGGTGCATGCCGCGGTCAACTACGTCGCGACACCGGCCGGCGACATCACCCGCGCGGACCTCGACGACGCGTTGAGGGCCAAGGTGACCGGTCTGCGCTCGGTGCTGTCGGCGATCCCGAGCGCCGACGACGTCCGTGTGCTGCTGTGCTCGTCGCTGTCGGCGACCCTGGGCGGGCGCGATCAGGCGCTGTATGCGCTCGGCAACCGGATGCTCGATGTCGTCGCGGCGGAACTGCGCGCGGACGGGACGCGTGCGGCCTCGATCCAGTGGGGCCTGTGGCGGGTGCAGGGACCGCTCGACGTCACCGGAGTCGCGCGGGTGCAGGGCGCCGGCGTGGTGCCGATGACGCCGTCGGCGGCGCTGGCGGTCGGGTTGAGTGATCTGTCGACGGACAGCATCGTGTTGTCGGCGGACTTCGCCGAACTGCGCGACGTGCTCGCACTGCTCGGTGCGCAGCGACTGTTGGCCGAGATCCCGGACGACGCGGCCGCTCCGAGTGCCATCGTGCGACCGGCTCCGGGCACAGTCGAGTCGACCGACGTCGTCGAGGACACCGAGCGCACCCAGCTTGTCGAACCAACCCAGCCTGGCGAACCTGCCGCGACCGCCGAACCCGCCGGGTCGGGCGGTCCCGCGACGACCGCGTCCGTCGCGGACCTGCTGAGGTCCGAGCTCGCGGTCACGATGGGCCTGGATCCGGCCCAGGTCGACCTCGATCCCGACCTCCCGCTCGTCGCCCTCGGCCTCGACTCCTTGCAGGCATTGGACCTGCGCAAGCGGGTCAAGACCGTCCTCGACCAGGATCTGCCGATCGAGGCGATCCTCGGTGGCGCGACGTTGCGCGAGGTCATCGAGCTGATGGGGTGACGCCCACCGCGCCCGATCAAGTAAGGTCACGCTAAATGGCAGTGTGGCGGGCCCTCGGGGTGGTCGGCCATCGGGTGACCGACGATCATGCACTGTTGCCGAAGCAAGGGGAGTTGTCCACCATGTCGCCTGATTACGACGACACCGCCACCGGGCCGATCGGATCACCGGCCTACTCCGCGTCGACGCCGGAGCCCGACACCACCGAACCCGCTGGTGACGAGCGCGCGCCGCGAAACGGTGACGGGGTCAACTGGCCGACCGTGCTCATGGCCGGTGGCATCTCCGCGATCATCTCGGCACTCGTCGTCACCATCGGTGTCGTCGGTCTGCTGCTCTCCGACATCGGGCGCGACAACAACGCCGCGTCGAACAGTGCGCAACCGACCGTGGTCAACCTCGGATCCGCGCAGAGCCAGGGCCCGCAGGCCAGCGCACCGGGGGCCGCACCGCGGGCGACGGCCCCCGGCGCTCCCGCCGCCGGCGCTCCGGCCGTCGGCGAACCGGCCGGGCCCCCCGGCGAGGGCAGCAGCGCAGATCTCCCCGCGGGTGGCGGCGCCTCCGGTGGCGGAGTCGCGCCTGGTGCTGCCCCGCAGCCCGCACCCGAGGTGCCGGCCGCGCCGCAGCAGACCCAGCAGCAGGCGCAGACCCCGACATCGCGCCCGACACCGACCGTCGGACAGCTGCAGGGTGACCTGAACGCGCTCGTCGGTGGCGGTTCGGCCGCGCAGAAGGGTCAGCGGCTCGAAGGGGGCCAGCGGGCCGCCACCCAGGCCCAGCCGATCGTGCTGCTGCTCCAGCGGTTCAAGCCGCTCGGCTTCACCTATCGCGTGGTCGGTCCGGTCAGCGTCACCGGCAACACCGCCAAGGCCACCCTCGAGCTCCGGTCGCCGGGCTATCAGCCGGCCCGCATGCCGGTCTACTGGGTCTGGAAGGACGGCCAGTGGAAGCTCTCGAATCGCTCGATCTGCGACATCGGGTCGTACGCGCAGATTCCCTGCAGCCTCTGAGCGTCTGTTCGTCGCCCGGGTAGCGACTCGCCCCCACGAGCACGAGGCGGACGGTATGACTCTCGGCGGACGAACGAGGGACCGGTGAGTCCGCGTTGGTTAGGGTTACCTCTGTAGACTGTCACGCATGTCTGACGAGCTGACCCGGCGCAAGAAAGAGCTGCTCCGGCAGCGCCTCGAGGCCGGAGGGCTCGCCCGCTCGGCCGCCGTCTCCGAGCAGCGCCCGACCGTTCGGCCGGATGGTGCGACGAACGACCTCTCGCCCGCACAGCGCCGGCTCTGGTTCGTGTCACACCGTGACCCGGAGGACACCACCCTCAACGTCGGCGTCGCGTACCGGCTCGACGGATTGTTGGCACCCGAACGTCTGCGATCGGCTTTCGAGACCGTCGTCGCCCGTCACGAGATCCTGCGCACCACTTATGAACTCGATCCCACGGGTGAGCCGCGGGCTCGCCACCACGCGACCGGACAGATCGACTGGCGAGAACTCGACATCCGAGACCTGGCGCCGCGCAGCCGCGATCGCCGCCTCCAGGTGCTCGCGCGACGCGAGTTCGGGACTCCGTTCGACCTGACCGCGCAACTGCCGCTGCGGTTGCTGCTCATCCGGATCGCCGACGACGCCCACGTCCTGATGCTCACCGTCCACCACATCGCCTGGGACGACGAATCCTGGTCGGTGCTGTTCGATGAGGTGAACCGTGCCTACAACGGCGGCCCCGGTGCCGAGATGCCCCCTCTGGCAGGGCAGTACGTCGACGTTCCGTTGGCCGATGGCAACACGGTTTCCGACGATCTGGCGTTCTGGCGGGACGAGCTCACGCCCATCCCGGAACCCCTCGGACTGCCGACATCGCGTCGTCCGGCCGTCGGTCCGCGGATCAGCGCACGGCTGCACCGCGAGCTCCCGGCCGACCTCGTGACCGCCGTCGACGCCACCGCCCGGCGATTCTCGGTGACCCCCTTCACCATCCACGCGGCGGTCGTCGACCTGCTCGTCCACCGATTCACCGGCGCCACCGATTTCACCGTGGCCGTGCCGGTCACGCATCGCCCGGCCGACGCGGCCGACCTGATCGGCTACTTCGGCAACACGGTGTTCCCGCGCACGCGTCTGTCCGCCACCGACACCTTCGACCAGCTCGTCGCGGCTGCGGCAGAGCGGATCGTCGCAGCCATCGCCCATCAGAGCGCACCGGTCGACGTCGTGGTGGGAGCGCTCAACCCGGAGCGCAGCAGTGGATCCGATGGCCTCGGCCGGCTCGTCTCGGTCAGTCTCAGCGCACGCAGCAGCGCCGACGGATTCTCCCTCGACGGGATCAGCGCGCGCCATCTGGACGAATTGGGCACGCCCAACGGTCAACTGCCACTAGAATTCACCGTCGTCGGAGGTGCTGCGTCCGAGTCCGGACCGCAGCTCGAACTCGAGTACGACACGGCGCTCTTCGGGGCCGACGCCGCAGGTGGGATCCTCGACTCCTACCTGCAACTGCTCGGGGCGGCCATCGCCGAACCGGACCGATCCGTGCGTGAACTCGATCTGCTGACCCCGGCAGCGTACGACCGAATCCTCGCCGCCTCCACCGGCCATCAGACAGACGTGACCGACGCAACCGTCGTCGACCTCTTCGCCGCCGCCGTCGCCTCACGCCCCGACCACGAGGCAATCGTGTCCGACGAGAAGACCCTCACCTACCGTGAACTCGACGAGCGCGCGAACAGACTGGCGCACTGGATGATCCGATCCGAGATCGGCCCCGAGACGCTTGTCGGTTTGCGGATGACCGCTTCGGTCGGGTTCGTCGTCGCCGCGCTGGCGGTACTCAAGGCCGGCGCCGCCTACCTGCCGATCGACCCGGACTACCCGGCCGACCGCACCGACTTCCTGATCGCTGATGCCGACCCGCTCCTCGTGCTGGACGCAGACGCACTGTCCGCCGCGGAAACCGAGGCGGCAGACCTCACGTCGGATGCACCCACCGACGCCGATCGGCGCGCGTCCCTGCGACCCGACAATCTCGCGTACATCATCTACACCTCCGGGTCGACCGGGACGCCCAAGGGTGTCGCGGTGGCGCACAACGCCATCGCCGATCACCTCATCGGGTTCGGGGCCGGCGAGGTCCTCGGCCCCGACGACCGCCTCGTGCAGACGTCGTCGGTGAGCTTCGACGCCTCCATGTTCGAGATCTTCTGCACGTTGTCCGTCGGCGCGACCCTCGTCGTCCCGAAACCCGCAGCGGTGCAGGACATCGCCTACATGGCGGACCTGCTCGTACGGCAGCGGGTCACGGTCATGCACATGGTGCCGACCCTGCTCGCCACGCTGCTGATGGTGCCCGAGGTCAAGCAGTGGACCATGCTGCGGACCGTCCCGGTCGGTGGCGAGGCCTTCTCGGGCGAGGTCGCCGACTCCTTCACCGCGACCTTCGACGCGGCGCTGTCGAACAACTACGGCCCGACCGAGGCCGTCGTCGCCGCCACCCATCACCCGATCGATGCGCCGCAGGGCAATTCGATCGTCCCCATCGGCACCCCGAACACCAACGTGACCAGCTACCTCCTCGATCCCGGACTGCACCTCGTGCCCGACGGCGTGGTCGGCGAGATCTACCTGGGCGGGCCGCAACTGGCGCGCGGCTATCTCGGCCGACCGCCGCTGACCGCCGGGCGATTCGTCGCCGACCCGTTCGCGCCGGGCGGACGCCTGTACCGGACCGGTGACCTCGCGCGCCGCAACGACGACGGCCAGCTCGAGTTCGTCGGCCGCGCCGATGAGCAGGTCAAGGTCCGCGGCTACCGGATTGAACTCGGTGAGGTGGAGGCCGGGCTCGCCGAGCACCCCGACGTCGCTCACGCGGTGGTCCTCGTCGAGGCCGACGACACCGGCGCGCGGCTGGTCGCCTACGTCATCCCGGAGGATCACGCCGGTATGGCGATCGACCTCGAGGAGGTCCTGCGCTTCGCGCGCACCACCTTGCCCGGCCACATGGTGCCGTCGGCGATCGCGATGATCGACGAGGTCCCGCTGACCACCCACGGCAAGCTCGACCGCGAGGCTCTGCCCATCCTGTCGACGTCGGCGGCCGACGACCGCGCACCGCGCACACCCACCGAGAAGCGGATAGCGGCGGTCTTCGCCGGACTGTTCGGACGTGACGACATCACCGCCGGGTCGTCGTTCTTCGACCTGGGTGGGCACTCACTGCTCGCCGCCCGACTGGTCACCACACTCACCACCGAGTTCGGCATCGACGTGGATGTCCGCCTGCCCCTGGACAACCCGACGGTGGAGCAACTCGCCGCGGCGGTCAACACGGCCGTCGTCGACGAATTCGGCATCGACCTGGACGACTTGGGTGACCTCGACGGCGACGACGACGGGCAGCTCGCCGTCGTCGAACCGGCGTCTGCCGCCGACGCATCGTCGAGCGGCCGGCCCCCGCTGACCCACGTCGATCGCCCCGATCCGATCCCACTGTCGTTCTCGCAGTTGGCGATGTGGTTCCAACATCGCTTCGAGGGGCCCGGTGCCGCCGGCAACATCCCGCTCGCATTCCGGCTCGACGGCCCCGTCGACCCCGATGCGCTGCGTGCCGGGATCGGTGATGTGATCCGACGACACGAATCGCTGCGCACCACATTCGTCGAACGAGACGGCCTTCCGATCGCGGTGGTCCACGACGACGTCGATATCGACCTACCGGTGACCGAGGTGGCCGCCGGTGAGACGGAAGCCGCACTGGCGCAGGCCCGCGAGCACCTGTTCGACCTGTCTGTCGCACCGCTCGTCCGTGCCCGACTGTTCCGCGTCGCCGACCACCACCACGTCCTCTCGCTCGTCGTGCATCACATGGTGATCGACCACTGGTCCACCGACGTGCTCGTCGACGATCTGGTCGCCGCCTATCGGGCACGCGCGACGGGTGCAGCACCGGATCTGCCTGCGCCGGAACTGACCTACACCGATTACGCGCTCTGGCAGCATCGTGTGTTCCCGGTCGGCGCGGAATCGACCCGGCCTGGGTCCGACGGTTCCTCCGACGCGGACTTCGGGCGGGCGCAGGTCGAGCACTGGCGTGCGGCGCTGGCCGGCCAGCCGGACGAGATCACCGTCGCCGCCGATCGTCCAAGGCCCCAGGCGCTCACCAAGAGTGGAGTTCTCGCCGACCTCACCGTCCCGGCGTCGGTGCGCCGACGCCTGCGAGCGGTGTCCGACGAGTGTGGCGCCACCGAGTTCATGACGGTCACGGCAGCCCTCGCCGGTCTGTTCAGCAGACTCGGCGGAGGCGACGACATCGCGATCGGGACACCTGCGGCGGGCCGCCTCGATCCGGGAACCGAGAATCTCGTCGGCCTGTTCGCGAACATGGTCACCCTGCGGACCCGAACCGACGGCTCGCCGACCGTCCGCACCGCGATCCGACGGAGCCGCGACGTCGTCCTCGACGCCTTCGCCCACCAGGACGTGCCCATCGAACGTCTCGTCGAGGCACTCAATCCCCGACGGACGCGTTCGCGGAACCCGCTGTTCCAGAGCATGATCCACTTCCGCGACCGTGACGCCAACGCGATCGGCCGACCACTGGACACCGACGCGCGCACCTCGGTCACCATGCTCCCGGTCGAGCAGGACACCTCGTTCCTCGATCTCAACGTCATCCTCACCGTCACCGCGGACGGCGGCTTCGACGGCCGAGTGGTGGGCAGTGCCGATCTCTACGACCAGGAGTCGGTCGACGGCATCGCCGCGGCGTACGCGGCCATGCTCGGCGGTTTCGCCGACGGTGCGGACACCGTCGTCGCCGCCATCGACCTGCCCGCGCTGCCCGGTGTGCTCACCGTCGACCGCCACGACGACGACCCGGCCACCCTCGCCGCCCTGATCGCCGGCGAGCACCCACGCCGGGTACACGCCGGTCCGCGGACCCTGGCCGCGTTGCCGCACACCGGGACAACGGATCTCACGTCGGTCCGCGAATGGGTCGTCACCGGTCCGGGCGCCGGAGCGGCGCTGGGGGAGACGCTCTCGGCGCTGGCACCGGGATCGCGGCTGACCGATCCGTTCACCGAACAGGACGTCGCACCGACGGTCCTGGCGATGGCCGCAACGGCCGGCGGTGGTGCGCAGACCCCCACCGAGGAACGGCTGATCGCGATCCTCACCGACCTGTTGGGCGTCGACGGCCTCGGCCGCGACGACAACTTCTTCGCCGTCGGTGGCGACAGCGTGATCTCCATCCAATGGTCGGCGCGCGCCGCGGCCGAGGGATTACCGCTGGCCCCGCAACAGATCTTCGACCACTACTCGATCGCCGAACTGGCGGCCGCGGTCGACGCCGGCGATCCCGGATCGGCGCCCGACGGCGAATCCGCCGCCGAACCAACGGTGGATGCTGCGCCGATGAGTGCGTCCGGCCTGAGCGACGACATGCTGCAATCGCTGGGCAGCGCCTGGAAGTCGCAGCGGTGAGCGCCGCCCCGGAGATCGAGGACGTCCTGGCGCTCAGCCCGCTGCAGCAGGGGCTGTTCACGCTCTCGGAGATGTCCGGCGACGGACTCGACGTCTACTCGATGCAGTTCGTCGTGGAGATCACCGGCCCGCTCGACGTCGACCGTCTGCATCGCAGCGTCGACGCGATCGTCGACAGGCATCCCAACCTGCGGGTATCGCTGTGGGACAAGGACCTACCGACGCCCGTGCAGATCGTGCCGAGTCACGTCGAGGTTCCGTGGGAGGAGATGACCGCGACCGCGGCGGAGTTCGACGCGCTCGCCGTGGCCGAACGCGCCCGACGGTTCGACTTACGCGACGGCCCGCTGCTGCGGGTGAAACTCGTCGACCTACCCGGCGACCGCCGCCGGTTGCTGGTCACCGCGCACCACATCCTCATGGACGGCTGGGCCGTCGCCCTGTTCTTCGCCGAACTGCTGGCGATCTACTCCGCGGACGGTTCCGCCGCGTCGCTGCCGCCGGTCCGCCCGTACCGCAACTACATCGCCTGGCTCGCCGCCCAGGACACCGACGCCGCCCGTGCCGCATGGCGTGAACACCTCGACGGCGTCGAACCGCTGATGCTCGCCGCGCCGAGGGTTCCGGTGACCGAGCCCGTTCGCACCCGGCATCGCCTGTCGGTCACCGACACCGAACGGCTGGTGGCGTGGGCGCGGTCGACGGGCCTCACGGTCAACACGGTGACCCAATTCGCCTGGGCGGTGGTGCTGTCGCGGCTCACCGATCGTCGCGACGTCGTTTTCGGCACCACCATCTCCGGTCGGCCCCAGGGTCTCGCCGGCGCCGACGAGATGATCGGGCTGTTCATCAATACCGTGCCCGCACGGGTTCGGCTGTCCGGTTCCGCCGACGGGGCTCCCGCGACCGTTGCCTCGGTGTGCGCAGCGCTGCAACGGGACTCGGCCGCTCTGCGCGATCAGGGACATCTCGGTCTGTCGGAGATCCAGCGGTCGTCGGGGCACGGTTCGCTGTTCGACACCTTGTTCATCTTCGAGAACGCGCCCATCGGAGCGGCGACCGAACCGGTCAGCGCGTCCGACGGCACCCGGTTCCTGCCGCTCGCCATGGAGAGCCTCGCGCACTACCCGCTGACGGTGGTCGCCTACCTGCTCGACGGCGAACTCATCGTCATCACCGAGTCGATCGACGAGGCGCTGGGCGAGATCGACGCCGCCGATGTCGCCCAGCGCATCCTGGCGGTGCTGCGTGAGCTCCCCGACGCCGCGGACACCTGTGTCGACCAGCTCGACGTCCTGTTGCCCGACGAGCAGGCCGCCCTTGCCCCGTCGGGGCGCGACGCACCCGCCGACCTGCCGTCGACAGTCGTCGACGCCTTCGTCCGGCAGTGCGAGCGCACACCGGCGGCACCCGCCCTGGTGAGCGAGGCCCGGTCGCTCACCTATGCAGAACTGCTGGGGAGCGCGCGGCGCCTCGCCGCGGAGCTGCTCGACCATGGTGTGGTACCGGAATCGGTTGTCGCCGTCGCGTTGCCGAGATCGGCCGAGTCCGTGATCGCCATCCTGGCGACGATGCTCGCGGGCGCCGCTTACGTACCCATCGACCTGGCCTTCCCCGACGCACGGGTCGCGAACCTCCTGCAACAGTCCGGAGCCGCCGTGGTGGTCACCGACCAGGCTCATGCCGACCGATTCGCCGGCGATGTCGTCGTCGTGGACGACGCCGCAACCGCCGCGCGAATCGCCGCGCGTGCGGGTACACCTGGTGGGCAGGAGACCGCTCCGACCATCGGGCCGGCCAGTGCTGCCTACCTGATCTTCACCTCGGGTTCCACCGGCGAACCCAAGGGCGTCATCGGAACCCATGCCGCCCTGGTGAGCTACTGCCGCGACCACCGCGATCACATCCTCGTCCCCGCACGGACCAGGTTGGGACGCCCGCTGCGGATCGCGCACGCGTGGACATTCAGCTTCGACGCCTCGTGGCAACCGCTGGCCGGTCTGCTCGACGGTCATGCGATCTACCTCTTCGGTGAGGACGAGATGCGCGACGCCGGGCGGCTCGTGGCAGGTCTCGCGCGGGATGCGATCGACATGATCGACACCACCCCGTCCATGTTCGGGCAGCTGGCGGCAGCCGGTCTGGTCGGTGACGATGCGGCAGACGTCTCGACCCGTGCGAGCGGGCACCTGTCGGTGCTGGCGTTGGGCGGTGAGGCGATCGGCCCCGCTCTGTGGGGTCAGCTGTCGGCGTTGCCCGACACCGTCGTCCACAACTGCTACGGACCGACCGAGACGACGGTCGAGGCGATCGTCGCGCGAGTCTCCGATTCGGCCACGCCCACCATCGGGACACCCGCCGACCGGATGAGCGCCTACGTCCTCGATTCCCGGCTGCGCCCCGCGCCGACCGGCGTCGCCGGAGAGCTGTACCTGTCGGGTGCCCAGGTGACCCGTGGCTACCAACGCAAGTCGGCGATGACGAGCACCCGGTTCGTCGCGGACCCGTTCCGCCCACGCGAGCGGATGTATCGCACCGGAGACCTGGTGCGTCGCAACGCAGCCGGGAACATCCTCTTCGTCGGCCGCAGCGACGATCAGGTGAAGATCCGCGGCTATCGCATCGAGACCGGCGAGGTGGAGTCCGCGATCCGACGAGTCGACGGTGTCACCGCGGCCGCCGTGGTCGTCGTCGACCGCGCCGCCGGACCGGCGCTGGTCGGATTCGCCGCCGGAGACGACCTCGACGCCCGCACCGTTCGCGCAGACCTCGCGAAGACGCTTCCCGCGCATATGGTCCCGTCACGGATCGTCGGCGTGCCGGTCCTCCCGATGAACAGCAACGGCAAGGTGGATGCCATCGTTCTGGCGGAGGCGGCTGCCGCCGCGCTGCAGGCCCGGGCCACGGCCGACGAGGTGGACCTCACTCCGACCGCGACGATCGTCGCCGGAGTGATCGCCGACGTTCTCGGGACCGCACCGGGACCCGACGAGGACTTCTTCGACCTCGGTCTCGACAGCATCGTCGCCATGGCCGCCGTGAACGCACTGCGCGGGCACGACCTCACGGTCACACCGCGGATGGTGTTGTCGTATCCGACGGTGCTCGACCTCGCCGACGCGATCGACGACGCGGCCGAGACCGAATCCCTCTCCGCTGGTCCGGGTCTGGTCGCCCCGCTGCCGGTTGTGGAGTGGATGTACGAGTACGGCAATCATCGGCGGTTCACGCAGACTGTGCTGTTCGCCCTCCCGCCCGATCTGACCGACGACAGCCTGATCGACGTCCTGCAGGTGATCATCGACGCCCACGACATGCTCCGGTCGATCGTCACCGCCGACGGGTTGATCACTCGCGAACGCGGCACGGTCGATGCCGGTTCGGTACTCGTGGTCCGAGATGTCGACGATCTCGCCGGCAGCGTCACCGCCGCGGCGCGCGAGGCGAACGAGCGCATCGATCCCGACGCCGGCCGTATGGTGTCCGCGGTCCGGATGCGCCGAGACAGTTCTGCCGATGACCGCGGTTCTGTAGGTGGCACCGGCCCCACAGCTGTATCGACGGACGTTCTGTTGCTCGCCGTTCATCACCTCGCCGTGGATGCGGTCAGTTGGCAGGTGCTGTTCGCTGATCTCGCACGAGCAGGCTCGACACTCGAGATGGTCGACAACTCGCCGACGGTCCCCGCCCTCCCGGAAGAGCACACCGACTACCGGGCCTGGTCTCGGTTCGTCCAGGGACGCGCCGACAGTCCGGATGTGCTAGCACAGCAGGACTATTGGACCGCCCGGGTCACCGGACCCGATCCGGCCGTCGGGGCCCGGGCAGTCGATCCCACCACCGATACCTGGGCGTCGTTGCGATCCGCGGTCACCACGACGGACGTCGACGTCACCGCGACGATCCTGAAGGCGGCCGACCGCACTGTCGGCGTGCGCGAGTTCCTTCTCGCCGCGCTCACCCTCACTGTCGCCGGCTGGCGGGCGCGCCGAGGTCAGGACGCGACGGGCGGTGCCTACATCGCGCTCGAGGGCCACGGCCGTGAGGATCATCTGGCCGGTCCCGGCATCGACACGTCGCGGACGCTGGGCTGGTTCACCAGTGTCTTCCCGGTGCGACTCGGTGTGGGGCAGTCGGTCGGTGCCGACGACGTGCTCGCCGAAGCGGGCGTCGGACGGAAGCTGTTGGACGAGGTTGCCCGCCAGGTCACGGAGATCCCGACCGGTGGAGTGGATTTCGGTGTCCTCAAGTACTTTTCCCGCATTCCTGGTTTGCAGGCGCCGATGCCGCAGATCGAGTTCAACTATCTCGGTCGGTTCGATCTTCATACGCCGGACACGGAGTGGCAACCGTGGTCGCCCATCACTGATCTCGACGTCAACGAGCATCTTCCGACGGACCCGGAACCGGATCTGCCGTTGCGGTATGCGCTCGACGTGGTGGCGGTGATCCGGGCGACCGACGACGGTCCGCAGTTGGTGGCCAATTGGCGCTACGGCGAGACCGTGCTGACCGCCGACGAGGTCGCCGAGTTGACGGCGATGTGGGAGCGGTCGGTGGTTGCGCTGGCGGGAGCCCTCGAGGCGTAGACCGGGTCCTTTATCGGCCTGCACGTGGTATGCGAGCTCGGCGCGACGCACAGCCGCCGTGGCGTTGGTACCGGGTACAGGGGTATGCCACGAAACCCTGGTTACGAGCGCGAGCCACATGGTTCCGGACGATCCAGATGTGGTTGCCGACATCGCTGACCGAGAAGGGCCTGTTGAATGCCGGCCTTCTCGGTCAGCGGTGTCAGGCCGCCGCTTTCACACTGTTGAGTTGTCAAGGTACAGATGCGGTCCCGGCGTGGCCGGGTGCGAGATTGTGGTGGGTGGAGAGTCGTTATGGGGTCAGGCGGCGACGGCGTCGAGGGTCAGTGTGCGTCTGCTGTAACTGGGTAACGCTCGCTGCTCGGGGTCGACGGCGGTCGGTGGGATCAGCCAGGCATGGTGGTCGGCGCCGATGAACACCTCCCACCCGTTGTGGTGGACGTCGGCGTGACACGACGGGCACAACAGGCACCCATTCTCCAAGCACGTGTCGCCGCCATCGCTCCAATGGACGACGTGGTGGGCGTGGCACCGTTCGGCGGGCGCCCCACACTTGATGCAGCACCTGTCACGGATGTACAGGGCCTTGCGTTGAGCCGGGGTGAACAGCCGCTTGTCACGGCCCACGTCGAGTGGGACGGTTTCGCCGTCGACGAGCAACGGTGTGATGGTCGGGTCGCAGGCCAGTCGGTTCATCGTGGCGCGGGTGACCGATCCCATGAACTCGAGAGACGACAGCGATGGTGCGTCGGCGGGAATGGTCAGTAGCACATGAGTTCTCGGTGCCATGCTCAGGTCATTTCCGCCTGCGGCGGCGATATCGAGAACGGTTTCCAGGGCGTCGGCCAAACGCCGTTCGGTGGAGCGGGCGTCGTCCGAGCCGTCGGGTTCGGGCCTGGGCGCCCCGTAGCGTTCCATCGCCGCCTGGAACTTTTCGCCGACTTCGACGTCGAGGTCGGCTTCGACGTGTATGCGTCCGTCGGTGGTCTTGTGTTTGGTGAGCGTGTTGATGGTGCGGTCTTCGGCGGCGGGCACGCCGCCGGGAGTGTCGTCGGCGATCACATTGCCCAGGGTGCGGGCACGATCGACGATCTCAGCGGGGGCGGCGCCGGAGAAGTGTTGTCCGAGAAGATCTGTCACATACCTTAGACGGTGGGCGTCGTCGATCGGTTCCGGTGATCTTTTCCCGATGTGCTCGATGCCGCGGACGATGGCGTCGGCATGTTCACTCGAGATGACGCCGTCGACGGCATGCGCCGATAAGGTGGGCAGCAGCGCGAGCGCACTGGCGATACGGACGTAACGCTGCGCCACAGACGGGGCGAAGCCGATGACGATCAACAACTCTCGCGTGGTGCGACCGTGATCTTTCGCCACCCGCAGCCGCTCGAGTGTTCCGGTCAGCTGTGCTGCGTGATGGTCGATCAGATTTCGGATCTTATACAGGGCGCGCATCTCCTCGAAGGCGCTCTGCCCGGTCATCGACTCGTGGTCGAGGTGAACGGCACGTAGAGCGTCGCCGATAGCGTCCAGTGATGTGGTCGATGACATGGCGGCCTCCCGAATGACAGAACAGGACAGCAGGACTCAGGTGTCTCACGTGTTCTGTGCGACGGGCCGGCAGATGGACACGGGGCGCGCTTCGTCTTCTTCATTCCTGCTGATGACAACACTACGACATGGCACCGACAGAATCGATCAGAGCGCGACAAGAGGCGACCCACGATGGCACCCCGGACGACATTGTGCCGACCCGATAGGCCCGGCGCACCCACCTCGGGTACCAAGTCGAGGTTCGCGAAGTTCGTTCAGGGACCTGTTCTTCGGTAGCCGTAGCTTCGTGTGGCGCTCACCGAGACGGAATGCTACCGCTGCGAGGAGGTTCGTCGACCGGCCTCGACCGTGGAGTGAAAGGACATCGATCAATCCGTCTTCGTCATCACGTGCTTCACACGCGTGTACTCCTCGAGCGCATAGATCGACATGTCCTTGCCATATCCGGACTGTTTGAAGCCTCCGTGCGGCATCTCGGACAAGATCGGCATGTGATCGTTCACCCACACGCAGCCGAAGTCGAGATCGCGGGCCGCCCGTGTCGAATGGGTGATGTCTTTCGTCCAGATGGATGATGCGAGACCGAATTCGACGTCGTTCGCCCACTCGAAGGCCTGATCGATATCCGCAGCACACTGCACGGAGACGATGGGTCCGAACTGCTCCGTTTGTACGATCAAATCGTTCTGGCTCGGGTTAGCCACCACTGTGGGCTCGAGGAAGTAGCCGTCGCCGGGCAGGGCGTTGCCGCCGGCGACGATCGTGCCGTCGGTCTTGGCCAAGACGTCGAGGACGGACTGGCGGTGAGTGGCGGAGATCAGCGGGCCCATCTCCGGATCGCCCTTGTCGGGATCGTCACTGTCGGTGGGATTTCCGACCTTGATGGCCTGCACCGCGGGGATGAGGGCCTCGAGCAGGCGGTCGTAGATCCCCTGGGTGGCGATCACCCGGCAGGCTGCGGTGCAGTCCTGGCCGCTGTTGGCGAACCCGGCGGCCACGATACCGGCGACCGCAGCGTCGAGATCAGCGTCGTCGAGAACGATGACCGGCGCCTTCCCACCGAGCTCGAGATGGGTCTGTGCCACGTGGTCGGCGGCGACCCGTGCGATGTGGCGACCCGTGCTGGTGTCGCCGGTGAGCGAGACCAGTCCGATGCGGGGGTCGGCTACCAACTGATCGCCGATGTCGGAGGCCGAGCCCGAGATGACGCTGAACACCCCGGCGGGGAAGATGTCCTGCGCGAGCTTGGCGACGTAGAGGGCGGTCAATGGCGTCTGGCGAGACGGCTTGAGGATACTGCAGTTCCCGGCAGCAAGTGCTGGACCGATCTTCCAGGTTGCCATGAGGAGCGGGTAATTCCACGGGGCGATGCCGGCGACGACGCCGATCGGCTCGCGTCGCACGTAGGATTCGTAGCCCCGCAGATACTCGCCACCGGCGCGTCCTTCCATCGTGCGGGCGGCCCCGGCGAAGAACCGAAGGTTGTCGACCACCAGTGGAAGTTCCTCGCGCGCTACGGGAATGGGTTTGCCGACGTTGCGTGCTTCCAAGTAGGCGAGGTGCTCGGCGTGTTTCTCGATCCTGGCGGCGAGGGTCAGCAGCATCTCTGCGCGCTCACCAGGGGTGGTGCGCTTGAACGAACGGAACGCCTGCTCGGCCGCGGTCACTGCCGCATCGACGTCGTCCGCACCGCTCGCGGGTACACGTGCCAGTACTTCTCCGGTGGCCGGCTCGATGACATCGAGCAGTTCTCCGGAGGCTGCGTCGACGAGCCCGCCGTTGATCAGGTTCTTGGCGCTGTAGTCGGTCGTGTCGAGCATGATGATCCTCCTGTGGTTGTTGTCGGAATGGTGATGTCGTTGAGCGATATGCATTCGGGGACAGGAACGTCAGTTCGTTCGTGTATCGGCGGCCAACCGGCTCTTGAGTTCGAGCTTCTGGATCTTTCCGGTCGTGGTCTTGGGGGCGAGGTGGACTCGATCCGGTCCGGGACCGTGAACGGTCAGCGATCGAGCGCCGTCGATCACACCCACCTTGTCGCCATGATGTGCCGCCGCCCTATCGAGGAAGCAGACCGGATTCAGTGCAGACATCGAGTGCGTCACCGTGACCCCCGTGCACGGAGGCGAGAGCCCTTGGATGCCACTTCCTTCGTGGGCAGATCACCCATGGACAGGAACCCAGAGGGCGCATCGACGACCGCTGTCGCGACGTTCACCGCTGCCGCGATCGTACTCATGAAGGACTCGAATCCGATCGGGGCGGAGAGCGCTATCACCTGGTCCGAGCCCTCGATACGGTAGTCGTCCCCAGCGGTGAGCCGGTCACCCGTGTCGAAGAAGCCGAACATGATCTCCAGATCGATCACTGCTCGGCCACCGAGCATGCCGCGTGCGGCGTGGGTGACAGCCGCGATCCGGCCGGGCTCGATCGTGACGTGCTCGCCGACGCGAACGGTGTCACTGACGAGCGAGGGCGTCACCGGGCCGACGTCGACCGCATCCAGCGACCAGCCGAGACCGGCTGCGAGTGCACCGATGGCCTGTTCGAATCCGTAATGCCCGACGACAGCGCCGGAGTCCTTCGCGTCGGCGAATTCATCTGGCGTCAAACCCAAGCCGAACTTCGACAGAATCGCGTTGTAGCGCGACATATTCGTCCTCCGACGAATGAAGATGCGATCCACACGTTGGGTCAGTGTGGTGAGCAGAAGCGGCAGGGTGTCCATCAGCACGCCGGGGTTCGCCCCGGTGCCCACGACGGTGACGCCGTGCGCCCTGGCGGTCTCATCGAGGCGCCGGGAGAGCTCCGGATGACTCGCCCATGGGTAGGACAGCTCTTCACAGATACTCATGACGTTGTAGGACCGTTCCAGCAACGGCACGAGAGTGCCGACGACCTGCTCCAGATCTGACGTCGTGGCCACGATCGCCAAGTCGGCGGCGGGAAGTCCTGCGGGATCCTCGATGACGGTGACCCCGCGCGCGCCGAGCCCGGCGAGTGTGCCGAGGTCGGCGCCGATGGCCGCGGGGTTGCGGTCGGCCGCACCGACGATGTCCACGTCCGTGCGTCGCAGCAGTGACTGCGCCATGGCGAGGCCGGTGGCACCGAGGCCGACCAGCACGATGGTGTGTGCCAACGTCATTCCTTGGGTAGTGATGGGTGATGGTGACGGTGATCGACCGGACAGACGTCGACGGCGGTCACTGCTCCTGCCCGGCGGTGGGTCGCATCCTCGCGATCACCGGGCCGAGTGCACAGGCGCCGACGAGCAGCACGATGATGGCGATCGATACGCCCTTGCTGTCGCCCGCCAGAAGATCGAGGTTGAGGAGCATCACGACCAGGATCACCAGAAGCCCGGCCAGTCCGAGGAGCGGTGCGACAAGGGCTCCGAGGACCGAGGCCCCATGGGACTCGTGGCGGAAGAAGGCCAGCACGGCTGAGCATGTCAGGACCAGAAGGATGATGTATCCGATCGACCCCAACCCCGACGTCCAGGTGTACAGCTGGCTCATCGGGTCGAGCCTGATGGCCACGCTGAGCATCATGATGGCGGCCGCGACGACCATCACGGCGATCGAACCGCGGTGCGGCGAATCGTGTTTCGGGTGCACCGCGGCCAGGCGGCCCGGCAGCAGGTCGCGCGACGACAGCGACAGCGTGTAGCGGGCGAGAATGTTGTGCCAGGTCAGTGCCGCCGCGAAGGTGCTGGTGACGAAGAGCGGCACCACCAGGTCGGCGCCGACGCCGCCGAGATACTGCAACGCGATCGACGGCAGGAAGCCCTCGGGGTCGGCAGCCGCGGTCGCGACGACCTTGCTGTCACCGACACCGCTGATCGCCGCCCACGATGTGATCGCGTAGAACAGGCCGACCACGGTCACCGAGATGATCGTCGCACGACGCACCGTGCGGACGGGGTCGCGAGCCTCGTCGCGGAAGACCGCGGCCGCTTCGATCCCGATGAAGCTGAGGACCGCGAAGATGAGCGCCACTCCGGGAGCCCCGCTGAAGATCTCGCCGACGGAGAACACCCCGCGTGACAGGCCTTCCGGACCGCCGCCCGCCAGGATGATCCAGCCGTTCAGCACGAGGACGAGGCCCACCTCTGCGGCGAGCAGGACGCCCAACACCTTTCCGGAGACCTCGACGTTCCGGTAGCCGAGGAACGAGATGATCGCCAGTCCCACCGCAGCCCACACCCACCAGGGCATCGAAGGGCCGCCGTAGGACTCCACCAGTCCATTGGCCCCTATGCCGAGCAGGACGTACAGCCCGACGTAGATGCAGGTGTACGACAGCATGGCCAGGTATCCGGTGCCGATCCCGGCCGCGCGGCCGAGGCCGGCGTGCACGTAGGAGTAGAAGGCGCCCGCGGACCGGACGAACGGCGTCATGGTGGTGAACCCGACGACGAAGAGGAGCAGTACGACAAGCGTGGCCAGATACGCCGCCGGGAGGCCGGCACCGTTGCCGAGCGCCAGGCCGAGGGCCATCGGTCCGCCGACGACGCACAGGGGTGCGGCGCCGGCGATGATCATCAGTGAGATCGAGAAGGCTCCCAGTGTGCCGGACAGACGCCCGGATTCGCGGGATTGCGGGGAGTTCTCGGCGGTCGTTGTACTCATGAAATGTTCCTTCTCGGTGACCAGGTCGGCGCGGGTGCGCTCAGGGAATGAGCAGTTGTCGGAGCTGAGCGCCGCTGGCGAGGTCGGTGACGGCCTGGGCGACCTCGTCGAGCGGCCGGCGGGCGGTGATGAGTTCGTCGAGGAGCAATTCGCCGGTCATGTAGAGATCGACAAGCTTCGGAATGTCGTACTGCGGGCGGATGCTGCCGTAGTTGGAGCCGAGGATGCGGGCATCCATCTCGGCGAGAGCGAGCGGCTCGAAGGACGCCGTCGCCCCGGCCGGAGGGAGGCCGACGATCACCGCGGCGCCACCCAAGCCCAGTGAGTTGATCGCTGCTTCGGTGGTGGTGACGTGTCCGATCGCGTCGAACGCGAAGTCCACGCCGTGTGGCTCGAGCTCTCGGATCGCCTCGGCGGCAACGGCGCTGCCGACGGCATCGGTGGCACCGAAGGTCCTGGCCAACTCCGCCCGATCCGGGGAGAGGTCGACGGCGATGATCCGCTCCGCACCTTGCATGCGCGCGCCCTGCACGATATTGAGTCCGACTCCACCACAACCGATCACGGCCACCGTGGAGCCCGGTGTGACCCGCGCTGTGTTGACGACGGCGCCCACGCCGGTCGCTGCCGCGCAGCCCACCAGTGCGATCGCGTCGAGCGGCGCATCGTCGCGAACCCTGATCGCACCGGTCGCGGGGACGACGACTTCTTCGGCCCACGACGAGACCCCGAGGTAGTGGTGGATGGGGGTGCCGTCGATGCTGAGTCGACTCGTGCCGTCCAGGAGGGTGCCGGTGGCGTTGATGACCGATGCCACCTTGTGACAACGGGTTTCACGACCTGCGACACACTCACGGCACTCTCCGCAGTAGGGATTCCAGGACAGCACCACGTGGTCGCCTTCGTGGAGGTGCGCCACGCCGGGGCCGACCTCGGTGACGATCCCGGAGCCCTCGTGTCCTGGGACGAGCGGAACGGGCGCCTCCCACTCGCCCCGGATGAGGTGCAACTCGGAATGGCAGACCCCTGCGGCCGTGATACGGATCCGTACTTCGTTCGCCTCGGGGGATTGCAGGTCGACGTCGACGATGTCGACCGGGGTGTCTGTATCGGTGAACAGCGCAGCGCGCATGGGCCTGTTCCTCTTCTCTGCCGGCGCGGATGGTACGACTTTCGCGCTCGGGCACCGGGGGCCGGCAGTGATCAGCGCATCGAGATCGGAATGCGAAAAGTGGTGTGGCTCTCACCATCGCCGGTCGTAGCCCTCGACAGCTACAGCACTTCTCAACCAATCGCTGTCAGCGGCGGTGCATAGTGCACCCACCGGGGCGGATCGCAGTCGCCATGAGGCGCATGGATCGCTCCGCCCCGCATGCCACGGGTGGTGGTGAGAGCGCCGGGCCTACTCGGCAACCATCCGACGGGCGAGCTGCCAGTGCAGGTCCGCCACCTCGTCCGGCGTGAACGGACCATCGTTGTCGTACCAGATCGCGACCCGATCACACATCGCAAGGATCGCCATGGCAACGACGTTCACCTGCGGTGCAGGAAGTGTCGGAGCGAACGTGGCCACTCGTCGACCGAGCAACTCCAGGTAGTCGCGCTGCTGTGAGACCAGTCGCTCGTAGTCGTCGTGCGAGACGAAGTCGCCCGCGGAGGCGGTGTCGAGGAGCATGTCGGCGACGCGAGCGAGGTGGACGTTCTGTATCTGATAGAGAACATGCCGACGAACGGTGTCGCGGAGTTCCTCTTCCGGGCTACCGCGCTCGATTGCCGCCGCGTTCTCGGTGAAATCGGCCAGCACGCGTGAGACGGCCTCGGTCAGGATCTCTTCCTTCGAGCGGAAGTGGCTGTACAGGCCGGGTGCCTTGATGCCCGCCGCCTGGGCCACCTCGCGAACGGTGCACGCACCGAATCCGCGGGTCGCGACGATGGTGACCGCTGCGGCCAGGATGCGCTCTCGCCCGACGTTCCTGTTGAAGACACGTTCGAGGCTGCTGAACTCTTCCTGCTGGTTCCCGGTTGCCGAACGTGCGGCGCGAGCAGGCCGGACCCCCGCTGTCGATGCGATGTCTCCTCCTTCGGCCGGCCGCATAGGCGCAACAGTACCGCGACCTCCACAACGGACAGACGGAACGGAAACGGGGCGACCAACTGTTGACGGCGGTGGCGATGGACGCTAGCTTAACGAATATTCGTTCGTTTGATCAAGGAGCTTCGCCATGGTGTCTGTGGGAATTGTCGGCGTCGGCCAGATGGGCGGCGCGGCGCTTCGAATCTTGTTGGAGCAGATGCCCGATGCGCGCTTCCTGGCGATGGATCGAGCACCCGAGGCCCTCGCTCGCGCCGAGGCGCTCGATCCGCAGCGGGTCGGCGGACGAGTCGTCGACGTCTCGGCGGAGTCGGTGGACCTGTCTGGACTCGACCTCGTGCTCAACATGTCCGGCCCCTTCTTCGCCGGCTCGGGGAGTCTTGCTCACGACGCTCTGCGGTCGGGCATCACCTATATCGACATCGGCGACGACCTGGAGGCGACCGACAGTGTCCTGGCGCTCGACGCGGATGCCGCAGCGGCCGGCGTCGCGCTGATCACCGGTGCGGGCTGGTCGCCCGGCGTCACGAACTGGTGCGCTGCACGGCTGCTCGACGAGCATCCGGACGCCGACGGTGTCCAGGTGGTCTGGGCAACGCACGAACGCAACCCCGGCGGTCTCGCCCCTCTTCGACACATGCTTCACATGGCCGTCAGCCCGTGCCCGGTATGGTCCGGCGGTCAGTGGATCGACTCTCCCGGATTCGTTCCGGAGACCGCAGCGGAGTTCGACTTCCCGGAGCCGCTGGGCCGTATCGAGGCGTACGACACAGCTCATCCGGAACCGCGTACGCTGGCCCGCTACTACCCTCGTCTCACCACCGCGAGTTGCAAGGGATCACTACGGCCTGCGTGGGCCAATGCGGCCTTTTCGACCCTGGGTCGCATCGGCTTCGGATACCACGACCTCGCGGTCGACGTCGCGGGTCATGACATCGAACCGGCTGAGTTCCTGTGGAAGATGATGTGGGCGCGACACGATGCCGCAGCTCGCGGTGACGAGGGTGTGGCACTGACCGCGTTGATGGTGCAGGTGTTCCGCGAATCGGCCGGTGCGGGCGGAGCGGAGGTCCTCGGCTCGCTGGCAGTGCTCGATGACGCGCCGATGTCCCGCGGCACGGGACTGGGCGCCGCCGTTGCGGTCCTCGCCGCACTGCGTGAGCCTCCGGCCGCGGGTGCTTGGGGTCCGGAGGTGCTCCCGTGGCAGTTCACTCTGCGCGAGTATGAGCGAATCGGGCTCGCGCTGGGCGGTTTTGGTCCGGGGATCCAGTCTCCCGCCGGTTCGGCACCGTCATGACAACCGCGGTGTCGAACCGGCGCACGCTGTCGAGCGCCGTCGGTCACTGGGCCGAGGTGCGATCTGATGGGATCGCCGTCGAGTGCGCGGGCGACGCTGTCACCTGGTCGGAGCTCGACCAGACGATGACCAGGTTGGCCGCGGACCTGCACGACCGAGGCGTGGGGGTGGGCGACCGCGTCGTGCTGCTCGGGGAGAACAGTCTGCACTGGGTCGTCGCATTCCTCGCCTGTCAGCGAGCGCGGGCGGTGGTCGTTCCGATGAACACCCGGCTGGCGCAGTCCCAGATCGAGCAACAGGTGCGTGCGGTGGAGGCGACAGTCGTTCTGTTCGACGCACGTTCCGAGATCCCATCGCTGGATGGAGTGGACTGCGTGGAGCTCGCCGCCGTGGTCGACGCACTGCGCGTCGGCCCGCAGTCGAACGGTGTCGCCGACGACAAAGATCATCTCGACGACGCACCCGCACTGATTAGCTTCACGTCGGGGACCACCGGTACACCGAAGGGCGCCACAGTGTCTCGATCCGCGCTGTCGGTGTATGCGCACGAGTTCGCAGGGTACTTCGGCACCGGTCCCGACGACAGCACCCTGGTGATCGTGCCGATCTTCCACAACACCGGTTTCGCCGATCAGCTGGCACACATGGTCGCCGCGGGAGCAACCACGAGGTTGCTGCGGAGATACCGTACCGACGATGCCGCCGCCGAACTGATCGCTCGCCCTGCCTCATTCCTCGCCGCCGTGCCGAGCATGCTGCGCATGCTCATGCTGCACAGCGACGCCGACGCGATCTTTGCCGGCGTGCAAACAATCATGTACGGCGGTAGCGCCATTCCCGAGGCATGGGTGCACGAACTGCACCGACGGTGGCCTCATCTGGCGCTGGCACACGCCTACGGCCTGACTGAGTTCACGTCGGTCTGCACCGTCCTGCCGAGTGAGCTCGCCTCTACTGCAGCCGAATCCGCCGGCAAACCACTGCCCGGAGTGCAGGTCCGAGTCGTCGACGACGGACGCGACGTCGAGCGGGGGGAGTCCGGCGAGGTGTGGTTGTCCGGGCCGACTCGCATGCTCGGCTATTGGAACGCGCCGGAGTTGACGGCGACGAAGCTCGTCGGACCCTGGCTGCGGACGGGGGATGTCGGACGCATGGACGCCGACGGTCTCCTGTGGCTTCACGGTCGCGTCGACGACGTGATCAACCGCGGCGGCGAGAAGATCATGCCCACAGTCGTCGAGTCGCACATCGCTCGCCACGACACCGTCGCCGCCGCATGTGTCTTCGGGTACCCGGACGAGATCCTGCGCGAACGGATTGCCGCCGCGGTCGAACTCCGCGACGGCGCGATGCTCGATGTCGACGATCTTCGCTCGTTCCTCCGTACGACACTGCCCGACTACGCCATTCCCGACACATGGGTGACATGCGACAGGCTGCCGGTCAATGCCTCGGGCAAGTTCGATCGCCGCGCTTTACGTGCGGACCTGGGCCGAGACCAGACATCACGCTGACACGTCGCCCACGTCGATGCCTGTGCCGCCTCAGGGACAAGACGCTCATCCACCCGGCCTGGGCTCGACACCCAGAGCCGACCACCCCACAGAAGCGAGAACAACCATGACCATCGAGTTCAAGGCCGCCGTCTTCCGCTCGCCGAACACGCCTTTGACCGTCGAGACGGTCTCGATACCGTCCACGCCGCCCCCGGGCGAAGTGTTGGTGCGGATCAAGGCGAGCGGGCTCTGCCACAGCGATCTGCATGTCATCGTCGGTGAGTGGGACGGTGTGCCGACGCCGATGGTCCTCGGCCACGAAGGTGCGGGCGTCGTCGAAGCCGTCGGCGTCGGCGTCACCCACCTCGAAGCAGGCGACCACGTGGTGCTGTCGTGGACCCCGTCATGCGGACGATGCCGGTACTGCGTCAGCGGTCGACCGGTGTTGTGCGACAAGGCTGCGGAGCATTCGGCCAACCATGTCTCGTTCGACGGTGGCACCCGCATCACATCCTCCGATGATGAGAAGGTCTACAGCTTCGCCGGCCTCGGGACGTTCGGCGAGTACGCGATGCTGCCGGAATCGGCGGCCATTGCCGTCGACCCGGCCGCCCCGTTCGAGCAATCGGCACTCGTGGGCTGTGCTGTCACCACCGGAATCGGTGCCGTGGTCAACACCGCGGCGATCCGTCCGACCGATACGGTGCTCATCATCGGGTGCGGAGGGGTCGGGCTCAATGCCGTGCAGGGTGCTCGGCTCGTCGGTGCGCGCCGAATCATCGCGGCGGACATCTCTGACCGAAAACTAGAGCAAGCCAGGCTGTTCGGCGCTCACGACGTGATCAACACCGCCACTGAGGAACTCAGTGAACGGATTGATCAGATCACCGGTGGACGCGGCGTGGAGGTCGCTGTGGAGGCCATCGGCCTGCCACAGACCATCGAAGCCGCCTACGGCGCCCTTGCGCGCGGCGGACGGGCCGTCGTCGCGGGGCAGGTCGCCGATGGCGTGACTGTCTCCATCGATCCCTTCGTCATGTCGGATCAAGAACTGTCGCTCGTCGGATCCAACTACGGTTCCAGTCGGCCCGACATCGACTTTCCGAACCTCGTCGACCACTACCTCCACCGGCGGATCGACCTCGATTCGTTGGTGACACGCGTGATCGAGCTGGGTGAGATCAACGATGGGTTCGAGGAGATGAAGCGCGGCAACGGTATCCGCACGGTGATCACGTACTGATCGGCCGAGTCACAGCTTGTGGAGAGCGGATAGATCCTGGTCGCCCATGCCGGCCTCGACTCCGCGGCGACATATATCGGCCGCCGCCTCGATCATGGTTGCCTCGCCCACCGTCCCCATCGCCTCCGCGAACGCCGCCGACGCGTTCGCGAAGACCGTGATCGTCGCCTGATCGGTCTCAAGGTTCCCTTCGTCGATGTGGTTCAGTGCGGCCAGCATCTGGTGCTGTAAGACCCCGGTGGCATAGGCGACGAGCTCGGCGACCGCGTCATTCGAGACGCCGACGGCGTTCATGTAGCGCACGGCTTCGATGAACGAGACGAGACTGGACATGTAGAACGCACCGGTGAGGCCGGCATCGATGACGTTGGCGGCGGCCACCTCGTCGCCGACGTGAGTTGACCTGCCGGCGACGGCGACGACGACATCACGATAGGTCTCCCACAGCTCAGGGGCGCCCGAGACCATGATCAGGGCCTCGGCGGTGCCCATCTGTTCGGGATAGGCGCCGATCACGCCATCGAGGTACCCGATGCCCGCCGTGCTCGCCCGGTCGCTCAGCGCCTGCGCATCCGCCGGCGTACCACTCGTGACGTTGATGACCGCACGACCGGCGACGTCCTGGTCAGCCACCTCGTCCAAGACCGCACGGACATCGTCGGACGAACTCAAGCAGACGATCGTGACCGGTGCGGCCCGCACCGCCGCACTGACGGTAGTCATTGCTGTTGCACCTTCGGCGATCACGGCATCGGCACGTTCGGGGGTTCGGTTCCACACCACCACCGTCCGTCCAGCGGCCAGTAGCGCACGTGCGATGGCCGAGCCCATGTTCCCCATTCCCAGCACGGCGACGGTGGGGGAGTTCGCAGACAGTGATTCAGTAGGCATGATGTGGCTCTCCGTTCGGAAATGAAGTCGACGACAGTGGTGTTCGTGGGTCTGTGGGTGGGGATGGGTCAGCGAACCCGACGCTGCTCGCCGGCCACGGTGCCGTCCTCGTGACGGCGCCGCTGGGCGCGAGGAACGCCGTTGGCAACGGCGGCCTCGTTATGGGCGTGCAATGCGCGGTAGGCGTAGTAGTAGACGGCGCCTTGCGCTCCCCACGTCGCCAGGGCCGCGGTGTAGAAGAAGGTGCGATCGGCGTCGTCGAAGGGGAAGGGGGCGAAGTCATAGGCGATGGCGATCACCGTCGCCGCGATCGTGACCACGCCGGTGGCGACGGCCAGGCCTCGCAATCCGGCCGACCACAGTCGTGTGGCGAAGTAGGCCAGGAACAGCGTCGTGAGCAGGTTCATCACGAGGTAGAACGTCGCGGGGCCGACATGGAGCGTGTCATCGTGGAAGGGCCGCAAAAGGAACGCAGCCGCGATGGTGATCCCGAAGAGGCCGATCTCGACGGCAAGCGGCGGTTTGTACCCATGCGTCACGGCCATGAGGCCCACGACGAGGATCACCGTGAAGCCGAATGACCGCGAGAACGCGTCGAGGAAGAACGAGATCTGTAAGGGGAGGCCGCCCGTCGAGCCCAGCAGCGAACCGATGAAGAAGTTGGTGGCCGATACCCCGACGATCATCCATTCGATCCCGAGCAGATGGTTGCTGTAGTTGCGGATGAACTTCCATCCGAACACGAAGCCGGCGACGATGAGCCAGACGTCGGAAAGTAGGAAGATTACGTCTTTCATGTCTGAAGATTCCTTGGGATGAGGGTGAAACCTGTTGTCAGTGAATGTTTGGGCATCGTCTACGCAGGCAGTGTCGCCGCTTGCCGTCTCCGTATCGTCGAGACCCCGACCGCGAACACGATGAGCACCGCGAGACCGATCGAGATCGCATAGCTCACGCCGAACAGACCCTCTTTCGCAACCTGGATGTCGGTGCCCGGGATGGCGATCGTCGATGAACCGAGGACGCAAGTGATGAGCGCGGACCCGAAGGCGAATCCGATTGCCATGGCGGTACCGACCATCGAACCCGCCATGCCGGCCTCGCGCTCGTCAACGGCATTCTGAACCAGTGCGAAACACGCAGAATAAACTATGGCGCAACCGAATCCGATCACGCCGGCGGCAACGAGATAGCTCCACGCCTGGTCGTGGGTTACCACCAGCAGAGCCAGACCGACGGCACTGAGCATCGCTCCCGATATCAGGACCGACGGGCCTCGCCCAGCGGCAAGCGGACGCTCGGCCACCACGCCACCGATGAGAAAGGTGATCGCGAACGGCACCATCAGTTCACCGGTCTGCAAAGCGTTCAGGCCCAGACCGTACGCGTCCGATGTCGGTAGGAAGGCCGGGTCGGTCTGCGCAAATGTGCTCAGCAGCACGAGAAAAGCCGCATTGACAGCTGCGATCAGGGCGATCACGACGGACGACACGACGACATACGGCGCGGTGAAGAGCGCCCGATCGAAGACAGGGTTCGACGACCGTCGTTGCGAGTGCACCCACGCCACGGCCGCGACGAGAGCCACGGCCAGCGTCACCAACGCTCCCCAGCCCCACACGAGGCCCTGGGTCAGCGCCAGCAGGAGGAGGCCGACCCAGACGATCAACCACACTGTGCCGAGTATCGCCACACCGCCCTCGGCCTTGTCTCCTGACGCCGAACGCGGGAGCACGACGTAGGTCGCCAGCGTCGTGAGAGCGAAGCATGCGGCGAGGATGACGAAGAAGTCGCGCAACGAGAGGTGCTCGACGATGAACCCGCCGCCGATCATGCCGACGACGATGCCGACGCCGGTCGCGACCACCAGCACGGCAACCGAGATGGCCAGTCCCGCCTCGCCCAACGTCCGCCGGAGAAATCCCAGCGGGAGCAGTTGCGCGGCGCCGCCGAACCCCATGACCGCGGCACCGACCAGGATCGCGGGATACGAGTCACCCACCGCCGCCACCACTGCACCGACGGTCAACGCGACGCATGCGATGACGGCGGTGCTGCGGTCGCCGATGACGTCGGACAGTTTCGGCAGGACGACGAAGCCTGCGCCGCCACCGAGGGTGAGCAGGGTGAAGATCCAGGTGACCGCGGACACCGACGTCACGTGATACTGGGCCTGGAGTACGGGCAGCAGCGGTGGAAGGAGGAAGGTGACCGCATTGGTCAAGATGACGATGAGTGCGGCGACACCGATGAGCAGGAGCCGACGTGACCGTTCGACGGTGTTGCCGCCGGCAAGGTCTCCGGGCACCGTGAGGCTGTCTGACATGGGAATTCTCCTTGAGGAGAGAAGGGAGGCCTCGTGATGCAGGGTTGCGAGGCCGGCCGCGCAGAACGGGCGCGGTGTCCGTGACGGGGTCGTCGCGACGTCGTGCCACGACGATGATCAGACGACGATGCGTCAGGTCATGTGCTGCTTCGGCGGACGCGTAGCAGGGTGAGAGCGGCCGTCACCTCGGTGGGGTTGTGCCCGAAGGGCTTCGGGAGAAGCTCGTCGACTCGGGCCAGGCGACGGTCGATGGTGTTGCGGTGGGTGTACAACCGCTCAGCGGTGCTCGTCCGGTTGAGTCCTTCCTCGACGTAGGTGAGCACTGTTTGGTGAAGTACGGGACTGGCGTCGAGGAGTTCGCCGAGGACGTCGGCGACGAACCGATCGGCAGCGGTGACGTCGGCGGAGAGTAGGTCGACCAGCTGGACGTCCTCGTAGCGCACGATGGGCAGCGCAGAGTCCAACCGGGCCAGGAGGCGTTGTGCCGCAGCTGCATCCAAATGAGTTCGCCGGAATCCGGCGACACTCTTCGCCGGACGACCCAGTGCCACGCGCACGCGTCGCAGACCGCGGAGGCGGTCTGCGAGAACCGCAGGCGGTGGAGTCGCCGCCGCCGGAATCCACAGCCACATCGCTGTTGTTCCCGCGACCACCGTGAGACGACGATCGGCGCCGCACGAACACATCACCTGTTCGGCGGCACGCTCGAGCAACACGACATCGTCCTCGGACTCGACCCAGATCACCACGCCGATGTGAGATCCGGTGAGGGCATACCCCAGCTGTTCCTCGGCGCGCGCCGTGGCAACCTCTGCGCCCTGCAGCAACAACTCCACCGTGGCGTACCGCTGCAGCTGTGATCCGCCGGCGAGTTCCGTCCGCGTCTGCTGCACGTACTCGACCAGTTCGGCCATCGCGTCGTCGGAGAGGGCAGTGAGCGTGTTCCCGGATACCTCGCACAACTCACGAAGTTCCTCGAGGTCGTCGGTGACCGTGAAGCACGCGGTCAGCCACCACTTCCAGAAGACACGTTCGACCCGTCGCCAGGCGCCGATGTCGTCGATGACGATGCCGCGCAACACCACATCGCGGGCGTACGTCCGCATCTCACTGCCGCCGAACGGCGGTACCCGACGTCCCGGGTTGGCGATGTTGGACGTCAACCAGTGTTTGATGAGCGAGGCGACCAGCTGGGCGTCGGCGTCGGCGAGCACCGGGTCGTCGGCGATCATCTGGTATCGCGGGTCCTCCGTCGACGCCGCGGTCAGCTCGATGATGACCTCGTCCAACCGCGCGAGGAGATCCTTCGCCAGATCGCGAATCAGTCGTGCCACCGACTCGGAGGGGTCGGGCCACAGTTGAGTCAACCTCGTCATGCTCATCAGTCTTCTCGCGTCGGCGGCCTACGTCAGCGAACCGGCAGACTTCGATCAGAGACCCAGGTAGTCGGCCAGTTCGGCGTAGTCGACCTGCCAGAGACCGGGCGATCCCAGCGGGTACTGCGACCGGAAGCCGAGGATACGTTGGACGCGCTCGGGCAGGGTGGCCGCCACGTCGCGGGACACGAGGAACGGGTAGGCCTCTTCGCCGACGAGGTAACCGGGGTTGAACGCGAACGACACCGCGCGCCGGTACTGGTCGGCCGTGACATTGGCGCCGCCGCCGTGGACGGTCTTTCCGCTGATGAACAACGCATCGCCGGCCTTCATGGTTGCCGGGATCGTCTGCTCCGGTGTGCCGCGGTCCTCGAAGTCCGGCCAGAGGTGACTTCCCGGGATCACCCGCGTGGCCCCGTTCTCCTCGGTGAACTCGGTCAGCGCGATGAGGAAGTTCAGGGTGATCTCGGGTCCGGCCGGGCCCATGCCGACGAACGGATACCAGTTCTCCAGATCGCGGTGCAGCATCTGAGGACGGTTGCCGGGTCCGATCTCGATCACCTGCGCGGTGGTCATCCAATAGGTACCCGACTCCTCGAGGAAGCGTGCGTCGCACAGGTCGTGGACCAGATCGAGATCGATGATCTCCTCGCGGAACACGTCGCTGTGGTTGACCAGATTGGTCAGGCGTTTTGTGTTGGCGCCGTGGAACTCCTGCACGATCTCGTTCTCGTGGGTGCTGCCGGCCGCGAGCGCAGCGACGGCAGGATCGATCTCGGTGTTGAAGCGTGCGACCTGATCCTGGGAGAGCAGTCCTTCGATGATGACACCGCCGTCACGCGCGACGATCGCGAGGATGTCGGCCGCGGGCGTCGTGCTCGGGAGTCGTTGGATGGTCGTGTCGACACTGGTCATGGCTTTTCCGATCTGTGGGATGTGATGTGGCGCAGGTCTCACTATCGACAGCCGAACCCATCTTGCCCATCCGCAGGTTTCAGCGTCTCGGAACCGACTTCGGTGCGGAATGCACACTCGCCGCAGGTCACGACGCTGCAGGCCGGCGACGGTGAACCGCGGAGCAATGAAGTGTGTGAGGTTTTCACACTCGAACCGGGCAAGACGTTGAGATTCGATGTGGTGTGCGTTACACCGCGTTCGGCACGCTGACATCCATCGCAGGAGTCGCATTCACCCACACCGTCGGTTCCGGCGCGAAATGGAGGCAGAGAACCATGAGCAGCAACTCGGCACAGCAGCCGGAGTACTTCGACGTCGTCGTCATCGGTGGCGGAATCTCGGGCATCGGCGCGGCCGTCTACATCACGCAGGAGTTCCCCCAGAAGAGGGTGGCCCTGCTCGAAGGCCGCGATTCTGTCGGCGGGACTTGGGATCTGTTCCGCTACCCAGGTATCCGATCGGACTCGGATCTGCACACCTTCGCCTATGAGTTCAAGAGCTGGCGACACGAGACTGCCATCGCCGATGCTCCGTTGATCCTCGACTACCTCAAGGAGACCGTCGACGACTACGGTCTCGACGAGATCATCCGGTATCGCCACACGGTCACCTCTGCGGCGTGGTCCAGCGACGACGCACAGTGGTTGTTGTCGGTCGACATCACGGAGGCCGACGGCACCCTCCGCCACAGCGTCATCAAGGCCGGCTGGGTGTTCGGCGCCACCGGCTACTACCGATACGACGAGGGATTCACCCCGGAGTTCGACGGGCGCGACGACTTCACCGGCGACATCATCCATCCCCAGCACTGGCCGGAGAACTACGACTACTCCGGCAAGAAGGTGGTGGTGATCGGCAGCGGCGCCACTGCGATCACGTTGATCCCATCAATGCTGAAGGGCGACGGACGCACTGGGGAGGGGGCTGCATCGCACGTCACCATGCTCCAGCGCACACCGAGCTACATCCTGACCATGCCGCGAATCGATGGTATCGGACAGCTGTTGACGAGACTGCTCGGCGAACGTCGCGGCTACCTCGCGACCCGGTGGAAGAACGTGTGGATGGACTGGGCGGTGGTGACGACCCTCACCAAGTTCCCGAAGGCCTCGCGCCGCCTCATCCGCCACATCACCACGAAGCTGCTGCCCCCCGGTTTCGACGTCGACCGGCACTTCAACCCACCGTACGACCCGTGGGATCAACGCCTCTGTCTCGCGCCGGATGGTGACTTCTTCGACTCGATCCGGCGTGGCGATGCGTCGGTCGTCACAGATCGCATCCGACGATTCACCACCGACGGCATCGAGCTGGAGTCCGGTGAGAGGCTCGAGGCCGACGTGATCGTCACCGCGACCGGCCTGAACATGCGTCTGTTCGGTGGGGTCGACATCACCGTCGACGGACGCCCCGTCGACCTCTCCACCTCTGTCGTATACCGCGGGATGATGCTCTCCGGCGTCCCGAACTGGGTGATGGCAGTCGGCTACACCAAGTCGTCCTGGACGCTGAAGATCGGTCTCCTCGGCAAGAGCTTCATCGAACTGCTCCGCCACATGGACGCTCGCGGGTACGACACCGCGACAGCCGTTGCCCCTGACGGCACCGGCACTCGGCCGATCATCGACCTCGACGCGGGCTACATGCTGCGCGCCAAGCACGCCCTGCCCCGCCAAGGCGACGAGATGCCGTGGCAGATCAAGAATGTGTTCCTCGAGGACCGGAAGATGTTCCGCGGCAGTGTGGTCACCGATGCCCTTGAATTCAGTTCTCGCCTCGATCGTGAGTTCGACAGCGGCCGTGCCACAGTGGAAGGCGCAGGACGGTGACGGTCATCGATCGGCCGACCCCGGTGGAGATCGCCGGCACGCTGACGGCCGCAGAGTGGATGCAGCGCACGCTGTTCACGGCCATCGGGCGGGTGCCCGACGCGATTCTGCGCCGGGTTGTGCCGCCGGTGGTCAACTCCGACAGAGACGCCATGGCGCCGGAGATCGCGCTGCTCATGAAAGCGGCAGCGGCCGGACCGGATTTCAGCGATGGCACGCTGGCCGAGGCGCGCGCGTCGATGGACAACGACTGCCGAGTCTTCGCCGACGATGCTCCGGCGATGGACGTCGCCGACATCGCTCTCCCGAGCGGGATCCGCGCGAGTCTGTATCGTCCGGCCAGGCGGTCCGACGGACTGGTCGTGTTTCTGCACGGCGGAGGATTCGTGTTGGGCAGCCGAGCGGGGTACGACGCCCCGGTGCGCCTCATCGCCGACCGAGCCGGTGTCGCCGTGTTGTCGGTCGAGTATCGCCTGGCGCCGGAGGCGCGGTTCCCCGGTCCGGTCGACGATGCGGCCGAGGCATGGCGATTCGCGGTCGAGCACGCATCCGAGTGGGGGATCGATCCGCAACGGATCATTCTGCTCGGCGACAGCGCGGGGGCGAATCTCTGTGCGGTACTGGCCAATGACCTGGCCGGCGAGGAGCGTCGTCCGCTGATGCAGGTGCTGATGTACCCGGTGGTCGACGCCGTCGGCACCCATTCGTCCCGCACCGAGTTCGCGGACAACCCGGCGCTGACGGCCAAGCAGATCGCCTGGCTGTCGGGGCTGTATTTACCCGAGGGCCATTCCGAATGGGACCCACGCGTCTCCCCACTACACGCCGTCGATCTGTCCGGCGCACCTCCGACACTCATCACGGTTGCCGGATTCGACCCGCTGCGTGATGAGGCGATCGCGTACGCCCAGCGGCTGGCCGCAGCGGGCGTTCCGACCCGACTGATGCGTGAGGGTGGCCTGGTCCACGGCTACATCTCCCTGACACGGATCAGCCGCGCAGCACGCGACGCTGTGGACCGTGTCGCAGATGCGATCGCGGGTGCTCTCGGATAGTCCGTCACGGGCATCATCCCCAGTGTGCGCGTCGCGCCGTCACCACCACCGCCGGGAACCGATGCTGATCATCCGGACGACTCACGATCCGCCACACCTCGTCGAACCCGGCGTCGGCCAGCGCCTCCGATAACCGATCCGCAGGCCATCGCCAGGCCCGCGCGACGACGTGGTCGAACTCCGCCACATCATCGTTGTCGGTGCTCTGGGTGGCCACACTGATCATCGAACCGGGTGCCATCCGCGTCGCCCATTCTCGGAGGATCACGGATACTTCGTCGGGCGGGACGTGAATCAGGCTGAAACGGGCCAGGATTGCGGTGATCGTGACGTCCGTGAGCTCGGCAGAGTTCAGGTGCGCATCGTCGACGACGAAGCGCAGGTCGGGGTGATGGCCGCGGGCGATCCGCACCATCTCCCGACTCGGATCGATCCCGATCACCGTCAGACCGAACCCAGCCAGGTCAGCTGTGACATGTCCTGTCCCGCAACCGACGTCGAGTACTGTGCCGCCGGTGCCCAGGGCGTGCACCTCGTCGGCGAAGGCCGCGACGGCGTGCCGCTCCCACGCCGATCCATATGCCGTGGGGAATGTTTCGTCGTACAACTCGGCGAGTGCGTCGTAGCCCGGTTGCGCCGCCGAGGTCACCGGCGGGGCGTTCCGACGACGAAGCTCCCGACGTTGCATTCGACGAGTTCGTCGGTGCCGGTTGCCGCGGCGAAGGCGGCGGTGTCACCGTAGCCTTGCGCGACGCCGCCCAGACCCATGGCGGTCGCGGTGAGGTAGAGGGTCTGGGTGAGCACGCCGACGTGTTTGAGGATGACCGCGTACGGCATCTGCTCGTAGGTCCACATGATCCGGCCGGCACGTGCGGCGAGGACGAACAGGACCTGGGGGAGTCGGCCGTCGGCCAGGGTGAGCGCTGCCGGCGCGATCAGGCGAGTCACCGCGGGGTCGTCGTAGGGTGCGACCGGGCGCAGCACGTGGTCGTAGGAATCGTAGTGGTACATACCGGGTTCCACGCCGTCGGCGATGCGGATCACCGGATAGATCTCGAGTTCGTAGAGCGATCCGCCTGAGGGAAACGGGCGCGAGGGAAGTTCTTCGGGCACCGGCCGGTCGGCGTTGATGGTGCGGACGCCGCGAGTCCGCGCGCAGCGGTACAGCAGTTCGCCGAGTTGATCGACGCTCACCGGGCGGTCGTCGTCGAAGTCGCGCACCGACGTCCGGTCCTCAACGACGGCGGCCAGCGGCCGATCGTCGGTGCGAAGCGCTGCCAGGTTGGGGGTGGGCAGGGGTATCGGCTCACCCGGGTACGAATCTCGCCGGGCGGGAACGGGTTCGAACGATCCGTCGGCCCACCGGGTCGGGCCGAAGTGCGCCCAGCTCGTGCCGCGGTCGCCGACGGTGCTGCGCCGGTGGAACCAGAGTTCGTGGGGGCTCCAGCTGCGCGTCGCGAAGTGCTGCTCCTCCTCATCGCCGACGACGGCGTGACCCGACCACACCAGATCGGTGAGCAGACGTTCCCGGGCGGCCGGGTCGAGCGTATCCGGGCCGACGGCCATGCCCGTGAGGACGGCGAGGACGGCGGGGTCGAGGACTGCGATGTCGCACCACGCGCGCGGGTTCTCGGCCACGACGTCGTCGCCGGAGCGCCGGATGACGGTGAACCGGGAGATTCTGACGTCGGTCTGCGCCTCGTCGGAACGGGCGGGAGGGCGACGAAAGGGCTTGATGGAGTACAGCTCTCGGTCGTCGAGGCTTGCGGTCATGGCGATCGCGCCCGCGTCGACGAGCCGATCGCGCACCGTGGCGATGGCCGCGTCCGACTCGTCGACCTCGACGGGACCGGCGTTGAGACGACGAAGGAAGGCGACCTGCTCGCGGTCGAGCCCGTCGAGACGTTGCTTGGCGGGGAGCACGACGGCGACCCCACCACCGCCGAGCAGGAACCGCGCCCCCTCGGTGAGGGCGTAGGTGAACTGCACTGTCGAGGTCATCGTCGGCATGGGGTCATCGACATGCGCTCAGCGCGCCGCCCGCTCGAGCGCGGGGTTCATCTTGTCCAGCAGGTACGGGATGGACAGCGGGGTCGGTTCGTTGAGTCCGCCGATCTCGGCGACCGACATCCGGCTGACGGCGCCGGTGCGCACCGATCTCAGATTCTGATAGCCGGGCAACTTCTCCAACGAGGACATCAGCTGATCGGTGTTCGCGGTGATCACGAGCAGGTCGGAGTTGAGCAAAGGAACGTTCTCCGTGGAGATGGGGAAGCGCGGCTGACCGTTCTTGCGGAACTCGGCCACCAGCGCCGGTGCGATGTTCATGCCGAGCGAACGGAACAGATACGTGGCGCCGTCGTCGGGGTCACCGAGCACCTGGATCTGGTCCGCCGAGTACATGTAGGCCATCGTGTACGTCTTGCCGTTCAGGCCGGGCAGGCGATCCTTGGTGGCGTTGATCTTCCCGTCGACCCCGGCGGTGATCTCCTTCGCCTTGTCCGGCTGACGCAGCGCGGTGCCCAGGAAAGACACCATGTCCTGCCACGGATCGATCTGCTTACCGGTGATACCGGGAATGGTGGGCGCGAGTTTCGAGACACTGTCGTAGATCTCGGGTTGCCCGTCGGCCATGTACGACGTTGCGAGGATGAGATCCGGCTTCGCCTTCGCGACCTGTCCGACGACGTCCTCGGTGCTGATCGCGGTCGAGTCCTTCAGGCCTTCTCTCGACCACGGCGACGGGCTACCTGTGAGCACCTGGATGTTGTCGAGGTAGGCGACCGGGGTGACGCCGAACGCCAAGGTCACGTCGATCCACTGGGCGCCGAGCGCGACGATCCGCTTCGGCGTGCCATTGATCGTGACCGATCCCTTGGACGTGTTGACCTGGATGGGCGCGCCGTCGTTCTCGGATTCGTCAGGGGAACTGCATCCGCTGACGGCCAGGGTGGCGATCATGAGCGTGGCGAGCGACAGGAACAGAACGCGGAGCGCACGGGTCATGCGTGCAGCCTAACCTAAGGCCGAGGGTCCGCGACACCGGCGTCGGCCCGTGGACCTGCGATGCTAACGGTAGTAGACATGGTAGAATTGCCGTTAATTGGAGGTGGGTCAGTGTCGGACCTCGATGAAGACCTCGATCGCTTGATCCGGGACCGGTTCGGTTTCGGGCGCGATGAGCTCGTGCATGCGTTGCGGACCTTGCCGGTGCATCGGTCGTGGGCGGCACGATTGACCGACGCGGAGGCCCGCCTGCTCGATGACGCGGGATTCACCGAGGATCCGGATGATCGCGCAGAGGTCGCAGCCAGCACGACGGCGCGGATGGCGCGGCTCTACAGCACCGCCTACCCTGCCGCCGAGGTTGCGGCCGGGCTCGGCGTATCTGATTCGCGTGTACGTCAACTTCGTCTCGCGCATACATTGTGGGCGATCGACGATGGCGGGTCGTGGGTGTTCCCGGTTCTGCAGTTCGAACTGATCCATCGGACAGACCCATCTGGCCGTGAAGTCAGCGAGTTCGCACAGCTCCGTGGGCTGGACAAGGTGTTTCCGCACCTCCTGACACGAGGACTGCACCCTCTCTCTGTTGCCGGCTTCCTCGAGTCCCCTCAGCCGGAGTTGCAGATCGCTGGGCGGCCGCAGGCGGTGCGCGAATGGTTGCGCGGCAGACAACCCGTGGAGCCGGTACTTCGTCTGCTCGAGGTCGGTGATTGGGCCGCCTGATGGCTTCCACTCCGATGTTGCCCGATCCGCCAGGGCCGGAAGCATTGCGGGCGCTGGGCATTCGCGACGAAGAAGTGCGCGTCATCGATGTCGGAGAGGTGTGGTGGCGGGTCCACCGCACACTCGGCGTCCACGTACTCGCGTGGAATGCGCTCCGCACCTACGGGCCGGTTCTGCGGTTCGATCCCCATCATCTACCTGCTGGCGAGGATCCCGTCGGCCGTGGTGTCTGGTACGGGGCGTCGACCCCGGACGGCGCACTCGCCGAGGCCTTCCAGACCGACCGGACAATCGATCGCGACCGCGATCGGCCTTACCTCACCGGACTGTCGTTCGCCCGCCCGGTCACCGTGATCGACGTTGCCATCGACAGCAAAGGAGCCTGGGCCACCCGCGTAGGTGGCACCTACGCCCTGTCGACCGGGCAGCACCACATCAGCCAACGTTGGGCCCGACACATCGTCGAGGCCCACCCCGACATCGACGGCTTGCGCTACAACAGTCGCTTCGCCGGCGCGCCCTGCCTGGCACTGTTCACTCCAGCTGGGAGCGCGATGCCGGATCGGCCGGAGCTGTCTCTACCCCTGACGCACCCTGATCTCGCCGTCCGGATCGCGGGCGCCGCAAGACGACTCGGATACTCCGTCATCTAGTTCCAGGTCTCCGCAAAGTCGTCACACCTCGACGACGACCGGTGCGTGGTCGCTCGCACCCTTGCCCTTCCGGGCGTCACGGTCGACGAAGGCGGTACGCACCCGGTCATCGAAAGCGGGGGAACACAGCATGAAGTCGATGCGCATCCCCTCATCGCGGGGGAACCGCAACTGCGTGTAGTCCCAGAAGGTGTAGCCGTCGGTGTACGGCAGTGCGGAATCACGGAAGCCGGTGTCACGGATCGCGTTCAGCGCGCTGCGTTCGGGCTCGGACACGTGGGTCTTGCCGTCGAACACCGCGGGGTCCCAGACGTCGTCGTCGGTCGGGATGACGTTCCAGTCACCCGCGAGGACGATCTGTGACGCCGGGTCGTGCGCCAGCCAGAGCGCGCCGATGTCACGGAGTTGCCGCAGCCAGTCGAGTTTGTAGCGGTAGTGCGGGTCGTCGAGGGCGCGGCCGTTCGGCACATACAGACTCCAGACCCGCACCCCGTCACAGCGTGCGGAGATCGCGCGTGCCTCCTGGGCGGGCGTGACGCCGCCGCTGCCATAGGTCGGCTGGCCCTCGAATCCGATCTCCACCTCGTCGAGTCCGACGCGGGAGGCGATCGCCACCCCGTTGAATCCGCCCGTGCCGACGTGGGCCACGTCGTAGCCGGCGGCGAGGAAACTCATCAGCGGGAACTCGTCGTCGCGGCACTTGGTCTCCTGCATGGCCAGGACGTCGATGTCGGAACGCTCCATCCAGCCGACGACGGCCTCGGACCGTGCGCGGATGGAGTTCACGTTCCAGGTGGCGAAGCGCATGTCAGCTCTCGATCCGGGCGACGGGGGAACCGGCGTCGTGCCAGCGGGTCTCGACCCGTCGCGCGAGGGTGGGTGGGGTCAGCAACAGCACCGCGAAAGCGGCCGGCGGATCGGCGATGTCGCGGTAGTGGTCGCGATAGAACCCGAGAGACTCGGCAAACCAGGACAATTCGTCGGGTTGGGCGCGCAGGAGCCGCGCGGAGTCCTCGATGATCGTGAGGTAGGCGGTCGGGGACGCTACGTCGGCCGGGACGTCTGCGTCGAGGTCGCGCATGCAGTCGTCGAAGGCGTCCTTGTTGTGTCCGAAGTGATCCGGGAAACGCCATGCCCGCGCGAACTCGTCGAACAGGTCGCCGAGGGTCCCCATCCGGTCGGCGTCGACCGATCGGACGACCATGTTCTGCGGTACCCAGGACAGCCGCGATCCGGCGAGGACACCGGCGACCGGACCGAATCGTCCGGCGGCAGAGACGAACTCGGACAGCGGGATGGGGGTGTGCTCGGGTCGGCTCATCGGTTCGGTCCTCGTATCCGGACGAAGGTGCGGTAGTGATCGTCGGTGTACCAGGCGGTTCCGTCGCTGCCGGTGACGATCCGTTCGGCGTCGCGGCTGCGGCCCGGCTCCTTGGCGTTGACGTCCCACTCGCGGTAGGTGATCCGCCGGCCGTCGGTTCCGGTGACCGGGAGGTTGCGCTCGTTGTTGCGAAAGACGGTGCCGCCGCGTGTTCCCGGGGCGTTCGCGGCCTCGGGCCAGTCGCCGGAGTCGATCAGTGTCAGTGTCGCGAGCACGTGGGCGGGTACTGCGGTGGTCGACGACGACGTGCGGGTCGATGTTCCTGCGTCCCCTGCGTCCCCTGCGGACGTTGCCCCTGCGGACGAGGTTGCCGGGGTCGTCGTCGACGAGGTGGCGGATGCGGTGTCCGCGTCGGCCGAGTCGGTGTCGGCCTCGGTGTCGATGAGCCAGAGGAGTGCCCCGACGATCGCGACGAGGACCACCGCGACTGCGGACACGATCACCTGTCGTCGGGTGCGGGGTGTGCCGTCGGCCATCACACCTCCACGTAACGGTAGCTGTGGTGCAGTCCGAAACCCAGTGTCCGGTACCATGTCCCGGCCACTCGGTTGTCGGCTTCCACCTGCACGTAGATCCGCTGCGCGCCGTGATCGGCACCCCAGCCGACGAGGGACGCCATGACGTCGGATGCGAGACCTCGCCGACGGTGATCGGGTGCGGTCCACAACGCGGTGATTCCCAGCCATGGTGTGCCGTCGGCGGATTCGGTGACCGTCGCTCGGCCGATGGAGACCGGCGTGTCGTCGCCGACGGTGGCCGCCGTCAGCGGACCTCTCGATGCCCCCACCACTGCCGCGGCGGAGTCGAGGTCGACGTCGTCACCCCGATAGGCCCGTAGCCAGGCCGCGGTCGGGGCGTCGTCGAGACGGACGGCGTCGGACCCCGCTGCCGGGAAATCGGCGATCTCGCGGGTGAGGAACTGGACGTCGCCGCTGCGCTCGGTCCCGTCGATCTGTCCGGCGGGGATCAGTCGGTCGGCGACCACGACGAGGGCCGGCAGCCCGCGGGCGGCATACCACTCGCGCAGCGCGGCGAGCGTGTCCGCATCGGTGCCGGCGCCGAACTCGACGGGTACTGCGGAATTGGCGCGCCTCGTGAACCCGTGTCCGGCGCGCAGCAACCACCCCGACAGCATTGCCGACTCGGCGCCCGGCCATGCGGCTGCGGCGGCGACCTCGGCGGATCGGATCTCGGAGTTGCGCACCGTGACCCGCGACAGCAGGCGGACCGACGTGACCGCCGACCGCGGAATCGACTCCGGGGCGCCGTCGCGCTCGACGACCAGCGGATCACCGTCGTCGAGCAGGATGCCGGTCACGTCGGACAGCGCGGCCGCCCGGTCGCCTCGCCAGTCGTCGGGGGTGGCATCACCGAGGCGGTACCGCACCACGATCCGGTCGCCGACGAAGGGGTCCGTACCGCCGGCCCCGGAACTGTCGGCCCCGGAACTGCGGGCCCCGGAACCGCCCGCGCCGCCACTCGGTGTCACGGCGGCGGTGTCAGTCGTCGTCTTCGTCGTCGTCGTGGCCGAACGGGTCGGAGACCGTGCCCGGCGTCCACGTCAGCCCGGGCACACCCCAGCCCTGACGCTTGACGGCTTTCTTCGCGGCCCGCGCATTGCGCCCGACCAGCACATCGACGTACAGGTATCCGTCGAGGTGACCGACCTCGTGCTGCAACATCCGGGCGAAGAACCCGGTGCCCTCGACGACGACCTCCTCGCCGTTGCGGTCGACGCCGGTGACCCGCGCCCAGTCGGCGCGACCGGTGGGGAACTGCTCGCCCGGAACGGACAGGCAGCCCTCGTCGTTGTCGTCCGGGTCGGGCATCGTCTCCGGGATCTCGGAGGTCTCCAGCACCGGGTTGATCACCTCGCCGCGGCGACGGCGGACCGCGGCCCGTTCCCCATCGGGGCAGTCGTAGACGAACATCCGTTTGCTCACGCCGACCTGGTTGGCGGCCAGTCCGACACCGTGGGCGGCGTCCATCGTCTGGTACATGTCGTCGAGGAGGGTCACGAGGTCCGCGGCCGGCCGGCGGTCGGCGTCGAGTTCGACGAGTTCCGTCGGGTGGTGCAACACCGGTTCACCGATGATGCAGATCGGGAGAATTGCCATGCGGGACAGATTACCGACGGGCTCACACCGACCGTTCACTCGTGGCGAGTCACACCGCGAACCGGCTCGCCGATCGTGGTTAGATGAGCACCGAACCACATTGCTGTGATTTGTTCGGCGACCTGAATCAACCGGTTCGGTGACGGTGATCCGGACCGGCCCAGTGGACCGGGGTGGGGCGCCGACGATTCGGCGGTGTGATGTGCACGAGGCGATCTTGAGGGAGCGAGATGGACGGCGCAGCTGCGCGAAGCCAGAAGCAGGGCGATCAACCCACATCCACCAACGATTCCGCCGAGCCGACGACGAACGCCGCCGACCCCCATGAGGTCGGGGCAGACGGCCTGTCCCGCCGCGAACACGACATCCTGTCGTTCGAGCGGCAGTGGTGGAAATACGCCGGCGCCAAAGAAGAGGCGATCAAGGAACTCTTCGGATTGTCGGCCACCCGCTACTACCAGGTTCTCAACGCACTCGTCGACCGCCCGGAGGCGCTCGCCGCCGATCCGATGCTGGTCAAGCGTCTGCGCCGCCTGCGGGCCTCGCGACAGAAGGCCCGTGCGGCACGTCGGCTCGGGTTCGAGATCACCTGATCCGTCGGTGCCTGCGACACCGCCGACCGCGCCGGGCCGCCCGCCGGAAGTCAAGTAAGGTTCTCGGTGATGAATCCTGATCGCGAACCGAGTCGCCTGCCGTTGCGGGCAGGAGCCATGCTCCTGCTGGCGGTCGCCATCGTCTTCGTGGGACTGGGCTGGCATTCGGCCGCCACCAGCGGCGACGATCCGGAGAAGGATCTCGAGGCCGCGCAGACCCAGGTGACGACGACGGCGGCACCCACCAGCAGCGCCACCTCGTCGTCGGCGTCGGCGTCGGCGGACACGCCCGAACTGTGTGTCTTCAATGCCGGCTCGGTCTCCGGACTGGCCGGCGAGGTGACCGACTCGTTGAAGGGCAAGGGTTTCCAGACGGCGGAGCCCAGCAACCTGACCACATCGTCGGTCACCGAGAACACGGTGTTCTACGACGAGGGCCAGAAGTCGGCCGCCGACGAAGTGGCCGCCGCACTCGGCGACGCCAGCGTCGACCCGCGCCCGTCGTCGTTCACCCAGTGTTCCGACGGCATCCCCGTCATCGTGGTCACCCGATGACCGCCGTCTCTACCGGCGACCGCGCCCGGCGCACAGACCCCGACAGCAGCTCGGCCCGTTGAATGATCACAAGGAGTGACATGACCGCCAGTTCGATCCGAATCCGTCGCACGCTCGCCGTGCTCGCCTCAGCCGGCATCGTCGGCGGTGCGCTGGCGGCCTGCACCCCGGACGAGCCGCCGACCGACGCCCCCGGCACCACACCGTCGGTGGTCACCGGCAACCAGGCACCTCCGGGGGAGGTCGATGACGCCGACGGTATCGGTTCGTCGCCGAAGGGCAACGCCACCGCCAACCTCATCGACGACGACGGCAAGACCGTGGGCGAGGCCGTCTTCACGCCGAGCGGGTCGTCGGTCAAGGTCGACGTCCGGGTCAACGCGGAGAGCGGCATCCCTGCCGGCTTCCACGGCATGCACATCCATCAGAACGGCGTCTGCCAGACCGGCGGCAGCGAGGCCTTCAGCAGCGCTGGCAGTCACCTGCAGGTCAACGGCCGCACCAGCCACCCGTCCAGCGGTGATCTGGTGTCGATCAACGTTCTGAAGGACGGCACGGGCGAGACCGTCACCACGACCGACGCGGTGAACCTCGAGCAGATCGTCGGCAAGGCCATCGTCATCCACGAGAAGGCCGACAACTTCGCCAACATCCCGACGCGGTATGCCCCGGCACCCGACGAGCAGACGATGAAGACCGGCGATGCGGGCAGCCGTCTCGCATGCGGCGTCATCGAGGCGCACGAGTAGGTCGTGATCCAGCCGATCGAGTTCGACGGCTCGCCGACCCCGTCGCTGGGTGTCGAATGGGAATTCGCCCTCACCGACAAGGTCACTGGTGATCTGTCGAATTCGGCGGCCGACCTCTTCGCGCTGGTCTCCGAGCACGTGCCGGCCCGCCGCGACAAGGTCCACAAGGAGTTGCTGCGCAACACCGTCGAGATCGTCACCGGCATCTGCCGGGACACGCCCGAGGCGATGGCGGATCTGTCGGCGACCCTCGACGCGGTGCGCGGACTCACCGAGGAGTTGGGCGTCGACCTGTACGGGGCGGGCACGCACCCGTTCGCGCAGTGGTCGACGCAGCTGCTCACCGAGGGGCACCGCTACGCGGAGCTGATCGAGCGCACCCAGTGGTGGGGACGGCAGATGCTGATCTGGGGTGTGCATGTGCACGTGGGGATCAGCCACCGCGACAAGGTGCTTCCCATCCTCGGGTCGCTGCTGAACTACTATCCGCACCTGCTGGCGCTGTCGGCGTCGTCACCGATGTGGGCGGGCCAGGACACCAATTACGCCAGCAACCGCGCGATGATGTTCCAGCAGTTGCCGACGGCCGGACTGCCCTTCCAGTTCGCCACCTGGGCCGAGTTCGAGTCGTTCGTCACCGATCAGAAGACCACCGGCATCATCGATCACCTCAACGAGATCCGTTGGGACATCAGGCCGTCACCGCATCTGGGCACCATCGAGGTGCGGGTGTGCGACGGGCTGACCAACCTCACCGAGTTGTCGGCGCTGGTGGCGTTCATCCACTGTCTCGTCGTCGACCTCGATCGTCGCTTCTCCGCCGGCGAAGAGCTGCCGCAGATGGCGCCGTGGCTGGTGCAGGAGAACAAGTGGCGTGCCGCGCGATACGGACTCGATGCCATCGTCATCCTCGACGCCCAGTGCCGCGAACGCCTCGTCACCGACGACCTCGCCGAACTACTCGAGCGGCTCGAACCGATTGCGCGCGAACTCAATTGCGTCGACGAACTGTCCCGGGTCGCCGACATCGTCTCAGCGGGGGCGAGTTATCAACGCCAGCGCGAGGTCTACCGCCAGACCGGTGACCTCCGTGCGGTGGTGAGTTCGGTGGTCGACGAGCTCAGGTGACCTCGTCGCCGTCGAAGGCTCGCGCTCGCCTTTCGCGCCGGGCCGTCGAGGGCTCGCGCTCGCCTTTCGCGCCGGGCCGTCGAGGGCTCGCGCTCGCCTTTCGCGCCGGGCCGTCGAGGGCTCGCGCTCGCCTTTCGCGCCGGGCCGTCGAGGGCTCGCGCTCGCCTTTCGCGCCGAGTGTGCCCAGAATTTTGCCGACCGTGCCCACGGTTTCGTCGGCGGGGCGGCGGGGAGGGTGGTGTGGGCACGGTCGGCAAAATTCAGGGCACACTCGGCCTCCGTCGCTCGCTTTGAGTGGGCGGGTCGCCCGGGGGCGCTCGCCTTGAGTGGGCGGGTCGCCTGGCGGCGCTCGCCTTGGAGTGGGCGGACTCGGCCTCCGTCGCTCGCCTGTGGAGCCTGGGCTAGTCCCGCGTACCTGACTCCATGTCGTCGCGGTCCATCAGGCCGTCGCGCGCACGCTGCTCCTGGTAGACGAGGCGGCCGATGCGGTGGGCGATGACGGGGGCGGTCATCAGCGCGAAGAGGCCGGCCAGCACCAGCATTCCGTTGTCGACGTTGTCGCCGAGCCGGATCATGGCGCCGATGAGCATCAGCAGGAGTCCGAAGGTCTGCGGTTTCGTCGATGCGTGCATGCGGCTCAACGTGTCCGGGAAGCGGAGGATGCCGATGGAGGTGGTCAACGCCATGGTGGCACCCAGGATGAGCAGGACCGACGAGATGATGTCACCGATCATGCTTCGTCATCCCTCACCCGGAAACGGGCGATCGCGATGGACCCGACGAAACTCACCAGCGACAGCGCGACGATGGCCGGCACGACCGTCGAGTCGCGGCTGAACGCCGCCCACGCGGCGAGACCACACATGCAGAGCGCGATGATCGTGTCGAGGGCGACGAGCCGGTCGAGGCTGGTGGGTCCGCGCAGCACGCGGATGGTCGTGAGGACGGCGGCGAGCATCAGCATGGCGCTGACGACGGCCCAGACGATGGTCATCGTTCCAGCTCCTCGACGGCGGGATCGGTGGCTCCGGCGACTCCGTGGGTCCGATCCGAGCGGCGCACGCGGTGGTATTCCTCGTCGATGCCGTGGTACGGACTCGGATGCCATTCGCTGTCCCGCTCGAACGCCTTGATGAACGACCGCTCGACGAAGGCGACTTGTTTGTAGAAGGCCCGCACCCGTTTCTCGCTGCGCACGTCGAAGACGTGGATGTAGAGCATCCGGCGACGATGGTCGATCTCGAGGACCATGGTGCCGGGCACCAGGTTCAAGTAGTCGACCGCCAGCGTGAGCACCAGGTCGGACTTGATCGCGACCCGCACCCGGACGACCGCGCCGAGCGGCGGTTTGCCGGGCCGGATCGCGGCCCAGGCCACCTGGGCGCTCGAGACGAAGAAGTCGACGATCAGCCGGAACACGAGGAGCAGCACGGTCAGCGGATGGATACGACCCTCGACCGGCACCCGCGGCAGGGGCAGGAGGGTCACGATGGCCACGGCGAGGACGAGGCCGCCGAGGATGTTGGCCCAGGAGATGGTGCCCCACAACAACACCCAGACGAAGGTCAGGAAGGCGAGCGTCCACAGCCGGACGGCCACCTCGCGGGAGTCGCTGCCCAGCCACCGGGGAATTCGTACATGCTCGCGCAGCCAGACGTATCCGCTGACGACGTGCCAGAAGATGAACAGCAGCGAGACCCGCCAGGCGGTGATGATGCGTGCCTTCATCGGCCCTCACCTCCGAGGACGGCTTCGATGTAGATGCCGCGGTCGGTGATGTCGGTCGCGGCACGATCGGTGAACCCGATGATCGGTCCCGCCCAGAACGTGAGGACCAGTCCGGCGGCCACCATGATCGCCGTCGGGATGACCATGCCGATCGGCATGCGGCCGACGTCGGCGCGGTCGTCGAAGGCGATGTCGGTGCTCTCGTCGATCAGCGCGGACGGTGCCTTGTCGGCGAGGTCGCCCTCGGGGGCATCGGCGCGCGGACGCCAGAACCCCTTGGTCCACACGCGGGCCACGACGTAGAGCGTCAGCAGACTCGTGACGACCGAGCCGGCGACGAGAATCCAGGCGAGTACCGAGCCGTCCTGGACGCCGGCCTCGAGCAGCGCCACCTTGCCGATGAACCCGGAGAACGGTGGGATACCGCCCAGATTGAGGGCAGGGATCAGGAACAGTGCGGCCAGGACCGGGCTCACGATCAACCCGCCCAGCCGGCGCAGCGAGGCGGACCCGGCCTGCCGTTCGATCAGGCCGACGACGAGGAACAGCGTGGTCTGCACGAGGATGTGGTGGGCGACGTAGTAGATCGCCGCCGACAACCCGAACTTCGACGACAGCGCGATGCCGAAGACCATGTAGCCGATGTGGCTGACGAGGGTGAACGACAGCAGTCGTTTGATGTCGGACTGCGCGATCGCACCGAAGATGCCGATGAGCATGGTGAGCAACCCGGCGATCAACAGCATGTTGTCCATAGTCCCGCCGGGGAACAGCAGCGTGTGTGCCCGGACGATCGCGTAGACGCCGACTTTGGTGAGCAAGCCGGCGAAGACGGCGGTGACCGGGGCGGGCGCGGTCGGATACGAGTCGGGCAGCCACGTCGACAGCGGGAACACCGCAGCCTTGATGCCGAAGGCCACCAACAGCACCGCATACAGGGCGTTGCGGGTGCCGTCGGGCACGTGATCGAGGCGGGCGGCCATCTCGGCGAGGTTGAGCGTGCCCGTCGTCGCATAGGCGAACGCGATGCCGGACAAGAAGATCAGCGACGACACCATCGAGACCATCACGTACGACGCGCCGGCACGCACCCGGTCGGGACTCGCGCCGAGCGTGAGCAGCACGAAGCTCGCGGCCAGCAGCACCTCGAACGAGACGTACAGGTTGAACAGGTCGCCGGCGAGGAAGGCGTTGCAGACGCCGGCGGTGAGGATCAGATAGGTCGGCAGGAAGATCGACACCGGCTGTTGCGATGTCCCGTCGCGTATACCCTGACCGATCGCGTAGAGCACGACGCACAGCAGCACGATCGTGGAGACCACCAGCATCAGCGCGGCCAGCTGATCGACGACGAGGGTGATGCCGAGCGGGCCGTTCGGGAAACCGCGATCACCCCATCCGCCGATGGCCACCGCGAACGTGCCGTGTTCGTTGGTCAGGTACAGCAGCATGCACGAGGCGATGAACGCGACCGCGATGGCGCCGACGGCGATCGCGCGTTGGAAGCGTGGACTGCGACCGCCCAGCAGCGACAGTGCGGCGGCGACCATGGGCACGAGGGTGGGCAGGGTGATGAGCACGGGCACCCAGGAGGGCTGGGGGATCATCGGCTCACCCCCGGCCCGTCGCCGTCGGCCGGCGCTTCCCGGCCGTCCTCGCCCACCTCGTCGATGACGTCGGAGTCCTCCGGCATGAGGTCGGTCTCGATGAGCTCCTCGTGCCGCTTGGCGAATTCTTCTGGCGTGATCGGGTTGCCCTCGTCGTCGTAGAGGTCGCCGGCAGCGGTGTCGGCGAGGGTGACCGGGTCGTCGGTGCGGTCACGGTCGGGCGCGGTGTCCAGCGACCCGGACAGGATCTTCACGTCCTCGGTGTCGTCCTCGAGGTCGTCGTCGTCGCGGTTGATCACGAACAGCCGGTAGACCAGCGACAGCACGAAGGCGGCGACGCCCATCGTGATGACGATGGCGGTGAGGATCATCGCCTGGGCGAGGGGATCGGCGTCGGCGGCCCGGTTGTCGGAGGCGCGGCCGAGGATCGGCGGATTGCCCATGCCGCCCGAGACCACGAGGATCAGCAGGTTGATTGCGTTGCCGCACAGCAGCAGCCCGAACAGCATGCGGATCAGGCTGCGTTCCATCAGCAGGTAGGCGCCGCAGGCGGCGGTGATGCCGATGACGATCAACAGTCCGAGATTGATGCTCATCGCGGCACGTCCCCGACGGTCGGGCGCACGGGCGCAGGTGTGTTGTCGACGTCGCTTGCCTCGACGTCGAGGCGAGCGCCGAGGCTGCGCAGGACGTCGAGCACCAGGCCGACGACGATCAGGTAGATGCCGAGGTCGAAGAACAGGGCGGTGACCAGCTTGACGTCGCCGAGTACCGGCAGCGTCACCTCGAACACCGCCGACGACAGCGCGGGCGCACCCAGGAACATCGAGGTGACCGCGGTCAGACTCGAGATCGCCAGGCCGGCGCCCAGGATGCGGCCCGGCTCGATCGGCAGCGCCTCACCGAGCTCGTACCGCCCGCCCGCGAGGTATCGCAGGACCAGCGCGAGACCCATCGTCAGGCCCCCGGCGAACCCGCCGCCCGGCGCGTTGTGTCCCGCGTAGAAGAAGTAGACCGACAGCACGACCATCGTCGGGAAGATGAGTCGCGTCGTCGCCTCCAGGACCATCGAGCGGTGGCGCGGATCGCGGAAGTCGCTGCCCAGCAGCCAGCGGGTGCGGTCGGGCGGGATCGGGTCGTCGGCGTCCTCGCCGTTGATCCCGGCCTGCAGTCGGGCGGCGTCGGCCACGCGCGGTGCGGCACCGAAGCGGCGGTTGCGGAACACCATCGACGCGACACCCGTGGCCGCGACGATCAGGACCGACACCTCGCCGAGGGTGTCCCAGGCGCGGATGTCGACCAGCAGCACGTTCACGGCGTTCGCCCCGTGACCGAACTCGTAGGCGGCGGCCGGGATGTCGACGTGGAGTGGCTGCTCGGATCGTGCGGCGGCGGCGAACAGCCCGATGAGGACCAGCGATGCACCGAACGCGAGACCGATCAGCGCGCGCAGCGGCTTGAAACCGGTCGCGTGACGCGGTTCCGGTTCCGCAGGCAGCTTGCGCAGCACCAGCACGAAGATGACCAGGGTCAGCGTCTCGACCAGGAACTGGGTGAGCGCGAGGTCAGGGGCGCCGTAGAGCGCGAACAACATGCCCGAGCCATAACCGGTGAGGCCGACCACGAGTGTCGCGGCCAGACGGTTGCGCAGCACGACCGCCGCCATCGCCGCGACGGTGATGATGCCGCCGATCACGAGTTGCACGGCGGTGTCGAACCCGGCGATCTCCAGCCGGTTCCGCGAACCCCACGCGAGGGCCGCGATGGGCACCACGATCGCCGTCGACAGGATGACGCCCTGCGTGATCGGCAGCGAGCCGCGCTGGGTGTTGCGGGTCAGCATCAGCGACAGGGTGTCGGCACCGCGCAGGGTCGCGTCGTAGATGCGGTCGGCGTTGAGGAGCGGACGGTAGTTGAACAGTCGGCCGCGCATCTGCCGGATCACCAGGAACAGGATCGCACCGGCGACGATGACGATGACCGAGAACACCACCGGCAGGCCGAACCCGTGCCACATCGCGAGATGTTCGAGTTCGTGACCGTAGTCGGGAAGGGTCTCCGCGTACGGCTCGAACAGGTCGCCCACCTGCGGACTGAGGATGCCGGCCACGACCCCGCCGATCGCCAGCAGGATCGGCGACAGCAGGAACAGCGGCGACGGCCGATGCATCTTCGCGACCGCCGGACTCGGGGTCGAGCGGACCTTGCGTCCGAACGCACCCCACAGGAACCGGCAGGTGTAGGCGAAGGTGATGACCGATCCGATCAGCAGCACGATGTCGATCGTCTCGGCCTGCCACGGGCGGTAGGCGCCGGTGTCCCACACCGACCCGAATGCCGTCTCCTTGCCGACGAACCCGATGGTGAACGGCAGCCCGGCCATGCTGGCACCGGCAACGGCGGCGACCAGCGCGAGCACCGGCAGCCGCTCGCCCAGGCGGGCCAGCTTGCGGATGTCACGAGTACCGGTCGAGTGGTCGATGATGCCGACGACCATGAACAGGCAGGCCTTGAACAGGGCGTGCGCGACGAGCATCGTGATGCCGGCCATCGCCACGTTGGCGTCGCCGATGCCGACGAGCACCGCCATGAATCCGAGTTGCGAGACGGTACCGAACGCCAGGACGAGTTTGAGATCCAGCTCCCGCAGCGAACGCCACCCGCCGATCACCATCGTGATCATGCCCAGCACCACCACGGCGATGTGCCAGCTCGGGGTGGTCGAGAACGCCGGTGCCAAACGTGCGATCAGATAGATGCCAGCCTTCACCATGGCGGCGGCGTGCAGGTAGGCGCTGACCGGGGTCGGTGCGGCCATCGCGCCGGGAAGCCAGAAGTGGAACGGGACGATCGCTGATTTGCTGAGCGCGCCGATCAGGAGCAGCACGACCGCGCAGTCGACGTAGACGCCGGCCGACGGCGGGTTCGAGATGATCTCCGAGAGCAGATAGGTGCCCGACCGCTCGCCCAGCATGATGATGCCGACCAGCATCGCCAGTCCGCCCGCGGTGGTGACCAGCAACGCCTGGGTGGCCGCGCGCCGGGCCGTCGCGCGGACGCCGTAGAAGCCGACCAGCATGAACGACAGCACCGTGGTCAGTTCCCAGAACACGTAGAGGACCAGCATGTTGTCGCTGACGACAAGGCCGAACATGGCGGCGGCGAAGGCGATCATCTCGCCGCCGAAGACGGCGACACGAGGTCGCGCGTCGTCGAAATAGTGGGCGCAGTAACAGAGCACGAGCGAGCCGACGCCGAGGATGAGCACCGACAGGATTGCGCTCAGGGTGTCGAAACGCGTGACGATGTCCATCTGCAGGACCGGCACCCACTCGACGGTCTCGACGAGAGGAGGTTGGCCGTCCTGCGGCCAGTTCGCGATGACCCAGACGAGGGCGCCGGCCGGCGCCAAGGCCAGGACATAGAATCCGCGAGTTCCCAGCCACCTGATCACCGGGGGCGCGAACAGCGCGCAGAGCGCGAGCGCAGCCAGCACAGAGATCAAGTGGGCACACCGTCTTTCGGGAGTTCGGGCGGGGTGTCACGGGCACCGCCCGCGGTGTCTACCTTACCGTTGCGGTCATGAACCGCTTCGTCAGGCTGTCAACGCTCTGCGTGGCCGTACTCGCGGGGATCGCGCTGCTCGCCGGCTGCGGCGGCGGTGACGAGGACCGCCAGGACGGTGCCGCGCTACCGAAAGACTTTCCCGTCGCGCAGGTCCCGCTCATCGAGGGGACCGTGTTGTCGGCCGACGGCACCCGCGCCGACGGGTGGTCGGCGACCGTCCAGGGCAGTCGAGAGGCGGGCAACGTCCTCGACGCCGCTGTGAAGCAGCTCACCGACGCCGGGTTCACCGAATCCTCGCGCAGCTCCGACGGCGGACAGCGCGTCGTGATCCTCTCCGCGACCAAGGATGGCACCACCTACTGGGTGCAGGTCGGCACGGCCACCGGTGCCGCCGGGGGCGGTCAGTCGGTGTTCTATCAGGTGAGCGCAGGCTGATCGCCCTTCGTGACATCCCTCCGCAGGCTCCGGGATTCCTCAGGGATCGGAACACGGTTCCCTCCCCACCTGGGCCCTGAGGAGGCCGCGAGGAACGAGCGTCACGAAGGGCTTCACAGCCAACTGCCAGTCGCGCGGCAGGTCATCGTCAGTCGTCGTCGGGACCGTGGACCTCACTTGTCCACAGCAGAAAGCGAGACAGCGATGTCCACACCTACCGAGGCGACCGTCGCCCACGACAACCCGTCCGATCATCCGACCGATCAGATCCCACGTTCTGGCACCGGCCCGCGATCCGCGGCGCCCGCGGCGTCGGACAAGATGCGCAACGCCGTCATCGCGGGCGGCATCGGTGTCGCGGTGGTGGCCGCCGGATTGGGTTTCGGTGCCGGCTACGTCGTCGGTGACTCGTCGTCGTCGACGACTCAGGGACCCGGCTCGAACATGCCCGGTGGCATGAACGGCCAGATGCCCGGTGGCCAAGGGGGCATGGGTCAGATGCCCGGTGGCCAGGGCGGTATGGGCCAGATGCCGGGCGGCCAGGGCGGGATGAACGGTCAGATGCCGGGCGGCCAGCAGGGTCAGATGCCCGGCCAGCAGGGGCAGACCCCCGGGCAGCAGGAGGGGCAGACCGCCCCTGGAACGGGATCGTCCACGCAGTCCGGGCAGAGCGCGGGGGCCTGAGGGCGCGACGTTTCGGCGACGGTGCGCAGCGGGTAGTTCGACGCGATGAGCTCGGACCTGGTGTGCACCGTCGTCAACAGTCGCGATCCCGAGCGTCTGGCCGCGTTCTGGTGCCGGGCGCTCGAGGTCGAGGTGACCACCCGGTGGTCCGATGACCGCGGTACCGCGTTCATCGAGATCAGCCGGGACGGTCGCTGCATCCTGCTGTTCCAGTCGGCGGACGAGGCGACACCCGACATCGCACACCTTCACCTCGACCTGCGTCCGTCGGGTTCGACGCAGTCCGAGGAGGTGCGACGACTGGTCGGTGAGGGCGCGGTCGTCGTCTCCGACGACACAGACCTACCGTGGGTCGTCCTCGCCGATCCGGACGGCAACCCGTTCTGCGTCCTGCCTCGGGAGCCCTCGGGCTGAGCCAGGCGAGCGAAGCGACCGGGACGCTCTCGAGCGCTAGTCGAGCCGCCGCTCCGCGTACGCCCGCAGGTTCTCCACCTGCGCGGCGTCCAGCGACGGTCGCACGCGTCGCCGGGCCTCGGCGATGTCCTCGGGGCCGACGGTGGCCGCATCGATGTCGCGGCGCATCGCCGACAACGCCGCCTCGCGCAGCAGCGCCGAGCAGTCGGCCGCGGAGTAGCCGTCGAGGTCGGCCGCCAGGGCCGGCAGGTCGACATCGTCGGCAAGGGGCACGTTGCGCGACGCCGTGCGCAGGATATCGGCGCGGGCGTCCGCGTCGGGCGGCGGCACGAAGACCAGTCGCTCGAGCCGCCCCGGACGCAGCAGCGCCGGGTCGATCAGGTCGGGCCGGTTCGTGGCACCCAGGACGACGACGTCCTGCAGGGGTTCGACGCCGTCGAGTTCGGTCAACAGTGATGCGACGACGCGGTCGGCGACGCCCGAGTCGCTGGACTGCCCGCGCCGCGGGGCCAGCGCATCGACCTCGTCGAGGAAGATCAGCGACGGCGCCGATTCCCGCGCGCGGTCGAAGAGGTCACGCACCGCCTTCTCCGACGACCCGACCCATTTGTCCATCAGTTCGGCGCCCTTGACCGTGTGCACCGACAACTGGCCCGACGCGGCGAGCGCGCGCACGACGAACGTCTTGCCGCAGCCGGGCGGACCGAACAGCAACACGCCCCGCGGAGGATCGACACCGAGGCGGGTGAACGTGTCGGGGTGCTGCAGCGGCCACAGCACCGCCTCGGTCAGCGCCTGCTTGGTCTCGACCATGTCGCCGACCTCGTCGAGCGTGATGGATCCGAGCGCCACCTCCGGCGAGTCCATCCGTGACACGGGCCGGATCACCTCGAGGGCGCCGAGGAGGTCGTCGGTGCGCAGTCCCGTCGAGGGCCGCTCCGCATCCGTGTCGCCGTCGGTGCGCCGGGTGAGGCGGGCGGCGGCCCGCAGCGCGGCCTCCCGCGTCAGCGCCGCGAGATCTCCCGCGACGAAACCCGGTGTGCGGGAGGCGATCACGTCGAGATCGAGGTGTCCGTCGGTGGGGACATCGGTGAGGATCACCGACAGCAGGCGAGCGCGGGTCGCGGCGTCGGGCAGGCCGATGATCAGCTCGCGGTCGCACAGCGACGGATCTCGCAGCCTGCTGTCGAGGCGCACGGCCTCGGCGGTGGTCGCGATCAGTGCGATCGCACCGTCGGCGATACCCGACCGCAGCTCGTCGAGGATCAGTGCCGAGACCGGTTCCGGCGCAGCGGATTCGCGCGGTGCCGGCAGGAGTGCGTCGACATCGGTGATGAGCAGGACGCCGCCACCGGATCGAAGTCCGGCCACCGCCGACGACACCGCGCCGAGCCGAGCGCTCGCCTCGAGTGCCCCGACCGTGGGTCCGTCGATCACGGTGAGCGGCCGGTCCGCGCACACCGACCGCACCAGCGTCGCCTTGCCGCCGCCGGCCGGTCCGGTGACGAGCACGCCCAGTCGCGGCGTCGCTCCCAGCCTGCGCAGCACCTCGGGTTCGTCGAGGGTGATCGACAGCCACTCGGTCAGCTTGGCGACCTGGGTGTCGACGCCGACCAGCGCCGACACCGGGCGTACCGCGACCGCCGACGACGCGCTCGTGGTGACCCCGGGCGAGTGCGCCGGAGTCGGCCGTGTCGGCGCCGCGGGGGCTGCCGACACCGGGTTCGCCGGATCGGTGGCGGCGAATCCCATCGCCGTCGACGGGGGTGGGAAGGACGGCGCCGACGTGCCCGCCTGCCTGCGAGCACGCGGCGTGACGCCGTGTCCGTTCGCGTCGGCCCACAGGACCGCGGTGTTGGTCTGCACGCTGACGGGGCCGGCGGGTTCGGTCGCCGTGACCGTCAGCAATTCGTTGGTCCAGGTGATGCCGACCGAGACGGCGAGCGCACGGGTCGCGTCGCCCGCGGCCAGATCGGGGCCGAGGTCACGCGGCAGCAGCGACACCGCGTCGCCGACCGAGAGCACCTTGCCGAGCAGTGCCCGCCGCAGCGTCGGCTCGTCGACCGACGCGGTGGCCAGTGCCGACCCCGACACCGTGACCCGCGCCGCGCCGTGCACCTCGCACGGCGCGAGCACCACCGACGCGTTCTCCCGTACGCCGGCGTTGGAGAACGTGATGTCGTCGAGGAGGGCGGTGCCGGTGGGAGTGTCCGGGCCTGCCTCGGCGACCACCGCGGCGGTGACTCGGGCACCGGTGATCGAGACCGCATCCCATTCACGCAGACCCAGCGCGGCCAGCACCTCCGAGTGGACGCGGACGATCCCACGGCGGGGTTCGGCCGCCGACGGATTCACCCGTGCGGTCAGCGTCAACTGGATCGGCCCGGTCATCGGCCGGCCTCCTCACTCGGCAGATCGGTCACCGTGTCGGACGGCACCTCGGCGCGTTGTTCGGCTGGCGCCGAGATCCCCGTCGGCCGGCGCAGTCCGAGTCGCGCCTGCGACTTGGCCGCGGTGGCGAGCCGCCGACGACGCGGTTGCGAGCGGTTGATCGCGCGGCGCTGCGCCCGCCGCTCCGACGGATGATCCTCCCAGTGCTCGGGACGCTCGGCGACCCACCGCTTGTTCCGCCAGGCGAATGGGATGTGCAGCAGGTAGCCGCCGATCGCGATCATCATCAGGACATACGGGAAGGTCAGCAGCAGCGCGGCACCGATCGCGACGACGATGAGCAGCCCGGCCAGCGCACGCGGCGGCACCGACGCGGTCTTCAGGGATGCGGTGGGCACCCGGCTCACCGCGAGCAGCGCGACGAACACCAGCCAGCCGCCGACGACGGGCACCGACGTCCACCAGCCGTTGCCGAACTGTTGCGACAGTCCGATCGGCAGCAGGGCGATGATCGCCGCAGCGGGCGCGGGTACGCCGACGAAGAAGTCCCGTGTGTAACCGGGTGCGCCGTCGTCGTCGAGCAAGGTGTTGAAGCGGGCCAGCCGCAGCACGATGGCGCAGCAGTAGATGAGCGCGAGCATCCATCCGAGGTCCTGATCGGACATGAGATGCAGATAGACGATGAGGGCGGGTACCACGCCGAAGTTGATGGCGTCGGCCAGCGAGTCGATCTCGGCGCCCATGCGGGTTGTCGCGCCCATCATGCGGGCGACGCGTCCGTCGATGCCGTCGAGCAGCGCGGCCGCGACGACCAGACCCATCGCCGCGTTGATGTCGCCGGTGCCCGTGACCCGGACCGCGGTCAGCCCGGCGCAGATGGCGAGGATCGTCAGCGCCGACGGCACGAACAGTCGTCCCGCGGCGGCCTGCTTGGAGAATCGTGCGCGGTCGGGCGACGGCCGGCTGACCGGTCGGGGCGCTTGGGCGCTGCGTGGTCGGCGGGTGGGGTGGGTCGTCGGGGTGCGGTGAGACGTCGACCGTTCGGATCGGCGGGGTGTCGTCATCGGTCAGCCGAGGGTCGCGAAGAGGGTTTCGGCGCCGACGGCCCGCTGGCCGACTCGGACCTGGGGAACCGTGCCGACCGGGAGGTAGACGTCCACCCGGGACCCGAAGCGGATCAGGCCGTAGGTGTCGCCGACGCTCACCTCGTCGCCGACGGCCGGTTCACAGACGATGCGGCGCGCGATGAGGCCGGCGATCTGGACGACCGCGACGTCGTGCGTGCTCGGCTCGCCGGTCCCGGCGGTGCCCACCGGGCAGCGCAACGTCATCGTGGTGCGCTCGTTGACCGAGCTGGCCTCGGCGAGGTCGGCGGAGACGAACTGTCCCGGCGTGTGCGTCACCGCGATCACCGAACCGGTGATGGGGACGCGCTGGACGTGCACGTCGAAGATCGACAGGAACGTCGACACCCGGGGCCGCACGGCGTCGCCCAGGCCGGCCTCCGGTGGTGGGACGGCCTCGTCGACCAGGGCGATGGTGCCGTCGGCCGGCGCGACCACGGCACCCGTCGTCGTCGGCGGCACGCGCGTGGGATGCCGGAAGAAGGCGGCGCACGCACCCGCGGTCAGCGCTGCGGGGCGCGCGATCCACCGGTGGCGGCGGCCGAGTAGGGCGACGGCGGCGGGTGCGGCGACGAACGGCAGGCCCGCCCGGTGGACAGGCGGGATGGTCTCGCGTGCGAGGTCGATGAGATGACCTGCTCCGCTGCGCGTTCCGTCGGGACGCGGGCGCCTGGCCACCATCGACCTCCTGTTGCTGTCACGGATTGCCGACGTCTGCCGGCACACCCGCCAGCTTAGAGTGTGATCACGTCGACGAGGGACCCCGCGGCGACCGACTCGGTGTCCGCATCGATGTCGATGAGACTGTCGGCGCGCGACAGGTAACGCAGATGGTGCGACGCCGGCGGGCCGATCGGGTCCACGACCAGACCGTCGTCGGTCTCGCTCAGCACGCCCCGCAGGAATTGGCGTTTGCCTGCGGGGGAGCGGACGTCGGCGTGCAGGCGGGCCGTCACCCGCGACCGGTGCGGCCCGAGACCCATGGCGGCCCGCAGCGGTGGCCGGATGAACACCTCGAACGACACCAGCGAGCTGACCGGATTCCCCGGCAACGTGATGATTGGCACACGACGGCCGGCCGGCCCGGTGTAGTGCCCGCACCCCTGCGGCATACCCGGCTGCATCGCCACCTTCACGAATTGCACGTCCCCGGTGTCCGTGTCGCCCAGCGCATCCTTGACCACCTCGAACGCACCCGCACTGACGCCTCCGGAGGTGATGATCAGGTCGGCGTCGTCGCTGATCTCGTCGAGGCGTGCGCGGAACACGTCGACGTCGTCGGTGACGTAGTGCAGGTGCGTGGCGTCGGCGCCGGCCTCGGTGGCGGCGGCGGTCAGCATGGGTCCGTTCGACTCGTAGATCTGGCCGTACTCCAGCGGCGTCCCGGGCGTGACGAGTTCGTACCCGGTCGAGAGCACCACCACCCGCAGTCGGCGGGTCACGTCCACCTCGGTGATCCCGAGGGCTGCCAGCAGTCCCACCTGCGGGGCGCCGAGCCGGGTGCCGGCCGGGATGGCCGGCTGATCGGCCTCGATGTCCGATCCGGCCGCCCGGATGTGCCGTCCGGCCGGGACCGCACCGAAGACGGTGACCACGTCGACGGCGGCGTCGGTCCGCTCGACCGGGATGACGGCATCCGCGCCGTCGGGGAGCGGGGCGCCGGTCATGATCCGGTGCGCGGTTCCCGGGTCCAGCGTGAGGTGGTCGGTCCGTCCGGCGGGGATGTCTTGCGCGACCGGCAGCCGCACCGGCGAATCGTCGGTGGCGGAGGCGATGTCGGCGGCGCGCACCGCATATCCGTCCATCGCCGAGTTGTCGAAACCGGGGAGCGCGATCGACGCGACGACATCGGTGGTCGTGACACGCCCGAGCGCGTCGGCCGCCGGTATCCGTTCGGACTCCGGTGCGGAGAACAGAGCGGCGACTACGTCCTGGTGATCTGACACCGATCGCATCCGCTCAGCATGCCATCGGCCTCCGCGCGCCGTGCGGGCCGCCGCCGACGCGACTAGATTTTCACCCATGCCGCTGGGGTTGCTGCTCGACATCGACGGGGTGATGGTCACCTCGTGGAAGGCGCTGCCGGGGGCCGTGGAGGCGGTCGCCGAACTGGAGGACCAGGGATATCCACGGATGTTCTTGACCAACACGACCTCCCGATCTCGCGGTGAGATCGCTGAGGCGCTCAACGACTGCGGGTTCGACGTCGCCCCGGATGAGATCCTCACGGCCGCCAAACTCACCGCCGAATATCTGACCGCTCATCACCCGGGCAGGCGGGTGTGGGTCCTCAACGAGGGGCCCATCGCCGAGGACATGACCGGTGTCGAGCTCACCGACGACCCTGCTCGGGCGGAGGTGGTGGTCCTCGGCGGTGCCGGACCGGTGTTCGACCACCGCGCACTGTCTCAGGTTCTCGAACTGATGGTGCGCGGTACCCCGGTGATCGCGATGCACCGCTCGATGACGTGGTCGACGGCGAAGGGCCTGAGCATCGACACCGGCGTCTACCTCGAAGGGCTGGAGAAGGCCGCCGACCGCAAGATCCGTGCGATCGGCAAGCCGTCCCCGCTCGGCTTCCGTGCCGCCGTCGACCTCATGCAGCTCGAGCCGACGCAGGTCGTCATGGTCGGCGACGACATGCACAACGACGTGCTCGGTGCGCAGGCCGCGGCACTCATCGGAGTGCTGGTGCGGACCGGCAAGTTCCGCGAGGAAGCGCTCGAGACCCTGCAGCGTGACGAGTTCGGCCCGGTGCCCGACCACATCGTCGACTCCCTCGCCGACGTCCCCGCACTCATGCGCAAGGTGTCGGACCGGACCTGAGGCCGCCGCTGATCCCGGGTTCCGCTGATCCCGGCGATCCCGTCATCCGCTGATCGAGTGCCCGCGCGAGCGGAGCGAGCCGGGTGTATCGAGATCAGGCCGCCTATCCAGACCAGCCGCCGTCGAACCCCTACTTCTCTGCGGCCCGCTTGATCTCGGCGAGGGTCTCGGCCATGCCGAGCTTGAGTTCGGCCTCGAAGTTCGTGGTCCCGCCCATCATCTTGTCGACCAGGAACGACGACACCTTGGTGGTGCCGTTGGCGACCTCTCGACGTTCGGTCACCTTCACACCGGCCCCCGCCGGCTCGAGGGTGTAGCTCCACACCGTGCGGTTCTCGGCGACGCGGAAGGCCAGCTCCTGGTTCGGCGAGAACCGGATGACCTTCGATGTCGTCGGCCACACGAGCGGGCCGCGACGGTTGATGTTGATGGTGCGGGTCCCGAGTCCGACCGGTCCGCCGCGGATGATCATCTTCTTGCACTGCGGGCTCCACTCGCCCATGCGCTGCAGGTCGGAGATCACCGCCCAGACGTCCTCCGCGGAGGCGTTGATCTCGACGGATTCCTCGATCAGTGGCGCGGCCATGGTGATTCCCCTCAGATGGTCGAAACAGCGGCGTCGAACAGCAGCCGAACAGCAGGTCGAGACTGCTAGCTGACGACCCTAAGCGGCTTGTTGTCTGACCGTCAATAGTGGATGCCGCGTCTGCGCCGATGTCTACAGGCCCAGCGCGGCGCCGATCACGGCGCCCACACCGATGAAGACCGCCCCGCAGATCCATCCCGCGGGATGCTCGTCGTCGTCGAGGAGCAGCGTGCCCAGCTTGCCGGGGGTCAGCCAGTCGATCAGCACGAACGACCACATCATCACCGCGATCGCCAGCACCACGTAGGCGATCGTGTAGACGATCCCGCGCCAGAGTTCGAGCGTCAGCGAGTCGCGGATGCCTGCGACGAGCACGATCGACAATCCGATCACCTGCGCGGTCGCGAGCATCACCGCGTTCCGGTTGTGGTCGAGCCAGATCAGGTTGCGCAGACGGCCGGGTGTCACCAGGTCGAGTGCGAGGAACCCGACGACGAGCAGCAACACACCCACGATGCTGTATGCGGCGGCAGCGCCGATGTTGTCGCGCAGAAGGTCCATCGAGCATCTCCCGTCCGTGGCGCGGCGAGGCGTGTCGGCCGCCGGCTGTCAGGAGAAACAGTAGCGATCAGGCGGTGCCGACCGCGGCGTTTGCCGGACGTGGCGTGCCGAGTCCCAGATTCTCCCGCAGCGTCGTCCCCGAGTACGCGCTGCGGTAGACGCCGAGATCCTGCAGCACCGGGACCACCTCGTCGACGAAACGGTCGAGCCCGCCCGGAGTGATGTGCGGGACGAGGATGAATCCGTCGCTCGCGTCGGCCTGGACCAGCTCGTTGATCTCGCGGGCGACCGTCTCGGCGGCGCCCACGAACGACTGCCGCCCGGTCACCTCGATGATCAGTTCCCGCGTGGACAGGTTCTTGGCCGCGGCGATCTCGCGCCACTCACGGGCGACGTCGCGCGGATCGCGGTGGATCCGCACGCTCGCGCGACCGCGGGCCACGGTGTTCTCGCCGGGCAGCGGATCGATGTCCGGCAGCGGTCCGTCCGGATCGTGGTCGGACAGATCGCGATTCCACAGTTGTTCGAGGAACTTGATCGCCGTCTGGCCGCTCACCTGTGCCAGCCGTACGTCGTGAGCGAGGTCGGCGGCCTCGGCGTCGGTGTCGCCGAGCACGAAGGTCGCGGCGGGCAGGATCAGCAGGTCCTCGGGCCGTCGACCGTGTGCAGGCAGCCGGTCCTTGACGTCGGCGTAGAAGGCCCGGCCCGCGTCGAGGGTGGCGTGCCGCGAGAAGATGGCGTCGGCGCGGGCGGCCGCGAACTCGCGACCCTCCTCGGAGTCGCCGGCCTGAAAGATGACCGGACGTCCCTGCGGGCTTCGGGGTACCGAGAAGTGCCCGGAGATGGTGAACTGGTCGTCGACGTGGGAGAAGGCCCCCGCATCGTCGCGTCGCAGGAACCTGCCGCTGTTCTGGTCGGCGAGGATGTCGTCGTCGCGCCACGAGTCCCACAGCTCGAGCGCGGTTTCCAGGAACTGACGGGCGCGCTGATAGCGCTGATCCTCCGGCAGATAGCCGCCCCGTCGGAAGTTCTCTCCGGTGAACGCATCCCACGACGTCACCACATTCCATGCGGCTCGCCCGTCGGAGAGGTGATCGAGGGAGGCGAATTGGCGAGCCACCTCGAAGGGTTCGTTGAAGGTGGAGTTGATCGTGCCGGCGAGACCGAGCCGGTCGGTCACCGCGGCGATCGCGGCCAGGACGGTGAACGTGTCCGGTCTACCGACGACGTCGAGTTCGTAGATCTCGCCGTGTTGTTCGCGCAGCCTGAGTCCTTCGGCGAGGAAGAGGAAGTCGAAAAGACCGCGTTCGGCGGTCTGCGCGAATCGCGTGAACGAATCGAACTCGATGTGGCTGCCCGCCTGCGGATCACTCCACACCGTGGTGTTGTTGACGCCCGGGAAGTGCGCGGCCAGATGGACGGATTTGGTCATCGGGATGCTCCTACGATCTCCGTGGCGCGGGCGTATCGATTCGCGGCCGGGGTCAGGCCCAGTCGGGTGCGCAGCGTCGACGATTCCTCGACGACGCGGAAGGCGTTGCGTCGCCGCAGTTCCGGCACCACTTCGTCGGTGATCCGATGCAGGTCATGCGGAATGGTCGCCGGCCGCAGTCGGATTCCGGTCGCGCCTGTCGACGGGTCGGTGAGGTCGGCGATCAGATCGGCCAGCGATGCCGGTGTGCCGGCGAAGGCGGCGGTGCCGCCGGTGTACGGGGTACCGAGCAGGTCGTCGAGGCGCGCACGACGATCGGCGGCGGCCGTGTCGGTGTCGTCGAGGTACACGAGCAGGTCGACGAACACGTGAACGGTCTCCGACGCCCGGCCCGCGCGGTGCGCGGCGTCCCGGATGGCGCCGGCGGCATGCGAGGTGGACGCGCGGTCGTGGGCGGCGACGAATCCTATGTCGGCGGCGGACCCGACAAGGTCGACGGCACCGTCGGAGCCGTGTGCCGACGCCGCGACGACCGGTTGTCCCTGCGGCGGGCGCGGGGTGATCGACGGCCCGCGTACGGAGAAGAACCGTCCCTCGAAGTCGATGTAATGCAGCTTGTCCCGGTCGATGAATCGCCCGGTGGCGACGTCACGGATCTCGGCGTCGTGCTCCCACGAATCCCATAGACGCCGTAGCACCTCGACGTAGTCGGTTGCCTCCGAATGCAACTCGGTGTCCCGGTGGCTCGGTTCGTCGGGGAGTGTGCGGCGGCCGAAGAGTCGCGCATCGATGTCGGTGGCCGCGACGTCGACGACCGCGCCGGCGCGCCCACGTCCGACGAAGTCGAGGGTGGCGATCGCCTTGGCGGCGTGGAAGGGTTCGGTGTGCGTGGCGATGAGCGTCGGCAGCACCCCGACGCGAGTCGTCGTCGGCGCCACGCGGGCGGCGATGAGCACCGAGTCGAGCCGCCCCGCCACGAGGTCCGTGATCGGACGGTCGATGTCATCGGTGGTCGGTGGGCGGCGCCGAAAGCCGTCGGCGATGGTGACGAGGTCGACGCCGGCCCGGTCGACGGCGCCGACGATGTCCCTCCAGTAGGCAGGGCGGGTCAGGTCAGCGGGTCTGGCGTCGGGTTCACGCCACGCGAGCGGATGCCAGCCCGCCCCGCTGAGTGCGACGGCCAGATGTGGACTGCCGGTGGTGGTCATGCCCGGATCAACGCGCGGGACTCCCGCCCGCAGCCCGATCCGGACAGTCTCGATCAGTGTGGGCGCAACCCTCGCCATCGGCCCGGTGATCCGCCGTAATGGGTGTTTGCCGCGTCGCCGTCCCGTCGGCGCCGCGACCGACCCGACCGCGACCGGCCCGACCCCAGGAGTGTGGCCATGGCATGGCTGATCCGGGTGCTCGACACCCAGCACCGCTACCTGCTGCGGGCGGTCTCGGGGCTCGCGCCCGAGGCCGAGTTCGCCACCGACCTGTGTCCCGGAGCCGAATGTCGTTGCGGGAGTGACTCGTGACGTCTCGGGTTCCTCTGTCGGTGCTCGACCTGGCGCCGATCACCCACGGATCGACGGCGACCGAGGCGATCCGCCGGGCGGTCGACCTCGCGCGCGCCGCCGAGGACTGGGGCTACCGCCGCTACTGGCTCGCCGAACACCACTTCGTCGCGGTCGCGAGTTCGTCGACGCCGACCCTCATCGCGCTGGTGGCCGCGGCCACCGAGCGCATCCGGGTGGGCAGCGCCGCGGTGCAATTGGGCCATCATCGGCCGGCGTCGGTGGTCGAGGCGTTCGGCACGATCGATGCGCTGTATCCGGGCCGCCTCGATCTCGGTCTCGGACGTTCCGGGCAGCGGCGCGCGGAGGCGCTGTCGGTGGTCGCGTCCGGCGGTCGGGTCACCGAACCGCGGCCCGAGCAGTGGGTGGACGGGCTGCTGATCCCGGAACCCTTCCCGATCGAGCAGCTGTTGGGGTCACCGCGGCTCGCGACGATGACCCGCGCACTCGAGTTCGAGGGTGCCCGGCATCAAGACTTCGCCGATGCCGTCGACGATGTGCTCGACCTGCTCGGCGGGCGCTACGCGATCGACGACCTCGACGTGCGTGCAGTGCCGGGCGAGAACGCCGACATCGAGGTGTGGATCTTCGGCAGCAGCAAGGGTCAGAGCGCGGCCGTCGCAGGCGCGAACGGTCTGCCGTTCGTCGCGAACTATCACGTGAGTCCGTCGACGGTGCTCGAAGCGGTCGAGGCCTATCGGTCGGCGTTCCGGCCCACAGCGCGGCTGACGCAGCCACACGTCGTGGTGTCCGCCGACGTCGTGGTGGCCGAGGACGACGCGACCGCAACCCATCTCGCCTCCACCTACGGCCATTGGGTGTACGACATCCGCAGCGGGCATGGTGCATCCGAGTATCGGGATCCGGCGACGGCGCAGCCGCTGACGGAGCAGCAGAAGCGGGTCGTCGACGACCGCGTGCGCACCCAGTTCGTCGGATCGCCGGCCACCGTGGCCGAGCGCCTCGAGACGCTGGCTCGCGTGACCGGTGCCGACGAACTCGTGATCACCAGCGTCACCCACGATTTCGAGGACCGGAAGCAGTCGCATCGGCTCCTGGCGCAGGAGTGGGGTCTGCGCCCGAAGCCCGGTCCATGAGGTGCGGGCTTGCGAGCTTCAATCGGTCCCTGGGGTGCGAGCTCGCGGGCGTAAACCGGTCCCTGAGGTGCGAGCTCGCGGGCGTAAACCGGTCCCTGAGGAGCGAGCTTGCGAGCGTCACCCGGTCCCTGAGGAGCGAGCTTGCGAGCGTCACGAAGGGCGACCCTTCGTGACGCTTCGTTCCTCAGGGACCGTGGGCCGCTTCGCTCCTCAGGGACCGTGGGACGCTTCGCTCCTCAGAGTCCGAGGGACGGCGCTTTCTCTTTCAGCCTCTTTCAGCACAGGCTCACCCGACGGTGATCATGTCCCAATCGTTGATGGACCCGGCCAGCTTCGCGACATGATCCTGCGCGTCGCCGAGCGTGTGGCTGATGGCCGTCAGGCGGCTCGCGTAGTGGCCCACAGGGTATTCCGCGGTCATGCCGATGCCGCCGTGCATCTGGATGGCCTCCTGGCCGATGAGGCGCCCGGACCGGCAGATCTGCAGCTTGGCCCGCGACGCGATGATCGGATCGCAGATGCCGTCGGCGAGTGCGGTCGTGGCGTACAGGCTCATGCTGCGTGCCAGCTCCAGCTGGGTGTACATGTCTGCGGCGCGCTGGGTGAGTGTCTGGAACTGCGACAGCGTGACACCGAACTGCTTGCGCGTCTTGAGGTAATCGACGGTGAGGTCGAGGGCGCGTTCCATCGCTCCGACCGCCTCGGCGCACAGCGCGGTCTGGATGCCGACCTCGGCGTTGGCGATGACCTCGGAGGCGTCGCCGCTGCCGAGTCGGGTGGCCGCGGCGTCGGAGAACTCGATCTGCGCACCTCGACGGCGGTCGTGCGTGCGGTACGGGGTCCGCGTGACGCCGTCGGCGTTGGCGTCGATCAAGAACAGGCCGATGCCGTCGTCGGTGCGCGCCGACACGACCAGCTTGTCTGCGCAGTCGCCATGTCCGACAAGGACCTTGGTGCCGTTGAGCTTGCCGTCGGTCGCGGTGGTGGCGACCTTGGCGGCAGGCCAGCGGTCGCCGGCCTCGAGGTGGGCGAAGGCGGCCAGGAGCTCGCCCGAGGCGAGACCGCCGAGGATCTCGGCGCGGGTGTCGTCATCGGCGGTGGCGGCGACGAGCGACCCCGGCACGAGGACCGAGTCGAGGTAGGGCTCCGGTGCGAGCGAACGGCCGATCTCGGTCATCACGCTGGTGAACTCGACCGGTCCGGCGCCCATGCCGCCGTCGTCCTCAGGGAAGGTGAGACCGAGGATGCCGATGTCGGCCAACGACTTCCACACCCCCTTGTCCCAACCGAGTTCGGTGTCGGTGACCGCGCGCAGCGTCTCGACGTCGTACTTGCGGGTCAGCACTTCGCGCACGGTGTCGCGCAGCATCGTCTGTTCGTCGGAAAGTTCGAAATCCATGACAGTTCCCAGGTTCTCGTGAGTCGTGAAAAGAGTTGAGGCGGTCGGTGTCTCAGAGACCCAACACGGCCTTGTCGATGATCTGGCGCTGAACCTCCGACGACCCGCCGTAGATGCTCACCTTGCGGTAGTTGAGGTAGGTCGGCGCGGACAGCTGTGCCCACTCGGGCGACGCGACGTCGGCGGTGCCGTTGGCGGCGGACGCATCGAGGCCGGCGACCGGCAGCGAATCGGGACCCGCGATATCGGCGAGCAACTCCATGGCGTCCTGCTGTAGCTGGCTACCGCGAAGCTTGAGGAGCGACGACGCCGGGTTCGGCTTGCCGTCGGCCGACGATGCGGCGACGCGCAGCTGGGTCATCTCGAGCGCGAGCAGATCGTTCTCCAGCTCGGCGAGACGGGCCGCGAACAGCGGATCCTCCAGGAGCGTGCCACCGGATGCGGTCGTGGTCTGGCGGGCAAGTTCTTTCGCCTTGGCGAGCTTGGTCTTGGTGTACCCGACGCGGGCGATGCCGCTGCGCTCGTTGCCGAGCAGGAACTTGGCCTGGGTCCAGCCCTCGTTCTCCTTGCCGACGAGATTCTCGACCGGCACGCGGACGTCGTTGAAGAAGACCTCGTTGACCTCGAAGCTGCCGTCGATGAGCTGGATCGGACGCAGCTCCACGCCGGGCGTGTCCATCGGGAACAGCAGCATGCTGATGCCGGCCTGCTTCTTGGCCTCGGGATCGGTGCGCACGAGACAGAAGATCCAGTCGGCGAACTGGCCGAGCGTGGTCCACGTCTTCTGGCCGTTGACGACGTAGTGATCGCCGTCGCGGACCGCACGGGTCTTGAGTGACGCGAGATCCGAACCCGCCTCGGGCTCGGAGAAGCCCTGGCACCACCAGATGTCGAGGTTGGCCGTCTTGGCCAGGAAGCGTTCCTTCATCTCGGGCGAACCGAACTGCGCGATGACCGGACCGATCATGCCGACGTTGAACGGCAGCATGTCCGGGACGTGCATCAGGCTCATCTCCTCGCGGTAGATGTGGCTCTGGATGGGGGTCCAGTCGCGGCCACCCGCCTCGACGGGCCAGCCCGGCGTGGCGACGCCGTGCTCGTTGAGGATGCGCGTGGTGGTGATCAGGTCTTCGGGGTAGTTCAGCTTGCCGGCCTCGGAGCGACGACGGAGGTCCTCGGGGACCTTCGCGAAGATGGCCCGCAACTCTTCGCGGAACGCCTCTTCTTCTGGACTGAATGTCAGCTGCATGAGTTCTGTCCTACTCCTGGTCAGGGGATCGTGGGGTGCAGACGCGAAACATGGCGGGGCCGAGTGAAGCATCCGCTGACTAAGCGCTTGCTTAGTGATACCGTGCACTATGCCGCTGCCGGCGGCGCATGTCAACGTCAGCAGAGGCGGGGTCATCAGAGGCGGGGTCATCAGGGTCCAGCGGAAACGGAGGCCGGCGACATGTCAGTCGTGGAACCGCAGTCTCGTGCCGTCGCAGCGCGGTCCCGGCTGTTGCGGGCCGCGGTGGAGGCTTTTGCGACCAAGGGATTCGACGCGACCACCACCCGTGACATCGCAACCGGTGCGCAGATGAGTCCGGCGGCTGTGTACGTGCACTTCCGGTCCAAGGAGGAGGTGCTCTACGAGCTCTCCGACGCCGGACACCGGTCGTTCCTGACACTGATCGACGACGCCGACGACCCCGCATCACCGCCCGGCGCGCGGCTGCGGGCGGTGATCGGGGCGTTGGCCTCCCATCACGCCCGTGATCACGTGTGGTCCAGAGTGGTGAACTACGAGCTGGACTCCCTCTCGGCAGAACATCGCGAGGCCATCGGAGTGATGCGCAAAGAGGTCGCCCGTCGTGTCGGGGCGATCGTCGATGCGGGCATCACCGGAGGCGTCTTCGATGTCGACGACCCGAAGGCGACCACGACGTTGTTGCTCTCGATGGGTGTCGACGTCGCACGGTGGTACCGGGAGTCCGGCTCGCTGACGCCGGAGCAGATAGGTGCGTTTCAGGCCGAGATGGCCGCGCGTATCGTCGGCGCGGGCTGACAGGTCAGCGCGGCGCCGAGATCGGATCCGCGGACTCCGGCGCGACGGTCGGTGCCGAGACGCTGCTCCTCGCCGATCGCCGACGGAGGTGTGCGTTCGTGAGCGCGCCGACCACCGCCAGCACCAGCACGTAGGCCACATAGCCGACGACCGTCTCCCGCAAACCGATGTGGGACACGATGATTCCGGCCACCACGGCGGGCAGGCTGAATGCGAGGTAGCTCGCGACGAACACCGACGAGAACACCTGGCCGCGCTGCTGCGGGGGTGTGGCGGCGCTGATGCTGTCGAGCGCGCCCAGGAAGGTCGCCGCGAAGCCGGCGCCGGCGATGATCGAGCCGGCGACGTAGAGCGGCAGAGTCTCGCCGAGTACCCCGGCGAGCGAGATGACCGCGCCGCCGGCGAGGGCCGGGTACCCGAATGCGAGCTTGGTTGCCGCCGACCGTCCGGTGATGAGCAGTGAGGTCGCCGCGGCGGAGGCGAAGAACACGAACAGCAGGACGCCGGCCTCGGCGTGGTTGTCGACGCCGAAGATGCGCGCGACGACAGAGGAGCCGAGGGACAGGTACAGCCCGCCGAGGGACCAGGTGGCGACGAGCGCCGGGACGGCGGCCACGAACACGCGTCGCACCTCGATCGGCAGCCGTACCTGCGGTGCGATGGTGTGCAAGAGGTGGCGGCGGGAGGTGAACCCGATACGTTCGGAGGTCTCCGGGACCACCAGCAACGCGATGAGCAGCACCGCGAACAGCCCGAGGATGACCTCGTAGATGAGGAACCGCGGGGCTGGGGCGTACTGCACGAACAGTCCGGCGACGGCGACACCGCCGGCCAAGCCGATGGCCGGTGCGGCTCCGGTGATCGCCGAACCGAGCCGCTTCGTCGGTTGCAGGTCGACGACGGTCGCCGTCAGCGTGCCCATCGCCGCGCCGGTGGCCAGCCCTTGCAGCGCGCGTGCCGCCATGAGCAGGCCGACGTCGTCTGCCGCGACGAACAGGATCATGCTCGCGATCAGCAGGACCAGTGCGATCGCGAGCACGGGGCGCCGGCCGATGTGGTCGGAGAGGGAGCCGACGGTCAACAGACTCACGAGCATGGTCGCGACGTAGATCGCGAACACGGCGGTCAGCGTGAACGCGGAGAACCCCCACAGTTCCTGATACACGGGATACAGGGGCGAGGGTGCGGCGGAGGCGAAGAGGACCATGACGAACGTCGCCGTGATCACCCAGAACGCGCGATGCGGGTGCAGTCGGGTCATCTCATCTCCTAAAGCAAAGCCGTTTGCGTTAGATTGAACGTATCCGAGGTCCGCACACTAAAGCAAACTGATTTGCAATAATGGTCGGCATGAGTGGTTCAACCGCGTCAGCGAGCGTTCATTCCCCCGGCGCGAAGCGCCCGGGTGGTCGCAGCGCACGGGTGCAATCGGCGGTGTATGCGGCGGTCGGACATCTGGTGGGTGCCGGACAGCGCGACACGATGACGATCCCCGAGGTCGCCGAGGTGGCGGGGGTGAACCCGACGAGCATCTACCGACGGTGGGGCACCATCGAGCAACTCCTCGGCGAGGTGGCGGTCGCGGCGCTGACACAAGGGGAGCCACTGCCCGACACCGGTGGACTCGCCGACGACCTCGCGGAGTGGTCGCGCATCATCGCGGCCGACATCGGCCGTCCGAAGCGTCGCGCCTACCTGCGCGCCATGGTGTTCGCCCGCAACGACGTCGTCGAGGAATGCCCGTGCTGGGAGATCCGCCGGGAGCAGGCCGAGGAGATGGTCGGGCGCGCAGCCGCCCGTGGACAAGAAGCGCCGACCGTCCGGCAGATCCTCGATCACGTCATCGCGCCGCTCTATCACCATGCGGTCTTCGGGCTCGCCCTCGACGACACGTATGCCCACGACCTGGCCTCCGATGTCATGCGCATGACCGATCGGAGCGGCCGATCAGGCTAATGTCGGCGCATGAAGTACGTCCATGCGTTCGGCGACGACGTCCTCGGTGACCGCGACGGGGTGGGGATCGCAGCCGCGATCCGCGCCGGTGAGTTCTCCGCGACCGAGGCCGTGCTGGCGGCGATCGCCCGGATCGATGCGATCAATCCTCAGGTGAATGCGATCGCGGTCGACGACCGGGAACGAGCGCTGACCCGCGCGGCTGACGCCGACTTCGGCGCGGGTTCGTTCGCCGGCGTGCCGTCGATCATCAAGAACAACACCCTGTTCGAGGGATTGCCGGTGGGTAACGGGTCGGCCGCGATGCCGGACCTGCCCGCGAAGGGCAACGAACCGTTCACCGAGCAGTTCCTCTCGACCGGGGTCAACATCGTCGGCGCCTCGACCCTGCCCGCGTTCGGTCTGACCGCGACCACCGAGTTCGTCGACCGCGACCCGACGCGCAATCCGTGGGACACCGACTATTCGTCGGGCGCCTCCTCGGGCGGGTCGGCGGCGCTGGTCGCGGCCGGTGCACTTCCCGTCGCGCACGGCAACGACGGCGGAGGATCGATCCGGATCCCGGCCGCCGCATGCGGTCTGGTCGGCCTCAAACCCACGCGCGGACGGGTCGCGCCGTCGCCGACCGGTCAGGTCCTGCCGGTCGACATCATCTCGAACGGCATCCTCAGCCGAACCGTGCGTGACACAGCGTATTTCATCTCCGACGCGGAGACATTCCGGGAGCCGGAGGGTCTTCCACGCGTCGGACTGGTCGGGGGACCGGGCCGACGTCGCCTCCGCATCGGGCTCGTCGACACGACGGTCACCGGACAGCCGATCGACGCGGAGACCGCGGCGGCCCTCGCGTCTGCCGCGGATCTGCTCACCGATCTCGGTCATGACGTCGAGACGATCCCCATCCCGCTCGACGAGGCGTTCGTCCGCCAGTTCGTCGACTACTGGTCGATGCTGGCCTGCTCGATGCACCGGCTGGGACGAGTGTTGGTGGGCAAGGACTTCGACCGAGACGCGCTCGACCCGTTCACCATCGGACTGTCGCGTCGCTACCTGCGGACCTTCTGGCGCACACCGTCGACCATCATCGGACTCAAACGGTCGACGGCGAGGTTCCGTACCGTGTTCGACAGCCACGACCTCGTCCTCACGCCGACGCTGGCGCACACGACGCCCCGGATCGGATACCTCGATCCCGGTGGGGATTTCGACGAGATCTTCGAGCGGCTGGTCCATTACGTTGCGTTCACGCCGGCGAACAACGCGACGGGCACACCGGCGATCAGCCTGCCGCTGGCCCGCACCGCCGAGGGCCTGCCACTCGGGCTCCACTTCTCCGCCGACCTCGGCCGTGAACGCACCCTGCTGGAGTTGGCGTTCGAGCTGGAGGCGGCGCGGCCGTTCGCGCGGATTCAGGATCAGGCCGTTCGGGAGCACTGACCAGACAGAGGTTGCCGTATGGTCCGCAACCCGGACCATACGGCAACCTCGTTCAGGCGGTTGTGCGTCGAACCTAGTGCGACACAGCCTTTTCCGCGCCGACGCCGGTGAGGGAGCGGACCTCCATCTCGGCGTTGCGCTCCGGGGTCCCGTTGTCCCGCGGCGAGGTCAGCGTGCCGACGATGCCGAGGATGAATCCGATCGGGATGGACACGATGCCCGGGTTGGCCAGCGGGAACCACGCGAAGTCGGCACCCGGGATCATCGCGGTCTCCGAGCCGGAGACGGCCGGGGAGAAGATGATCAACACGATGGTGGAGATCAGACCACCGTAGATGCTCCACAGGGCGCCGCGGGTGTTGAACCGCTTCCAGTACAGCGAGTACACGATGGTGGGCAGGTTGGCCGCCGCGGCGATCGCGAACGCCAGCGCCACCAGGAACGCGATGTTCTGACCGTTCGCGAGGATGCCGAGGATGATGCCCATGATGCCGAGCACGACGACGGTGTAGCGCGACACCTTGACCTGATCGGCCTCACTTGCCTTGCCGCGCTTGATGACACTGCCGTAGATGTCGTGCGCGAACGACGCGGAGGCGGTGATGGCGAGCCCGGCGACGACGGCGAGGATGGTCGCGAACGCCACCGCCGAGATGACGCCGAGGAGCACCACGCCGCCGAGTTCGAACGCCAGCAGCGGAGCCGCCGAGTTCTGCTTGCCGGCCGCCGCCATGATCTTGTCGGGTCCGACGAGCGCCGCGGCGCCGTAGCCGAGGACCAGCGTGAACAGGTAGAACGCGCCGATCAGTGCGATCGCCCAGACCACCGATTTGCGGGCCTCTTTCGCCGTCGGGACGGTGTAGAAGCGCATCAGTACGTGCGGCAGGCCGGCGGTGCCGAGGACCAGTGCGATGGCCAGCGAGACGAAGTTGATCTGCGATTCCAGCGAACCGCCGTACTGTGCGCCGGGGGCGAGAACGTCACGGGCGGCGATCTTCTCGTCGCTCGAGCCGGAGATCGCGTCCTGCGCCGAGCCGAGGATGCTCGACAGGTTCATGCCGAACTTGGCCAGCACGATGAAGGTCATGATCGCGGCGCCCGCGATGAGTAGCACGGCCTTGATGATCTGCACCCAGGTGGTGCCCTTCATGCCGCCGATGAGGACGTAGGCGATCATCAGCGCGCCGACGACGGCGATCACGATCGACTGTCCGACACGGCCTTCGATGTCGAGCAGGAGGGCGACGAGTCCGCCCGCACCGGCCATCTGCGCCAGCAGGTAGAACAGCGACACCGCGAGGGTGGAGATGGCGGCGGCCAGACGGACCGGTCGTTGCCGCAGCCGGAAGCTCAGCACGTCGGCCATGGTGAACTTGCCGGTGTTGCGCAACAACTCGGCGACGAGCAGCAGTGCCACCAGCCAGGCGACCAGGAAGCCGATGGAGTAGAGGAAGCCGTCGTAGCCGTAGACGGCGATCGCGCCGGCGATACCGAGGAAGCTCGCGGCCGAGAGATAGTCACCCGCGATGGCGATGCCGTTCTGCGGTCCGGAGAAGCCGCGACCGCCGGTGAAGAAGTCGGCGGCGGACTTGTTGTTCTTGCTGGCCCGGATCACCACGTACATCGTGACGGCGACGAACGCGGCGAAGATGGCGATGTTGGCGGCCGGGTTGCCGACGGCGGCGGCGAGGACATACGAGCTGTCGGTGGTCTGCTGGAAGGACATGGTCACGCCTCCCCTTCCATCTCTTCACGGATCTTCGATGCGCGCGGATCGAGCTCACGGTTGGCGAACCGGACATAGAGGCCGGTGATGACGAATGTCGAGACGAACTGCAGCAGGCCGAGGATCAGGCCGACGTTGATGTTGCCCCAGACCTCGGTCGCCATGAAGTCGTGCGCGAACGCGCCGAGCAACACGTACAGCGCGTACCAGAGCAGGAAGAACGCCGTCATCGGGAAGACGAACTTGCGCAGCGTCCGCCGCAGGTCCTGGAACTCCGGGCTCGCCTGCACCTCGAGAAACTGCTCACCCGTCGGCGGGTGCGGCGCCGAACCGGGTGGTTGTTCGATCGTGGACACGACTACCTCCATCAATGATGTGATGCCTCTTTGACGCTGAGCGTATTGAGGTGCACGTCACAGGAGAATGTGGTGGCGCAGGTCACACGCCGAAGCCGGTCGACTGTGCGCCGGGCGGTCGGTCGTGGCCGACGAACGGTCACCCGGTGAACGCCTCAGTCGCTGGGCAGCCGCTCGATGCCCATGCCGAGCCGCTCGGGCACATGCATCCGCGCGAACGTCCGCGACAGATCGCCAGGTAGCCGATCGCGGGTGGCCAGGCTGATCAGGATCATCGTCGCGAACGCCAACGGCACGGTGACTGCGGCCGGGTAGCCGATGATCACCGCAGGCCACCCGCCCAATGCGTCGTTGTCGACGACACCGGCGATCGCGAGACTCGTCGCCACCCCCGACGACAGGCCGCCGACGAGCAGACCGGCCACCGCGCCCGGAGCCGTCAACCCCCGCCACCAGATGCCCAGCACCAGCAGCGGACACAGGGTGGATGCGGCGACCGCGAACACCAGCCCGACGGTCCTCGACAGCTCCAGCGATGTTGCCGCCAGCGACAGTCCGATGGGGATCAGTCCGCCGATGACGGCCGCGAGTCGGAAGTCGCGGACCCGCCCGCGCAGCACGTCCGTCGACAACGCCCCCGCGACGCTGACGAGCAGGCCCGACGACGTCGCCAGGAACGCCGCGATCGCGCCCGCCGCGACGAGTGCGGCGAGGATCTGGCCGGGAATCCCCCCGACGGCGGCGCTGGGCAGCAGCAGGACCGCGGCGTCCGACGTCCCGGTGATGAGCAGCTGGGGGACGTAGAGGCGGGCGAAGACGCCGAGCACCGTGGGGAACAGGTAGAACAACGACAGCAGAGCGATGACCGCCAGGGCGGTTCGCCGCGCCGAGCGTCCGTCGGGATTGGTGTAGAAGCGCACCAGCACGTGCGGCAGCCCCATGGTGCCGAGGAACGTCGCGACGATCAGCGACAGCACCTCGAACAGCGGATGGCGTCCGCCGAGGCCGCCGCCGGACGCGATCCAGTCCGAACCTGTCGTCGGCGCTCCCTCGACGACGGGTGTCGCCGCGCCCGCGTCGAGGTGCACGATCGTGCCGGCACCCAGGACGTGCGGACCGGTCGACGGGATTGGTGCGTCGTCGACGGTGCGTCCGTCGAGGACGCCGGTCACGGTGAGTCCGTTCGTCTCGACGACGGTGACGGTGACGTCGGTGGTGATGTCGACGGTCGTCGCGGCGTCGACGCGAGGCGGGGCCGGCTCGCCGAGAGCCGAACGGTCGGTCGCGAACACGCCCAGCAACACCAGGGCGGGGATCGCGATCGCGGTCAGCTTGAGCCAGTACTGGAACGCCTGGACGAAGGTGATCGATCGCATGCCACCGCCGACGACGTTCACGATGACGATGGCCCCGACGGCGACGACGCCGATCCACACCGGCGCGCCGAGCAGGATGTGCAGTGTGAGGCCGGCGCCCTGGAACTGCGGGATCAGATACAGCACGCACACGACCACGACGACCGTCATCGCGGCGAGTCGCGCGGTCGGGGAGTTCAGCCGGAACTCGGCGAAGTCGGGCACGGTGTAGGCGCCGGACCGGCGCAGCGGCGCGGCGACGAACAGCAGCAGCCCGAGGTAGCCGGCGGTGAACCCGACCGGGTACCAGAGCGCGTCCGCGCCGTACTTCGCGACCAGGCCGGCGACACCGAGAAACGAAGCCGCCGAGAGATATTCGCCGGAGATGGCGGCCGCGTTCCACCGCGATCCGACGCTGCGTGAGGCGACCAGGAAGTCCGATGTCGTGCGGGACAGTCGGCCGCCGTAGGCGCCGACGGCGACCGTCGCGATGGCCGCGAGTGCCAGTGCTGCCGCGGTGAGTGCGTCGACGTCGGTCGTCACGGGTGTGTCCGCCTCACGGTGTGTCCCCGCCTTGTGTGCCCCGTTCCGGTGGCTCGGTGTCGTCGTCGACGACGCCGAGGAAGTCGCGTTCGGCCTGCTCGGCGAATCGGACGTAGAGTCGCCCGGTCATGTACAGGAGCGGGTAGAGGGCCAACGCGAGGACGAGCCAGTTCAACCGGAGGCCGAGCACGCTCACGGTGGTGAGCCACGGGAAGATGGTCCCGACGACGGGGATCGCGACGATGATCGCGACCACCGTCGCAGCGAGTCGCAGGGCGAGGCCGAGTTGGGCCCGCATCAGCCCGCGGACCAGCGCATCGCCGACCTCGGTCTGCTCCTGCACCTCGACGCGGGTGCGCACCATCCGTGCACCTCGGCGCCGGGCGAGGACGACCCGTTCCCGTTGCGGCTGTTGCCCTGTCACCGCTGGGGCGCGTCTTCCGTGTTGGCCTTCAGCTCACGCATCGGGTCGCGGACGAGACGGTCCTTCAGTTCGCGGAGCTGGCGTCGGCTGACGGGCAGTTCGACGGCCTCTGAGGCGCCGTTGGCGCGGACGCAGACGAGGGTCGACGACCCGCTCGTGCGCAGGCCGGTCACCATCGGCAGGGCCACCAGATAGGACCGGTGCACACGGTGGAATCCGTGATCCACCCAGCGGGTGGCCAGCGTGGACAGCGGGATGCGGACCAGGTGCGACCCGGTGGCCGAGTGCAGACGGGCATAGTCGCCGACCGCCTCGACCCACGAGATGCTGTCGCGCCGCACGAGCGAGGTCACGCCCGACAATTCGACCGGGATGACCTCGTCTCCGCTCCCGGTCGGCCGCGTCGTCGCCGCCTCTGCGGCTCGTGGTGAGCCCTCGCCTGCGGTGATGACCCGTGAGATCGCTTGCGCAAGACGCTCTTCGCGGAGCGGTTTGAGCAGATAGTCGACGGCACCGACCTCGAACGCGTCGACCGCCTTGTCCTCGTGCGCGGTCACGAACACCACGGCGGGCGGTTCGGCGTACCGGGTGAGGACTCCGGCGAGTTCGAGGCCTGACAGTCCCGGCATGTTGATGTCGAGGAAGATCGCATCGATCCGGCGTTCGTTCAGTTCCCGCAGCGCATTCGTGGCGTCGCCGGCGGTGTGCACCTCGGCCACGTCGGCCTGCCGGTCGAGGAGATAGGCGAGTTCGTCGAGGGCGGGGGGTTCGTCGTCGACGGCGAGGACCACCAGCGCCATCCGCACTCCTCCTGCCCTCTCGTGCGACCGCTCAGGCACGGATACCGGCGCGGAACTTGGGCACCCGCATACCGACACGGGTGCCCGCGTCGACGCCCGTGTCGACCACTAGACCGTAATCGTTGCCGAACGCCGCCCGCAGCCGATGGTCCACATTCGTGAGGCCGACGTGCGCGCCGTCGGAGTCGCTGCCGGTGCCGTTCTCGCCCGGGGTGAGGGCGTCGATGTCGCCGGAGCGCAGCAGTTCCGGGTCCATGCCCACACCGTCGTCCTCGACGGTGATCACGCAGTCGGTGCCCTCGTCGCGGGCGATGATGGTGATCGTGCCGCCGCCCTTGCCGGCGAGTCCGTGGCGGACCGCGTTCTCGACGAGCGGCTGCAGCGCCAGGAACGGCACGACGACATTGAGGACCTCCGGCGCGACCTGGAGTCGGACGTTCAGCGCGGGGCCGAATCGCGCGCGTTCGAGCGTGAGGTAGCGGTCGATGTTGCGCAGTTCGTCGGCGAGCAGCGTGTATTCGCCTGCGGCGCGGAACGAATAGCGGGTGAAGTCGGCGAAGTCCAGGATCAGTTCGCGCGCTCGGTCGGGATCGGTGCGGACGAACGACGCGATCGTGTTGAGCGCGTTGTAGATGAAGTGCGGGCTGATCTGCGCACGCAGCGCCAGCACCTCGGCACGGTCGAGACGGGCCCGGGACGCCTCGAGATCGGCCAGCTCGATCTGACTCGACACGTAGCGCGCCACCTCACCGACCGCTCCCAGCATGCCGGGGCCGGGTCGGTGCGTGGTCGCGACGACGAGGACGCCGACACTCGTGTCGTCGGCGACCAGGGGCTGGGCGATCAGGGTGCGCACTGGCGATTCCGGGCCGCACGGGTCGTTGACGAGGACTCGCCGCTGATCGGCTTCGGCGGTGGCCGCGGCGTCGGCGGATGCGGTGGTGAGCGCCGCGTCCCACAGGGACGTAGGGCTCGTGTCGTCGGCGGGTTCGTTCGCCAGGAGCACCCCAGCGGAGTCGTACAGCGCGAGTGCCTCGGCCGTCGTCAGCGCGCGTAGGTGGGGGAGTGCGTCGCGCGCGGAGTCGGCCGAGAGGCCCGACCGAAGCGACCGCGCGGCCTGCGACGCCGTCTGCAGGGCGAAGTGCACGGCACGTTCGGTCGGCGTGGTGACGACCCGACGTGTCCGGATCAGCACCACAGTGGCGACGACGACGAGGACGCCCACCACCACCAGCGCGACCGCCAACTGACCGGACATGGATTCCACGATCCCATGCTCACGCAGGGTCCGACCGGGTCGGGATCATTCCGACGACGAGGTCGATGAGTTGATGCCGGTCGGCGTTCCACTTCTCGCGCGGCAGGTGCCCGGTGAGGTCGAGGTCGGTCGCGCCGTGGGCGGCCGCCATCAACACACCGGCGTAGGGTCGGGCGTGCTCGTCGCCGACGAGTCTGCCGACGAGTTCCAGAAACATGTCCTGGGCGCGCCCGGCGGCCTCGGCGACGGATGCCGAGTCGTCGGCCTTCTGCGCGAACATCAGTCGGTACAGGTGTGGCCGGCTGTGGCCGAGGTCGGACAATGCGCCGAGAGCCATACGAAGGGCCTGCTCCGGTGACAACGAATCATCGCCGGTGATGGCGTCGAGGCCGACCGCGACGGCGGCCCAGGCGTCGGTCGCCACCGTGGTCAGCAGGGCGTCCTTGTCGACGAAGTGGCGATACGCGGCTGACCGCGAGACTCCTGCGCCTGCGCCGACCTCCCGCAGGGTGACGGCCTCGGGACCCCCGCGGTCGAGCAGGACGACGGCCGCCTCGAGCAACGCCTGCCGCGTCTGCGCGGCACTCTCCGCTCGGGTCGCCATCCCGACAACCTATCAGTTGACATTGTCCACTCGAATGAGTTGACTGAGTTGACGGTGTCAACTCAACCAAGAGGGGCCATGCACACCATCGTGATGACCGGCGCGACCCGGGGTATCGGACGCGCCGCCGCGCACGAGATGCTCCGTGCGGACCCGGAACTGCATCTCGTGGCGATGTCGCGCTCAGGTAGCCCCGGAACTGATGCCCGGCAACTGGATTCGGGGATCGGACGAACGACGACGATCGACACCGATCTCGCGGACATCGACAGCATTCGGGCCGCTGTCCACGAGGTCACCCGTCGACTCGACGACGGCTCGCTCCCGCCGCTGGTGGGCATCGTCGGCAACGCCGGGCTGCAGTTCGTCGACGCCCTGCACGAGACGGTCGACGGGCTCGAGAGTACGTTCGCGGTGAATGTCGTCGCGAACCATCTGCTCCTCAGAGGTCTGCTCGACCACCTGTCATCACCCGCCCGAATCGTGATCACGGTGAGCGACACCCACTTCGGCGATCTCCGGCACAACCTCGGCATGGTGCCCGCCCCACGCTGGTCGTCACCATCGGTGCTGTCCCGTCCCCGTGCGTTCGACGAGCCCGGCACCGTGCGCGCCGGACGGCGCGCCTACTCGACCAGCAAACTGGCCGCCATCCACCTCGTTCACGAATGGGCGCGTCGGTTGCCCGAGGGGGTCGACATCGTCGCCTACAACCCGTCGTTCGTCCCCGGAACCGGTCTGGTCAGAGCGGCCGGACTGCGCGATCGACTCATCAGCCGCTGGCTGCTCCCGGCGCTCGCCATCTCACCGACGATCGATCGGATATCCACGGCCGGCAAGAAACTGGCCGATGTGGTGCTCGGACAGACGCGGACGGCGTCCGGGGCCTACGTCGACCGCGCCCGCATGGTGGCGTCGTCGGACGAATCCTATGACCCCGACCGGGAGCGGGAAATGTGGGACTTCCTGGAGGGTCTGGTGGGAGCGCGACCCACCGCACCTCAGTAGGCGGCCCACTCCGACTGCGCGTACCGCAGGATGCGTGGGTCCATGAGGGTCGACGGCGGCAGATCGAGCGGGGCCCGATCGGCCGGGAACACCGCGGCCGCCGCCAGCTCGTCGTCGTTCAGGAATCGGAGCGGATGTGGAAGTTCCAGCCGCAGTTCCGGTCTCGTGGTTTCCTTCGGCCCGCTCGCTTCGCTCCCGGCGCTGGTTGCATTCGGCCCGCTCGCTTCGCTCCCGGCGCCGGTTTCCTTCGGCCCGCTCGCTTCGCTCCCGGCGCCGAGGAAGAAGCCCCAGTCACCGAACGACGGGACGTCGACGTGGTACGGCACGGTCTGCAGCCCCGCGGCTGCCAGTGTCGATCCGATACACCAGAACGACTTCGGGGCGAAGTAGGGGGAACCGGACTGCACAACCATTCGCCCGCCCGGTGCCAGATGCGCGGCCACCAACGCGTAGAACTCGGTGGAATACAGCTTCGCCGTGGCCGATTCGTCCGGGTCCGGCATGTCGACGATGATCGCGTCGAAGGTGTCTCGGTTCTCGCGCAGCCAGGAGAAGGCGTCGGCGGCCACGACCGTGCTCCGCGGATCCGACATCGAACCTCCGTTGAGGCGGGTCAGCCGGGCGTCCTCACGGGCGAGTCGGATCATCTCCGGATCGAGTTCGACCAGCGTCGCCGAGTCGACGTCCGGATAGCTGAGGACCTCGCGCAACGCCAGCCCGTCGCCACCCCCGAGGATCAACACGCGGTCCCGATCTCCGGACGCATTCGGCCCGCTCGCTCCGCTCCCGGCGCCGGACAGCGCCGGATGCACCAGCGACTCGTGATACCGGTACTCGTCGATCGACGAGAACTGCAGGTCCCCGTTCAGGAACAGCCGGGTGTCCGGTCCGAGGGGCGTGCGGCGTTCGGTGATCACGATGTCCTGATACGGCGTTCGCTCGGCCGCGACGATCGGATCGCGGAACAGGGCCTGGCGCGCGGTCACCTCGAATCGGCCGGCCAGCGCAAGACCGGCGACGAGCACCCCGACGACCGCGACCGCACACACGCCCAACACCGCCAGCCGTGCGCGGCTCAGATCGTGGCGGAACACCACGAACACCAGAAAACATCCCGCGGCCGCGTTGACGAGCCCCACGATCAGGGCGCCCTCGAGCTGACCGAACAACGGCAGCAACAGGAACGGGAAGCAGAGACCGCCGACGAGCGCACCGATGTAGTCGACCGCGAACATGTCGGCGACCGCGGTCCCCGCATCCTGACGGCGGATGCGTTGCAGCAACACCATCAGCAGCGGGATCTCGGCGCCGATTAGCAGGCCGAGCACGAACGCCACCACGACGAGTCCCGGCGTGTAGAGAGACAGATAAGCGAACGCGGCGTACAGGCCCATCACCGACAGCCCGCCGACGAGTGCGAGCAGCAACTCGATCGCGGCGAACGCGGTGACCGCCTGTGCCTGCAGCGGTTTGGCGGCCAGCGATCCGATGCCCATGGCGAACACCATGACGGCCAGCACGATCGACGCCTGCGTCGCCGTGTTCCCGATCAGGAACGACCCCAACGACACCAACGCCAGCTCGTAGACGAGACCGCACGCGGCACAGACGAACACGACCGCGAGCAAAGCCGCGCGGGACAGCCGCGACCGGGATTCGGGCGCCTCGTCCGATCGGACAGGAGCCGCGGTCTCGGGTCGGGTCACCATGACGGGCGCGGCGGAGGCGACGGCCGCCGGATCACAGGATCGCTGCGGCGACGATCAGCGAGACACCGACGTGCGCCACCGCCTGGACCCACACCGCCGGGTGGGGTTCCGGGTGCAGCATCAGCTCGCCCAACCGTCCCGGTGTCGCGACGTCGATGAGCGCGAACGTCACCGCCATCACCGCGATGCCGATGATCGTGTAGACCGCCGTATAGGTCAGCCCCTCGACGAGGCGACCCTCGCTGGCGACGATGGCGGCGGTGACGATGATCGCGATGCCCGCCAGATTCGACGCGACCAGGATGCCGGCGTTGCGATTGCGGTCGGCCCACAGGTGCTGGCGCAGCTTTCCCGGTGTGAGCAGGTCGAGGACGAGGAAGGAGATCGCCATTAGGACGACTCCCGCGAGGCTGTATGCGCCTGCTGCGTAAGCATTCTCGAAGATGTCTCGGATCACAGTGTCTCTCCCGTGTGAGTGGTGCCTGTGTACGTGATGTCCATGTGAACTGATGACGGGGACCGACTACTTTCCACCGCCACCGCTGCCCCCTCCGCGATAGCTGCTGCCCGACCCGCCGTAACCCGGTGTGGGCACCCAGAATCCGCCGACATACGGGTGATAGTGCCGGTAGCCGGACTCGTAATCGCGGCTGAGCATCACCTTGGTGGCGCCGGCCGCCAGTGGGAACAATCCGATCAGATAGTCCGGATACTGCAGGAAACGGCTGCCGGCGACGTTGGCGCTGTTCGAGGTGTCGCCGTCGCGTTGATCGGTGGGCCGCTCGACGTCGCTCAGTTGCGCAGCGACGTCCGACGGCGATCCCTGCGCGACGTAGGCGTCGACGTCACCCTCGTCGCTGCCGGTGTCGCGCTGATAGTGCGACGTGATGTAGTTCCGTGCGCTGCTGCCGTCGCCGGACATCCCGCGGAACGCCTTCACCGAGCAGGAACCGACGATCGCGAGCAGTGCGACGACCGCGATGACGCCGATGATGATGTTGCGGGTGCGGTGCAGTCCGCGACGGGGATCGGGGCGCCGCGGATCGTTCCCGAAGCCGGCCGGCGGGCCGTAACCGCCGGGTGGTGGAGGTGGCGGGGGCGGCTGGGTCATGAGCCGGCCTCCGCGCGACGCCGGATCACCGTCGAGGTGATCACGAGCTCCGCGGTCTGCGGGTACGTGTGCCAGGTGTCCCACGAGATGACGTCGTCGTCGGTGGTCGCCAGAACCGCGGTCATCGCGAGCGGCCGCCCGGGAAAGTGGCCGAGCACCGCGGGCCTCCCGGCGGCGAGATGTCGTTCGCCCCGGGCGGTGACGTCGGCGACGACGCCTCGCATCTCGTCGAGACCACAGGCGCGGACGGAGGAGGTGAACAGGTAGGGCCCGTCGGCGACCGACGACGGCAGCGGGTCGTCGGCGCCGGGCAGACAGGCGACGGTCTCACACCAGCGGGCGCGGTCGGCAGGCTCGGCGCCTTCCGGACCGAGCTCGACGACGACCTGATGACTCGCACCCAACAGCCGCAGGGACACCGTGAGACCCTCTCGGCGGTGATCACACCGGGCGAGGGGTTCCTGCAGATCCGCGGTCAGGGAGAACGCCAGTTGGCGTGCGCTCGTGTCGGCGTAGGGGACCTGCAGACGCGTCGCGGAGGTCACTGTCCCGGCGTGGGGTCGGTCGGATAGATGCGGTACTCGCTGCGTTCGACGACCTCGCCGCGGGCGCACTCCCATCCGGAACCGAAGTCCTCGAAGGAGAGTCGTTCGTCGCCGGCCTCGTAGTCGTGATAGCGCATCGAGGCGCGCGGAGCGAGGCCGGTGGTCCCGGCCGACGTGTAGTCGGCGCCACCGGATTCGTCGGACGAATAGCGTCGGCCGTCGAGCTCGAGGGACTGCGGGCCCGGGGTCAGGGTGACCCCGGTCAGCTCGTGCCAGAGGACGACCTCGAGATCGGGGTCGTCCTCGACCGAGATCCATGCCTTGCGGCCGGTCCCGGTGTCGAGGAAGTTCTCGGTCCACACATATCCGCCCTGGGTCAGCCGCAGTGTCCCGCGGACCGCAAACGTCTCGCCGCGCAGCTCGACCAGGTCGCCGGGCTTGAGCTGTCGGGGATCGCCACGGACCGCGTCGTCGTCGGCGGTGGAGAACGGATCGCCGGGACGGTAGGCGCGATGGCGCAGCGCGTCCTCCTCCGCCTGCCGCAGCTTGCGGTTGCCCAGGAAGTTGAACACGACCACGACGGCGATGATGAGAAGCAGCGCGACGATGACGATCAGCAGGATCTCCACCGGGCGACCCTATCGCCTGAATCGGACACCGGCCTACTCGTTGACGGCGTGATGTCGGCACCGTGAATGACGGATGCGCGTTCCGACGCGGACGCGCGGATCCCGCGGCGCGGGGAATGCGTGCGTCGGGCAGCGGTCGTCGGGTCGGTCGGCCGCTGCCCGGGGCACCGCCCGACCTTGCACTCGACCTGGCCGAGTGCTAAAACGGTGTTTGGCACTCGCGAGCCGTGAGTGCCAGGTCGGGACGGTGAGACCGGTACCGAATGACACACCGGTCGTCCGTCGCGGGCACCGAGTTCCGGCCATAGATACCTGGTGTCACCCCCTATCGGAGGATCACTTACCCATGGCCAAGCAAATCGCGTTCGACGAAGAGGCCCGCCGCGGCCTCGAGCGGGGCCTGAACAGCCTCGCCGACGCAGTCAAGGTCACGTTGGGCCCCAAGGGTCGCAACGTCGTCCTGGAGAAGAAGTGGGGCGCCCCCACGATCACCAACGATGGTGTGTCCATCGCCAAGGAGATCGAGCTGGAGGACCCGTACGAGAAGATCGGTGCCGAGCTCGTCAAGGAGGTCGCCAAGAAGACCGACGACGTCGCGGGCGACGGCACCACCACCGCAACCGTCCTGGCTCAGGCGCTCGTCCGCGAGGGTCTGCGCAACGTCGCTGCCGGCGCCAACCCGCTGGGTCTGAAGCGCGGCATCGAGAAGGCCGTCGAGGCCGTCACCGAGTCCCTCCTGAAGAGCGCCAAGGAGGTCGAGACCAAGGAGCAGATCGCTGCCACCGCGGGCATCTCGGCCGGCGACCCGTCGATCGGTGAGCTCATCGCCGAGGCGATGGACAAGGTCGGCAAGGAAGGCGTCATCACGGTCGAGGAGGCTCAGACCTTCGGGCTGCAGCTGGAGCTCACCGAGGGCATGCGCTTCGACAAGGGCTACATCTCGGGCTACTTCGTGACCGACGCCGATCGTCAGGAAGCCGTTCTCGAGGATCCGTACATCCTTCTCGTGTCGGGCAAGGTCTCGACCGTCAAGGATCTGCTGCCGCTGCTGGAGAAGGTCATCCAGGCCGGCAAGCCGCTGCTGATCATCGCCGAGGACGTCGAGGGCGAGGCCCTGTCGACCCTGGTCGTCAACAAGATCCGCGGTACCTTCAAGTCCGTCGCCGTCAAGGCCCCGGGCTTCGGTGACCGTCGCAAGGCCATGCTGGCCGACATCGCCATCCTCACCGGTGGCGAGGTCATCAGCGAAGAGGTCGGCCTCTCGCTCGAGAGCGCAGGCGTCGAGCTGCTCGGTACCGCCCGCAAGGTCGTCGTGACCAAGGACGAGACCACCATCGTCGACGGTTCCGGTGACGCCGACGCGATCGCCGGTCGCGTTGCGCAGATCCGCAGCGAGATCGAGAACAGCGACTCCGACTACGACCGTGAGAAGCTGCAGGAGCGTCTGGCCAAGCTGGCCGGCGGTGTTGCGGTCATCAAGGCGGGCGCGGCCACCGAGGTCGAGCTCAAGGAGCGCAAGCACCGCATCGAGGACGCCGTCCGCAACGCGAAGGCTGCCGTCGAAGAGGGCATCGTCGCCGGCGGTGGCGTGGCCCTGCTGCAGTCCGAGCCGGCCATCGACGGGCTCTCGCTCGACGGTGACGAGGCCACCGGCGCCAACATCGTCAAGGTGGCGCTCTCGGCCCCGGCCAAGCAGATCGCGATCAACGCGGGCCTCGAGCCCGGCGTCGTCGCCGACAAGATCCTCAACTCGAAGCTGGGCACCGGCCTCAACGCCGCCACCGGCGCGTACGAGGACCTGCTCAAGGCCGGCATCAACGACCCGGTGAAGGTCACCCGCTCGGCGCTGCAGAACGCTGCGTCGATCGCGGCACTGTTCCTCACCACCGAGGCCGTTGTCGCCGACAAGCCGGAGAAGAACCCGGCCCCGGCGATGCCGGGTGGCGACGAGATGGGCGGAATGGGCTTCTGATCTCCTGATCACCAGCCTGCGTTCATCCAACGCATCCAGACCGAAGGCCGGTCACCCGCACGGGTGGCCGGCCTTCGGCGTTCGACGGCCCGGTCGCGTTCGGCACCGCCTCATCCGAGACCGGCGGGCCCGGCCGCTCGGCGTCTGAGACGATGAACCCATGACCGACCCGATCGTCGACCGTCTCGAACTCACCACCGTCGCGAACTTTCGCGATGTCGGCGGATGGGAGACCGCCGACGGTCGGCGAGTCGCGCCGGGGATGCTCTTCCGGTCCGCGGCACTCGACAAGGCCTCCGAGACCGACCGGGCGACCCTCGCGGGTCTCGGGCTCCGAACCATCGTCGACCTGCGATCGGTCGCGGAGACCGAGGCGCAGCCCGATCCCGTGCTCGACGGGGTGGCCGGCATCCACCTCGACGTGCTCGCCGACGCCGAATCGGTCAGTGCGCCCGCCAATCTCGACAAGGTCCTGTCCGATCCGGTGACGGTGGCCGCTGCCAACGAGAAACTCGCCGACGGCAGCGGCCTGGCACACATGATCGACGCCTACCGCGAACTGGTCAATCTGCCGAGTGCGTTGTCGTCGTACCGGACGTTCTTCACCGGCCTCGACGGGACACCCACCCTGTTCCACTGCACCGCGGGCAAAGACCGGACCGGCTGGGCCGCAGCAGCGTTCCTGACCTTGATGGGGGTCGACCGTGACCGGGTCTATCAGGACTATCTGCTGACCAACGACCTGTTCTTGCCGGCCATCGCTCCGGTGTTCGACGGATTCGCCGCTGCCGGAGGCGATCCCGACCTGCTGCGACCCCTGCTCGGGGTGCAGGAGTCCTACCTCGACACCGCGTTCGCCGAGGTCCGGGAGTCCTTCGGCGGAATCGAGGGGTACTTCGCCGACGGACTGGGCATCGACGCCGCCGGACAGGAGGACCTGCGCCGGCGGTACCTCGTCACGTCCTGACCGACGGGACCCGGTGACGAAACCGGCTGGTCACAACTGTCCGGAATGGCACGCGTCGATGCACTCTGCACCATAGGATTCGCGATGTGACATCAGATCCCGACGTGTCGTCGAAGCCGAAGAGAACCGGTGAATCCGTCGTCCGCGCGTTCGTGAACTCGCCGCTGTCCGGCCTCGCGCCATGGATCGTGATGTCGTTGTTCAGCGGTCCCGGACGCTTCGAGGAGTCGGTGGCCGCCGCTCTGGGCATCGCCCTGCTGGTCATCTTCGCGAGCTGGAAGATCGGCAACTCCATCAAGTTGATGGAGTGGTTCGACGTCGTCTTCTTCGTCGTGATGTGTGTGATCGGGATCCTCGCCTCGCCCGGCATGATCACCTGGCTGGAGCTGTGGGCGGGCGAGATCGTGAACCTGGCGCTCGTGGTGTTCGCCTTCGGGTCGATCCTGCTGCGCCGCCCCTTCACTCTCGAGTACGCGCGGGAGCAGACGCCCGAGGAGTTCTGGGACAACCCGCTGTTCATCCGCACCAACTACGTCATCACGGGGGCGTGGGCCGCGGCGTTCGCGGTGTCGGCGATCGCCGGTGCGATCGGTGACGCGGTGTTCGACGACGCGGGCAATTTCTGGACCGGCTGGATCATCCAGATCGGCGCGACGGTGTTCGCGATCTCGTTCACCGAGTTCTACCCCGACTACGGCCCCAACAAAGCGCTGCAGAAGATGGGCGTCGAGACCGATCCGCCCGTGTCGATCGCGCGGCTCTTCGACTGGGTGCCGGTCTTCGTCCTGATCGTCGGCATCGCCGGTCTGGTGACCGATTCGACGTCCACGATCGTCGGGTGGGTGCTGATCGTCGTCGGCGCGGTCGGTGTCCGCGTGATGCGCTCGCTCTTCCCCGATCCGAAGAAGGCGGCGTCGCAGGACACCTAGCGGCGCCCGCTCACCGGAACACGATGCACGTGGTGGTGCCGTGTGCGACCAGCTTGCCGTCGTCGGAGAAGACCTTGCCCTCCGCGGTCGCGGTCCGTCCCCCGACGTGGATGACGGTGCCCGTCGCGGTGAGTTCGCCCGCGTCGACGGCCACCGACCGGATGTAGTTGATCTTCAGTTCGAGCGTCGTGTAGCCGACGCCGGCCGGGAGGGTGGTGTGCACGGCGCAGCCCATCACCGAGTCGAGCAGGGTGGCGCAGATACCGCCGTGCACGGTGCCCAGGGGATTGGCGAAGTCGGCCTGCGGCGTGACCGTGAACGTGACCCGTCCCTCGTCGATCTCCTTGGCGCTCATCCCGAGCAGGCGCCAGATGCCGGGGCGATCCGGATCGGGTTCCGCCATGGCGGCGCGCAGCAGTTGCAGGCCGCTCAGTGCCGAGGGATCGGAAACTTCCGTCGTGTCGATGCTCATGACTATGTAGGATGGCATAGATCGCACGAATTATGAAGGTCTGCATAGACAGGCTCGACGATCGCGTCTGAGGGAGTGGGCATGAGCACGGTCGATGGACCGCCGGAGGAGAGATCTCTGGACGAGTCGCGGGAACGCGCGGCGGCGCGCGGGCCCCGCGATCGGATGGTCGTGCACGCGGCGAACCTGATCGGCCGCGACGGTGTCGCGGCCACCTCGATCGGTGACGTGATCGCCGCGAGTTCGGCGCCGCGTGGGTCGATCTATCACCACTTCCCCGGCGGCAAGACGCAGCTGATGACCGAGGCCGTGCGATATGCCGGCGACTTCATCTCCTATCGCATCAGCCGGGAGAGTTCGGCCACGCCCGCCGAGGCAGTGGCCGAGATCGGTGACGTGTGGCGGCGGATGCTGGTCAACACCGATTTCGAGTTCGGTTGCCCGGTTCTCGCAGGCGGTCTGGCCCGGCGCTCTGAGCCGGAAGTCGCCGACGAGTCGGATCAGATCTTCGCCCGCTGGACGCGGTTGATCTCGACACGACTCATCCACGAGGGCGTCGAGGCCGATCGTGCCGATTCGCTCGCACAGCTGATCATCGCCTCGATCGAGGGCGCTGTCGGACTGTGCCAGACGCAGCGATCGGTCGAGCCTCTCGACCGGGTCATCGCCGAACTCTCGCGTCTGTGCGACGCCGCGGCAAGCTGAACGGTGGTCCCGACGTGACCGCCGCCACTGTCATCGACTAGGTTCTTCTCCCAAAGCACACAGCAATCGCGTGGGACCGCGTTCCCGGGTGGTTGCCGCCGGGACGGGAGGCCGACGGTGGGGTCGGGAGGTCGGGGGTCGGGAGGTTGATGTCATGACACCGGTCTATCGGCAGATGCTCGGCTCGGACTTCGACCGTCTGCACCCCAATGTGGCGTGGCGGTACAGCATCGACTCGACCTCCGGGGTCGCACAGATCGCGACCGGCATCTACGAGTCGGTCTACGTCACCTCCGCGCTCCCGCCACCGTTCTTCTGGCACTACGCCAAACGCAACGCGCTCCCGCCCAAGAGCAGCCGGATGGTCCCGTTCACGCAGGGACACTACTGCTACGTCGACGAGCTCGGTCGTGAATGCCTGGCCGTTCTCCGTGCGTTCGACTTCACGACGGGCACCCGCAACATCAACTCCCTGCTGGTCTCCGGTCGCAGCGGCCTCGTCGACTACTTCGGCGACGGCCCCGAACTCCTCTATCCGATCGAGCCGTCGGTCACGAAGTCCGGGGAACTCCTGTTGGAGAGCGGCCCGCTGCGGTGGCTGGGGCGTGGTCCGAAGGTCGGGATGCGCGGCATGTTCGCCACCCAGATGAAATACATCGAGGGATGGGACGAGACGCGGCAGCGATTCCGCTGCGACGCGACCGTGCGCAATCCTGTCATCGGCGAGATCCTGCACTTCCGTGGATGGTTCACCGCGGCCGATCAGGCCTGCACCCTGCGCGACATCCCGGACGAGGCGTGGCCGTTGACGCTCGTCGATCGAGAGGACTGACGCGGCCGCCAGGACGGAATGTGAGTATTCGTGCCATGCGGTGATGGTTCGGGTGATCGCCGGTCGGGTGGCACGGTAGGTTCTCTGCCATGGCTGTCTCCGCGAAGATCGAGTTCGATGTCGCCGCCCCACCGTCGGTCGTGATGGAGGTGCTGCTGGACATCGAGTCCCTGCCCGACTGGTCCGGCCCGCACAAGGAGGCCGAGATCCTCACCGAGTACGACGACGGGACGCCGGAGCAGGTCCGCGTGGTGGTCACCGCGGCCGGCATCTCCGACGAGCAGAAGCTGACCTACACCTGGACCGAGAACAGCTGCAGCTGGGATCTGATCGAGGCCAACCAGCTCAGTGAGCAGCACGGTTCCTATGTGGTGACACCGAAGGGCGACGGATCGCACGTGGAGTTCACCCTCGAGGTCGAGCTGAAGATCAAGATGCCCGGCCTCATCGTGAAGCGCGCACAGAAGATGGCCGTCGACACCGCACGCAAGGGTCTGACCGCCGAGGTCGAGCGCCGCGCCACCGACTGACACGCCGACCGACCCCGGACGCCGCAGGCGCTGATCGATGAGTACCCTGTGCAGCAGTGCTTCTCGCACTCTGCGTTCCGTGGCGACCGGGGAGAGGTCAATCTTTATGCGAATCAACAAATTTGGGGCTCGAGCCGCGGCATTCGTGATCGGCGGGTCGGCGATGGCCTGGCTGATCGGCGTGGGCGGTGGCACCGCCGAGGCGGCGACGACCTGTTCGGCGGCCAATGGTCATCAGGTCGAGCGGATCATCGGCAAGGGTGGTTGCGGGGCCAAGGCCGGTCCGGGCAGCACGGCCTTCTCCGAGGAGTCCAGCGGCGCGGGCACCGCGGTGGCCGTCGCGGACAAGGGTGGGAACTCGACCGCGCGTAATCTTCAGCCCGGTTCCACGGCGCTCGCCGGTTCGACGACACGGGGCACCGCCTACTCGGTGACCACCGGACCGAGTGCGTTCTCGGTCGCGCAGGCACGGCAGGGCGGCACGACCATCGCCGTCGGTGGCTGGGGTGGACAGGCCATCGCCGGAGCCGACGGTGCGGTGTGCCAGGGCGGGTTCTCCACGGCCTTCGACTCCACCACCGGAAAAGCTTGTCTGCGATCGGGTTCGGTCAATCTGCACAACTGATGCGCGGTTCGATCGGCACGACTGATCGCCACCGCTGAGCACTGTCGCCGCCGGTGTCCGCCGGCCACGTCACGCACGTGGTCACGCGGGCCCGGCGGCGATCTCGTTCACCTCTTCGCAAGACGCTGTTTCCGCGATGCGCATATCGTTGAACGGTGACCGAGCTACATGATCCCGCCCTGAACACCTCCGATGCGATCGGGCCCGATTTCAGCGTCCTGAACGGTCGGGAGGCGCTGCAGCAACTCGTCGACCTGCACAACACGACTCAGTTCGCGGTCAACGACGACGATGACGACGACCCGGTGCTGCTGACGCTGCCCGAGCGCAACGTCGTCGACACGTGGCGTCAGGACTATCCGTACGACGAGCGGATGAGCCGTCGGGAGTACGAGGTGACCAAGCGTCGCCTGCAGATCGAACTGCTCAAGCTTCAGAAGTGGTCCAAACAGACCGGGCAGCGGCACCTGCTGGTGTTCGAGGGCCGCGACGCCGCCGGCAAGGGCGGCACCATCAAGCGGTTCAACGAGCATCTCAACCCACGCGGAGCCCGCACCATCGCCCTCGAGAAGCCGAGTGAGCGCGAATCGACCGAGTGGTACTTCCAGCGCTACGTGCAGCATCTGCCGGCCGGTGGGGAGATGGTGTTCTTCGACCGCTCCTGGTACAACCGGGCCGGTGTCGAACGGGTGATGGGATTCTGTACACCCGAGCAGTACTCGCAGTTCATGACGCAGGTGCCGGCGTTCGAGAAGATGCTCGTCGACGACGGCATCAACCTCGTCAAGTTCTGGTTCTCGGTGACGCCGCTCGAACAGCGCACCCGATTCGCGATCCGGCAGATCGATCCCGTGCGGCAGTGGAAGCTGTCGCCGATGGATCTGGCCTCGCTCGACAAGTGGGAGGCCTACACCCAGGCGAAGGAGACGATGTTCGCGGCCACCGACACCGACCACGCACCCTGGACGGTCGTCAAGAGCAACGACAAGAAGCGGGCCCGGCTCAACGCGATGCGCCACGTCCTGAGCCTCTTCGACTACGAGGGCAAGAACCCCGAGTTCGTCGGTGAGCCCGACCCGTTGATCGTCGGGCGCGCTCGTGATCTGGTCGGGGAGTAGGTACCTCCTCCCTGGCCGATCCGTCTCGGTAGCCTCGTGGGCGTGCGGACATTCCTCAGCGGACTCCTGACCCTCGTGGCGATCGTGGCGATCGTCGTCGCCTTCCCGTCACTGTGGGTGAAGGAGCGGCTGGTCGACCCGGAAGGGTTCGTCTCGACAGTGACGCCGATGGCCTCCGACGAGCGGGTCAAGGACTACCTGGCCGGGGAGATCTCGGCGTCGGTCACCCAGCAGGTGGGTGTGCAGGGTGCGTCCGCGGTCATCGAACCGGCGGTGCGGGCCTACACCCACAGCGATCAGTTCGAGGCGGACTTCGTCGACGTCGTCTCCCAGCAACATGCGTGGCTGTTCGACCCGCCGCCGCCGGGCGGACCGTCGACCGTGATGGAACTCGACATCACCGACATGGTGAACCGCGTCATCGCGCAGACCGGGATCAGCGCCCGCGTGTCGGGACCGATCGTGGTGCCGCTCAATCGCGGTGGATCGGGTCTGGAGGCCGGCCGCTATCACGAGGTGGGACAACAGATCACGACACTCGCGTACTGGTCCCTGGTGATCGCCGTGGCGGGCTCTGTGCTGGCGCTGTTGTTCGCACGCCGACGGGGAACGGTCCTGGCGTGGTTGGGAATCGGCCTGATCGCGTCGGCGGCGTTCGCCTGGGCGGTCGGTGTCTTCTTCGCCGAACGGGCGAAGCAGGAGGTCGAGGGAGCCGAGGAATCCGGGCGTGAGGTCGCCGAGCTGATCGTCGACGGCGCGGTGTCCGATCTGCACCATCTGGCGCTGATCGTCGGAGGTGTGGGTGCCGGTGTGGTCGTTCTCGGTGTGATCGTGCGACTGGTCTTCGCCGGGTCTCCGTCGCGTCGATGACGGCGGAGCGTCCGGTCGTCGAGCCGGTGATCGAGGAGATCCGCCTGCCGGACGGGACCGTGACGCCGTTGCGTGTGACCGTCGACTATCCGGACCGGCCGATCATGGTGCTCTGGCCCGGACTCGGGGTGCCCGCAGGCTATTTCGACCTGTTCGCCGCGCATTGTGGGCGGCTGGGGGTCAATGTGGTCGTCGGCGATCTGCGCGGTCAGGGTGGCAGCAGGCCGCGGCCGACCGCGGCGAGCCGGTTCGGTCATCACGCTCTCGCGTCCGAGGACATCCCGGCCGCGATCGAGGTGGCCCGCCGGTACTGTCCGTCGGCGCCCCTCTACGTCGCGGGACATTCGATGGGAGGGCACATCGCCTCGATGTTCGTGGCCCGCAATGCGGTTCGTCACGATCACGACGTCGCCGGCCTGGTTCTGATCGCGTCCGGGGTGCCGCACTGGAAGCTCTATCGTGGCGGCATGGGGGTGCTGGCCACGGTCGGTCCGCCGGCCATGCACCGGGTGTCGAAGACGCTGGGATACTGGCCGGGAACGGCGATCGAGGGATACGGGCGGCAATCACGTGTGTTGATCCGCGACTGGACCTACCTCAACAGGCATGGACGGTTCTCGCCGCGTGGCGCCGACGTCGACTACGAGCAGGCGATGGCCACCATGGAGATGCCTGTGTGCGCGGTCACCGTCGGCGCCGACACCGATGCGCCGCCGAGGGTGATGCGTGCACTGACATCGAAGTTCACACGATGTGACGTTGCCGCACATCACATTCCCGCCCCGCTCGGGCACAACGGGTGGGCGCGGGATCCGCGGGCGCCGGAGGTCGTCACCCGGTGGATCGCCGATGTTCGTTGACCGGGTACGAGTGCCGGCCGAGCTGTCCGGCGATGCGGAATCGTGGCTGACCGAAGTGCCGGCGCTCGAGGCCGTGGTCGGCGGGAGGCCGATCGAGTTCACGGCACCACTCACGTTCTTCGTGGGGGAGAACGGTTCTGGGAAGTCGACTGTCGCGGAGGCGATCGGCGAACGGTTCGGACTCGACCCGCGCGGTGGGCGTGCCGCCATCGTCGGCGGGAATCGGGATCTGCCGAAATCCGCACTGGGTGAGATCATGTCGCTCGACCTCACCTGGTCGGGGCAGAGCATGCTGCGCGCCCCGCGGGAGGATCGTCAGGGTTTCTTCTTCCGTGCGGAGACGGTCGTCGAGATGAACCATCGATTCGCGGGTGTCCGCGGGTACTGGGACGGCGACGTCGAACGGCAAAGTCACGGTGAGGGTTTCATGAGCATCCTGGACTCGATGCTCACCGAACCCGGCATCTACATCTTCGACGAGCCGGAGTCCGCGTTCTCGTTCACCTCCACACTGCAATTCCTCGTGACGCTCACCGAACTCGTGGAGATCGGTTCGCAGGTCATCTGTGCGACCCACTCACCGATCCTGACCGCCGCGCCGAACGCCCAGATCATCGAGATGTCCGACGACGGGCCGGTCGACGCCGACTGGGAGGATCTGGATCTCGTGCGGCACTGGCGGCGATTTCTCGACGATCCGCGGAGCTATCTGCGGCACTTGTAGATGTCGATGGTGGCTCGTGTGTTGGAAGTTGAGCGGGCTGTTGAGCGAGGCTGCCTGTGGATGCGAAGCTGCCTGTGGACAACGCGCCTTACCGGGCTGTGCTGTCGGCTCAACGGGTTAGTCTCGTGCCCAGTTGATCTCACGCGGGCGCACGCCATCGATGACGGACACACGATCACGTCCTGTCACTTCCAGCCGAAGGTGCTCGCCGCATGCACTCCCTGTTCGCTCCCGCCGACGACGCGGCGCTCACTGCGTTGCTGTCGTCGGAGGATCCGAATGAGGTCGCGCGGACGCATCTGCGGCTGAGTCGCCGTCACGAGGCCCGTGCCGTGGTCCTGAGTCATCGGATCGGCGAATCGGTGTACAACGAGATGCTGCACAGTCAGCAGCCGACCGGGCGCATGTCGCTGCGAAAGGCTGCCGAGAAGGCGGCCCTCGGTGAGGTGTCCCTGCAGATGGGGGTCTCGCGAACCAAGGCGGGGACCTGGCTGGCACTGGGTGAGGCGCTGCAAGAGTTCCCGAAGATCCTGGCCGCCTACCTGGAGGGCGACCACAGCACTCATCGGGTGCAGAAGCTGGTGCGTGCCGCGCAGATCGCGCCTGATGCGGAGATCACCGAAGACATGGTGGGTGAGCAGGCCCCGTCCGGTGATGACGGCGGAGACGTCGACCACGGTGCCGGCGACGGCGGCGATGATCCGGAGCTGACACTGGACGATCTGGTAGTCGACGGGGAGGGCCGGCCTGGTGCCGAGAGCGATCCCGGCGATCCCGGTGTTCCCGCTGCTGAGGACGAACCCGCTGCTGAGGATGAACCTGCTGCGGACGCCGACGGCTCCGGCGCCGAGTCGGGTCCCAGCGACCATGAGGGGGTGGCCATCGACTTCGAGGACCTGGCACTCGAATTGGCGTCGCGGCCCATCACCGACACGGACCTGGTCGATGCACTCAGTGATCTGGTGATCAGCCTCGATCCCGATCGTGCCGCCGAGGTCCGGGAGGAGTTCGCCGAGGAGTGGCAGAACGTCGTCATCACCACCGACACCGCCGGACACGCCGTGATCGAGGCACGTGTGCCCGCCGAACACGGTGTCCACCTCGGGAACCGATTGTCCACGATGGTCTCCGACCGGGTCTGTCCCGCTGATCCCCGCACCGTCGGGCAGCGCAGGGTCATCGCCCTCGCCGAACTGATCGGGATTCCGGGGGTACGGCTGTCGTGCGCGTGTGGGCGCAGAAACTGTCGTGCTGCCGCGAATGGTGGCAACCGGACGCGGCGCGAGGCGGAGATCGGTC